>JAIQZO010000049.1 GCA_021777055.1 Candidatus Anammoxibacter sp. | reverse complement strand
TTAAAAACAACCTCTTGGTCATAGATTTACGCTTACTCTTAAACTGATATTTGACTACTTACACTTTGTCTACAATTTAACACTTTTCATACAAAAACACTGTCAAGGAAAAAGTGGTTTTTTTTCGCTGAATAGATACTGGGAAATGAAAGGCTACCATTACAAGCAGCAGGAGCACCTACAACTGACGTGATCGTCAAGAAAGACATATTGACGAAAGAAGACGTTAAATGATTTTTAACAATTGCATGCGAATGAAGTAAACTAATCTTTTGTATATAATGATAAATGTTATGTCTTTTAATATCACAATATGGACATAGAAGTAGAAAAAGTTTCAAACGGAATTCAAAAAATAAAAGCAGGATCTTATGAAGGCTTCGTTAATTACATTCTGAAGTTCCCCAACGACAAAGATTATATCTACCGGGGTCAGAGAGAGCCAAATTGGAAAATGCTCCCCTCGTCTGCACGTACTGGGGTTACAAGGGAGCATCCCCTCGATGAATTTAGAAAAGCCTCAAGAGGACTCAGAGGTAACAATCCACCCGAACTCAAAGACAATAGTATGTGGGCGCTAGGTCAGCACCATGGCCTTAATACACCTCTGTTAGATTGGACTGAATCACCATTCGTCGCAGCTTTTTTTGCTTTCTCACATCCCCGAAAATCTACTAATCTTCCTAAATCTAGAGTGGTCTTTGCTCTCGACCATAAAATAGTAAAAAAGAAATCTGAAAAGATAAAACCTAAAAATACAAAGTCTGGACAGATAAAGTTTGAAAATAAAAAGAAGACAGAAACTTTTCCCCCTGAAAATGATATTATTAAAATTTTATATCCGGAGGAAGTAGATGATAATAAGCGTTTACTTAGCCAGCAGGGACTTTTCACTAAGCATGAACCTTTCAACAGTAATATACACATTGAAAAATGGATTAAAATGCATTTTTCAGGTGTAAAATTACCTGTTTTAATCCGCATTGAAATCATGGAAAGAGATAAAGGAGACCGAGAAGCATTTTTAAGACTCCTACATAAAATGAATATTAATTACTTAACACTTTTTCCCGACCTGGACGGCGCTTGCAAGTATGTAAACATGTGTATCGAGATTGGTGATTATTAGAAAATTGAAGCTACTCTTATGGTCACTTCTACCATGCTTTAATAATTAAAATATACGATATAGCTTTAATAAGATATGAAGATATTTAAAAATTTAAAGATATAATCTATTGAAGACAGAAAAACAAAAATGATGCTTTGTGATTAGACGATAAAACAACTTTCTAAAACAATCATTTTCCTGGAGCTATCATGGTAAAAAAGCTTTTATGTTTAATAATAATAGCTGCTGCAATTTTCATCTGTCACAATCAGCAAGGTCAGTCAGAAGAATCCCAATCAATTTCAATTGCATCATTCAACATACAATTCCTTGGTCATTTCAAAAAGAAAGATAACAAAGCACTTGCAAGTATTCTAAAAGACTACGATATTGTTGTAGTTCAAGAGCTTGTTGCTCCACCGGTGGTTGGTATGTATCCTGACGGTAGTCCATATAAAGCAGATAATGAATCAGCCGGGTTTTTTAATGAAATGTCTGGCCATGGGTTTGATTATGTTTTGTCAGAAGAGGATACAGGTACTGGCGATGTTATTCACAAGGCTTCAAGTGCAACGGAATGGTGGGCTACGTTTTACAAGCCTAATATAGTTAATGTTGCTGAGGATATCCCCTCTGGCTTCCTGGCGAATGACAGGTCAAACCACGACATGTTTGAACGGGTTCCATATGCATTTGCTTTTCGTACCAATAACAACACTATGGATTTTGTCTTAATTTCTGTCCATTTGAATCCTGGTGCATCAAAGACGGATAGAAATAGACGCAAAGAAGAGCTAGTTGCAATAGAACAGTGGATAGATGATAATGATGAAAAGGAAAAGGATTTTATCATTTTGGGTGACATGAACATTGAAGATGCTGAAGAATTGGTGGAGGTAACACCAGATGGATATATTTCGTTAAACAATGAGATGAGGCGTACAAATACGTTGATAAATCCAACAATCCGAATGACGGAGCAAAGCCATATGATCATGTAATGTACAATATTGCGCATTCTCAGGGAGAGGTAGACACAACTTTTGATATTAAAGTAATAGATTTGATTGAGGCTATGAGGTCACTGTGGGTATCTGACGAAGCTTACCCGGGTGATCCGTATAAATCATAATCTGTTTAAGCAATATTATTCAGATCATCATCCTGTGGAGTTTAGGATGGTTGTGGGTGGTGGGGATGATGATTAATTACTTTTCATTTCTAAATATGTTAATATTATCGCGTTAAATTTAAGTGTAATAAAAGCCGACATGGAAATATAAATTTGATTCTGGCCTGGGGTAGCTCCCGCAAATCTGTTTCCCTACAGCCTGGCCTCTTAAAATCACATCAGGGAAACTACTTTGGGAGGTAGTCATGACAACAAATATTGATCAATATCTTGATGATTTGCAATACCCAGAAAAAGAGAGTAAGTATTTGATGATTATAGGTGGATCAGGACCAGAAAATACTAAGGTTTTGAGGCAAATAAGAAAACGATATCCATTTGACAAAACTGTTATTCTCCGTTGTCAAAACAGAAAAAATGACACATTAAAGAAAAGAATCCTTGATGCCACTAAGGACATCTTTAGCATTTCTACATTTTCATCAAAGAAACAAGATGAGATGGCTGGTAAGCGAGCCTTTATCAATTCCAGGCTATTTATTCTATTGAGAATATCTAGTGCTAATATAGAAACCTGGATTGAATTGACAGAGGAATTTGCGAGCCCGACAGATAAACCAGAGTTTTTAATTGCCACTGTAAGCCTGCAAGAATACAGCATAATAAAAGCAAAGACAGAACCATATGGTTTTATTGATATGTTTGAGATTGTTAATCTGTCGGGTCAAATATTGGAGAAAGATAGACCAGCCGGTGTAACTCAGGAACAAGATAAGAGTGAACCACAAACAAAATCACAAAATATTGTTCCTGTCAATGTTCCTGATGGCAGTAAATGGGAGGACGTTGACGATATTAAAATAGAAATGGTTGCTACCTCAAAAAGCAATTATACATGTTCTTCATATACTGTTTCTGTATCTTCTAAAACCAAAGGAATAAAAAAACATAGAGTAAAGTTATATAAAACATATATGGCTGTTTTATATTTACTAGTCAAGGCGGCCAAAGAAGGAAATCAGTTTGTAAGAAATACCACATTAAAAAAAGCTTATCAGGATACAGATACGGCAAAAAAAAAGATTGATGAGGCATTTGCAAAAATATTTGGCAAGACAGATAGCTTTATTGAAGTATCCAAAGGTACAGGCAAACGATTAAAAATACACGCAAAAAATATCAAATTAATTGAAACAGGAAAGTCTTTCGTTTCATTGGGCAAAGGTGACTTCTTTGACAAACATGAAGATGACGACCTGGACACTATGCCAACCTACTAATAACCATATCAAAACTACTTTACACTTAATATTTCCACAAAAAAACAACTGGTTCAGAAACGTTCAGAAACGTTCAGAAACAATTCAGGATTAATTCCTCTCTAAACCTATCCGTTTATATCAGTTACAACCACTTAAAAACACCCTCTAATACACCTGTTGCGCACCATTGCACCAAATAAATATTTACGTATAATTCTGCTATTACTTAAATTTTCTCATTTCACGAAGGGGAATAAATAATGGAATTGCGCAGGATTTTCACGTTTTATTTAGCAAATACTGCCCACAAGGAATTGAAAACTATAGCATTCCACACTGGTCGCACAGTTGCAGACTTACTACGCGAGGGGTCGCAATTAGTTATCAAAAAGCAGTCTGGCAAAAAACAAGAGAATTAAGAGCAAAGGTAATTTTTATGGCTACCCCGCAAGTAAAGAATGGATACCTTCAATTTGCAAACGAGCTTGTAGATGCTTTTTTTAGATTGCATTTATCAGGTAATCAGTGGCAGCTTTTGTGGGTAATTATTAGAGCTACGTATGGGTGGAATACGAAAAACAGCTCTATATCGCTAACTACGTTTCAAAAGCTAACTGGCATAGAAAGGAGGAACTTAAAGAAGGGGTTAGATGCACTTGTTGAACGAAACATTGTAACAAAGAGTTGTAGAGGTAACGCTATATTTTACAGTGTACAGAAGGATTACGAGAAGTGGACAAACTATACTGGTGTTAAAAATAACACTAGTGTTAAAAATGACACTATAAGTAGTGTTAAAAACAACACCGGTACTAGTGTTAAAAATAACACCCCATATAAAAACATAAAGACAATTAAAGACATGTACGCTAAATTTCTTTCTGACCAGTTTAAAATTTTTTACGGAAACTACCCGAAAAAGGTTGCCAAAAGGGAAGCGGAGAAGGCGTGGCATCAGCTTTGGGAGGATTCAAAGAGTGACTACTATGTTAGTCAGCTTAATAACGAAACAATGAATGTAATTATGGCGGCCATTAACAAACAAAAGCTTCAATCTGCATGGCAAGACAAAAATTTTATTCCCCACCCAGCCACCTGGCTACGCAACCGCCGCTGGGAAGATGAGGTTGACGAGCCAGTAAAAGAAAGGAATCAGGTCGTCTTATGAGAATTTCCATTTTAAGATATTTATTAGTTTGGGCTAAAGAGCGACTTTTAAACCAAAAATACACTGACACCCGCTCACGCATTATTGACGCAATTGATTTTATCCTGGAGGAATTGAGGCATGCAAAAATATAGCACATGTCCAAAGTGTAGCCACACTAGAAAAAAGAGTAAGGATAAGTGCCTAAGTACTAATACTGAAACTGGCGGATTCTTCTGTCACCACCCACATTGCGACTATAAGGGCAATTTAAACACCGCTGAGACGTTCGTAGCAAAGAGGAAAAAAGATTTAGGCGGTTTCAGTAACACGTATGACCTTGATCGTGTTACGACTTCGCTAGGGCCCTTAAATGGCGAATTGCCGAAAAAGGTCTTAGAGTTCTTTAATGCTCGCGGCATTACTCAAAAAGTTTTAGCCCGAAACCAGGTTGGTTTTGAAAATAACGCTATTGCATTTCCATTCTTCAAAAATGGTGAAATCGTAAACTTTAAGTACCGAACCTTAGATAAACAATTCCGTCAAGAGTCCGGGGCAGAGAAAATATTCTATGGGCTTGATGATATCCAAGGTCAAGATACTGCCATTATCGTTGAAGGCGAGATTGATAAATTGGCGTTAGAGGAAGCAGGGTTTTTGAATGTACTGAGTGTCCCAGACGGTGCACCTGCTCCGAATACAAAATCGTATGAGTCTAAGTTTTCATATGTTGAAAATTGTGAAAAAGAGCTTACCGGCATCAAGAAAATTGTTTTAGCTGTTGATAATGATGGCCCTGGGCAAAAGCTAGAATCAGAATTGTCAAGACGGTTGGGGCCTGAAAAGTGTTGGACTGTTAACTGGCCGGATGGGTGCAAAGACGCAAATGACACCTTAGTTAAACATAGCAGTGCAGAACTTGCAAAAGTAATTGGTGACGCCCAATCTATACCTATTTCTGGATTATTTACTGCGGATGATTTCTTCGATGATTTGGTGACTCTTTATGAAGACGGCAATAAGGGAGGTGAATCGACAGGGTGGTTAACGCTTGATAAATATTACACTATTAAACCCGGTCAAATGAGTATCGTAACAGGGATACCATCGCACGGGAAATCAGAGTTTGTTGATGCTTTAATAGTAAACTTGGCAAGAGAAAACGACTGGAGGTTTGCTCTGTTTTCGCCTGAGAACCATCCGGTATCAACACATATTGCTAAATTAATTCAAAAGTATGCGGGGCGGCCATTTGGGAAGCAATATCGGGGGCACATGTCGCGTAGTGAAATGCTGCAAGTTGAGCCATGGGTCAATGAGCACTTCTATTTTATCGCACCTCCTGATGATGAGTTGACTGTTGATCATATCACATCAAAAGCAAGAGTAGCAGTAATGCGATATGGCATAAAAGGCATGGTTCTGGATCCATGGAATGAAATCGACCATTCTCGATCATCTGGTAAAACCGAGACGGAATATATCTCGGAATGCCTAACGAAAATCAGGAGGTTTGCCAGGGCTTATGGTGTGCATGTTTGGCTTGTCGCTCATCCAACGAAGCTGACTAAAGATAAAAACGGGAAGTATCCTATTCCTACGCCGTATGACATTGCAGGTTCCGCGCATTTTAGGAACAAGGCCGACAACGGTGTCTGTGTCTGGCGTGATGTTCTTGACGAGGCGAAGTCAGTAGAAATCCATGTGCAGAAAGTCAGATTCCGGGAAGTGGGTAAGCCTGGGTTATCTAAATTAAAATACGATTTGTTTTCAGGCCGGTACGAAGATGTACTTGTTTGAGTTAACTCTTTTGAAAGGATTTTACCTTATGATTGCAAAGGTTGACGAGACCGCATCATTACTGAGAAAGTTCCACCAAATAAACCGGCTACGCATTCAAACCAAAAGCGGCCTTAGTCAGGCGACTATAGCAAATATGTTGAAAAATATTCGTGAGAGATTACAACAGAAAGGAGTTTTAAATGAAGAGCAAAAATGCAGATCTGATGGTTAACAAAGTAGATTTGTTGAAAAAGAGATCGGACTATATTAACGAACTAAGAAGCTTGAAAAGCGCACTGAAATTACTGAAGAGATATCCAATATCTTGGTTGATAAAAGCTAATATCTGGATTTTGGAACAAAGGTTAAAAAGATGTTAGATGAAAGTTGGAACTGATAACGTTACTGGATGACTTATTTGCTATTCAAGGATTTGAAAAAAGAGGAGGTGGATGTGTGAAAGATTTTGGAACGAAGAAGCGTTACGCAAACATTAAACAAGTATCGGAGTACACCTCTTTACCAGTTAAAACATTATATGAATGGGCTAGCGTCGGACGTATTCCATCCATTAAATATGGTAGACGTGTGCTGTTTGACCTACAAGATATAGACAAGGTTATGGATTCTTTAAAACGTAAAGTAAACCAAATTGATGAAACGGCCAATAAAATCATTAGAGAAATTGATGACAATAATATATAATTTTCCCGGTAACGGTCTGACAGGCACGTTTAAGCACGTTAAAAAAGGAGGTTGGTAGATGTATAAACGTGGGCGTACCTGGTGGACACATATTAAATTTAACGGGAAGAATATTCAGAGAAGTCTTGGTACCACAGACAAGAAACTTGCCAGAGCAATTGAGTCTGAAATCAGGATTGAGATTATTGAGGGCAATTATTTTAACAAGCCTGCCGGGGAGAAGAAGACGGTACGAGATATGATGGAGCGGTTTCTGAAGGAGCATGGTCCAAAGGTTTCAATTAATACTCAAAATGCATACAAGGCATACCTGACACAGCTTCTACCGTTTTTTGGGGAGCTGATACTAACTGCTGTTACGCAAAAAACGATAGCAGAATATAAAGTTCTTAGATATGGAGAAGGGGTTAAACCTGCTACCATTAATCGTGAACTGGCTATGTTATCCAAGGCTTTTAGTCTGGCGGTAAATGACTGGGCATGGCTGTGTGAGAATCCTGTTTCCAAGGTTGCAAAAGAAAATGAAGACAACGAAAGGGGCAGGTGGTTGTCTCAAGACGAGGAAGAGAAACTCCTTGCCTGTAGTCCTGAATGGCTTAAAGATATTATTATCTTTGACTTGAATACAGGCTTAAGGCAAGACGAGCTCCTATCTCTGGAATGGTCACGGACAGACTTATTCCGAAAGACAATTATAATCCAAAAGACGAAGAATAAAAAGCCAAAAACAGTGCCGTTAAATCAGAAAGCGTTAAATGTTTTGATGAATAAGTCAAATGTTCGAAGCATCCAAAACGACCTTGTGTTTTTCAATGACAATGGATGTAAAATTGACAGATTCTATCTTGCAAGGGAGTTTAACAAAGCACTGAAGAAAGCCGGCATAACAGATTTTAAATTTCACGATTTGCGCCATACATTTGCAACATGCTTGGCTCAGAAGGGGGTTGATTTGTACAAAATCTCTAAGCTATTAGGCCACAGAAATATAACAATGACGCAAAGATATGCTCATCATTGTCCGGAAAGCCTGAAAGAGAGTGTTGCAATTTTGGATGAAACCGGCTACAATTTGGCTACAATTCAACAAAATAACTGCGTTAAAGTTAGTTAATATTGCACGTAAGTCTTTTCACCACAACATCGGGGCGTAGCGCAGCTTGGCTTAGCGCACTTGACTGGGGGTCAAGAGGTCGCTGGTTCGAATCCAGTCGCCCCGACCATTTATACCAATGACTTATGACTTGTCTCTGTTGGCTGTGTTTCTGAAATTGTGAACAAATTGTGAACAAAATTTTCATCTGTATTATTTTGCATTATTTTGTCCAGCGTATTAACAGCCTTTCTTTTGTATCCAGGAGCTAAATGGGCATACCGTAAAGTCATTTTAATGTCTGAATGCCCAAGTAACTCTTTTACACTTGTAATACCTATTCCCTGCATTATTAAGTGGCTCGCAAACGTGTGTCTGATGTCATGAAACCTGAAATCATGTATTCCTGCCTTCTTTACTGCTGTTGTAAAACTATGCTTTATATCTGAATAAGGCTTTCCATCTTTATTTGTAAACAGATAATCGTTATCAAAACCTCTGGGGATACTATTAAACAACATTTCCAATGTAGAATTTATTGGTATCTCTCTCCGAAAGCCGCTTTTAGTTTTATCCAGGAGGATAAATCCATTTTGTAAATCTACTTGATTCCACTTAAGGCTGAATATTTCACCTCTGCGCATTCCGCTATGAAGTGCCACAGTAACAATTTGCCTTAAATGGTATGGGCAACAATCTAATAATTTCTGACACTCTTCAATCGTCAAATACCGCAACCGCTTGTTATCCTCCTTAAGCTGTTTTACTTTTCTGATCTCTCTTACTGCGTTCTCGGTTGCCATATTCCACTCGAAACCTTTATTTATCATATGTTTCAAGCAGCTAGTCAGGCGGTTGATAGTTGCAGGTTTCTTCCCGTCTTTTAGTTTTGATGATTGTAATTGTTCAACAATCCTTGAGTGTAAGTCATTAATTTTCATATTGCCAAAGACATTCACAATGTCAGTTATTATGAATTTCTTCCATTCAAATGATTTCTGTCTTTCTGCCCATACCAAATAATCTTTTGCAAGTTCTGGAATAGTAACATCACCTTTTATATTTTTAATCTCAGGTATATTACCTTCTTTCACATCTTTTTTCCTGCAAGCTAAAATATACTCAGCTTCACGCCTCTTCTCTGTCTTGGTACTTTCACGGTATAATTTGCCATTAATTCGATAAGCGATCCAATAAATTTTCCCTCGTTTATACAAACCATTCATTTACTTGTTGCCTCCTTTTCTAACACCTCCTTTCTGCCAAGGTTACAAGATTTAGCCAATGTTGAAGCATAAGGATTTCTAATCCAGATGTCAATCTCATTTTTCCTAAAACGTAGGAATTTTCCTACCTTATGATAAGGTATTCCATTAACATGTATTTTCTCATAAATATATGACTTTTTGACTCTAAGATATGCAGCAACTTCATCAACCGTCATCAATTTATTATCTTTTGAACCATTATCCTCATTAAGTAATGGTTTTATGTGTTCTATCACTTTACCCGCTATATTTTCAATTAATTTTGTGTCATCAATCTCTATTTTCATTTGTTTTGCTTTCCAAATAAAAACGTACAAACATCATTTATTCTCTTTTTATTTACGTTAATGAATATTTCTATATGATTTATATACAACTTAGACTTAATAATAAACCTACAATTGATTCCCATAGCAATTTACTACTTAAGGTATCAACTTTTTCTATTTAATAAAAAATATATATACCAGTTAAACTTTTATTGTTCTTATGATGTTTTTAGTTTGTTATTTATTATTATTTATAGTATTAGAGCCTCGTATCTTTTTGTGCAAGTTACAAGGACTTTTTGAATAAAAATAAAGTATTATCATATTTCCACAGTTTTCAATTTCCGTTTGTTCTTTAGCCATAATTAATATTGATTGGCAAACATTATCATTGTTAATATTATTGTCACTCGCCTCCCTATACTTATAAAAACAACATTGATTATATTGGTAATCATCAGGATTAAGAGAGAATCAATGTCAAAACAAGTCAATCCATTTTGCCATCGCCCACCGTAAGTGTTTTTTGTAAATCAGGTTTATTCTCCGGTGACGATGGTGACGATAATGACCTTAATTTCGCTACTTTTCGGAATGATATTGGTATACCTTTACTGGTTTTTTTACCAATGCTAAATTTAACTCCACTATCAATTAGATTCACTTCTAACCTTTCTAAATATTGACGCAACGTTCTTTCTGTCCTTGGAAACGTATTATCCAATTTATCATATCCTACTAAACCAGATAATTCTTCCCATGCTTCTTTAAGAGTACCACTCCATTTATCATATTGATTTACTAACATTAATACTGCTTGTGCTAATGTGCTATCCCTAATAATTTCATCATTTTGAAGAGACCTGTTCCTTTTATAATCCTTTAGGAAAACTTTAGGGTCTTTGCCTAGGGCTTTAGTAATAGCATAACCCCACTTTGTAAAATCAGCCATTCTAGGTAAATGTTTAAGTTTAACAGTTGGATATATTTTCATAGCTTTAGAAATAGCATCAAATATACCACCTAAAATATAAGGTCGTACCTCTTCAAAATCGTTCCATATAGTATCTTCTCCCGTTCTATTAGCAGGAGCTATCCTCTTTAAACGAAGTAATATTGATCTATCCATAAGGTCAGGTTTACTTATTAAGAGATTTATCCCATTTAATCCTACACACCGTTTAAGATGAAAAATAACGTCATTATCGTCACTAAATAGTTGACGTTTAGAAAATCCACCTCCTGTACAAGCTTGAGCTAAGATATCAGACATCCATCCAGGAAAACTACTTAAATTATCAAAAAAGCTAACATGATGATGAGCCAATAGTTGTACCAACTCGTAAGCATTCTTCGGGCTTATAATAGTCTCCATTGACGATGGGTCAGCTAGTTTCTTAATGACTTTGCAAAATGTAGTCTTACCTGAACCCTGTGCCCCATGCGGATGAATTATCGGATGAGGTATATCCGGGATAAAAAAACTGATTATAGAAACCAGAACAAGTAATTTATCTTCATCTTCAAAGTTTAGAAAATCAAAAATTTCCCAAGCATTACCATCACTTAAAGGTTTTACTTGAGGTTGTTGATGAGAATATCTAGCAAAGAGTATTGGTGCCTTAAAAATTTTCCAACTTTCAGAACTGATTCGCACAACTTTCCCTTCACCTAAATCGTATCTTATATACTTGCCATTTTCAGATTTTGCAATACGATTATGGAGGATATGTTTTTTAGAATCAAAACTTGCCTGAGCTTTTAACGTATTAATTGCTTGAGTTAATGCATCATTGTTTGGAACTCTACCTTTTTTTTTATAGAATTCATAAGATAAAAGATTTTTAATCTCTCTGGAACTAAGATTTATCACTTCATTATTGAAAAATACAAAGGGTTCTTTATTTTCATCATGAAATAGTTCAAATAGATTCTTTGCAATTTCAAGTAACAATTCCGGTTGTGTATTTCTGCCGTTTGGGCCGGAATTAGAGGGGCTATCTTGTTCGTTTTTATTTTGAGTCATATTTGATGTCTCCTTTTTAAATAAGTTTGATAACAACAGAAAGACTAACATTTTTAATGTTTATCCGTTCTGTTATTATCTTTGGTTCTATCTTGATTTTGGTTTTAAGAATAATCCTGCGATCAAAATATAAAATAAAGTTATTCTTCGTTAAACTGTTTAAATACTATTTGTTTTTTGTCTCTTTTTTCTGGATTTGTGTTTAGGATTAGTTAAGAGATGCTTAATATCAGATTCTCTCCATTTATAATAAATACAAGCTTTACCATCCTTATTAAAAATAATAGTTCTTGCGTATCGGTGCCCCTTTTCTGTTAATAAATAATTACATGTTTTATCAAAAGAATATCCACACTCCTTCATATACTGACCTTTTACTAATAATCTATTTACATCCCACCCACTTAGATTATATTTCTCTCCAATTTTTGTTACTATTTTGTGTTTCTCCATTTTTCTACTAAAAAAAAAGTTTAATAACAACAGACTAACATTCTTGTTATTCATGTTATTATCTTTGGCTTTATCCTGATTGTGATCTTCAAGAAAATTCCGCTATCAAGATATAAAATAAAGTAATTCTTAGTTAAAGCGTTTTAAATTCCTTCCATTTTTACTCACCTCCTTTCCATTTTTAATGAATAATAATACTGAATCCTAATTTACGTAATACCAGGTCAACATATCCTTTTTTATGATCTCTTAATGATTTCATTTGCTATGCCTGAACTATCCATTTTTAAAGGTAATCACAAATCAGAAACTAGAAAAAAGGTTTGCCCGTCCCGTACCCGTACTTTCTTTTGTTCGTTTACAGTACCTACGATGAATCGCAACTTAGTTATAACAAGCGTATGATGTTAGAATGATTCATACGTAAGGGAACTCTGACGCACAAGTAATACATATAGAGAGATATCGTTGTATTAACTCTTTGGACTTTCTGTCTAAAAATTATGTCCCTCTATCCTAATTGTGGTACATTTGGCATAAGAATCTTATATTGAGAGTAATATTTCTTCTTTGTGGAGAAAGACCAGTGCTAGAAGATATATTCTCTCTATCCTAATTGTGGTACATTTGGCATAAGAATCTTATATTGAGAGTAATATTTCTTCTTTGTGGAGGATAAAAAAACGTTGTTGATTAAATCATTGTGTGGTGTTTTTAGATTGTGGGATTTCAAGCTGGAACTTGTAGAGTAGATTAAAAATAGGTAGATTTTTATTGCGGTATAGCCATTAATATTAATAATGGTCAAGACTTATTGGAAGATATTTAAATCCCAATCCATCCTTTTATCAGGTTTGTAAGATGAGTAAACTCCTGTCTTAATGCAATTTTTTAGATGTCTGCAAAGAGATTCATCTTGATCTTTAATTTTTTTATATGCACGGTTGATGGCATTTTTAACTTTGACCGTCTCACCTTTGTATTCACTAGCAAATTTTGCACCCTTTTTGCTAGCTTTTATTTCTTTTGCACAAAATTCAATTGCATTTTGAATTTCAGCAGCTTTCTCATAGTTGCCTAATTTTTCCTCATTTTCTTTATCTCTAATTAATGCACTAATTTCTTCTTTCATATCTTCTTTACTCTTACTGTCATAAATATCATCTTTATAAATACCATTAAATCCTCTGCCTTTTACATTTGGAATATCTTGGTCGTCTTCATTTTCAATGTCACTTTGCCTAGGCCCTCTGTAATCACTTTGATTTGAATTCGTTCCAGCCTGTTTTATTAAATCTGTAACAAATATATCTTTATCTGTATTATCTAAAAGAACATGAATATAATTTAAACCGTCTGAATTATTTATTATAAATCCGTCATTTTCTTCATATCTAATAATCCAGCTTTCACCAGACTTACAAAATGTATTTTTCTTTCTTTCGCCAGATAGTAAACTTGTTTTTGCTTTTCTATTTATCACTCTTATACTTTCGTTATACTTATCCTTCGACGTGACACAACTTAATTTTTGATTGTCACTAGAAGCAGTTTTCTTTTTAGCATCTTCGATCTGTTTTGAACATGTATTTATTAAATAGGCCTTTCTTTTTTCGTTAACATACTTATTTTCTTCTATAGCAATATCCATTTCTTCAAAACTACAAATGGATTTATTATTATGCTCAGGGTCGTAAGGGCATAAGGATTCTAACGTTGGCGGTACTGATTTAACTTTAAAACTATTGTTTAATGGTTTTACACAACAAAGATAATCTAATAATCTATTTGGAGAAAGTCTGTCGTATGACATGTCTTCTTTGTTACCATTAAATTTTGAATCCCTAAGATTAGCTAGTTCACCATCGACAACATTAGTTCTCCTTCCAAATATATAGAAATAATTTTGTTTAAAAGAAAGGCCTTTATAATCAGACATTCTGTATAAATATAGAAAGTCCATACAATTATTTCCATCTCTAAACCAAGCTTCCCATTTGTAAATATAATCAATCGTTTTACTTACTTCAGGGATATTGAAATTATTATAGTTTAGTTTAACTAAAGGGTTTCCAAGCATAAAGAAATTTGCATAAATAGTTTTGCTATTTATACTAATCAACAAGAAGTCAGGCTTTGTACCCGTATATGTTGGCAGTATTGGGTTGAGAATAAGTGCTGGAAATCCTGGCTCAGCTCCAACGGGGTTCATTGGCAGCATGCAAGGGTGTCTTGTAAGAAAAGTTTTAACATCTTCAACTGATGTCTTTTTGTTTTTCATCAAATCAGCCCATTCACCATTAATTAACGTTTCATACTCATCCCATTGCATAGGACTCCCATGCTCCTCATCAATATCTTTTGATGGTAATGTTACATCCAACATTCTTCAGCCCTCCTTCTTTTATGATTCTTATTATGATTAATGATTTGATATCTTGTGTATATCAATGGGTAACAGCCCGTTCCTGTTTCGGCTCGTAAGATTATAAAAAAAAGCCGTATAAAGATTTAAGCTCTATACGGCTTTGAAAAAAGCTGAAACAAACAGGAAGTCTAAGCAGGCAGGGTTACTTTTTTTTTGTAACTAATGATTATTACACATTTAGCCTTTTTATTGACTTCCAAACTACTCCAATCTATATAATGCTCTTATACTTTCTGATAATTTCCTTATCCAACTTTAGCTTTGCTTTCTAAATATTATTATCGGCTTCTTTGGGTGTAAGGTTAAGCAAGAATTTGTTTTGAAACTCCATTGTAAGATTATGAAAAAAGGCTACCAGTCAGATGTTTTACCATCTACCAAAGTAGCCTCTTATAGTGGTTATATTTACTATTGGTTGTTACTGTACTTCAATAAATATATTTTTGTAAGTTCTCTACAGCATTTAATGATAGCCCAAATACATTTGCTAATTCAGGGCAAGTTAAATCGTACTTTTCTTTGAATTCACTTAATAACTTCATATCTTTGCTCATAATTTAGAAGATATACAGTACTTAATGGACGGTTTGTCAAATATTCTTGCTACATTCTTGTTTAACAATACGATACTCGGAGACGAAAGTGACTGAAACTGTGAACACAAACTTACAGTTTGCAGCCACTGCGTTTGCTCTCTATACTCTACCTAACAAGATTCTATGATTGTTGAATATCTCTTTTATTTGTCATCGAATTTGTTAATATTAAAGATGCGTAGGTATTAATTTTTTTCTTATTAACCAATCAGTTAATTCTAGTATATTTTCATTTTTACTTTCATAATAAATTATCTTTTCAGTCAAGCCGCTTATTATATCATTAAGGTATTTTGACCCTTTAAGATAATTCCGCTTATCATCATTTTTTAGCTCTTTAGTACGTTGTAACTCCATATTATGCCTTGACATATTTACTCTGTAACGCATCATCAAATTTCTGTGATCTTCTGAATTACTAAAATCATTTCTTGCAAAAAATTTATCGTTAATCTCATTAATTTCATTAAAAATATATTGGGCTTCGCATAGATACTGCTCTAAAGCATTCCTCATATACTTTTTTGATTGGTTTTCGTAGTAAGGCAATTTATCTATTCTCTTTTCTATTTTTTCTTTCATTTGAATAAGGACTAAATATGGTATGGCTAGCTCAATAATCCTATCTTCTTTACATTCCTTTTTGTTCAATTCTATAACTAACTTATTGTTTCCATCAACAACCAATTCTTTAATAGCAAATTCACCTTCATCATTAAACCTTG
This sequence comes from Candidatus Anammoxibacter sp., assembly GCA_021777055.1. GTDB lineage: Bacteria > Planctomycetota > Brocadiia > Brocadiales > Anammoxibacteraceae > Anammoxibacter_A. The sequence continues at coordinate 6,052 of JAIQZO010000049.1, read as the reverse complement.
CAATAGTCAATACTTTAGGCTCAACTGTATCAACGTACACAATTAAAACAGTATGTTTATTCTTCTCTGGCTCAGCTTTAAATTCGTCAATCTTTGTCTGCTTGCAGGTATTATCAGTTTTGCACATTATCTTGAAGTTCCGCTCTTTTATTTTACTTACTAACAGGTCCTTGCCATTCATTTCATTGCAGTTTAAAAGCTCATCTTGAGACTTGCCTAACATATTAGCTAGTGTATAAGTTTGAAATTTGCCTAGAACCTCATCTATATCTTCTGATTTAATTTTATTTAAATGCATAGATAGCTCATAGTATACTTGGGAAAACGTGTAACAATTGTCTGCAAAAATCCAATGCGCAAAAGCATTTTCAGTTATATCACTTGTATACAATCCAACAGCAATCTTATGGAATTTAATTGACCTTTCCAAAACGATTAGATTGGAAATTGCGTCAATGTTTATTCCTTTGTCTTTGTAATACTTATAATATAGCAGACCGAGTCTACGTGCAATCCAGGCATTATCTACGCTATGTGCATGCCTCATTAGGCTCCTGCCAGCGATAAGGAGACTATTTTCAATTACTATATAAAACTTATCTTTCTCTATACTTAAATTCTCATTTTTTCTTATATTTCTATTCTTTTCTGATATATAATTATAATAATTTCTTAAACTGTCTTGATCTTTGAAAAACCCATTATTTATTATTCCATCATCTATAACAGCAATATTTTTTGTGTAAACTACAAATTCATCAATTAATTGTTTTATAATGTCAAATACGTTGTTTGTAAGTTTTATATATTTATCATTACTATCGTTTTTGATTTCGTGTAAACACATATTGCCGATCTCCAGCATACAAACAGCATAATTACGTTCATCAATAAATCTCATCATATCTTTGCCACTTTTTCTATCAATATAGCGTTCTCTGCATAAACGCAGTGCAGTCATATAATAATCCAAGCCTTTCTTAAAATGGGTATCTTCTGGATTTTTTGTACTTTGCTGACCTGCGTTATCTAGATTTGCATTGGATAGTTCAGTGCTGATTATTTTCTGTCCTTCATCTTTATTAACTAACTTCCTACAGTGGGCATCTTTTTCCTGTCTTCCTGTAAGATGTTCTAATTTTCCACATTTTGATAAGATAGATACAATAGCATTATGGTATTTTGCAGTGAGATATCGCTGTCGAGCATTATTATAATTTTCTAACGCTTCATTAACGTTATCCTTTAGATGTTTCTTATCATAAGCCATAACAAAAAGCACGTTTCCTAAATCGTTGTAATTATGTGCCATAACTAATGGTGGAATTTCTTTATGTTTTTCATATAAATCACAAACTGACGTATAATATTCTTTTGCATTATCAATGTCTCCTCGCATAAAGAATATGTCGCCTATCATGTTAAGCTGAACAGCTAAGCTTTTGTAATCCATATCTGCCATCATGACTTCGCAATTAAAGTCCAGATACAACTTAGCGGTTTTTCGTTCTCCACATTTTTCCATAACACAGGCTATATGATTTAGAGTATTAGATAACTCTGCATTATGTATTATATTTTCTATGATAATAGACTTATTATTATCATTTAATACTGGTGGTAATGTTGGATGTCTTTCAATTATTGCTCCCGGCATTTTTTCTAGAAAAGATTGTTTTTCGTTAAGATCCTTTAAATGCTCCCATGATCGCATCTGCGCATATAACGATTGGCTATAACATGAGATTGCAATGTCATATTCCATTTGTTTTTCATGGATATTTCCGATAGCATTATATGTTTGGGCGATTAAATTTATTAATATATTAATATTTGACGATATTATAGGTGGCACAAGATTACCAAGGGGTATGTATTTGCTAATCTCGTCTAACCCAAATCTGACAGCCTTTTTATAATAAAGAGTAGCTTTAGAATAATTATTAAGTTTAAAGTAAATATCACCTAACTCCATTTGTGCTCTAATACTAATAGTTCTTTGGCTAGGTTCTGTAGTTTCTGAGCGATCATCTAACATCGAAAAGTAACTGATTGCCTTATCAAAATCATTATGTGTAAACCTGAATTCGATTTGTTCTTCATCAAGCAGTTGTGCCAGTGTTCTTATTTCTACTTCTATCTTTGGTGTAAATTTATAATTGTGTTTTGATCCATATACCCTTTCAATATAGACGCCTTCTAAAATCGTTGTTAACACTTTCTGGACTATATCTATTGGGACAAACAAATCCCCTTCTTCTGATAAAATAGAGGCTTTTTCTATATCTTTCCAATTAAAACCACTTTCATAAAACTTCAGTATATAATCAATGATATAAAATAATGAAACTTTTGATCTATCGTCAGAATCTTTAAAATGTTCAAGGTTGTTTTCTATCAGCTTTAATATATTCGAATAGAACTTTATCCTTTTTTTGTTATTATCTGAAAAGCTTAATATAGGACGTCCATATAATATACTCTCACTGTCTTCTTCCCATTTTACAAATTTACTTATTTCGCCCAATATTTTCCTTGGTATTCCTCTTCCTTTAAAGGTGAGATAATTACAGAATTCAGAGAAAAGATTTTCCAAAACAGTATCCTTTTTCCATTCATAGTCTTCTTCTTTGCAATCTTGAGATAGTAACTTTTCAGTTATTAAATTCTCTACCAAACCTTTAGTTTGTTTTGTAAGTGAATTTTTGTCGTTCTTATCATGTAAAAAACTGGATACATATATATTTTGGGCAAAAATACTTTCATATAAGCCATCTCCCTTATTTTGATCTTCTACCCAATTATCGTCTACATCTCTACCAGCGACAAAAATAAATACTGCGTCAGTTTCTGTAAACAACGGTTTCAACATACTAACAGTTTTTTCAAATTCTATTTTTCTGGCACGTTTTGTTTCTTCATTATTTACATCAGAGACTTTCAACTTATCTAATTCATCAAACACAAATATAAATCTGTGTATTTTTTGTATTTCTTTTATAATGCTTTTTATATCTTCCTGAGCGCTATGGTAATCATATACAAATGAATTAAATATAACCTTTCCCGCATGTTCATCACTTGTATTAAACATACTTTTGAATGCTCCAAATAAATCAACCCCTATATTTACACTATTCCCGGACTTTTTATTTGATTCAACTACCATATTCCCAACAGTTTTTAAATATTTATCACAAATATCTTTGTATACGCAGTCAAAATCGTTGTTTCCTCCATCATTTCCAATTTTATTACGAGGTTCATCAGGACTTCTTGTTTTTGTTATGTAATCAAACTCTTTTTCTTTTAATGTAGGGAATTCCTCTTCCATGCTTTGTTTTATCTGGCGTATAATTTGATACATTAGTAACTTTGGATCAATTTCGTCAGCTACATTTATTGTAATCTTGAAATATTTTTGTCTTTTCTGTGCGAGGCCTATATATGATGTGGCTAGTTTGATAATCCTATCTTTTTCATTTGCGACCTTATTTAATTCTATAGCTAACTCATTGTTTTTGTCATCAGCCAAATCCTTATTAACAAATTCTCCTTCATCATTGAACATTGCAATGGCCCACACTTTACGTGTATCTGTCTCAACGTTTACAATTAAAACAGTACGTTTACTCTTCTCTGGTTCAGCTTTAAACTTGTCGATCTTTTCCTGTTTACTAAGCTCATCTGTTGCAGACATCATATAGAGGTCCCACTCTCTTTTCTCTGTTTCATTTTTAGAATTTAACTTGTTAATTACATTATTTACTAACGATGTTTTTCCCACCCCTCTGTACCCAGTTACTAAAATGCTCCCTCTCGCAGACTTTTCAATATACGTTTCTAATTCTTCAATAACATCTTCTCTGCCCCAAAAAAAGCCTTCTATATCTTTTTTTTCAAGTGGATGGTGTGTATATTTGAAATCAGCTTTTAGCGGTATTTTGTTTTTCTCTATTTTCTTTCTCATCTTACAACCAAACCTATATTATGCATTTAAAGATTTTAACAACTTGTTCTTGTCGTAGATATTTCGTAACAGCTAAACGAGTTTAAGCTTCACCACTTCCAAACTGACTGGAAAGATTACCTGCTCCAGGACCCTGATACGTTGAATATCCTTTTCCATTTGCTGAAATTGAAGAGCCTGCTTCAATGTTCAAATTGTTGGCATTGAAAGTAACGGCACCATTGAATATTAATGTTGAGTTGTTAGTTATTGTGACATTATCATTAGTGTAAGCTCCTGGCTCCCAGATAGTATCTACAGTTATAACTATATCTTCTGGTATTGTTATGTCTTCAGCTATAGCCTTTGCAGAAAAAGCTAGACTATATATAAACAGGAACAATACAGTTTGAATTATTTTCCATATTTTTTTCTATTCAATTTCAATCCCCCCCAATAAGATTTAAAACAAATATCATTTTATCTACTCAGAAATAATAACAAAAGAGCTCCTATCTGCATTACTGTTCGGCACAGTCTTTGATAGGATCAATCCTGCAGAATAACAACCATCTAGCCTATCTACGTAAAGACTTTTCAGTGCTTCGATAACATTTCCTTTCCATTCCGAAAATTCTTTTATGTATTTTTATTGAATAATCTTTGCTGATCCCTTTATAAGCAAATAACAATTCATTTTGTTGGCACATAATAGTTGTGCATTATATACAGGTCTCCTGGCAGAATTTTTACCTTACCTTAGAAAAAACCGAGCAAATGGCGCACCAATAAAATATAAAAGCTGCAATAGTCGTAAGTTGTACGATATTACAATTTGTGTACGTGCCACGGCAACTATTATAGTTATTTCAAATACTCACAGGTAAGATATTAACGTCAATGCTTTCATCATGTTATAGATTATTTGCGTAACATTTGTAACAATACTGCGTTACATGTCAATCGTTAGGTTGTTGACACTGTTAATGTTTTTTGTAGGGAAATAACCTTACAAATCGACAGGTTATTGACGTTGTTAGTATTTATAGACAGGAAAACTTTGTGAGGTATAAGTTGTTTTCCTATAAGCGGAAAACGTTCATAATAGGTACTAATTCATGCAGTTACAAAAACTATAGGATTAGGGTTGATTATGATTCTGGTTTAACCCCTTTTATTTTATATGCGGTAACATGGGTATTATATATATACGCTACCTTAAATTCACCCTACCCCTGGTCTCCCATTCCTATTCTCACACTATTAATTTATTTGTTAACAGTTTTTCGTACCTTGTTAGCCAGTTTAATCTTCTCTGCCATCTGCCCATTCATCGAATTAAACACCGTCCTAATTAACAACGCCCAATTCCTGATCGTTCCCATCTTCAGCAAGCCTTTAATTGCATCCAGTGTCTCAACCTCAACCAAGTCTTGCATGTCGTCAAACAGTATGTGTCCGTGTAGACAATTTTTCTTTATTTAAACTACTGTAGATTATTATCAAAATAGCTATTAACAACTGTTTACAAAGAATAATTAATTTTTATATTTATTAAGCATATACAGAAACATTTCCTTATAAAAGAAAATAACCGAATGTTTAGAAAAGCAATTTCATTGAAAATTAAGCAAATTTAAGCATAATGTATACTCGCATTTTATAGATTAGACCTTGTTTATTTGAATTAGAATCAATCATGGCTAAAAAGAATAGTAAAGAAGCAAAGAAGAATAGTGAATCGTTGGAGCAGTCTTTATTTAAGGCAGCGGATAAGATGCGCAAGAATATTGATGCTGCGGAATATAAGCATATTGCTTTGGGGTTGTTATTCCTGAAATATATTTCTGATTAGTTTGAGGAGTTAATTAAACGTTATACAGAAATGCTGGATATATTTAAAAATTCCGAAAGTATTGGTAACCAAATAATATCGTTTAATCCAAAAAGTTAATGATAAATCTGTTCTGCTTCAGACGGAATCAAAATTTTCTCAAATCTAAATAAGCTATAATATGAATTAAGAAATAATAGTAATTTAGAGGAGAAAGAAATGTCTAAGAAGAAGCGTAAAAGGATAAGTACTGAAGAAAAAGTGAATAT
>JAIQZO010000048.1 GCA_021777055.1 Candidatus Anammoxibacter sp. | reverse complement strand
TAGTTTCAATACGGAAATAAAGGTTCTAGATTTACTTGTGCCCAGAAGTTTCAAGATTTAACTATCGTTGCCAACTTTTCTAAGTAAGAATGAGTTATTTTTTGTCTTTGTTAAATCTTCAGCAAAATTTAAACGTACCTCTACTGTATGATACTTGATGGTTGACATTTATTTTTAATACAACAGTGATTACTTCAACAAACTATTCGATAGAATACTTAAATTGTATGCTATCACGCTCAGCCATACATAACTCTGAAAGCTTGCCCAACCTTTCCATGTACACCTTGACAAACCGTACGATCTTTTTGCTGCAGATATACATCCTTCTATTCCTGCTCGAAATTTCTTCAGCCTTTTGTACGTCTGGCTAGTCTTAACCAATTCCACTATTTTCGATGAACATTTCTTGGTAAATAATACCTTTTCTACTCCTTTGCCTACTGCATAATCGTAATTTGAACTGCTTGCAAACCCTCCATCTGTTGTTATCTCTTTCGGTACATATCCATGCGATTCTTGCAACCTGTCTATTCCTTTGCTAAAATACTCGCTGTCGCTCCAGTTTCCCCGCTCAATTACACAATCCAATATTAAATTACTTTTACCACCACTCAAAAGGATTTTATGACCAAACATCACTCGCCGCTTACCCTTGGCTAATATATCTGCATGCGTCTCAAATATCGATACCAATTTATTCTTGGTTTCTACTTTCTCTTCATGCAATACACGGCGCTCTGTCTGTTTCATTATCACTTCCAGCGACTTAAGGTATCCTTCTAATTCCTCTTTATACACGGTGGCTTCTATCTCTCCGGTTTGCTCTAATTGCTCTATGCACGACCTTGTGTACTCAGCTGTTTTTGCGGAAACCTTTAGTAAGTCTTTGTACGCTTCGACTCGTTTCTCTTTTTTATTTGTATTGGTTATTTTGTACCGACGCTTTTTTGCTCTCCTTGTATGATTAGAAAATTCAAAATCAATCACTGGGAAGCTTTCCTTTACATCTTCCAATATGCGATCCAGTACTCTTACACAATCCCATAACAACTCACCATCTGTCGGTGGATGGATATTGCTCTCCACTCCCGTTGAATCCATACGAATACTTTTTCCTTCTTCCACTTTCAACTCTTTTGATACTTTTATTAGCACTCGGTTCAGTTCTTCTAAACTTTCAGCTGAGAGTCGTTTTATGTTTTCATTCAGCGCCATTATTTTCGGGACTTTATATTCGTGGATCTTTGTAAATCTCCTATAACTTATATTGTCATTCAATTCATCATATAATTGTAGGTAGCTCAAATTACGCATCTGCTTCAATATTGCTACGCGAATTACTTGTTCTACCGTCATTCCTTTTGCTCCGGATTTTGATCCTTTCTCTGTTTTGAAATCTTCCGCTATTTTTTCTAAAAAACTTTTATCTCTTTCTAATATATATGATATTTTATCTAGTTTCTTTGATAATTTGCTATCGCTATGATAGAACTCAAAATGCATTTGGTTGTCTTGAATTAATCTCATCTTTTTCACCTTGCGAAATTTAATTGTTTTAGTATAACACCCTAATATATATCTGGTTACGATATTAATATTGTACCAAAACCGTCCAGGATGAGAAGCCTTTTTTTAGCTCGCAGCTAATTGTATATCACTATCTAACAACAGCTTATGTATTGCCGTATTGAAACTATTTAAAGTCAAATTATGAAAATAAGCGTTGTTTATAAATAAGAAGATGGATGGTTTGTGGGACATATACAACAATATCTAGATTACGAGAGTCAAGGAAAGACATTGAATGAATTAAAGGAGAATTTGTTAGAGAGATATAATGATATAAAAAATTGATTGGTCCCTGATGCGAAACTATCAAAGATATTGGAATCAGTGGTATGAAAAAGAAAGATCTAATAAAAATAATAGAATCAATGGGATCTGTTTTTGTTCGTCATGGAGGGAATCATGATTGGTATAAGAATCCTAAAAAGAAAAATACCAACCAATCCCCAGGCATAACGAGATTGGCGACGGTTTAGCCAAAAGGATTATTAAAAAGTTGACTTAAACTTCTTTTTTTAGATCTTATAGTTTTTTATGAAATACAGGAGTCAGAATCTTGAAGTCAGAATAAGAGAAAACATGATGAAGAAAGTGCATACTAACTTTACGATTAATAACATTGCAAAATAACGGCAAATCTAAGCTTTATTCTGAACACTGTCTCCTGAATTCTGTATTCCAATTAGTTTCGGCTTTGCCGCGCTATGAATTAACCATCATCTCCTGTTCAAACCTCTCAGCCAGATAATTCTTAGATTTCTTAAACTCTTTTGCTTGTGAAACGATTTCTGCTTCGGATTCTTCGTGTGACATATCAAGGGTCTGTCTATAAAATGAAGAGGCTCTTGCAAAATATAGGGGTTTCAATGCTTCCACAATATCTTTCCTGTTTTCAGACGTCTCATAAGCAAAGATAAAGTCATAGAGGACTTTTACCCACAAACGTGAGGATATGTCCCATTTTTTCGCATTGTACATCCTTTTAAGCACATTGTAATTATCCGGAGAAAGTATATTAACTATAAATTTATCCATTGTCAGAAATCCTTCAATACTCTGTTTCTTTAGAGCTTTATAGTCAACTGGGAGTCCCTGCGGATCTTTAAAGTCAATTTGTCCGAAGATAGGGCAATCTTTTCCGTTTTCTCCATTCATCCATGTACCTTTAAAGTTAGAGATGTTAGAGAATATAGTATTTACTACCTGGGTAAACATGGGGCCGAGTTTTGGAGCGCTTGGTTTATGAACTTTGGAACCTAACACTACCTGGCACACTTTAAAACCGTTTAATAAAGCGGAAGTGGTCATAAATATGTCTATGCCGTATTGACGCGTTTCCATTTCCCATTGCATACCAAGCCAATATTTTGCCATTCTTGTTGAAAAGGCAAAGTCTCCACCTATTGGTTGTCTGATGTCCGCTTTGAAAAGGCTGTATATTAACGGGTATGTAATATGATTTGTAATGGTGCCATCGTATTCGTTTCTAGAATATATGGGTGTAACATAGTCATAACCCTCTAGTATGGGCGTGGCAAGGGTTTTAACCCATTCGGGGTTGATACTTTTAAGATCTGCATCAACAACAACGACAATTTTTGCATTTCGCTTTTCAACTTCAAGAAAAAGGTTCCTCATGTTGTTTCCTTTTCCTACCAGATCTTTACCCGTACTTATATATTTTTTTTGTATATTACATGTTTCTGCATTTAGAAAGGCGTCTTTGGTTCCATCGGCAGATTCATTATCTACATTTATGATTAAAGCGGTCTTTGATGGATAGTATCTTTTTAGACCAAGTGCCACTTGCTCTGCAACGTATGCTATATTATCTGCCTCATTAAGAGATGGAATCCCTATAATGATATCTACATTATTCATATTTCTATTTTCCGTTTTCTAAAAAATTGTAAAGAGATACGTCTATGAAAACAGCTACCTGATAATTTAAAAAAGTCAAATGAATGGTAAAAAATGTTAACATTTAGATCTATTGTTGACAACATCTAAATTTATCGCAAAACAAGTGCCATTTTTGAGTTGTCAGAAAAAATGTCATAAGGTGTGTATATGACAATGTATACAGGAATTCTTGGTTTTTGGCCTTTGTTGAAATGGCCAATTGTATTAACGAAATCTAGTATTAATGCAACAAAAAGTGCAACTGCTAGTGCTGTAACTTGTTGATAGCCAATATGTTGCAACAAAGGTATAAAAATACAACAGAGGAATGGCAGGATAATGACGTTTTTTTTATTAATTTGTAATTATTCAGAATAAAGTAGTCAGAATCCAGAATTCAGAATATGGCACTAGTTTTCAGATTAATTTCTGGTTGGTTGCCGGTTCGCAACAACAAATGCTAGGTTAAGTAGCGCTCAATTTTAAGAAACATTTCTTTAATCGCAAGGTCCTCCAATAAGATCGGTTTGAGGCAAACGCCGTTAGGACACGTACCTCAACCTAACAATATTTATACTGTACAGATGGGCAAGCATGACGTTTACCCACCAATTAAATGGTCTCAATATTGTGTTGGTTTTCTCATTCAGAATTCTGACTCCTGAATGCTGAATATGCCAAATAGATACATTAATTTTGTAAAACTTTAAATGTTGTAATTTGTGTGGAATGAAGGTATGGGGTCTAATTAGAGATGTTTTTATACTAAAATGGGGGAGTATAATGAGCCATATCATGAAATATGTTTAAATATATATAATAGTTAAATTGAGAGTTTAAACAAGCCTGGAATTACGATGTCTTATTATAAATGGTATTAAACAGCCGCCTATATAGAGTGCGGCTGTTTAATATTATACTGTATTGAATTAATCGTCATCTGAATCATCGTCGTTTGAATCAATTTTGTTTATTTCGAATATTGCAACAGACCCACTAACTTCATACCCTACTATAAGAAGCGGTTTATCAATAGGGCTTTTGCTTTTTGCCACTAATGTTAAACCTTCTGGAGAAAGATCTCCGGCTGTACCTGATTCAGGGTCACCTGTAAACAGGCTGTCCGAGAATGCCAGAAGCCGGAGCAAACACCCCTCCCGCCAAATTAATAGAAGGCCTTGAGAATTAATGCTATAATTAATACAAATGAATCCTCTAAAAGAAACCAACTATAAGCAATTTATCCTTGTCC
>JAIQZO010000047.1 GCA_021777055.1 Candidatus Anammoxibacter sp. | reverse complement strand
GCTTGAACAACAAAAGCAGTAGCAAGTCCTGTTTTACCTGAACCTGTAGGGCCAATCCAAATAACATTTTGACATTTCGTAATATAATCAAATGAATCGTATATGGACAGAATCTTTTTCTTGTTGAGTTTTGGCTGACTTTTAAATGGGAAGGTTTCCATGACAAACGCTTCAGGTGCCTTGGCCCGTTTAAGCCGCATTTGCCTTGCGTTCTCAGTTTTGATATTATACTCCTGTTCAATTATGTATTTGAGCAGCCGGATATGGGAGTACCCTCCTTTGGATGCAATCTTTAGGTTGTGATCCCAATTATTAAGTAATCCTGTAAGGCGGAGATACTTGAGCATTTTTATAAGCTCGTCATCCATTATTTTCATCTCCTAATGCATCATATGCAGAGAGGTCTACGTTATCGCTGATGAGACCTTCAATATATTGTCTTCTCTCTCGTAGTTCGTTGTCTATGTCCACTTCCGGGGTTTCATATTCACCCTCTCGTATAAGTAATAGACTAATACGCTCAACAGTATCGATATCTGTAATACCATATTTTAAGGCACGTTTGATGCTCTTAATAAATACTCTTGTTGCAAGTTTGCGTTGTAATGCAAAGAGTTCCCTTATGAACTTATGTTTCGCTACGGCTTTAGACTTTATGATAAAATCAAGATAATCATTTACTTCCAGTCCAATATCTCTAAGATATTTCTCCTCTTGAGCAGTAGGTTTCTTGCGGTTATTCGGTCTATATTTCGGATCTGGTTGCCCTGGTGGAGAAAAGCTTTGATTTTTAATATCATCAGAAGGTGATTTATAACTGACAAGTAGTTGACGTCTATTATAAATCTTTATATCTGTGTCATACTCAAGTACGCTAACATTACATCGAGACTCTCCCGGAACCCAATAAAAATTAGAGTTAAACATCACATAACCATATTGGTCAATGCATCTTTGGTGCTGGCGATATGGCGCTTCAACAAACGGTGCCAACCTGAAGAGATAGGATTGTTCATGCTCAAATACCTTTTGTGGTATTAAACCTGTTCTACCTGTTGGTCTGTTGGCCATTCTTTTTGTGGCCCAATCAAAGGCCTGCGAGTTTAGATCGTCAAGACTCGCAAATTTACGCCCGGGCAAGAGGTTTGTTTCTACTGTATAGAAACCTCTTTCATTGCCGGCTTTTCTATTTGGGTGATTGATTGCGTGACAAACAAATTTAAATCCGTATCTTTGTCCAAACCCTTCCATCTCGGGAACAATTACAGCATTCTTGCCACTTCCCCTTAGACGGGCAAGGTTTGTGTTGTCGATTATGCATACCTTTGCACTATATCCAAAAAACATCAGCCCTTCATGAAAGAAACATTTCATTCTAAAACGATCAAATGAACGGTAAAATCTTACATAACGCATTTTAGAGTACCGGAAATAGAGAAGACTGCAGATGAGTTTAACTTGTTTATCTGCAATTTTAACCCTGTAACTTGATGTGTCGTGCTGCATTTCTGCCCCCGGTTCGTCCGGCACTTGTTCGCACCGCTTCTTCACTGTTTCTTTAATGCCAAGTTCATGTACCAAACGTAGCAAAGTGGAATAACTGATCTTTAACCCTTTCTCTTCGGTTAATATTTCATGGACGCGTTGGACCCGGCCGTTACACTGCGAATAAAGTTTACGAAGAAGTTCCGGATCTATCTCTATCTTGTCACCTCGTTTCACTTCAGGTACTCTGCCACCTTCTTTAATAATGGCCCGTACACTATTGCGGCTCACCACCAAACGTCTACTAATTTCCTTTATACTCATACCTTCTTCATGGAGCATAAATACTACCTTACGCTTTTCTTGATTTATCATATAGGTCTCCAATTGCTTTACCAAAAGGATCGAGCAGCTTTAATATCCCCCCTGAGAGAAGATTTGACTCTGCAAAAAATGCGTTGTTTTTAAACTTTGTATCATTATGCCTGTAGATAACCTGCCGAATATACTTTTGCGCTAAATCAAGAGAGTTAATCATCTTTCGTTCAGTTGCATTACAATCTACAGTCTCCGGCTTGATATCCTTTGGTCTCTCTAGTATTACCGAAATATTACCTTTCTCGATTTGATCACGATATTCATCAGGACCCTTGAAGTATCCATAGGCTAACTGTTCTATCTGTCGAATACTTAAACTTTTTCCACTTACTGAACTTACAAACTTCTCTATCTCTTCAATTTTTATATTGTTCATACGTATGAACTGACGAAGGGTGTACATATAAGAGTAAGCTGGAAATCTACCACTAAATATCTGATCACGTATCTTTTCACTCATCTGACTTAAAATACCAATACGCATACTCACCCATGCTTTACTCCTCTCAAGCATTGCGGCTATCTCTGAGACTGACATCTTGTAACCTTTTTTTAGCTGGTCTATCAATCTTGCCTGTTCTAGAATGCTAAGTGTCTTAGCGTTTGAAACCCGCAGAAGTTCAATTATCCCATGTGCCTCGTCACTACCAAGGCAAGAGTATGGTAGAATCTTTATACCCAGGTTTTGCGCGCATCTATACCTCTTAAAACCGTTAAGTAATATACGTACATTATTCTTCGATACTCCTTCCAGAGGTTCTCTTATACCGTTTTGGGAAATTGAGACGAGGAGCTCCTGTTGTGCTCGTTTATTTCTTATACGACAGCTCTCAAAACGCAAGTCCAGTGTCAATATTTCTACATTTTCTACCATTGTCATTCCTGTAATATGATTATTCTTTCTACTGCTGAGATGATAGCTGTTTTTTGATTATTGTCTATGCTGTGTTGACTCCATTTTTTTATTAATAGCTTTTGGATCTCTTTTTGAGGGATAAAGCGGTGTTCTATTTGACTCAGTACGGTTTGAATGTAGGAAAGGTGCTCATTTGTGATGGTGTGGTTTATAACTGATGTGACTGCTTTGGTGTTGATTGAATCGTCGGTAACACGGTCTTTATTTTGTCTGTTACGCTGCGCGTTTTGCTCTCTTTTCTTATCCTTACCGGTTTGGGTACCGTAATATGCCGCGCTTCTCCTTGTGGAGCTCTCTCTCTGATGGGCTTCTCTACAACCAAAGGGACATCTTAAGTCCCTACGCCTGGAATTGCGTGCATCGCTCATGAAGAAAATGCCGCACTCTTTACACCTCACAATCCGTTTCCTTAAGTGCGACTCTTTTTGCAATACTTTGCGCAGGACAATGTAATACTGCATCACTATATCCCTGACTTCGTCTTGCTTATACCACTTAGTACCTTTTTGGTAAAGGGATTGAACTTGTGTTATAAAAAAGCTAGTTCTTCGCTTACATTACTTATCGCTTTTTGCATGCTGCCATTTTACCGTTAATCTCTTGGTATTGGTAGGCGGCAACTCATTTTTTCC
>JAIQZO010000046.1 GCA_021777055.1 Candidatus Anammoxibacter sp. | reverse complement strand
ATCAGTGTTGTTATTGTTATCAGTGTTGTTATTGTTATCAGTGTTGTTATTGTTATCAGTGTTGTTATTGTTATCAGTGTTGTTATTGTTATCAGTGTTGTTATTGTTATCAGTGTTGTTAGTAAGAAGAAGATTTTCTATTCTATTCAGCTGGGCCTTTAATTCTTCAAACTCTCGATCCTCCTTTTTTAATCTTTCAATGGCGACGTCTCGTTCAAGGGTCATCTCACAATAGAGGACTGTCATATACGCTAATGCGGCTGAAACACGTACGGGCGTAGCCACAGAATCCTTGGGGACAATCTCAAATGCAAGTTCTGCAGGAACTTTTGTTGCTAACCTAAAATTAAACAAACCATCTATCGTAAGTTCTGGATTTGTTCCAATTATCTCATCGCAGTTGGGTGGTGTAAAATTTGCAACCACATCTCCAACCTGTGTTCCCTCTCCTGGTTTCAAGCATAGTCCATCCAGGAAATTTTCTTCAAGCCCTGCTTTGCAGGACGGGATGTGTTCAACAATTGTACATGGACGTTCACCCTCATCACCGCAAAATTCCGGAAAACCTGCAGAGTCGGACCCTCGGCATACTCCGCTCACAAAGTCTTCAACCAGGCCGGGTTTACAAGATGGGATGTGCTCAAGGATCGTGCAGGGGCGTTCACCGTTATCACCACAAGCAGGTGGGAAACCATCTCCATCAACAGCTGGACCAGGGATTACTCCGCCACCTGCGTTCGGGTCAATGCACTTGCCTATAAGGAAATCTTCGACCAGACCACTATCACAAGATGGAATAATCTCAAAGATGGTACAAGGTCTTTCATTAAGCCCTCCACATCCTGATTTTCGGTTTCCGGCGAACGACTGATTGAGTATGACTATACTTCCAACTAGAATCAGTAATGCGGTGCTGAACACACACCTTGTTTTTTTAGACATCTTTTCTTGCTCCTTTTCTGCTACATGTAAAGATTTGATTAAATAGAAAGAGTTACTCCATTCTCCCTAACGGTTCTATTGATGTTAATAATAAATTTTATTTAGAGTACTTGCAATGTAAAAAAATAGATAAAAAGAGTCAATTTCCATATGTTAGATAAAGAAGGTGCTATAGCTGTAAATTATCAATTTTGAAGCAGGTACTTAACACTGAATTGAGCAGTTTATTTGCTCAAATGGCGGATTGTGCATTATGACATCAAATTTGTACCAGTTAATTGAAAGTTGCTGTTACTTTGATAAATTCTAGATATATGCAATCTTATAAGGTTGCACATGTAACACAGACTTATGTTGTCGCGTTTGCCAAAGATCATATGCTCCTTGCAACCTTTGCCAGTGATCAGCGGAAGGCTTTTTGAATACAATTTCAAAGCGCAAAGCCATTTCAGGGGTAATCGAGCCTCTGCGATTAAGAACCTTTGATAATGTTTTTCGGCTAACTCCCAAATGCTCGGAGACATTAGTATTTGTAAGAATTAATCGTATTCGCTTAGCATGTGCGAACTGTATACCAGATGTATTTCCAGTTTTATAGAATTGCTCAAGACCTTAATGAATAAATTTCTGGTCATATTCAATAAAATTGTAACCTTCTTGGTTACGCAGATTAAGTGCCAATGTAAAGAATCGCAGGCTCGAATTTGACGGGACTACATTTTGATTAACTTTATTAACTAAATTGTCCAATGGTCAGATGTGACACTAAACTTGCTACAGCTTTCATAATTACATCCTTATTTGAATATATGTCTAATATGTTTATTAATAAAGTCACTATCATGATCAGCAGACTGCCACAATAAAACTTTAGGTTTAAACTTAACAAATACTTGGCAGAAATACAATTGCAAACCGGATGTCAAATACTAACACGCTGTTTTTGTTATGCTTGAAATAAGAGTCTAAAATTGCATAATCTGTTTTCTGGGTCAGACCCTGGTGCTTCTCTTTACCTAAGCTTTGCCCTAAAAAATTATATCAGGTAAATTACCATTTCTAATAATTTCTGCTTTGACATAAAAAAAGAATCCTTTAGTAATTATTTTGTGACATTTATTGATATAATTTTTTATATACTAGAGTGAATAAATTTAAACAAATTAAAATGAAAGAAGGTTCGAAAAAAAAATATATATAACATCTACTTTTGTAATTTAAGTAAGAGGTGAAAAATTAATGATAAATATTGACAAAACTGGAATGCGAAAAAATGGCAAAAGGAGTTGGCTTCATAGCGTATCGAATCTGGAATGCACATGTTTCTATCTGCATCTGTCCCGAGGTAAAGATGCGATAGAAGAGATGGGGCTACTGCCATCTTACAAAGGAATTCTCTGCCACGACTATTATACGGCTTATTATAGAAATGGTAGTGAACATGCGCTTTCTAATAGAAAATTATTGAACAAGCCGCAAAGATATCAAAGACGTTACAGAACCATATTGACTAATGACAAGAAAAAGTGTCCGTTAAAGCAACAAGAGCCAGGTAAAAGTGGTAGGACAGGGCAATCAAAATCTCGTAATTTACTTGATAGGCTAGAAGGTCATCAAGAAGGTGTATTGCGTTTTATGAAAACAGCAATTATTTGCGTTTTTCTTTCATTAGTAATAATGTTGATTGGTAACACTCACCATGCGGGCGCGTCAGGAGAGTTAGAAATCAATAAGGGATGGAATCTGATTAGTGTTCCTGCAGATTCAGACGTTACAGTTGAAATGTTGTTTGGACACTTATTAAGAGGTAGAGTATGGAGTTGGATAGACAACCAATTAGTAGCGTTAGAACCTGATTCATTATTAGACCCTTGTAAGGGCTACTGGTTGTTTAGTAACCAATCTGAAATTGTTTCAATTCCGAATACGACGATTGCCGAATCTGCGGAATATCTAGTTACATTCGATGCTACTTGGAGTCAATTCACACATCCAGTAGGATTTCCCAGTGGTGCGCATTTCTCGCCATTAATCGGTGCGAGTCATAGTGATACCATTACATTTTGGGAGAGCGGTGGAATAGCAACTGCTGGTATTGAGAGTATGGCTGAAACGGGATCAACATCCAATCTAATAACCGAGATAGGTAACGCCCAATCTAACAGTCACACTGCCACGCTCCCATTTGATCCGGTTATATCAGGTATTGGTATCAACTCACCTGACTCAACGTTCATTACGTTTACTGTTCACAGAGACTTTCCCTTAGTAACATTGGTGGCTATGATCGCTCCAAGTCCAGATTGGTTCATTGGTGTAAGTGGATTAAATATGATCGAGAATGGCGTATGGATCGAATCGAAAACTGTATCACTTAGAGGCTACGATGCTGGTACAGAGGAAGGTGTAGATTTTTCACTTTCGAACCCTAGCACTAATCCACAGGCACCAATTTCAATTCTACAGGATCCACCATTTAAAGTAGATGGTGAATTTATACCGCTTGGTACATTTACGTTTGAACGACTTCGTTAACACAAGGTAAATAAACATTTAGAGACAATTGGCGACCTAACGGGTGGCCGTATGCCGTGCATGTTGTATGATTATCTGGTTAAAGTCCAGTCCTGGTAATTCGACTGTCAACTATGTAGGCTGAAAGTTGGTGTCAAATCTTTATTGTTGATAATTATATCAACAATAAAGGTTTGATAATGACAGCTTTCTTTATTTCTCAACTTACTAAGTTTATAGTTTCCGTGTAGTTTCCGGGGGCACCCATTAAGTGGCCCCGATGATTGCTGTATTCTGTTTTCTGGGTCTGACCCCAAGTGCCTCCCTGGGTCTGACCCCAAGTGCCTCCTTGTTTTCTGCAGGTTGTCCGAGAATGTCAGATGCTGAAATCTCCCCCCATCCAGTCAAATTAATAGAAGGCCCGGATAATTAATGATATAATTACCGTTAATGAAATCCCAGAAAAAAACCAAATATAAGCAATTTATACTTGTTCCAAAATCATATTTAAATTCATTACAAGAAGCAAGTAAGTACACAACTGATATGAAAGAGATATGTAGTAATGATAAAAGGAGAATTAGCCAGGTGCCCAAATTCAAAGCATTACATAAATTTCAAAAGCCCCTAGAATGTTTAACCCCAGAATCATTTTTAAATTATGTAAATGAAGTAATACCGCAAGATCACCTATGCCGCTTGGTCAAAGAGATAGTATGGACATTGGATACAGTAGAAATAGAAGAGAAATATTCATTTCTAGGTCAAAGGACATATCATCCCAAACTATTATTAAGTTTACTGTTTTATGGATACGCAACTGGAACACGTAGTAGCCGTAAGCTAGAAGAGAAGTGTCTAAGCGATCATACGTACATATTCTTAATGCAAAGTTATAATCCCGACCATAGAACAATAAGTGATTTTCGCAAGAACAATCTGAAAGAGATAGAAAACTATTTTGTCGAAATAGTCCGAATATTTCAGAAACTAGGTTTTACAAATGTAGGAAAGATATATATAGATGGAACAAAGATAAAAGGTAGTGCATCAGCGAAGCGCACGAAGGATAGGGAGGGGTTTTCTAACTGGTTAACGAAAATAGAGGAAGAGATATCAGACCTATTAGAGGAGGCAAAAGCCATAGACGAAGAAGAGGACAAGAGATGCAAGTCAGAGGAGTCAGAAGAGTTGTTAACGAAGAAATTGTCAAAGCGCAAATATCTAAAGTCTAAGATAAAAGCAGCTCTAGAAGTGATGGACGAAGAGAATTTAGCTAAGTTAAATTTAACAGATCAAGATGCGAATCATATGAAAGCTGGAGGTAGTAAAGATATCCGTCCCGGTTATAACTGTCAATCATCAGTGACAGAAGATGGAGTAATAGTTGCAGCAGAGGCATCAACAGACCCAAACGATTGTAACCAATTAAAACCAATAATAGAAAAGAGCAAATCAAACACACAGGAGGCAGTAAAAGAAGTAAGCGCAGATAGTGGTTACGGTAATTACACAAATTACGAATATTTAGAAGAGGAAGATATAGATGGGTATGTGCCTGATCGATACTTCCATCAATACAAAACTGGTGAATATGAAAAAGAAAAGAACCGTTATCACTATACGAACTTCAAATATGATTCATCAACAGAGAGCTATATATGTCCGGAAGGTAAGAGACGAGAATACTGGAAAACGCGCAAGAACAAGAGCAAGACGAGACAATGGAATCATAAGGTCTATAAAGGAACAGGGTGTGCAAGTTGTACCAAGCGAGCATTATGCACAAAATCTAAAGAGCGAGAGTTATTAATTGATATAAGAGAACCCTTGTTACAAGAGATGCGTAAAAAGTTAATGACAGAAAAAGGCAAAGCAAAATATTTTAAACGTCAGTATACAATTGAACCAATATTTGGTCATATAAAATTTAACATTGGCTATAGATCATTTCTGCTGCGTGGAAGAGAAAAAGTAAATGGCGAGTTTAAGTTAATGAGTATTGGCTGGAATTTGAAAAAGTTATTACAAATGAAAGCAAAAGCCGCATAAGGTATAAAATATAAGATATTCTTACCTTATTTATACTACAAACGGCAAATAACGACTTGAATTATTTTCAATACTAAGAAGTTAGGCAACCATGTCAGGACAGGAAGAAAGTGTCGCAAATTGTCCAGTAAATATCCACTAAGTTCCGGCCATTCTAAAATCATTCTCGGACAACCTGTCTGGGTCTGACCCCAAGTGCCTCCTTGACCCCAAGTGCCTCCATACTATTGAAAATGGAAAGACTATTATACGTTCAGCTGATTTTAGGATTTGTCCATTCTATTTTTCAACTTATAATCAATCTATAAGTAAAAAGAAAGCTTTGAAAATTCCATTATTAATCTATTGATTGGTTGGATGATCTGCTTGGATATAACAAACTATCCCCTTGGATGATAACGGTGGTGTGCATCCTTAAGTTGTGCTCTGTCTATGTGGGTATATATCTGTGTTGTTGATATGTTAACATGGCCTAACATCTCTTGAACAGATCTGAGATCAGCTCCGCCGTCCAGAAGATGGGTTGCAAAAGAGTGCCTTAATGTATGAGGAGACACCTTTTTGTGGATTCCGGCCTTTAATGCGTACTGTTTTACTATAAGCCAGACATTTTCCCTGCAGAGTGGTTTGCCGCTTTTTGAAAGAAAGAGTTCTTTTGTCTTTTCATCCTTACTAAGGGATGGTCTGGCACTCGTTAAATAGTCTGTTAAAGCTTCTATTGCCTTAGTCCCTAGTGGTACAAGACGTTCTTTTGACCCCTTTCCTTTGCATTTGGTGAATTTGTAATCAAAGTTTATGAATCCTGTTTCCAAGGTTGTTACTTCGGATACCCTTGCTCCGGTTGCATACATCAATTCTAGTATTGCTTTGTTTCTTATACCTAATTTAGTGCTTTTGTCAGGGATATTAAGTAGATTTTCTACATCAGTATGATTAATAACTTCAGGTAGTTTTCGCCAAAGTTTGGGGGAGGAGATTGAGGATAGAAGGTTTTTTTCAATCTTCCCTTCAATGAGCAAGAACTTAAAAAAAACCTTAATGGCTATTATATTCCTTGCGATGGAGCTGGGTTCCATTCCTCTGTTTCTTTCCTTTTCTATGAAGCTTACAATGTTTCCTGGTCTTACTTGATTCACTTCTGTTATGGACCTTTGCTGCATAAACTGAGCAAGATGTTTTAAAGCAACCCGGTATGCAACTATTGTGTTTTTTGAAAGACCGCATTCAATTGTCAGATAGTCAAGAAAAGGTTCTATGAGTGAATTCATACTGGAAATGGTGGGAGGGTTATAATATTATTTTGCAAAAACTTTTTCGTGCCTATTACACACCCCGTCCGCTTGCGCAGCCACCCCTCTTTTTAGAGGGGATTAAATAGTACAAGTCGTAAAACTTAAAAGTCCCCTCTCGTAAGAGGGGATTTAGGGGTGTGTTACATGAATCTGTTTCCAAGTTTCTATATTCTCAAATTTTACTATTCTACAACCACTTTTGACAGGTCCGCTATGTTTGACGAATATAACCGATTTATTTTCTTTAAGAGTGAAAGCCGATTATTTCTTATATCTTCATCATCCACATTAACAAACACTTTGTCAAAGAAAGTATGCACCGGTTTTGAGAACGCTTTTTGATATGAGATTGATGCTTTCAGGTAATCTTTGCTTTTTATTAAAAGGTTTATCTCCTGTTCGTTCCCGCAAAAAGTTTTCCAGAGATCTTTTTCCTCCGGTTCTACCATTATAGTTTCGTTGATTTCCGTTTCGTTTATCAGATTCTTGCTGATGTTAAATGTTCTTTCAACAAGGGTAACAAGATCACTCCAGAAATCTTCTTTCGATATTTCTGAAATGTTTTGCAGCCTATCACTAAGAGTGCAGATATCGCTAAAATCTGTTGCGATAGCTGCGTTAATGAGATCATACCGGAACCCGCGATCGGTAAATGTCTGTTTTAATCTATCTTTAATAAATCCTGCAATTTGATTAACAGGTGGGATCTTACTATCTACATCCGCCTGTCTTTGCTCTGGGAACAAAGTAAGGGCATGCCTCACTATATCGTCAATGGAAATCTTTAATTGCATTTTCTCAATAATGCGTATTATTCCCTGTACACTCCTTCTAAGGGCAAACGGATCTTGAGACCCGCTTGGTATCAGGCCAATGGCAAAACATCCAGACACCATGTCAAACTTATCTGCAAGACTAATTACTGCTCCGATCTCTGTTTCCGGAAGTTTATCGTTTGCGAAACGTGGGAGGTAGTGTTCTTCAATAGCATGTGCAATATTTTTTGGTTCACCACTATTAATAGCGTATTCACGCCCCATTATCCCTTGTAATTCAGGTAGCTCACCAACCATGGACGTTATAAGATCTGCTTTGCAAAGGTAAGCAGCTCGTTTCGCATCGCTAATCAGATCGGGAGTCCCCCCAATCTTTTCAGCAATAAATGCCGAAAGATCTACTATTCGATTTGTCCTTTCAAGATAGTTTCCCAGTTTTCCATGAAATGTCATACCTTTCAGGTTTTCCACTCTGTTGTAGAGAGGGACCTTTTTGTCTTCTTCCAGGAAAAAGCTGGCATCTGCCAGCCTTGCCCTCAAGACCCTTTCGTTTCCATCTCTAACATTTTCCGCCCCTTTTTCGGCTTTATTTAAGACTGAGACAAACTTTGCATGGAGTTTTCCATTCTGATCAATTACCGGACAGAATTTTTGATGTCCTTTCATTGCTGCAATTATCACCTCATCTGGAAGGTCGAGGAAACTCTCTTCAAATTGACACTCTATTGCTGTTGGAAATTCAACAAGGTTTGTTAATTCATTAAGTAGCTCTTCATCGTCAAAACCTGCGTTATATTTGTTTAGAATAGCTGAAGATTTTTCTTTTAGTGAAGCTTTTCGTTCAGAGAAGTCAACAATAACGTTTTCTTTTAAAAGGGCCTGTTTGTAGATAGCAAAGTCTGCCTTTTTTAGCTCCACGGTCTTTCCTGCTCCGTATGTCTCCTCAGAGGAAATGTATGGATTTCCTTTTATTGTGTTGCCGCTTTTTACTCCGTTTAGTTGAAAGTTTATTAGCTCAGATCCGAAAAGTGCTGTAAATGATCGTATGGGACGGGCAAATGAGACGTCTCTATCATTCCAGACCATCCTTTTGGGGAAATCGATTGACTTAATAAGCCATTTTAAGATGTCAGGTAGAAGTGTTTCAGCCTTTTCGCCTTCCTGTTTTTTTATTACATAGCAGTACTTTCCCTTTTTTGTCTCTTTAACCTTTAGGTCTTCTATGTTAACTCCTTGTGATTTGGCAAATCCTTTTCCTGCGTTTGAGGGATTATTGTTCTCATCGAATGCTATTTTACATGAAGGCCCAAGCACTTCCTCTTCAACGTTTTCTTGTGTCTCTGCGATTCCATCAACGAAGATTGTTAGACGTCTGGGGGTTCCTGCTGTAGATATTTTGTTGAAAACTAATTTTATTTCTTGTAGCTTAGATGTAAGAGCAGATTCCATCTGCTTGAGAGCTGGCATGATATATCCCGCGGGTAGCTCTTCTGTTCCTATTTCAAAAAGTAGATTCTGCATTAAACTATAAATATGAAATTGTGGTAAATTCTTTGATTAGAAAGCTTTGCTTATTAAAGTCTGACAATGTGTTCATCCTTGAAATCTTTCAATGCATTTCTGGTATCAACAAGAACCGTTGAATGCTTTACTATAAGATTACAGTCAAATACACTGTGATTTGTAATGATAACAGCACAATCGGATTCTGCAAGGAGATTTTCTGTTAAATCTGATGCGCTAATGGTTGAATTATTAATTTTTATTGCAGGAACATATGGGTCAGAGTAAACAATTTTAGCCCCTTTTGCCTGCAGCAAATTTATTACGTCAAGTGATGGAGCCTCTCTGATGTCGTTTATATCATTTTTATAAGCAACGCCGATAATTAGGATTTGCGAACCATTTACACTCTTCTTTGTGCTATTAAGGGCATCTGTAATCTTTTCAACTACGAAAGCTGGCATGGTGCTGTTTACCTGTGATGCTAATTCTATAAATCTGGATTCAAATCCAGACATTTTTGCCTTCCACGACAAATAAAATGGGTCAATAGGAATACAGTGACCACCAAGTCCAGGACCAGGATAGAATGGCATAAAACCGAATGGTTTTGTGCTTGCCGCAAAGATTACATCCCACACATTAATATTCAATTTCTGGCACATTAGAGCCATTTCATTTGCCATTCCAATGTTAACGCTTCTAAATGTGTTTTCCAATAATTTTACTGTTTCTGCTACTTTTGTTGAAGAAACAGGCACAATGGTATCCATAACTTGACCATAAAGAGATTTTGCTGCTTCTGTGCACTCTTCAGTTGTTCCGCCAATGACCTTTGGTATATTCTTGGTCGTGTATTGCTTGTTTCCTGGATCTACTCTTTCCGGAGAAAATGCCAGGTAGAAATCTTTTCCTGCAATAAGCCCGCTTTTTTCAAGGATCGGCTGTACAAGTTCGTCAGTAGTTCCAGGATATGTAGTACTTTCTAGGATTATAAGCTGACCAGGTTTTAAATGTTTCTTTATGTTTTCTGTTGCATTGACGATGAAAGACATGTCAGGGTCTTTTGTCTTTCTTAACGGTGTCGGGACGCAAATACTTACTGAATCCAATTCTGATATTACACTAAAGTCCGTAACAGCTTTCATCTTTCCAGAGTTTATAAACTCACTGACTTCATCATCACTAACATCGACAATAGGTGATTTTCCGCTGTTAATGGTTTTTACCTTGTCTGGATTATTATCTATTCCTGTAACATTAAATCCTACTTTCGCAAATTCTCCTGCAAGTGCCAATCCAACATACCCTAACCCTATTACACCTACTTTTGCATCTTTTGATCTAAACTTTTCTTTAAAATCCATATTTGTTTTTTGCATAATAATGTTAGAAATTTAATGACGAAGCAGATTGGAGTTATACTATAACTATGGTATTTTATGTTGTCAATGAAAATGAGATGGTATAATTGTTTGTCGGTATAATTATTTAAAGATTTAGATTTTATGTGGTTTGTTTTTCTTAAAATCTATGATAAACTTGGATTTACGTCTTTTATCCGTAAAAAACAACAATTGACGCACTCATAATGAGGAAATATTTTGAAGTTAAAGGTTAATGAAACTTTTAGAAGTATACAGGGTGAATCAACTTATGCAGGATTACCTTGCTGTTTTGTAAGGTTGAGCGGATGTAATCTGCGTTGCTCTTATTGTGATACAATGTATGCATATGAAGAAGGTAAATATATTGATATAGATTCTATTTGTGAATCCATTAGCGGTGATTCCGGTATAGATCTGGTTTGCGTTACTGGTGGCGAACCATTGATGCAGACTGGGACAACTATACTGGTATCTCAGCTTATGAAAATGGGATATACGGTACTAATAGAGACTAATGGCAGCATAAAGCTTCATTGTCTACCAGGAAAAGCGATATACGTAATGGATGTTAAGTGCCCGGACAGCGGGATGTCTCATCATATGGATTGGGATAATATTTCCCTTCTAAGGCCTCAGGATGAGGTTAAGTTTGTATTAAGTTCCAGAAGTGATTATGAATGGGCAAAATGTGTTTTGGAAGATTATCATCTGTTCGGGAAGGTAAAATTACTCTTTAGCTGCACTAAAGGAAGGATTGAACCCGGTACAGTTGCAAAATGGATTCTGGAGGACCGGCTTAAGGTAAGGTTGCAGATTCAGTTGCACAAGTATATTTTTGATGAGGAAAGAGGGGTTTAGTTTCTTTATGTCCAAGGTGCGAGCTATTGTTTTAATAAGTGGAGGTTTGGATAGTTGCGTAGTTACTGCAATCGCTGATCTTAAGTTTGAATTGTGTGCTTTACATGTCAATTACGGACAGTGTACAGAGAGTCGGGAGTTGAAGGCGTTTAATGATATTGCAGAATACTATGATATTTGTGAAGAGAGACGATTAGTTGCAGACATATCATATTTGAAAAGAATAGGTGGCTCTGGTTTAACCGATCATAATATTGTGATAGATGGTGCTCATACTAGTATTAATTCTGAAGTACCAAATACGTATGTACCTTTCAGGAACACACACCTCCTTGCCATTGCCGTTTCCTGGGCAGAGGTTATCTCTGCTACGGCTATCTTTATAGGTGCAGTTGCCGCAGATACACCGGGTTACCCTGACTGTTGCCGGGAATATTATGATGCATTTAATAAATTGGCTGATATAGGGACTGCGACTTCTGCAAAGATAGAGGTCTTAACGCCTGTAATTGAGATGCAAAAGTATGAGATAGTGAGAAGAGGGGTAGAGTTAAATGCCCCTTTACATATGACGTGGTCATGTTACAAAAATAGTACTATTGCATGCGGAAAGTGTAATAGCTGTGTATTACGTTTAGAGGCCTTTAAGGTGTCAGGTGTTTCCGATCCAGTTAAATATTTGTAGTTAAATAGTTGGGAGGAGGTTTGACCATTTAGGATGAGTAAACTATATTACTGTAAGTTTGGTACTCCTATTGGAGATATTAAGATTGCCGGGACGAAGCGTGGTATCTGTTTTGTTGATTTAGTTCAAAAGAGTGATGATGACTTTAAGCTGGCCATGGAGAAGAGGTTTGGCGTTAGTCCGATTAAAGATGAGATTGAATTAATAGACGCGGTTAATGAGTTTATGGCCTATTTTGCTGGTGAGCTAAAAGAGTTTAGCGTCCCTCTTGATATCTCTGTCGGTACGGAATTCCAAAAGATAGTATGGACGCAGTTAAGAGAGATTTCATTCGGACAGGTGCGGTCGTACAAGTGGCTAGCTGAAAGGATTGGTAAGCCTAAAGCGAGTAGGGCGGTAGGTAATGCAAATGGTAAAAACCCTATTCCCATTATCATACCATGCCATAGGATAATAGAAACAAATGGTGGTTTGGGGGGGTTTAGCTCTGGAATTGAGACTAAAAGGAAGTTGTTATTGCATGAAGGAGTCGCAGAGGCCGGTTTGGGTTTGCTTAAACGTTAATTACCAAACCATTAACTCCCTGGCGGCCCACGACTTGCGCCACGACAAGTCTACAGTCTGTTTGGTTTAGTTTTAAGTTGTGCCCATACGAATACTAACGTTATGGTCAAAGTGGTTAAAATGCTGATTTGGGAACGGCTAAAGATCGGTTTTTTGCATGTTTGCTGAATTGTTGTCTTTCAATTCCTTTTTCTCAAAATCTCTTTTAAAGTTGCTTTCTTTGATTCTGCCGGACTTGAGTCCTAGCATCATTTTTAATCCTGTAATGATAAGAGTTATCAACAATACTGCACTCAAGACAGAGATTGCGAGGGTTATTATCTGCCATAAAAAGTTTAAGAATTTGAGACTTAAGGTATAATCTTTCATAGATATGCCGACCATTTCTAGTAAGAATGGTATTACGGCAATTATAGCAAGACCTAAGAAAAGAAGTTTAAGTTCGTTTCTTTTTGGTGCCATAGAGGTTGTAAAGATTACAGAGAATGAAATAAATATCAAATGTGGTATATTGTGGCCCTTTATCTCTTCCCATAGTGTACTTAACGTGAGCTTGATACTTGTTACCAGTTGTAGTACATTATCAAACCATTCAGTTCCATCATATATATTACGGTTTTCTATCGCGGAGCTTCCCAGGTATGAGGCGAGAAAGATAAGTATTAAACCACACCCAAATATGGGAGCGATAATAATCAGAAAGTTCCCTAGAATCCTGATCTTTGGCCTTTCGTACTGTACTTCATTCGCTTCCAGATGAAATATGTTTAGGTTTCTAATCGTTGAGCCAGTAATTAGGCATACGAGGGCATGGCTGAGGACATGTACTACTGATCCTGGGAACAGGAAAATACTTATGACCTTCTTTTTGGTGTCTGTTTTCCAAAGGCGGTCAACTTCGTAGCTGAGAAAAGCTATTATTAATAATTCAATTGCAAGTGCAAAGTATAACATTACGCAGTCCTTTATTTTAGTAAATAAATCCTGTATATTAAATGGGATAGTAATGCACGGAACTTTGGTTTTATACGTTAGCAGACTGTAAATTTGATGTCAATCATAATTTCGATTGCAATTGACTTTGATTTGTACAACATGTAAAATATAAAATTTAAAATTCATCGTCATTTTTGTAAGAATTTGCTGAAACTTAAGATATTTTTGCGAAGAAAATAACTAGTGAACGCGCATGTAATAAATTGTGCATGTAACGCTCAGATTTATGTTAGATTTGTTCAAATTGATTAAACCAAACCGTAAGCGTAAGCGTGGTTTTAGCCGTGGATGACCAGTCAATTAAAATTTGGGCAAAAATAATGTGAAGGTTAGTGTTACATGCACAATTTATTGCATGCAGGTTCCTAGGTTAAATGATTTAACTATGGGTTTAAGTGGCAGGTGTTACTGTTTAACATTTGTTGATTTATATTGTCAGGTACTTTGCCGCTTTGAACCTTTATGTACAGTTACTATTTTGTGTACATTTATAACTTATGTAAAGTACAAAGGGGGGAACATTGATGCTAAACAAAGGAATGAGTATACAGGGACATATTGTTGAACAGGAGAGGAAGCACCCCAATGCAAGCGGAAGTCTGACAGGTTTATTGATGGATTTAACATATGCGGCAAAGGTTATTTCCAGAGAGGTTAACAAAGCAGGACTAGTTGATGTTTTGGGGATGACGGGTGATAAAAACGTCCATGGTGAAGAGGTAAAAAAACTTGACGAATATGCAAATGATAAGATATTTAACGCGATGGATCATGGTGGGCATCTTTGTATAATGGCTTCAGAGGAGATGGAGGAGGCGGTTCCAATCCCTGATTACTATCCAAAAGGAAAGTACGTACTTCTTTTTGATCCTCTTGACGGATCATCAAACATTGATGCGAATGTCAGCATTGGGACAATATTTTCGATACACAGAAAAATATCAGATGGAAATGATGGTAAACTAGAGGACTGCTTGCAGAAAGGGAGTATCCAGGTGGCCGCCGGGTATCTTATTTATGGATCCAGTACTATGCTGGTTTATACAACGGGGCAAGGGGTAAATGGCTTTACTCTCGATCCCAGTGTGGGAGAGTTTCTTTTATCTCATCAGGACATAAGAATACCGGAAAGGGGTCGGATATATAGTGCTAACGAAGGTAATGCAAAGTTCTGGGATGCCGGATCAAAAAGATATGTAGAGTATTTAAAGGAAAAGGATGCGGAGACCGGAAGGCCATACTCATTGAGATACATAGGCTCTCTTGTCGCGGATTTTCACCGGAATTTGCTTTATGGCGGGATATTCTTATATCCTGCCGATCTTAAAGATCCTAGCAAGCCGAAAGGGAAGTTGAGATTACTTTATGAAGCGTCCCCTCTTGCGTTTATTGTTGAGCAGGCAGGAGGATTGGCTACAACTGGGGATGAAGATATCTTGGACATACAACCTGAAGAACTGCACCAGAAAGTGCCTTTAATAATAGGTAGTAAAACGGATGTGCTTGAATATAAGAGTTTTTACTCTGAAAATAAAGGTTAATCTTTGCCATGTTACTAAGGATGCTGTAATTGGTGTCGTTAAACCTGTAAAAGTAATAAAAAAATACAAACTTTAAATTATAACCAAACTTCATGGGGCTTAAACAGAAACAACAAGTTTTTCTGGGTGATTCCTTATGGGAGTAAAGATTTATAACCACAGTGAGTATAGAATTTAATAGTTTATATTAAAAAACTAAAATTGAGGTTTTTCCCGTTAGTAATGAAAATAAAAAAAAGTAGATTATATGCTTTCTTGATGATGTGCAGCTTGTTAATGATGACCTGCATGGTTTATGCTGAGATTTCAATTGATGACATGGATTCTCTTTTAAAAGAAAATTCATTAAAAGAGGACTCTTTGTTAGAAAGCGATATTGGAAGTGCTAAAGAGAATGAAAGAGGATCTAAGCGTGGCTCTGACCGAAAAGAGGAAGATCTCGGTTTAGATTCTAGTATTGACGGGAAAGTAGCTGGAAATTCAGCTCAAAGTAGTTTAGTAATAACTGTTATTGTTGCCGTCTTTGCAGTGATTTTTATTGGTGTGATCTTTTTTCTGTATGCAAAGACAAAAAAACTAGTAGACGATGCCCAGATATCAAAGGACTTGGCGGAGAAGTATTTTTACAATGTTCAGGAGTACAAGGAGAGTTTTGAGAGGATAAAGCGGGAAATAGATTTGAGTCTTGCCGCGATTGATAAAGGGGTTGAGAATATCGACAAAGAGATAGAGACCAAACTGCAAGAAAAACTAAATGGCCTGAATAAAATACTTGTTGTAAAGGTTAATAATATATTAAAGAATTTGCAGGCTAAAAGTATGACATCCGATCAGCCGCAATATGTGCTGAAAAAGGGAAAACCGTCCGTAAAGAGGGACGATTCTATTGCCATATCTAAGTCGCGAGGAGAAAAGGACAATACTCCAATCGCAAAAACCATATCTGAACCGATAGAAAAGGATGATGCTCCTTCTACAAAAGCTATATCTAAGCCTTTAAAAACAGGGAAGGCAAAGTTACCAAAAGGGCACGATGAAGATATTCAGGAGAGTATTAACTATGTTAATGCAGTAATTAATGAAGGAACGGAACTTGACGAAACAATTAAAGATGATGGCAATGATACAGATCAACCCAAGATTTTTTGGCGAAATGATAGTGCTGAAAATACTGATGATCATGGCGATGAGATAGTTTATGAGATGGAGGACAAAGACGAGGATGATACTGAAACAACAAATAATGATCTAATTGATGAGATAGCTACAAATGATGATCTAATTGATGAGATTGATGCGTTGTTGCTTGATGACGATATTAAGAAAGAGATGTCAGATGAAAAGAGTAGTGAATCGGATGTCCCACCTTCAAAAAAAACTGATGACAATGACGAAGAAATAGATCTGGATTTTCCATTTACTAAGTAATTGGGTTATTCGGATCGCAAAGAATCTCTATACTATAGAATAATGGGTGAAGATGATAAAGACGGAGTAAACGAGCAGCTGGTGTTGGTAAATTACATCAGTCAGATCTTATGGGAACATAGGATTGTTGCAAGAATAGATTTTGATCATAGGGATGGGATAATTATAATTAAATATAAATCTAATAATGAACAAAAAGAGATAACCTATATAATTGATTGCAATAATATGGTCGTAAGCGGGATTGACAACTCAAGAATGTGGATGCCTGATTATAGTGAATCTCAAAAGATAGACAGAAGGGTGTTACAGTTTCTAGAATTAAGGGGATTTAGAGGAATATAGAGCGGTCTATTGCCATTCTATTGTTAAGAAAAATTTCTTTTAATGAAAGATTTCTGCTTTTTCTATGAGACAGGACGTAGATAATGCTGTTTTCGATTATACTACCTCCTGTCTCCAACATTTACGATTCTACCAATTCTTTAATCGCAAAATCTTTTAAACTTCTATAGTCGATCTTTCCGGAGGCTAACATGGGAATGGTATCTATTGGCAAGTAATGATTGGGTTGAGATAACTTCGTGATTCCGTTTTGGTCCAGCTCTGCATTTAAATATAGTTTGTCGGGATTAGAGCCAACAACAATTCCTACAATCTGCTCACCTTTTTGTGTATTTGGTATATTTATTACTGCGCACTGCCGGTTTTCATTTTCGCCATTCTTGTCAAGTATGTCTGATAATTTATCTTCAATGGGTAAAAGAGGTACCATCTCGCCTCCGATCTTGGCAAATCGCTTTAGCCGGTCCGTTATATATAAGAAATCATCTTCTAGTCTTCCAATATCGCCAGTGATGTAGAAATCTTTATAAAACGCCTGTTTTGTCTTCGCCTCTTCTCTGTAGTATCCTTTCATTATATTGGGACCTTTTACCAGGATAAGGCCATCTTTTCCATGGGGAACTTCTTCAAATGTATCAGGGTTTACAATCTTGCAATCTATATCATGTAAACATTTCCCTACACTTCCGTTTCTATAATCATTGGATGGATTTGCGCTGACACATGCACACGTTTCTGTAATACCGTAAGCCTCAAGTATCTTTATCCCTAATTTTTCATTAAATCTTTCCCTTACGTTCTTGTTTAGTTTTTCAGCACCTGCATATGCTAGCCGGACGCTTTGTACCTGATCTTTGTGCCATTTCCTCATAAATCCACGATAGAGAGTGCTTGTGCCCAGAAGTATAGTTATTTTGTGTTTCAGTACAATCTTTCCCAGCCTTTCATAATCTGTTGGGTTTGGATAGAAAAATGCGCCTGCTCCTACTAATAAAGGAAACCATAAACAGACAACAAATCCAAAGACGTGAAAGAATGGTAGTGCCGCCAATATGACATCATCCGGTCTTTCATCCAATATTGCTGAATAACTTTGAATACTGGAAAAGATATTAAAATTAGTCAATTGAACGCCCTTGGGATGTGCTTCGGAGCCTGATGTGAAAAGTAACACTGCTGTTTTATCATTTTCATCGTATATTTTAAATTTATTAATAAGTGATTGTACAGACCGAAGTTTGCATGAGAAAAATGTTAATAATTTCTGGCTCTTTGAAATCCTTTTCTGGATGTCTTCTATGAATACCATTCTATCATCTTCATCTATCATTGCTTTTTCTATAAATTTCCTGGAAGTAAAGATGGTTTTTACCTCACAAAGCTTTAAAACATACTCTTGATCTTCTTTACTTGCAATAAAGTTTAACCCTACAGGGGTCTTTAATGTCAAAGCAATTGCAATATGAGCTAAGGCCCCTCCCACTGATGAAGGAAAAAGTATTGCAATATTATCACCTTCAAAGTTTTTAATATGTTTCGATAAAAGTATACTAGCTGTGAGGACCTGACCATAAGTTAGAGACATACCTGTTGAATCGGACATCACACTTTTGTTAAAATTGTTTTTTGCTTTTTTTAGGAAGCTTTCGATTATCATGTTTTTTTGATGTTAATTCTTTCACTGTTTAAGGATTTTTAAGAAATTATAAGGCTTGTTTGTTTGCTTGTCAATTGATAACAAAATGGTTTTTTTGGGGAATTTCGACTTTAAAGATGGATTTTAATTTATGTGTGGTAGGTAGTACATGAGAGAATCTCCTCTTTTTGGTAGAATCCTAATGAGAAAACCTATGTTTATTAATACTCACATGTTGCTATAAATAGATGTTGAATGTATTATATACATTCAAACTGATTAGAAATTTAACATTTGACATCTAGTGATTTAGGTTTTGTTTGGATTTTGATGTTATGATTGAGAGCTTCAGCAGGTGCGGCTTTAATTACATAGAGAAAATTACGGTTGAATGACATTTGAAAGGTAACCGAAAAAAGGGTTGCTAAATGTTAAATTGCTGACCACTTTGAGTATAATTTATAAATTTTAAAGCATAATACAGTGAAGGTATCTGCCTGTATAATAACCTTCGGTAAATGATAATAAAATGACAAATTCCTTGAACTTGTTTCCGCTAAATGCTGTAGTCTTTCCTTATCAAAAGGTTCCTTTACGTATCTTTGAGCCAAGGTATCTTAGGCTTATTGATGACTGTTATAAAAATTCGGGGGAGTTTGGCATATGTATGATTAAAGAAGGTTTTGAAGTTGGGGCCCCTGCAATACCTGTTAACGTGGGAACCACTGTTTTTATTGAAGAGTTCACCAGGTTATCAGATAAACTTTTTAATATAGTTGTTAAAGGCAAAAGACGATTTAGGATTAAGCGGTATATTCATGAGCAACCCCTTATAAATGTTGAGGTTGAATGGATAGACAAAGAGAGTCCATGTTTTCCGGGTGATTATGATTTGTTGCGCAAGTTGACCACAAAGTTAACTGGTGATAGAATCAAAATACCTGATGATGATTGTGAGCTTTTTGGCCTTTTAGGTGCTTTACTTGCTGTACGTATGAGGAATAAACAAGGGGTAATTGAACTCCCGGAAACGGAGATTATTCCTACTATAATTAGATTTTTAGAGTCTATTTAGAATCAGGGTTTGACTAAAATAACTTGGAGATTTTTGCTCTTATATTTATGAGGTGTGTAAGGATAGCTTACACATTTCGTGCTTAGATTTAAACTTAAAGTAATGAGGAATGCAATATTCTGTGATTTAAGTTCTGTTTAGATTTGTATGTTATAAGTAACTGGTTTCCCAAATGTTGCATTCGCTACACAGAGAAAATCAGATTTAAAAGGCATTCAAAGATATTCGAAATCTGGATCGTCAAATAACGAAATTCTCATTACTCTGGGTATAGGTTAGATTTGTTCCAATTGATTAAACTGAACTGGAAAGAGCAGCCTTTGTGGCAGTGATGATTTGGTGATTAAAGATTGAACTGAGTCTACCAGAGGAAGTTAGTAGCAAAACCCCAAGTTGTTTTTGTCCGAGTCTTTAAAAAAGGGTAGAGGTGGTATTATTTCTATAATAGCAGTAAATAATCAAAAAGGTGGAGTTGGTAAGACCACTCTTACTTTTAACCTTTCAAAAGGGTTTGCGGCAAGGGGTAAGAAAGTTCTTGTTATTGACAATGATCCGCAGGGAAATCTAACAAGTGCTTTTTTTGAAAATCCCCTTGATTTACACTCAAATATCATTGATTTATATGATGGAGAAAAGCAAATAGACCCATATAAACTGGATGATAATCTTTTTTTTATAGGAGCAGATATTCATCTTGCAAAGATAGCAGAACGTGACTTTGATATTATATTTAAACTGAAGGAAGGGCTCCAAACCTTAAAATCAGATTTTGACATGATACTTATAGATTGTTTGCCTGCGTTTGGTTATCTAAACATGGCTGCTTTAAATGCGGCAACCCATGTATTGATACCAACAAAACCTTCTCCATTTGCAATGGTGGGCATGAAGGATCTTTTTGATACTGTGGCAAAGGTACAAAAAAGGCTAAATGCTGATTTGAAAGTATTGGGTATTATTCTTAATCTGGTGGAGGGCAGGAAGACAACTATAGCTAATGAGCTTGAAACCGTTTTGCGGGAAAACTATGAATTCCTAATCTTTGACACTAGGATTAATAAGGGGGTTAAGCTCGAAGAGAGCCCATCTTTTAACCAATCTATAATGGAATATGATCCAAATGGGAAGATATCAAAACAGATAGACAGTTTGATAAACGAGATTTTAGAAAGGCTACAGATATGAAGAAAGGGACTTTTGGCGAAAAAGGTAAAAATATACTTGGCGATAAGATTCCGAACAATCTTGAATCTTTCCTTGGGAATGAAACCGATACCGTTGATACGGATAACCGGTTGGACGTTGAACAGGAAAAGATTCAGGCTGAGCAGGCGTCAAAAACAACAGAGCGGCAAGAGATTAAGCTTACCAAGCAAATATTTGAAAAATTGAGGACTTATGCCTTTGAAAAGAGGGTTACAAAGTCTTTTGTTGTTAATGAAGCATTAGATGTGTTCTTTAAAAAACAGGGTTATTAAAGTATACGCAAAGTGATCAGAAATTCGTGATTTATTGATTTAGGTTAGTTTCAGATTGCTATTATTGCTTGGTTCCAAAGGTGTATACTCTGATAGTGATAAATAAGATCTTTAGTGATTAAGATTTTGGTTATCTTTAAATGTTAGTAATTATTCCGAATACAGTAGCCAGAATCCAGAATTCAGAATATCGCACTAGTTTTTAGATTAATTTCTAATTGGCGCAGCTTCTCGGCAACAAATGTCCGGTTAAAGAGCGCTCAATTTTATGAGACATTTCTTTAGCTGCAAGGTCCACCTACAATGGGTTTTAGACAACATTGTGTTGTTTTTTTTCATTCAGAATTCGGACTCCTGAATTCTAAATACGCTAAATAGATACAAATATTATTTTATAGTGCTTTTGTCAATGTTGCTAAAGCGGCGCCTCTGGTATTGGGATTGAATATTATCTAAAGTTATAATAAAGATGGCTTTGTAAATTGAGCACTTCTGGCTTCTTTGAGTCTAAATAGTAAATTTCTGATTCTCTGATGCCTTTATTTCTTATTTCATATCTGTTAATTGTGGCGATAATCTCTCTGTTTAAAAGTTTTTGTCTCTTTAAGTTAATCGGTGAGTGGACTAGTAAAGAAAATATATAACTTTTCCATTTCTGGTTATATTAATCCCACAGCAAAAACAACAATTTGAATGCGTTTAACATATTGATATCAAAGACTTTATTCTACATCAGATAGTGTCTGTAGGTTTGTGGGTTCAATACTCAAGGGTGAAATAAATGAGACATCTAGCGATGTACCTTTTCGCAATCTTTGTATGTTAAACTGAGCATTTTAGTGCCTAGTTTTTTGGTCTCTTTGTATGTTATTCTCTCCTAATTTTTGCGATGTATACTCAATTCCTGAGTCCTTAAAGGTCGGCACCTTAAATTTGTGACGTATTTACGTGTGCACGTCTAACCAGATATACGGTTAATCGTGCATATGTGGATTAAAGGTTATAATTGAATCATAGGGTTGTTATTTTGAGTGGGTTAGACAGGAGAACAAAGAACTAATGTCTTTTACTTATATGCGTCAGATTCTATTTTTAAATAGATAAACAAAAATAACGGATTTTGGAGTATATGAAGCGTGTAAAAATAGCTTTTATTCTTCAGCTCTTATCTTTGGGGTATCTTTGCACAAACTTTAATCATTTAATAGAAAATATAGCGATTGCCATGTCTTGGGTTTGGTTTAATTAGTTTTAACAAATGTTGCATAGAAGCTTTTTTGAGGTCTCTTGAATACAAAATGTTGCAGTATTATATAAAAAGCTTTTACTGGGTGCTTTATGCTACATAGCCAAGAAGTGACGTGTGAACGTCTAGCCGTGTAACAGTTTGGCCGTTTGTGCAGATAAACGTCTATACGTATGAACGTAAATTAAAGATTAGAATATGATTATAGGTTTGTGGTTTTGTGTGGATTAGACACATGAACCGACAACTAATGTATTTAACAATAAGCTTCAGGTTTTATTTTAAGAATAGCTGTACGTGAATAATAAATTGTGGAGTTAAGGGACAGTATCGAAATAACTTACATATTTAGGGCACACTTTTAAGCTATATTTGAGTAAAATTCATCATTAAATCATCAATATAGAGAAAGTGATGCATTGGGTTCAACTTAATTAGTTTTAACAAATCCAACTTGAATCAGTAAGTTTTATTTATAACATTTTCCTAAATGTTATAAATCTTCAGGCTTGTACATTAAATTTGAATAGGGTGACACGGTGGGGGAGGGGGGGGTCACTTAAAATCAGCCACAGTAATGTCTGAATTTTCCATATCTATGTTGTTGATTATTTTGTCAATGATTTTATTGACAAAACTAACAAAATCTTTGTTTTCAAATTCTACCAGCTTTGTAAGTACAGGAACTGACACATGTGTAAAGATTGAATTGCTTAATGCTTCTATAATTTCAGATAAAAAGTCTACTTCAATATCATATAGGCGCATATTTTCATTTGTGTTGTTCTTGTAATGGTTATATATGTAGCTTATGTAGTCTATCACATCATCAAAATCTTCCCGAGTTTCTATTCTGTCCCTTTCAATTCCTTTCTTTAGTTTCCAAATGGATGTGTAAATATTATGTGTATAATAGTCGTCAAGTTCCCTGTTAATAGTTTTCATATCAGAAAGAAATTTTATATCCTTCTTGCTGCCAATTTTCCCAAGAATTGCAATATAGTCATTAATTGTGTCTCTTTCTGCGAGTGTCAAATCTTGTCGTTTTATATTTTTTTCTACTAATACTCTTATAACGCCAATAGAATCACCATCTTCTAGCGCCATCTTAATTTCATCAGTAGTACCATCAACAACCATTTTCCTTATCTGATCTTCCATTCTGTTTGGGACGTTTGTATTACTTGTGGTAGCTACTTCATTTGTACCAATTACCAAATTTTTTTCAATGAAATCTTTTTCGTTCAATGGCCCTACAGATTTAATAGATTCTTCTTCCTGTACCAAAGTTTTTGTAGTTATGGTTTCAATCTTAACTGTCTCTTTGTTAATTTCTTTGGTAACCGGTGATTTCTTTGCAATATCGATCTCATTATTATTAGTTTTTGTTAATACAATTTCCTCTGAGGCATTAGTTAACTTTTGGCTTGGCTCCTGTTTGCGTGAGTTTTCCGCGACTTTAGTAGGTAATAAGCTACCAATCACCGTCTTATTATCTTCTACTGTTTCAATAAATGGTATTTGTATGGCTTCTTTAAGAATACTTTTAACGATTTCATTCTTTGTAGTTTGTATATTTTTTTCTGATACATTTGGCTTCTCTGGTCCTTTTTCTCTGATACCTTTTGTCACAATGTGTGATACTGTCTTTATAGGATTTCTTCCTGGCAATGTTGGTTCTGGTTCTTTTAAGATTGCCTTGCTGGATTCTGAATTTTTTTGAACTGGAGTTGTATTGTTTTTTGCTAAAAAGTTTTGAGTATTTGGAAAAGTTAATATCTGAATTGTTATCATATTTCTCTGACTTCTTAGACGATTCAAGACTCTTTTTAGTTGTTTTGATTTGACAGTTGCTGCATATTTGTTTTTGTAGCGGTGTTCCACGTTATATTTTTGCTGTGATATTCTAGATATTCGATTCTCAATATTATGCAATTTTTCATTTAGTTTACTGTGATCCTCCGATTTGCTTATCTCTTTTGTTTCACGTTTCTTCCCAAGAACAAGACCTAGAATTCTACTAAAAAGACCTGTTTTCTTTTCTTCTCCATTAAAACTTGTTTCATCAGCCAGTAACTCATTATCTGATGATGCGAAGATATTTTGATCTGAAGTAAAAGTTATTAAACAGGAAAATATACAGCATAACAAAATTGTTTTTTTTTGTATTAAAGATGAAAACATAACTTCTTTTCTCCGGTTATTTTTTTAATAATTAAAACTATTTGTAAAACTTCAGTTTTCTCTAAATTCGGTTCTGCTTCTAATTAGTTACATATCGGCAGATTTAAATTAAATTTAGTAAAATTATGCATTTGTAAGTAAACTTTTAAGTCGTAGTAGTAAAAAATCATCGTAAATACCTTAGTTGCCTTCAGTTATTGGGAGGTTATTGGGAAGTTATTCTCTGCTCTAATAGATGATTTTAGTTTTATTAATAATGTATGGTCGCGTTACCTAGAAAATTACTATTTTCATAATCTTAATTGAATGTTCAGAAAAGACTATACTTTATTGGCCTTTTCGGGATTAATTACGAATTGTTACGGGATGGAAGTAGTGGTAAAGAGATATAGTTTTATGGAACGTCCAATTTGGCTAACGCTTATATCTTAATGGATGGGTATGGCATTAATATTATTAACCTGCAAGCTTCTTTTTTAGAATGAAATCCTTACTAGTGATTTATTAT
The DNA here is from genome assembly GCA_021777055.1 of Candidatus Anammoxibacter sp. Lineage (GTDB taxonomy): Bacteria > Planctomycetota > Brocadiia > Brocadiales > Anammoxibacteraceae > Anammoxibacter_A. The sequence goes on along the minus strand of JAIQZO010000046.1, from coordinate 86,309 downwards.
GGTATGGTTGTAACGGTATAGTTACGAGATGCTTGATAATCTATTTAGAGATCTTAAAATCCTACATCGCAAGATGAGTTTCTGTTTTTGTATCTATATCGACATAGGTGCATTCAAATATGTAAAAGTTCCCACTTCGGCTAATCTACTATGCCATTAGTACAACGTCCATGTTCTATTGGCGATAGCCATTCGATCTAATACAAATAGTACTTAACTCAGGTGGATAGGCTGAAGGTAAAGCGTTAAAGGCAAAAATCCAGTGGTTTTTGCTTTTTAACATTAGCCTGGCAACCAAAAACGCTTTATGCTTTTACATTCAGTCTTCAGCCTCTCCACCTGAGTAGGTGCAACGGATAAGGCTTAAGAAATCATACCCGTCATTAGAACGATGCTCAGTGCTAGTAGTGCAATATCATTGCGATGGGGGGGGGAGTGGGGCTTGTGACTGTTTTATGTAGTTTATAAAGGCTTTTCGTACACTTTATTCTGATGACCTACACGAACCACTAATATACTTAAATTTTCATCGTCGATTTGACAAATTGCTCTGTAATTGCCTATGCTATATCGCCATAGACCTGAAAAATGAGATTTAAGCTCCTTGCCGTACTTTCGAGGGTTTTGAGAAGGTTCTATGTGCTCATCAAAATAATCAAGGATTTGTTGTTGGACGTTTCTATCCAGATTTTTCATCTCCCTTAGAACCCTGCTATCATATTCAATCTTCCAGTCCAAGTTTTCGCCTCATTTCTTTACTTGTAAAACGTTTATATGAATTTTCAATTTGTTCTTGTTCTTCACCGATATATCTGTCTTCCAGATCGTCAATATGTTCCTCGATAAGCTTACGGATATAAAATGTTTTTGTTCTTCCGGTTGTTTTTGCCAGATGTGTCAGTCTGGTTTCTAGCTCTTTGCTAAGACGTAATGATGTCATAACTTCTCCTATCGCTAGCTCATATGAAGGCGTAATACATGTATTACGCCTTGGTCCGCATGATAATTCTTATGTGACGTCAAATTATGTAGTAAGGTAGACATTGATAATTAATTCATACGCTAAATTTCTGCTAAGCTGGTACGCATAGTAAAAGCTATGCTAGAGTATTTAACAAAAAAGTTTCCTCGTTTATGTAGTTATTGAAATGTTTAAATTCAGAATTTAACATGTAACAGTCTGATGTCATTACTTTATAAAACCGTAATAATATCATAACTACATCTCCTTGCATATCATATGAAAACGTAATAAGTGTACTACATGTATTACGTTTTGTCAACATGGCAATTTTTTCATGGGACGACAGATTTATATAATGGATGCGCTTTTATAATTAATTTTAGAGCTGATATGAATGTTTTAAAATTCATATTTAATATACGTATGCGTGGTCATGATATCCTCCTGATAAATACAAAAACAAATATAAGTGGGAAGTCATAATGACTACTCAAGAAAACTAATCAATTGCGAACGGAGCTTGCTTAAATTAGAAGAATTTCTACAAAAGGTGTCACAAATTTGTAAGATCAACGGTGTCTCCAGGCAACGCTTCTATGACAAAAAAAGTTTATGATAAACAAGGAATGGAAGGTTTAAGAGAAAAGACACTCTGTAAAGCCAACCTTAAAAACCGGGTGTTTTTTTAAGTAGAGGACAGTATCAAAAATAACAATTGATTATCCTGATTATAGCCAGGTAATGTTATCTAATGAACTGCGGAAGGGGGGGGGTATTTTAGTTTCTAGTGGATGGGTTTACAGTATTTGGTTCAGACATAATCTTGCGACCTTTAAGGAACACTTACATTCCCTAGAAGAAAAATCAGCAAGGAAAGGAATATTTTATACTGAAGCGCAGATTTGCAACGTAGTATCGCTTAACTCTTATTTACATACCCGGTGCATGGTCACTGTTAAATTATCGCCTACGGCAGACTTTTAGCTTTTAAAATCTTAATCGTACTCTTAATCTTAATCCACACAATGTGATTATGATTATGGGCACCATTCATAATTGAATAAAACTAGTTTACTCTTCTCTTTTGAACCGCAGAATATCGAACAAGGAACTGCAGAATTACGAAGTTTTAATCCTTCATAATTCTTCGGTTCCTTGTTCTGCCGTTCGATATTTAAGAAAAACTAACAGAGAAAAAGTTTTTGGTGGCGCTGCCGCACCAAACATTAATAATAATTTGCAACTATTTCTCTGCGTTGTCCGGTTATGTATTTGCATGGCAGATATAGGCGCTAACATCCAGTGCCTAAAATGCCTAAATTGCCTAAAATGAGCTAAAGTTATAGAAATTTATTTATTATTAATAAGAAACAACACTATAAATTTTAGTCATTTTAGGCAATTCTATACACTATGACGTAGAAAAATATCCATAAATATGGAACATTATTGCACTGCAAAAGGCTAACCGGACAATGCTGACTATTTCTCAGATAAGGAATTAGAATGAAAATTCCTTATCTGTCAAGCTAAGTATCGTTTAGGACATGAGTCCTTGAAATGTTACATTTCAAGTTGAGTTTCTGTTTTCTTTATATACATATCACTTTGATAGTGCGTAGGTGGAAACGATCTACATTTAGGTGTAGGTGGTAACATTTCAATATCATTGCTTTAAGGGGGTGGGTGGTGCTTGTAACTGTTTCATAAAGGCTATTCGTACACTCTATTCTGGTGACTTATACGGACCATCAAAACACTCAAATTTTTATCGTCAAAATTGTAAATTGCCATTTGATTGCCAATGTGATACCGCCATAAACCTGAAAAATTGGATTTGAGTTCTTTGCGGTATTTTCAAGGGTTTTGAGAATGTTCTATGTGCTCATTGAAATAATCAAGGATTTGTTGTTGTACATTTCTGCCCAGAGTTTTCACTTTCTTTAGAACCCTGCTATCATCTTTAATCTTCCAGTCCAAATTTATGCCTCATTTCTTTACTTGTAGAGTTATCTGAATTTCTAAATTGTTCTTGATCTTCTGCAAATACATCTGTCTACCAGATCGTCAATATGCTCTTCAATGAGTTTACTGATATAAAACGTTTTTGTTATTCAGGTTCTTTTTGCCAGATCGGTCTGTCTGGTTTTTATTCTTTTACTAAGACGTCCTGATATCGTAACTGATGGAATTGTAATCACGTACAGCAACGTAATACATGTATTACGTTGCTGTACGTGACACTTCTTTATGTTGCGACAAGCTTTATGTAAGCCGAGCTCTTATAATTAATTTCATCGCTAAACTGTCTTCTAAAGTTAGTACAAATAGTAAAAGCTATGCTCTGTATTTAAAAAAGAGTTTCTTCGTTTCTGTTAATATTCGAATGTTTAATTTTCAGAATTTAATATGTGACATGACAGTACAGACATAGAAACAAAAACGGATGTTTAAGCTGACTTTCTTGAAAGGGCTTTTGAGGTGGTACTATGCATTCATTGAAATAATCAAGGATTTATTGTTTGCCTTTTCTATCCAGCGTTTTCATTTCCTATAGCACCATACTGCCGTATTCAATGTTCCAAGCAAGTTCTTCCCTAGTTTTTTGCTTGCAAGCCGTTTATCCGCATTTTCAAATACTTCTTGTTCTTCTGCAAATATATCTGTCTTGCAGATCATCAATATGCATTTCGATAACCTTACGGATATAAAGTGTTTTTGTTCTTTTGGTTGATTTTTTCAAGATGAGTCAGTCTGGTTTTCGTTTTTTTCAACGATGCAATGATGGCATAACTGCTTCTCTATCAATATTATATGCCAACGTAATACATGTCGTAATTGTACTACATGTATTACGTTGTGTTAGTATGACAATTTTTCCTGGGACGAAAAGCTTTTCTATAAGGCAAGCTTTTATAATTAATTTCAGAATTAAACCGTCTGTTAATTAAGTGCGAATAGTTAAAAGCTATGCTAAAGTACATAATAAAAAATTTACTTGTTTCTGTTGCGATTTGGAATGTCTGAATTCAAAATATGCGTTGTTAAGAAGTATGTTGAACAACTGGACAGTACTCCCAACATTCTTTAAAGTATCCCGAAAAAGTCAGAAACTAATCTACTTCATCAATACCATTCAAAGTGTCAATAGCAGTATCAAAAAAGTTGGCAGTCTGAAATGTATCATCCCTACAAATGATACTGCCTTGAAAATAGCTTTTCTGACATTGCAGGGTTGAATAAAGAAATGGGCAATTAGGGGGGGGCTGGGATATGATAATCGGGCAACTATTCGTTTATCTTGGTGGAAGAAAAGAGCTTGTTTATAATGCATGATTTAAAGGTTTACAAGAAATTCTTAACAGAGCCGGTTTTGGTTAGATTTGGATATTTATGATATACATTTGCGGCTGACGTCGCTTCGTTGAATCGAAAAAATTACGATTAAATAACATTCAAAGATATACGAAAGCTGAATACTAAACTCCTTATTAGGCCACTGATGTTTATTATCTCAAATCAAAAGTTACGTACAATTCAAATTACCGTTTAACGGTAGTCTGTCGCATTATATATTTTCTGGCAATTTACCTCATTCTTTAATCTCAATCCTTTTGCATGCTGTACATTTGTTAAAGATACGAAACATACGCTTCTTGTATTATGAATCATCGTTGTCCGGTTCGTTATTTGCTTCACACATATGTGCACTAACATTCATTGTTTAAAAGGCCTAAGATTATAGAAATTTAATATTTAACCCATATACAACGCTATTAACGTTAGGAGCTGCTTCCAGCCTTGAATATCGTAAGATGTTCATAGATATGAAACATTTTCACATTGCAAAAAGCTAACCGCAGAATGCTGATTATAAATAAAGCTTTTAAAGTAGTTTGAAAACTTCTTCAATTAAGGCTGTCTTCCGGTAAGTAATACGACGTGTGGTTACAGCTATATACTTGTGTATTATCTGCTATGTACGGCGTGACGTATATACGGTTGGACGTGTCGCAGTGTTGCTTTTTTAGCTGTTTTGAGAAAATGGTTAAAATAATAATCTTACATTACGATTCAGACATAACCCGGATGAAGGAGATAATTGTATCGATTTTTGCTGACCTCTTTTACGCATCTGCAATCGGTCAATCATAACGTCCAAATTAAACAATAATTTGGAACACTAAATGCATCATTATCCACTCCTCAGGGTATATCTATGTTTTTACATTCCGGTTTTAATGTGTTGTTCAATATAAATCCAGTTTAAAGGGCCAAGAATGGAGTTAAAAGGTATTTACGTGTATAAACATGGTAAATAGACCATTTCGCAATTTCAAGCCTGTAAAGATGATTTCTTGAAGCTTAGGGTAGAATGGTCATAGGCAGAAACAAAAGGAAGAGATGTTTAAGGCCTGTAGGGCGGTTAAAGAGGTATTAAAATGATATGTTGGAGGGTTCCAAGTCCACATGAGAAAAAAGTAGTGAGGTTTAATACCAAGTTCGATATTCTTAGAATTGTGAATTTAAAGTGGGCTTACGGTGTTAAAGAAATTCACATTTCTCAAACCATTATAGTCATAATAGCGGCAAGCAGATCAATGTTGTGATCAGAATTATAAATTTGCTGTGGGGATTTCTTTTACTGTATCAGTGGAAACCCTTCTTCTTTTATGTCATCGGTGTTCTGTTTAAGTAACGTCATTGTTTATGGTCTGTATGTAGATTGTTTCTAACTCTGAAGTTTCAGAAGCAAAAACTGTATTAATAAATGGGGCATCCTACCAGCGTCTATTAGAATTGTGCGTAACGTTTGCTCCATTAAAAAACATTTTAATAAATCCAAATTCCAGATACCTGTATAACAATTTAAACCTTCGGTTGTACGTCTGTACGGACAACCGTCTAGCTGTGAAAACGGCAAGACGCGACTTGTCCATAAATCAAAGCTAAAACTTCGTTGCGGACTGCAGCAAAAAGCATAAACAGTCACCTATACCGCATCTAAAAATCATAACTTACTCTAAAAGAAACCATATGTTAATGATATTTAGCACTAGCAAATCTCCAAAATTTTGATAGCAAACCACGATTAAAGCTTTTCTAAAAGGATATGGAAAACATAATAAAACATACTACCAGACGTTTATTTAAAATCTACCAGCATTGTCCGGTTAGATATTTGCGGAACACATATGCGTGCTAACATTAAGTGCCTAAAATGCCTAAAGTGCGCTAAAATGCCTAAAATTATAGAAATTTATTATTAATAAAAAACAAAGCTATTAACTTTAGGTACTTTTTCGCATCATGCTGTTGCAAAATGTTCATAAATATGGAACATTTTTGCACTGCAAAAGGCTAACCGGACAATGCTGAAAATCTACTGAACTTTTTATCCATATAATAAACATTTGCCTTAGATCAAATACCCGTATAGGAAAATATAGGAAAAATTTTCTTACTTTTTTGTAGAATTCTCACCAAAATTAACGTAAGATTATTACCGATTACAACAGACACGAATTGCATTTCAAAAAAATATAAAGATCCGTAAATAATTTAATTATCAAAAATTTAACGGAGAAAACAATTTATGTTCTCATATTTTTTACAGAAACGAACAATTTTGTTATGCTGCATCTTTGCCTGTTTATTAACAATCATTCTTACTCAAAACAGCTTCGCTTCATCTTCCTCAAACAAAAACCAAACAACCGAAGATACCATTTCTTTTAAAAAAAAGAAAAGTTCCGGATTTTTCAGTAAAATATTAAGCACCGTTTTTAAAAAGAAGAATATTCCGAATACCAGAAAAAAAACGGATAATCTAAGTAAACTAAACAAAAAGTTGCTTAATATTGAAAACCGTATAGCTAGAGTGATGCGGCAGAGATACAACACAAAACACTCCCAGAGAAACAAACATTCACTAACCTTCAAATCAACACAACTTAAAAATATATTAGACCGCCTGGCTAAACAGAGAAATGTGGTAGTATTGCAGATATCATCTCTAGAAAAAGAGCAAAGCCTGTTCGCAGAAAACAGAACAATTTCAAAGCCTGTAAAGACAAATACAGATAATATGGTCACTAATGGGCCTAATACAAGTTTGTCAGAATCAGAAATAAATCTAGAAATCTCAGAAAGAATAGCTCAGGGTGTTGTGACAAAAGAGATCTTAAGAGATAAAAAAGCTGTAAACCCGAATGTCGCATCTAAAAATAGAGAAATAAGTATCGTAAAAAACGTAGTGCGAGAAGATGGAAATGAAAAGGTAAAGAGGGGAGATAGCACCTTCGATAACAGATTAGTTTTTAAAGATGATAAAAATAACGGTAAGCAATTGTCTGAGAAGAAGTTAACTGTATCTCGATATGCGTCACTATCTGAAAAAAAGAATAAAAAGATACTAATTACAGAGAAAACACCAAATTTAACTAAAAAAAACAACTATGATCTAGTTCTGACTACACCGAAGCCGTTAACAACACTGAAGTTAGCTGAAGAATCTGTTGAATCAATAATTCCAAAGGGAGAAAAAGAGATAGTTAAGGCGAGTTCAGTTATAAGTAGAAATGAAGTTACCTTGGAAATTATTACAAGTATTTCAGAAAAAATGGAAGAGCAGATAAGGGAAATGGTTGTTAATGATAACACTGATGAAATTAAGATGGCTCTTGAAGAAGGTAATTCCACTGGAGTTATAAGGGTATTAATAATGAAAAACATAGAAAGACAAGATTTATCCCTTACCGAAAAGGACACAATTAATGACTATATTTCTATTCTGGGAAAAATTGGGAATGAAGAGGATATTGAGTTTCTATCTGATATAAAGGTTGTTAACAGTAAGCTTGACGATTATTATACACACAATATTTACTCATCCATCTGGAATCTTAAGAAAAGAGCTGGAAGAAACAGAATAGAAACAAGGGATGATTATGATGATGCCATTGACTATATAAGCTATATATATAATTATTACAAAATTAACACAAATGAAGGTATGAAATTATATAATTATGAAATAGGGTTTTTATCTGAAATTATAGAAGCTATAAGCAATTCAAGTTTTACACAGGAGTCAGTTCCTTTACTTGCAAAAATGATAGAATTCGAAAACAAAGATTTCGTTAATTTTGTTAATAATATTATTGATAAGATATTTAGCAGATTGGATATAGAAGATTCCAATAAAATCATAGCAGACTTTAGGACGTAAAAAGGTTCTGATGTCCCCTCTATAATATAATATTACCCTGTAAAAACCTCGTTAAGCCCTTTGCACCAGCTTTGTTACTGGTTACATGATACTAGAGCTTGATGATTTATTTAAACGTCTTAAAACGTTATATCTCAAATTAAATTCGGCTCTTTTTATGTTGCATCTTGACAAGAAAGATAGAAATTGAACTATTTGCCTGTGCCCAGTATCTAGAATCTCGTATTTTGATTGCGTGTTAGCCGCGCTATGTATATTAATATATATAAAGTGCCCCCTTCTAACATCAGAATACAACACCTACCATTTGTTTTTCTATTCTTTAAAAATACCGCTTCAAAATAAGTCCAAAGTCTACAAGTACTTTATCTGTTGATCCTTATACCACTAATTATTGTAAGTTAAGACACGGTTTTCTAATCTTTTATCTCATATTTAAGCAGTTCGCACGTTCAACCGTTTTACCGGTTAAACGTAGGGTTGAAATATGCTTAGTGATGGAAAACAGTAGTCGCATGTTTGATACAATCAAATTTTTGTTAAGAATCCAGTAACAACACCGTTGCAAACTGCTTAACAACACATAATTAGTCAATCTTTAACTTTATGTTGATATGGCCAAATTGTGGCAGATTCAATAAGAAATCAGCTTATAAATGTAATGTCAGGACATGTTTTTATAGGGTCTTTTAACAACATATGAGTGTTGCAGATTGTTTCTACGACTCTAAATATTAATTATATATCAGAAAAGAATAGAGTAATCATTATCCAGAAACAAGAAGATACTACTTATCTCAGGTCAATTCTTAGACATCTAGACAGATTGCAATGAATTCGCAGGCTTTTTATCAGGCAATTGAATGATAATCAATATCGTTTTTGTTTCCTTATTCTGTATTCTTACTAAGCAAAATAGGGAGGTTTTATCCTTCACAAACAAGAAAGGATATCCTTTGCATCCATAACAAATCTGTAACGTGTTCAATTCTTCAGATCTTCAGAATAAATTTTGCACCAAATAAAGAACGCAATATAATGCTACATCATATTGTTGGTATTCATTTCAGTAGTCCATAACTCTTGTTCCAACATTTGACGAGGCTGTAATACTAATTAAGCAGAATATGGTAACCTTTTTTCTGATCTTAAGCAATAGAGTAAGCCGGCTAACCGTATAGACGTTAAACCGGTTGCACGTTAGCATGGAAAGATGATGCAATGTAACGCTATTGTTTAGTGATGCTTATAACTTGAGTTACTTTTCTGGGGGTGAAATTTAACCAGCTTACAAAAAGTGGATGCTTCATACCACAAACAAATCTGCAACATGTTCGCCGCAATTACGATCAAGACTAGCCCTAAAGGTCATCCGGCATATAATGGTGCATTTCACCGGATAGTTATATAAATAGTACATAACTTTTATCCAAACAGAAGAGTATGCAATAATTGTTTCTATAATCTTAGTCTTTAGCAATACTGACAGACCTATTGCCGTGCAGGTTGTAGGTTTACCGTATCAACAAAACACGTCTAAAATAATATATACATAACTTATGATATAAACTTGGTTTTACATACAGATTATAAACAATAACGTCGTTTAAACAAGACACTAACATCACAGGTTGCTAAGGTTTAAGCTATATAGTAAGCAAAATTTACCGAGGGAGTTTATAATAATCTTAATTTTGATCCATACACTGCAATTATGACTATAACTATAGTACGTCCTCTGGTTGGCCGCACCGCACCACACTATTTATAATACAATGTGTTAAACGAGTAGAAATACTAGGTTTAAAAACGTAAGAATCGTATATCTCAAGCATTCCATTTTAATACTTCTTAAACCGCACTTAAAAGAGCAAAACATTTCATATTTTTTTTCTCCACGGTGTTTGCCATAGTCTTTTATAAAGACTTTTTAGGGATTTGCGTAGGTAAATTATCTTTGTTTGATTGTTAACCCAACTTCGACACCTAATGTTATAATTCTATATTGCTCTACCACTTGCAACTTCCACTTGTTTTGGTCAGGTATGGCGTCATAAATGTAACTCTTTGTACTATCGGTGGTTATCTATATAGTCTAGTAACTTAAAAAAACAAGCAGGCTTGACCAGTTCCTTTTATTGCTAAAACCCAGAATATACTTTTCCTTACAAGCCCTTCAGCTGCAGGGTGTAAGGACTTATAAGAAAAAGTATATTCTGGGTGACCTTACTATTCCATACGATTTCATTATTAAACTATTAACAATCACCCATTATTTTATTGAACTATATTATATCTACCCTCTCAAAACCCTAAAGAGCCTTAATAAACTTGTCCTCTGGGCTTAGAAAGAGAAAAGATTGATTGTGAACATGTTTACCTACTTAGATACCGATATTCCAAATATAGACGCGGTAAGAAATATTAAGGGCACAATCTTGTTTGTTAACTACGCTATAGTACAACGTCTATGTTGTATTGGCGATAGCCATGCGATCTAAACTCTTTTTATTAACAGATAGCAACTACATAGGTGGATAGACTGAAGGCTGAAGGTAAAGCTTAAAGGCAAAAAGACTGTAGCTTTTGCTTTTTGCCTTTAGCCTGGCTACCTAAATGTTTTATGCTTTCACCTTCAGTCTTCAGCCTTCAGTCTATCCACCTAAGTAGTTAACAACTGACAAGACTTAAGAAATCATACCCGTCACTAGAACGTTGACGCTGTACTAGGAGAGGATATAACTGGGAAATATTTAGGAAAACTTCGCGCCGCTGCGGGATTCTTAATAACTGCAACTTGACCACAACTAAATGTTTTAACTCATACGACAAAAAGTGGATGTTTCACCTCTCATATTTGTAAAATAAATTTTGTGCCCAAAAAAAATGTTTAGATTCCATGGATTGAAAAATTTAACTTAAATGCCAATTACATCAATAACGAATAAGAATACAATCATTATGACTTCTTATATATTAAGTTCTATCTACAGATTTACCAAAAAAAACATAATTTAACTAAATCTTATTTAGATATGACGATATATACTTATTATACAAACAAATCACATCAAGAAGAGATAGTAGTTTTCAAATAGTTTAATTTCTAAAAGAAATAATCGGGGGAAAAAATAATGTTCTCACTCTCAATACAAAAAAAAACAATTTTATTCTGCTGTATATTTGCCTGTTTGACAACTTTTACATATACACAAGAGAGCTTTGCTTTATCTGATAGTAACCAAGTGTCTGACGATACCAGTATTATTAAAGAAGAGAAAAAATCAGGTTTCTTTAGCAGAATTCTAGGTGCCGTCTTTGGAAAGAAAAGCGCCACAAAGACCATAAAAAAAACGGATCTCAGAAAACTAAGTAAAAAATTGAATAGTATTGAAAAGCGTATAGCTCGAGTGTCAAAGCAAAAATATAACATGGAACATAGCGACAGAAATAAATCTTCACTAAACGTCAGATCAAGACAATTAAGAAGTGTATTGGGCCGTCTGAAGAATCGGAGAAACTTGATCACAAAACAGATAGCAACTATTAAAAAAGATCAAGACTTATTAACTAAGAGTAGAACAATTTCAGTTCCAGAGAATATAGTTAAAAGTAGTGTTAAAGAAGTCGGTAGGAAACCGGTTGTCGAAAATGAGAAAAACAAGAAAACTATAATTGATAGATTGTTTGCTGAAGTTCCAAAAAAATCAGATAAGCAGATGGTAAACCAGGAACTAACTAATACTTCAGATAAAATTATACCAGAAAAAACCAATAAAGAGACCAAACTTGCAAATAAAACTCCAGTTATAATTGAAACAAAAGAAGAAACTGTAAAAATGACAACTAACCGTAAAGAAACTTTAATGCCTCCAAATGAATCTGTTAAATCTATAGTTCCATTAGAAGATAAAGAGGCCATTGAGCAGAGTTCGGTAATTAGTGCAAACGAAGTAGTAGATGCAAGTAATACAAGCACTCCAAATAAGACGGAAAATCAGGAAAGAGAAATGGTTGTTGATGATACTACCCCCGAAATTATTGTGGGGCTGGAAGATGGTGCTTCTATTGATGATATGAAGGTTTTAGTAGCAAAGAATATAAAAAGACAGGATTTGACACGCATTGAAAGGAATACGATTAATGACTGCATAGCAATTATAGGAGAAATTGGAAGTGAGAAAGAAATTGCTTTTCTTTCTGATATAAAATCTATTAACAGAAGACTTAGCGATTATTATACACATAATATTTACTATTCTATCTGGAAGCTTAAGAAAAAGGTTGGTAGAAACAGAATAGAAACCAGGGCTGATTTTGATGATGCCATTGACTATATAAGCTATATATATAACTATTACAAGACTAACATAAATGAAAATATGGAGTTATATAATTATGAAATAGGGTTTTTATATGAAATTATAGTAGCGCTAAGTAATTCAAGTTTTACACAGGAGTCAATTCCTTTACTTGCAAAGCTGACAGAATTTGAAAATAAAGATTTCGTTAACTTTGTTAGTAAAATCATTGGTAAAATATACAGTAAATTAGACATAGAGAATTCCAACAAGATCATTGCAGATTTCAGGCCTTAATAACGTCTTGATATACTGTAATAAATGCAAATTTAATGAACGAGGTTGAGAGCCTTCAATCAATCAGCAAAAACAGAAACTTATATTTTTAGGTTCTATTCTTCAGATAGAACCTAAAGTTAAGGTAGGATGTATAACTATTTATCTGGCACTCATAATTCCAAAAATTACTGTAAACTAATAAGCCGTTTATAATATTAATTATACTGCTGTATGTATAACTGTATAAATGGTGCACCGTTGTCCGTAAAGTGACCCCCATGACAACAAATCCGCAGCAAAAATATTTGATACGTGAAAATATTATAAAGCATCCATAAACAGCGCCGTTCCAAACATCTCAACAAAGCATTTTAATTTCAACTAATTGTTTCACTCTATACCTTTAGGTTCCATTTTTCAGATAGAACCTAAAGTTAAGAGTAGGATGTATAAGTTATTTATCCGACACTCCTAATTCTACCAATTCAGTAAACTAATAAGCCGGTTATAATGTTAATTATACTGCTGTACGTATAACCGTATAAACGTCCAGACGTTGTTTGTGAAGCTGCCCCTATGACAACAAATCCGTAGCGAAAATATTATAAAGCATCCGTAAACAGCGCCGTTCCAAATATCTCAACAAAGCATTTTAATTCTAACTAATTGTTTCGCTCTATATTTTTAGATTCAATCTCAGCGATGTCCGGTTATGTATTTGCTTGGCAGATATAGGTGCTAACATCCAGTGCCTAAAATGCCTAAATTGCCTAAATTGCACTAAAATTATAGAATGTTATTTATTATTAAGAAGAAACAACACTATAAATTCTAGGCACTTTGAGTAATTTGGGCATTTTAGATAATTCTCCACACTATGATGTTGAAAAATATCCATAAATATGGAACCTTATTGCACTGCAAAAGACTAACAGGACAATGCTGGTTTAATCTTTCAAATATGACCTAAAGATAAGCGTAAGATGTATATGTTATTTGTCTGGCACTCCTGATTCCAGAAATTACCGTAAACTAATAAAGCATTAAGAATATTAATTTTATATGCACGTTTAAACGTGTAGACGTATAAACGGTTAGACGTAATTGGTGAAGTTGCGACTATCGACACAAAGCCTCGGTAAGAATACTTGATGCGGAAAGATATTATAAGGCATCCAGTAGCAACGTCGTTGCAAATATCTTAACAAAGCATTTTAATTCTAACTAATTGTTTCGCTCTGCTTTTTTACAATTTTGTGAATTAAGACTTTCTCAATTGAAGTTTTATTATTTGCCTTAGAGATTAGTGGTTCTTTTTTAAGAGATGATATTTGTTCTTCTATCATATTTCTCTGTTTACCCAGGCATTTCTCTGCTTTTTAAGTTGTTCTGATTTGAATGTTAGCTAATGTTTGTTTTTGTAGATGGTTTTAACCTCTTCCCCTGGAATAACTTCGACGATTTATGGTTTTCAACATTGTGTAATTTTTTATTTAGTTTCTTTATATCCGTTCTCTTGTTTTTTCATGATTTTCTTTTTAAGCAAACTACTTATGATTCAATATAAAAATCCCACTTTTTTCTTTTACGAGTAATTTTTCTCTCTAATGGCATTGTTTGTTACAATGTTTGCGAATTTTTTTTTCTGACCTATTTTAACAATATTGGTTTTGGTTTTCCGAGATCAGATTGTCAATTGTTGTCTTCTCTGCAAATATGCTTTGATCTTCTTCAAGAGATGAGATCTGTTTTGCTTTCACATCGTTCTGATTAACTAGACAGTCCAATATTTTTTTCAGTTGTGTAGATTTGACGGTTAGTGTATGTTTGTTTCTGTAGGTGTGTTTATAGTATTACTTTATAGAAACTTTTTTTTACATTTTGTTGCTTTTATGGAATACGGTATCCAGGAGTCAGAATCTCGAATAATAGAAAACATGATATAGGGATGCATACCAATCTTAGGACTAAAAACATGGTAAAATGATTACAAACCTATGATTTGTTCTGAATTCTAACTCCTAGATTTAGTATTTCAATTTTGGTTGAGGCTCTGCCGCACGATAGTATTGCTTTATTAAAACTTCTTTTTTTAAGGATTTTGTAGTTTTTATGAAATATAGAATTCAGAATTCAGGAGACTGGAGTCAGTATAACAAAAGGCAAGAGTTGAAAAGTAGATATAATTTGTATCTATTTTTATTAATTAACATAGTGAAATGACTACAAATCTATGCTTTATTCTGGATTCTGTCTCCTGAATTCTGTATTCCAAATTTGGATGCGCCTTTGCCGCTTTATGCTATATTTCTGCAGTAGCTATCCGGTTTTCAATTTCAATATTAACTAACTTTTTTTTTACTTACTTAGTTCTGTTTATTTGAAGATTTTACTGATGTTTCTTTTTTGCGGTAGTTATAATTCTAACCATAAGCCATATGAGCATTGAACTTTACTTTAGCAATCAACTTGAACAGTTGGGGCAGCGTCTTTCTGGAAATCTATCTGAAGAAAGCAAGATAATGGATAGTCTCTTCCAACCTGCCAAAGTGATTGCCCATAATAACAATCTGAAAAAATGGATTCAGATGAATATTGCAGGAAACTTGGGAATAGCAATAAATATTAAGTTTGAATTCCTTGAAAACGGTTTGTGGGGTATGTTAAGGATGTTGAGCTCAGACGACCAAGTGGTGGAGATGGTGGATAATGATATGCGCCAGTTCTTATTACTTAGTTTTCTGCAAAAAATTGACAAAAGATGCTGTGATCTAACGCCTTTCTATAATTATCTTTATTCTGCTGATTCTGAAAAAAAGTCTGATTATTACAGGCGTATTTGGCAGCTTGCAAATAAATTGTCATTTTATTTCAGAGAGTATGAGTTTCATCGGCCCGATATGATTAATCGGTGGCTTCAAAATGAATGTGGGGATGGTGTTCCACTGGATAGTATGGAGATCTGTCAGCGCTATATATACAGGGGCCTGTTTCATCCTGTTGATGGGTGGAGTGCGGATATCAATGGGACTAAATATATGACTCTGTCTCAATATGCATACAAAGTGTTTGGTGAGAAAGGAAACGGTCTTAACCCTGTATCATCAGGCAAGTATCCTGTAAATGTACATATTTTTGGTTTGTCGCAGGTTTCAAACTTTCATCAATATCTCATTGCTCGACTTGGAAGTTATTTTGATATCCATGTTTATGCGTTTAACCCGTGTTGCGAATTCTGGGAGGATGCTGAGACTAAACGTGAAAGTAAATGGAAGGCCATGAAGAGGATGGAGAGCCTGAAAATTTCTAATGATGAATTGGAGAATGGTGAGTTAAAAGAGGCGGATAACCATTTGCTTCAATGGTGGGGTAAGCCTGGAAGGGAAAATATCAGGTTGTTAAGTGAATTAACCGATTACAATTTTTATGAGCTTTTCTGCCTTAACAGTAATGTAGATATTCATAATGATAACGTACTGCAAAGGTTACAACGGAATATCCTGTTTAGAACTCCATCTGGAGATGGGAAATATTTTCCTGTTGAGCAGGATACATCTCTGCAAATTGCTGCTTGTTCGGGAATAATACGAGAAGTTGAGACGGTATACAATAGTATTATTTATAATATGGAGAGTGATAGTTCTCTGCGGCTTACGGATATTGCCATTCTAGTACCAAGTATGGAAAAATATAAGGTATCATTAGTTTCAGTTTTTAATAGGACGCCTGCTTATATTCCATATAATCTTTGTGATTCTACCGCCAGCAATGAGAGTATCTTTGGTAAGGGGGTTATGGGTATTTTAAACCTTGCTGATGGTTCATTTAACAGGAAGGAGGTCTTTTCCCTGATATCCAATCCCTGCTTTATGGATAAGTTTGGTTTAACTCGCTTGGATGTTCAGGTTTGGATCAGTTGGGTTGATGAACTTAATATATTTTATGGTTATGATGCAGACGATAGAAAACGTCATGGATATTCCGCAGAGGATCTCCATACCTGGAGGCAAGGATTAATGAGGTTGCGTTTGGCTAGAGTGATGGATCCACCGGTTGATGTCTCTGAAACTGGAATGTTTGAGCACTATAAAGGTCTTGTTCCCCTTGAGATCGCAGGTACTGATGATCTTACATTGCTTGAGCAGTTTTGTGAAGTAATAGAGCTCCTATTTTCAAAGGTTAGACCGTTAAAGAACGCAAGGCTTTCGTGTCGCCACTGGGCAGGTAGGATCAGTTTGTTGTTGGAGGCCTTTTTATCTATTCCAGATGGGTATTCGGCTGAGAAGCGTGTACGTAGTTGTCTGCTGGATGGTTTAAATTCCTTTGGAATTTGTGATGATTTGACGGAGAAAACAGTGATATCAGACAGTGTTGATAATGGGGAACTGTTTTTTGAACTACCAATGGTACTGGAGTTTATTGCTGCAAGGCTTACATCCATTGCCAGTGGTTACGGGTCATATTTGACAGGAGGCGTTACTATTGCCGAAATTCAACCAATGCGCCCCATTCCATTTAAAATAGTTTATGTATTGGGGATGGGTGAGGGACAATTTCCTGGTAAGATAAATCAATCGGCAATGGATTTAAGGCTTCTAAAAAGGAGGATAGGAGATATAAACCGTGCAGAAGCAGACTGTTATATGTTTCTCGAGATACTGGTTTCGACCAGGAATAAATTATATATTTCATTTGTCTCCAGAGATTTGCAGCGTGTAGAAGATTTTTCCCCTTGCTCCCTGGTTTATCAATTAAAAGAGTATATGGAATCCGAGGTTTTGCCTGACAAAGGGTTTGAGGTCATAGATATACCTTTGGATGGTAGTGATATAATCTATCTGGATAGAGGTGTTAATACTAAATCTGATCTGCTGGTAAATTATTCCGCTGCGGACAGGATGGCTTATTATGTTTCCAATGGAATGGTTAAAATGGTTAAAGAGTGGGGAGATGGAAAAGTATTGAAAAAGATTGCGAGATTTGAGCCAGATTTTGGTGTTGATAATGGTAGAATCGAAGATGAGCATTTGGATGCAGTGGAAAAGATACAACTTAGACATTTAAAGCGATTCCTTGAAGATCCTGCCGGGACTGCATTAAGAAAGCACCTTGGTATCTTTGATGAGGATAATAGTGATAAATCCCTGTTAGAGGATGAACCGTTCTTTTCTAAGTTTCCTTTTAATTATGATGTGGAGATAAGTCCGTTAAAGTTTTTTGCTTCTGCTGCGTTGGACAGCTCTTCGGCTGTACAGCAGGAGACTATTACTTTTCTTAACAGTTATTATCGGTACTGCGCTTTTAGTGGTATGACCCCTGAGGGTAGTTTCGGGGAACTTGATAAAAGGGACATCCTTAGAATAATTACAGACAGACTCCCAGGATTAATGGAAGTATTTAGGCTTATTGATGAAGCGAAAAGTCGTTATCAATGGGCTTTTATTGGTGACGGTAATTATAATGATGCATCTAAAAGGGGGCATGGCACATTGTTGCAGTTTGAACCGTTAAAAATTAAAATGAGACAAAGAATTAATGATTTAAGAGTAAAACAGGTAGAGGTGCATGGTTCAATGCCAATGTTATGGCAAGGTGAGGATGGATGGAACTCGCTGGTATTAACTACACGAACTAAAAGTGCGGGGAAAAAATTGCCGGAAAAGTATGTTCTAGAACCTTTTCTTTTCTATTTGGCCTTACTTACTAGTCCCGGCCATTCTGAGATATTCCATAACTCATCTTTTACAATTCACATCCTATATAAGGAAGAGAGACTCTCTTGGAGATATAACGTCTCTAAAGAGCTTGCAATAGATTACATCGCAGAATTAGTATCAGATTATCTAGATCGTTTCTGCTTTGACGTCATTCCTTTTGAAACGGTTTTTAAAGTAACACATAGTATGCTTAATAATAAGAATGAGTTTGATAGCATTGATAAGGAGAGTTTTGTAGAAAATCTACATGCAGAGATTGAGAAAGGTGAAAATATTTCTGATTTGGTAAAACTATCCGGTGCGGTTGTGCCTGAAGACGTTTTTGATAAGGTATATCATCGCTTTTGTTTACTGTTTAGTGCAGAGATTGTTAAGGTATGAAAAAGGTAAGGTCGCTTTCTGTGTATCTGAGCTAACTCGTTTATTACAAAATTGTTACGCTTCATAAAACGCCTTTTCCAGATAAAGTTCGTCTAATTTTCTATACAGGTTTTTGATCTCTAGGTTCTTAGTTGCTGCAAAAAATTCTAATTTTCTCTGATCATCAAATGAGAGTCCCATATCAATGAGTTTTTCATAGTATTTGATCCTGTCACTCCTCTTTTCGATCATTAACTTTATCAAATTGATAGACCTTTCTATCTTTTCTATTTTTTGACGGTTATCGTCCATTCATTCTTCTCCGGTAAATACATATGCTGCCTTAAAAAAACGTTATAAAGAGGCGTTTTTTTTGTTATACTTTTTACATAGTCAAAGTAATCAGTAATTCGAAATTTAGCAATCCATATTCCGGCTATCTTTGAATGTTATTCAATCATGCTTTCCTCGATGAGCTAAGGCTGCACCTGCGGAAGCACTTAATCATAACATACAAATCTAACCAAAACCTGAATTACTAAATTTCGAATTACTGATTACTTTGACTATATATCGTAGATTTTTTTTAGATTAATACAACAATATTTACAAACAAAAGTTTCTGCAATTTCCATACCTTTTTAGTTAAGAGTCTAAATAATAATGAATAATAGATTTACTGCAAACAAATTTTGCCGCATTCGTTCCCTTTGGTACGGAGTGACCCTTCCGTATCGTTCTCTTAGATTGATACTTTCCCATCGTTCACTTATTATATGGAGTCTCTTGCCCATAGTGTTAACGATTGTTCTCTATATTTTTGGTATTAAGGCGTTACAAGGTTATGCCATTGGTCTGCTCCAGGATTATCTTGCCAAATGGGGATTTGATACGGCTGGTTTTATGGGGTGGTCATTGTTGTTCTTAGGCAAAATGTTCTTGTGGGTATTTGCGGCACTAACTTTTACATTTACCAGCAGCATAGTTGCCTCTCCTTTCAATGATTTTCTGGCAGAAAAGACGGAGTCGTACGCCTATCCGCCATTACCTCCGGTAACGAACAAATCTTTTAAACAGCAGATAAAATTGATAGGAATAGATCTGTTAAAGACAGTAGCCGCCGCATTTGCTGCAATATTTGCAGTTTTATTTTCATGGGTGCCAGGGCTTAATATAGTTGCTTTTGTCATTTCATTTCTGCTTGTAACGTTTCAGTATTCCAGTTATCCTCAAACGCGCCGTGGGATTGGCCTTAAGACAGGGGCAAAATTCCTGTGGGAGCACATATTTGCATGTGCCGGATTTGGGGGAGTGCTGACATCTCTCTTTTCCATTCCGTTCCTATCCAGTTTTGTTCTACCAATTGCAGTTGTCGGAGGAACACTTCTTGTTGCCCGGGCGCAGAGGTGTAGCAGTATTTCAGATTTAAAATAATTTTATGCAATTCTTTTCTTACCGCTAATGTTTTTTTCTTTGCCAGAAAATGGTTTTTAACCAGAAAGACACAAATGACACAAAGAGATGGAACAATGGATTATTGTTTCTCTTTGTGACTTTCTGATTAACATGTCAAAATGTATATGCTTCTGGTCTGCACATAAAAAATTTAGAAGCGGTTTCCAAGACGGCTCCAGCATTAATAAGGCAATATAGGCAAGCTCGTCTCTTCTTACACTACCGCAACTCTTTCTTTACTCTTAGCTTTTCACTTTTCACTTTTCACTTTTCACTTTTCACTTTTCACTTTTGATAGTACTTCATTGCTTCTGGAATAGTCTGATTAATCTTTCTAATGCGTGTTTCGTCCGAAGGGTGTGTGCTCATAAATTCTGGCGGAGCTTGTCCCTCTTGCATCTTTGACATCCTTGACCAGAAATCAACCGCTTCATTAGGGTCGTAACCTGCCATTGCCATAAAGATTAGACCTAAATGATCAGCTTCACTCTCCTGCAGTCTTCCAAAAGGTAGTAAGGCTCCGTATTGAGCGCCAGCACCAAATACGGACATCCACATTTGTTTCGTCTGTTCAGGGCTGTTTTGCGTTGCGGCGGATAGTGCGGCGTTTCCCATTTGGGCTATTAACTGCTGGCTCATTCTTTCCCGTCCGTGTTCAGCAATTGCGTGAGCTATTTCATGTCCCATAACAACGGCCAATCCGGTTTCGTCTCTTGTCGCAGCCAGAATGCCGGAATATACCACAACTTTTCCTCCTGGCATTGCCCAGGCATTTAGTTCAGGGCTATCAATTAAATTGAATTCCCAACTGTAATCCTTTAGCTTCGCAGACATATTGTTTTCGGAAAGATATTGTTCTACTGCCTTTTGTATCTTTTGTCCAACCCTTTTGACCATTTGAGTCTTCCTAATATTAGGACTTACCTTGTTTGTCTCCATGAATTCTTTATATTGCTGAAAGCTCATGGACAGCATTTTGTTACTGGGGATGAAATTTAGCTGCCTTCTACCGGTTACAGGTACAGTTCCGCACGAAAATAAGAAGGCTGATAAGATAATCAGTAGTATGATATAACTCTTTTTTAATCCCATAACTAGGTTCCTTAAAAAATATACTCATATAGGTCATAAATGCATCATTTATGATCTCTAAGGTATTACTTTATAAAAACTTCTTTTTTAAAAAGATTATGTGCTTTTATTGAATACAGAATACTTGAGTCAGAAATCAGAATAAGAAAACATAATTCTGGAAGTGAATACAAATTTCCAATTAATAATTCTACTGTAAAACAAACAGAAATCTATGCTTTATTCTAAATTCTGTCTCCTGACTCCTGTATTCTGGTTGCGGCTTTGCCGCAATATGAGTATATGGTTAACAAAAATTTTTATTATATAACTATCTGCATAAGGTCTTCTCCCACCTCAATGGGTATCTTAAACGGGTTTTCTATCCTTTGTACCAAGGTGCCATCGTCATTGATGGGGTAAATATGGGTTAATATTACCCGCGTCGGGCGCGCTTTACTGATAAGTTTTGAGATCTTTAGTGGTGTCATGTGTCCTTTGACATCATTATCATCAGGAAAAGAACACTCAACAAGTAGTACCGAACAGTTGTTCGCAATGGTGACGAGCTCTTCACAATAATCGGTATCACCTGAATATACCAGGCTTCTTCCATCTAAGAGTTCAAATCGGTATGCAGTGCTCTGTGGTGTGTGCGCCACAGGGATGTTTTTAACATTAAACCCTTCAAGTCTTAATAAATTACCATTAACAGGGGTAAAAACTGTTTTAATATTATCTCCTGAAATATAGGGATTAAACAGTTTTTGTATAGAGAGGAAATAGTCGTTAAAGTCTTTATGTGCAAATATTTCCAGATTATGGACAGCCTCTGCAGGTCTGCCGGAGTATTTAGAGGCAAAGAGTAACGGGATCAGATCTACAACATGGTCAATGTGCATATGGCTATAAAATATCTTGTTTATACCCCAAACAGGTATTTCCTGAAACGGTAATTTACGAATGGCGCCTGCACCAGAGTCAAGGAGTATCTTTTCATCTCCGATTTCAATAAGATACCCGGAATTTCCCCTGTTTTTTGATGGTATTGCCGTGCCTGATCCTAATATTGTCAGCTTAAAATTTTCCATATTATAGTATTGCCCTGTAAAAACTTGTTTTTAAAAAGAAGTGTTGCAATGCATTGTTTAAGCTATTTGTTATTAAATAGTTACAGGTTACTTGTTCCTAGATCCTAGATGTATGATAATCTATGATATTTGAAATGTGCATCAATAGATGCCAGATTTTTAGTACGTTTAAGCATAATGCCTTTATGAAACATATATTTCTTCCATATTAAGGTGTGATAGGAACTGCTCTCCAATTTAACTAGCAATTATTTTTTTTAGATAAATAAATATAATAATATAAAATCAGCCCTTATATATACAGGATAATTTTGAAAATGGGAAAGGTTTACTTGCAAAATGTAAATCTTTCCGTATTAATCCGGGGGAGCATATTCTTGTTTGTATGCTAGTAATCTATAATGAGAAGGATGACAGCCATTGTTTGTGTTTGTAAGTGATATTATGTTTGTGGTTTATGTCTTTTTGTACTACGCCGTTCTGATTCTTGGTAAAGGAAACAGAAAGATATATATGGTCTCTCTATAATTGGCATTATGTTTGCGTTAAGTTGTTTGTTAACTCAATATAATCTAAAATAAATTATTAAATACAAGAGGCATTGGCATGGAAGCTCTAAATGCAGTAGGTACAACTGGCTTTTCTTTACAAGGGACATCAGAAACAAAAACTGAAAATAGTGGAAATCGTGATATAAAGTTTACCAACATCCTATACAATGAAACAAATGCTGGTGAGAGTAAGAGAGTTATAGAAACAGATAATAGTATAAATAAACAAAGAGATTCTGGAGTAAAGGTAAGCAGCAGAGATACCATGAGACCAGGGATGCACCTCAAGAGATATTCAAAGTCATTTCGTCCGGTTCCGTTAGGAAAAGCGTATCCGCGTAAAAATATACAGAATCAGATGGCTGGTAATGAAAAAATCAACAGTAGATTAAATAATGAAGATAGGGTACTAAGCCGAAATGATGTTGTTGAAATAGATAAAGCTGATCGTGGTTTTATGCATCAGATAAAAAAATATAAAGAAGATCAGTTATTGTCTAATCCTGGAGGGGACAAATATTTCCTTGAAAGGTCAACTGGTGTGATCGACAATGAGTATTCTCATGATAAATTTGCTAGTAGAGTGGGCAAAGACCTGTTTGATGCTTTTAGCAACATAAAAAACCTTGCAAAAGATTTGGGAAGTGGCAGTGAGGTAAAATACATGGATACCAATGGGGTTCTTAAAACCAGAAAAAAGATAGGTTTTCTTAAAACGGTAGGTAATTTTACAAAAAATATTGCTAGTGGTCTCAGTTTAGGTGCCTATACACCAGAAGAAACAGAGAAGCCAGTTGGGATTGGAGCAAGGTTTAAACACCTTTTTAAGAGCGTCTTTGTCAAGGCCATAGGTAAGGATCTTGTTGTAGATTTACCACAGAGTGCACTTAACATAGGTGAAGACGTATTGTTTGCGGGGTTAAATCTGGTAGAAACAATTCCGGATGCCACAATTGGCAACACTAAGCTTGGTAGAAAGATGACAACTCAAGTTTTTGATAATACGCAGGTTGCAATGGATTTTGTGACGGATGTTGCCCCTGGAGGTGAAGCGTCCACCAGGGCAAAACTATATATGATAAAAAAGATATTTCGGATGAATGATAAGATTAGTAATGCAGATACTCAACGATTTGTGAGATACACACCATTTCGAAAAGCGATAGAAAACCTTTCATTCTTCATGCCTTTCACTATTTAACAACTTAACAAAAACGGTATTACAAACAAGTATAACCGTTATACCGTGTAGCCGGTGGTCAGGTTATACGGTATAACTGTCTTGAGCTGCCTTATGTTTTTCCATTTTAGTACTCCAATATACAGAGGGTAAAATCTTGACCCGCCCTGCAATTCAATGTTTGTAATTTAAATGAAAAGGTTGTTATAATTCAATTGTATAGTAATTCTCATTTTAATTCCTTATCCGAGAAATAGTTGCAAATTATTATTAATGTTGGGTGCGACATGGCCCACCAAAAACCTTTTCTCTGTTAGTTTTTCTTGAATATCGAACAGCAGAACAAGGAACTGCAGAATTATGAAGGATTAAAACCTCATAATTCTGCGGTTCCTTGTTCTGCTGTTCTGCAGTTCAAAAAGAGAAGAGTAAACTACTTTTAGTCAATTATGAATGGTGCCCATAATCATAATCGTATTATGTGGATTAAGATTAAGAGTACGATTAGGATTAAGAAGTTAAAAGCTAAATGTCCACCGTAGGTGCTAATTAAATAGTATAGGAATTTTCATTTTGGGCCGAATACGTTTCTTCTGTTAGTGTTACGGTGTAACGCCTCTATTTTCTATGAGTTAAGGTGTAGGTTGGGTTAAGCGGTAGCGAAACCCAACAGAGCGTGACGAATAATTGTTGGGTTTCGCTACTGCTTAACCCAACCTACTATTTACAAAATATTGTGTGTCGCAGATAATTGAAATTGTTTTCGTTATTACTGTTAAGAATTGACTCAAACCTAAAGGTATGAGCTACATTTCGTAACTCAAGGCTTTAGCCTCGATGATGTACGGGTAGAGATGTTTGTTTGCGATAGGAGACGTGCCTCGTTGGAGACTTTAGTCCGTCGTAGGTGCTAATTCAAACATGTTGAATGGAAAAAAGATAATTGTTGTCATGCCTGCTTATAATGCGGAGAAGACGTTAAGAAAAACATTTGACGAGGTACCAAAGGATGTGGTGGATAGTGTGATCCTTACTGATGATTATAGCATGGACAGGACTGCTGAGGTGGCAAGGGGATTAGGGCTTGACGTGCATATTCATGATAAGAATAAAGGGTATGGGGCAAACCAGAAGACATGTTATAAACTTGCCCTTGAGAAAGGGGCGGATATTATTATCATGCTCCATCCTGATTACCAATATCCCCCGAAATTGATACCTGCCATGGCAAGTTTAATATCTTTAGAGGTGTTTGATGTGGTCTTGGGAACAAGGGTATTAAATGGCATGGCCCGCACTGGTGGCATGCCATTTTTTAAATATGTTATTAACAAGATCCTTACATTTATAGAGAATATAATGTTGGGGCGGAATCTTTCCGAGTATCATACCGGTTACAGGGCATTTTCAAGGGAGGTTATTGCGTCCATGCCAATAATGGAAAATTCCGACGATTTTGTGTTTGATAACCAGATGCTTGCGCAAGCTGTCTACTTTGGTTACAGAATCGGAGAGGTTACCTCTCCGTCACAATACACAAATGAATCTTCATCAATCGGTTTCAGGGCTAGCGTTGTTTATTCCTTTGGAGTAATGGTTACCAGTGGTAAGTTTTTGATTCAAAAATGGAATCTCCGGAAGTTTTTAATGTTTGATGGACGTGACGGAAGGAAGGTGTTGTAGGAAATCTACAGAATTAAGGATTTATCATTATGTCTCATTCCGAGATATAAAATTCAAGGGCTTTTATGTATTCAGTGTAAAGTCCTTCGGCAGTCTTAACTGCATTAAGGATTATATGATGTTCTAATGTGTCATACTCGTGCACCAATCTGTTTCTTAATCCTGCTGATGGAGCCAATTTTTCAGCTATCAGTCTGGGTATTATTCTAAGTTCTCCCATTTTAATAAAACTCTCATAATAATCGTCAGGGACCATATTCTTTGTTTGAGTTATTATATGTGTATTTATATCAATTGCCGCTTCAATTAATTCCTGTAATAGACGCTCAGTTGCCTTTCTTTTATATATATCATCAATATACTCTACTTGTGTCATATTTTTGATAGGTTTAAGGAGGTTAAGATTTTCTATGATAACTGCAATCTTTCTTCTTATTACCTCTTTTTCCAGTGGACTCATTAAGTACTCATTTCATCAGAAAATTTTTTATTGATTTCGCCCTTGCACTACGCAACTTCTTTGTATCCACATAGATCCGAAATGCTAAGGAGGCAAATTCATTAAATTGCCCTGGTTCTTTTTCGTAGAGAAGCTTGCCCTTTTTTACCGCCGAAAACCTTAATAGCGGACTTGTACGATTTAAATCTACAACATCGATGTTATCACGTTTTAGAAGTTGTATCACCCTGTTTGTCAGTTCCAGAATATCAACCTGATTATCAAATAAGAATCCAAGGTCAATATCGCTTGTATTATGACGATTACCCGTCGCAGTTGATCCAAACAATATTACGAGCCTTAAATCTTTTTCATGAAAAAGAGGAGAAAGTTTATCCTTTATCCCTTGTTCTGTTATTTTTTCCTTTGGTTTCATATTTATAGTATAGATTTATTAACTCTTTTTGACTGGTAATACTATAATATTTTTTACAAGATCTAATGCCTCTTCTCTGCTGGTTATTCTCTCCTCAAGCTGTTCTTCCATCATAAATGACAATATTTTTCCATAGTCTGGTCCAGGTTTAAGCCCCATATTGATAAGATCGTGCCCTGTAACCAGTGGTGCAGGTTTTACTTCATCTTCATCCATTGTTTCAAACTTTTCTTTGCAGAAATCATAGTTTGTTAAATCTTTTGTACTTGACAGGGTATCAATCCGGAATAGTTCTAACAGCTCAGGGAATCCGGGATCAGCAAAGAGTTTTTTTAAGGTACTTTTTCTCATATTTTGTACGTCTTTAATTATCAGATGTTTCTTTACCAGCCACATAATTCTCTCTTTTGTGAATGTAGATGTCTTTAACCGGTTGCATATCTTGCCTGCCATCCTTGCACCTATATTATCATGTTGATAAAATCTGATCTTCTCCACTTCTCCCTTATCATTAACTTCTTTAAAGAAAGCAGCTGGCTTTCCTATATCATGCAACAGTATTCCCATTGCAAGTTCCCATGATGGTTTCACAAGCATTGAGACAGCGATAAGTGTGTGGACAAAGACATCTCCTTCCGGATGAAAATTCTCTGGTTGTTCCACTCCTTTCATTCCAGAGATCTCTGGGAGTATTTGTTCTGCAAGCCCTAATTCATCTAATAGTCGGACAAATTCATGGGGATTTGAAGCGGTTAATCCTTTTTCAAGTTCCTCACGAATCCTTTCCGCGCTTACAGTTAATATTTTTGCGGCTAATTTTTTAATGGCACTCTTTGTGTCCTGCTCAATCTTAAATGAAAATCTGGCGGAGAACCTAACTGCCCTTATCATTCGCAAGTGATCTTCCGCAAATCTTTCCAATGGATCTCCTATGGTTCTGATTACACATGCCTTAATATCATTTTTTCCTCCGACGTAATCCAGTATTTTCTCCTCAAGAGGATCAAATAACATACCATTTATGGTGAAATCCCTTCTCTTTACGTCCCCTTCAGCATCACAAAAATTGATGCTATCTGGCCTTCTTCCATCACTGTATGTTCCGTCAGACCTGAACGTAGCAATCTCAAATTGAAATTCGTCTTCAAGAACATTTACCACACCGAATTTAGCTCCTACAGGGATTGATCTCCTGAACAAAGACATTACCTCATCAGGCGTTGCGCTGGTGGCAATGTCATAATCTACCGGGGCAATATCCATTACCATGTCACGAACACATCCTCCTGCAAAGAAAGCGGAGTATCCTTTGTCTCTTAGATGCGATACTATTTGTAGGGCGGACTTAAAAAGTTTTGTATCTTTTTTGTTATGTCTCAAGTTAATGCCTTTGGCGGACTTTTTGTTTTTAAGTTAATACTAAATTTATAATCTT
Source organism: Candidatus Anammoxibacter sp. (assembly GCA_021777055.1). Taxonomy (GTDB): domain Bacteria; phylum Planctomycetota; class Brocadiia; order Brocadiales; family Anammoxibacteraceae; genus Anammoxibacter_A. Next base: position 58,116 of record JAIQZO010000046.1, on the reverse strand, counting down.
AATCTTAATTTCAGTGGGTTAATTAAGGTTAAGATTAAGATTATAGTGGTTTTTGCTCGGCAATCCCCACCTTATATTATTTATAATTTACAACTGATTTAAATGGAAATTTTGATACCACCAGGCTAAAAAAGGCACACCCGAAATGTGTAATTTACTAATAAAAATAAAGCGCTTCAGGTTTAATACCAAATACGAGTACTGCGTCATTGTTCTAATAACGGGTATGATTTCTTAAGCCTTATCCGTTATACCTACTCAGGTGGATAGGTTGAAGGTAAAAGCATTAAGCCTTTTTAGGTCTCCAGGCTAATGTTAAAAAGTAAAAGCCTCAGGATTTTTGCCTTTAAGTTTTACCTTTAGCCTTCAGCCTATCTACCTGAGTAGGTACTATTTGTTAACAAAAAGAATTTAGATCGCATGGCTATCGCCAATAGAACATAGACGTTGTACTAGTCCAAAATATAGTGTTGTATTTTTTATACTTTATAGATTAAAATTAAATAAGTAAGAGTATGTAATTGTATATAAAGCTTTCTGCCAAAGAAAGCTAAAATATCTTAATATTTACATCTTTATAAACAGGAGGTAGAGTATGAAAAATGTTTCAGGAAGGTTTGTAGTTTTGCCTGTGTTTGTGGCTGTTATGATTATGTTAACACTGTTTGTTTCTAGTGCGAATGCAGATCCCAAAAAGAATTATGCCCGTAGTTGTGCTAAATGCCACGGTTTGGATGGCAGGCCAACCAAGAGGGGAAAGGGATTAAGTGCGCAAAACTTTAAAAATATAGATTGGCAGAAATCAATAACAGATGAAGAGATGTTTAAATCTATTACTAATGGTAAAAACAAGATGCCAAGCTGGGGAAAGACTTATAACAGTGAAGAGATAAAGGCGCTGGTCCATTATGTGCGGGTACTGCTGCCTTCCGGACAGAGGAAGAAAATGCCAAAAGCGATACAGAAATTACACTATTAATGATGGTGTCTTTTTTATCTTCGGCGGTCTTAGAAACTATTTCTAAGATCGTCGGAGATGTTTTGTCCTATCATTTACTTCCTGCTTCCGTTTAATTTTGTCTTTCTTTTTCGCGAGTTTAGATTGATATCAAATTTCTGTTCATACTCATCTCTAGTCATCAGTTCTGAGATTGCCGTGACATCTTCTGCGTAAAGTTTTATTAGCCATCCTTTTTTATATGGGTCGGTATCCAGAATGTCGAGCTTGTTCATTAATGTTTCATTTACTTCAGTGGTTTCTCCTTCTACAGGGCAATTTACATCATAAGTATCATCAACGCTCTCGATTTCACCAAACGGTACAATGGTTAATATTTCGTCATCTATGTCCGGCAGGTCAAGATAGATAATTGATCCGAGTTTTTTTGTGACAACTTCCGTAACACCAATAGTAATCAGGTTTCCTTCTACATATAACCATTCATGAGTAGATGTATACTTAAAATCATCTAAATCTATGTTTTTTTTTTTTGAGCAAGTAGTCATGAGATATAATTTATTAATCAGATGTGGTTTTTATAGCAAAAATAGTTGTAACACTAATGTGTAATGCTATCAGATGTTGTGCATTTCTGTCAAGTAGTTATTCTTTAACTAAAAATGTAACATTATTAAAGTTACCAAACTGGTTATAGAACATCCTATATCCAGTAACTATACCTCTGCAAATAACTTAACTGCGCGATGTAAATATCTGTTCTCAAAAAACATGATTCTACTAGAGAATACTATAATATTTGGGATTTTCACAGTGTACCATAGTTTAATATTGACAAAAATCCTTTATTTATTTACTTTATATAACAGAATGCGGCAAAGTTACAACCAGAATCCATAGTGTGGCGAATCCGCAACCAGAATACAGAATAAAACATAGTTTGGTGCTTGTTTTACAGTAGAGTTATTAATTGTAAATTTCTATTCACTTCCTGAGTCATGTTTTCTTTTATTCTGACTTCTGACTTCTGACTTCTGTCTACTGTATTCTGTATTCCATAAAGACTACAACTTTTTTTTAGAGAAGTTTTTATAACGTAAGACGATACTTATACTTGTAGTATATTAATGAGATGCGTTTAGAATCAGTATTGTTTTTATGACGACATTTTTTTTGAAGGAGATTTGCATGAAAGAAAGAGTAGAGAAAGCGCTTGAAAGCATAAGACCTGCTTTACAGGCAGATGGTGGTGATATTGAGTTGGTTAGTATAGAAGGTGGCGTTGTAAAGGTTAAACTGAAAGGTGCATGTGGATCTTGCCCCAGTGCACTTATGACCTTAAAGCATGGAGTTGAGGCCAGGTTGAAAGAAGCTGTTCCGGAGGTTGTAAGTGTAGAAGCTGCATAGCTGCATAGAGACGTGAGTGTAGTTTACAAACCTGAATTGGATACGATCGTAAACGTGGAGATAGTTGATAAATCAGAGAATTAGAAGATGTCAGTATTGTAAACTTCTATAAAGATGGCATGTTAAATAATAAAAGGCTGAAAATACCTGGGTGTTTGATGGATACCCATTTTAGGTATTTTCGGCCTTTTTTATGTGATAAGCATTTAATAAATTGTACATGTGGCCCTCTGATTTATGTTCGATTTGTTCAAGCTGATGAACCAAACCAGAAGTGAGGCCTTTACCGTGTAGAGGATTTGGCTATTAAAGTTAGGGGAAAGATAATATAGAAGATTTGTGTGACATGAGTAATTTATTATATGCCCATTCTTATGTCTATGGAAGATGGTATTACATAAATTACATGTTTCTTTCGCGTTATCAGATTGCCTAATGTGGAAGCTCAAGATCTTGAACTCCCACATTAGGTGGCGTGTTTGAGCTTTGGATAAATCTAACGTTAATCTGATCGTTAACCAGGCAATTTATTAAATTTCCTTTCCTTAATCAGAATATCCAAACCTATTTTATAGAATCATACCTTACTATATGGGGTCATAAATGTCTCACTTGAGCCTCGTTAAGTATCATCAATAAATTAAAGACAAATGACAATCAATAATAATGTTTCTCAACGGTACTCAAGGCAGGTTCTTTTTAAAGGTATTGGAGCTGAAGGGCAGGAGAGATTAAATAAAGGGGTTGTTGTTGTGGCCGGATGTGGAGCCCTAGGTAGTGTAATTGCAGATTCTCTTGTCCGTGCGGGTGTGGGCACTATAAGGATCATAGACAGGGATTTTGTTGAAGAATCTAATCTCCAACGGCAAGTGATCTTTGATGAGGATGACGTGAAAGATGATCTTCCGAAGGCTGTTGCAGCAGAGAGAAAATTAAGGAAAATAAATTCCAATGTTAATGTGGTCCCATTTGTCACTGATATAAATTCAGATAATATTGACGAACTGATAAGCGGGGCAGATATTGTTATTGACGGGTTAGATAACTTTGGGACCAGATTTTTGATTAACGATTATTGCGTAAAATCAAAAATACCATGGATCTATGGTGCCTGTGTTGGTAGCGTTGGTTTGTCTATGAATATCATACCCGGTTTAACACCATGCCTGCGTTGTGTTTTTGAGACAATTCCTTCACCTGGTTCATCCCCAACATGTGATACCAGTGGAGTGATCGCTCCTATTGTAAATATTATTGCTTCTATACAGACGGCGGAGGTATTTAAGATACTTACCGGCAACGTTGGACAGCTGAACAAAAAGCTTATTAGTATCGATGTCTGGTATGTAAAGTATGACAAAATAAACATTGAAAATGCAAGGCTCATAGGGAATTGCCCTGTGTGCAAAGAGGGAAGGTTTGATTTTCTTGCAGGGGGCTTGGACTCTTTGACTGCCACGCTATGCGGACGAAATGCGGTGCAAATCAGATATAAAGAGGATAAACATATTAATTTTAAAGATGTGGCTCAGAGACTTGCATGTATAGGTGATGTGCGTTTTAATGAACATATGTTAAAGTTTAAGACTGGCGGGTATGAAATAACCCTGTTTAACGATGGAAGGTCTATTGTATTTGGTACTAATGATCAGATAACGGCAAAGAATATTTATGCGAAATATATAGGGGAGTAGGAAGATGTATAGAGATCTAATGTTACCTCTGTTTAGAGTCCTTTACAGACCCCGTTTGCTCACGTATCCACCCCTCTTTTTTTAGAGGGGAATTAACCGGATCAGGTATTATTAACTAAACTTTGTACGGGTATCAATTTGATACTAGAATATCCAGTTTATGCCAGTACGAAGTTTAACAGGTCCTCTCTTATAAGAGGGGATTTAGGGGTGTGTTATTCAATTATACGGAATTGATCCATAATTTAGGTGGTAAATTGGAGATATACCATTAATACTCTAAGAAAATTATCAAAATATATAAAAAAATATAAAAGACAGCTTATATTAGGGATTGTTGCTTTAGTTATTACAGATTTGCTGGGATTGTGTACACCGTGGCTGATCAAATGTGCTATTGATTCGTTTAAGAATATAAAGGGATCAGACTTACTGTTGAAATATGCCATATTAATTGTGGGTGTGGTGTTCATTCAGGCGGTTTTCAGATTTTTCTGGAGAAAGTATCTTTTCGGTTTGTCAAGGTTGGTTGAGTATGATCTGAGAAATGACTATTTTCGTCATCTTCAATGCCTTTCTGCCTCGTTTTTTGCACGTACAAAGACAGGAGATTTAATGTCCCGTGCTACTAACGACATGAATGCCGTTCGGGAATTCCTTGGTATGGGAGCAATGATCATTGTAGATACTATTGTTACTATTTCTGCAAGTTTGGGGATGATGTTCTATATAAACGCGCGGTTAACCTTTGTCGCGCTGCTTCCCATGATAATTATCTGTATGTTGGTAATGAAGTTTGGAAAACTTATCAGAAAAAGATATATGGGGGTGCAGGCTCAGATATCAAAGATAAGTGCAATGGTGCAGGAAAGTATATCAGGTATACGGGTTGTACAGGCATATGTGCAGGAAAACAGCGAGAGGAAGAGATTTGAGGTGCTGAACAAAGAGTACATTAACAAAAATTTACAACTTGTAAAGGTGTCCGGCGTGTTGTTTCCCATGCTTACATTTATGTCCGGTATAAGTGCTGCAGCTGTTTTATGGCTTGGTGGTAAGGATGTGATTGCCGGAAAGATGACCTTGGGGTCGTTTGTAGGATTTAACGGATATCTGGCCATGCTTACATGGCCAATGATGGCCATAGGGTTTATGGTAAACCTTATACAAAGAGGTGCGGCATCTATGTCAAGGATTGAATCAATCATGAATGTGGAACCTGAAATTTGTGATTACCTGCCAGCTGTTGATGAGGAGAAAGAGAGCTTTATCCCGGGGAGATGGGATATCGCGCTTAATGATGTGGAGTTTGCGTACACTGACGCCGATACGAAATCTCTATCCAATGTTACATTTACTGTTAACGAGGGTAGTAGTGTGGGGATAGTGGGGCAAGTTGGCTCAGGTAAGAGTACTATAGGGAGGTTAATTTTAAGGAACTACGATGTGGGTGCTGGGCAAATCACCATAGGGGGGATAGATATTAAAAAGATACCGATTCAAACCATTCGTCAAAATATAGGATATGTGGACCAGGACCCTTTCCTCTTTTCGGATACTATCAGGGAGAATATAGTTTTTGGTTACAATTCTGGGCAGCAATCGCAATGTGAGAGTGAGGACTTTGATAGCGTATGGGATGCGGCTGTTACTGCCGGGTTGGAAAAGGATTTGCTGTCGTTTCCTGACGGCATTGATACCCGTATAGGAGAAAGGGGAGTCACCTTATCAGGAGGGCAGAAACAGAGAGTCGCAATTGCTCGTGCACTGCTAGGAAAATCAAAGGTATTAATCCTGGATGATGCATTTTCCAGCCTTGATACAGGAACTGAAAATGAGATCTTTAAAAGGTTAGAACAGAAGGTTAAAGGTATAACAACGATAATAATATCACACAGAATCTCCACAGTTAAGTCTGCAGACATGATTATAGTATTTGACAAGGGAAAGATCATCGAAAGGGGAACTCATCAGGAACTGGTTGATCTGGAAGGGGCCTATTATAAGATATACAAGAATCAGATGCTTGCAATGGATATGGGAGTGATGTATTGAGATTTCATAAATTCAACTTGTAAGTATATTTCGCTCCTTTAGGAGCGACAGAAAGATGCATGTTAAAAATATATTCAGGATATCTTAGTAACGAAATATTTCTGTCGCCCCTAAAGGAGCTTATTTGGATCAGGACATTACCCTATACCCACAGCTAACGCAGTGGGCTAACTTCTTTTGCCACTATCGGGGAGATGATTTTTGAGAACCAGTTTGAATATACAATTATTATACTCCTAATCTTAATTCACACACTACGATTAAGATTAAGAGTTTAACAGTTAAAAATTTTCCGTATGCACTAGTTATATGAGACCAGATTCTACAAGTTTTTTAGAAGATGAGATTGTTGGAAAAGCCTATGATTCCAGGTTAATTAAACGGCTCATCAAATATTTATGGCCACATAAGATTAAGGTAATATTGTCAATTATCTTTTTGATGGCAATCTCAGCCCTTCAGTTGGTTGGCCCTTATCTGACCAAGATTGTGATAGATGATCATATTCTTGTTGGTAGTTGGGAAGGGATAAACAGTATAGGATTTCTCTATATTATTGTTTTGACCTCAATCTTTGCTTTACAGTACGGGCAGATGTATGTGATGAGGATAACGGGGCAGCGTGTAATGTATGATCTAAGGGTTCAACTATTTTCTCATATACAAAAGATGTCGCTTTCCTTTTTTGACAGAAACCCGGTTGGACGTTTAATGACTAGGATTGTAAATGACGTTGAGGTGCTGAACCAGCTCTTTACGTCGGGGCTTGTGGTTGTATTTGGTGACTTTTTTATACTTTTGGGTATTACCGTAACGCTTTTTCTGCTTGATTGGAGGCTGGCTCTGATCTCTTTTTGTGTCTTACCTCTGCTGCTATATGCTGCGAGGCTTTATAGGGAGAAGGCGAGAAGTGCTTATAGGGACACCAGGCTGAACCTTGCAAAGCTGAACTCAAATTTACATGAAAATATTTCAGGAATGATAACTGTTCAGGCATTTGGGAAAGAGACGGATAATTTTAATAAGTTTGAACAGGCTAATCTGGATAACTGTAAGACCCAACTGCGATCAGTATTTTGCAATGCGGTCTTTTTTCCAACTGTTGAGGTATTTACCGCCATATCCATCAGCTTGATTATCTGGTATGGTGGAGGTGGAGTAATAAAAGGGGTTATTATGCCCGGAGTGCTGGTTGCATTTATACAATATCTGCAGCGGTTCTTTAAGCCGATTCGTGATCTTACGGAGAAGTATAATATTATGCAGTCGGCAATGGCTTCGTCGGAGAGGATATTTAAACTCTTGGATACTCCTGAAGATATGATTAATACGGAATCGCCTCGTCGTATTCGTAACTTGCAGGGCGATATCAGGTTTGATAAAGTGTGGTTTTCGTATAAACAGTCCGGTAACGTAGAAACAGAATTGAATGAGGCCTGCGTCCAATCTGATACTAGGCCTGAAGAAGAGGAGGATTATATACTTAAAGATATATCTTTTCACCTGAATCCTGGAGAGAGTGTTGCGATTGTTGGTGCAACAGGGTCTGGTAAGACGTCAATTATAAACCTTCTGTGCCGATTTTATGATATTCAGGACGGTAGTATTTTGATTGACGGAATTGATATTAAGGAGATGGATAAGTATGAGTTGCGCAGAAATATAGGGATTGTGCTGCAGGATGTATTTCTTTTCTCCGGTGACATTGAATATAATATAACTATAGGTAATGATGATATCCCTTTTTCAAAGGTAAAAGAGGCTGCAACTTACGCTAACGCGGATGGCTTTATTTCAAAACTGCAGAACAATTACCACCAGGAGGTTTATGAGAGAGGGAAGAATTTCTCGCAGGGGCAGAAACAATTGCTGGCATTTGCTAGGGCGTTGGCTTATGATCCCAAGATCCTAATACTTGACGAGGCAACTTCCAGTGTGGATACTGAATCTGAACTGCTGATTAAAGACGCGTTAAATAAGCTTATAAAAGGACGTACATCAATTATAGTAGCACATAGGTTATCCACTATTAAAGAAGTGGACAAAATAATAGTGTTACAAAACGGTAAGGTTACTGAGTGGGGGAAGCATGAAGAGCTCTTGAGTAAGAAAGGGATCTATTATAACCTTTATCAGCTACAGTATCTGAAGTAATATTGTTGAAAATATTGTTTGTGCTGATTGCTATTCTTACAAATTAAACTGTATTTTCCAAATAGCGCTTGATCTTCTTTTTATCACCATTTCTCAGGTTTGAAAACCAGAGTCCCACCTCATAATTTTTTGTGCTCTTTGATTCTTCTTCCGGGTTAATATGCACAACTACAGCTTCACATTTTATCGTCTCTTCATGGATGTCATCATTTTTTTTATGTAACGGTAAAACCAATGTGACCATCATCTTTGTCATTGGTGCTATAAAATGGTTTATATTGCAATATGCACCGCCTTCACTCATGTTTAGCGTTTTTGCCTGCATTTGCTCCCATACCAGACCTTTAAGGCTTACTGGGAGTTGTGCTATTTGACGTGTAGATGTTCTATTCTCTACTCTTTTTCTGTCCATTTATTGATTTTAGAATGTTTAAATGCAAAATTTTAGAATTAATTATAAATCAAGTCATATTGCGGTAAGTATTCTATTTAAAGCTTAAACGTCTTCCTAAAGCTTAAATGTCTTCTACTGTCTCTTCTTCGCTGGAATCACCAAAATGTGTTGTACCTGAATGAATATGAAGTGCCTCATCCAGCGTAGAAATATATAAACGACCGTCTCCACCAGTTCCGGTCTTTCCTATATCTTCAACTATTTTTTTTACATCCTCTAATCTTTCGTCTGGTGCTACAAGTTCCAATTCAACTCTCTTTACTGCATCAGCTCTCTCTTCGTAAACACGTCCCCTGTATATCTGCTTTTTTATTACCTTTGTTTCTCCGAATCCATGGCTCTCTTTACTAGTAATACCATGGAACCCCATACTCTGCAGTTCATCTTTAAGCACAATTGCTCTTTCAGGTTTGAGTATAACTTTTATTAGTTTCATTGGCTATCCCTTCCTCTACTAATTTTAGATTTATAAAAATAATTACTAAAACCGCAATATGATCAAAAGTCTTTATAATGATCTCTAAATACTATTAAAAGAATCATCAAAAAGCAACAGTTTCATAAAAAAACATTGGTGGTTAATGTGGTATGAAATTAAATATACATTTAAGCTGAATATTTTTTGCTACACAATTTTTAGGATTTGTATTATTAACGGTTTATGTTAATATTATTTTTTCTACTTTAGTGAACAATATCGACAACACAATTAAAAAATAATGCTGCGGTTAAAAGGAAAACATATACTTATTACATCAGGCCCTACCAAATGTAATCTGGATTCTATTAGATACATTGGTAATAGATCTACAGGGAGGCTTGGGTGTAAGATAGCAGTAAAGGCGTTGACATCCGGTGCGGAGGTGACCATGGTTTATGGTGCAGGTAGTGATACTCCAGATATAAGTCACTTGGAAAAGGAGTTTGACGAAAAACTGACGCTCATAAGAATTGAAACAAACGATGATCTCTTAAATGTTATAGAAAATAGGTTAAGTAGCGTTAGTTTTGATGTTGTAATCCATGCTATGGCAGTTCTTGACTTTATACCTGAAAAGGTAGCGGACGGTAAAACGCCGTCTAGTAATCTTGAATGGTCAATTAAATTGATAAAATTTCCAAAAGTGATAAAATTGATTAGAAAGGTATGGGCTCATGCTCTCTTGGTTGGTTTCAAACTGGAGGTTAGTAAGACAGAAAAAGGGCTTTTAGAAAAGGCTGAACAGCTTTTAACCGAAAGTGATGCAGATTACGTCCTGGCTAATGATCTGCATGGTATAAAGAACGATATGCATAAAGCATTGTTAGTAAACAAATATTCCGAGATTGAAGGGCATTACAATACAAAAGATGAGATTGCATCTGGCCTGATTGATCTGATAACAAAGAGATTGCATAACAATTGCAACTGCAACTGCAACTGAATTTAGATTATGTCACTATTAGAGGAAACCATAAGGGATATTAAGCATGTAGATATTGATCCCCGAGGAGAGATACGGGAGTACATAGATAAATTTGCCATTCCTGCATGCAGCCTGGGAAGACTGGAAGAGTTAGCAACTATATATGTATCGATTACCGACGATTTCTTTAGGGAGATTAAGAAAAAGGTAATCTTTACTATGGCTGGCGATCATGGTGTGGCTGAAGAAGGTGTAAGTGCGTTTCCGCAAGAAGTAACCGGGCAGATGGTGAATAACTTTCTTAATAAAGGTGCGGCAGTAAATATACTTGCACAGCATATTGGTGCTAAGGTAATCGTTGTGGACTGTGGCGTTAAAAAAGAATTTGAGCCTTTATGTGGCCTTAAAATAAAGAAGATAGGTAAGGGGACTCAAAATATAACAAAAGGTCCGGCAATGAGTAGAAGGGATGCAGAAAGGTCTATAGAGGCCGGAATGGAAGCGTTTAATGAAGAGTTTAATGATGGGGGCGGGATAGATATTATTGGTACTGGTGATATGGGGATTGCAAATACCACACCTAGCAGTGCAATTATCGCTTCATTTGAAGATGTTGATGCGGAACATATTACCGGACGTGGGACTGGCATTAAAGACTCCGCACTTGCGCATAAAATAAATGTTGTAAAAAGGGCTTTGGCTGTTAACAGGCCTGATTCTAATGATCCCATAGATGTTCTGTCTAAAGTAGGGGGGTATGAAATTGGAGGAATCGCAGGCCTATGTCTTGCTTCTGCTCGCAAAAGGGTGCCGGTTGTTATAGATGGGTTCATATCTACTGCAGGGGCTTACATTGCTTGTAAATTAGAGCCCAAGACGTCAAATTACATTATTGCTTCCCATAAGTCAGAAGAGAAGGGGCATACATTTTATCTGGAAAAGATGAGAAAACTTCCTTTGCTGGACCTTAATATGCGCTTAGGAGAAGGGACTGGTGCTGCATTGGGAATCTCTATGGTTGACGCGGCTATGAAACTTTTTACTCAAATGGCATCGTTTTCACATGCAAAAGTTACTAATCCCAATAACGAATAAATTATTTGACATATATAGTTTCTGCGACCTTTTGAGAATTTAACGGGAGAGTTGTATTGATTAAATTTATAATAATTGCTATTGCCGTAATAGTTCTTGGTAAGATATGTATTAATTTATTTGTTCAGTGGATGCTGTATCATCCAAGTAGAACAGTAGAGTTTATGCCTCAGGAGTTTGGGCTAAAGTCCGAAGATATATATTTTTCATCTTCTAACGGTTTAAAGTTAAACGGGCTCTTCTTCCCTGCACCTGACGCAAGGATGACAATGATCCTGTTTCATGGTAATGCGGAAAATGTGGGCGATAGACTTGATTTCATAAAAATGCTGGTTGATCTTGGTTTAAATGTATTCTATTTTGACTATCAAGGGTATGGTAGAAGCCAGGGAAATCCCACTGAGCAAGGTACATATGAAGATGGACTTGCGGCATATGGTTATGTTAGAAGCAGGGCTGACGTTGATCCTGAACGTATTGTCTTTTATGGGCGATCGTTGGGTGGTGGGATTGCAATAGATGTTGCAGCTCGAACCGGTTGTTATCGATTAATAACTGAAGGAGCTTTTGCATCTATTAAGGAGATGGCAAAGGGTTTTGTTCCAGTGATTCCATTTCAGTATACAGTGGCAGATAAGTATAATAATGTTAAGAAAATTGCCGCGCTTCGTATGCCATATCTTATAATTCATGGTACTGAAGACGGGACAGTTCCATTTTCACATGGTAAAAAGCTGTTTGATGCAGCTAACGATCCGAAAGAGTTTTACCCTGTTGAAAATGCCGGTCATAACGATGTACACGTAGTTGCAGATAAAGCTTTTTGGGTGAAAATTAGTGGTTTCTTGGATTTATGAATAGATTAATATTGTAGGGGTTCAAGACTTGAACCCTTACATAAGATGTTGTAGCACTTTGAAATGGGAGTAAAAGAGATTTGTTAGGTATATCTACTGTTTGGAGATCCAAGGTTCTCCGCGATGGCAAGACGTTAATCAAAGAGATTCTGGATCTGGAACTTGACGGGCTGGAACTGGAATACCGGATCACTAAAAAGATGTTGGGCGAGATGATGCCCACATTGCACGAAAACAAGACAAAGATTTTCAGTGTCCATAACTTCTTTCCCGTTCCTGCCGGTGTACCTGATGGTAAAGGAAACGGAGATCTCTTTCTACTATCTTCTGACGATAGGGATGAAAGAAAAAGGGCCGTGAAACACACAATCAATACTATTCAGATGGCAAGTGATTTAGGGGCAAAAGTGGTAGTTCTTCACCTTGGTCGAGTTCAAATGGAGTCTATTAAATATGAACTTTACGAATTCTATGACAATAAAATGATTGGCTCCAAAGAGTACGTGGCTGCCATGAAAAGGTTTAAATCCATTAGGGCTGAAGCAAAGCTGAAAAGCTTTGATCCACTACTTTTAAGTGTTGAAGAGTTGCTGAGCGCTGCGGACAGATATGGAATTGATTTGGGAATAGAGAATAGATACTATTTCAGAGAGTATCCCGATTTTGAAGAGATAGGTTACATCTTTAACAAGTTCAAAGGCGGTAGGCTGGGTTATTGGCATGATACCGGACATGCTCAGGTGAATCAAAACCTTGGTATAATAGGGGCGGAAATGTTCCTTAAGGAGTATGGAGAGTGTCTACTTGGAGTCCATCTCCATGATGCTAAAGGTTACTCTGATCATAATGCTCCGGGGATGGGTGATATAGATTTTTCTGTTATAGCAAAATATCTAAAGCCTGAAACAATAAAAATTATAGAGATCCATCCGAGAGTAACAAGAGATGAGCTGTTTAATGGTATTAATTTGTTAAGGGAAAAAGGGATTACTTGAATGGGTATAGTTCATACATTTTGAACCCTAAAATGAAACCGTAGGGGTTCAATATATTGAACCCTTACCTAATGTGTTATTTGGGTTCAAAATATTGAACCCCTACAATCTTAACGTATTATAATTTGTCAAATATTATCTGATTCGAAAAAGACATGAAGTTGTATAATCACGGTGAAACATGGGAAATAATTCCAACTATCGCCATCGCCGGTCAATAAGGCTAAAAGAATACGATTATTCACAAAACGGATTATATTTTATTACCATTTGCACTAGAAACAGTGAGTGCATTTTTGGAGAAATAGTTGAAGGTGAAATGGTCTTAACTGATGCCGGGAGAATTACGAGGCAATGTTGGTTATGTATACCAGAACATTATCCGGATAGCAAATTACATGAATACGTGGTTATGCCAAATCATGTACACGGGATCATTCAAATCTATAAAGAGACCGTAGGGGTTCAAGATCTTGAACCCAAAAATAAACCCAAGGTAAGGGTTCAAAATTTCGAACCCCTACAAAATAAATATCAAAAAATAATTCCCGGTTCTATCGGATCAATTATTCGGGGATTTAAAGTTGGGGTAACAAAATGGTTTCGCCAGAATAAGAAAGTTTTTAATGTATGGCAGCGCAATTATTATGAACATGTTATCAGGAATGAACGATCGTATTATGAAATTTCTGAATACATAATGAATAATCCGGCAATGTGGTTGGATGATAAATATTATGAATAATATCATTTTGTATAAATCAATACAATAAAGCAGTTAATCTTTGAGTCTAAACATGCAAGATACCCACGGAGGAAATATAGGAAAGATATGTTCCGCATATGGTCTGCAGCCGGAAGAAGTTGTTGATTTTAGTGCTAATATAAACCCTTTGGGATTTCCTGCTGAAATTGAAAACGCGATTTGCTCTAATATAAATGCCATTCTCCATTATCCTGATCCCAACTGCTGTGAGCTTAAAAAGAAGCTTGCTTTGAAGTATGATTGTAAGGAATCAAATATTGTTATGGGCAATGGATCTACGGAACTCTTTTATCTCATTCCCAGAGCGGTATCACCTGAACGTGGCTTTGTATTTCAGCCGACATTTACAGAATTTCCCAGAGCCCTCAAGTGTGCGGGCGTTTCCATTGAAGAGATTATTTGTCGCGATGACGATTTGTTTAAGATAGAAACTAATTGTCTTAGTAATTATATAGATAAATCTCCTGTACAAGAAACAAATTCACAAGGTCTACCTTCCTCTTTTAAGAATATAATCTTTCTTTGCAACCCTAATAACCCTACGGGGCATTTAATTGAAAAAGATGATATAATTGATCTGACACAGAATTATCCAGATGCATTGATCGTTATTGATGAGGCATTTATGGATCTTACTTCTGATCCTGAAAGATATAGCGTTATAGATCTTGCCGCAAAAGCCGATAATCTTATTGTTGTCCGGTCTTTAACAAAACTCTATGGAATTCCAGGAATTAGATTAGGATTTCTTGTCGCAAATAAAAACATAACTGACAAATTGTTGTTACAGAAAGAGCCGTGGAGTGTAAACTCATTTGCACAGTTTGCTGGCACTGTTGCGGTAGATGATACGAAATTTGTCACTGAGAGCAGGGCGTATACAAACATAGAGAAAGATTTCCTGTTTAACGAATTGTCAAAAATAGAAGGCATATACTCTTTTAAACCCTCAGTAAACTTTATCTTAATTAAAATCCTGGATATGACGTTAACTGCTTCTGATTTGTTTGATAGGATGATTAAGTCTGGTATTATAATAAGGAATTGTTCAAATTTTGTTGCACTTTCAGAGAAATATTTTAGGATTGCGGTAAGAAAACGGGAGGAAAATATTAGGTTGATCACCGCACTTAAAGATGCGATATAATAATATACTCGAAATACTAATCACTTCGAGTATAAATGTATGAAAATGTTTAAGGTTTATAAATCTTTTTTCGATTAAATGTATCTATTCATGGAAATTCAGTAACACACCCTATATCCACTCTTTTTAGAGAGGATTTATTATAAATTAAAAGTGTATGCAGTGTAATCCCCTCTGGAAAGAGGGGTGGCAGAGTAGCAGACGGGGTGTTTAATGTGGGCACGGATTAGATACGAATAAATGGAGCAAAAAATGGGTAAAAGCATTCATCCTTTAGCAGGTAAAAGACCAGAGCCATCTCATCTTAAAAAAAAAGAGGATATGGAGAAGTTATATTTTCATCCGGAAGGTGAACTAATACCTGTAAAAAATGGTACTTCAGGTCACAGGGGTAAGACCGGTAATGGTTTTTCTGAAAATCATGTCGCGGCTATAACTCAAGCCCTTGCAGATATCAGGGGAGAGAGAGGTACATTTGGACCTGACTTAACATCCGAGAAAAATGTTGCCGGACCTGTTATTATGGGCAAGGATGTCCGGTTTACATCTGACCTTGCTCAAAGGACTGCGGCAGAGGTATTTGCTGGAAACGGGATGACTGTTATTATTCAAAAAGGGGACAGGAGCACACCTACCCCGGTTGTTTCTCATCAGATAATTAGTAGAAATGCAAAAGGAGAAAATGTCGAAGGGGTTGCAATAACAGCTTCACACAATCCGCCAGAAGATGCTGGATACAAAAGCAACGGATGCGATGGAGGGCCAAACACACGAACTAAACCTATTGACGAATCTGCAAACAGATATCTCAAGAACAGTGATGAAATAAAGCGTATTGATTTTGACATTGCTATGGAGCAGGGACTGATAAAAGAGGTAGATATGCTTACTCCTTATGTTGATGATCTTGCCAATGTGGTCATGATGGACATTGTTAAGGGGATGCGTTTTGCTGCCACACCCCTTGGCGGTTCTGCCAACGGATACTATGAAGCGATTAATAGTAAATATGAAACACAGATAGAGGTCCTATTACCTGATCCAGATCCTGCATCGGCAATGAAGACGTTTGATTGGGACGGGAAATTGCGGGGCGACCCATCATCCAAGTATGTAATGATGGCGGTGCAGGGGTTTTTGCAAAAGCTTGGGGTCTCTTTTGTCGGGGCAAATGATAACGACGCTGATAGGTTTGGCGGTGAGGATCTAACCGGTATTCTAAATCCCAATCATGTACTTTGTGTTGTCTTTGATTATCTTGCAAAAAACAGAGGGTTTGATCAAAAAATGGGAATTGGCAGGAGTATCGGTACTACCCATATGCTTGATCTCATTGCTGCAGATTACAGCAGGCCGGTAAAAGAGGTGGATGTGGGGTTTAAATGGTATGTGGAAGGGTTAAAGAACGGAGAGTATGTTATTGCTGGTGAAGAGAGTTCGGGTATGTCTTTTCCCCGACTGGACGGCTCGTTGTGGGTTACGGAGAAAGATGGTATTGCTGCTCTTTTATTAATAATGGAGATAATTGCTCATACTGGTAAAGATATAGGAACATTATACGCAGAACTTGAATCAAAGTATGGTATACATCAGTATGAACGCATAGATGCCGAAGCAACTGCTTCAAAAAAGGCACGGTTGATGACTTTATCTGCTAATCCGGATGAAGTTAAATCTCTGTTACATGGTAAGAAAATTGCCGGTCTCAGTATTGAAAGGTTGGCCATCGGTGATGGTATAAAAGTAGTTCTAGAAAAGGGTGTTTGGGTTCTCAAACGGGCATCAGGGACAGAAGATATTATAAAAGACTATAGGGAAGAGAGAGACGGTGGCATGGAAACTGCCAGAAAGGCATCTGAAGAGATAGACCATTATCTTAAGCTGGTAGATGGCTGAGTTACTTTTCTAACAATTTTATAAGAGGGGATTCGATGTTTAAGAACTTTTTTTTTATATTAAGCTTAAGTTTTTTTCTTTTTATTAGTTGTTGTTCGTTTGCTGATGTTATTTTTGAATGGGATTTTAAGGGTGGGGATGCACAATCTTCTGACAAAACAGACGTTTCGATTAAAGGAAACAACTTAAGGATGGATTTTTACCATAATGGAAATAAGAGTGGTAATTCCATGATATTTTTGGGTGATCGGGAAGAGCTGATTTTTCTTAATCATACAGGCAAGAGCTATTTTGTTATGAACAAAGAGTCCATGAACTCTATGGCTGGGAATATAAATCAGGCGATGTCAAAAATGAAGGATGCTTTAAAGAATGCCCCTCCTGAGCAGAGGGCAATGATGGAAAGGATGATGAAAGGCCGCCTTGGTGCGATGCAAACCCCTCATATTGAAGAACCGGTGTTAAAGAAGGTAGGATTTGAAAAAATTGACGGTTATAAATGTACAAAATATGAGACCTATAGAGGTGATGAAATGGTTAGGCTCCATTACGTAACAAGGTGGAAGAATATTGATGGTGGTAGTGAGATTTCGAGTGTAATGTTAGGAATGGGTGATTTTATGGATGAATGGCGAAAGACATTTGCAAATCGTCCGAAATTTATCGGATCTTCCATGCCGTCAGAAAAGGGTATTTTCAAACAACTTCGCAAATTAGATGGATTTCCGGTTAAAACAGTCAATTTCTTTAACGGGGCTATTGTGGGGGAGACCACTTTTAGTTCTGTAGTTAAAACTAATGTTGATCCCTTACTCTTCGATCCGCCGGAAGGATACAAAAAACGCGATATGAAAATGCCTTTTAATAGATGAACTTCTCTCAGAACAAATGAACTAATTACTTATATTATCGTTAAGTGGTTACATTAAGTCTCCACTTAACGATATAAATGGGCAATCTAACGACATACTCATGGCTGGTTAGGCTGATATAAAGACAGCAAATTAATTATAACACATCTTCATACTGCAATTGTATTTCTATTCTTTCTTATCCTGAATGTTACTATAAAAAAAATATAGTATTTCTCTGTTTATTGTATTTCTTCCTAATGTTTCACACTTTCCATTCCGTTACATAAAACCACATAAGATATCTACTAATATACACACTCTTCATTTCTTTCATATATTTTCTTAAATATTTTTTGAGAAAAATTTTTTGAGTAACTTTTCAGTAATTAGAATCGTCTAATATAAGTAAAGGGTTAAACAATAGAATTCTATAAAAAAAACATTCTAAATTATATATGCAGGAGATAGATAACAATCTGATTAAAGATTCATCTTTAGGGAATATGGAGGCCTTTGAGCAGATATACAGGATTATCTCTCCTTACGTCTATAGGGTTGTTTATCAAATTATCAATAATGAACATGATGCCCAGGATGTTACTCAGGATGTTTTTGTTAAAATCTATAATAAACTTCAATCTTTTAATTTTAAGTCATCTTTTAAAACCTGGGTATATAAAATCTCTGTTAATACTGCAATTGATGCTATTTCAAAAAGATCGAAAGAGGAGGATAAAAAGGTTGATTACGATGTTGTAATACAATCGGCTCCTCAAATGGAAGATGCAGTAAATAAAAATATCGAGACAGAGGATAAAAAATCAGTTTTATCACTATTTTTAAAAAGACTTACACCAGACCAGAGGATATGTTTGCATTTGAGGGAAATAGAAGGGTTAACTTATAAAGAGATAGCAAAAACGTTAAATATTAATGTTAATGCTGTTCGTTCACGGTTGAAAAGGGCAAGACAATCTATCATAAGTCTAAAAAGACATGGAGGCAGTTTATTATGAATTGTGCGAAAGTAGAAGGCCTGCTTTTTACAGATTATATAGATGATGAGTTAGATCACAAGTTATTAGAAAAAGTTAAGAATCATCTTACTAATTGTGAAAATTGCAGACGATTAGAACAAGATTTAAGAGCAACAGTCAATACTCCATCTACAGAATCAGATGAAATTGAACTACCTGAAACAGTCTGGTACGGTATAAAAAATAGAATAGAAGATGAAAAAACAGGTCAGAACGATCTAAACATTAATTATTTGAAGCAAAGAATAGGTCCTCTATTTTCCTTTAGAAAGCCTGCTTTTGTTTTTATGAGCATTATAATTGCCTGTTTATTTGGGATTTATTTTGCAGTATTACCTTTAAGCCAGAAATTTGATACAGATGAGGATTTGAACAATTATTTAGAGAATAATATAACATTTCTTACCGGATCTAGCCTTAACGATGAAGACCTTTCCGATGAATCAAGTATGGAATTTGGTTTTTTCTTTAACTGATTTTTTTATTAAGAAGATAATATTATGAGTAAATTAAATAAAGATTTAAGAATACTAATTCTTTATGTTTTATTAATTAGCATCATGTTGGTGGGATTTGCCGGTTCTGCTTTTGCATTTAAGGGGTCTCCAGAAATGCATGAGCGAAGGAAAATGATGAGAGAGAAGATATTAGCAGAACTTGGATTAACTACTAAACAAAAAGAGCAGATGAAAAATCATCAGAAAATTTTTGATGCAAAGACAAAGAGTATTAGAAATGAATTAATGAACAAGATGAAATATTTTATGGACGAATTTGGAAAACAGGAAACAGATTTAAAAGAGATATATAAGACCGGGGAAGAGATAAAGAAATTAAGGGGAAAACTCTTTGACATAAGAATAGAGTCTTTTATTTCAATGAAAAAAATACTTACATATGAACAATTTAAGAAATTCAGGGAGAGTATCCGTGAGATGAGAAAAGGGGTTAGAAAAGGAATGAGAAAAGGGATGGGGGGATTTATGGGCCCTTGAGATAATTAAACCCAGTATCTTTATTGATACTTTCTTAACTTTTTAGAGGTCATCTGGTTATGTTAAATAATAAAAATTGTTTACAGGTTGTTAGCCGTAAATATAAGTTTGTAAGGCTGATGTACGAACCGAGAGATTTTGTTTTTAAGCTTATATTCTTAGGTCTGGTTTTGTCTTTTTCTGTTTTATTAATTCAATTTCGTCAGCCTACTGCCTGTGGTGCATCTAGAAAGACGATAGAAGATACAATTGCTAATTTTGTAGAAAATGAAGTTATTGTAAAATTTAAAGATTACGTAACTGAGGAAGATAAAGCAAAACTCCATAAAAGATTAGGAGTAAGATCTTTTCTTAACTCGTACGGCAATCAATATTACAAAGTAAGGTGTCAAGACGGCCATGTTAAAAGAATGATAGATGCTTATTCCAGGGCTGCAGTTGTGGAGTTTGCCGAACCGAATTATATTTATAAAGCCCTATTTACCCCAAACGATGAATTCTTTGACCTTCAGTGGAATATGAAACAGATAAATTGTGAAAGAGCATGGGATATAAGCAGTGGGGACGGGATTGTTGTTGCAGTTGTTGATTCCGGTGTCAACCCTAATGGTATTGACGGATTTACATGTGATGTGATTCAAGGGCGTGATTTTGAGAACAGAGATAATGATTCTACGGATGATAATGGACATGGTACCCATGTCGCTGGAATAATTGGACAGTCCACTAATAATAACGATGGAGTCGCTGCTGTTGCTTTTAACGCGACAATCATGGCAGTTAAAGTGTTGGACCGGCGTGGGTTTGGTAATATCTCATCCATCGCAGACGGAATTAGGTGGGCAGTGGATAATGGAGCCCATGTTATTAATCTTAGTGTTGGTGGGAATGGAAGATCGCGAATTCTCGAAAGTGCTGTAAATGATGCACATGATAAAGGTGTTGTCGTGGTGGCCGCAGCCGGGAACGAAGGTGGGGAAGTTGTCTTTCCCGCGGCATTTGAGAAGGTTATAGCAGTAGGGTCTGTACGATTTGATGAAGGTCTTTCCTATTTCTCCAATTTCGGACCGGAAATAGATGTAGTTGCGCCGGGAGGGGATCTGAATGTCGACCAGAATGATGACGGTTTTGACGATGGCATACTTCAGGAAACATTCAGAATGGGGTTTTTCTTCAGGAGAAATGACGAAATGTGGGATCTTTTCAGGTTTCAGGGGACCTCTTTTTCTTGCCCACATGTTTCCGGGGTTGCCGCGTTAATACTCTCAAATGATTCGTCGTTGACCCCTGATGAGGTTAAGGAACGTATAACGTCAACTTCCAAGGATTTAGGCCGTGAGGGAAAAGATAATCTCTTCGGATGGGGGGTGCTTGATGCGTCAGCTGCACTGCTGCAGCAGTAGCGGATAAATAATCATAACCTTACTTTTATGTTTGTTACGATTTTGAATTTATGGAATATGGTTGACTCCTGTTCCCTTGTTTGTATCTTTTTTCATATTTTATTTAAAGGAGAAGTGCTATGAAAAAGCTTTTTTTTGTCCTTATGGTTATGTTTTGTTTGTCAATAGTAACCCCTTATTCTTTTGCCCAAAGAGCAGGAAACTTTAATGGCGGATTTGGAGGAGGGGGGAGAGGTAGCTTTGATAGAGGTGGTGGGGTAGGTCACTCCAATAGTAATAATTTAAGGAAAGTAATGCCTCCGTTTATAGTAGATGATGGGTCAGCGTATATTATTGAATATGAAGTTGTACTGGAGGGGCTTGAGAATGCAGAAGGAAGTCGTCGTTTTGATAACCCTTCTATACAGACAAAACTGGTTAATATAACTCCTTCCGGAGAAAAGACAATAATGTTTTTGGATGGTAAGATATTAAGGAGGCCGGTTATATCTGAAGATAATACTGTATTAGCGGCAACAGCTCATTTATCAGATTCGGAACAAACTTTATTATATATAGTTAATCTGCCATTTGTTGAAGGTGCAGAGGCATTAAAAGTTGAATTGGAAGAAGAGATTGTCTCCATACCATCAATCTTTAATGATAATCGCCAAATTTATCTAATAGCAAAGGATGTTAACCTGAATCAGGATGATATTGAAGACGATAATCTTGATGAGATCAATCAGGATATAAAATCTTTCCTCTATATTATTGACTTTAACGGTACAATTGAGTCAAAAATAGAAATTTAGCAGGGAGTCATTGCCTAACTTTGCAGTGGAAAGGCTTCTTTATTTTGTGGATAAAGAATCAATAGCCTCCCTGCTAAATTTACAGTGCAGGTATAAATTATAACAAATTTTTAGTTTATCATCAAAATATGATAAAAGTTTTTTTGGTTGGGAACAGGAGTCTTTATTATTATTTGTTGCGATTTTAGGTTTATGGAATATGGATGACTCATGTTCCTTTATTTTTATTTTATTTCAAGGAGAAGATTAATGAAAAGTGTGTTTTTTGTACTAATGGTTATGGTAGGTCTGTCAATTGCAACTCCTTATTCTTTTGCTGAAAGAGGTGAACACTATAATGGTAGACTTAAACGTGGTGGGATAGGTGACTTTAATGGAAATATATTATTCCAAGAGTTCCGGAATGATGTTTCACATATTAAGAAAAATTCTAAGTTAAAAAAAAGAGCTTCTCATGATGAAATGACTCCTAACAAGTTCTTTAATATTTTTAATAACAATAGTAATGGACAGATATCAGCAGAAGAGTTTAATAATAGAAAACGCAGAAAAGACAGAAGGGATTAATATCTAATACACAGTGGTGGGAAATGGGTTCTGATTATTAACGATTGAATAAACAGGAATTCTAGTTATTAGATTTTCTGTTGCGTTACATCTTTTGATTGGGGATATTTACTAAGGAATGGATATTAATCAATAACCATTTTTAATTTTTCCTGTATCAAATACTAATACCTATTTACGTATCTACATAAGATAAGTTTAACTGTGATTATTATATGTTTTAATTTACAAATTTATTTAGAATTGGACCAAAACTAATGAAAAAATTATCAGTTTTAATACTATCATTATTTGTGATGACCTTGATCAGTATTAATGTATATGCTTCTCCAGAGAATACACGACCGCAGGGGAAAATTGTTTCGTTTGAAGATCTTGATACCAATAAGGATGGAAATATATCATTACAAGAGTTTCAGGAAAAAGTTTCTCAGATGAAGAAAAATTCTAATTTCAAGAAAAGAGATTCCCAAGGTAAAAGAACCCCTGACAGATTCTTTAGTATTTTGGACAAAGATGGTAATGGGTATATATCTATGGAGGAGTTTAATAATAGAAGGCTTAGAAAAAATAGAAGGGAATAAATCTCTAATACACCTATTCCTTTTTTAGCTCTGCATAAAATTAAGAAAATCTGCTTGGCTCTGCCCATTTTAATTTAGTTTTACGGAATGCGGGTGGAGCCTGTGTTGTTTGGTTAGCTATTTGCATCGTGTATAGACCAAAAATTATTTTCACTTGATGGTGTTTTCCTTTTTGACTTCCTAAAGTAGAATTCTGTATTAGCTTTTGGGTGTAAAGACGTAATGTTGATGTCCCGTGCGATAGGCCAATTAAAGAAAGCTCTAATATTATCAAAGTTTAATGAATTATAGAGCTGCTCGTTTTTTCATTATTGAGTTGCAACAAGTTTATATAAATCTTGGAGTGGTGATAGGGTATGTATTTATAAGTTATGTTAGAGTATTAAAACATTTCTTGAATGGCGGAAAAACACCTGGATGTTTAATCCTCTCCTTACAAGGTCTATTCATGATTTAATGGATCAAATAAAAGATACTTTATCAGAGCATATTTTCTTCTCTTACTCTGTTGGGTCATTTTTCATCTGTTGTTTTATTAAACGTTAAGTTGTAACTTGTGAGTTTAGTTCTATTCGTTTACATCTAATACTACCCTGCTGTCTTCCACTCCTTTAACTTTTTCCGGCATTAAGGATGTAGCCTCTTTCAGTTGAATCCTTTCCGCTGCTATTTCTTTATTGCGCAGCAGAAAATTCTTTACGAATTTTGCCCTTTCTTGTGCCATTGCCTTTAGCTCACTTTCGGGAACTTTAATGTTTTCTAAGACAGCCTTCTCTGATTCTATAACAGAGGGGTTTTCTTTATACATATTATCAAGGAACTTATAACTGCCGGTTTCAGATGCTTTCAATGCCATATTAATATATTTTTTACGATCAATTGGTGCCCCTTTGACACTGTTTTGCCGTGAGTTAAAAATTAGGCCTTGGCCATTATCCGAAGTGGTATGCTCTTTTATTGTAACAAGTTTGTCCAGCTTTTCTGCAATCATTTCCAATCTATCATTCTTTATGTCCGCATATCCAGTAACCTTCAAGTTAATTCCTGGACGCTCGAAAAGTGCCTTTTCAAGGGTTTCCAATTTTGATTTCGATGTCTTTGCTAACTGTAGACTCCCGGGATTATATTCAATATGATTTATGTCATCGCCACTGTATCCATCTTTACCAAACATAGATGCAATGAAAGAGAAAGGTTTTGTTGCGGCTTTTACAACTAAGTTAAGGATGGTTTTCATTACAATCTTTGCAACCTTGAATTCTGGATCATCTATCCTTCCATTTACTGGTGTATTAATATTTATCATTCCTTTTCTGTCTTTTAACATAGAGATGGCTAGTTTGAATGGAGCATTTATTGCATCTTTGCTCTCTACCTTGTTTCCTAATGTAAATTGATCTATTGCAAAATCATTTATGGAATCCAGCAGATTGCCTTTTATGTTATAATCCAGGTCTAAAGTCAGGTCTCCTTTTTCTATCTCGTAGCCAATATGTTTACCTGTGTATCCTCCTAGAGGGCTCATATCCATATTATTTAATTGAACATTCACGTCTACAAGCATTTCCTCTCTAAATGGATTTGTTACTCCGGTTATATGTACAGTGGAATATCCGCCAAATTTGGCATCCACGGTTATATCAGCCATCGTTGTAACGTCCGTAGAGAGATTGCTTACCGTACAGTTGATATCATCTACATTGGCAACATAATTCGGTTCTATTGATTTGTCTGTAAATACCACACTACCTTTTTTCATTTCAAATTTGTCTATATTTACAGATAACATACCAGTGGCTACTTCTGACTCTATGATTTTCTGTGCAGCCTTACCAACCTTGCCAACCTCTATAGGGAACGTTTCAGTGGTGCCTTCTGCATCTGTGGCTTTCTGTGTAACACTAGACGTTTCATCAGTTTTTGTCATGGAGTATCCGAAACTGTTCATAGCTTTATCAATGATATTTAAGAAATTTATTGTCCAGTCCGGATTTAAAGTCGCATGGCTGTTAAGACCATCAAAGGTTATCTGCGCTATGTTGGCGTACATAGGTTCTGCCCCTGCTTCCAAACCTTCGATGTTAAATCGTTCCCAACTTACCAGGTCTGTACCGTGTTCTTCATCAACACATTTAAATTTGTCCATTGATACGGATCCTTTAAAAACTGCCTTAACTTCAGTCATATCACTGTTAAGTTCTGCCTGAACACCACCAGTGGTTGAAAATAGTCCATTGGAGATAATAATCCCTGAGTTGTTTAGGAAAAATGGTTGGGCCCATGCCAGATTCATGTTTTCAAGCTTGATCTGCATATCTGCTGTAACCGGGAAAATTGAGCACTCCCCTTCATAAGAAATAGAAGCAGTTTTGTTTAGTTTGCATGAAAAGTTGATTTTGCTTTTCTCGTCTTGCATTGTTGACAGATTTGCCGCTTTCAAATTAATTTCATCAACAACTATTTTATCATCACTTTCCAGTGCCAGATTATTACCATACATGCTAAAGTCTTCCACATTCAGGTTTGCTATTACCACATTCCAAACTATATCACTTTGTGCAGTTTTCTGACTAGTCTCTTCAATTGTGCCAAAGTCTGACAATGGTTCTATTATAAG
This sequence comes from Candidatus Anammoxibacter sp., assembly GCA_021777055.1. Classification (GTDB taxonomy): domain Bacteria; phylum Planctomycetota; class Brocadiia; order Brocadiales; family Anammoxibacteraceae; genus Anammoxibacter_A. The sequence continues at coordinate 32,381 of JAIQZO010000046.1, read as the reverse complement.
TTCTCCGCTAGGTAATCTTTGAATAGTGGTTGAGCCGTTCTTTAGATCAATATTGGACACTTTAACTTCGCTCTTTGCCATATCAACAAAAGTCTCTTTTATCGAAATGGAAGGCATTTTTAAAAGTTCACTTTTTGCAGGAGTGTTACCATCTGCCAATTTATAATTATCTGAAAAATAGACGGAGCTATCTTTTATGTCTATTATATCTACAACTATGTTATTAAGTGCCATAGCTTCGGATTCTGTAGTGGCAGTACCCGCACCAGAAGTTTCCGTCGCAGGCATAAGGAACATGGAATAGAGATTTATATCACCGTTTTTATTACGGGTAATCTCTATCTTTGACGAATCCATCTCTATTTTTTTCAGATGAATAGTACCTTTCATAACCTCTGACGGAGCAATGTTTAATCTAAAGCTTTTCATGTCTGCTATGGGATTTTCTAAACCATCAATAACAGATAAACCTTCAAGTGACATATTACCTGATACTGATACATCAGGCTCATTTTTATCGGATAATTTAAAAGTAAGGTTTGTCTCCATGTCCATCTTTCCGCCTACTAACTTGATATCATAATCCATGGGGACATAATCATAATAGAATGGGAGGTCGATACCTTTAACACTGAGTTCAACAGTACTATCTACAGTCTTAGAAAACGGCTTGCTATCGCATTTTAAAAGCACTTTTGAATCGTTAAACAAGGCGTTAAGGTCTATTTCGGCAGATGTGTTAATATCCGTTATGTTTGAAAGTAGTGGGATTGTGATATTTAAGTCCTTAAGACTATGTGTTTTGTTCATGTGCTGGTCAACTATTTCTGCTCCGCCACCTGTAATGGAAATATTTTGTACTTCAAACTTAAACATTTCTGCTGTTGAAGTCTCCTCTTCCTGAGTATTATGGCTTTCTGTTGTGTCTTGAGTCAAAAGAGTTAAAATATCAGAAAAACTAAAACTTTCTTCAGTATATCTAACGGCTCTGATAAATGGTCCTTCAACCCTCACTTCCTTGACAACGGGCGCGAATTTCAGGGCAGAGATACTTTCTATATTCAGATAGAGATCATTAATGGTAACAAAATCTGTAATACCGTCTTGTTCCTTGATATGGAACCCTTTAATGGTAGTGGACAGGGTATATGGGTTAAACATAAAGATTTCTATCTCTGCTGTACGGCCTAACTGGCTTTTGATCTGTTTTTCCATAATACTCCGGGTTACCGGTGGTATTATAAAAAGGCCTATGATGTTATATCCTAAAAATATGTATGCTATTATTAATAGTGTTTTTCTTAAATATTTCATTTTTATACTTTTCTAAAGAGTTATTAATGTTTGAAATATACGCAACGGGAGTATAAATGTCTCATTCCTACTCTCGTTGAGTGTAAATTTGGATATATTATTTGATTTGTAAGTTCAAACCAGTTTCGGAAAACATTAAGCATATTTAAATAACGAGTAAAACCGGTAACAGATATTAATTGTTTCTGAAATCGGTTTGTACACTTACATTTCAATATCTATTGACATTGTATAGAGCCTGTTACGATCAAAAGTATTGTTCATTGATTTAAGAATATTACTAATGTCTGGTGTTAGGTTGCCAGAGAATTTTAACTGCTTGTTTACAAATACATTGATAGGCCCATTGGTAGCAAATGACTCATCATCAAAAAGCAGAGAAAACTTTTTTATTCCACTGCAGGTAACATTTACATCGTTGCCGTTAATCTCTCCTTCAATCGTTGGCAGATCATCGCCATCCGTATACTTTTCGGTCTGTAATACATCTTTCTTTATCTCTTTTTCATCCGGAAGACCGAAAACATTTATAGCTTCATCTATTCTTAACCAGTAAACAGATTGTGCACTTTGAACGTTACCAGTATATTTAACGGTATGTGGGTTTTGGGTCCTCTCTTTTTTACTTAACCAATCAAGGATGGTATTAAACTTTTGTAGTGGATATGCATGACGCATTTCTGGTAGTTCCATATAGTCAAATTTGTAGCTGAGATCTTCAAGCCTTTTTTTTGCATCCCTGGCGGCTTCTACAGGTATGGTTCCGTCACTTGATCCGTGGATAATATAGATCGGTACGTTTTGTAGGTTTGCAAGTTGTGAAGGTATGGGGCATTCTCCTGCCATAACTACAGCTGCAGCGAAAAGATCCGGGTGGCGTATGGCATTGAACCAGACTCCGTGTGCGCCACTTGAAAATCCGGTTAAATAGACTCTATTACTGTCTATGTTATATTCAATGCTTACCTCTTTTAATATCTCCATCAATAACTTTTCACCATTTGGTTGCCACCAGTAGGCGTTATTATAGTTGGGGCAGATAAAAATATATCTGTTTTTATGCGTAGAGTATTTTAACCACAGTTTCATAAATGCCGCTCCACTTTCACCAACACCATGTAGACTTACAATTGCAGGTGTCTGCTTTTCAGGACTATACCCTTTAGGTACATAAAGAAAATATTTCTTTTGCAGACCATTGATTAAGATCTTTTTTTGATATATGGCATGTTTGGCCTCTGTATATGGGAATGACTCTTTAAGAAATCTTTTCAATGCTTTGGGAGAATTACCACTTAAATCCTTTAAATGGCCTATTATACCATCTTTAACACCAAGATCTTCATTCTCTAAATAGTTTTCTATTAACTGTTTAACCTGGAGCCTGTTTTTTTGTAAAATATTGTTATCATCAGCCAGTGTATATTTGGCAGGAATCAAAAGAATGCAGACAGTACATATTATAGATATTAACCTGCTGCCACAATAACTTACATTCATAAAGATCCCTTTTAATGTATGATATAGACATTGCTTACATTTTTGTACAAATAGTGTGGTTTAAATATTATAGAAAACTTATAAAAGAATTGGCAAGATTCATTTAAAATATTATAATTTTAGAGATGTTTTGTTTCTCAGAAAGCTGATGTTTAGAAAAGGCTTGGGAAATTACCTCGCAAGCTGTGGTAATATTATTAGTTTTCGAAATGTATCTTTACTAAATTTATGATTTTGATATCTTCCAAATTGCAAAACCAGCCAATATCTGCAGGTAAAGTTGCCGTCTATGCCATTCTCGTACCGTAAAAATGCCTGAAAATAATGAAACGCTTAAAGAGTGGTTAAAAAAAGGCCCATTTACATTGACTATGTCATCAGGGTTTTTTAGCTTTTTTGCCCATTGTGGGATGTTGTCTGTATTGGAAGACGAATATTTAATGCCATCGATGATTACGGGATCAAGTGCTGGTGCTTTGATTGGAGTATGCAGCGCATCAGGTCTTTCTACGGAAACCATAAGAAATAGGCTTTTTAGATTATCAAAAGCAGATTTTTGGGATCCTTCACTTGGGCTTGGATTACTAAAAGGTAAACTGTTTCGAAGACTGATTAACGACTTTATCACTATAAGGCTGTTGGAGGATTGTCCGACACCTGTATCTGTGTCTGTTTTTGACATAATTTCAAGAAAAACTCATGTATTAAATACCGGGTCATTGGCGGATGCGGTTTATGCTACGTGTGCGGTTCCGTTTTTGTTTCAACCTATTCGGATTGATGGACATTATTACCTGGATGGAGGTTTGAAAGACAGACCTGGATTGGCTGGTGCACAGGACTGCCAACGTGTTTTTTATCATCATATAATGAGCAAATCGCCATGGAGGTCAAGGAACAGCCCTGCTCTTCAAATTCCGGTAATAGATGGCCTTGTGTCATTATCCATTGATGAATTACCTAGAGTAAGTCCGGGAAAACTGGAGTCTGGTAAACTTGCTTATGAAAAGGCACGAATGTCAACAAAGGTGGCTTTGAATAAAAAATTGGAATGTAATAACGTGCATGTATAAAAGAAATTTGCGGATTAATTATGACTTTACAATCTGTATAAATATTACCATGCTTCAATGCATGAAAATGCTAAAATGGCATAAAATTAAATTATAAATTTGCCAATATATGAACATGGTGCGGCGAAGCCGCAACCAAAATTGGGAATATAGAATCCAGGAGTCAGAATTCAGAATAAATCATAGGTTTGTAATCATTTTACAATGTTTTTAATCGTAAGGTTAGTATGCATTTTCAAAATCATGTTTTCTATTGTTTTGGCTTCTGACTCCTGGATTCTGTATTCCATAAAAGAAGTTTTTATAAAGTAATGCTATAACGCCCCTGTGGAAGGAGATGCAAGGGGAAAATAAACCATTTACATTCTGGTTGGCCAGAAGGGAACCCACTAAATGACAAAAAGTTTAAACAATCTAGAAGAGTTAAAAAAAATTGATCCTTTTTCTACCCTGAATATGAGTCTGATTGATTGTTCAGATGAGAGTGCGTCGATAAAAATAAAATTGGATAATAACCGGAATGATAAAAATACAATGTTTGCAGGGTCGATTTTTTCCGCAATGGTATTGACAGGATGGCTGCTTGCCAAACAAATCTGCCATAATGATGGCTTTCAATACGATGTCGTTGTGAAGGGATCTAAGACTCAATTTGCAAGACCTGTTACATCGGATTGCGTTACAAGGGCGTCCCTGGTAAAAGAGGTTATCCGTAAGTCGAATGGTAATCTTTCGATTAAAATAGTTGTTAGTCTGTTTGATGAAGCAGAAATCAGGTACTCCAAGCTTATAGGCAATTATGTCGGAGTAAAAAAGGCTTAATGGCCTGTTTTGACTGGAAACAGGTTTTGATCTATGGGTTCAAGCAAAAATAACTTGCTCTTTTAGTGCTCAGTCTTAGGTTAGATTTATTAAAGGAGATTGAGGCAAATCTAAAGCATCTCCTAAGCTACTTTGAGGATTTAATGATTGACACTTGAGCAAAGGTTACTCAATCCATCGCATAGAAGACCAAGTTATTTTTGCATCAGCCCTAAATACATGACAAGCCGTTTTATTATTAGGAGGTATCTAGAAATAAGTTGTACATATTGGGTTTAGATTCTTACACCGTAATTGTGGGAATTTATCTCGTACATTTTATAATCCACTGAAAATAAAGTTTTTTTCAAGTTCATGGTTCAAGGTTCAAAGGTTAAATATACAGAAACAAAGAAAACGTTGAACTTTGAACCTTTAAATCCCAAAAATTTCAAAGATCTAAATGCATGTATTTCTGGCATGGATGAGATTGCATCAATATATAGGATAGGTGGGTAAATCCGTTATAATAGAGTGAACATCAACACCACATACCGGAACAATGATAATCTTTTCTGCAAAGACCTACCTTCCCATCCCAACCATGATATTGGCAGGATACTTGTAACCGGAGGAACAGGATACATTGGTGGACTTCTTGTTCCCGAACTGCTGGCAAGGGGATATATGGTCAGAGTAATGGTTAGGTGTGCTTCACCTGAGCATAAGGATAGATGGCCTGGTGCTGAGATAATTGAAGCAGATGGATTGGATATTGAGAAGTTAAAGGATGCAATGGAAGGTGTTCATACCGCTTATTATCTTATTCACTCTCTACTTATTGGGCAAGAAAGGTATGAACTGTCTGACCTAAAAACCGCAGTAAATTTCAAGAATATAGCTGAAAGGACAAAGATTAAAAGGATTATCTATCTGGGCGGCCTTGCAGATTCTATGAGTACCGGTTCTCCATACTTAAAGAACAGGATGAAGGTAGCGCACTATTTTCAGCAGTCTAAAGTGCCTGTAACTATTTTGCGCGTTCCAATGATTATCGGATCCGGTAGCGCAACTTATGAAGTCATAAAAAATGTGGTAATGGCATCGCCTATAATCTTTATCCCATACTGGGCAAGAAAAAAGTGTCAACCAATCGGCATAAGGGATTTAATAAAGTACCTTGTGGGAGTCCTAGAAATGCCGGAATCCATTGGAAGATCATTTGATATTGGCGGCAAGGATATAGTTAGTTTTGAGAAGATGATGAAGATTGTTGCTGCCCACATTGGCAAGAAGAGGTTGTTTCTTCTTTCATCTGCTTCCAATGTAAATTATTACGCTTATCTGGCCAGCTTCCTCACGCCTGTACCTGCCGCTATTATTAAATGCATCATGGATTCCTGTAAGAATGATATAGTTTGTAATGAAAGTACTATTAAAAAGGTGCTACCGTTTGAACCTTCCGGATTTAATGAATTTATATTGCGGGCTATGGATAAGGAAAAGAATGCAAAGGTCTCTACACGGTGGTCAGATGCTTATCCTCCTGCTCATGAGTTAGCTGTAAGGCTTAGAGACCTGCCTCACTTACCAATTTATCAAAGTTCCTATTCGATTCAAACAGAGAAAAGCGCATCGTCCATTTTTAATGTAATTTGTAAAATAGGTGGATACGAAGGGTGGTTTAACAGTAATTGGTTATGGAGGATTCGTGGATTGTTTGATAGGATTTTAATGGGAGTGGGTACCTCAAGGGGTAGAAAGCGTTCTGATACATTAAGGATCAATGATGTAATAGATTTCTGGCGAGTAGAGGAACTCAAACCTGATAAATTACTACTATTAAGAGCCGAAATGAAGTTACCGGGAATGGGATGGCTGCAGTTTAACATAGATCGGGGAAACGTCAAAAATATCCTTTCAGTTAAAGCGTATTACCATACTACCACTATTTTTGGAAAACTTTATTGGTATCTCTTTTTGCCAAGCCATGCTTTTATTTTTAGTGATATGGTTAAAGAGATAGAGAAGAGGAGTTAACGCACAGTTAGGCTTTCCTTAATTTATATCACATATCGCGGCAACGCCGCAACCAAATGCAGAATTTAGAATTCAGAATTCAGAATAAAGCGTAGATTTCTAGTTATTTTGCTCTGTTAATTAATGGAAATAGATACGAATTAAGTTGGTTTTTCAACTCGTGCTTTTTGTTGTACTGACTTCTGACTCCTGTATTCTGTATTCAACAAAAACCACAAAATCATTAAAAAAAAGAAGTTTTTATAAAGTAATACTATTATCTCTTTCTTCGTTACTTCTGACTCGGTGGCGATAGATTCATGCCTTGCAGAAAATAAATAACATGCAAATAAATGTTGTTTAAGCTTGAAGGAAACTTTTAACTTGACGTGGATCTACTAATTTGTTAATTGTAATTCATTTCTAGAAAGTAACTTCTTATAATCTCTTATAAAAAGGAGGAATTGTATGAGTACGAAGAAAGAAAAAGAATGCAAACAAACTAGCACAGATGTTGAAACCAAAACTTCCACTGATATATGTAAAAATGAATCAGAAGGAAATTCATCAAGGCGTCGTTTCTTTAAGGACGTTGCTGTAAGTGGCGCTGCAATAGCAGCCACTCAATTAGTTTCTGAAGGGAATTCATCAAGTACTGCTTATGCCCAGAGAAATAATCGGAGGAACAGAGATGGCAATATTTATTTTCCCGTGCGTAACAAACCACCAGTAAGCCCCACTCTAAAACTTTCATCAGAAGCGTTAAGTCAGCCCTTTGTTCAAGTACAGGAGGGCACCTTTTTAGATACAGTAAGGCAAATATTAACGCGTACAGATGAATGGGAAAATATGCCTACTGCTTCCCATGAAATATTTTCGGCTTCTCCCGCACCAGGTGTAGTTGGTGGAAATGAAACAAATGTTTATACATCTTTAGGATTTGGTAACATAAATATAGAGGGTGATTCAGTTGAAATTTCTACGGGATTATGTATTCGTATTCGTTGTGAAGGTTTAGATTGCGTTGTTCACATTGGTTGTAGGGGGAAAGTAGAATGCAGTCCTAATATAGTTACAACTTGTGGCCAAGACCATTGTGCTGTAAATACGATTACAAGAGTACCTGATTCAGGTGTATCTGAAGGTTCACTTGAAAGCTCATATAAATGTGTTAATAATACGTGTGGTGTTTTTGACGATTCTTCACAATTTAGTTGTGATACACATGTGACATTTGTTGACACTGCGGCATCAGAAATCGAAGCAAATATAAACCATCCATTTGTTCAAGAATTATTCGAATTTTTCGAAATATCTAATCCTAGACAATTTTTTAATGCGGTAGAACATTACATAGGCAGAAATTTATATGATGACTCTGCAATACAGTAGTAAACTTTCAGACCGCTGGAAAGTATCACGCTATGTAACTAAGGTAAATTTACAAGATATTGGTGTTCTTTTACTTTTTGGCGGTCTAGCTGGCAGGCTTGTTGAGATACCGGAAGCTTATCGTAAAGAAGCGGAAGAAATACTTTCTGAACCGAACCTTAATAATTGTAGAGAATCTAATATTCTGAAACTGTTTCAAGATCAAGGTATTCTTGTACCAGAGGAATTGGATGAGGTTGCACTCTTTAACAACAGCAACAAAATTGCTCGCTTTACCCCTTCAGAACATATCAATCTAACCATTTGCCCTACTTTAGATTGTAATTTTCGATGTATTTACTGTTATGAAGACCATTTACCTGGCATAATGCCACGGGATATTCAAGACAGGATTGTTAAATTTATTGAAACTAGAAAACCTAAAGTCAAATCACTTTCTGTGACATGGTTTGGTGGCGAGCCTCTTTTGGCTCTTTCAGTTATAAAAGACCTTTCAAAACGTTTTGTGAATATCGATAATGGTGACATTAAATACGATGCTACAATAGTAACAAATGGTTGGTTACTAAATAAATCAGTTAGTAAATTGCTTGTAGACTTGGGTGTAAAGCAGTGCCAGATTACTCTTGATGGCCCACGAGATGTGCATAACAGCCGCCGTCCGTATCTGATTGCGGCTCCAACCTTTGATAAAATACTAAATAATCTGTCTCTTTCTGATCCAAGGTTGGGGATAACAGTTCGCGTAAATGTGGACAAAAGAAATATTAAGAAAATAGTTCCTGAGATTTTTGATCAGCTTGACGAAGCCGGGCTACGAGGTAAAATTGGTACTTATTTCGCTCCTGTTACTGCATACACTGATGTGTGTGCAAACACAGTAGGTTCATGCTTATTTGTAAAAGAGACATGGTCAAAGCTACATACACAACTCCAGTTTGCGGCTTATAAGCGGGGTTATGGAATGCCGGTTTTGCCTAAATCCCTTCCTAATGTATGTGTTGCTGATAATGTTAATAGTTGGGTTTTCGGTGCAAATGGCTTGGTATACAAGTGCTGGAACCACGTTACCCAACCGGAAAAAGCAGTTTTAAACCTTAATACTGAAATAGAGACTCCAAAAATGAAAGTAAACCTTGATAGCTGGATGAATTGGCATATAGAAGACCTTAGTGAATGCTGCGATTGTAAAGTTCTTCCCCAATGCATGGCTGGTTGTCTGGATTTAGGTATTCTGAAGAGTGTAAAACCGAGTAGAGGATATTGTAATGAATTAAAATATAACCTACCAGAAATGCTTGCGACCTATTACCTTTCATTTAAACAATCCGAATCTGCGAAACAGCTTGCAGAAAAACTGCAAAAATTATTCCCAAAAGTAGTAGCCAATTCTGATGCATCTAATAACCATAAAACAACTCCATTATATTCAAAGTGATTAGGGTTTGACATTTAGTGATTTATGTTTTGGTTAGACCGGTATTTTATTATTGAGCTCTACCACCTGTGCCGCCTTCGCGATTTCAAGGAATGCATGAGAAAATAACATTCAAAGATAGTTGAAAGATAGATCGTTAAATGTCGAATTCCCGGTCACTTTCAGCATTGTCCAGTTAGCCTTTTGCAGTGAAAAATTTTTCATATTTATGAACATTTTACAAGATCATGCTGTAAAAAAAACTCTCAAAGTTAATAGCCTTGTTTTTTATTAATAATAAATTTCTATAATTTTAGCGCATTTTAGGCATTTTAGGCATTTTAGGCATTTTAGGCATTTAACCTTTCAATCTTTCAAAAATGCCATATGGAGAGTAACAGATTATGGAGTTACTAGATCTCGCCGCATTACTGTTAAGCCTTGCTGCTATTTTCAGTTACATTAATTTTCGCTTTATCAAGCTTCCCACAACCATAGGGATCATGCTGATAGCGATGCTTATATCTGTGTGCCTGGTGGCATTCGGCTTCTTTGGTTTCGAAGGTGTTCACAATAAAGCAACCGCCGTGTTGGAGAGCATTGATTTTAATAAAGCTCTGATGCATGGTATGTTGAGCTTTCTCTTATTTGCCGGAGCATTGCACGTAAATCTTGAGGACTTGGCCAAGCACAAATGGATCATTATGATATTGTCCACATTTGGAGTGGTGGTGACCACGTTTATGGTTGGCGGCATTTCCTGGATAGTTTTCTGGTCTGTAGGGATCAAATTGCCTTTTATTTATTGCTTATTGTTTGGTGGGGTTATAGCTCCAACAGACCCTATTGCCGTGATAGGTATTCTAAAGAAAGCTGGCGTTCCTAAAAGTTTGGAAACCAAGATTACGGGTGAAAGTCTATTTAATGATGGTATTGCGGTAGTTGTATTTCTGGTAATTATGGAGATTGCTACTGGTGGGCATGACGTTACCGCCAGACACATAATGCTTTTGTTCCTGGAAGAAGCTGTTGGAGGGATGTTATTCGGGTTAGCCATAGGGTGGTCGGCCTACTGGATGCTTAAGAGTGTGGATAATTATCAGGTGGAGGTATTGCTCACCATTGCCTTGGTTATGGGTGGTTATGCCTTTGCACACGCCATCCATGTCTCCGGTCCCATTGCCATGGTTGTTGCCGGAATATTAATAGGAAACAAAGGACGTATTATGGCGATGAGTGAGAAAACCAGGGAACATCTAGATTCTTTCTGGGAGTTAATGGATGAAATACTAAACGCTGTCCTTTTCCTGTTAATTGGTTTAGAGCTATTAGTCCTTACCATTAATGTAAAATATTTGGTTGCCGGTATAGTGATGATTCCAGTTGTACTGTTAGTACGCTTTATTAGTGTGGGTTTACCTGTCACGTTTATGAGGCGTTTAATGGATTTTAGCCCTAATGCTGTAAAGATCATGACATGGGGTGGCCTGCGTGGAGGAATATCAGTGGCACTGGCCCTATCCATCCCAAGCGGGCCTGAACGGGAGACATTGTTGACAGTAACCTATATAATAGTTGTGTTTTCTATTCTTGTACAGGGTTTGACCCTTGAGCGCCTGGTGGCATCAAAAAGTTTGACCAAGTAATGATAAAAATTATACCAGTTGTTTTATTGCTACCTGGATTATAAAAGTGAAAAATTTCGAGGCTCCTGTTATCTGCTTTAGTATAGGTGGAGGAGAAGAACGTGATAGTATAGGATATAGGAATTCCCATTTCGGGATGAATACGTTCTTTTAGAGCCAAGATGTAACTATTGTATTTGTTTTGAGTTAAAATGTAGGATGGGTTGAGCGGTAGTGAAACCCATCAATAATTCTAATCTCAGTTTTTGCTGTCCAGCTTAAGCGGACTTTCTGTTGTTAGCCAATGGCTAGGCGATTTGGGAAGATACTTGCTTATGGATTTAATCTGGTGAAAATAAGGCCCAGGATAGAGAGTGTTAGGCCAGCTTAATAACATCAAGGCCAGAACATTTCTATGCTCACCTGTAGCTAAGTCGAACTTTCCATTCACCGAAGGTATCATGCCGTGATCATTATTATATGAACGGATAATCTTGTCTTTTGCCTGAGCAACTAGATCATGGTTTCCTTGCCCGGTTAGCAAAAAGCTAATGCCGATTTCAGCAATAATATCCGCACTTGCAGTTGCAAAGATACGTTCTAGATTATTAACAAAATAATCCAGAGCCCAGTTAAACTCTTCCTTCTCCAAACTATGCTGATAGTAGCCACTAGCGGCAAGAACATAATGTGTTAACCCGTATAGTTTGTTATTATATTCCCATTTGGATAGTTTCGTATCCTCTTCGTCTGGATAAGCGGTAAGGAAAGCCAATCGAGTTGCCTCTACATAATCAGCAATGCCAAGTTGTTTCAGCCAATAAGCATAATTTGCCAATTGAGCCGCCCAGGCATGTATCATGGCTTTATTTGTTATTGCGGACTTAAAATCATAACTGGATAGTACTTTAAGTACTTTATCCGGTACTCGAACCCCAAACTCATCCAAGCGTGAAGCATAACGGAGTAAAGCGTCGGCATAAAAAATGAAATCAGGATATTTCCTGAGCGTTTGGCTTCTAGCCTTGCCCCGTTCATTTTTTGATAACAGGGCAGCCAATGATTTTGACAGAGTATTAATATGCGCAGGGTTGTTAATATATGGCAATATAGCATTTAACTGATCCGCCACCGCGAAATAATCATAAAGGGCGGCATGCAGATACTTAACCATTCCGGTCAAGCGATACAAACGAATACCGTAATGTCCCTGAATACGTGGAGGTAATTGAAAAAGATTCTGTTCAAAGGTCTGCTGTATACCTTGAACAACATCGGCATCAGTCAGTGTTGGAATAATTTGCACTGGTACGTCAGCAGCAAACTGCTCAGAAAGTAAATGGATATTGCCTGTTAGCAAAACTAAAAAGAAAAACTATAGCACGTTTTTTTTAGTAATTGTTTACCGACTTTCATAAAGAAACTCTATTCGCAAGCTAATTTTTCTGATGAAGGGCAATTACTTTTGAAAGAAATCTAATCGTAGAAAAACAGGCCGTAAAATACAACTACTTTTTTGGAATTATCGTCTCTGCTGACTTTACTCAAAAAATTTTACAGAAATATGCAGATTGTTCTTATATGTGGTATGTGGTTCATCTTATGTGCTGAAATTTGATTCCTTTTTAGTCCTATATAGTACTACTTTATAAAAACTCCTTTTTTTGTAAAAGATTTTGTAGCTTTTATGGAATACGGAATCCAGGATCCTGAATAATAGAAAACATGATTCAGGAAGTGAATACAAATTTACAATTAATAACTCTATTATAAGACAATCACAAATCTATGCTGTCTCCTGTCTCCTGTATTCTGTATTTTGTTATTGAACACTTTTATCAAATACTAAACTGGTGGGGAGGTGATCTTTTAACTCAGGAATTTCCTTTGTGTAAGGCCGTCGTGTAGTACCTTGCCAATCTAATAACATAACAGCCAATATATTTCTATGCTCGCCATAGACGAAATCAGTACCACCTTTTGATGATGGTATCATGCTCGCATCCTTATTAATTGAAGAACTAACAAATGCCCTTATTATTTCCACTTCCGATGCATCTTCTTTTTCCGCCAACAGATATGAAAGCCCAACCTCAGCGATGACATCTACATTGCAACGCTTAATGATAGTACTTAGATTAGCGCTAAAATAGTCCAAGATCCAACTAAATTCAACCGCATTTACCGGTTTTTGATAGTATTCTGAAGCACTAATAATAATATGAGTCAATGTATATATTTTGTTGGTAAACTGCTGTTGGCTAAGCAAATGGTCTTTACTGTTAGGATAAGTTCTTCTGACAGCTTGAGAAAACGTGTGTGAAAGATCCCTTTCTCCTAACTGTTTTAGCCAATAAACCTGGTTAGCAAGCTGTGCTCCCCACGCACGTATCATCACAGGATCTCTAAATACATGTTTAAAGTTATAGCCATGTATTACCTTACGAAATAAATCTTCATCTGCACACTTTAAACCATAATTATTGAGTTTGGCTAGTCCGCCAAGGATACTTACTGCAATAAGCCTATAGGTAGGATAACTATCAAACGTTTTACGTCTACGTACATAACGTTCATTGTCAGATTTATTATAATCCTTTATTTCTTGCCTGCTGATTTTCAACAAACTTGCAGGGTCTAAGCCCTTTCCCTTAATACTTCTAAATCTTTGATCGATATTCTTTATATCTTGCAAAATTAAGAACTTGTAACGCTTATCTCCATACTGGCGATATAAACGACATCCCATATGACCAGCTTTTGAAGGTGGTAGCTCAAAGGCTCTTTGTTCATAATAGCTTCGAATAAGATCTGCATCCTTACTATAATCTATTTGCGCATCAACACTATTTGAATGTATTAAAATCCATGGTAAAACAATTAGTATAAATAATCTCATTTATAACCACCCATTTAGGAAAGATTACTCGCATTTCTTTGGTCAACACGAGTCAAAAATATTTGAAGTTTTTGTGGTTTAAAGGTTCAACGATCTTTTTGTTTCATTGTATTTAACCTTTGAACCGTGAATTAGAAAAAAACTTTATTGTCAGTTGATTATAAATTTGAAAGATAAATTTACTCAATTATGGTGTAAGAATCTATTATCACGCATAACAGTTTCGATAAACAACACGGAACCGTTTCTAAATAGAGCTTATAAACTTTATTATAACTAACTTTATGCAACTTTATATTTTTTAAGTTTTTTTATAGCAAATGTAACAATCTTTCTCTAAAATGCGTAAATTTCATCTTATTGTGACGATAATACTTAAAGGGAGTTTATATTTGAAAACCCATATTGAAAATTCCTGCTATGCATTTGAAAATGATTTTTAATACTTTAGGTAAATAGGAGAATGAATTTGAATCGGCCCAGTATAATATTAATGCCTTTTCTGGTGCTCTCTGTCCTTGTAATTTGCGGTATAAATTACTGGGATACGAATGTTTTATCCGTAGAAGAAAAGAAAACTGAGAATGCAGAATCTGAAACAATGCAAGAACCAATAATACCAAAAGAGGCAATTGTTTATCAAGACGAATGCATACAAACAATTGATACACTTAACTCTTTACTTACAAACCTTGAAAATATCAATGTTCCATTTAATGTTAAGAGCGTACTGGAGCCCTTAAACGATTTTGAGATTCTCCTGAATAATGGTTATCGTAAATCACATTTGATGGAATCCGTACATCCTGATTCAACTATTCGTGAAGTGGCGGCAAACTGCACCATTGAATACAGTAAAATCAGAAGCTTGTTAGACCTGTCCAGGCCTGTTTACGAGGCCGTTAGCAAAGTAGATGTAAGTCAGGCAGATCTCCCAACTCGCCGTTACCATTTCTTAAAGATGCGGGACTTTATGCAATCAGGTGTTCATAAAGACAGTGTTATACGTGAAAGAATTAGTCAACTAAATGAAGAAATTGCAGAAATTGGTCAGAAGTTTAACCGAAATATCCAGGAAGAAGTGACGACTATCAAGGTAACTGCGGAAGAGTTGACCGGGTTACCGGAAGATTTTATTACCAACCGTAAAGTAGACATTGACGGCTTAATTACCCTGACAACACACCATACGGACTTATTCCCGGTTTTGACCTTTGCTGAAAATGATGATGTGCGACGGAAGCATTACATAGCATGGAAGTCAAGAGGATATCCACAAAATGAAGAGGTATTGCGTAATTTACTGGAGAAAAGACATGAATTAGCAATCCTTCTTGGTTACAGAAATTACGCTGAACTTGTAACAGCGGATACGATGGTCCGTGCACCTGAAAATGCCGCGCAATTTATTGATAAGCTTTATGCATTGGTAAAGCCCGCTGCGGAAGATGAGATAAGCGAACTATTGTCAAAACTTCAGGAAATAGATCCCAATGCAAAAGAGGTAAACTTGTGGCAGATACGATACTTGAAGGAAAAGATTCGAAAAGATAAATATAAATTAAACGCTAAGGAAGTGCGAAAATACTTCTCATATAATAATGTAAGAGATGGAATTTTTCAGCTGGTTCGTGATCTGTTTGATGTTGAAATTCAACCATGGATAACTGAGGT
Source organism: Candidatus Anammoxibacter sp. (assembly GCA_021777055.1). Lineage (GTDB taxonomy): Bacteria > Planctomycetota > Brocadiia > Brocadiales > Anammoxibacteraceae > Anammoxibacter_A. The sequence goes on along the minus strand of JAIQZO010000046.1, from coordinate 16,667 downwards.
CTGGCACCCCAGTGTGGAATCTTACAAAATGTTGCAGGGGGGCAGACAAATAGGCCTTTTTTACTTGGATATGCACCCACGTGAAGGCAAATTCCAGCATGCGGCAGGATTTACCACCAAAGCTGGCATTGCGGGTAGACAGAATCCTATTCACACATTGGTATGTAATTTTCCCGGAGAAGAAGATCCTGAAGAGCTCATGGAACATAAACAGGTGAAGACATTTCTTCATGAATTTGGTCACCTGTTACACGCGCTTTTTGCCGGTCACTATCACTGGGAAAGAATCTCTGGTATTAAAACGGAAAGGGATTTTGTTGAAACCCCATCACAAATGCTTGAGGAGTGGATATGGGATTTAGAGACATTACAAACCTTTGCTGTGAATGCGCAAGGTGAACCCATTCCTGCAGAATTGGTAGAAAAGATGAACCAGACAAAAATGTTTGGTAAAGGCGCTTTCAATATTGGGCAGCTCTACATGTCCGCACTCTCGCTGCAGTATCACCTGGAGGATCCTGCAAATTTCGATATCATGGAAAAGATGTTAGAGGTTGAATCACTCTATTCAATGTATCCCCATCTGGAAGATAGTTACTTTTTTGCAAACTTCGGTCATTTGAAAAATTACTCAGCTATCTACTATACCTATCTATGGTCGAAGGTTATTGCAACAGACATGTTTAGTGAATTTGAAAAATATGGGATACGAAATAAAGTGGTTGCAAACCATTATCGTAAAACTGTTTTATCTAAGGGCGGTATAAAACCAGCAGAAGAGTTGGTAAAGGATTTTCTAGGCCGCAATTACAGCTTTAACGCATTTGCCAAAAAGTTTAGAAGATAAAGAGCAGTTCCAATGTAAGGAGCTGCCACAAAATAAGCCGAGTTTCTTCTGTTTAGATTCTTACATTTAGATTCTTACATAGTAGTTGACCGCATTTATCTTTCAAATCTATAATCAACAATCAACGGAAAATAACGTTTTTTTCCAGTGAAGAATTTACCAGCTAAGCGTGAACCTTCTCAAGGAAGCAAAGCAGTTTTTCAGAAACAAAAGCGGGTTGCTCCAAGTTACTAATATGGCCAGCATCCGGCACAATCACCAATTCACTGCCTTTAACTGCACTTTGCATCAATTGTGCTTCCTGCTGTGGACGTGGCATATCTTGATCGCCAACCATTATCAGTGTTGGCAAAGTGAAACTTTCTAACTCATCAAATGCATCACGACGACCAAAGATCATGCGACCAATTTTTGTGATTTCAATCGCTTGTTGTCCTTTAAAAGACGTCAGCCTGGATCTGAATCCTGCTATTAGTTCAGGGTTAACCTGCTCAGCATTACGTGCAAAAAACATAGGGGTAATGATATCAACTAACGGCGCAGGAATATGCTGAGCGGCTTCAATCGCGTCAAGCATACCGAAATATTTCTTATGGGTTACTTCAGGTTCAAGACCGACAAATGTATCCATCATCACTAAAGACTTCACACGTGAAGGGGCTAACGCCGTTAGTTCTGCTCCCCACATACCACCTGCAGACAGTCCTATTAATGAAAAAGTGTCAATATCAATGTAATCCATCAAACTCATCACGTCGCAGGCATAATCTTTAAGGGTACGCGTTTTCGCTGGTGCAGCATCTGACTGACCATGTGCCCATAAATCGGGGACAATACAACGGTACTGCTTACTTAATACCTCTACCTGAGGTGCCCACATTTCGCTGTCCCACAGATAACTGTGGCCAAAAACCAATAGGGGACCGTCTCCTTTGTCCAGATAATGCATAGTTTTTGAATCTAAGGTAAATGTATTCATGTCGACCTGTTCCTATTTATCATTTTATAAGTGAAATTATTTCAGTAATTGATTATCTGATTACGGGTATTAAAGATTTGTCGTAAAATAAGTTAGTGAATAACATAAAGCGGCAAAGCCGCAACAAAATTGCGAATACAGAATACAGGAGACAGAATTCAGAATAAAGCATCAAATTGTAGAAATATACGGAGTGCAAGATTTATCTTGCTAAAATCAGATAGTAATACAATCTTAATAATAGGTTTTCTACCAAGATTAATCATTACCTGCATTACATGTCTCTCCAAATCATTATAAGATGATTGAATCACATCTGGTTGAAATTGTTAATTTGAATCTAGCATCTTCCATTTGTACAATTGAATCTCTAGCAAAATAAATTTTGCACTCCGATCAACTTAACCAAAACTGTTAGAGATTTCTTTCTAAAAAAGAGATTTTTACAGGATAATACTATATAGAGATAGCTTAAAGATGAATATTAGAATTACTATAAGTGCCTAAGCTAAATATAGGTACTTATAGTCAGCATTGTACGGTTAGCCTTTTGCAGTTCGATAATGTTCCATATTTATGAACATTTTGCAACATCATGATGCAAAAAAGCACCTAAAGTTTATAGCCTTGTTTTTTATTAATAATAAATTTCTATAATTTTAGGCACTTTAGGCACTTTAGGCACTTCATGTCGGACAATGCTCACTTATAGTGGAGTTTCATCGCCTTTGTCAGCTTTATTTACATCTGCTTTGCTTCCTGTAACAGCTTGACAACTTCGGCTTGGCCCTCTTGCGACGCTATGTCTAGCGGAGTAGCGCCGTTTTTATCAGCTATACTAAAATCCGCATTGGCTTCCAGGAGTAGTTTTACGACTTCGGTATGACCTTTCCACGATGCGATGAATAGTGGAGTCTCGCCGTCTTTATCGGCTTTATTCACATCAGCCTTGGCTGCCAATAGTAACTTAACAATTTCGGTTTGGTCATTCAGCGCCGCTATTAATAGCGGAGTACTTCCGTCTTTTGTTCTGTCCTGATTCACATCGGCTTTAGCGTCCAATAGTAACTTAACGACCTCGGTTTGGCCATTTTGTGTCGCTATCCATAACGGAGTAACTCCTTTATCTTTGGCCTGGTTTACATCAGCACTGGCTTCCAGGAGCAGCTTAACGACTTCGGTGTTACCATTTTGCGACGCTTTGTATAGCGGAGTACGACCGTATGTTGTTTCCGCCTGATTCACGTTGGCGTTGGCGTCCAATAGTAACTTAACAACGTCGGTTTGACCATTTTGAGTCGCTATCCATAGCGGAGTAACGCCGTCTGTTGTTTCGGCCATATTTACATCTGCACTTGCTTCTAATAGAAGTTTGATGATTTGCGTATGGCCTTCTTGCGATGCTATATAAAGCGGTGTAATTCCGTCTTTTGTTCTAGCTTGATTCACATCAGCTTTGGCTTTCAGCAGCAGATTAACTACTTCGGCTTGCCCATTTTGCGTTGCTATCCATAACGGTGTAATACCTTTTGTAGTTTCCGATATATTCACATCAGCCCCGGCTTCCAGTAGCAGCTCGACGATGTCGGATTGCCCAATCTCCGACGCCATCCATAGCGGAGTAATTCCTTTTGTAGCTTCAGCCAGATTCACATCAGCCCCGGCTTCCAGCAGCAGCTTAACGACTTCGGGTTGTACATCCCATGATGCATGCCATAATGGAGTAATTCCTTTATGATCAGCTTTATTCACATCCGCACCGGCTTGCAGCAGCAGCTTACCAATATCGGTGTGACCTTTTTCCAACGCGATCGAGAGTGGAGTATAGCCGTTCACTATGTCGGCTTTATTCACATCAGCTCCAGCTTCTAGTAGGATCTTTACAACTTCCACTTGCCCAAATTTCGACGCTATAAATAGTGGGGTTATACCGTCTGTTGTCGTGTAGGCATCATTTACATCTGCATTGGCCTCCAGCAGCATCTTTACAACTTCTATGTGGCCTTTTTCCGATGCTATCCATAATGGCGTAATTCCTTTACGATCGGCTTTATTCACACCAGCATTCACATGCGCATTAGCCTCCAGCAGCATCTTAACAACCTCGGCCTGGCCTTTTTCCGAAGCTCTCCAAAGGGGAGTTTCTCCCCATATATTAATAATATTAACATTAGCACCCGCTTCTATAAGTCTTCTTATTTCGGTAATCTCATCTGCCTCCGTTGACCCTGATAGAATCTTAAGCTTCGATGTTGCCTCTGAACTGGAAGATTCTCCTTGTGCAAACAAACCATTATCTACAAATACTGCTATTACAATTGATACGAACAGAACTACCCAAAAAGAGCGGAGCTTTTTGTTTTTTAATGACATTATTATTTTCCTTTGCTTTCCTTTCCTTTCCTTTCCTTTACTTTACTTTACTTTACTCAGTATTTAAACACCTATTGAATGCGTCTAATTTTCTAGCTTTTAACTCCTGGATTCTTAATTACATAAAAACTACAAAATCTTTAAGAAAAAGAAGTTTTAATAAGATAATACTATAACATAGTACGGCAAAGCCTCAACCAAAATACAAAATACTGGAGTCAGGAGTCAGAATGCAGAATAAAGCATAGATTTGTTCTTGTTTTGCAATAGAGTTATTAATTGTAAATTTGTATTCACTTCCGGAATCATGTTTTCTATTATTCTGGCTTTTGACTCCTGTGTCCTGTATTCCATAAAAATTACAGGGGTTTCTATATAAAACTGAGATCATTAACGTTGCACATATTATAAGATGTCTAGAATTTGTTGCAAAGGGAATATTAATAGGGGGGGCTTACAGTTGATCTTTAGTGGTAAATGTGATAATAAAGTATTGAGCCAAGATTGTGATTTTAATGCTAGCTAAACATAAATATTAATATTCTATAGATGTTACTGGTGTTTGTGGCGGAGGTTGAGGCATAAAACAGCTTCAATTTTCTTCTAATATAAACACAGAGTTTATTGATGTATCAGTTTTAATGATATAAATACAAATATGAATGATCTTATAAAATTTCTTAGCGGAGAATGTAAGTTACAATGATTTTGCAGAAAAGTTTACTATTGTGTCTGAAACGAAGGAAGGTCAAGGCCTATCCGTTTATCAGCTTAGGAACAAAGACGAAACGCAGGTATTGTCGCTCGTGGTACTATGGGGTTTATTAATGGTGATCGAGGTAGGCCAATCCTCTTTGGGCCAGCCGCAAAAGTAACCGAAACATCCTTCCGCCGCTCCGGATATATTTACTGAGGAATTAATTGCTGATATAGTAGATAATCCAGCTACAGTTAAATATGATATAAATCTTGAAGTTTGGGCCTCGGGGGGGTACATGCAATGCAAACGACACGGAGAAGCCGTTCGTCATAGTTAAGAAGCTTTAAGTTTTCTGTACATACTTACTTACGCAGCAATTTGACGGAATTACCTTTATTTGTAGCGGTCTTTTCGATGTAAGACTCTACCTATCTCAATTCTCAATACGGCCATAGGCTTATTCTGTTTTCAACAGGTTGTCCGAGAATGATTATAGAATGACAAAGGATTTGGTGGATATTTACTGGACAATTTGCTAGACTTTCTTCCCATCTTGACATGGTTGCCTAACTTCTTGGTATTGAAAATAATTTAATACATTATATGCCGTTTGTAGTATTAATAAGGTAAGAATATCTTATATTTTATACCTTATGCGGCTTTTGCTTTCATTTGTAATAACTTTTTCAAATTCCAGCCAATACTCATTAACTTAAATTCGCCATTTACTTTTTCTTTGCCACGCAGCAGAAAGGATCTATAGCCAATGTTAAATTTTATATGACCAAATATTGGTTCAATTGTATACTGTCGTTTATAATATTTTGCTTTGCCTTCTTCTGTCATTAACTTTTTGCGCATCTTTTGTAACAAGGGTTCTCTTATATCAATTAATAATTCTCGTTCTTTAGATTTTGTGCATAACGCTCGCTTGGTACAACTTGCACAACCTCTTCCTTTATAAACCTTATGATTCCATTGCCTCGTTTTGCTCTTGTTCTTACGCGTTTTCCAGTATTCTAGTCTCTTGCCTTCTGGGCATATATAGCTCTCTGTTGATGAATCATATTTGAAGTTCGTATAGTGATAACGATTCTTTTCTTTTTCGTATTCCCCTGTTTTGTATTGATGGAAGAATCTATCTGGCACATATCCCTCTATATTTTCCTCTTCTAAATATTCATAATTGGTGTAATTACCGTAACCACTATCTGCAGTTGCTTCTTTTACTGCCTCCTGGGTGTTTGATCTGCTCTTTTCTATTATTGGTTTTAATTGGTTACAATCGTTTGGGTCTGTTGATGCCTCTGCTGCAATTATTACTCCATCTTCTGTCACTGATGATTGACAGTTGTAACCTGGACGGATATCTTTGCTCCCTCCCGCTTTCATATGATGCGCATCATGATCTGTTAAATTCAACTTAGTTAGATTCTCCTCTTCCATCACTTCCAGAGCTGCTTTTATCTTAGACTTTAAATAGGTTCGCTTTGACAACTTCTTCTTTAACAACTCTTCTGACTCTACTGATTTGCATCTCTTGTCCTCCTCATCGTCTATCGCTTCTGCCTCCTCTAATAGGCCTGATATCTCTTCCTCTATTTTTGTTAACCAGTTAGAAAATCCCTCCCTATCCTTTGTGCGTTTTGCTGAGGCACTACCTTTTATCTTTGTTCCATCTATATATATCTTTCCTACATTTGTAAATCCTAGTTTCTGAAATATTCGTACTATTTCTACAAAACAGCTTTCTATCTCTTTTAGACTATTTTTGCGAAAATCACTTATTGTTCTATGATCTGGCTTATAACATCGCATTAAGAATATGTAATTATGATCGCTTAGACACTTCTCTTCTAGCTTACGGCTACTACGTGTTCCCGTTGCGTAACCATAAAACAGTAAACTTAATAATAGTTTGGGATGATATGTCCTTTGGCCTAAAAATGAATATTTCTCTTCTACTGATACTGTATCTAATGTCCATACTATCTCTTTGACCAATCGGCATAAATGATCTTGCGGTATTACTCCATTTACATAATCTAGAAATGATTCTGGCGTTAAACATTGCAGGGGCTTTTGAAATTCATGTAGTGCTTTAAATTTGGACATTTGGTTAATTCTCCTTTTATCATTACTACATATTTCTAGCCTATCCGTTGGGCGCTTACTTGCTTCTTCTGATGGAATTAAATATGATTTTGGAACTAGTATAAATTGCTTATATTTAGTTCTTTTCTGGGAATTCATTAAAGGTAATTATATCATTAATTATCTGGGCCTTCTATTAATTTGACTGACTGGGGTGTGATTTCTCCATCTGACATTCTCGGACAGCCTGTCAAGGTCTGACCCCAAATTTTGACATAAAAGATTAAAGTTAGTAGCGCCTTTACTAGAAGGCGAGAAGGTGACGGTTTTTGTGACGAGAATTTGGGATTACTAGCCGCACTGAATATAAAATTTTCAACTTTATATGTACAATTTACAGACCAATCCTTAGGAGATACCCCTGCTAATTCGTGGTTATGGGGTTTTGAAGATATGACTGGGTCATCAGCGCAAAATCCGGTGCATGATTATACTATACCAGGCATATATGATGTATCTTTAACAGTTAATAATGGGGTTGACCCACAATCGTCAATTACTAAAGTTGCCTATATCGTCGTTTATGGCTCCAGTGGAATGATAGTGAAAATTGCCGGAAAAGGGAGTTCGAGTAATTCAGGGGAACTTTTCTTTTCCGAAAAGAAAGAATCTCCGATAACATTAATAAATCAGGGATATGTCTGCTTTGAACCTCATGTTATTAACAAGACACCAGGAGCTTATAAATGGGATTTTAGGAAAATCGGTACAGGAGATCCTTTCGTCAATTTCTCTACTGACATTGCTCGCTCGCTACTATTATCATCTCAATGAACCATTGAAGTTAGTTAGCGTAATTATAATTTCTTTAGAAATTCATCCAGAGATATCCGGCTCTGTTTCAGTATATGAGATAGAGTTGATCGTTTAATTGGCTTGTGCGCAGGTACTATTATTTTCAGAACTTCATTTATAATGTGCTTTTGTAATCTGATATGTGAACCGCGTTGTCTAACGACAACCCATCCATCTCGCTGCAACGCTTTGATTACCTTATCGTAATTTAAACTGGGGATTTTGCTCATATTGCCAATTCTAATTCTTCAACGTTAGAGCCAGCTAAGAGATCATCTTCTATTGGTTCCAAATAAAGTTCAATAGCTTCTCTAATATTTTTTATAGCTTCCTCTTTAGTGCTTCCTTCAGATATACAGCCAGGCAATGAAGGAGCAAATATTGTATATCCCCCTTCATCGCTAGTTTCAAGGCAAACTTTGATCTTCATTTTATTCTCCGTTTCGTTATTTATCACCAATCTTGACTACTACTCATTTTGTGCCTTTGGGATTTCGTTTGCGTATTGACATTTAATATTCACAGCAGGGATAGAATCTTCCCCCCTTGTAGCTTTTAATAATTTCAAGTCATCCATATCTTCTTTTGATGCAATCTCTAAACCATCGTCTTTGAAATGTTCCAGAAGCCAGGTAACTTTATCTGCTAATTTATTATTATTAATGTTTATTGTTATTGATTGCACTTAGCGTTTCCTTTCTAAATATTTTTTTGTATAACATTGTAACCAACCATCAAAGTAATATTCAACCAATTAATTAAGTTAATTATACCCTGACTCTTGAAATATAACTATAGTTTTTCTTGTCGTTATCTTACTACTTTATGTCCGTGTTTTCTTTCTATAATTGCGTGATAATTAACTTAAAATGTTTTTATCGGTTCTAAATGGTTAATGATTAGGATGCGGCCCTAGGCTTTACCCAGGTATCAAGAAAAAACACTGTGTCATAAATCAAACATATTGCCAGTCTTGTAACCCGCGACATCCATTCTCTGGTCTAACCATGCTGTTACTCTACCCAGTTTGCCATCCGGATTATCAACCATGCGGCCAAGTTCTACTATTACGTCAAGTTTGTCATCCTTTCCACTTCCACCACAAAAGCAGTTATTGGCTTCAATCGCTTCCTCTATAAATGAATCAAGGAACTCATCAACTCTGTCCTTTCGGTTCAGTGAAATGACAAGTTGACATCCACATTCTGTGAATTCACCTAGGCGTTTCTTTTTTCGTAGTCGCTTATTCATTTTCGTTCGAACGGTTTGATCTTCCTCCAAGTTTCTGTGGTTGGTTGAATAAAAAAGGTAGAATGTTTTCGGTTTTAAATATGACCCTGACTTCTTACGTTGATAATTACTATACGGCCTAGGCTTATTCTGTTTTCAAGGTCTGACCCTGACTTCTTCATATAGGCTTATTCTGTTTTCAAGGTCTGACCCTGACTTCTTCATTTTGTTATAGTTAAGAAACTTTAAGTCTCTTGATGGGGCCCTGAGGAGCTTTAGCCAGTCGAGATATTCAGGTTGAATCTATCTTCATAGTCTACGATCATTGTGTCGCATTTCATATCTATTAAGAATGATTCTCCTTCCTGTCAGGATGAATTCTATAACTGTGACTCCCACGGCTCTTTAGATATCCACTCCTTTTTAGCAAGAACCGAAAGAGCTAACTTAATCTGGCGCGTGGTGAATTGCTTTTTACGGTCGTTCCAACGATAGGTTTGGTCGATTACCTCTTGAGTCGTATGAGCTTTTCCATCCTTTTTTACAATCCAATGAACAGTTGACAAAAGTTCGAGGCCAAATGGAGACTCAAACCCTTCAACAAGATCGGTGACACGGTCGTAATGCCTTGTTGTGTCATTGTGGGTCTGAAGAAACTTTGTAGCATCATCATAAGCACCGGGAACCAATTTTAGCTCTTTGTTAGGATTATCTCCGCCATCAGCATAGCCAGAAAGGAAATATCCTTCAATTGTGTTGAGCACGTGGCGTAAATTTTTAGCGTAGGGACCATATATAGATTTAGTATAGTTTAACCTTAGCTGTTGACCGCTTTCCTGAAGGAAGTACATTAGCTTATGCACCTCAAGAAGAGTAATAAAAGGATCTAACAGTCCACCAAGATAGCTGTGAACCAGTTCAATCAATGCCGCTCTTCCGGGTGTCATTTTAGGAACTTCACGGTTTTTAACAATCTTCTCTGCCACTGGTGCACCCTTAGGTTCAAAAACAATTACCTGAACATTCTGTAATGGAGCAAGGCAAGCTTCAATTCTTTCACGAACGTCAACCCAGTCAAGTCCACCGAGACCACTACCAAGTGGAGGTAGAGCTATTGAAGTAATTCCATACTCAGTAATAACTTGAACGAGATCCTCAAGGCCAGACTCAATATCTTCCATTCGGCTTTTTCCACGCCAGTGTCGTTTTGTTGGAAAGTTAATTATAAACTTCGGATTGGTAACGGTACGCGTCTCAAAGACAAACATTTTGCCGGGTATAACTTCGTTACGTTTGCAAGCTGCCGCATAGGCTTTAAAATTGTCGGGGAACGTCTTTTTAAATTGCAGGGCGATTCCTCGTCCCATAACCCCAACACAGTTAACTGTATTGACGATAGCATGCACATCTTCTGTTAATAGATTCCCAGTTTTATATTTAATCATATTATATACCTCGACTTTAATAGTACCAGTTACGCATCGTCTGTACAGTGGGGCAATGATTGACATTGCCGATTATACTATTCACTTGGAGCTGTTGTTCATTTGAGTAGACACCAATTCGCTCAACTAGTGTCCAAGGGAATTGCTCTTCTATTAAAAATTCTGCCTGTTTTGCATCCCGGCATCCTGACCAATAGGTTGTTTGAATAGCATCCCAGTTTATCTCGTTCAATTGTGAAAGGTCAGCCCTATCTTCAAAATAAAAAGCTCCAGCATTAGACAAAGTAAAAACCCATCTTTTGTTATTAGTATTTGCCCATTGTACTGTTTGATGTAAGTCTGCGACAAGATGAACAATTGACTCCTGACCACCGTGATAATCAATCTCTTCGTGATTATCCTTATGGAACATATAAAGCATTACAGAACGTGGACAAAAATAAAAAGGGACGCAATCTCCAACCATCAATCCTTTGCGGCTGTTCAGTTGCAGAGAAAGGCGACGCAGTTTAATCTTCCCCATTCCTATTGTTGTTCCAGTTGGATCCCTACGAATTATCTCTCTATCACAAAGCAATGCGCCAGTTGATAGAATTGCATGTAATTTATCCAAATGCACAATATGGTAAATCTTAGGCTGTGGAGGTACTGGTATTGTCATTCATCCTTCTCAGATAATATTTTAACCAACCTTCAAAGTCTTATTCAACCAAATTAATTAAGTTAATTATACTCTGACACGTGGAATATCGCTATAGTTTTTCTAGCAGGTATTTTACTACTTTAGATATGCGTTTTGTTTCTAAAATTATAGTGATAATTAACTTAAAATGTTTTTATCGGTTCTAAATGGTTAATGATTAGGATGCGGCCCTAGTACAACGTCTATATTGTATTAGCGATAGCCATGTGATCTAAACTCTTTTTGTTAACAGATAGCAACTACTTAGGTAGATAGGCTGAAGGTTGAAGGTAACGCTTAAAGGCAAAAGACTGTTTCTTTTGCTTTTTGCCTTTAGCCTGGCAACCTAAAATGTTTTATGTTTTATACTTTATGCTTTCACCTTCAGTCTTCAGCCTTCAGTCTATCCACCTGAGTAGTTAACAACGGACAAGACTTAAGAAATCATACCCGTCACTAGAACGTTGACGCTGTACTAGGCTTGACCCAGGTATCAAGAAAATGCACCGTGCCATAAATCAAACATTTCGCCAGTCTTGTAACCAGCAACATCCATTCTCTGGTCTAACCATGCTGTTACTTTACCCAGTTTGCCATCTGGATTATCAACCATGCGGCCAAGTTCTACTATTACGTCAAGTTTGTCATCCTTTTCACTTCCACCACAAAAGCAGTTATTGGCTTCAATCGCTTCCTCTATAAATGAATCAAGGAACTCATCAAATCTGTCTTTTCGATTCCGTGAAATGACAAGTTGACATCCCCATTCTGTGAATTCACCTAGGTGTTTCTTTTTTCGTAGTCTCTTATTCATTTTCGTTCAAACGGTTTTATCTTCCTCCAAGTTTCTGTGGTCGGTTGAATAAAAAGGGTAGAATGTTTTCTGTTTTAAATAGTTGATAATTACTATACGGCCCTAGGCTTATTCTGTTCTCAAGGTCTGACCCTAAATTGCCTTCATGTATTCTACCGGCCAGAGGAATAGCAAAGAAACTTTTCGCGGCGCCAACTAAAAGGGAAACAACTTGGCAAGATTGGCCCATAATATATTCAGCTTTGGTATTTGATTCAGACTCTTGATGTAGTGCTTTGACAGCCGGCATCTTTTTTCCTTCCTTTGCAACTTTAAGACCATCTGCACATAAAGCAAGTTTCCCGTTGATATGAATAGTACCTGGATGTATTTTAATAATGAGCATCGTCCAAAGTTTTGTTAATTTGTCCAAGTTTAATGCGTTACTATGAAAGAATCGCAAAAGGTTACCATAATATGATCCCTGAAGTCCTAAGGCACGAACAATGCTTGTCACTCCCAAAAGATCCGGTCTAAGAGTGAATCCAGCTAAAACAGTCGCAAACCATAAAAAGTTTCTTAACCTGGAACATGCTGGTCGTAGTTGCTGAACAATCTTCCACCACTGAGCCCAAAGTTGCATAACAATCTCCTTCTATAAATTTTCTTGAAATATATATATAGCAAGTGTATGCTATATATATGACAAGAAAAAAGCTAGCTCAAATAGAGAAAAGGATAGAAAAGATTAAAAAGGAACTGGCACTAATCGCAGAGATGCGGCCAGGAACACTAAGTAAGCAGTACAAAGACCCTGTAATGAAAAAGGGAGAGTACTATCAACTTAGCTATACACATAAGATGAAGAGTAGGACAGAATATATCCGACCGGTATTTTTAGAAGATATAAAGAACCAGACAAAAAATTATAAGTCGTTCAAGAAGTTGATAGAATTGTGGATTGATTTGTCTATTGAATTTTCACGTTTGCAAATGAGATTAGCGAAAGATGAAAACAAGAAGTAAAAAGCGTAGAATTGATTTGCAAATCTATTATAATAGCGGCGATTTATTTGGCAATTATGAAAGAAGAACTCGCCACTCTCGAGTAACTGAGATTGTAAACCTCTATACTTTTCATCCAATTCATTTCTAATGATATCATGATTATCATCTGAAATAGCAGAGTCAAATGTCATGTAATGATATTTGATTGCAGAATCAATCTCTTCGTTAATAAGTTTCAACCGTGATATTATTTCATAAATAATTTTTTGCAGTTCAATACAAAAAAGAGATAACTCGCTAATTTTTGACATAAGAAATGGTAAATGAATTGTCTTTAAACTTAGAGAATATCCCTTCTTTTCTTCTCTATCTGAAGTAACGATTTTTTCAAGTACTTCATCTTCATTTTCAAGAAGAGTTTTTATAAGTTTAATCAGATTTTTTTTTGATTCAACCTCAGAACCTTGATATTTCTCAAAATAAGGCAAAACCCATTCAAGAAATTCCCTATCATATTTTCCGGCTCTCATACCTAATCTGCAGGCATAATTTACCATACTATATTGACATTCACTAAGCTCTGTTTTTATACCGCCAAACAAATCCTTTTTTGTATATGATTTTTTGATTCTGTCCACTATTGATGGACCAAGCAGGCCGAACAACCACCCTAAAATAACATAAACAACTTCCATAATGTTTAACTTTTTCGTAAATTATTCATACTTAAAATTTAAAATGTTTTCCTAGGCTTGCACATTTTAATATTACAGCTTAATTTTAAATTATATTTCTATTAGCCGCCACGTTTTGTGGTAGGCTGAATTACCATTATTATATTATTCCATCTTGACTTTTTTTACTGTTAACAATTTAACAAATGCACTTATTGCTAAACCAATCAAACCAAATCCAAAGCTAAGACCTCCAATGTCCGAATACCTATAAACAGACCGCACGAGGTCTTTTAAATCCATATTGTATTTATAAATAACCTCTCCGTGTGCAATTTCAGCTGCAATAAATAATTGGTATAAAGCGTATCCACCAGCTGCAATTGCAAAAAAGAATAAAATCCATGAAAGTAGAATTGGGGTATGCTTGCTTGAAAATCTTTGATTTCCAATTACAAATTTTTCAGCAAAAACCATAGACAAGGTAAATACCGTGGTTACCAAAGTAAGAAATTTTAACAGTAAATCTTTTAATTCGGGATAATAGAACTGAGTAAATTGTGTTATCTCGACTTCATTCATATTGATTTTTTGCAAAGTATAATGAAAAATAACGGATAGTATTTTTTGCCAACTGCTTTTTTCTGAAGTTACTACAAGGTTAAACTCACGATTTCATCTTTCCATGAAAAGATTTAAAGTTTATAAAGTTTCTCCTTTAATCAATCTCTAATCATCATCCCCACCAGAAAGTACCATCCTAAACTCCACAGGATGATGATCCGAATAATACTGCTTAAATAGATTATGATTATACGGATCACCCGGGTAAGCTTCATCAGATATCCAGAATGGCCTCATGGTATCAATCAAATCAATTACTTTAATATCACAAGCTGTATTACCCTCCCCTTGAGAATGCGCGATATTGCTCTTTATTCGGGGCTCAATAGTTAATAATAAGGTGAGGCCAAGGCTTGCCATATTCTGATTTCAAGGCCTGACCCTATGACCCTTCCAGAAACATTCGTTGATCCTATAAAACAAACCAAAAATATCAATTTGGATAAAATTTTCAATTATCTCTCCTGAATATAAAAATAGTAAATGACAAGTTTCAGACCTTTAGAAAAATTTAGCAATTATAGTAATTTATAGTTAATGATTGAAATGCCGCCCTAGGCTTGCCCTTTATTTTCTAAGAGATTTTCTTTCCACTTCTCTTTGACGTAATCAATAAACCCATCGACACCCGGGGTTCTACATATGGTAGCCAGTTCCATTCCAACTTGGGTAAGCATGACCTTTCCAATAGAGAGTTTATTGTCTTTATCATTTTCAAACGTTAGGACCAAAGGTTGCGTACAATATGACACCGTGAATGTCTTTGGTAGACCTTGTTTACAAAACCCTGTGAGATTTTCAAGTTGGATAAGACCAATGCTATTCAAATGGGCCAATGTATTGAAGTTAAGTCCATTATCATTGTAGATAGGAGCATTAATATCAAATATCAAAGGGGTGAAGCTGTTGACGATCCAACCAAATCGGCATAAAACCTGAAACAATTCTGCATCTTCTTTATCGAGATCCCCAAGAAAGTTCACTGTTCTCTTCGAATATGTGCCTGGCGAGTTAGACTCACCTGCCAAGACTCGTGCCCATAGATCTTGCATATCGTTGTCAGAAATGATCCGTGATTTGTCAAAAAAGTTAGTAATCCAGTCATCTTCGAGCCTATTTGGATCTGATTCACTTTCTAACAGTGGGAACGCTTTCTTTGTAATCTCTTCCATGTTCTCTTGTCGGTTGGCTTCTTCTTCGATAAAGCGATGTATTGCCCGGCGATGCAAATCTGTAATCTCGATATCCGTTTTCGCTTTTATTAGGCTTGCTTCTGCTTCGGCCTTTGCGACCCGTTTTATCTGCCACGGTTCAAAGATGCCGCCAATAGCAGATGACACCTTTTTAATCAAAGTGTCGGCTGGTATGGAGAGCTTTCCAAGGTTTACGATAGACATCGAATTATCATCTGGCATTTTATTTCCTCACCGAACGAAGTAATCACCCGCCACGTTTCTGTGGTCGGCTGAATGAAAAGGTTAGAATGTTTTTTCAGTTCTTAATAATTAAGCTATGGCCCTAGGCTTGCCCCGACCCAAGGCTTTCCCTTTCTTAATAAAAGTAAGGGAGTCGTAAAAACGACTCCCTTTGTTGTTAATAGCACGGACGGTACATTCACATGCTTGAATTACCGCCCTTGATACGTTTTCTAACAAACTCAGGGTCCTGGATACAAGAATTCTCTATGTTAACAAGAAATCTCGTCTCACTCCTTATAGGGATCATTTGAAAAAAAGAAACTCTAAATTCAGGCATCCTTTCTATTGGAATCTGGACTGCTTGACGATCAATATCTTCAAATTCAAGCGTATTTTCTCCTAAAATCTGGATCGCTTGACGATCAACATCTTTAACTTTAGGCTTATTTTCTATTGAAAATAATGATATTTGTCTTAGTTTGTCTAGTTTTCCATTAAAAGAAGATCCTTTTCCAATTATTGCGAATGCTTTTTCTTCTTTTTCTGAAGAATGTTTTTTTTTCTTCTTTTGAAGAACGTTCTTTCTCCTTTTGAAGAATGTTTTTTCTTCTTTTTCTTTTTTTCTTTTCCCGATAAAGACCTTTCCCTCGAACTTGTTCGCGAGTTCGCATGTAACGCGAACAAAATAGTCTGAGGAATCAGAACCGATAAAATCTTGTCCAAACATGGTATTACCTCCTTCGCATTTTCTGGGCTACCAAGAAATGAAACAGTAGCTAGCAGAATGAGTGAAAACATGATGGATAAAGTGGACCCAATGTCAAGACTGATTTCTTGAATTTTTAAGCTACATATCCTGCAGTAAATATTGTTATATTTAGGTCTATTATTTGATTTGATTTCTGTGTTTCTCGTATGACGTCAATTAGCTTTTTAGTCCAACGA
>JAIQZO010000045.1 GCA_021777055.1 Candidatus Anammoxibacter sp. | reverse complement strand
GCAGTAGCAATTTTAAACGTAGTCTCATTATAATTAATTCTTTTTGTAAAACCGTTCTAGTTTCAGCTCTTTTAACGGTTCATAATCATTTATAGAGGTACTTCCAGCTTGTTTAATAGGAATCTTTTTTAGTAGGGCTTTACCTTTGTCAGATTTGCTCAATGTTAGAAAGGCGATGAAAACTTTTTGTCTAACATCTTCGGGTATACGGGGGTGTATGCAGAAAGGATGTGGTGCCACATTTTCTGTTTTATAAATTATCCTTAAATTATCCTGGATTTCCAGGGATTGTTGAGATAAAGTCTTCTGTACTCCTCCGCCTGCCATCACTTCACCTAGAATTACATTCAGATATACAGAAGTGTGTGTTTGTACATACCGCGGTTTCATTTTTATATGAAACTTATCATTAAGATCTGCTCTAATCATAAGAGAAGCTCCAAGAGCATTTGGAGCTGGAAAAGCGATAACTTCTCCGTCAAGCCCGGTTACAGTTCTAATAGGATTGTCTTTCCGTACTACCAGTATTCCATGCAATGATCTTCCTATATCCCGTATTAATGGTATATAACCCTGCGATTCGTGAGCTATTAACAGATGGTAAGGGTTCATAAATACAAAATCAAAAACCCCTTCTATAAACTCTTTTTCAAAATCCGGTATTGTTGGTGCTCCATGTAACAAAAACTTAAACCCGGTAAGTTTCTCAACCTCTTCAAGAATGGGAGACCAGATTCTGCTGATTTGAAAAGAGTCGTATTGAGGCACAATGCCTACGGAATATGTAGTTTTATTTTCTGTTTTTTTATTATCCGCGTCTGCAAAGAGAGGTCTTGTTATTAACATCGCGAAAGCTATAAAGTACAAGAAAAATTTATATTTCATAGGAGATGGTAATTTGTGGTTTTGATGGGGGAATATATGCTAATTTTTAAATTTTAGTTTATATTACTAGTTAATACTAGAGGAAAAATTTCGGTAGATTAAGCTTTTAATTTGAGACATTGTAATGTCAAAGTGTTATGTGCTCGGAAGTGATATAACCTATAAACAAAAGAGTTTATCTTTTCTTCCGGAATATTAATGAAAAAAGCCATTGCAAGGAATTCCTTGCAATGGCTTTTTTTGTGAATCTCGGTTTATATAGGATGTTGTTTTAATATATTTTTTATCTATTATTAGAACATACCAACAACCTTGTCTGTTTTGAGATCAAGGTCAACCCTTTCTCCTGCAGGAGATGAAGGCAGTCCCGGCATTGTTCTCATATCGCCTAACAGGGCGTAAAGGAATCCAGCTCCCACAGAGGCTTTGATGTCTCTAATTGGAACTGTGAATCCGGTTGGTCTGCCTTTAAGCTTCGGATCATGTGAAAGAGATAGATGCGTCTTTGCCATACAAATAGGCAGCTTATCAAAACCTGCTTCCTCAAACTGTTTGATCTTTTTAGCTGCTAATGGTGAAATATCTATTCCATCAGCTCCATATATCTTTGTCGCAATCGTAGTCATCTTCTCTTCAATTGAAGCGTCCAGTGGATATAGGAATTTGAAGTCACTTGGCTTATCCGCTGCAGCTGCTACTGCTTCTGCTAATTCACGTGCACCTTCACCACCTTCAGCCCAGTGATTTGAAAGCACTGCTGCATCCGCACCGTATTCAATTGATAGTTTTTTGAGCGCTTCAATCTCATTCTGTGTATCTGTAGCAAAAGAGTTTATAGCTACAACAACAGGGATACCAAACAACTTCATGTTTTCAATCATCTTGGCAAGGTTCTGGCCACCTTTCTCTAGTGCAGGTATGTTTTCCTGAAGAAGTTCTTCACTTAAAGGTTTACCGGCAACAACCTTTCCTACTCCTCCATGCATCTTTAATGCCCTGATTGTCGCAACAATAACCACCACATTAGGTGTTATACCTGAATATCTACATTTAATATTCATGGATTTCTCAGCACCGCAATCAGCTCCAAATCCACTCTCTGTGATAACATAATCTGCACATTTAGCTGCAATCTGATCAGCTATAATTGAACTGTTACCATGGGCTATGTTGGCAAATGACCCTGCATGAACAAATGCAAGGGTATTTGCCAAGGTCTGGAGCAGATTTGGTTTTATTGCATCTCGTAATAGTACAGCCAACGGATTAGAATAAACCTTTTACTTTGCCCGTTTCAACGTCTACATCTATACGTCTATAAGCAGGATCAGAACTGGTTCCCGGCATTAGTTTGACATCTCCCGACATTGGCACTACAAACCCAGCGCCTTTGAAAGCCAGAATATCACGAATTCTTAGTCTCCAACCCTTTGGAGCTCCCTTTAGCTTTGGATCATCAGTTAAAGAAAGGTGGGTTTTTACCATGCAAGTTCCCAGTTTTGAGATATCAGGGTCCTCTTCCATTGCTTTGGCCTTTGTTAAAGCTTCCGGTGTATAGTCAACTCCATCCGCGCCATAAACCTCCTTGGCAAGCAACTCAATACGTTCTCTTAATGGAGTTTCCAACTCATACAGGAATTTGAAGTCATTGGGTTGCTCGCATGCTT
The DNA here is from genome assembly GCA_021777055.1 of Candidatus Anammoxibacter sp. GTDB lineage: Bacteria > Planctomycetota > Brocadiia > Brocadiales > Anammoxibacteraceae > Anammoxibacter_A. Next base: position 39,972 of record JAIQZO010000045.1, on the reverse strand, counting down.
CAATTACAGCATCTGCAAGCTCCAAAGCTCCTTCGCCTCCTTTTTCCCAATGCTCGGATAGGGCAACGCGTGCGCCCGCTTGTTCAGCTAATTTTCGTATCGCTTTAACTTCTGCATCTGTATCAGTATAAAATTTGTTGATACAAACTACAGGATTGATTCCGGCCTTTTTAACTGTATTAATGTGGTGGATAAGGTTTACTGTCCCCTTTTCCACCCATTCCACATTTTCTTCTTTATAGCACGGATCCAGAGGACGTCCGGGTACCGGAACAGGCGCACCGCCGTGACATTTTAATGCCCTGACTGTAGCAACGATCACGGCTGCATTCGGATGATTTCCGGAGAAACGGCATTTTAAGTTCCAGAATTTTTCGAATCCTATATCAGCTCCAAATCCTGATTCTGTCACGTGGTAATCACCCAGCTTCAATCCAAGCCTATCAGCAACAATTGAAGACTGCCCAATAGCAATATTTGCAAAAGGCCCGGCATGAACAAATACCGGCTGCCCCTCGATTGTCTGCATAAGGTTTGGATTCAGTGCTTCCACCATCCATGCTGTCATAGCGCCGTCTACTTCAAGGTCGGCAGTGGTTACTGGTTGGCCTGATTTGCTGTAAGCCAAAACAATTTTCCCCATCCTTTCCCGCATATCTTTCAAATCTTTTGCAACAGACAGAATTGCCATAATCTCAGAGGATACGGCAATGGCAAAACCGGATTTCATCATAAAACCGTCCATCTTCCCGCCAATGCCGATAATGATATCCCGGAGCGCCTGGGCGCAAAAATCGATAATCCACTTGGACTCAACTCTATTTGGATCAATATCAAGACGTTTCAGGTTCCTTTTTGCAAGTTGCTCGTCATTGTAGTTAAATTCATGCTGCATTCTGGATGTAAGGGCCACCATACCCAGGTTGTGGGCATTTATAATGGCATTAATATCGCCAGTAAGGCCAAGTGAGAAAGGTGTCAGGGGGATACATTGGGAAAGTCCGCCACCAGCGGCAGAACCCTTAATATTCATTGTCGGCCCACCGGACGGTTGCCGGATAGCACCAACAACTTTTTTACCTCTTTTTCCCAGCCCCTGCACCAACCCCATTGTGGTAGTAGACTTTCCCTCGCCAAGAGGTGTTGGAGTAATGGCTGTCACATCAATGAATTTTCCATCCGGCTTGTTTTCAAACCGTTTCAGAACCTTATTAAAATCAACCTTTGCTACATGATGGCCGTGAGGAAGTAATTCGTCCTTCTCTAAACCCAATTCCTCGGCCAACTGATACACTGTCTTCATGTTTGTTTCCGCATCTGCTGCTATTTCCCAATCCGCATGTTTTTTAGGATCTAATGCCATATTTTTCTCCTTTTTTTATAAAATAATAAAACTTCTTTTTTAAATTAAAGTAATTATTAATCACCAATAGCATATAGTTTACCATCCATTGATGTGATATAAACAGTGCCGTCAGCTCCAATTGCCGGTGAAGCGTCAATAGAATCCCCGGTTTCAAACATCCAGAAGACTGATCCGTCCGGTTTCAGGGCGTACAATTTATTTGTCGTGGTTCCGAAGTAGATAATTCCGTCTGCATCAATGGCAGCTGATGATAATATAGAACCGTCTGTTTCAAATTTCCATACCAGTTCTCCGTTTGGTGAAACAGCGTAAAAATTTGTATCTCCTGAGCCAAAATAGATTGTTCCGTCATGGCCTATTGCAGTTGAAGTGTCGATATCGTATTCTGTATAAAATTCCCATTTACGTTTTCCGTCAGGGGATAAGCAGTATAATATGGAATCTTCTGATCCAAAATAGATGGTTCCATCTTCTGTTATTGATGGTGATGCTTCAAGTAAATAGTGAGTACCAAAACCCCATAAAGATTTTCCGTCAGTATCCATGGCAAACATGTAATAATCCTCAGACCCGAAATAGATGATACCATCTTTTCCTATGGCCGGAGTTGACAAAACATGATCTGCCGTTTTAAAACGCCAGTTGAGTTTTCCATCCTTGGTGATTGAGTAACAATGTTTATCCCATGAACCAAAACCAATAGTACCATCTTTCCCTATTACTGGTGACGAAATGATACCACCACCGGTTTTGAATTTCCATTTTAGTTTTCCATCCGGGAACAATGCATATAGATTTCCATCCCATGAACCAAAATAGATGGTTCCGTCTATAGCAACGGCAGGTGATGAATCAATCTCGTTCTTTGTTGCAAAAGTCCACTTTAGAGTGCCGTCAGGTTTCACTGCATAGAGTTTTCCATCATGTGATCCAAAGTAAATTGTACCGTCTGCACCTATACACGGAGAGGAGGTTGAAATGGGCCCACCGGCCTTAAATGTCCATTTGAGATTATTGGATTTAGGGCCTTTGTGCGGACTCCTTCCGGTATGGAATTGGTCATGCCTGTACATTGGCCATGGGGAATCTGCAGCTTGGGCAAAACAGTAGTCTGTAAAGAAAAGGCTTAAGCCAAGAATAAAAATAAAAAGGTATGTAGTCTTATTATTAATGTTACGTTTTTCTATTTTTACATATTTCATTATATTCTTCTACACCTATGACGTTTAAGAGCTGAGTTGCTTTTCAATACATTTTAAGAAACGGATAGCTCACGGATATAATAGAGAGTTCTTCTACAAATTGAATCCTGTTTTCTGTCTACAGAATTATGTACGCCAAAAAGCTTGCAAAGTCTTTTTAAAGTGATACCATTGTATTATCAGTTTTTATAAAGTAATACCATTTTGATACCGCCAGCTATTCACCAACCTTACAGTAATGAAAAGCGCAGCTATTCTTCGTTTTCATTAAAGCATTACTTACAGTAGTACAACCACTTAGCGCAATTAATAAGGTTTTTTTACAGAATGATACCATAGTAGTATAAAAGTACAAAAAACGAAAGTTTTTATAAAGTGATACCATTAAAGTGATACCATTAAAGCATTGAAATGTTCGTCTAGAGTACTCCCTTTGTGGAGGGCACGTCTTTTTTTCTTTCATTAATTGCAACTGCAACAAACAGAACATATGCCATACCTTTGAAAATAGCTTCAGCAATATGGTGTGAGTTTTTACCATATGGAACATTCACATGTAAGTTGAATCGTGCATTTGAACAAAAGGATTCTATAAACTCTTCAATAAGCTCAACATGAAAGTCACCTATTAATGAACCATTGAACTTAACATTGTACACAAACGCAAATCTTCCACTTAAATCTACAGCTATGTTTGCCAGCGCATCTTGCATTGGCAAACTTATACTTGCATACCTCGTAATTCCTTTTTTATCAGACAAAGCTTCAAAAAAAGCTTGCCCCAAACAGATACCAACATCTTCAACGGTATGGTGATCATCGATATGATGGTCTCCTTTAGCCTTAATATTTAGGTCAAAATTTGCATGTTTTGCTAGCAGATCAAGCATATGATCTAAAAATCCAACACCTGTGGAAATATTGCTTCTTCCACTTCCATCAATATTTAATAGAAGCTCAATCTGGGTTTCATTTGTGTTTCTTGTTATACTAGCTTTTCTTTGTTTCATTACTTTTTCTAAACCGGCTTTAATAATACCCCTAGAAGGTTATGTTTTATTTACTGATTAATAACTTTTAGATCTACGCTTTTTTACTTTTTATATTCTTATAAAATTCAGTGACATAAGATATATAATTCTTAAAATTCTCTTTTATTTCGTCTATTTGGTCGCCGCCAAATTTTTCTATTATAGCATTTGCAATCTCAATGGCAACGATCGATTCTCCAATCACAGTTGCAGAAGGAATGGCACTTACGTCTGCCCTTTCACCGCTAGTTTTTGCAGTCTCTTCCCCTGTTTTAATATCAACTGTTTGGATAGCTTTCTTCGAAATCATAGAGATAGGTTTTATTGCAACATTAACAATTAACGGCTCAGAGTTAGTCATACCCCCTTCAAGTCCACCGGCATTGTTCGTCTTACGCTGGAAAAAATCTTCTCCATTCATGGTTATGGGATCGTGCAGTTCTGAACCGCGCATATTTGCAACATCGAATCCTTTACCGAACTCTACACCTTTAACCGCAGGTATACCTAAAATAGAGCTTGCAATCTTGCTTCCCAACCTTTTATCACAATGCACATAGCTACCCAATCCAGGAGGAAGGTTTGCGGCCACAATTTTAATCACACCGCCCACAGTATCACCCTCCTTCCTTGCTTCATCTATTTCTGCAACCATGGCTTTTGCGGCAGCTTCATTAGGACACTTTACTTTTTCACAATCAGAAAGTTTTGCTAGATTTTCATTAAGTATATTGATTATCTGTTTCCTGTTTTCAGACTGCGTTTTGGTCGGTACATCAAAAATAGTAAGAGATCTCTCTTCAATTAGCTTACAAGTTGCCCTGAAATTATTTATAATCTGATTATCAATAAATTTAACCTTTTCAATAATTCCGTCAGAGATCTTAACATCCCTGTTGCCTTCCATCTTTGCATTTCCCATCTGTGTAACATAACTAAGGACAGAAATACCAAATTCCGCTAGGAACTGTTTTGCAATAGTACCTACAGTTACCCTGGTAATTGTTTCCCTTGCGCTGGCACGATCACTCACAAATCGTAAATTATTACATTCATGTCGGTATTTAATTATTCCGGGAAGGTCTGCATGGCCAGGGATAAAAACACTGCGAAACTTCTCATTTACTGCCTCGTCATATGTAACATCACTGTTTTCTATCTCTTCAGGGTAAGCACCAATAGCATTTCTCCAAACAGGATTATGGACACCCTCTGTATTATAGATCATTATATTTATGGGCGCTCCTGTAGTCATTGCGTTGTGAACACCTGCAGTAACATGTAATTCGTTTTTTTCTACGGCCTGTCGCCACCCTCTGCAATATCCGGCCTGACGTCTAATCAAGTCCATCTCTATATCTTTTTTCTGAACACAAATACCGGAAGGAACACCTTCAATTATTGTTGAACATGCAATACCGTGAGATTCCCCGGCAGTCAAATACCTTATCATCTTTAATCCTTCTTAACAAATATTTTGCAAAAGCTATAAAAGGCGAAATACTCCCATGCAAATGGCGCAAACCCGAGAAATCCTATGAGGGGCATCTCAAAGATCTTTATCTCCTGTGTAAACGGAGCAGTATAGACCCATTTTGTAGCTGACCAATAGTTCCAAAACTCCCATAAAACTCCACAAATTAGACCTGCAGTAAAAAGGCTTAATATCCTTGCCAGTTTACCATCTTCTAAATCTTTTAATAAAGATTCACCACGGCTGCTATAAACAATAGGATCAAAAATCAAAACAAAGCCTGTCCAAACAAGACCAAAGAGATATATTGCTATACTTTCATCTACTAGAAGAGGAAACATCACAAAAAGAAAGCCTAGTACTATTCCTCCATACACAACCTTATTGTCCACATTTAGCTTAGTTATCTTAAATTTGTCAAACAGATGTAGCGATTCAAGCAGTTCGTGTGTTAGAAAAAGGCCAGGCATAATGGAACCGTAAGCTGTAATAAGTCCTATACACAATAGTAAATTATCCTTTGGTAGTCCAAGGTATTCCCAGTTATGTAAATGGTAATTATAAACCTCAAACATTGCCCAAAAGGCAATTGACAAAGGTATCTGTATAAAAAACTCCTTGCGTCTGTTATATATAAGCGAATTACCCTTTATTCTGTAAATAATACTGTCGATAAACAGTAGGTAGCCAGCCCAACAAAGGGGCGTCGTCCACGTACTTAATGTATGTGCACATGCAAAACCCTGCCTATGTAATAATAATGCCCCCTCCGCAAAAAGGATCAGAGCAAGCCCTATCCATCCATACGTCTTTAATAATTTTCTTTTTTCTTTATTAGTCTCGCCGTTCATAATAAACCTTTATCTTGCAAACTAAAATATTCTGTATTACCTATAATTATATGATCAAGTATCTTAATGCCAACTATACCACTTACCTTTTTTAGTCGTTTGGTTATCTCTATATCTTCATTACTTGGATATGGATCACCGCTCGGATGGTTATGGACGAATATAACAGAAGCTGCATGTTCCCTTATGGCCGGTCCAAAAACTTCACGTGGATGAACAATACTTGATGTTAGACTTCCAATAGAGATCTCTATCTCTTTCAATAACCTGTTTTTGTTATCAAGCATTACAGCTAAAAATGTTTCTCTCTTCTTATCTCTTAGCTTCTCATGAAAATGGTTAAAGACAGCTTGGCTTCCACTAAACTTCTTTCCCGGTTTTATTGTTATAGTGGAATACCTCTTTGCAATTGCAATAGCCGCCTTTATCTGTGCTGCCTTTGCCTCACCAATACCATCTATTCTACATAACTCGGAAATGGTCTTTGTTCCCAATTCTCTGAAATTACCGAACTTGACTAAAACCTTTCTCGCTATGTCTATGGCACTCTCATTTGGAGTGCCGTCTCTGATAATTATACCAAGCAACTCTGCGTCTGAAAGATACTCTTCCCCCTTATGAATTAACCGCTCTCGCGGTCTTTCATCTTCTGGTAATTGCTTAATAGTCGGTCTCTTGTTAAGATACTCCCTGCCACTGGCCTTTTTATTGTCAGTTTTTTTTACAGTCATTTAGTATCTGCAAGTATATTATTTAACCGTCTATATTAGTTTCATTTTTGATTACCAGGACAGCTTCTATCTGAGCAACATCTACAAACGGACGAACTGTAATATTTTGGAAAAGATGGCTGCTCACTTTTTCCACCTTGATTATTACACCAATAGGGATAGAATCTGGATATACACCACCTGCACCGGACGTTACCACACTCTCACCTTCTGTTACATTTGCGGTTTCCGGAACATACTCCATGCGGCAAGTATGATTACTGTTGCCAGTTAGAATTCCCTGATTCCTCGTCTCAAGTACCCGCGATGGCAGTCTAATATCAGGATCTGTTACCAATTGAACCCGGCTGGTATACATGGAAGTAGAAAATACACGCCCAATAAGAGCATTGCCAAAAACTACTATATCATTTACAGCAACGTCTCTTTTAGTCCCAACATCAAGCAATAAGCTTTTCCTAAATGCTAATGTATCATATCCGATAACGTTTGCAATCAGGGGCTTTTCCGTAACTTTTCTGTTATCATAATAATTTGATAGGCTCCTAACCTCATTTTTTAATTTATAAATTACATCCGCCTGTTTTAATATCAGATTCTTTAATCTGTCTACATCCTCTTTTAGCCTAATATTTTCCTGCTCCGGTTCCCCGAATGAAAACAGCCTCTCAAAAAAGATAGAAACTTTATCAACCGTAACCGTTGCTGCTTTTTGAAATGGAACAGCGACAATGCCAGCACCATGTTTTATTTGATTTGAAATACTAGCGGGTAAGAAAAAAGCCAACAGGAGTGCAAAAAGCAGGAGGAGCACAACCGGTATATGTTTCCCGGAAAGCAATTTTATACTAAGATTGAAGTTCTTCATCCCTTAAAACATCTTTGTACATCTCAATGTTTTCCAGCAAATGTCCAGTCCCCCTAACCACGGCCGTCATGGGGTCGTCTGCTACTTTTACAGGCAAGCCGGTCTCTTCTGAAATCAGTCTATCAAATCCCCTAATCTGACTACCACCACCAACCATAACCATACCAGTCTCAATCAGATCGGAAGATAGTTCAGCGCCAGTATTTTCAAGAGTAGATTTAACCGCGTCTAATATGGCAAGTATAGGCCCTTGGAGAGCTTCCCTTACCTCTTCTGACCCAATTGTAGTAGCGCGTGGTAGCCCTGCAATAGAGTCCCGGCCTCTTATCTCCATAGTAAGCTCCTCTTTTAAAGGAAATGCAGAACCAATCTGGATCTTGATTCTTTCTGCTGTACGATATCCGATATCTAGATTATACGTACGTTTAATGTATTGAACCAGGGCCTCATCTATTTTATCACCACCGGTTCGCAGACTTATATGTGTAAAAATATCTCCCAGGGAGATTACCGCAACTTCGGTGGTACCACCCCCAATATCAACAATCATACTGGCCACGGGCTCACCAACCGGAAGCCCTACGCCGATTGCCGCCGCCTTTGGTTCGGAAATCAGATAAACTTCCCTGGCGCCAGCCCTTTCAGCTGAATTTACAACTGCCCTTTTTTCAACTGTAGTTATTCCAGAAGGAATAGCAATTATTATCCTGGGCCTAATACCCCATTTCCGTTTATGTACTTTTAATATAAAGTGCCTTAACATCGCTTCAGTTATATCAAAGTCCGCAATAACTCCATCTTTCAATGGCCGAATAACGGAAATATTGGCAGGCGCTTTCTCAAGCATCTCTTTGGCGTTAACACCAACTGCATGTCCATTAAGCAACACATGATTAGTCCCTGGTTTAACCGCAACCACGGTGGGTTCATTTAACGCAATACCTTCACCAACAACATAAACCAGAGTATTTGCCGTGCCTAGATCGATACCCATATCGATAGACATGAGCCCTAAAAAATAATCTAATGGATGCATTAACCTACCTTAGAAATTTAACTTATATATTAATATACTCTGGCGATTATACGTTTGGAGAACTAAAAGTCAAGGGAAAATCATAAACAGTTGGAGCGAATAACATATCCATGGTTCTTCGTCATGAAGTAATTATCATAAGTACTATTTGTAGTCGGCTCTTAAGGCTTATATTTAATTTCCTGAGAGTCAAAGTTCCATACCTCTTATCATATGTTGCAAAATATAAACATCCTAGGGATAAAACAGCATACAAACTTGTAGATTATGTTGATCCCCGTTATCTAAACAGAGGTTCTGATTACTGTATTTTAGAAAACTCTAACCTATGGGCGTCTTAACATCCTCTTCTGTTCAACATATCGCAATGAAACACGTTGTAATTTTGCAAAGATATCATCTATCATCCTGATCACGTCAGGATCAAAAAATTGTTTTCTTATTATAATTGATCTTTTTATAGCTTCAATTTCCAGGTTGTTGTCCAGCAAGTCTCCTATCAGTTTGTTTGGTATACCGACAATCTCCATCTTTATTTTTTTATCTTTTAATAAAGCTAAATGAGTTATGCCGTTCCAGTCGTTTGTAAAGGGGTCAACAAAATACGGCTCACCTTTTCTATCTTTTAATTCAAACCATACATGTGCAAATTCCACATTCTTTACTAAATCCTCAATTACGCCCCATACAATCCTACCGTTGTTGGTATGGTGTGGCAGAATATTATTAAAAAACAATACGGCATCTTCGCAATCACCCGCATGGCGGTGCATGGTTTCAAGAGGCGTTTGCCAAAAATCATTGTGCGGTGGCTCCTCTCTATATTTTATCTTAAAAGCAATCTGACGATAGGCGTTATAAATAGAATGGCCATCTAAGAAGTTCCTCTCACACCATACCTTAAATGATGAATTTTCCGGTGGTTCTACATCAGTATAGTATGTGTAGTAGTCTGCTTCACTTGTCTGTATGGAAAATAGGTTTATATGTAAATATTTACTACATACAACTAGAGAAATCAGAAAAACAATAATGGAGAACTTTAATCTTTTTTCGACACAAACCCATTTGTCTCGTTTAACAATTCCCTGTAGAACGTTATCGCTTTTATCTTTCAAAATACCTTTCAAGATTATGCTCCTACACCTTTTTGAAACGTTAGTAACTGTTCAGAATTCAGTAATGCAGGTGTAGGTTTTCTCATCCTGAATCTTGTCTTCTGACTACTGAATTCAAATAGTATTACTTTATAAAAACTTCTTTTTAAAAAGATTTGTAGTTTATATGGAATACAGGAGTCAGGAAGTGAATAGAAATTTACAATTAATAACTCTATTGCAAAACAAGAACAAATCTATGCTGCATTCTGCATTCTAACTCCTGTATTCTGTATTTGGTTGCGGCTTTGCCGCACCATGTTATCTCTCTCTACTTTTTACTATATACTAAATGCGACAAAAAAACTTTGATTTTGGCGTATCACCTGCAAAAGAATCGAATCACCTTCTTTGATATCCGTTACAAAATTGTTAAACTCTTCTATATTATCGACCGATTTGCGATTTATCTTGAATATCAGATCGCCTTCCTGCAATCCTGCTCTTGCTCCAACAGCAGTGATATCGATTTCAGAGATAACAACACCCTTTAAAGATTTATCCAGATTATATTTCTCTGCCATTGTTGGGGAAAATGCCTCAATTGAAAACCCGAACAGATCTTGCAGCTTCTGCTGCGTTTCCGGTGCGACTGTATCTACCTGCAGCTTTCCTATCTTGATTCTTTTGATCTCCTCTTTAGAGTCCCGTAAAATTTTAAGCTCTATTTCTGTTCCTGGCGCCATTAGTGCAATGGTGTTATGAAGTTGAGTGGCGCTTTCGGCTTTCTCCTTATTCAATTCAAGGATAATATCACCTACCTCAATTCCAGCTTTTTCTGCAGGGCTGTTCTTTGTTACATCTCCTACCAGGGTTCCTTTACCCACATTCAGTTCCATTGCCTTTGCCATCTCTTTATCAATATCCTGCATGTATACCCCCAACCAACCCCGTGTAACGACCCCGTATTTTATTAACGCATCCATTACGTTCCTTGCCATATTTATGGGAACGGCAAAGCCTATACCCTGAAAACCGCCGCTCTGGGAAGCAATTGCCGTATTTATCCCTATTAACCGACCGTCAAGGTTAATTAACGCCCCACCAGAGTTTCCTGGGTTTATTGCAGCATCAGTTTGAATAAAATCCTCATAATCAGCTATTCCAACGTTGGAGCGGCCCACAGCACTAACAATACCCCTGGTAACCGTATTGTCAAGATTAGCGGAAATGGGACTGCCAATAGCGAGAACCCATTCCCCCACACGAAGTTTATCACTGTCACCAAAACTAATGGAGGGTAGTCCTTTTTCTTCAATCTTGAGAACAGCTATATCTGTTTTAGGGTCGGTTCCAATAACTTTCGCAGGTATGGTTCTTTTATCTAATAGCTTTACGTATATGGTATCCGCGCTTTCGACAACATGGTTGTTAGTCAAGATATATCCGTCCGCACTAACTATAACGCCTGAACCAAATCCCTTCTGATGGTACTCTTGCTCCTGCTGATTTCTGGATCTAGAATTATTAAAAAAATCCTGCATAAAACCTTGGAAAGGGCCTCTGAAAAATGGCAGTTGATTAAATATGCCGCCTTTTAAGACCCGTTCTGTAAATACGGTTACTACCGTGTCATCTGCATGGTCTACTATTTCTACAAAGGCGTTATTAAGGTCCCGCAGGGTGGTAATCTTACGATCTGCAATGTTAAAGACCTCTTCATCATGATTATGCCACTCGTATGCTTTATAAGACGGCTCTGATTCTGCAGATTGCCCGATACCAAGAAAAAATGATCCTTCTGCAATTATGCAAATAAATATTATAAGAATAGTTTTAATACTTTTTAGTAAAATCATTTGCTGTCTCCTTTAAAAAGTTATTTAAAATTATTTTTTCTCATTTAATCTTTTTGCTAAAAGGTAATACTCTTATCATAGTTATGTATAAAAAAAATGTCAACATGGCAGTCTTCGTCTCTACTCTTTACATTTCATGAAAACGTATAAAGGTATAAAAAAGCATCAACGTTAATTTTGTATATGTTTTTGATTTTATATTATGAAAAGGATAAAATATTTTAATAGATTCGATAAAGATAGAAATATTCTTTCTTTATAATATTTTAGAGTAGATGAACTGTAAATTAATTATATCATATGATAAAAAATCTGGATCATGTTAATATTGTTGTCAGTAACTTAAAAACCGCGAAAGAGTTCTTTTTAGCTTTAGGGTTTCGCCTAATAAAACAAGGCGAGTTAGAGGGGAATTGGATATCCTCAATTGTTCAGCTAGAGAGTGTTAAAGCTATATACGCCCAACTATCATTAAAGAATTCGAGGACAAATATTGAACTGATTCAGTATTATTGGCCGAAGCCATCGGCAACCAGGCATAAGGAACAGGCCAATCAAATTGGCATAAGACATTTAGCGTTTGAGGTAGATGATATAGAAAAAGAGGTTGATGACCTTAAGGAAAAAGGGTTTATACTTTTTAGTAATATAGAAGTTTATCCGGAAACTGGAAAAAAATTAGTATATTTTTATGGCCCGGATGAGATTATCATAGAAATGGCACAGTATGAATAGTAATGGAAAGTTGTGCAATTATGATATCTTAATATTAACCAGGCTTATAATTAGAAGGACAATAGAACGTTTAAATGGGAGATGCTTGTATTATGTCTAAGATACAATGGGAAAACAGTTCATTAAAAGATTTGGGGCTAGGAATAGAGGATGGAAGTGTTGATCCTTGCGAACTTGTTGAATATTTCTTAAGAAAAATAGATATGGATGAGGATAGGGACACAATATTCTTAAATATCCTGAATTCAAGGGCAAAAGAAGAGGCAAAAGAGGCAAAAGCAAGGGCGAAAGCCGGCAACAGGCGTTCATTGTATGATGGCATTCCTATAGCATGGAAGGATAATATCGATATCAAGGGCGAGTCTACATCAGCCGGCCTTCCTATTTTAGCTAAAAACAAAGCAACTAGTAATTCGGACGCATTCTCCTTAGCTACAGAGGCAGGGCTGATCTGCATTGGCAAGACAAATATGACAGAGCTTGCTTTTTCAGGATTGGGGATTAATCCTAATTACGGAACACCGGTAAACCCATACAGTGATGACGCTCCGCGTGTTCCTGGAGGTTCGTCATCAGGTTCAGCTATATCGGTTGCGAAGGGACTCTGTTGCGCGGCAATAGGAACAGACACGGGAGGTTCTATAAGGACACCAGCTGCGTGGAACCGATTAGTAGGTCTTAAGACAACTGCAAAACTTATTTCCACCAAAGGAGTTGTCCCCCTTAGCCAAACCCTTGATACTGTTGGTTTTTTGACTAAAACCGTTGAAGATTCGGCCGCACTTCTTGAAATTTTTTCAAAAATAGAAAGAGTTGACCTAGCTGATTTAAACTGCAATGGATTGAATCTACTTGTATGCTCCAATGAAGTGTGGAACGAAATTGATCCCGAGGTTGATGAAGTGATGCGATGTGCCCTAGAGAAATTATCACAAGGTGGTACTAAAGTTAGATGGGAGAAAATACCAGAAATAGGAGAGCTATTGGATTTAGTTAATACTTATGGTCACATTGTTAGTTATGAGGGGAGTAAAAACTGGAGTAAATTTCTGGAAGAAAACCCTGGAGCCATATCTTCAGACATATTGGCTAGGTTTCATCTGGGAGCAAAAATTAAAGAGGATTCAATACGCCACGTCTATACTGTGCTAGAAGAGATAAGGGGGCGATACAACATTAGAACTGGTAGATGTAACGCCGTTATTATGCCCGCTGTCTCCACTGTTCCTCCTGTGATTGCAGAATTAGAGGCAGACGCCGACCTTTATTCGCAACAAAACTTTCTTTCCCTAAGGAATACAAGGCTAGCCAATTTATTAGGGCTTTGTGCTATCTCCATACCTGCCGGATTAACAAAAGCAGGATTTCCAGTGGGATTTATGTTAGTTTCCGAACCGTTTTCCGAGGAGAACTTATTAAAAGTCGCAGCTGCTGTTGAAAAGTGCATAACATCATGACACGCAGTGCTCTAACTCGTCAAGGGGCGAAGATGTGTGTAATTAATCTTACGCTTAAGCACTCTGTTGGATGAAGATAGTTAAAAAACAGCAATCTGCTCAAAGCGATTGAAAGTTCCGCATTTCACGAGACAGTTCTTGGTGGGAGTTGGATGTTATGATGAATTGCTTTCGATGGTTTAACTTTTTCTACATTGAGGAAAGGATGATTAAATAACATTTAAAGATTAGCCGGAAAGATGAACAGGTAAATGTCAAACTTCTGATCACTTTGGATCTACAGGCAGAAATATTGTTTGGCAGGGTTTCCCAGTCTCTTAGAAAGGGTTACCCTGCCAAACAGCAATATCATCAAAAATGCAAATAAAAGTAATTTACAAGAAAACGGTTTCTAATATCTGTATCTGCAAATTATTCCCCTTCTATCGCAAATTCCTCTTCATCGTTATATGAATCATTTCTATACCCCATTAAAGAGAGTATGCTGCCAGTGGCAAGTCCTGTAACCAGTGCAAGAATTACAGTTATTACAATTCCTTTGATTTGCGAACCTGCATTAATGCCATTAACTATAAAGATAGCCATAATTCCGCCAAATAAGCCAGGCATACCATGCAAATTGTGTACACCGCAGGTATCAATACCCTTGAGCAGTTTTTGAAATTTAGCCTGTATACCAGCATATCCTATAACGCTTATTGCTCCAGCTGCTAGCCCAATAATAAGCGCCATCTTAGGCGTTGCATGGGCACAAGTTGCGCCAATGGCGACACCACCTGCAAGTGCAGCGTTTGCCATGTCTTCTATTACAATCTTCCCCCTTAGCATTTTGCTGAATAACAGGGTTGACAATGTTGCTCCGCAGAGAGAAATAACTGTATTAACTGCAGCGTAAGGGATTAAGGCCGGTTCAACAATTGCGGCGCAAAACGAAGGCCAAAAAACCCAAAGCACCATACTACCCAACATGGAGAACTGATTACTTACCTTGCTGCTTTCTACCTCCTTTGCAAAATCTTCCTTTGAGGTCATACGAACTATCACGCCCATTCCAAAATACGCACCAAAGGCATGTATCAATAGAGACCCACCAGTATCTATAACTTCACCTTTAGGGATCAAGCCTAAGCCGTTGTCCACAAGAATATACTCGTTTAGCATGTAGCTTGGAATAAACAGGAGCGCCATAAAGATAAATTGGCGCATCTTTAGTCGTCCAAGCGGGGCACCAATAGCAATAAGCAAACTCGCAGCAGCAAATTCTGCAAATAGTAGTTTATCTATATAAACATCAAACGGTTCACCAAAATAACCTTTGCCTTTTAAGTATATATATAAAGGAATAGCTATACTAACGACGACATATGTTGCGGTTACGGCACTATATCCATATCGTTTGACAAAAACCATCAGAAATCCAAAACCGACCATCAACATTGCCATAATGTGCATGGCCCTGTTGTGCTTTTGCACGGCCAGAATGTCCTCTATGGTCACATTGCCGCTAGCGTGCTCTTCCCACTCAACAGCAACTGCACCTTCTGCCGCCCCTTTGGCCTCTTTCTCAGAGCTGTAAGCGACTCCACTACCAACCATTAACGCCAGCAATAACAAAACAACTACCATTCCTTTTCTTAACGGTAAAGCCATAAATTCCTCCCCCTTTTTCGAACACCCTAAAAAAATGAAAAGAAAAAAACAAGACGCGCCCTTGTTAATCCCTTCCTATACATTTACAGACAAAGAGACACCCAGCATACTCAGGATGTGCTCCAGTTGCGAGTTATTATAAAACTCCACAACAAGCTTACCTTTGCCTTTTTGTTCTTTTAATGACACTTTAGTTTTTAACGCCTTGCGTAACCGATCTTCCACATCCAGAATTGTTGCGCTCTTTTCATTAACAACCTTTTCTGGTTTAACAGCAGCAGATTGCCCCGTTTTTTTTATTTGCGAAATTATCGCTTCAACCTGACGGACAGAAAGTCCTTCATCTAGCACCCGCCGACACACCTTCTCCATCACATTTGGGGCTCCGGCTCCCAACAGCGCCCTTGCATGTCCCATGGATATTGTTCCACGTGAAACACAGCTTTGGACCTCTCCGGGAAGTTCCAGCAGCCTAACTATATTTGCCACCGAGGACCTATCAATCCTTAGTTTCTGGGCCACTTCTTCTTGTGTAAGCCCGTACTCGTTTATTAAATTCTTGTAAGCTAAGGCCTTCTCCATAGGATTTAGATCTGCCCTCTGCAGGTTTTCCACCAATGCGATTTCCATGGCCTTCTCTTTTTCCAATATCTTTACAACGACAGGCACATCTTTTAAGCCAAGTTGGTTTGCGGCTCTCCACCTCCTTTCTCCGGCAACTATTTCGTAGCCGTCATTTATTGGACGAACAATTATTGGTTGCAAAACGCCGTTGTCCCTAACAGATTCCACCAATTGCTGCATATCGTCCGGATCAAAATAATCTCTTGGTTGGGATTTGTTAGGAACTATCTTGGAAATTTCCATGTTCCTTATAGAGATCTCTTCGTCAATCCCTATAACACCACTTAGCAAGTCTTGCAAACCTTTACTTAACTCTTTTTTTTTACCCAATCTTACCTCTCTTATTGTTATGCGGTCTATGTTTCACGTGAAACATTAGTTCTTTGTTTAAGGGTATTATACTTTCATTAAAAGGATCTTAAAAGTGTTTTTTGTTGAATAAAATAATCTCCTCTGTTACCATTTAGGTGTCCCTTGCTTTTCTATTATTTAAATGGAAATTTAATCTATTGTTAATAAAGGAATCAGTTTGTTAATGAAAAATAGTATTGTAATTGCAAGCATAACCTTTAAAGAGATAGTACGTCAGCCTCTTTTTGTTGTGGTAATGCTGGGTGGTATTATTCTTATGGCGGCATCATCATCCTTTGCATTATTTGGCTTTGGTGAAGAGGAACGTCTTATTAAAGATATGGCAGTTTCTACCATTACTATAATAGGTATCCTGGTCTCTGTTTTCTATACGGCAAATTCGTTTACAGATGATGCAAGAAAGACAACAGTGGTTACAATACTTTGCAAATCCATAAACAAGAATAGTTTTATCGTTGGACGGTTTTTTGGTACAGCAATGTTTGTCTTTCTTGTAAACGTTGTGTTGGTTGCCATTTTTTGGCTTATAATATTCTTGTACAATCTAAATGGGGAGATGGACTATGGGCACGGTCATCTGTTTAATGCCGTTTTTGGCACAATTATAGATAACAAGTTTTTAGCCGGTGTGTACCTTTCGTTCCTTCAGGTTCTGATATTAGGATCTTTGTCACTTTTTCTGTCAGTGAATGTCACTGCGGTTGCAAATATTGCTGTATGTTTTGGTATTTATATCTTTGGCCATCTAAGTAATCAAATAGGAAGTATATCCCAAAACCTTGACGGTGCCTTGCTATGGTTTTCAAAACTGCTATTTTTGGTAATTCCTGGATTGTATTTTTTTGATTTAGACCTCTTTCATCGGACTACTGTTGGCGGTAGCGAGATTCTTTTCTATCTGCTTTGGGCATCCTTCTATACTTTTTCTTACTCTTTGATATTCATAGTTGCAACTATATTTTCATTTCAGAAAAAAGACCTACTTTAGGTTACATATTTATACATTATTTAAAGAAATTTTATGATATACGGAATCTTTGGTGATATTCATAGTAACTTTTCTGCTTTATCCTCTGTTCTTGCCGAAATGAAAAGCTGTGGAGTTGAGAGTTATGTTTGTACAGGAGATGTTGTTGGTTATGCATCGGAACCCGCAGAATGTATTAATGCCTTGAGGGCAATTAATTGTCAAGTTGTTGCAGGTAATCATGATTATGGGGTTGTTGGTAAGATTGATATAGGGAATTTTAATTCTGATGCATATGATGCTGTTTTATGGACAATGAATTTTCTATCGGTGGAGGATAAAGAGTTTTTAAGCTCTTTACCACTGGTTTTAAAAAAAAAGGACTTTACTTTGGTGCATGGTACATTGCATAATCCAGGTTTGTTTAACTATATGGTCACTTACCCAGAGGCCTTGAAAACGTTTAAAATTCTAGATACACATGTCTGTTTTTTAGGGCACACCCATATGCCCGCTGCAATCCTTTACAAAGGTGGGGATATATTCCTTGCGGATCTTAAGGATGAAGAGAGTGTAGACCTAGCGGCTTGGGAAAAGGTGATAATAAATACCGGCAGCGTTGGTCAACCTAGAGACAATAATATAGATGCCTCTTATGTAATATATGATTCGGAAAAGAGTTTAGTCACTTTTAAGCGAACAAGCTACAACGTCAACGATACGGTGGAAAAGATATACACAGCTGGGCTTCCCAGAAGAAACGGTGAGCGGCTCTTTTATGCCGGGTGAGTTACAATTCTCACATGCACACGTCTTATCTTTTAGCTGTTTTTCCGGCGTATTTCCTCGATCTAGAAAGGTTGCATCCTTCAGCGGGATCGCTCTATCAAGGCAAATAAACCTATCCAAGACCGGTATACGAAATGCCCGAATTATACAGATGTGAAGAATGTGCTTTTTTTATTTCTCTTTTGACCGACAATCAACACTATGATTATGATAAACGATAATAGCTATATAGTTATTAAGAACGGATTAGTGGCAGATGGTACCGGTGCTCCATTAAAGAGATGTGATCTGGAAATTAACGGCGATAAGATTGTAAACATAGGTATAATTGAGCCGCGGGAAGGGGCGATAGTAGTTGATGCGACGGATCAAATTGTTGCTCCGGGCTTTATTGATATTCATTCGCACAGTGATTTTCTTTGGCTACTGCATCCCGAATGCAACAGCAAAGTGTACGATGGTGTAACGACGGAGATTTGTGGTAACTGTGGTAGCTCACCGTTTCCCATAAAGGGTGCATTGCTGGAACACAGAAAAAGGGGATTTGGGGATTTGGGGCTGGAAATAGAGTGGGAAACGTCATCTGAGTTTTTTCAATTAGCGCGATCTACACCAAGCTCCATGAATAGAGGATTTTTGGTTGGACACGGAAATCTTAGGGCCTGTTGCATTGGATATGAGAACCGGGCGGCGAGCCGAGAAGAGATAGAATATATGAAGCGAGAATTATCAAATGCTATGAATGAAGGTGCATTTGGTTTGACCAGTGGAATCGCTTACCCACCAGGCTGTTTTGCAACTGCAAACGAGATTATAGAGTTATCTCACGTCGTTAAAGAATTTAACGCTGTTTATGCCACGCACATAAGAAATGAAGGCGATACGTTATTGGATTCTCTAAAAGAGGCTATAAATATTGCAAGGAAAACAGATGTAAAGCTACAAATATCTCATTTAAAGACTGCAGGCGAAAAGAATTGGATAAAACTTAACCAAGTTAAAGATTTACTAAATAATGCACGGTCAGATGGAATTAAACTGCATTGTGACAGATATCCCTATACGGCTTCTTCAACTGATCTTGATTCAATTTTCCCGAAATGGGTATATGAGGGTGGCATTGAGGATGAGATTAAAAGGCTTAAGGATTATTCGATTAGGAAAAAGATAAAAAAAGAGTTGTCTTACGGAAATTCATCTGACCAGGAATTCTGGCAACGGATAGTAATTTCATCAGTATTACATGAATCAAATAAAAACATAGAAGGACAAAGTGTTTACGATATCGCCATAAACCGCAAAAAAGACCCCTTTGAGACGGCATGTGATCTCCTGGTAGAAGAAGATGCACGTATTGATGCACTTTTCTTTAATATGTCAGAAGAAAACCTGGAGGAGATATTAAAATGGGAATTTGTTATGGTGGGGTCTGATAGTTCAGTAAAGTCTACCGAAGGGGTATTAAATATCGGAAAACCTCACCCCCGGAGTTATGGTACATTTTCGCGTCTAATTGGGATATATTGCCGGAAAAAGAAGGTGCTAACCATAGAAGACGCTATTTATAAAATGACAGGAGCTCCTGCCGCAAATATAGGGTTAGAAAAGAGAGGTTTTCTTAAATCCGGTTATTATGCTGATATCGTAATTTTTGATTTAGAAAAGATTGTAGACCGCTCAGAGTTTACCAATCCACACAAATATTCTGACGGAATAAATTATGTCATAGTTAACGGAAAATTAACACTTGTAAAGGGGCAGCATATGGGCACCATGGCAGGAAAGATTTTGCAGAGGAAATAATTATAATCTCTCTTCTCTCAATAAATAAAAAAAGGCCATAAAATGAATTGCTCATTTTATGGCCTTTATTATTAAGACAGAAATTATCACATGTTAAAATACCAAGATACACATATACAGTACTTTATAATAAAATGAAATTCTGCTAAAATGAAATTTTTTAATATAAATTAAAAAAAGGTTAATTAACGCACATTATTCTTGGTACATTCACCCTTTTCTGTCTTTAAAGGGACTACTCGAGCGATACACACTCTTCTACCCTATAGGGGATATTTTTGCCCCTATCTTTTGGGCTAGAAAGCTTCTCGTTTCGGCGTCCGTGACTACTTACACAACTTAAATAGTTAAGTGTAAATAAAAATTAAAAAAGTAAATTAAAAAGCATTATTTTTAACACGTCTACCATTTTTTCTCTTTAAAGAGACTCCTGCGGTACACACTCTTCTACCCTATAGGGGATACTTGGTCCCTATCTTTTGGGCTAGAAAGCTTCTCGTTGTAGAGCCTTTGTTTTATACTTACACTCCTTAAAATCGTAAAATATAAATTAAAAAGTTCTTAAAAAATTAAAAAAAGGTAAATTAAAAATCCATCTTCTTGTAACATCTACTATTTTCATTTTTTTCTCTTTAAAGAGACTCACACGGTACACACTCTTCTACCCTATAGGGGGTACTTAGTCCCTATCTTTTGGGCTAGAAAGCTTCTCGTTTTCAGAGCCTTCATTTTAATTATACCCATTAAATCCCAAAATGCAAATTTTGGTAATATTTTTTTTGAAGCTCTTAAGGTTTATTGTTTACGATAGTGGAAATATTATCCATGAGTATATTTATCTCTTCATCTGTGCCTATAGTAATCCGTAAACAATTGTCTGTTCCCGGCTTATCAAAATATCGGACCAATATCTTTCTTCTCGTCAACTCATCAAAAAGATTTTTAGTGTTTATCCCTTTTGGGCTCCTTGCAAATAGAAAATTTGATTGTGAAGGATGCACAAAGAAACCCAATTTTGTTAATGATGATGTCAGAGATGTTCTGGTGGATCTAATTTTCATTACATTTTCCTTCATACTTTCCTGATCATCTAATGCTGCAATTACACCTGCAATACATAACCTGTCCACATTATACGAATCTTTTACCTTAATCATTCCATTGATCAGTTGTTCCTGGGCAATGCCAAAGCCCAGTCTAAGCCCGGCCAGGGAGTAAGATTTTGATAAAGTACGAAGCACTATAATATTGTCATGTCTATCAACCAGCTCCAAACAGTTTGAGTCGGCAAAGTCAACATACGCTTCATCTATTACAAGCACTCCGTCGACCTTTCCTGCTAGTTCGGATACTGTTTCAGGAGGAATCAGAGTGCCGGACGGAGAGTTGGGATTAGATAGAAATGTGACCTTTGCTCCTTTTATAATGATGCTGTCAGATAATGAAAAATCTTCATTGAAATTAACATGACAAAGTTCCCCCTCCTGAAACTCTATTAATGTTTCATAAAGGGAGTATGTTGGGTAAGGTACAACTACTTTGTCATTATATCCAACAAAGCTTCTAATAATAATAGTCAGAATATCGTCAGACCCATTTCCCAAAATAACCTGCTCGGGTTTTACTCCCAAAACTGAAGCAACCTTCTCCTTTGCTTCAACAGCTAGAGGGTCAGGATAGAGCCGTAAATCGACATTAACCGCCTTTTGTATTGCATCAAGCACCTTCTTTGAAGGCGGGTAAGGGTTTTCGTTTGTGTTTAATTTTATATATTTGCCATCTTTAGGTTGTTTACCGGGTGTATAACCCGCCATTTTTTCAATATTACTGCGAAAATAGCTCATCTCTTTTTCCATTTCACTCTATTCTGTATACTTTTTAATTTTTTTAATTTGTTATTGCGGATTATTTAATCTAATATCAATGGAATCGGCATGTGCATGCAGACCCTCAGCTCTTGCAATCTCTATAGTATCTTCCGCCACTTTTTTAAGTGTATCTTTTGAATAAGAGATTATTGCTGATCTTTTTAAAAAATCATTCACTGACAACCCTGATGAAAACCTTGCTGTTCCGCCGGTGGGCAAAACATGTGAAGGGCCGGCAATATAATCTCCCAACGCGACGGGAGTATAATAGCCCACAAATGTTGCCCCGGCATTTTCTATTAAAGGTAGTATGGTTTTCGGGTCATCAACCATTATTTCAAGATGTTCCGGAGCATACTCGTTTGCAATGAGGCCTATTTCTTCTTCACTACAGACCTTAATTATCAATCCAAAGCGGTCTAGCGATCTCTTTACCGCGTCTGCCCGTATAGTTTTTTTAAGTATCTTTTCTATCTCTTTAGACACAGATTCAATTAAGGTGTCTGATTTACTAACAAGCACTGCCACCCCAGGGTCGTGTTCTGCCTGTGAAATAAGGTCATGAGCAACAAATCGAGGATCCACGCTATCATCTGCAATTATCAGTACCTCACTTGGCCCGGCAATCATATCTATTCCTACTTGCCCGTATACCTCCTTTTTTGCCGTTGCAACAAATATGTTTCCTGGTCCTACTATCTTATCAACCTTAGGAATAGTCTTTGTACCAAAAGCCAAAGCGGCAATGGATTGTGCTCCGCCAATCTTAAATATTTCACTGACCCCTGCTTCTTTGGCAGCAACCAACCGTTCGGGTGCAATTTTTCCATCCTTGCAAGGAGGAGTTACCATAATAATCTCTTTAACGCCGGCAATTGATGCAGGGACAGCATTCATAAGCACACTGGACGGATATGATGCTGAACCACCGGGAATGTATACTCCAACGGTTTCTATGGGCCGGTATACCGTCTCTATTGTCGATGTTCCGTCTATTTTAAATGTGCCGGGGTTATTAATTTTTATATGCGCCTGAAACTCTTGAATATTTTTCTTGGCGTTTTTTATGGCATTCACAAGAGTTGGTGAAACTTTGGTATATGCCTCCTCTATCTCCTCCACATTAACCTTAAAGTCTTCAGGTAATATGGCAACCCCATCGAATTTGTTAATATAATGGGTCAAGGCTTCGTCACCGTTGTCTCTTACGTCGTCAATTATCTGTTTTACGGTATTAACTTCGTCAATTGTTGGTCCGGAAATATCTTTAAGTCTTCTAATTTCATCAAGTATATTGTTTTGCTTGCTATTAATTATTTTCACTGTATTTTTTTAATGTTATTGTTGCTGCTTGGAAACAACATGACAAGAACCCTACTATATTATCGGTATTCAGGTTTTATTATAATGATCGTACACCATCGCCAATAGAGATTGTTCCTGTTTGTGGCATCCCTGAAATCTGTGAGACGTTAACCTGCAGTTTTTCGGTACCCTCTATTTCTTCTTTTGCCATGCATTCTGCCATCATTGCGCCACTAAGGGTTTGTACTCCGGTTTCAGCTTTGGCGTTTTTTTCTCCATGGGTCTTAATTGAAGTACATATTGTAATCCTATCCTGTATATGAAATGCATCTACATATCCTTTTACGAGTTCCAATTTTCCTAAATTCTCCTGAGTATCAGGGTCCTTTACCTCTTCAGTACTTACGGAAAATATAACAAACGAGGTATTAGCTGTAACGCCATCCCTACCGCCCTTGTTAATAACAATTCTACGTTCATCTAATATTTTAACAATCTTCCCTTCTATTTGTTTGTCCATTTTTCTCGATTTACCCTCTTTTACTAATACCTTTCTAAAAGTACCTCTTTTCTGTATCTGGCCATTAACTCACTTCGGGTTACCAAGCCTACTAGCCTCTTGTTGTAGTCTTTATCCACTACCGGCAAACAATTGATTTCCCTCATCTCCATTTCGTTAAACACTTCCAGCAAATCTACATCAGGTGTTAATAAATAAGGGTCTTTGACAAGTATATCGTTTGCTAATAACAGCCTCTGCATCTCTTCATTTTGCAACGTCTGCCGAATCTGTTGAAAGGTAATTAAACCAAAATAGACATCCTCCTCATTTACGACAGGGAAAGTATCAAAATTAGTAGTTCTTATCATGCTCACAATTTCATAAAAGGGTGTTTCAGGAGGAATTACCTTATAATTAACGGACATCACATCTTTTACTGTCAATTTTTCAAGAACTGCAATATCTTTACCCGTATCTGTAGCTTCTCCCCTACGTTCCAGCTTCATGGAATAAATTGATCCATGGCAAATCTTCTTGGCAATCATTTTACTAATAACACAACTAATCATTATGGGAAGAATAATTTTATAGTTATCTGTCATCTCAAAAAGGATAAGAATCGCCTGTATGGGCGCATGTGTAACTCCGGCAACAACTGCAGACATCCCCACTAAAGCGTACGCGCCCGGAGGCGCAACATTAAAATAAGGTATACTTTGTACCATCATTCCAAAGAATCCGCCAATCATTGCTCCCATGAAGAGTGACGGTGCAAAAATACCACCTGACCCACCGGCGCCAATAGTAATTGACGTTATAAGGATCTTCAACATACAAAATAGTAAGAAAGCATGAATACTTACCAGCCATGGGTCATTTAACGCCAGCTCAATAACATGGTAACCCACCCCCAACACTTCAGGACTGAATATACCTGCTGTTCCGATCAGCAACCCTCCTATTACGGCCTTAAAAGTCCAGTGGATCTTTATACTATCGAAGATATCCTCAGTTTTATACAATACTTTAGTAAATGATACAGCTACAAGGCCCGCAAAAACACCTAGCCCTATATACAAACTTAATTCCCAAAAACTTGCAAGTTCATAACTGGGAACAATAAATGCTGGCTCATTACCAAAATATGACCTGGCAACAGATGCGGAAACCAGTGATGATACCAAAATTGGTGACATGCTGGTTAACTCTAGACCTCCAAGGATTACCTCTGTAGCAAAAAGTGCTCCGGCAATAGGCGCATTAAATGTTGCGGAGATACCGGCTGCCGCTCCGCAGGCAACAAGTACGTTAACCGCCCCGCCAGACATCTTGAAAAACTGTCCCGTAACCGATCCGATGGCAGAACCGATCTGTACAATTGGCCCTTCCCTGCCAACTGAACCGCCTGAACCAATAGACAAAGCAGATGCAATCATCTTTATAAAAACTATTCTAGCCCGGATAATTCCGCCACCCCTGACAACCGCGGAGATGACCTCCGGAACACCATGTCCTTTTGCCTCCTTCCCCAACTTGTTTGTCAACAAGCCCACCAGAAGCAATCCTATAACTGGAATACCCAGTAATAGAAAAATACGCCAGTCCTTAAAATATTCATGATCGACCCCAATACTAAAAAACAGGTATTTATTTACATAGTCAACTAAATACCTAAATCCAATGGCAAAATAACCTCCGACAAAACCGATCAACGCAGCAAGTATTATCGTAAAAGTTGAATCGTGGAGGTGTAATTTCCTCGCT
The DNA here is from genome assembly GCA_021777055.1 of Candidatus Anammoxibacter sp. Classification (GTDB taxonomy): domain Bacteria; phylum Planctomycetota; class Brocadiia; order Brocadiales; family Anammoxibacteraceae; genus Anammoxibacter_A. The sequence continues at coordinate 14,621 of JAIQZO010000045.1, read as the reverse complement.
GCCTGTAGAATTTTTGATTCAACTTTATTTTTTCTGGCCATATTTTTAAATCTAACATTACAAAAAAAAGAATGCTGCCTCTGCAGTTTTTCTTTTAGCTTTCCACATTATACAGATTTATTTAACAAGTTAAAAACAATTGTTTAAAGCTTTATACGAAAACAATTTATTTCTTTAAATCTCTTTCTTGAAATAGGTTTAATAATTTATTAGTATAATGTCAGATTGTTTTAAAAATAGAGGGAAAACAGAAAAATTAAATTTATGCAAAAGCAAAAAAACGTCTTTATCCAAACATTTGGGTGCCAGATGAACAAACTTGATTCCGAACTTTCTTTGGGGCTTGTTCGGGAGACAGGTTATGGAATCGCCACGGAGATTGGAGACGCTGATATTATTTTATACAACACCTGCAGTGTTCGTGCCCATGCGGAGGAAAAGGTATACTCCCACATTGGTGCATTAAAAGCCAGAAAATTAAGGGAACCAGGCCTGATTATAGGTGTGCTTGGATGTATGGCACAGAAGGACGGCAAACAGGTATTTAAAAGATCCCCGCATGTTAATTTGGTGATCGGAACAAGGATGCTGCATAAATTACCTGACATACTCCGATCTGCTGAAGAGTGCGAAGAACATATACTCGCGGTGGATAAGGATCAATTTTTTTCCATACCGCGATTTGTCAACGGACATGATAATGGTTTCCAGAATTATGTTTCCATAATGAGGGGATGCGACAATTACTGCACATACTGTATTGTCCCTTATGTGCGTGGTAGTGAGGTGTCGCGAAAGATTGATGATATCTATTCTGAAGTTTATCAACTTGCGGATCATGGATGCAGAGAGGTAACCCTATTAGGGCAAAACGTTAACTCATACGGAAAGGGACTTGATGACGGTAGTAACCTTGCAAGGCTTTTGCAGAAGATAGGTAAAATTGATAAGCTTGAAAGAATCAGATTCGTTACTTCCCATCCCAAAGATGTGACTAAGGAACTATTGGAAGAGATGAAGAACAATCCTAAAATATGTAGATATTTACATTTGCCTGCCCAATCAGGCTCTGATAAAATACTACAAAAAATGAATCGAAAATATACCAGCAAACATTACAAAGATCTGGTGGCGAATGCACGCAAAATAATGCCCGGCATATCGATCAGCAGTGATTTTATTGTAGGCTTTCCAGGGGAAAACGATGCAGACTTTAACGAAACAGTGGAACTTCTTAATGATGTTCGCTTTTTTAACTGCTTTGTTTTTAAATACTCACCCCGTAAAGGCACTGTCGCATCAAGACTAAAAGATGATATTGAGGAAAAGATAAAAAAAGATCGCAATCAAATACTTTTAAATCTTCAGAAAAAGATTAGCCTTGAAGAGAATACTAAATTGATCGGATCCAATTTTGATGTCCTTGTTGAAAGATTAAACACCAAAACATTTGCGCCAAAATCAACAGATAAACCAGAAGAATCTTTTCAAGGAAACTTTATGGGAAGAACCAAGTATAACCACATTGTAATATTTTCAGGCGAAGATAGTATAATCGGCAAAACTGTCTCGGTTAAGATAGACAATGCAACTGAATTTACCTTATATGGTAAACAGTTAAATTAATAAATTGAAAATCACTAATTGATGTTACTAATAATATATAAACTCTAAATTATCACGCTTGTTTTACTGAGTTAATTTAAAACTTGTAGAGGTTAAATATGCGATATCTATTAAAACTATTTATAGCTGTTGTAGCAGGATATTTTATCTTTTTTGGTATAGTGGGTCCGTCTATTTTCAGCAAAGCAGTTCAAAGTCTTAACAAAGAGATAACAAACCATTTAATAACCGTAAGAGAACTAAAAAAGCTGGAGCTGGAAGAGTACTTCTTTGAAAGAAGGGGAGATTTAATGGTTATTGCTAAAGACCCATTGGTTGTAAATGGCCTTCCGCTGTTTATAGACGCGTTTGGCAATAAAGGGCTGGGCAGCAAGGAGTATATCGAAGCAGAAAAGGAGTATGGTGTCAAACTCACTTATTATACAAAGACTTATGGTTATAAAGATATGTTCCTTTGTGACGTAAATGGAAACATTGTCTTTGCCGCAACGGATGAAACCTATCTTGGTATTAATCTAATGGAGGTTGATTTCATAGATCCCATGATTCCTGATATCTTCATGCAGGGTAGATCAAAGGTTTCGTTTTCCGATTATGTCTGGTTTGAACTGTTTAATGAGTTGACGGCATTTAGCGCCGCACCTGTCAGAGATAGAAGGGGCGATGTTATGGGTGTCGTGTTGTTCAGACTTGCATTCGACCAAATTGGTGATATTATGGCAAAAAGGCCTGGATTGGGTAAGACAGGGGAGACATACATTGTAGGTGAAGACAAATTAATGCGTTCAAATTCCAGATTTGTAGAAGGTGAGACAGCGTATCAATTGCGTGTTGACACGGAAGGGGTAAAGGAGGCTATGAAAGGGCATGCCGGCGTTAGAATGATAGAGGACTATAGAGGTCTTCCTGTGGTTAGTGCGTACTCCCCTCTGGACATTGAGCATTTTAACTGGGTTATTTTGGCGGAAGTAGATGTGGAAGAAGCGTTCAAATCAATAACTGAGCTCCGGAAATTCATGTACATGATTTCCGGATTATTAGTTGTTGGTATAATAATTTATGGCTATCTTGCTTATCGTAAAGAGAAAAGATTGATTGAAGAAGAAGAGGAAGAAGAACTCGACGAGGAAGAGATAGAAGATGAAGCCCCTGTAGCTGTTGCAGAAAATGAGAAAAAGAAAACAGAAAAGCCACAGCCTAAACCTAAAGAAATACAGCAAGAACAAAAAGCAAAGAAAGTAATAGCAAAAACAAAAAGTACCAAAGAACAAAACAATAAGGACAAAAAATAGGTGCTATTGTTACCTGATGGATATATTGCTTAAAATCGGAGCTGTCTTACTGGCGGCTCTTAACTATACACTAAGCGTTGCATCACACAGGGTGCAACGCCCAAATAACTTTCGCTCCTAAGGCGATTCAACAATTCCCAGAACATCTACTTCAAATTGAAATGCTTTTACTTCACTTAAACAAATATTAAAAGGAACAATCACATGTTGGCCCGGACTAAGCTGTCCATTTAAGTAATCTTTTGTAAATGGTATTATGTGTAATCCGCCTTTCCCATCCTCCCCCTCATCGGCGCCATCTATCAAATTGCCACCTGTTAACGTGACAACTTGAACCGCTAAATTAGAGAGTAACTTATCACTGGTATTTATAAGCTCAGTATCAAAACTAAATGATCCCAAAAATGTTTCCGGACATCCAGTAGTATCAAAACTAAAAGAAAAAGAGCGTCTTACAGGGCGAAAAGAGATATAATCGTTAACAACAACTCTATCTTGCTTTTTTAAAGCAAATAGATATGCTCCAAAAAATTCTTCACCTAAGATTATAAAATTTTGGCCATTTCCTTTAACATTACCCGCATATGATACAGACCACGCAAAAGGTCCCCTAAATGTAAAAGTAGGCGTTTTTACAATGGGGTCAGATGGCCCATTATAAAGAGTCGTAAAATTGCCAAAAGGACAAGCGACAAGAACATCATTAGATCCATCCCTGTTAAAATCACCAATGCCATCAACCGATGCCCCAAATCGTATATTAAACTGCGGTTCAGGGTTATCAATAATCACATTTGGCGATAGGGAAACTCCTTGTGTCGATCCGTTAAAAATATAGGCCTTTCCTTCGGCCTGGAAATCACCCAATGCCCATTCATCCCCAACTAGAAGATCATCAATATTATCACCGTTTACATCTCCTGCAGGAGCAACACTCATTGAAATACCAAATGGATGTGTCCAACCGATATCAATTGTTATTACATCAGATAGGTTTTCATCAACCCCTACTTTTGATCCATAAAATATATAAATATCGGTAGTATTAGTAGGACCAGTTTTGCGTGGATTTACAGCAATATCATCAAAACCGTCGTTATTTATATCTCCAACAAATGAGACATAAACAAAACTGCTAGAACCAGGCAATGAAACTACATCATCCGGAACTTCATTTACACCTAAAGAAGAACCATAGAAAAGTGCAAAATATTGCGGATCATCACCGCCTCCAATTAATATGTCTGCAAACCCGTCACTATTTATATCTCCACTGCGCAATGCAATTCTATGCCCAAAACCAAATGCCGGAAACCCATCGGGAGGCAAAAGAGTTTTGTCCGGCTTACTACTCAATCCCTGCGAAGAACCTAAATATAAATAGACTTTATTAACACCCCAATTTGTACCGACAATTAGATCGTCAAATCCATCGTCATTTACATCACCAGCAGAAGATACATAAAAGCCGAACTGATCTTGTTCTTTACCATCAGGATCTGAAATGGTTTGATCAGGTATTGTTGAAATTTCACTATTGCCATAATATACATAGATTTCACCTGAGTTAAAGTCTAACCCATCAAAAATCTCATCAGCAGCGACAATATCGTTTATACCGTCTCCATTAAAGTCCCCTGATGTTACACTCCAACCACCATTTTTGATAACCGCGTTTATGGTTTTACCGGTCTCGTCCGGATTCCCTTCAACATCTTTTATATATAGAATATTTGATTCCCAAAACCATTCACCATCGTTCAATGAGTCTTTGTCAAAACCCTCAGCAAGCCGTATATTACCACGGGCAATAACCCTGTTGGGCTTATCTGAAAGATCGGATTGCCACACATCCGCGGCAAACAGAGTCCATCCTGTAACAATCTCTGATCCTAAAATTATACTGTCGATTTTATCGCTACCTTCTCCATTTGTATCAAAAGTACTATTTATTATATTATTACTTATTATATTATTACCGTTTTCTTTTGGATTAGAAAGTGATTTAGATGAATATTCTTCCCATAATTTACCTTTTCTAAGAAGGATTCTATTATTATTAGAAAAATATTTTTGTCCTCGCGGTACAGTACGTAATGGAGTTGTTGGTGACAAACCATCACTTCGATTATCTCCAAAGAGCTTATCAACATAAAACGTAACCGCAGCGGTTGTTTTCAAAAAAGATAGAGAAGATATCACACTAACAAGCAATAGAAAAACCAGAACTTTTCCTTTGTTCACTCTTTTGTTCATAATCTTTTTTCCTTATTTGTACTCATTTTCTAATACATACATTATTGTAATTTTGCAACCCATATATGGTACCGGATAGCATAACGACAAAAAGTTTTCTTCCGTAGAACGTTCTTTGGATTGCATTATGATAACATTATAACATTCACCTATTAATTCGAAAGCCTCTTATTTTGATTTTTTGTAGGTTCTAGACTCTTCACCCAATGTACATAAAACCCAAATGGGTGGGTTATGATAAGTATACTCAAAGTAATCAATATCTATTTTCACGCAAATATTATACCATCCAAAGCCAAAAAGCAGAAAAGTCAATAATGTCAATAAAATCAATACGTTATACAAATAAATCTAGTAGTATAAAATCAAAACTATAATATTGATGGTAGATCTCTAACGCTACTCTAGCAAGATGTTAGCTTTATAACCTTTTAAAGTATCACCATGTAAAGTCTCTTTTTTAAAAAAATCCAACAAGGGTTACGTTTATGAAAAACAGGAGAAATAGATTTCTCAAGAATCGGTGTGCTGATGCCGTAGTTTTTTTGCTTTTCAATTATTCCAAACTTGCAGTACGGTAATACTCGGTCTCTTGATTGCGGTTATGCTGTACGATGTGATAGTTTATTGGAGGGAGATACGGATCGTTGTTCGCAATAAATTTATTTTATCCAATATAACAATGGTTGGCTGATGACTGGAAAAAACTCAGAGGTTACATTGGATTGAGATAGGCGTAAATGGGCTAAAAGACCAAGAGCGAAGGCTAGCCAAAAATATTTGAACTTTTTGGGGTTTAAAGGTTCAACGTTTTTTTTGTTTCCATATATTTAACCTTTGAACCGTGAACCTTGAACTTAAAAAAAACTTTATTTTCTGTTGATTATAAATGTGCGAGATAAATTCGCACAATTACGGTGTAAGAATCTAATTGTATGTTCAAAATGATTTCAGAAATACTAGCTCTGATAGTGGCAAACGAAGTGCATTAACGGTGGGAAAAGAATGATATCCTGATCCAAATAATCCTCCATAGGGACAGTTGATTGAAATTAAGATTAAGATGATAAATTTGGAATTAACTTAATAGCTAAAAGTCCACCGTAGTCGCTAATTCAACTTACGGCTAGTTCCTATTGCTTACGCCATGGGCTAACTCCGGCCATCTCATACGGAACTTTTGTTTTTGGAGAAAACCATTTTCTCTAGAATCAGTTTAAACTAACGAGTAATTTTTATTTCTCGTTTTTCCCTGACCGTGGTTCCAGCGTCTCCAATAAATTCGCCAACCGTTTACCCATGATAATACTGATATTAAGGTTAAGTTTGGTGATGATATCAGGAAATGCTTCCAGGTCTCTATTTAGTTTTTGATAATCAAATCGTAGAGCCTCTACCGGAGTAAGTGCAACGACGTCTGCAGTGCGATCTGTTTCTACAAGGTAGTTGAGTTCACCATAAATATCTCCGGAATGCAGAACTGCAAGGCTTCTGCTTCCACCATTGCATTGCCGCACGATCTCAACTTTTCCGGACAAAATAATGTACATACTGCGTCCGAATGTTCCTTGCTCTATAAGGATATCCCCTTGATTAAATTTATGCAATTCAGAAATGAGAATTGATTTGCGAATTTGGTAATCTGTCATACCATAGAACAGAGAGCTCTTTCTAAGATTGTCTTTATGCAAGTTAACGGCAAAGATCTGAAAAAGTCCTATAAGCCGTGTTTTTGATAGAATAATGGGTGTTATTAAAAGATTGGAGAATAGTGCAAAAATCATTGTTGCAGCTGATAAAGCACCAAACTGAGCAATTACTGTAAAGTTCGATCCAAGAAGAACGCAAAATCCTAAAGTAAGGGCTAAACTTGTGGCAACCATTGGCGTTGCTATCTCCTTCACCGTTAAACCTACAGCAACTTCATAATCAGGGGTGTGCCTGCAGTGGTCATTATAGCTGGATAAGAGGTGAATAGTTGCGTCAATTGCAATACCAATGGCAATAACTGCAACCATTGCAGTTCCCGGATTCAAAGGGATTTCCAGGAAACCCATCACCCCAAACATAAGAATTATTGGAATGAGGTTTGGTATAAGGGCAATAAGCCCCCCTTTAATTGAAGTAAACATGAAGAGCATTACAACAAAGATTACGGAGAGGACAATACCCAATGATTTTACTTGCCCTATCATCACATTTTTAGTCGCAGCGTTAATCATCAGGTTTTCCCCAACTATGTGCGATTTCATTTTCCTCCCCACAACATTTGTGACAACTTCTCTGAGTTCCTCTATATATTTATTTAGCGTATGGGAATCCATGACATTGTGCCGAACAACTATATTGGCACTTTTAAAATCACGACTCACATAGCTTTCAAGGTCCCTGCGGTGAAAGAAAAGCATATATTGGGCAACAAGCTTGCGTGACACAGGTATTTTGAAGAATCCCGGATCGCCTCCGTGAAATTCACGGTTAACAAGAGAAAGATGGTCTGCAAGGGATATACTGCTATCAAATATTTCCTGCTTCTCCAAAAACTGCTGAATTGTAACAAGTTTCTCGATATTTTCAGGCTCTAGGAATGCTTTCTCTTGTTCTGATTCCAATGTAATAAAGAAAACCTTTATACCGGAAAGATTATTGTGCACTTTGCTAGTTTCCTGAACGAGAGGTAAGTCTTTACGAAAATATGATAAAGGATCATTCGTTACATAAACTTTAGATGCCTGAAAAAAGAAGAAGATGCAAAGAATTAACGTCATTACTACGATTATTTTTGGGAAACTACGGTTGGTATAACTAAATAACCGAACAAATAATCCCGGTAGACCTGGAACATGATCTATATCCTTATAAATACTTGTTCGTTTTGGACCTATTAAGCGTAAAACCATTGGAACAAGTAGAATTGTAATTATACCGTTTGTTAACATGGCTATGGTTGAAGCAATCGCAAACTCTTGAATAAGACCAATGTTACTGAAAATGTTACTAAAGAATCCCAGCATTGTAGTAAGGATGGTCAAAATCAAAGGAGCACCCATATGTTTCATCATAAAACGTGCGGCAAAAGTGCGGTGAAACTTTTTGGCATGGGATACTCCATAGAGATATGAAGAGATCATATGAATATCTTCAGTAGATCCAATAACTACAATCAAAGATGGTATCATCGCGCTAAGTATGTTAAGCGGAATACCAACCCAGCCCATTATACCGAATGTCCATAAAATGCTCAGCCCAGAGGTCAGGATAGGAAGTAACGCGGCAAACCAGCAACGAAGGAAAAAGAATATGGTAGCGATAAGCACTAACGCGGAAATTGGACCAAGCAGTTTCAGGTCTTTCAGTAGAATAGTCTTTACTGAGGTGTTTATACGAGTTTTCCCTAACTGAAAAACCTCGTCAAATGTTGATTTGGTCGGCACAATAATGCTTTCCAATGCATCATTAACATAAGAGTCAAATCGGTCATCGTTATAGTCTTCACTAACGGTAACTAATAATGCAGTTCCGTTTCCATCCGGGGATAAAAAATTTTCTACAATAAGTGGATTGTAAAGGGCATCATTTCTGGCCTTGTCAGCAGTTAGCTGGTCTTTAGGAGCTTCAGGTAGAAAAAGATCAGCGTTTATCTTTCCTCTAAACCCGCGAATGTTGCGTAAACTATAGAGATCGTCTACCCTCTCTACAAAATCAAGACCCTCAAGCGCATAGTGCAAATCTTCTAATGCCGCTAATTTGGTTGGGGTCCAGAGGTGGGAGTCCCGCACATAGACAAGAGCACGATTATCTGAACCAAATTCACTGACGATTCGATTGTAGATTGATATATTAGGGTCGGTTTCCGGAATCAGGCTATTGAATCCGGTATCTACATGCAACCTATTTAAACCAAACGCGGTGCATATGGTAACCACGACTATAAACAAAAAAACAAGAAGGCGGTGATTCACCCCTATCATCATAATTTTGTATTTCATAATTAATCTACATAGTTCTAAGGTGTATCTTCAATATTATCTAAATTTCCTTCAGTTTCGTTTGAACTATTATTAAAGATAGGGATTTCGTTATTCCGGAGATGCTTACCTTTAAAAAGCCAGTCGGGAGTAAACATTTCAGCGGGTACATAATCCCGTGAGAAAACTCGCCTATTAATTTTAATTAAAGTTTTGTGTTTCGCCTTAAAGTTCTCCATAAGTACCATATTGGCTCGCCATATGTTACCACCAACTTTTCTTAAATCGTGCCAGGTTTGTTGTTTGAAAAACCGACCACGACGATCAAAATAGTCAGTGCGAACTAAGAAAAAGTTATCTTGCCTGATGTAATGACGACGTTGACTGTATCCTGTCTTCCGTTCTATCTCATTAGTTTCTGGCAAAGCATCCACAACAAAACAATCAAGCTTGTTTATCTTAACGTCAGACTGCCGTTTGTAAATAAAATCTGTTAAATTCTCCAATGTAAAATCTGCAACCGCAAAATCCGTGTCCAGAAAAGGGCTGCTACCACCATAGTTGCTACCGGATATCATTTTATTCCCAAAAGCAGGTAAATAAACCTCTCCCTGTACATTACCGGTGTGTTCCCAAACCGCTAATAAGACTACTCCGCGAATCTCTGCCGGGTTATCAAAAACCAGAAGATATTTAACTGTTCCGTCCTCCTCTACTCGCGAAAATCGACGTAACTTTCTGACATTACGGTTATCCGAGTTATCAATAAGTACCATTGTCTGCTCTTCAAAAACATAAGGATAAACTTCATGCTGGCTAATAACTTTATCCATGATACGTCGTCCCTCTGATTCCCCATCAGCAAACAGAGGATTGACAAAGAGGGTTAATATTGCAATCCATGTGCACGTCTGCAAGTATCTATTATTTAAAAATGGTAATCTTCTCACAAATTGCTACTCCCATTTCTCTGTTTCATGATCTCCTTGCCTATTATATTGCTAAATTCTCCAATAATGTTACTCATTTCTGAAACTGTATGTTCAAACCTTGTACTTTTATTTACATCACGCGATAAATTGATAATTTGGGAGGTTAAAACATTATTAACTTTACCGCATAACAGTTGCCACTGTGCAGAGAAATATACTCTATTATCTGCGCCTCTCTCAAATTGCATTACGGTAACGTCTATGCGAAAATCAGGTGTCGCGGGAAACCCGTTAGGAGCGATAACGATATTAGGTGTATCAAGAAACTGCGAAAGGTTCATGGCAATAACCCTCATAATATTTTTTCGAAAGTTTCCGCCCCAGTAGTGAAACTCTTCAACTCTCAGCCTGTTGTCATCGGTTCGGGTGACAATTTGTGGTCTTTCAAGGTACGGAGGTAAACTAAACGATCTAACCTCGACGGATAGCAACTCTTTCTGCCCGGATACCGTTATAAGACTCTTGGATGAATTAATTGGATTAAGGATGTAAAACTTTGTTGCTGTATTTCCCCCTGATATGCAACCAGACAACAAAAAACTTGAAAGGGTTAAAATAAAGAAAAGTTTATGCCTTAAAAACAACGATATCACTGTTCTTCTCCTGTGGATTTTTTTCCAAATATAATGGCATTGGGATTTCGCTCCAACATATCTAAAAGAAACCTGATAGATCGGGCGGTTTCCGTTAACTCGCCAGTGAGTTGATTGATATTAAATTGCATAGGTGATTCGGGCATCAGCATTTTATTAAAAAGAGTTAAAGTCTCTTCGAGTTTCTCCAGTGTATGGTGACCAGCCCCCATGGCCTTTTCCAGATTATCTGAAATGGGTTCAACTTTATGATCAAGTTTATCCATAATACTATTAAGAAAGACTAAGGAGCTTTTCAAGTAATGCACTGCTTCTTCTAGTTCCGGTTTTTCTAAAAGTTTTTCAACCTTATCAAGGATAGATTTAACGGATGCCGTCATCTGTTTCATGCTTGCCGGAATGGTTGGTAACTCGGGATAGGTTCCCATGGCATTCACTAGGTTTATGGGGATTTCCGGGTGCATATCTAATTCTATAAACAACTTCCCGGTAAGCAGGCTCCCAGTCTGCAATCTGGCACGTAATCCTGCGTCTATCAGGTTCTGAATGATATCGTATGGTGATAAAGACTCCACTTCCACTTGTTCCTGCCGGTTAATGATCCGTTCAGGTTCAATCTCTATTAACACCGGAATTCTGAATGAAGAGTCCTGACTGTTGAATTCCAGATTAATGTTTATTACCGATCCTACTTTAATACCTTTTAACTCAACCGGGGCACCTACTTTAAGGCCTCGAATGGAGCCATCAAAATAGAGCACGAAAATCATCTTTTTTGTATAGGAATTCTCCAGCATGCTCGCCAAACTTTCGTGGAGGGTAAAGATCAGTCCTGTTATGTCATCTTTAGTTTGTTCCTGCGAGTCAGGTGTATTAAAAGCAATACCTCCAAACATTAGTGTCTGTACGGATTCCGTACGCATTTTAACACCATCCGCACCTACCGATACATCCATACCGCTAACATTCCAGAATTTTGTATTGCTTTGAATAATCTCTGCGAATTGTGCTTTTATAAAGGCATAAATAAATATACTTTTTAAGTCGTTTCCAAGTTCATAACCCAGTACCTCACCTGCTTGTATTCCCTGGTAATAAACGGGCGATCCCCTGTCAATAGAGCCTAGCTTGTCTGCAAGGAGAACGATCTTTATTCCTGCGGTTTCCGCTTTTACTACCGGTACTTGATCAAGGCCTATAAAATGTTTGTGCGGTGCCCCCTGCCCGGGCTCTATTTCTATATAAGTTCCGGAGACTAATGTGCTAAGTCCTGAAGCTTCCCGAAGGCTTAACTGCGGTCTGACTACCCAGAACCGAGTGTCCCGTCTGAGAAAAGTTTCTGCCTCTTTGGCAATTTCAGCCTTTAAAATTATACTGGAAAAATCGTCACTAAAATGAACCGTATCCACAACACCAATCTCAATCTCTTTATACTTTATTTTAGTCTTCCCAGCTTCAATCCCCTCTGCAGTCTTAAAAATAATAGTAATCTCCGTGCCTTTTTCTGTAATGGCCTTAACGATAAGCCAACCGCCAAATAAAACCGTTATCAGTGGAATTATCCAGACAAGAGATGGCCACGATTTTACCTTAACTTTAGGTTCTGGATGATTTAAATAAGATTCGCTATTATAATCCATTACTTTAACCTTGTAGAGTTGTCCCAAATTAATCGGGGATCAAAGCTTTGAGTTGCAAATATAGTAATGATGACCACAGAAGCAAAAAACGTCGCTCCAATACCGGGTATCACACTTGACATACCGCCAAAATTAACTAGTCCGATCAGAGTGGCAATAGCGAAAATATCTACCATAGACCATGACCCTATAATTTCAATAACCCGATAGAGTAGTGTGCGATCTCTGGTACGCCAGTTTGATTTTCTCTTGACAGAAACAAGAAGGAAACACAATACAATAATTTTCACGGCAGGGACAACAATACTGGCAAAAAAGATAATCATGGCAAGTACCCACATCCCTTCCTCTATCAATTCAATCACACCGCTAAGAATAGTATTTGTTTTGTCACGGCCAAGCTGAACTACCGTCATTACCGGAAAGACATTAGCAGGAATAAAAAGTATAATTGCAGTAACAACAAGCGCAAATGTTCGTGTAATGCTGTTTGGTTTACGGCTATGAATGGGGTTGTTGCATCGAGGGCATTCACTACGCAATGTACCATCAAGGTCAACCTTTGGGATGAGCAAGGTACATCCGTGACATACAATCATATCCCGCTCCGCTGCAGTATTCCCAGATCTATTTGTTGTTGGCTTAAACTTCATCTCCTGCCAAAGCTGAGAAATATCCAGGTTCGCATGTGCTGCTGTTGAAACCACTAAAAGAGCTGCAAATGAAAATAGAGCAACTCCTGGGATAACAGTTGCAAGATCAAGCAGCTTAGTATATGAAATGAGTACGCCTAGCATAAAAACACTAAGTAAGCTCCATGGGGATACTCTTTGGATCATACTCAAGACTTTAGTCATTTTCCAAGGACGATACCCTAATTTTATTGGTAAGAGTACATAAAGCCAGCCTGTTATAACTAGAAAAGGGAAGAGAAAGCCTGTAATAAACACCAAGATCCCTAATTCGCCCATTCCATAGCGAAAAAAAGCCAAAGTTCCGGATACCATAACATTTTCTTCTATGTTGCTTCCCAACTTCAGGGAAACAAAAGGAAAAACATTGGCTAAAATGAAAAGGATAAAAGCAGCCAAGTACAGAGGCAAAGCCTTGTCTACACTGTTAGGGATATGTTTATAGAGGAACGCTCCGCACCGTACGCAGAAAGCCTTTCCCCCTGCAGGTAATGATTTAACTCGATGCAGGAAATCACATTCGTGACATGCAACCAAACCTACGTCTTTATGGTTAAGCGGGTTTAAATTCTTCTGGTATAATCGCAAATTCGTATTTACCTACATCTTAATGTTAATCGTTATTTATGTATACTATGAATGCGAATAAATTAGACACTTATTAATCCCTCTTGCAAACTATATTCTAACCTTTTTTTTTAAAAATTAAAACCTTTCCGTAGCTTTCAATTTTCGTCATTTTTTCCAGATCTATTAATTATTTTTTATGTGAAACTGTAGTATAAGTATAAATAGAACATGAACAATAATTTCAAAGACCGGGTCCATGCTTTTTTAATGTATTCGCAATATCTATTAGGTGTTTATTGTCACTTTTTATATGCTGTAATCCCCTCCGCCGAGAACATTATTAAAATCGGATTTTTTCTCCTTTTTCCCTTCTACGGACATTTGTAACTGTTCAACGATATCTAAAAACTCTCCCCTAAATTCCTTCTTTATTATTATAGGGGACTTTTAGGCTATAGAGGAACATTTATCTTTTTTGATTAAATCATAGGTTAAAAATAGATGCTGTTAATCCCCTCTAGAAAGAGGGGTGGATGCGTAAGCAGACGGGGTGTGTAATACAACCGGAATAGAGGAGTCAGAATTTAGAATAAAGCATAGATTTCTGTTTGTTTTACGCTAAAATTATTAATTGGAAATTTGTATTCAATTCCTGAATTATGTTTTCTATTATTCTGACTTCTGACTCCTCTATTCTGTGTTCAATAAGAACCACAAAATCTTTTTAAAAAGAAGTCTTTATAAAGTAATATTAGATAGGTTGATTTAATTAGCGCCGACGGCGGACTAAAGTCTCCAACGAAGCACGTCTCTTATCGCAAACAAACATCTCTACCCGTACATCATCAAGGCTAAAGCCTTGAGTTACGAAATGTAGCTCATACCTTTAGGTTTGAGTCAATACTTAACAGTAATAACGAAAACCATTTCAATTATCTGCGACACACAATATTTTGTAAATAGTAGGTTGGGTTTCGCTACCGCTTAACCCA
>JAIQZO010000044.1 GCA_021777055.1 Candidatus Anammoxibacter sp. | reverse complement strand
ATACCAGCCCAGGGCAACGCCCTGGGACAAAAATACAAAAGAAATTTAGCCCTGTAAGGGCGTAACATACATTGGCGATGAATCGGGAAAATATGTTGCACCCATTCAGGGTGCGAATTAATGGTTACCTTTGACCCAGGGTGTTGCCCTGGGCTGGTATGTATAACCCCGTTGGGGTATTTTGTATATCTTTAAATCTTTCTATTTTAAGTTAACACCAAATTTATAATCTTAATCTTGGTCCACCCACTGCGATTATGGATATAGATTTTTTGATGGGTTTCGCTATAGCTCTACCCATCCTACATTTTAACTCATAACAAATACAATGGTTACATCTTGGTTCTAAAAAAATGTTTTTAGCCCAAAATGAAAATTACTATTCTATCAAGTTCTTGAATTTGTTTAATTGAAAGTGGAAGAGCTGACAAAAAATGGTTAAACTATAGTAACAATTTAGTGTCTATTAATTAGAATTCAGGATAAAGCATTGCACTAGTACGGCGTTCTCGTTCTAATGACGGGTATGATTTCTTAAGTCTTATCCGTTGTAACTACTCAGGTAGATAGACTGAAGGCTGAAGACTGAAGGTAAAAGCATAAAGCATTTTAGGTTGCCAGGCTCTAATGGTAAAAAGCAAAAGCCACCGCCTTTTTGCCTTTAAGCTTTACCTTCAGTCTTCAGCCTATCTACCTGAGTAAGTTACTATCTGTTAACAAACTTCTTGTTACGGACTTATGTAACCTGAATTGTTACAAATTATAAGTCCTAATGGATTAGCAAAAAGGCTGAGTGTATGTATACACTGAAACGACATAACTATTTTAAAATAAAATTAAAGTATCTAAACTAAAATGTTTGATCCTGAAATAGAAGATAAAGACAGCATAGATATAATTGCCATACTCAGAAATATTCCGGAATTCTCTCTCCTGGATACGGAACATTTGCAAAAAATAGCCACAGTTGTAAATCTAAAAGAGCTTAAACCTGGCTACGTTGTATTTAGAGAAAATGATATAGGTGACGCTTTTTACATCATTTTATCCGGAGAGGTTGAAATATTTGTAACAAATGAAGAAAAGGTTGAAGTCACCTTGCTAAAACTCAATGCAATGGACAGCTTCGGGGAGATCGGTTTTATCACCGGTAAGCCAAGGGCTGCATCTTCAAAGATAGTAATAGATTCTAAGATATTAGTTATAAGAAAGAACGATTTTGACTCCGTGATGGAGAATGATCCGTTTCTGACAAAGACCTTTATCAATATATTGGGACACCGCTTAAAGACAGATAATGAAAGGGCTATTGAGCAATCAAACAAGAAGCATGAGTTAAGACAGTTTTGGGTAGAGAGTAGTACCTGTGAACCAATCAAGCTAGTTGGTCGTTCAAAACATATTATTCAACTCAAAGAATTTTCCTTAAAAGCGGCGGAAAACAATCTTCCTACTTTACTGATCGGCGAGAAAGGAACAGGTAAACTTGCACGAGCACAATTTATATTTGAAAACAGTAAGCGGAGAGGGGAAAGGTACCTCACTGTTGATTGTTCCGCAATAAGGCAGATATCAACACCTGAAGGGGGAGATGATAATAAGTCGAACGAAGTCCTGCTTTCACTTTCACAGGAGAGTACCCTTTTTGGCCACCTGCAAGGCGCATTGCCTTTTGCCAAAACAAGGAGACTGGGTTATATAGAAGTTGCTGAAGGTGGTACTATTGTGATTGATAACGTTGAAAAGCTTACTGTTGAGGTCCAGAAAAGGCTATTAGCTTATCTTAAGACCGGCTTTTTTTCACGTCTGGGAAGTGACGAGCAGATAAAGTCGAATACCAAGCTGATATTAACCTGTGAAGCCAATATAGATGAACTTGTTAATGATGGCCTATTTGATAAAGAGTTATATAACTTATTAACACGTCAATCCATGTTATTGTTGCCACTAAGGGAACGTCAGAAAGATATCCATGACCTTGTTGACCATTTTATTGAGGAGTTCAGTAAACTTGAGTGCAAAAATATAACCGGAATTGCAAAGGAAGCCATGAACCTGCTCTTGGGATATGACTGGCCCAACAATATGGACCAGTTAAAAGGGGTAATACGCAGAGCGATAAGCATGGCCGATGGAGATAAGATTAAGGCTTCGGACATATTTATAGGTCCGATAGTAACTGAAAAAGCGCGAGGACTTAACCTCTTGAGGTTTGATCCTGTTAGGAAATTCATTGAAAGCAGGTTTTTTCCTAACCCCATTAGATATATAATTGCCGTGGTTTTCTCTTTGATGATATTGCTTCTATTGTTTGGCTTTTATGGATATGAGAAAAATGCTGTTTTATTGATATGGGCGGTTAGTTGGCCTATGATGCTAATCGGTGTAATCTTTGCATCACGCCTCTTTTGCGGGTTGTGTCCCATGAGGACAATAGCGGAAAAAATCCAGGAAAAGATCGGTATTAAACTGAAACTGCCCAATTTCATCAAGAAAAAAGGGCCATATATTGCTGTTTTTGGATTTGCCGTTATTCTGAGTGTTGAACATATCGTAGATATGCCGTACGAACCTTTGGTTACGGCCGGTCTTTTTCTCTCTATTCTTGGATTTGCCATGATATTCAGTTTTCTTTATGATCGTGCCGTATGGTGCAGATATCTCTGCCCCCTTGGTCAAATGAATGGTGTATATTCCAAACTGTCCATTTTTGAAGTTAGAGCAAATACCAGTGTTTGTAATTCAGAATGCCGAACACCCACCTGTTATAATGGGACAGAAGATAGTAAAGGGTGCCCCATGTATTTAGGGGTTTTCAATATGTACACCAATGAAAATTGTCTTATGTGTGGTCAGTGTATTAAAAACTGTAAACATCGGTCCGTACGCCTGAACCTAAGGTTTCCAGCTGCAGAACTCTTTCGTGACTATGGCATTGATTCATATCGAAAAGGGACTAATCTGGCCATAACCTTTTTTATTCCCCTTCTTATTGCCGGTGTGCTTTCCATGAATTTCACAAAATTATTTATTATTAATAATATTAGTCTGGGAATAAATAATGAAGTCATAAAATATATCTTCTTCTATCTACTCTTTTATGGTCTCAGTACTGGGCTGATCTGGTTTGGAAGTACACTTATTAAAGCAGGCAAGCAGGCAGAATCCATGGAAATGTTTGTCCGGTTTGCGTGCTCATTTATACCACTC
Organism: Candidatus Anammoxibacter sp.; assembly: GCA_021777055.1. Lineage (GTDB taxonomy): Bacteria > Planctomycetota > Brocadiia > Brocadiales > Anammoxibacteraceae > Anammoxibacter_A. Next base: position 201,538 of record JAIQZO010000044.1, on the reverse strand, counting down.
GCATTTGCAGGAGAAATAGCAAACCAAGTTATTACGTTTATTAACGGTTTTGGCCAAATAGTGCCGCTGGTTAATCTACAAATAGGGGGGTATACACTGAATATTCTATCGCACCAGGAATCAACATGGAGCGTAAAGCTTTTGCAGGTAATACTCATCATGATCGGCACAACGGTTTCTATTTATTTTGGAAAAAGGGTTGTAAGAAAAGTATCACAAAAAAATAGTCATAAGGAGTTCTGGCCGGTATATCTTATAAATGCAATATTTAGCATCCTTTTGATTGCCGTTTTCATATTAAGGTAGCAGTTTTGATACCACAGGTGTAATACGAAAATAGAGTGCCTATCTAGATTAGTTTCAATACGGAAATAAAGGTTAAGATGATAAATTTGGTATTAACTTGATAGTATAGGGATTTTCATTTTAATTCGTTCTGCTGTAAATAGTTGGAAATTATTAATAATGTTTGAAATATGTAGGGTGCGTATCACGCACCGACATACTATATTTTGTGAGATCAACGGTGTTTCTGTCGCATTTCGGTGCATAATATGCACCCTACATAAAAATATTCTGTGTAATTCAGTGATTAGAGTCCGCCGTAGTCGTTAATTTAATAGTATAGGAATTTTCATTTTGGGCCGAATACATTTCTTCTGATAGTGTTACGGTATAACGACTGTATTTCCTATGAGTTAAGGTGTAGGTTGGGTTAAGCGGTAGCGAAACCCAACAGAGCGTGACGAATAATTGTTGGGTTTCGCTACCGCTTAACCCAACCTACTATTTACAAAATATTGTGTATCGCAGATAATTGAAATGGTTTTCGTTATTACTGTTAAGTATTGACTCAAACCTAAAGGTATGAGCTACATTTCGTAACTCAAGGCTTTAGCCTTGATGATGTACGGGTAGATATGTTTGTTTGCGATAGGAGACGTACCTCGTTGGAGACTTTAGTTCGCCGTAGGAGCTAATTTAAAAATATAGGAATTTTTATTTTAAGATTCAGATAGTTGTTTCTTTTCTACTCGAATCAAGGCTTTAGCCTTGATGATGTACGGGTAGAGATATTCGTTTGTGATAGGAGACGCTTCTTTTTGGAGATTCTAGTTCGCCGTAGCCGCAAATTAAATAAAGATTAAGGAATAACAACTTTCTCTATGATAAGATATAAATAACTGATAACCAAGGGGTCTAACATTTTTGTCAAGAGTAGTGTAAAATACCATTTGTCTTGTCGTTTCCGGTTCTATATACTTTATGATTCGTACGGTATATCTGCTATTTGAAATCCTCCTAATCTATCTGAGATTACTTCAGCATTAACAGAATCGGTTTTGTTGAATGATAAATCATCAAAGTAAAGAATGGGTTAGTCCTTTTTCACTCTTGTGACAACATAGTTGCTGTTTTTTACTGCATTCTGCTATCAACGTTAATCAACTTTGGGCTTCAATGGGAGACTCTTGGATCTAATTGAAATAAGCACAATCATTAATTAATATTTATAAGTGTGCTTATTATAGTTTCAGAAATTTTTCAGTTCAATCTTGAAGATTGAACTAGTGCAAAATATAATTATGACGCAATTATTAATTTGTAATCTCTGTTTCTATAATAAAAACGGTAAATGAGATAGATGAAAAAGGAAAAAAGTATGGGAAAAGTGTTTTTTGCGTTTCAAGGTGTTACGGTCATCATCGTATTTATTATTCTAACGACATTAATAATATCTACTAATAATTACAGATTGGTTCATGCCCAGTATTCGTTACTATTTAGCTTTCCAGATAATAAACATCCATTGTCGTTAAAACAACCGGGTAAGATTGCACTTGACAATAAAGGGAATATTTATGTAACAGAACTTGTAGGTTCTTTTCAAAGTAAAATTGCTAAGTTAAGCCCGTCAGGAACAGAAATTTATAATATCAGGATTGAAAATACAGGTGAATCATCAATCCCTGGCATGGCAGTGGATAGTGCAGGAAATTTATACGTGGCAGATGGAAAGACTAACTTCATACAAAAGTTTGATCCCAGCGGTAACTTTTTGTTAATGTTTGGTTCCGGAGGTCCTGCCAATGGTCAGTTTAATCGTATACGTGACATAATAGTATGTAGTTCAGGTGACATCTATGTCTATGATGATGGGAAAAATCGTATTCATAAATTTGATTCTAATGGGAATTTTTTGTTAGATTTTAGCACTGATAGTGATGGCGATTATCCGATTTTCTGTCCAAGGAGCATAACACAGGACAGTAAAGGAAATATCTATATAGTTGGTACTTGTTCTGGTACTTTCATTAATAAGTTTGATCCCAATGGTAAGTTTTTAAAGCATTTTAACTATAATTTTGATAATGAGTGGTTTGAAGCCATTGCAGTTGACAGCATAGGGAATATCTATGTTACAGATTCCTGGTATTCTAATATAATGAAATTTGATCCCAACGGTAATTTCCTGACACGAATTGGTTCATATGGTTTAGCTAATGGGTTCTTTGTCAGACCAAACGGAATAACAATAGATGAGCTTGATAACATTTATGTTGCGGATAAAGGAAACAACAGGATACAGAAATTTGATACAGATGGAAACTTCCTAATGAAAACCGGCGAAAGTTTTTCTGACAATGGTATTTTTGATAAGCCTGGCAGGATAGCTGTAGACAAATCCGGCAACATATATGTTGTTGATGACCGCACTCATCATCCTCTGAAATTTGATTCTAAAGGTAATTTCTTAATGAAAATTGGGGATGGTTTTGCAAGTACAACTGATTTAGCCGTGGACAACGCTGAAAATATTTATATCTTTGGAAACGTACGAACCTTAGGTGGATTTGTACAGAAGTTTGATTCCCAGGGTAATTTGTTATTAGAATTTCCAACAAGGTGCAATTTTAATGTTAAATTTAGAGCTGTAGGCGGCATTGCAGTGGATAGTTTCGAAAACATCTATGTGTGTGATACCAAAAATGGGCGTATACTGAAGTTTGATTCTAAAGGTAAATTCTTGTTGAAATTTGGTACAGATGGATCAGGTAATGGTCAATTTTACAACCCGAAAAGTTTAGTAGTGGACGTTACGGGAAACATATACGTCTCTGATACAAGAAATAAACGTATTCAAAAATTTGATTCTAAAGGCAAATTTTTGTTGAAATTTGGTACAGTTGGATCAGGTGATGGCCAGTTTCTTTATCCAATGGACATAACTGCAGATATTTCTGGAAATATATATGTTGTTGATCCATGGAACTATAATTTTCAAAAATTTGATTCCAATGGGACGTTTTTATCCAAATTTGGTGCAAAAGGTACAGGTAATAAACAGTTTCATAGTCCCACCGGAATAACGATTAACGATATGGGAAACATTTATGTCACTGATCCGGGAAACGATCGAATCCAGGTATTAACTGTTGACAAACAAGATATCAAGGAGACGATTGGGGGGGCGCATTAGGTAGACCTGTTTTGTCATTATTGGTAAAACATAGGATATTCCAGAATCCTCCATGCGATTTTATACGCTATGAACTGAGGCACAAATTTACTTTAAAGGAGATACATCCCATGAATTTTCCCATAGACGTTTCTGGTTATCAAGCATTGAGTATTGATCCTGCCCAGGAACACTTGACCGATGAGCAACTTTCACAACTTGGCACCAACATCCAAATTGTCAGGGATACCATTATCTTTTTTACCGCTGTTGCAGGTGCCAAAGGTCTTGGAGGGCATACTGGAGGAGCTTATGATATCGTCCCTGAAGTTTTGATTGCTGATAGTTTTATGAAAGGATGTGACCGGATCTATCCTGCATATTTTGACGAGGCTGGGCATCGGGTTGCGATTCAATATGCCATGTCTTGCTTTAATGGAGTGATTCCTTTTGAAAAATTACTGCACTATCGTGCAGCCCACCAAGGGCTATATGGTCATCCTGAACTAGACCTTGAGTTGGGAATCAAGTTTTCTTCTGGACGATTGGGACACTTATGGCCTTTTGTCAACGGAGTGGTCCAAGCCAATCCTGATAAAACCTTCTTCATTTTTGGTTCTGATGGCTCTCAAATGGAAGGCAATGATGCTGAAGCTGCACGCATGGCAGTGGCACAAAAGCTCAATGTCAAAATTGTCATTGATGACAATAATGTAACCATTGCAGGTCATCCTTCAGAATACATGGCTGGATATAACATTTCTAAAATGCTGGATGGTAATGGATTGACTGTAGACACAGGTGACTCTGAAAACATCAAATCCCTTTATTCCAGAATGCAAAAAGCTGTGAATACCGATGGACCTGTGGCACTAGTGAATCGACGTGTCATGGCCCCTGGAGTTCCTGGGATTGAAGGAAGTACTAAAGGGCATGATGTTATTAAGAAAGAGTATGCGATTGACTATCTGACAGAACGGGGATACTCCTTAGCTGTTGAATATTTAAATAATATTTCTATTGAAACAACCAAGTGTGTCTTTCAGGGCTCAACCAGAGAAATGGCCAGTAACCGAGGTGAATTTGGGAAGATCGTTAGTGATATATTGGCCAAAATGACAGATGAAGAACGGAAAAGTAGGGTATTTGTCATTGATTCAGACCTTGAAGGATCTACAGGTATCAACAACATTCACCAAAATTATCCTGACATTTTTATCAATGGGGGGATTCAGGAAAGAGGTAACTTTTCTGCCGCCGCAGGGTTTGGTTTCACCAAAGGCAAGCAGGGGATTTTCAGCACGTTTTCTGCTTTTCTGGAGATGATCCTTTCAGAAGCGACTATGGCTCGTTTGAATGAAGCTAACCTGCTTTGTCACTTTTCCCATGCCGGTATTGATGATATTGCGGATAATACCTGCCATTATGGGATCAACATCTTTTTTGCAGACAATGGGCTTCCTGAAGGGGACAACACTCGGTTGTATTTTCCTGCAGATGCTTTGCAAATGAAATCAATTGTGGAATCTATTTGGAATGACGAAGGGATCCGTTATCTGTTTTCAACTCGCTCGAAAGTACCTTTCATCTGCAAAGAAAATGGAACTAAACTCTATGAAAATGATTATACCTTCATCCCTGGTCAAGATGAGGTGGTCCGTGAAGGGAGCGCGGGGTATGTGGTCACTTATGGTGAAATGACCTATCGCTCATTGGACGCTGTGGACCGTGCACGTGTAGCAGGCATTGACGTAGGCTTGATTAACAAACCTACCTTGAATGTAGTGGATGAAACAACCATGAAGAAAATTGGAACATCCCCATTTATATTAGTGGTGGAAGCACAAAATATGAAGACTGGATTGGGCAGTCGTTTTGGAACCTGGCTTTTGCAGCGTGGATTGACGCCCAAGTTTGATGTTATGGCTGTAAGTCGTGCAGGTTGTGGTGGCCTTCAGGAACATCTTCCCTATCAAAATCTTGACCCAGAGAGCATCTTGGCCAAGATTGAAGGCTTAGCAAAATCATAATTGGTGTCTGTATTGCCCGGTTAGCTATTTGTTTCACACATATGCTTACTAACATTGAGTGCCTAAAATGCCTAAATTGCCTAAAATGAGCTAAAATTATAGAAATTTATTTATTATTAATTAAAAACAACACTATTAACTTTAGGCACTTTAAGTAATTTGGGTATTTTAGGCAATTTTTGAACGATGATGTTTGAAAATATCCAGAAATATGTAAGGTTTCTACACTGCAAAAGACTAACCGGACAAGACTAATCTGAGATGTGATATTTTAAGGCACTAGTACTGTGTCATTGTTCTAATGACGGGTATGATTTCTTAAGTCTTATCCGTTGTAACTGCTCAGGTGAATAGACTGAAGCCTGAAGACTGAGGGTAAAAGGATAAAGCATTTTAGGTTGCCAGGCTAATGGCAAAAAACAAAAGCCACTGCCTTTTTGCCTTTAAGCTTTACCGTCAGCCTTAAGCCTATCCACCTGAGTAGTTACTATCTGTTAACAAAAAGAGTTTAGATCACACGGGTGTCGCCAATACAACATAGACGCTGTAATAGGATAGATTCTCAAGTATCAAATATCCTGTAACTATACTGTTACAACAGGCCTTAACAATGCACGGCAGGGTGAGAAGTTCTTTCTAAAAAGAGGTTCTTGCCGGGTCATACTTTCATGGGGCGGATTAAAACATCTTTTTTGTGGTACTGTTATGAGACAGATTTCTCAAGTTATGGAGAGTTTTTTTTTATTTACTTAAAGCGAAGCTTTTTTAATCAGTGCGTCCTAAAACGTAAATTTCTGAACTTGGTTAGCTGTGTATTTTATTCGGAATTTTGAATATTTTATTTACTTTGGTGTGGTTTCCCCATTACACTAATGTAGCTTTTTCGCTCTATGATATAGATCCTAAAACAGAGGCCAGTAAAGCTTTTCTAACTGGTATGCCGTTTCTTGCTTGCTGGAAGTATACACCGTATGACGTATCGTCCAGGCTTGAGTCCATTTCGTCAACCCTTGGCAATGGATGCAGTACCTTTAGATCTTTTTTGACACCCAGTCTTTCCAGTAGCGTTTTCGTCAGTTTACAAAATCCTTTTACCTTTTCATACTCAACCGGATCTGCAAATCGCTCTTTTTGAATTCGCGTACAGTAAATGACATCAATTTCTTTGGAAATATCTTCAAGGTTATCATCTTCATAAACAAAAATATTTTTCTCTTTTAGTGAGTTTAAGTAATCTCTCGGCATTTTGAGGTTAGGGGGTGATATGAAATACATTTTTGTATTGAAATATGAAAATGCATGTGCTAATGAATGCACAGTCCTTCCATATTTTAAATCTCCCAGAAATCCAATGGATAGGCCGTCCAGAGTAGCTTTTGTTTTTTTTATGGTATACAAATCAAGGAATGTTTGTGTGGGGTGTTGATTTGCTCCGTCCCCCGCATTTATTACCGGTACGGTTGCTGATTCAGCTGCCAGTCGTGCGGACCCTTCCCAGAAGTGTCTAACTACGATTACGTCACAATAACCTTCAATGATTTTTACTGCGTCGCAAAGAGACTCCCCTTTAGCAAAGGACGTGGACTCTGTCTCATTAAATCCTATTACATTTCCACCCACCTGCTTCATTGCTGATTCAAAGCTCATCCTTGTCCTTGTGGATGGCTCAAAAAAGAGATTGGCAAGTGTTTTTCCTTTAAGCAGATCTGTGCAGTCTCTGTTCTCAATCTTATTTGCAAGATCAAGCATGTACAATAGTTCCGATTTAGAAAAGTCTTTTATGGAAATGATGTCTCTATTTTTGAAATTTGCCATAGGCTTGTAGCGAAATCTTTTTAATATCAAACGGAAATCTTATGTGTATATTTAGAATTCTAACATCAGATATTTTTCTTTACAAGAAAAAACCTGATAAATTCAAATGGCTTTATTTTCTGTTATTTGATATAGTAATTTAAGAATTTCTATTTAGTAATAAGCTGTAATTAACTTATCATCTTAAAGATCTAATACGCAATGAAACCTATTAACGTTGGATTAATTGGCCTTGGTACTGTGGGTACCGGTGTTACCAATATATTGCTTGGAGAGAAGCCAGTACTTGAAGAAAAACTTGAGTGTGTTCCAGTCTTAAAGGCTATAGCCGATAGAAGCATTAGTGCTAAAGCTCCTAAGATGAATCTTGATTCGAGTATTTTATTAACGGATAATCCGGATGATGTAATTAATAATGAGGATATTGATGTTATAGTTGAGGTTATTGGTGGTACTGATACAGCCCTCAACGTCGTTCAAAAGGGCCTTGAAAATGGAAAAGATATCGTAACTGCAAATAAGGAACTGTTGGCAGTTTACGGGACAGAGCTCTTTGAAAAGGCGTGTCAGGTTGGGAAGTGTATATCCTTTGAAGCCAGTGTCTGTGGTGGAATTCCCGTAATTGCAACATTGAAGGATAGTCTTATTGGAAACCGTATAAAATCTATCTATGGAATCGTAAATGGTACAACAAACTTTATTCTCACCAAGATGGCAAACCATAACGTGGACTATGGAACTGTATTGGCAGAAGCGCAGGAAAAAGGATATGCTGAAAGTAACCCGTCAAAGGATGTTAATGGCATAGATTCGGCGCACAAATTAGCTATACTTGCGAAACTTGCGTATGGATTGCACTTTGATTTTGAAAGTATTTATTGTGACGGAATATCGGATATTCAACTTGAAGATATCTGTTATGCTAATCAGCTGGGGTATACGCTTAAATTATTGGCAATCTCGAAAAGAACATCACTGGGACTTGAATTAAGGGTCCATCCCACATTGCTGTCCCATGATCATCCTCTGGCAACTGTCAATGGTGTTAACAATGGAGTATACGTTGTGGGGGATGCAATAGGCCAGATAATGCTTTGTGGTCCGGGTGCGGGTGGTATGGCAACTGCCAGTTCTATTGTGGCGGATATTGTGGATGTAGGCCTTGGAAAGGCAAAGCCGATGTTTGACAATTTCAGGTACTTCAAGGAGCAGCCGATAGATACAAAAGTTATTGATATATTGGAAATATCTAGCCGATATTACTTTCACTTTATTGTTGCGGATATTCCGGGAGTTTTGGCAAAAATATCAGGTATTATAGGTCAAAATAATATAGGGATTGCCTCTGTTATACAGCATGAAGAGATAAGGCATGGCGGTGTTCCGTTGATAATGGTGACGCATCAAGCACGAGAAGGTGATGTGCGTGAAGCGATTGGACAAATTAAAAAGTTAGAGGTGGTAAAAGGTGATGTGCGTTTTATCAGAATAGAGGATACACTAGAATAGGGTTAAAAGTAGAGAGAGACTATGTGTCTCTCTACTTTAAGTTTAATATGAAACTTTACCCATGTTAATCCTTACTACAATAACCGCTTTATTCCATCTTCCAGCTTTACTTTTGGCTCCCAGCCAATAAGTTGTTTTGCTAATCTGTTATCGGCCAGGGTATCTCTTGGTTCCAAACGTGGGGGTATGTTGACTGTCTCACCGCCAACAAGTTCTGCTATCTTGTTTACAGATGCGTTATTGCCAGCTCCGATATTAATAACCTCACCTTTACCCACATTGGGGCTCTCTGATGCCAGAATATTTGCTTGTACAACGTCTGAAATGTGTGTAAAATCACGAGTTTGACCTCCATCTCCAGTAATTGTCATTGGCTTACCTTCTGCCTTTTGCCGCAGGAAGACAGATATTACCGTACAATATGCCCCTTCGTCTGCCATTCTCGGTCCGTAAACGTTAAAGTATCGCAGACTAACCGTCTCTATATTATAGACAAGCCCGAACACCTTACAATATCCTTCGCCAACGAACTTCTGAAGTCCATAAGGGCTCATAGGACTAGGTAATGCTGTCTCGTTCAAAGGCATCACTGTCTGATCACCATATGCCGATGATGATGCGGAATAGACCACTCGTTTTACACCAGCCTCTTTGGCCGCTAATAGTACATTAAAAGTGGCGTTTATGTTGTTGTCGTGTGATTCTACCGGGTTTTCAATAGAAACTTGTACTCTTGGTAAGGCTGCGATATGAAATACGCAGTCAATTCCTTTGAAAATTGGAGCTATCTCTTCGTAGTTACGAAGATCTTTTTCATGGTGGACTGCTTTAGGATTAAGGTTTTCTCTCTTTCCAGTGGATATATTATCTATTATTACTACCTCGTCACCACGTTCAATAAGTGCATCGGTGAGGTTTGAACCAACAAACCCTGCTCCGCCTGTAACTAATGCTTTCATAATTAATTGTCCAAATAGTTGATTAATAAAATATACGATAAATTAATATAATTAACGGCTTGAATATTACAGAGGGGAAATGATTTATTAATTGTCCCTTCAAATAAAACAATACATTTTTACGTTAAGTGCGTCCAAAATCATCTTTAAACCTTATAATATCATCTTCACCAAAGTATTCGCCTGTCTGAATTTCTATAAATACCAGTAATTTATCAGAGTGGTTGTGAATTCTATGTGGGGTTTCTCTTAAAATATCAATTGAATCACCAGGTGATAGATGGAGCTCTTCATCATTTAGTGTTACAAGCCCGTTTCCGGTAATAATGTACCAGTGTTCATTACGTTTCTTATGGAGTTGATAGCTTAGCCTTTTACCGCACTCAACACTGATTCTTTTTACCTTACATTCAGAGCTATCAGAAAGAATTTCAAACGAGCCCCATGGCCTTTTGCTATAATTTTCCATAATCGTGAGGAATTAATAATATATCTACTACTGACATTTAGTATAAGCTATAATAGGAAAGATTTTATTACAGCTCCCATTATAAAGAAAATTTTAAATGTTTACTAAACAGAAAATAAAATAAATTAAAGATGTAAAGGATGCAAAGTTATTAAACGCTTTTGAAACTATTATTATTATTTATTAAAGAAATAAACAATACTGGCTTTTACAAAATTTTACATGCTGCCTTAAGGCTAATTTAATAATGGAAGGTTTAAAAAGAGACATTTCGGCCGCGAAACTATATATTCTTATAAACAATATCGGCATAAATGAGAAAGTTCTGAAGTTTGCAAGCTTTTTCCTTGATGGAGGAGTTGACATTCTTCAGCTGCGAGAAAAAAAACTTTCCAACAAGGATTTTATATCCGTAGCGGAGGATTTACAGCGTTTGGTTGCGGATACTAATGCCATTCTAATAATAAATGACCGAGTGGAGATAGCAAGGGATATAGGTGCAGACGGTGTGCATATCGGGCAGGATGATATGTCTATTAATAAGGCGAGGGAGATTTTAGGAGATAAATCAATAATTGGTGTCTCAACGCATAACATAAGTCAGGCGGTAAATGCGGAATGTTGCGGCGCGGACTATATTGCTATAGGCCCGGCATACCATACGGCAACAAAGGATTATGAACCGGTTGCAGGTCTGGATGTTGTCAGTGAGGTTGTAAACAAGATTAAGATACCGGTCTTTGCAATAGGCGGTATTAATCTTACTAATCTTGAGGAATTGAAGTCTATTGGTGTCAATCGGATAGCTGTTTCTGCTGCAATAGCAAAGTCAAAAAACATAGTTAAAGTAACAAAGGAGTTTAAAGAAAGGCTTTAGTTCTGCGATTTAGTATGCCCCCGTTCTGTATTGTAAACATAAGTATCGAACAATTTCACAGGTTTTTTTATGTCTGATCACAACTTCTTACGTTCAGTTAAGACTGTAAGTATTTGCACTTTTTTGAGCAGAATTTTAGGACTAGCAAGGGATATTCTGTGTGCTAGTATCTTTGGTACCAGTATGGTTTGGGATGCCTTTACCATTGCATTCAGAATCCCTAATCTTTTTAGACGGCTCTTTGGAGAAGGGGCATTAAGTGCGGCATTTGTGCCAGTTTTTACAGAGTACAGGGAGAAGCGCAGCCCTGATGAAGCGTGGGGCCTGGTGGCGAAGCTGGGTACGTTAATAGTTCTTATCCTGGTTGCCATTGTTATAATTGGTGAGGTTTCCTTCTTTACCATTCCCCATCTTACAAATTTGTCACAAAAATGGATTACAGTATTTAATCTGTTGAAGATCATGTTTCCCTATGTCCTCTTTATCTGCCTTGTTGCCTTTTCAATGGCCATACTGAACTCATGTAAACATTTTCTTGTCCCGGCATTGACACCTGTGTTGCTTAATGTTTGCTGGATAAGCGGTGTACTCTTGGTTGTATGCGGTCCTAGCGGTGATGTTTATGAGATGATATATGGCGTTGCTTTTGCTATTTTCGTTGCGGGGGTAGTGCAGTTGCTTATACAGGTTCCTGTGTTAATTAGGTATGGTATGGTATTTAAACCTGATTTTAATTTCTCACATCCTGCAATAAGAAGAATATTCTGCCTAATGGGGCCTACGGTTTTCGGGCTTGCTATTGTGCAGATAAATGTTCTACTTGACAGCATGATCGCTATAGGATTCGCTCCTTCAGCTGACGGAGGAGAATCATTTATGCTTTTTGGAAAGGAGATCTTATATCCCCTTAAGACCGGAGCAGCTTCAGTACTCTATTACGGAGACAGATTAATCCAGTTTCCCCTTGGGGTTTTTGGCATCGCCCTGGCTAATGTAATCTTTCCTCTTTTTTCACGGTATGCAGCGCATGAGGAGTGGGATGGATTTAGAAGTGCCCTTGAAAAAGCTGTGCGTATGATACTCTTTATTGGTGTGCCCGCTTCAGTGGGACTAATATTGCTGCGACAGCCACTTGTGGAACTTTTTTATGAGAGGAATGAGTTTAATGCCGAATCTTCTGCTCGGACAGTTAGCGTCATATTCTATTACTCTGTTGCTGTCTGGGCCTATTGCGGCCTGCATGTAGTTGTCCGTGCGTTTTACTCTTTAAAGGATACAACCACACCCATGAAGGTTGGTGTTTACATGGTTGCCGCGAACCTGGTGATGAATCTGTCATTAATATGGTTTTTTAAAGTAGGGGGGCTGGCCTTTGCTACCTCAATAAGTGCCATACTGCAGTTAATAGTGCTCTTTGTTATATTAAAACGTCGCCTGAAGATGGATTTAAAGAGAGATATATTTTTATCTATAGGGAAAACAGCCATATCAACTGTTGCCATGACTGCAATTTGTTGGTATGTTAAGCAATTTATTTCGCAATCATATCCCGGTGGTGATACTGTGTCAAAGTTTGCAAGGTTACTAATTCCCCTTGTCGCGGCACTTGCCGTGTTTTTCCTGTTTTCATTCCTGGTTAAATCTGATGAGTTAAGACTGGTAATGAAAAAAGAGCGTGGAAAGGCGAACTGATTCACTGATCTGTTTTCCTATCTAATCTTGACTAACGCTCCCCATGTATTTCTACTATTTCTATCAAATATATCCTGATCCTTTTCCAGAGACCATGCAATCCAGGCGGTTCCTTTACCTGTTGCGGTTATATTAAACTGTATCTGGCCGTTATGATCAGTTGTCCCGGTTTCCGGGTCTATGGTAAGTATATCCTTTTTGCCGATGAGTACTCTAATCCTCGTTTTTACATTAACGTCGGGTTCCTGATTGGTAAGCTTTAAGGTACAGGATATATCCTCTTGTTCATTGATTGTCAATCTGTCAATATTTAGAATTCCGTTTCTGAATGTACTATTGCATCTGACGGTAAATAATTTATCAGGTGGCGTGGTAGAAGGATCAGGTAACGGTCCATCTCCATTATCTGGCACAATTTTGAATAGTGCGCCATTATAATCAAGTATGTAGAGTTCGCCATCTTCATCTTCGCCGAATGAACTTACGGGGAAAAGATCATCAAACAATAGTGTCCTTTTCCACGATCCATCATTGTTCTCAATTGCAGACCAAACCTTGCTTGTAACAAAATCACCGAAAATGTAAGCCCCGAAGAGTTCGGGTATTTTACCTCCGCGATAGACATAACCTCCAGTAATAGAACGGCCTTCACTATGGGAGTATTCAATAATAGGGGGCGTTAGTCCGGGCTGATTACATTCTGTTATCCTTAAGGGAAAACAGTTGTTACCTTCCTTGATGTTCCAACCGTAATTCTTGCCTGCTTCTATTATATCTACCTCCTCAAATCTGTCTTGGCCCACATCAGCCAGAAAGAGTCTGCCGTTTAACCTGTCAAATGAAAATTTCCACGGATTACGCAACCCATATGCGTATATCTCGTCGGCGCCGTCCGTTTGAGCAAAGGGATTATCTTCCGGTATACCAAATGGAGAGCTGCTATTAATGTCTATTCGAAGGAGTGCTCCCAGTAGTGTATCAAGATTCTGCCCGTTGTTACGCGGGTCCCCAGCGCTTCCGCCATCACCCATACCTATATAAAGAAATCCGTCAGGACCAAACTGCAGTTGGCCTCCGTTATGATTACTGAACGGTTGAGGGATTTTTAGTATTGTATTTTCTTTTTCTTCCGCTTCATCAGGGTTATCAGGTGATACATTGAATTCTGAAACAATGGTGTTAATGTTGTCGTTGTCGATACCTGTATAGTTTACAAAGAAACGTCCGTTATCTGTAAATTCAGGATGAAATGCCATACTAAGCAATCCCATTTCACCGCTAAAAGTAACCTTTGATCTGATATCCAAAAACGGTTTATCCAATATCTTGCCGTTTTTAAGGATCAAGATCCTTCCAGCCTGTTCCACTATAAACAACCTCTCACTTCCATCTCCAGAGTGTGCAATGTATACAGGTGTGCTTAAACCACTCGCAGCTTCTTTTATAGTAACATCTCCATTTGCTGTCACGTTAAGTAACCCTGCAATTGTAATCTTTATATAAATAGAGATTACCAAAATTAATATCGTTTTTCTTTTTCTCATTAACATAAAACGGCAAAGCAGCAACCAGAAGACTAGATGCTAGATGCTAGATGCTAGATGCTAGTGCTTACTTGCTATAATAAATGATATTAAACAAAACATAAGAATTACCGAAAGCACGGGCATTCTGGCACAAAAATATTATCGGCAACTAATGCAATTAAGCTCTAGATGCTGGATAATAGTTAGATTTCTAGTTTCTTTGTCAAGATGCCACATGAAAAAGAGGCAAACTCGATTTAAGATATAACACTCTAAAGTGGCGGAATAAATTATCAAGCATCTAGCATCAAGTATCCAGTAACTATACCGTTACAAATAACTTAATAATGCACGGTAAAAATATCTTTCTATAAAAACAAGTTTTTACAGGGTAATACTATAAATGGATTGAAATATCTAACTTCTAATAAAGATTTTTGTTGTGTAACTGTATATTTTGTTTTGTAAATTTCTTTACTATTTTATTGTACATCCATACGTATACATTTCAATGTTTTTACAAAACGGTGCGATTGAATCTAAAATATTTTGATGAGATTATTTAAAGTTTTAGACTTTTGGAAAATTTGTTATTATAGATATATACCCAATGGGTAGATAAATGTCGAATTTATATCCTCATTGGGTATAGGCAAATATTTTACATTTTAAATTATGGAGAAATGCAATGTGCCAGATGAATGTAATGTTAGATAAGGAAGGACAACAGGAGTTGGTGATGGAAAACGTTACACAGCTTGAAGTTGTTAATGATGGGATAATAATTAGTACATTTTTTGATGAACCTAAACTTATTCCCGGAGCGGTAGTAAAAACAATTGATTTCACCGCCGGTACTACAATACTGGAAGTAAAGCAATTTTGTAAATAGTAAGGATTAATAACGGAGGAGATTATGTCAGAACTGAACACATTAAAAAAACTTCGAGTATTGTTACCTCATTGGATTGAACACAATAACAATCATATTGCAGAGTTTGGGAAGTGGGAAAACGAAGCAAGAACAGAAGCGGAAGAGGATGTTGCTCAATTGCTGAAGAAGGCGATTAGCGATATGGAAAACGGCGGTAAATCACTTTCAGAAGCGCTTGAGAAGATTGGTGGACCATTGGAAGGCGGTGCCGGTCATCACCATCATTAGTTGTAAATTTTTTTTCCTGCATGTTTTATTCTTTTGGAAAAGAATAAAACATGCCCCGTCTCGGAAAAGAAGTTATGTTGTCTCTTTTTTTGCTATATTAAAAGATTGTCAGATAATTACTTTTATATTTATGCGAACAAAGTTAGTTTTGATTTGTTCCAGCTAATTGCACAAAATTGAAAGGGTAACCTTAGATAGGTTGATGATTTTGCAATGGAAGATTGAACAAAGATTATCTAAACATAGAAACAGAAATGTAAAGGTAATTATCTGACAAATCCTAATCTTGCAAAAAATGTTTAGATCAAGTTCCTGGTTTCCATTTACCTATTGGTGGTGTTTCTCTGTTATTGTTGATTTGATCTGTGTCCCAGATCCTTGAAAACAGTAGTGCCCTTGGGCAATGAACATATGATTCGTTAACGGTAATATAAAGCCCTTGTATAATTCTTGCTTCATCATCAGGGTCAAATACATCTAGCTTTATGCCTCTCTCCTCTATCTGTTCTTGGGTTAACCTCTCTGCTGTACCGTTTACGCGAGCAGTGATTTCAATTCCGGGGATGAAAAAGATGAGTCCAACATTGTTGTTGCTGTAGATATTCTTATATGTTTGGAATAGTTTGTTTCCTTCAATATCAGGAAGAATCAAATGTTTATCATCAACAATTTTAACAAACCCTGGCTTTCCACCCCTAGGGGAAGCATCGCATTGACCGCTTTCGTTGCTGGATGCAAAAACTAGGAATGGAGATTTGCGAATAAATTCTTTGGCCCACGGCCCAACATCATTCCTGATTTTTTCACGAGCACCAGGAATAGGAGCACCAAATTCATCCTGAAAAATATTAATATCATTCATGTTTATCGCCTTTCTAAAAACAGAGTAACAGTTTACACGAAACTAGTAAATCGCCTATTTTGTAGGGGTTCAAGATCTTGAACCCTTACAGATATTATAAAAAAGATAACCGTTAAAACCAATTAGTAAAGTTTTTATGAACAATCGGCCGGTAATATTTGTAATTTCCCTTGGAATCACGGCTGCAATAACTCAGTTTGTGATGATGAGGGAGTTTCTTACCCTTTTCTCACAGAATGAGCTTATATTAGGGGTGATTCTAGGTAGTTGGACAATTCTAACAGGGATTGGTGCTTTTTTAGGCCGGTTCTTTGGGCGGTTATCAAGATGTAGATGGTTCTTTAGTTTGTCATTCCTTCTCCTTGCCGTATTTCCAAGTATCCAGTTTGTGATGATTAGAACATCAGGGATATTTTTTGTTTCCGGGGCAGAGATAGGTCCTCTCCATATATTTCTCTTTTCTCTTCTCTTTTTGTTGCCATTTTGTCTCTTATCGGGACTTTTGCTAAATTTGTTTTCCGAAGGCTTTATCGATTTTAAAGGAGGGGAGAAGACCGGAAGGGTTTATTTATGGGATGTCGTGGGTGATATCATTGGCGGTATTGTTTTTAGCTTTCTTTTTGTCTATTTTTTCTCTTCTGTTGAAACGTTATTCTTTCTTTGCATGCTGAACCTTGTTCTCATGGGGGTATCTTTAAAAGGGACAAAAAAAGCTATTGCGGTTTTCATTTCTATTGTGGCTTTAATTACATTTTTACAGTTTGACATAGAAAAATGGTTCTTAGGGATCGCATTTAGTGGGCATGAGATCCTGTATCACGAATCAAACCCCTATGGAAAGCTAACCGTAACAAAAAAAGATGGTCAGATAAATTTCTTTGAAAACGGTAAACCATTCTCCTCTGATCAGGAGACAATATCAAAAGAAGAAGGTGTTCATTACGGCCTTTCACAAGTCAAAAATCTTAAGACGCTTCTTCTTGTGGGTGGGGCGTTTCAAGGTGTAATTGAAGAGTCATTGAAATATAAAAGTATTGATAAGGTTGATTATGTAGAGAAAAATCCATGGTTAACGGCGCTTTATAAAAAGTTCTTTACCTTTAGAGGGGAAGAAAAAGTATCTTTGATAATTGATGACCCCGGGGTATTTATCCGCCTAAAAGAGCACGAGTATGATGCTATCTTGATAAATCTTCCACCTCCGGCAACTGCTAATCTAAACCGATATTATACATATGAATTTTTTGAAGATGTTAAAGGCGCACTGAGAAATGGTGGTGTTTTCTCCTTTTCCCTTCCAAGCTCTGCTAACTATTCCGGTGAAAGGCTTTCCCTTTTGACCTCTTCGGTATATAAGACCTTGAAATCTGTATTTCCTGAGACAATGATAGTGCCTGGAGGTAAAAACTACTTTATTGCTTCAAATATACCACTTATTGAAGATATCTCTTATTTAATAGAGCAAAAAAATATTGATACAAGGTATACCAATGAGAAATATCTAAAAGGTATCTTAACTGAAGACAGAATGGCATCGGTTAAAGATATGGCAAAGAAAGATGCTTCTATTAATTATGACTTTAGACCTTCAACCTACTTTATTCATCTGCAGTATTGGTTTGAAAGATTTGGCAAGGGATTTCTCTTTCCCATCATGTTTATTGTCTTTGCCTTTTTTGTATCGATTATATTGTTTAAAGGCATGGGTGAGTATGCTCTTACAAGTTCAGTATACTCTAGTGGATTTTCAGGTATGGGCCTGCAGATTATTCTTTTAGTAACGTTTCAAATCAGCCATGGTTATCTTTATAACTATTTAAGCGTACTTATAACGGCTCTCTTTATCGGTACTCTTATTGGCGCTATATTCTTTTCAAGATTTCCTGTTAACAAAAAGAGACATTTTGTTATTCTTGAGTCAATGCTTGTGGTGTTGTGTCTCATTTTACCCGTTTTTTTTCTGTCAACTAATATTCCACCTCTAATATTTGCTATATTTAATTTGTCTGTTGGATTTATTCTTGGGGCGGAGTTTGTTTTCGTTTCAAATTTTTTTAAGCAGGAAGAGGCGAGGAATGTTTCAGCATATCTCTTTGTCTTTGATTTTCTAGGCTCTTCTATAGGTGCATTTGTCATTGGTGCATTTGTTATACCATTGGTGGGTATGAGAGAGAGTTGTTTCATTCTCGGTTTTATTAAACTATTTTCTCTCTCCCTTGTTGTTTTAAAAGACTGGTCTTGTAGACATTTTAAGATTTATGAACGATTTTCGCAGTTATTCTTATTTGTTGTTCTCTCATTTGTTTTTGTCTCTCTTGGCGGTATGATCTATTTTGAAGATACGGGGATTTTACTTTATGGCCTCTCCTTGTCGCAACTCTACCTTTATCTGGTATTAATATTGCTGGGTTTAGGTCTCTTTCTTGCAATGGATTATAAGATAGTACCTGTAAAATGGGAGAAGTTTTCAAGGGATATATTTCGATTAGCAGGTATTCGTCCTTTTACCATATTTAATTTCTTTATATTCTCTTTTATCGCTTTCTTTCCGATCTTCCGGTGCTACTTTAAAGTTCCTTATGTTTTTTGTCATGTTTGTCCCAGAAAATGTGTTTTTGGTGTAATTCGTCCTTATCTTGTCCCTGCGGCCCTTCTTATGAATATTAGAAGGAATAGCTGGTGTTATAGTTTTTGCCCTCTAGGTACTTTGCAAGAGTGTCATTCTGCAACATTTAAGACCAAGAAGGGGATAACATCAAAGATAGTACCATTAATCTCTTATTCTATGTTTATTGCAATTGGTTTCTTCTATTTTAAGACAGAAATAGATTTTAATTCAGTAACATCAAAAGGTGAAGATTGGCATACATTTTTCTTTAAAAATAACTATACTACAAGTGTAAGTGTAATAATTGCTGCCTTTATTATTTTATGGGCATCTATTGTTATCAGGAGAAGTTTTTGTAACGTTTTTTGCCCTGTTAACGTAGTTTCAAGATTGAGATCAAAGATTGAAATGTACTGGTTTAGTGATAAGAAGGAGGACCGCATTTATGAGTAGTAAATCTTATAAACGTAGAAAATTTATTAAAAGATGCGTTGTGGGAGGATGTGGGATTGCCCTTGGTATAAAAACATTTAATGATTTTGTTATTAGTGATCCGGATTATGGTGTTCAGAGCGGCTTTTATAACGATGCTCCGGAGACTTTGGATAAATGGTCAAAGGAGGCTGATCACTATGAGCATTATAAGAAAATGATAAAGTGTAATCTTTGTCCTCATGAATGCATTCTAAGGGAAAATGACAGGGGGTTTTGCAGGACGAGAGTGGTAAAACAGAAGAAGCTCTATACGGTTGCGTATGGAAATCCGT
The DNA here is from genome assembly GCA_021777055.1 of Candidatus Anammoxibacter sp. GTDB lineage: Bacteria > Planctomycetota > Brocadiia > Brocadiales > Anammoxibacteraceae > Anammoxibacter_A. The sequence goes on along the minus strand of JAIQZO010000044.1, from coordinate 181,802 downwards.
GTGCTGTACACATTGATCCGGTAGAAAAGAAACCTCTGTTTCACTATCTTCCTTCCACCCCCATACTCTCAATTGCAACGGCAGGGTGCAACCTTCGTTGCCTGAACTGCCAGAATTGGGAGATATCCCAGTCCCGTCCAAGGGATACGAAAAACTATGATCTGCCACCTGAGGAACTGGTAGTCGCTACAAGTGCGAGAAAGATTCCGTCAATTGCGTATACATACTCAGACCCGATTATCTATTATGAATATGTCATTGATTCGGCAATGATTGCAAAAGAGCGTGGTATCAAAAACGTGCTTGTGACTGCCGGATATATAAATAAAGAGCCTCTTCAAAGGCTTTGTAAAGTTATTGATGCTGCTAACGTGGACCTTAAGAGTTTTGAAAACAGTTTTTACAAAAAGGTTAGCAAGGCAACGCTCGCTCCTGTCTTGAATTGTTTGAAGATTATGAGAGATGAAGGCGTTTGGATTGAGATAACAAGGCTTATGGTCCCAACGCTTTCAGACGATCTTGATGATATAAAAAGGATGTGCGAGTGGATAGTAAAAGAGTTGGGGGAATATACTCCACTTCATCTTTCCCGGTTTCATCCTGATTATAAACTAAAAATGCTTTTTCCCACTCCGGTGGAGACTCTGGTAAAGGCAAGGGAAACAGCAATTAACGCAGGGCTTCAATTTGTTTACGTGGGAAATATCCCAGGTCATAATGCGGAGGACACTATCTGTCCCCATTGCAAAAAAACCATTATCAATAGAGAAGGGTATCACATCCACAAGAATAATCTAGAACTTGGGCTCTGCAAATGCGGCAAAATAATTCCGGGTCTTTGGATATAAACGAACTTAAATCAGCAATATCCGGTTAGCATTTTGCAGAGTAAAATGTTTCAATTTTTTAACTCCTATTATGTAATGGTACAAATGAGAGTAAATCGGGTATGTTGATGGTGATGTTTCAAACGTGAAGAGATTAGATATTTCTTCTTTTGTCTTTCGTTAGGAGGTATGTAAGTTATTATTACATACCTCCTAATTTTGGACCTGTCCCATGTTTGTTACGGTGTTTTATAGTAGACGACTAGGGTTTGTCTGCCCCATTTTAAAGCTTTTTTGTGGCTGTTAAAGCGGACATCAATGCGGTTTCTTTTGATTGCACCACCTACATCATCTGCCGTGACAATCCCATATCCCGGGATCTTTACCGTTGATTTTAAAGGAATAATGGATCTATCTACCGCAACACCTTTAGTATAGGCATTATTCCCGATTGCTGTAACTCCGTTTGCATGTTTTCCACAGCATTTGCTACATGGGCAATACGCAGTGGCTAAAACTTCCACTTTTTCCCAGCCTTTGTAATTAGATAACCTTGCTGCATGGGTTGATACTGGAAGAAAAACTAGAGTACAGGAAAACAAGAAAAAAAATGACCAGCCTTTCATTAAAACCTCGCGGAAAATGTGGTATAACAATGATTTTGTTATACCAATAATTAAAAAAATACAGTATTTTGATATTTATGCCCTTGATAAGTATAATTCATTCGGGGCAGAAATTAAATATTTATACTCAATTTGAGTATTATATCAGAAAGGGATCGTTTCTTATCCAATTTCCAATAAATATTACCGCACATTCCATGCCAATCATGTTTTGGTGGCGTTCTGAAAGATTGTTTTTTTATGCATGTGTTTCTGTAACATTATATACGGCATGGTGTTATGTGTGTGAAGCTTATGTTTGTTAAGGATTAAGAAGGTGTAAGATATTAGTTAAACAGTCAAGAATCTGACACCTATCATTCTGTTTATTTGTATGCCGTATTGTTCATGGGGTGGAATTGGGTAAAGTATATGTGTATAAATGGAACATTATTGTGCAAAATACAATAACGTTTCATTTATGCATCTTCTTGGTTAAACTTAACTTGTTTAGATGTAAGCAGTTGTTAAGAGTTTGTGCTCCGGTAAGCCGTTGTGAAATTGTGAGTTATGATGTGGTTGTGTGGTGTGGGAAGTTTCGTTTTGACTCAGGTTATAGATGTACCATAACAAAACTCAGGGTGAAGGGACCGTTGCTTCAAATCTCCAGATCGGACTTTAACGCAACTTTGTTGCGAGTAAAAGAGATTTATGTTTATAGAGGCAATTTTTTGTGCCTAATAAGCAAAACCATACAGAGTATTGTTAATGTCAGATTAGTTCAAGTCGGAGACTTGAACCAGCAGCAGAAAAGTACTTAAAGTTAGTCTATGGCAAAGAGTACACTGAAGGAGCTAATTTAATAGTATAGAAATTTTCATTTTATAGTTATGCTTGGTGGGCTTTGGGCAATAAACATCCATAGCCTTACTCGTACTCATAATCATAATCGCAGTGTACTGATTAATCTTAAGATTAAGAGTATGATTATGATTTTAAAAGCAAAGAGTACTCAAAAGGAGCAAATAAAAAAAATGCCCATTTCTTTTCCGTTAAGTATATGTAAGTATATAAATGCGTATCATAATGGAGGCATGCCCCATAGTTCTGGCTGAAACTCTGAGAGGGAATTCAAAATCTGGTGGGCTTCTTTATAAACGGTTTTATCCATAGCTGGGTCAGGAACTACCACAACATTCATATTTGCATTTAAGGCCGCTTCCATTCCTGATGGGGCGTCTTCAAATACCAGACACTCTTCCGGGTTTGCTCCCAATTTATTTGCCGCGCTCAGAAAAATATCCGGGGCAGGTTTACCTCTTTTTACATCCGGAGAATCTCCGGTTACAACACAGGCAAACATATCAAACCAATCTTTGAGATGAGAAGTCTTTAAAATGAACATATTTCTATCTGAACTTGTTGCTACTGCCTGGGGAATGGATGCGTTATTCAAATGATTAGTAATCTCTAAAGCCCCCGGTAAGGGCTGTGTTCGCGGAAACATATCCTTTAGTTTTGTTTCACACTCTTCGAGATACTCTTCTGCTGTGGTGGGGAGGTTAAGGGTATCAACCAGAATATGTGCGGCATCAATGGACCGCATTCCTATCATCTGTGATTTTAATGACCAATCAAATTTCTTTCCATAACGGCTGACAATTGATTGTGTTACTTCAGTGTAAAACGATTCCGTATTCAACAGAAGGCCGTCCATATCATAAAGAATATGGGTAATTTTCTTATAAACCTGCAAAAGTAAGCTCCTTTGTATAAGAAATTTGATATAATGATTTAGATGCGAAAGCCACTTAATAATACTATTTGGATTGTAACAGATCGTCAATATTGTGTAAATAATCTTTATGGGTTAAGGATGTGTAACAAAATAACTTGATAGTATAGGGATTTTCATTTTAATTCCTTATCCGAGAAATAGTTGCAAATTATTGTTAATGTTGGGTTCGGTAGGGCCACCAAAAACTTTTACTCTGTAGTCTTAATCCTAATAGCAGTGCGTGGTTTTAGATTAAGATTATAAATTTACAGTTAACTTAAAATAGAAAGATTTAAAGATATACAAAATACCCCAACGGGGTTATACATACCAGCCCAGGGCAGCGCCCTGGGTCAAAGGTAACCATTAAATCGCACCCTGAATGGGTGCAACATGTTTTCCAGATTCATTGTCAATTTATGTTACGCCCTTACAGGGCTAAATCTTTTTGTGTTTTTGCCCCAGGGCGTTGCCCTGGGCTGGTATATCCGACCCTTTCAGGGTCAAATAAAAGCAATGTTCATAATCTTAATTGTAGGGTGTGGATTAATATTATGTGTACGAGTACGATTAAGATTTCAAAAGCTAAAAAGTCCACCGTAGGCGCTAATTCAAAAGCTATGAGTCTGCACTAAGCGCTAATATAATATTTATTATAGATATTTCCACTCCTAATAAACCCCGAAAGATATCATGACGGTTTTTAATGTATCTCCTAAAAAAGAGAAAGAGCTTCTTGAACGAATGCAGAAGCTGGATGTATCGGAAAGTGATATAGTAGAGACCTTCATCTGCTCCCCTGGGCCTGGAGGTCAGAAGGTAAATAAAACGTCTTCAGGCGTAGCCCTTCATCATGTTCCCACCGGTATAAAGATCAAATGCCAAAAGGAGCGTTCCCAAGCTCTTAACCGTTTCTTTGCCAGGCGCATTCTCTTGGATCATATAGAGCGACAGCAAAAGGGGTATACGGATGAAGAGAAGAAGCGAATCGCCAAAGTTAGAAGTCAAAAGAGAAGGAGTAGAAAAAGGGTAAATACAAAGAAACAAAAGAAGCTGGATTAAGGCCTTGGAAATGTTATTTATTTTAATGCCAGATGAAGGAGCATGTAATAAATTCCGCATATTCTACAGATTTACACACTATCTTTATCCATACGCCTATTACCAGATCCGCAGTACAACTAAGGACACATATCCGATTTAGTCCCATAGTCTTGAACTATTCTAATGGAAACTTGCGTGTTACATACGCAAGTTATTACATGCTCCTTTCCCTGGCAGAATGACATTTTAACCTGCTTTCTTTAGTTCAGTAAGCACCTTATTTAGTACACCTTTTTTCTCTTTTAGTCCTTCCTTGAATTCCATACTGTCAGTGTCCGCTATCTCCATTCTTAGATCAGACAGGTAGTTCTCTATGACATTTTCCAATACGTCTTTCTCTTTTTTATCAATATCTATAGTAATCATTTTAACCCCTCCTTTTAATTATTGAACCTTATTTGTAATGAATGACTATTTACACATTGATACTCTCTCCACTTACTACTGGTCTTAGCAGAATAGTAGAGGGATATTATTAATTATATCACACTTACGAAAGGAATTACAAAATTAGCGTACTTCTTTGTGACATTTCATGTAGGTAGTTATTTGTTATTTGTATACAGATGGTAATGTATGTTTAATCTTTGTATATTCAAAATATTTGTACCAATTGTAATCTGTTATACTGATAGTGTTAAAGTTAAATTGCAACTGTTTAGGTGAATAGGCTGAAGGCGGAAGAAATGCAACGATTTTGCCGCATTCTAATCAAGCATTTAAGGCGTTTTCCGATTAGATGATCTTTTCCCCAATCAGAGATAAATCCTGATTATCCAAGAACCCAAGCCTATTCGCAAAACTTAGTTGATTACGTATTGTATGATCACGCATTATTTCTCCCTGTTAGCCTTCAGCCTAGTACTCTGTCATCGTTCTAATGACGGGTGCAATTTCTCAAGTTTTATCCGCTGTAGCTACTCCTGTGAATAGACTGAAGGCTGAAGGCTGACGGTAAAAGCATAAAGCCTTTTAAAGGAACTGCCTAATGGCAAAAAGCAAAAGCTACAGCCTTTTTACCTTTAAGCTTTACCTTTAGCCTTCAGCCTTCAGCCTATCCACCTGTGTAATTACTACCGGTCAACAAAAAGAGTGCAGATCAAATGACTATCGCCAATACAACATAGACGTTGTACTAGTCACCTAGTTAAAATGAACAACCTATTCAATAAATTTAGGCATTTTAGCGCATTTTAGGCACTCGATGTTAGTATACATATGTGCTGCAAATAACTAACCGGACAACACTGAATATACCTCTATATAATATTACACAGTAAAAACTTCTTTTTAGAAAGAGATTTTTACTGTGAAATGTCAGGTTTACGCATTGGAAGTTGCTGGGTTAAAGAAATACAGTAATATAAGGCGAATATATTGATCATAGTGTAGTTTTCTGTTATGGCAACCGACATGATGGTGGAGGTTTTGCGGGATTGATCTGAAAGGCCGCAGAATGGATAGCCTCCGTATGCTTTTTTCATTAAGTTTGGCGGCATCTTTATTATTGATTCTGACTACTGACTACTGTATACTGATAGTTTTTCAACGTTTACCCTTTAATCACCATCTGCAAAACATCATTCATTTCCTTCAGCACAAATGGCTTAGATACCACGCCTTTAAAACCGTATTTCTCAAACTCTGCCATTATAGGATTGTTAGAATAACCACTGTATACTATGGCCTTTGCTTTAGGGTCAATTTCATGTAGTTTCCTAATCGTCGTCTCTCCTCCCATTCCGCCCGGTATGGTCAGATCCATTACGACCACGTCAAATGGCTTGCCAGATTCCCGCGCCTCTTTGTACATTTCGATCGTCTCTGCTCCGTCTACCGCGCATTTAACCTCATAGCCAATATAGTTCAACATTTGGCTTCCAATGTCCCTTATCTCGAGATCATCATCCATTATTAATATCTTGCCGCTGCCAGTAACTGGTTTGTCATCTACTAGTTTGTATTCCACTTCATCATTTTTTTTCGCAATCGTATTTGAAGAAGCCAGTAGATATATGTAAAACGTTGTGCCCACACTCAGTTCCGATTCAACGGTAACTAATCCTCCATGGTTCGTGATTATGTGATATGACGCGGTAAGACCCAAACCGCTACCTGTCTGTTTTGTCGTAAAATATGGGTCGAATATATCTTCAATATGGTCCCTTGATATACCAATTCCATGGTCTTTGACAGAAATCATTATATATTTGCCATGCTTTAACACGGGGATCTTTTTTGAGTGTTCTTCAGTAATGTTTTCAGCGCTTATATTGACTATTCCACCTTTTGGCATTGCCTGCGCGGCATTCATTACTAGATTGTTTATTACACGGTTAACCTGTGCTTCATCCACATCAACAGCCCAAAGCGTATCAGGAATAGAAAACTTAGGTTTAACATTAGTTCCTCCCAGGCTAAAGTTTGTTGATTCCCTTATCAATTCTGATATGACAACTGTTTTCGTTACAGGTGCACCGCCTTTGGCAAATGTTAGTAGCTTTTGTGTTAAATCTTTTGCCCTTATTGTTGCCTTCACTATATTAGATATGGCCTCAAGAGTTCTATCTGTTTTTCCGGCGTTTATAAAGATATCTGCCATATTAGCATTGCCAAGAATGGCAGTCAAAATATTATTGAAATCATGCGCAATACCTCCTGCAAGCACGCCAATTGATTCAAGCTTTTGCGTCTTGAGAAGTTCGTCCTCCATTGTTTTACGTTTGGTGATATCGAGTATCGATGTTCTGCAAAATTCGATACCTTCTGAATCCTTTACATATATGCTGTTCAATTGTGCGTATAATAAAACACCGTCCCTTCTTCTAAATCTCAGTTCACATCTCTCTTCTTCCTTGTTTTGAAGAACATTTTTATGGTGCAAATAAAATATATCGCTATCTTCCTTTACAATATGCCGGTAAAATGTCTTATTATTTAAAAGGCTTCTCTCTTCTCCTAACATTCTGGCAATAGTAAGGTTTGCTTTCACAATTTGCCTATCATTATCAAATGTAATATACCCCACAGGAGCAAAATCGTAAAGGTCTGTATATTCAAGGTTTGATTCCTCTAGCAATATCTGTGCCTTGAGGATTTCTTCATTCTGCATCTCAAGTTCTATCTGATGCACCTGTAGTTCATATGCGAGTTTGCGTACATCCGCATCTGACAGGTTATCGATTAAAACATGGGGTTTAAGCTTCTCCGAAGCTCTTTTGCGCAAGTACGTAGCCTTTTTCTGCTTAGAGTTTTCATTTTTCATTTTACTTTTACCTCTTTATGGTTTTGAGTAGGTAAATTAAATTTATTGGATTGTTAAAATTTAAAATGATCTGCTAATAGAGTTAAATGTTCTCTCTAAATCTCTGGTCGAGTTTTCTGCCTCTTTTTTTGAACGATTTAACTCGGTGACATCATGCCAGGTGGTGGAAATAATGTTTCGCCTTTCAAGGGAAAGCACTCTGGTCGTCACTATAACATCCCTTATATCGCCATTCTTTGTTTTATACTTTGATTCAAATCTTTCGTTTCCTTCTTTTAACAATTTATTGATGTGTCTCTTAATATTATACTTTGCTCTTGTAACATAAAAATCAGCTATTGTCAGTTTGCGGAATTCCTCTTTAGTGTAATCAAGATTTTTGTAGGCGTTCTCGTTAAAGTCCACTATTTGTCCGGTAATAGCATCTAGTAATACAATGGCGTCTGTTGCTTGCTCAAAAACGGCACTGAGTAGTTCCTAGCTCTTACGGAACTCGAAATCTATATATTTGAAAGTAGTTATATCTACAAATGCAATTACTACACCATCTATCATGTTTTCTACAGTGCGATACGGCAGGATACGCATGGAATACCACTTGTTGTCTTTACTTTGTATTTCTATCTCTTTTTGTTTTAACGTCGCAAGCACATCCTCTGCGTCCTTATACAGGTCTTGATAAATAATATTTGCGTTAATGTCACCAATAGGGCGACCGATATCTACTTGTATCAAATTAAAAATATTAGCAATAGTAGGAGTAAAACGCTTAACGCACAACTTGGTATCCAAAAATATGGTGCCTATCTCAGTGCTTGCAAGCAGATTATTCAGGTCATCATTGGATCGTGATAATTCCTCCACTTTATCCTGGAGTTCGGAGTTTACGGTCTCCAGTTCCTCATTTGTTGATTGTAGCTCCTCTTTAGATGTCTCCAGTTCCTCATTTGTGCTCTGCAACTCCTCGTTTGTGGATTGCATCTCTTCATTTGTAGACTTTAATTCCTCATTGGATGTTTCCAGCTCTTCTGTTGTGCTCTGCAAATATTCCTTAGTTGACTGCAGTTCCTGCTCCAGAACCACCATTTGCGCGTCTGTATTGTCAGGCGTAGATGCCACCGCCAACCTCTTTGTAACCGTAACATGCTCGGTTTTGTCCTCAAATATTACCATCATCAGGCCTTGTGCAAATTGAGTTTCCGTTATAGGCCTGATTACCAAGTTAAAGCTTATAAGTGAGCCGTTATGTTTCACCTTTAGTCCGTCAATCATCACTTCTTTCTTCTGTTTACCAGCTTTATGAAGAGCATTAGTCAATTTATACTTCAAATCACTACGGACCATCTTTGTAATATTAAAACTGGCTTCGCCTGTAGGTGGTGTTAGAAACTTCTCTGTTTTTCCATAAAAGTAGAGGATGTCATATTTGTCATTTATCAAAACGGAAGGGGGGGCATAGTCCTCAAGGATTACCTTTTCGGCAAGTTCACGTATATTTGACGCAGTTAGGATTCTTTTATCTGCCTTCTGGAAGTCTGCATTCGTGCGAAGAAAAGGCATTCTATGAAAATCATTATGCCTATCTATACTAATTCCTTTACGTTTGAATATCTTCCATTTCACATCAACGGGCGAAAAATAGTCAAAAAATCCACCTATAGATTCTGAAGTACCCAGATAGAGGTATCCATTTTGGTTAAGTGTATAATGGAAAAGTGGGAGTATCCTTTTCTGAAGTGTTGTGTCCATATAAATCAATACATTTCTACAACTCACCAGGTCTAATTTGGAAAATGCAGGGTCCTTTATGAGATTTTGAGTGGCAAATATTACCATCTCCCGGATCTGTTTTTTTATCTTAAAAGCATTGTCTTCTTTTATAAAGAAATGCTTTAACCGTTCAACAGACACATCTGCGGCAATACTGTCTGGATATATAGTGCCTCGGGCAAATTCGATGGCATCGGCATCTATATCTGTGGCAAATATCTGTATGTTAAAATGCTTTTTTATCTTTTCCGTTACTTCTATAAATAGCATGGCAATAGAATATGCCTCTTCGCCAGTGGCACAACCCGGTACCCATATCCGTATAGGAGAGTACTGCTTCTTGCCATTTAAAATATCCTTTATCACTTTTTTGTTAAGGGCCGCAAAGGCATCTTTATCTCTAAAGAAATTGGTAACCCCTATGAGCAGGTCTTTGTATAGGGTCTCCACTTCAGCAGGGGTTTGCCTTAGAAAACGGACGTAATCTGTCAGTTTGTTAATCTGATGAACTGCCAAACGCCTTTCAATCCTGCGCCTAATGGTGTTTTGCTTGTAATCAGAAAAATCATGACCCGTGCTTGCGCGTATTAGAATAAATATCTTCTGAAGGTTGTCTTTGAACTTCTCTTCCGCGTTTTGAATTTTCTTTGGACCGTCAATATAGGGGTGCTTTGTATATTTTATGAGCTCATTAGCCATACTTTCCACAGGCAGTATATAATCAACAAGCCCGGTATCTATAGCACTTCTTGGCATTCCATCGTACTTGGCCTGCTTCTCTTCCTGTACCATCGTAATCCCGCCTTCACCTTTAATTGCCTTCAAACCCAAGGTGCCATCAGTGCCGGTACCGGAAAGAATAATGCATATCGCCATTTCGCCAATATCTTCAGAGAGGGATCGGAAAAAAAATCAATAGGCAGTCTGGCCCCATGAGACTCTAAAGGCTCTATTAACTGGACAGCTTTTTTTATAATTGCAACCTCTTTATCGGGCGGATTAAGAAATACACAGTTTGGTTCAATTTTCATTCCGTCTTTTACTACATGGATCTCCATCTTTGTATATTTCTTAAGGAGTTCCGGCATAATACTTTTGTACCTGGGGGCAAGATGCTGAACAACCACAAAAGCAATATTCGTTTCATCCGGTATATTGCGGATGAAACCTTCAAGGGCTTCAAGTCCACCCGCGGACGCCCCTATACCAACGATAGGAAAAGTATCTTTGTCTTTTTTAATGATACGAACTTTATTTGATGACTTAGGCGCTTCATCTTTACCCTTCTTTTTCTTCTTCTTATCTACCGGAATATTACTTTTTTTAGTTTTTGCCATCTGCAGATCCTTTTAAAAATTACTGTCTTACAGGAATTTGGCATAAAAAAAAACCTTCTATTCCTTTGAATGCAGGGGTTTTGTTAAAGTCTGCCACAAAATTTCTCTCTAAGTATACTATGATGATTGATTGCGAATATGTATATTTCAATAAATATGCATATGAAAGTAAGTAGTAAATTTGATTCCAAGAAACGAATTAAATATAATATCATTCCAGCCCTCAAATGAATTAGCTTAATAATAGACATCTTTCCTGTTTATTTATGCTAAGCTGCATATCTTAAGTTAACAAGGGCAGCAACAAGATTCCATGTTTTACAGTAGTTCTTGTGCTTCCCTCAATATGTTTCTTTCGTAATCCGAAAGATTTTACACCTTCTATATGATGTGCTATATATATACGATCTTTAGATATTTCTTTAATTATATGCCTTTTATTCTTTTTCTTCTTTATCTGTGTTTCACTATTTGGAGGGATTTTAGTAATTCCTTGATAACCTGCTTTGCATAACAAGACGTATTTGGGATTTATAAATACTTTGCTATCTTTAAACATATTAAAATCATGAACCGTACCTTTTGCACAATATACTGAAAGTATGCGTAAGGTAAAAAGGCAAACTATAAATTGTGCTTTTATTGTATGCTCTTTTTTTTACCTGAGTAATATAATTTCTGATTACTTGGAGTATAGCAAAATAAACATCATGATTTTTTTAAACTATTAACGACTTTGTCAAACTCTTTGTCCGTTAAAGGAGGAAGTTCGATTAGTTTTAGATTTTCATTTACATGTTCATTGGTTTTATGGCCAACAAGCGGTGCAATTATTCCGGGCGTTGATCGTACAAACTGCAGTACACTATGGGATAATTTTGTAAGCTCGCCAAAATCAGGAACAAGATCTGAACTAAGGAGTTTGCCCTGCATTAAAGGTACGCTGGTAAAGACTCCAATTCCTAATTCTTTTGCTGCATCAAGTATGGTTATATGTTTTTCTTGTATTTTATTATTTTTTAAGGTTAATGCTTGTATCATATGCATATTATAAGGCAACTGGATAAATTTGAATCCGTGGTTGTTGCCGCCAGCTTCTTTTGCAATATCAATAACTCTTTTCAATGATAAATATTGTTTATTATCCGGAGGAACCCTAAAACACTCCCATGTGGCCATTCCATAATATGTTATTCTGCCTCTTCGTCTCTGTTCCTCATAAAAGGAAAAAACATCTTTTAGCTGTTTCAAAAATTCAAGTAGTGAAATATCCCGTATTTGTCCTTCAACTGCATTATGAAGGTAGAGAAGGTCTATACACTCTATTCCCAGGTTCTTAAGGCTTTATTTAATTGGTCCTCTAGGTATGGTACTTTCATACAGTGGCAACCTGATGAAATGTCGCTGTGCTTGATAATGCCAGGTTCTATAAGTTCAGTTTTTACATACTCATTAAATTCCATTTTTATATCACCATCGTTTGTAATATATCCATTCTTGGTACTTATAAAAAGCTCATCTCTTTTTATTTTATCTTCATTTATGAGTTCTGCAATTGCCATTCCCACCGACCGTTCCGCCTTCTGCGCCCTATAATTAATTGCAGTATCAATAACATTTATCCCCGAAAGAATTGATCCCTTAACTGCCTCTTTTACGTGTAAGTCAGTTGCGTCATCCATATCTCCCAAATATGTGCCCATACCTAAGGATGAAAGAAAGAGATTATTAAATTCTTTAAAGTGATGTTTTGCCGCATTACTGTTTTTCTTGACAAAATTAAGTGTGCCGTTGTTTGTGGCGTGGCCCGTTATCTTAGTATTATTTTCTTTTTTCTTTGTTTCCATATGTATTTAAAGGAGAAAAGGAGCTAAATTATATAATGCGACGAAGCTGCAATAAAATTAAGGATACTGAATGCTGGAGACTGGATCCAGAATAAGGTATAGATTTGTAATTATTTTACCATGTTATTTATAGTAAGTTTAGAATGCGCTTCCTTCATCCTGTTTTATCTTGTTTTAAATTCGGTCTACAGACTTCTATATCCTATAAAAACTACAAAATCTTTTAAGGGAAGATGTTTTTATATAGTTATACTTTCGTGCGGCTACCAAATCCTTAATATATGTTATAAGTAAGGTATTTCCATTATATGATTTAGTGTGTATATCTATATTTATAAATTTATAAACAAATCGTATTCATACTAACATTGTACCATATTTAAGTAAAATAGCCGTGCATACTTAAAATATAAACATGAAACGGGATCACAGGATAAGATAGTTTTTAGTCTGTGGGCACCTTTGGATGCAAAATCCGGTGTAAACACTGCTAGAATTGGGATATCTCTCACCACCTGGCTACCGAAAATGGCGAAGGGATGTGGAATTTAAGTCCAGAAGAGCTGATTCAGTTGACAAAGGAAAGGGACTCTGGTGCTTTGGTATGGACTTATAATGAACCAAGTATCTGGATAGAAGTTTAAAGATGTTCTGCCCTTTGTATTTTTGAGATAATCGATGCCGCCGTAAGGACTTATTTTAAATACTGTTGTGCTTGTTATTGAATATAATTTACTCAACCAAATAGAAGAACAATAACACAAAAATAAATGAACAAGTTGTTTACATGAACTTTGCTTACCGTAGAATATAACGAGATACTGCAAACTAATTGAGAAAAGAACCCTGAAGATCAAGTGGGCGCTAAACAAATTAACACCCACTTAATCAAAACGATAATTTGCATCTAGATCCTCAAGTATATGTTTCTTTGTTTACGGACCCTCCACGACATTGAAATCGTCTCCCCAGGATGTACCTGCTCCAGGTTGGAAGAAGAATATCTGGGCAGTGGTATTGTTGCTTCCAGTAGTAAACGAGACTTCTCCCTTTTCATAACTAGTACTGGTAATACGGGCCTTTGTTTGAACTCCACCGTCGTAATCTTTTACTCCAATCCTAACTACTCCACCACTAGAAACCTTAGCCCACCCTGTCAAGGTGTAGGTAGTATTAGGTGTAAGGTCTGTGACAACTTGATTAGCTGCATCATAGCCATCAACTTTTACGCAGTAGTTCCCGCTCTTCGTTAATCTGTATTAACCACAGTTACCGGTCCACCCCAATTGTTCCACTGACTGAGAGATCCAGTTTCAAATCCAGGATTCTGAACATATCCACATGGAGCTGTATACAAAATATTATCATAATAGGCATCTTGTTGAAAGGTCTCAACTTCAAAACTGTCAACTAAAATAGTATTGCTATCGGTGTTTAAAGTAAGTATTTCTCCAAAAGCATTTACGGTTGTCAGATTCGGAGAGAAGGTGATTTTTATGTTGTAATTGTTGTTTTGTGTATACTTATTTAGACCTTCGATGGTGTTGGGATCTATTTCTTCTTCTTCTTCACCATCTACTACCTTTCTTATGTGAAGAGCCTTGAGATCATAATGATCAGAATTTATTAGTTCATAATAGTTACCTGAGTCTTCAATAAGGCGTATCTGAATCCAACCTCCTAATGGATAGTTTGTGGTTGGATGAAAATCTATACTAAACGTTCCTGTCTCGCAAGATGGTAGATCGTGCGAAAATTTTACTCCAACATTATCCGCACTAACTATCTGTCCTCTTTTTTCAACAGAGTCATATATAAATGAACCAGGCCCTGCTCCAGACACGGATCTATCTTCTACTGTATAATCAGAGGGTGCACTAATTGTATCAGTGCTGAAATCGTCTGAAAAGAGTATGCTAGATGTTTGTTGGTATTCATATGCACCTATGTCATATATACCATTAATAGGGCGTGTTTGTGTATGACGATAATCATATGTTAACCCACTAGGCAAATTAGGAACAGTTGGTATAAGTCCTGCATTTATTGTACTAGTTCCACTTCGAAGTTGATAATCTGTATCTTCCGTAGATGGCATAGTAACGCAGACAAATATTGACGATTCATCTTGTTTTACAAAATTAGTCTCTGTTCCTCTTGGCCATGTATTGGCTACCGTATGTCCTGCCCATATTTCATGAGCATTGGTTAAATTATTACGAAACCACAAATTATGCTCTGAGGCCCCTGCACTAAGGACACGAATCGCAGCACCTTCTGATTCTTTACCTGTTGGTACAATAATTATATTGTTTTCAATCCAGCAATGACTACCGCGTATAATTATACTTCCAGTCTATTCATTTTTATATTCATAATTATCTGCAAACATAGTATTGTTGGCAATATAATTATATAAATCGTCTGGAGTATACTCCCTTATTACCTATTAGTATGTCCCATCCTGCTTTGTTATTAAACAAAATGTTATTAATAACAGTTTGGTTACGGCCATTTAAATACAGTCCATGATCAACGCGATATTTAGCAGCGGGGTTCTCAGGAAATTCACGTTTACCTATATCATGGATAATATTACTGTCTATAGTAATAAACTTAGGTGCATCACTTTGACTTGTTCCTGGTGTTGTACCAATACCAGATTTTCCTATATCCATAGCACCACTATTATTTCTTATGTGATGAATATGGTTGCCATAAATGTAAATATTGGATATATTGTTTGCAGAAACAGTATCTATTCCATCTTCTCCATAATTACGTATTTCAAAATTTTCTATACGTATATAATGGGAATTAGAATTAATTTTTATACCTCTTTCAATTGCATCATTATTACCATCAAGAATTGCCCCCCATTTATTTTCTGATTTAAAAGTAATCCAAGCAGTCGCCGTTCCACTCTTTGCTATGTCTAATGTTCTTTCGTTGCCCGGCCCTTCATCATCCCCAATGTCATTATATAAACCGTCCTTAACAATTACTGTATCTCCTTCATCAACAGCATTAGCCGCTCCTTGTAGAGTTTTAAATACCGTAAACGTACCACTGCCGCATAATTCTGTTGTAGGATCATAATTAGTATCCGGCGCAGAACATCCTATTGTATCATTATCAACATAATAAGTAGTCGCCTGAGCCATTATTGTTGAAAATGTAATTAAAACAAAAATGGAAAAATTTTATATTTCCTCATAACAATTCCTCCTTTGTTAAAGATAAACATTCTTTTAAAAGAAAACCAAAGGGATTTTCTTCGTTTTATACTTTAACCCCTAGGTTCTGCCTTTTTCACGTATATGTGCTATTAGTTAAAATTTAAAATAAAAGTTTAACCGTTTTTCCATTATTATTTGCGTGTTGTAAGAACTGTCAAACTTTTATGTTGCAAACCAATTTCTATTTTATTTTATGAAGAAGAGACTTTACTGATTTATTTGATGAAGAAGAGACTTTACTAAGTAACCACCATGCATACACTGCCAATCAAAATGAATATTATCATTGTAAATACTGTAACCGTATAAGTTACAGTTCATTTCCCATATTGCTTCTCCTTGTAAAAAATATTATTAATCTAAAAGATAATAAACACTGTGTGGCCTCAAATAGCCGCAAGTCTTGTAAATTCAAACTGTTTTCAGAGAATTATGAAAATCATTAGTTTTACTTCAGGTTTCAGATAGAGCACAGATAAAACGGTTCACATGGTCCATAGGGATTTCCTTTATCTCTTCTTGATTTATCCACAAGAATTTATGCTATTAGTGTACTATCTATGCATAGATAGTCTTGTTTTAAATCATAATGATTCTGAAATCAGTTTGAACTTAAGGAATATTGTTTTAATTGGTTATAAAGTGCTGTGCGTATGATCGTAACAAAACTGAAAATCATATTTCCATACTAAAATATATGGTAAAACACCCTTGTAGGGTATTACATTACATGATTTATAGTTCGACTATACTCTACGTTTTGTTGTATTTTATATACTTATATAAGTTTACGTTTTTCGTGTTTGTAAGGTATTTCCCTACAAAGTTTTTTATTATTTTTTATAAAAAACTTTGGTGTGTATTCAGTGAATATGATTTATTGCAGGACAGAAACATAGAGTAGATTATAGATTTGGGAGAACCCTACAATTTATGGAGCGTCCAGAAATTAATTAAGATTCTTAAATTAGTAGGGCGTAGGGGGGAAATGACATGTTGTGAGTGGGTAACCACCATATCAACGTTTAGCACTTACGCCACACCATTCCATCCATCTATGGACATTACTTCATAAGCGTTAAGTTAAAATCACGGATTAATTTAACCATGTAGTGAATAACGGATATGGAACAAGGGATTTTGAATTATGAAGTTTTATTATACGCCTTTTGTTTCGCAGTTTTTACGCTTTTAACAAAGATAGGAACAAGATCATTGTCTTCATTTCTCATGGGTTCAAGCTTTGACATCGGCTTTATTAGATTGGCTTTTGCAATCATTTATAACCATATCCTTGTCTTACGTAACTCCATAAAGGAGATTGATCTTGTGTATAAAATCAGAATGAGATTATACGCTTTCTGCATCTCCATATTTGGGAGCAGGAGTACCACTGTGGGTGAGTAGTCATGCAATGTGATTATCTGTCCCGGTTTTGGCAAGGATTCCGCTATGCGAATAATTCTTACGTCAAAACCTATTAAGAGTTCTTTCAAGATCAAATTATCTTTTATCCTTAGACATTCATAATTCCTTGTTCGATATTCGAATCATAGCGAAGAATATTAAAAACAACTTAGCGCTTATGGGACATTACCTGGAGATAACAACATGTCGTTTCCCGTTCTTTTGTGTATTGATGTATCATGCTTAGTTGGAAATGGTGGTGCCGGTTGCTTCTACAAGTGTGACGGTCTGGTTGGTCTTCACATCAACGAAACGTTCTGTTACGCCTGACGGCCAGATGATTTCTATATTTGCTCTGCGTATGCGGATTTTAAATCCGAAGGTCAACCATGGGCTGTTAGTCGACATGAAGCTCGAACCGGCGTAAACTTCTTTGACTTGCCTCAGGTCCCCAACTTGCACTTCACTCGTGCACCAACTCCACCTCGATTACTGGCTGTTCCGACCAGACGGACCGTTAACCAGTTGTTATGGTTTCCCTTGTTCTTGAGCAGCAACGGTTTGACCGAGTACCATCGGCTGATTAGGCGTTTTTATTGTATTTGCACACACTATTATGTCTGGAATACCTTTGTTATCAAAGTCTCCGGCAGCATATTCGTTATTTTAATAAATCGTAAATATGGTTGAGGCTTTGCCTCTCTATGGATTATGTTGTAAATTCATTGGAATAAACGAATAGCTACATTGCTAAAGCATTAAGATGGCGCTAAACAAATTAGCGCCATCTTAATCAAAACCATAATTTGCATTTACATTCTCAAGCAGTTACTCTGTATACAAAATATTATCATAAAATGCATCTTGTTGATTGGTCTCAACTTCAAAACTGTTGACTAAAACAGTATTGCTATCTGTGTTCAAAGTAAGTGTTTCGCCAAAAGCTACTACTGTTGTTAAATTAGGACTGAAGTTAATTTCTATGTTGTAAGTGGTATTTTGTGTATAACCATTTGTAAAAGATACATTTTCCACTTCAACACCAGCTACGACCTTCTTCATTTGATAAGGTCCATAACCATCAGAATTTGATAATTCATAATAGTTATTCGAGTTTTGCTTAAGGCGTATATCAATAATCCCTCCTAATGGGTATTTTGTGGTTGGAAGAAAATCTATACTAAATGTTCCACTGGAAAGTGAGGATACACTATGTGAAAACTGTATACCAACATTGTCACCTGTAAGTACCTGTGCCCTTTTTCCTGTTGCGTCATAGTTAAACGAACCAGTTCCTCCCCTTGTATCTGTATGAGTAATTTGATAATC
Organism: Candidatus Anammoxibacter sp.; assembly: GCA_021777055.1. Taxonomy (GTDB): domain Bacteria; phylum Planctomycetota; class Brocadiia; order Brocadiales; family Anammoxibacteraceae; genus Anammoxibacter_A. Next base: position 163,295 of record JAIQZO010000044.1, on the reverse strand, counting down.
CCCTGTTGTGTCTGTGCTGAAATCGTCTGAAAATGTTGATGAGGTCGTTGATGTGGTATACAAAATATTATCATAATATGAGTCTTGCTGATTAGTTTCTATCTCAAAACTGTTTACTAAAACAGTATTGCTATCAGTGCTTAAAGTAAGTTCGTCACCAAAAGCGTTTACGGTTGTCAAATTCGGGCTGAAGGAGATTGTTATGGTATAATCAGTGTTTTGCGTATACTCGTTTGTAAAGGATACATTTTCCACTTCAACTCCAGCTACGACCTTCTTCATTTGATAAGGCCCATAACCATCGGAATTTGATAGTTCATAATAGTTATTTGCGTCTTGCTTAAGGCGTATATCAATAATTCCCCCTAATGGGTATGGTGTGGTTGGAAGAAAATCGATACTAAACGTTCCACTGGAAAGTGATGGTACGCTACGTGCAAACTGTATCCCAACATTATCACCTGTAAGTACTTGTGCCCTTTTTCCTGTTGCGTCGTAGTTAAACGAACCGGTTCCTCCCCTTGTATCTGTAAGAGTAATTTGATAATCACCTGTTGTGTCAGTGCTGAAATCGTCTGAGAAGAGTATGCTAGATGTTTGTTGGTATTCATATGCACCTATGTCATATATACCATTAATAGGCCGTGTTCGTGTATTTCGGTAATCATATGTTAGCCCACCTGGTAAATTAGGAACTGTTGGTACACGCCCTTCATTTATTGCACTTGCTCCACTTCGAAGTTGATAATCTGTATCAGTGGCTGAAGGCATCGTTGTTCCTACAAACAATAAGTCCTCATCTGCATCTTTAATATTGCTATCAAGTGTAGGCTCTCCTACTGCAACATGAGTTCTTTGCCCATTTGCCTCAGCCCATATACTATTTGCGTTAGTTAAATTATTTCTAAAAATTAAATTATCTTCTGCGTCTCCTACAGCATTAACATGAATACCCTCACCAATCGATTCTTTGTCACTTGGGACAAGAATAATATTATTTTCAATCCAGAAATAACTTCCCCTAATAAGTATTCCAGATGCCCAACCGCCCGTAAAATTATAGTTATCAGCAATGATAGTATTATTAGCAATATAGTTATATAGATCGTCCGGTCTATATGCGTCCTTATTTCCTATCTGTATATCCCATTCTGCTTTGTTATTATATAAAATGTTATTAATAACAGTTTGGTGACGGCCATTTAAATATAATCCATGATCAACATTATATTTACCTCCTGTTTGTTCAAGTTTGCCTATATTATGTATGATATTACTATCTATTGTGATAAACTGCGGTGCTGTTTCTGGGGACGTACCTTGTGTTGTACCAATACCTGCCTTTCCTACTTCAGAAGGGCCACTATCATTTCCTATATGATGAATATGGTTGCCATAAATGTAAATATTAGATATAGTGTTTGCTGCAACAGTATCTATTCCATCTTCTCCATAATTACGTATTTCAAAATTTTCTATACGTATATAATGGGAATTGGAATTAATTTTTATACCTCTTTCAATTGCATTATTATTACCATCAAGAATTGCCCCCCATTTATTTTCTGATTTAAAAGTAATCCAACCACCCGCCGTTCCACTCTTTTCTATGTCTAATGTTCTTTCGTTGTTCGCCCCTCCTGATTTCCCAATGTCATTATATAAACCGTCCTTAACTATAACAGTATCTCCTGCTACAACTATATTCGCAGCTCCTTGTATAGTTGTATATACTGTAGAGGTACCGGTACCACAGGATCTTGTTGCTGGGTCATAATCGGTATCTTTTGGACCAGAACATCCTCCTGTTGTATCATTGTCAACATAATAGGTCGCAGCTTAAACCATAGATATTGAAAGGGTAATTAAAACAAACAGAAAAAAACTAATATAATATCTATTCTTCTTCATAAAAATTCCTCCTTGTGAAAATTTAGAATAAACTAATAGGCATTGTTAAAGATTAATATGGCGCTAAACAAATTAACTTCATATTAATCAAAACCATAATTTGCATTTACATTCTTAGACCGTCACTCTGTATACAAAATATTATCATAATATGTGTCTTGCTGATTAATCTCTATCTCAAAACTGTTTACTAGAATACTATTACTATTACTATCAGTGTGTCACTAAGAATTTAACCATTTCTGTGAATGATTTACATTATTCAAAACTATTCACAATAAAATCTATAATTATCACCTCCTTTTTGTACATCTAACTTTAGGATTAAATGTTGATTATAGAAATAGAAATAGAAAAATAAAAAAAGTTTAAAAATGCTAACACTCTTTCTCAATACTTTTATAGATTCATATTGCCAACAATATTTATAAATGGAGCAGGTGAGCATTTTGATTATCCATTAGATTTTAGTTTTGCTAACGGTGATGGTTCTTTCGATATTTCTTTAATGAAATACGGACAGTGCTGTTAACATGAATTCTCACAAATTTCTTATATGTTTTTTTGCTTTATATGCAAAGATTTTTGTAATCAGTCTACTATCTATGTATAAAAGTTTTGGCTTTAAATCATAATGATTTTGGAATCAGTTTGCGTTTAGAGTGTTGTTTTACCTGCTAATATAACGATGTCAGCTGGATAATAACAAAACATATAAACAGATTTCTACACCAAAATATTTGCGATATCAAGACGTTGTAAGGTATTGCATTACATGGTTTATAGTTCAACTATACTATGCGTTTTTGTATCTAATCCATAAATAACAATTTACAGTTTTCGTCTTTGTAAGGTATTTCCCTACAAATTTTCTTATAAAAAAATTTGGCGAGTATTCAATATAAGAGGTTTTATTTCAGGAAAGGAAGATGAAATAAATTATGTGTTTGAAATATTTGTATAACTAATGCTATGTAAGTCAAATTACCACCACCAGAGGTGGTGGCATGATATTTTAGTCCTAAAAGGTATCCTTTTTCTAGCTTGTTATAATAGGTATTAATCGAATAACCTTAACTGTTTTCTTGCCATTCAACATATTTCCTAATCAAAGTAAGAGCTGTTTTAGATGAGATAAAAGGAGAAAAGAAAAAGAGCATAAATGGTACAGACAAGGATTGTGTAAAGATAAAAGGACGACAAGGTATTCACGCAGGATATAACAGTCAGATTGTAGTAGATGAGAAGTACGGGTTAATAGTAAATAGTGATGTAATTCAAGAGAACAACGACACAAATCAGTTTTCTAACCAAATTACTAAAGCAAATGAAGTGTTAGGCAAGGAATGTAAAGTAGCTTGTTCAGACGCAGGTTATTCCAAAGTTGACAATTTAAAAGTGATAGATGAGAAGGATATCAAAGTAATAGTCCCCACGAGTAAACAAGTAAGTAGAGAACATGAGGAGAATCCTTTTGGAAAAGAAAAATTTTTATACTATGAAGAGAAGGACATATATGAATGTCCGGAAGGTAATATACTAAGATTAAGTGGGTATGATAAAGTAAAAAATTGTAATCAATATAAAATGACAAGCCAAAAGACTTGTCAGGTATGTAAACATTTTGGTGCGTGTACAAAGAACAAGAATGGAAGGACAATAAAGAGGCAGGTAAATGAGAAGTTAAAAGAAAAGCTTGAACAGTTATATAAAAGTGACGAGGGTCAAGAAATATATAAGAAAAGGAAAGAGAAAGTAGAATTACCTTTTGGACATATCAAAAGAAATTTGAATGTGGGATCGTTTTTGCTCAGAGGAAATGCAGGTGTTAATGCAGAGATGGCAGTATTTTCAACTTGCTTTAACATATCGAGAATGATGACAGTAATTGGTAAGCAAGCATTAATGCAAAGATTATGGAATTAAGCTATTAAGAGGTAAAAGATGAAGTAAAAAAATGTTTTAACGGCCTAGGCGCAAATCCTTTGCGGTAACTCACCATAGGTAAGCCACTGATAAAACCAGTGGTTTACCTATTTGTAGGTTATTCTTATTCACTGCTTAAGCTATAGAAGAATATAAAAATTCTATACTTGTTAGCTTTCTGGAACTTGACCATTCCTGAAAAATAGTTTGCAGTTGCAAAAATCAGTAGGAATGAGGGAGATGAATGCTATATGAGATTCTGCTTAAAGGAGATTGATCTTGTGTTTAAAGTCAGAATGAGATTCTGTGCTTTGTGCTTCTTAATAATTAAGAGCTGGAGATGTACTACTGTGAATGAGTAGTCCTGAAATGATATTCACACACTGGTTTTGGCATAAATTCCGCTGTACGAATAATTCTTACGTCAAAATCTATTAAGAGTTCTTTAAGATCAAATTATCTTTTATCCTTCGACATTCATAATTCCTTGTTCGATATTCGAATCCTTGCGAAGAATACGAAAAACAACTTAGCGCTTATGAGACATTACCTGGATATAAGAACATGTTGTTTTTCGTTCTTTTGTGTATTGATATATGATGTTTAGTTGGAAATGGTGGTGCCTGTTGCTTCTACAAGTGTGACTGCCTGGTTGGTTGCCACATCAACGAAACGTTCTGTTAGACCTGACGGCCAGATAACTACTATGTTTGCTCTGCGTTTGCGGTTTTCAAATCCAAAGGTCAACCACGGGCTGTTAGTTGATAAAAAACTCGATCCGGCGTAGACCTCTTTGACCTGCCTCAGGTTCCCAACTCTCACTCTTACTCTCGCACCCACACCACCTCGATTACTAGTTGTTCCTACAAGACGGACCGTTAGCCAGTTATTGCGATTTCCCTTATTTTTGAGTAGTAACGGTTTACCCGGTACCTGCGGTTCATCTGGCGGTGTAATAGTGGTTGAAACCACAACTACGTCTGGAAATCCGTTATTGTCAAAGTCACCCACAGCGACACCTGATGTGAATTTTTTTGCCTGACCAAAGGCTGCCGCTCTCGTGAACTCTCCTTCACCATTGTTCAGGAACAACCGTCCTGGGCTTCCTAATCCAGGACCAATAACGTCGGCCATGGGCAGGGAACCTGCATAAAAAAGGTCTTCATCTCCATCATTGTCGCAATCAGTGAAGCTTGCACCCCAGCCAAACTCCCAATCTGCTACTCCAGCCTCTGCGGCAACGTTAGTATATGTCCCATCGCCGTTGTTCTCATATAGGATGTGAGGAAACCCTATAGGGATCAAGTTGCCAACATTTGTGGCAAACAGGTCCATGTCAAGGTCACCATCAATATCTGCAAGAGTAACCGCCATCCAACCGCCGAGGTCCACAAGTCCGGCTTCTGGTGCCACATCAGTAAAGGTTAGATCGCCATTATTGCGTAGTAGTTGGAATGGCGTTTGAATTGGATTAAGACCAGGTATAGTTAGGTCCAGATCTGCACAGTTAGCTACAAATATGTCTATCCATCCATCCTTATTGTAATCGCTGAAGCTAGCGGCGCATGCTCCTATGGCAAAACCTAGCCCCGTCATTTCGGTTATGTCGGTAAAAGTTCGATTACCGTTATTTAGAAACACTCCGTTCTTCTGGTCTTTGGCAATAGATGAGACGTTGGGTCGCGCAATAAAAAGGTCCAGAAAACTGTCATTATTGATGTCTCCGAAGGCAGCCGACGCTCCATGGGCTTGTTCTGGTATACCGGAGTCAACAGTGATGTCAGTGAAAGTGAAGATGCCATCGTCCTCGTTGTCACAGTTATTGATGTAAAGTTTGGCACTACTCTCGGTGGGGTCTTCATCTGATATCCCCGCAAAAGTTCCTTCGCCGGTTAGGAACAGGTCGGTGCAACCGTCGTTGTCGATATCCGCCGCGACAACCCCGGAGTGTCCGTCAACGTCAGAGATACCAGCTTCAACAGCCACGTCTGTAAATGTGCCGTCCCCATTGTTGCGGAACAGTCCATTTGCATGTCCCACTCCATTGGTTATAAAGAGGTCTAGTTTTTGGTCATTATTATAATCGAGCCAGGCCGCTCCGCCAACACCCTCGCTAACGCCAACATTTTCAAGTCCATTTCGTGTAAACGGTGATAGCAAATTAGAGACATCCTGATAAGGATTCTTCCTCTCTTTGCCTATTGCAGTGCCCCGGGGGCCTATGTTAAACAATACTAACCCTCCGATTACTACAGCTATTAGATTTAAAGCAATTTTATTAATAGATATCTTTAAACTGGTTGTCTTAACTAAAGCATTCATTTTCTCTCCCATTTTAGTTGTCTTTTCTTTTAAAGATTTAGGTTGTTTTGTATATTGATAGTGTGGTTATACTTATTGTTGGTCAACTGATGAATAATAATTCTGGATGCTTCTCTTGCCCGGAAAAGGTCATGGGCAAATCGTAATTATTAAGTACAGAACTTTTCTATTTCTTATTCTTTATTTTTGCACAATTTAAGCCAAGAATAGTTTTTTTATTGCACAGTGTAAAGTAAAAAATAGTAAAACTTAATAGTCAACATTTTGCCTTGTTCTTGTTTTAGAAATGCACGACTGGTTTTGTTCTGAGAAATTATACGGAGTAAACCAAAACTAATGAATATTTCTTTTGACAGGGAAGGCTTGCACTCCCAAATAGTATGTGATAAACTCTTTTATATGGGATATTCTTTTGTTACATCTACAGTGAATAGACTGAAGGCTGAAGACTGAAGGTAAAAGCATAAAGCCTTTTAAGGGAACTGGCTAAGGACAAAAAGCAAAAGCTACAGCCTTTTTGCCTTTAAGCTTTACCTTTAGCCTTCAGCCTATCCACCTGCGTAATTACTACCGGTTAACAAAAAGAGTGCAGATCGAATGGCTATCGCCAATACAACATAGACGTTGTACTAGTCCCCAATAGTTACCTTTTTTTAGTTTATACAATATAAAAAAATGAAAAGTAAAGAGGTTAAAGTAGATAATAAGGAGAACGAAAGATTTAACTCTTTTAAGGAAGAGATTCAAAAGGAGTTCTTTGGACATACGGTGATAGTAAACAATCCTTATACCAAATGGTTTAAACAGGGTATTGCCAATTCAGCACAGGTTAAGGATCTGATTCTGCAGTTTTCAGTATTTTCCAATCGTTTTATTGTTATACAGGCAAAACGAATGGTAAATGCCGATACTCTGGAAGGTGAAGAGTGCGCCCGTGCAATATTATTAAATGAATGCGGCGTCCTTCAAGATGTTAAGACTGGAAGTATTGAGAACCAGCTATATTCAAACAAACATGCTCACATTAACTGGTTAAGAAAGATTGCCAGTAAGCTTGAAATTGATCTTAAACTAATTGGTAAATGGGAAACCGGTACTAAAGCTACTCATCAATTTCTTGAACAACTAGATTCTACTTATGGCAGTAGCAATGGGCAAGTTGGAGCCGGGGCAAGTTTTGCTATAGAGACGTGGGCCGCTTTTGGTATTGGTCAAGGAGAGGAGAAAGAATCGAATAATTTCTGGAAAGAGCTTATTGTGGGAGTTGAAGGATATAACAGAATGTTCCGTGCACCAAATAATCTAACTCCATTGCCAACAGGTTTCTTTCAATATCATTTTCAGACAGAAGCGGGCCATGGAGTTAATGTCTGGCATGAATTAGAAGAGACATTTTACCAGCCTGGTTTTAATGCTAAAGAATTTATTGAAGCAGGAAAACTTGCGCTAAATGCAATTTACACTTTCTGGCTCGGGCTGGATGAAGTAAGAAAGAGACTTGAAAACTAAATCGTGACTACTTAGGTGAATAGGCTGAAGACTGAAGACTGAAGTAAATTGACGATTTTGCAACGCTCTAGTTAAACGATTTAAGACTTTTGCCGTTTCGATGATCTTTGGATCAATCAGGGATAAATCCTGAGGATCCAAGAACCCAAACCGATTCGCAAATCTTAACTAATTAAAATTTGTATGATTACGCATTTTTTTCTCTAACAGCCTTCTGCCTACCCACCTAAATAGCTACAACTCTATCGTTTCTTTTATCTCAAATCCTTTCGCACCTTTTCTCACCTTGATCGCTTCTATATTCGGATCATGTTCAAAGAATAGCATCCAATCTTCCTCCGCTGCTTTATAAAAAAGCCTCTTTTTTTCTTCAATTGTGGTTAATGGGAATAAATCATAGCCCATAACGTATGGAATAGGTAAATGTGCTGTTGTTGGAATCATATCAGAACAATATACAATTGTCTTGCCATCAGCAGAAACTTTTACATGTTGCAGACCTATAGTATGCCCGTTTGAAACAAAAAGGGAGATATTCAGGAAGATTTCAATTTCTCCTCTAAGTATTTCAAGCTTGTTAGACTCCTTTAATGGCTCAAAATTCTCTTTTCGATAACTGCCAATATCTTTTTCTGACGGATTATAGGCCAAGTCGATATTGTCTTTTTGTATATAGTATCTAGCATTTGGAAAAGAAGGTTTTAAATCCCCGTCACTAAAACATGTTGCGCCTCCTGCATGGTCAAAATGGAAATGCGTTAATATTACATCTGTTATATCATTAATGGACAGTCCGTGCTTTTTTAGTGAAGTACTAATATTCGTTTCATCCTGATGGATTTTATAGATTTTCCTATATTTCTGAGGAAATTTATTTCCTATTCCCGTATCAACAAGGATATTTCTGTTATTTCCTGTTATTAACATGCACCTTAACGCCATATCAATCCTGTTGCTTTCGTCGGCAGGTAACTTTTTGTTCCAAATGGTCTTTGGTACAATACCAAACATTGCTCCACCGTCCAGGGCAAATGTTCCTGTTTCTATCGAATGTATTTCGTAATCTCCTATTTTCATATTTATGATTACTTTCCATAGTGCGGCACAGCCGCAAGCAAATTCTAAATTTTGAATTTTAGATTTTAAATTTTGTAGCTGGAGCGATCTTGCTGGATGTTTCTAAATTAGTAGTTCTGACGTTTTCTTGTTTAAAGGTTTATCACTATTCTGTTTCTCTTATTACATTATTAATTTTACATCTTTTAGAGTTGTACGTCTATAAACAAGGCTGCAAACATGAGATGGTTTGTTAGTTTAAACTGTTTTCAGAAGAAAGTAAGTATTAAATTGCCTAACATTCATGGGGTTTTTATATTATTCCCTTGCTTTAAAGTCAAATTTAACTTACCCCAACGGGGTGATATTCACTAGCCCAGGGTAGAACTATGCGCCACCCTGGGTAAAATATCAAATAAAATATAAACACTGAAGGTGTTTTACAATGTAACGTCGAAGATCCCATTTTTCTCTTCTGTTAGATTTTGCACAAATCACTTTTATAGTATTACCCTGTAAAACTTATTTTTTTAGAAAGAATATTAGCTAGAATTTGTTAAGTTCCATTATTATTGATAGATACTGGATACTTATTGTAAAACCCCTTCAGGGTTTGTTTTTCTCTTACGCATATACCCAGGGTGGTGCTACCCTTACCCTGGGCTAATGAGTATAACCCCTTCAGGGTAAAAAGCAGTAAATATTCATATTGCTGTAGAGCTGACGCCAAACCGGTTGGAATCCTTTAATGAGAAGAAATTTGTATAGCGTAATGCTGCGAAGTCGCAACCAAATAGAGAATACAGAATGCAGGGGACAGAATTGAGGATAAAGCATTAAATTGTAGAAATATTCGGAGTGCAAGATTTATCTTGCTGAAATCAGATAGTAATACAATGTCTATCTAAATCTTCAGAAGATGATTGAATCACCTCTGGTGGAAACCCGTTAATTCGAATCTCGCATCTTCCATTTCTATAATTGAATCCCTAGCAAAATAAATTTTGCACTCCGATTAACCTAATCAAATCTGTTAAAAATTTTCTTAAAAAAAGAAGTTTTTACAGGGTAGTACTATAATACTATGAACTGAACCGTTTAACTTTGGTAGGTACAATTTTTGTAAATTCAAACTGCTTTCTCCGAAAACAGTTTGAACTTACGATGGTTTTGCTTAAGATCAAAATAGAGTTGTTATGGTAAACAATTAATAGGAGGGCATAAAATCGAGTGCTGCAACTATATAAAATAAGAAACTAGTTAGTAATTAATTAAATAGAAAAGATTAATAAGAAAATTATAAAATAGGTATAGGTAGAATGGTGATACAATATTAGAAGAAGCAAAACTGGTATTGCTGGAAAATTTTTAGAGATAAATTTTTTCATTGGATAATAAAATGCTGAAGATATTAGATGAGAATGGGAATGTAAATCCCGTGCTAGAACCAGAGCTTCGGGGTGACGAATTGATTCAGATGTACAAATTTATGGTTTTCTCAAGAGTTGCAGATGAAAAGGCCTTCTCTCTGCAACGGGAAGGAAGGATGGGGACTTATGCTCAGTTAAAGGGGCAGGAGGCTGCCCAGGTTGGAAGTTCTTATGCCTTAAGAGAGATGGACTGGATATTTCCCAGTTATAGGGATCTAGGTGCAATGATAGTTAGAGGGCTGCCCTTGGAATATATTTACCTATACTGGATGGGAAATGAAGAGGGTAGTAGAATACCTGAAGATGTCAATGTCTTTCCTCTCTCTGTACCAGTAGGAAGCCAGATACCGATAGGTGTTGGTTTCTCAAATGCAATCAAGCTAGACGAAGGTAATGCTGTAACCGTAGTATATTTTGGAGATGGGGCAACTTCAGAAGGGGATTTTCATGAGGGGATGAATTGGGCCGGAGTGTTTAAAACACCAACTGTCTTTTTTTGTGAAAATAACCAATGGGCTATATCTGTTCCGAGAAACAAACAAACTGCGTCCAAGACTATATCTCAAAAAGCATCGGCTTATGGTTTTAAAGGGATTCAAGTTGATGGAAATGATTTACTTGCCGTATACTCTGCGACTAAAGAGGCCGTGGAGAAAGCACAGAAAGGCGAAGGTCCTACACTTGTTGAGGCTTATACCTACCGTATGAGCGATCATACCACTGCTGATGATTCTGGCCGATACAGAAATGAGAGCGAAATTAAAAAGTGGGTGGAGCAGGATCCTATTAAAAGGTTTAAATTGTATTTGGAATTAAAGGGTTTATTGGATAATTCCCTTGACGATAAAATAAGGAAGGAAACAGGGCAAATGGTGGACAATGCGGTAAAAAAAGCAGAAGCCTGTCCTGCCCCAAAGCCGGAAGATATCTTTAAGTACACTTACGCTGAAATGCCTGATCATCTTCAGGAGCAGCTTGATGAGTTAGAGGATAGTATTGGGTAATTGACCACTGTTTTGCTCTTTTAACTGTAAATTGAAGTTCATTAATTAGTCTAGCAAAAAATCAAACTAGGAGAGTTGGTTTGCCAGTATTGAATATTGTTGAAGCTGTTAATATGGCTTTAAGAGAAGAGATGCAACGGGACAAAAGGGTCGTTATTTTAGGTGAGGATGTTGGTGTAAATGGTGGTGTCTTTAGGGCGACTGTCGGACTTCAGGAAGAGTTTGGAAACAAGAGGGTGATAGATACTCCTATTTTGGAGAATGGGATTGTAGGCTGTGCTATTGGTATGGCTGTATATGGACTTAGGCCGGTTGTGGAGATACAGTTTATGGGATTTATATATTATATACTGAATCACATCATATCTCATGCGGCCAGATTGCGAACCAGGTCAAGAGGGAGGTATACTGTTCCTTTAGTTATAAGGGCGCCTTATGGCGCAGGAATAAGGGCACCTGAACATCACTCTGAAAGTACGGAAGCTATTTTTGCCCATATACCGGGGATCAAAGTGGTGGTTTCTTCCACACCTAGGGATACCAAGGGGTTGCTAATTTCCGCCATTAGAGATCCTGATCCCACTATTTTTCTTGAACCCAAGAGGATATATAGGGCTTTAAAAGGTGATGTTCCGGACGAGGAATATACAATTCCACTAGGAAAGGCAAGGATTGTTAGAGAGGGTAAAGATTTATCAATAATATGTTGGGGGGCAATGGTGATGGTTGCCGAGGCAGTTGCTAATGAAGCAATAAACGATGGTCTGGATATAGAGATTATAGATTTAAGGACGTTATCTCCCTTGGATAAGGATGCTGTAATATCTTCAGTAGAAAAGACCGGTAGGGCACTGGTAATTCATGAAGCGCCTAAAACCGGCGGACTCGGTGCTGAAATTGTTGCACTTATAAATGAGAAAGCTCTTTTGTATCTAAAAGCACCCGTCTTAAGGGTTACCGGACAAGATGTGGCCGTTCCACTTTCCCAAGCTGAAGATTACTACATTCCAAGTGTTGCCAGAGTCTTAAATGCGTTGAGAGATATTATGGCATTTTGATATGGCTTATTTAATAATTATGCAGAATACAGTAGTCAGGATCCAGAATTCAGAATATAGCACTAGTTTTCAGATTGATTTCTAGTTGGCTGCCGCTTCGTGGCAACAAATGTCCGGTTAAAGAGCTCTCGATTTTAAGAAACATTTCATTAATCGCAAGGTCCACCAACAATCGGTTTGAGACAAACGCCACTAGGGAACGCTCCTAAACTCTGGAATACAGAATTCAGGAGTCAGAATAATAGGAAAGATGATTTCGGAATTGCATACCAACCTTACGATTAAAGATATGATAAAATAATTACGAACCTAAGGTTTATTCTGCATTCTGACTCCTGGATTCTGTATCACAATTTTGGTTGCGGCTTCGCCGCACTATAGTATTACACAGTAAAAACTTGTTTTTTAGAAAGAAAATTTTACCGTGCATTGTTAAATTATTTGAAACAGTATAGTTACTGGATGCTTGATAATTTATTGTGCCGTCTTAAAATGTTATATCTTAGATTGAGTTTTCCTCTTTTTCATATTACATCTTGAAAAAAACTAGAAATCTAACTGATTGCCAGTAACCAGTATCTAGAATCCAGTATCCGGCATCTTGTATTTTGGTTGCGGCTTCGCCGCACTATGCATTATTATCTTTACTGGTTACATTTAAAAAGCTTACAGGAAAATTATCTTTTAATGGAGCCCCATATCTTATGATTACAGAATTCAAATTTCCCGATGTAGCGGAAGGTATAATAGAAGGCGACCTGGTTAGATGGATGGTAAAAGTTGGAGAAAAGATAAAGGAGGATCAGATACTAGTTGAGATTGAGACAGATAAGGCCGTGGTGGAGATCCCATCGCCTAGGGACGGGGTTGTGATTAAACTGCATTATAAAGAAGGAGATGAAGTTAAAGTTGGCTCAGTTTTAGTGACTATCGGTGATGAAGAGGACATAAAAGAAGAAAAGAGCAGAAAAGAGACAGGTACTGTAGTTGGTGTTTTAGAGGAGCCGGAAGAGAAGATAGTAAATCAAGTGGTATTAGCTACCCCAGGTGTAAGGAAAATGGCTCAAACCATGGAGATTGATATCTCTCTGGTAGAAGGTACCGGACCAAATGGAAGGATTACAGAAGAAGATTTAAAGATGCATGGTGATGGTTTATCCGGAATTAGGCAAGAAGGTGATAATTATGGAGATGCCAAAAGGGTGCCTTTAAAGGGAATCAGAAAGACAATAGCAAGAAACATGCCTATATATCAGCAAACTACAGCGACTGTAACGCATATTGATGAAGCTGATATAACCGAACTTTCACTAATACTGGAAAAGGAAAAAAGAACGTTAGAGGAGAAAGAGGTTAAGCTCACTTACCTTCCTTTTATTATAAAGGCGGTAATAATAGCATTAAAGGATCATCCATACCTCAACTCCGCGTTGGATGAAAAGAAGAGTGAGATTATACTAAAAAAATATTACAACATTGGTATTGGTGTAGATACTAAGGACGGCCTTATAGTTCCGGTAATAAAAGATGCGGATAAAAAGAATATCCTGCAATTAGCAAATGAGATAAAAATCCTTGCGGAAAATGCCCGCGCAAGGACAATTAATATAGATGAAATGAAAGGAGGGAGTTTTTCTATTACCAATATAGGGGCTTTTGGAGGTATCTTTGCCACTCCTATAATAAACTATCCTGAAGCTGCAATACTTGCAACAGGAAGGATTCAGGAAAAACCAGTAGTAATAAATAGTGAGATAAAGATACGAATGATATTACCCTTATCTCTTTCATTCGATCACAGGATCATAGATGGTGGTATGGCCGCCCGGTTCACAAATAGTATAGTTAAACATTTAGAAGATCCAGGGTTACTCCTCTTAGAATTACGATGAATATCTTCTTGGCTTTACACTATTAAATATGGATGGTCCGTTTATCGCCTAATATAAAAGATTCATAATTCTATTACCATGTTATCTATCCCTATAATTTGCACCTCGTTATTACTCTCGCAACTAAATACACCATAGCGCGGCGAAGCCGCAACCAAAAAACAAGATGCAGTATACTAGATTCTAGATACTTGATACAGGCAAATAGTTAGATCTCTGGTTTTTTAAGATGCCATATGAAAAAGAGGCGAACTCAATTTATGTTATAACATTTTAAGGCTGCTGAATAAATTATCAACCATCTAGTATCAAGTATCCAGTAACTATAACGTTACAAATAATTTAACAATGCGCGTCAAAATTTCTTTCTAAAAAACAAGTTTTTACTGGGTAATACCATATAGTATCAGTTTATCTGATTGGCATATTACAAATTAGATTTCAGTAAATAGACCTATTTAATTGGCGGAGTAGTATTTATGTGCCTGCAACTTTTTATGGTTTATTTGAAGGCTTTTATAATCATGATAACCTTGGATCAGATCTTTAATACGGTTTATTTCATGTTCACCATATAGATTTAGCTCCACTTGATGGCGAAACCTATTCAGGGTGGCTGGTGCCAGAATTCTTGTAAAGAGATTGACTACCCATTTAGGGAGCTTTCCTTTAGGGTCAGTGTATGTGGTGATCGATAATTTTGTTTGTTCATTTTCGTCCGTTAGGACAATACTGCTTTCATGAATGAAACCTCTCACTAAGTGGGTTTCTGGGGCTAGTGTGTCATCAATTATTGAACGTGCAATAATATTTATCTCCTTGGAGTCATCCGAGACATTAACTTCTACATGAAAAAGAAAATCCCTGTCTAATAATGGCCAGGGAAAGTCCACAATGATATATTCGATGCGTTCATAGATTGACGGCTCTTTAAGGATACTATTTTTAACCAATGATGGTGCCCACTGTTTCTTTCTTGAAGTATCTGTAAGCACACAAGCTACTTCCTCAATGGAAAAGGGAAGAATCATCTCCGCTTTTAATGGTACAAGGGATCCTTTAGTGTGTTGTTTTTCGAAGAGTTGCATGTCTTGATCACTTGAAATAATTTTCCACTCATCTGTTGACGCATTGACATTGAAATTAAAAGTGGTAATTAGGAAGATGATTAAAGCTTGAACAATTTTTATGATTCGTGATTTTCTTGTAACTAATATATCCATAATTTTCTTTAATTAAATAGTATAGATATCTTCATTTTAATTCGTTTTACACTAATAATAGTTCTAATCGCAGTGTGCAGATTATGATTAAGAGTACGATTAAGATTATGAAGAAATTAAAGTAATAAATCCGACAAACTAGACAATGGTATAAAAGTTGGTATTATTTTTATCCAGATTATTCAGATCATATATAGGCTTTTTAGTAGTACGCTATTTATATACAAGTTGTTATTCGCAAACTGCGTGCCTATTATACGCCAAATATATAAGATACTTTAATATTAGTAGTTACAACAAAATGTTGTCAGGGATGACAATAACGAAATTATGGGATTAACGAGATTTTGCCTTATGATCACGAAAACTCGCTTGTTTTAACGCTAGAGGCTCTTTAAGCTATAGATCAAAAAGAGAAGAAAATATCCGTGTTGTTGTGTTAGGTGTTTGCTTTGGAATGAGTATGTAATAAATTGTGTATGTAACTCTTCGATTTGTTGTACGTATTATATGATGTACAAATAGAGACCTAATATGGGCTTAGTATTTTTTATATCCTGTAAAGTCGTTTGTTGGTTTAAGTCTCATGACTTGAACCATACTGACATTAGGGTAATTCTGTTCCCCAGTAATAATCAGTGTTAAAGGAGATTATCTATATTTACAATCTATATTTATACAATAGGTCGTATTGTTAAGGGCGTATTGGTTCAAGTCGGAGACTTGAACCAATAATGTTCGTTGTAACCCATTGATCTATAAGAGATGTTGCAATGTGGACATGATATAACACGTGCACCCCTTAGATTTACGTCAGATTTGTTCAAACTGATTGATCTAAACCGGATGGGCTGCTTAAGTTGCGTTGAGGATTTGGCGATTCAAGTTTGTGCAAAGGTAATGCGAATCTGAGAGTTGCATACACAATTTATTACATGCTCATTCCTTGATCATAATCTTTTCTGCGCTATTATGGAGGGAGGGAGTGTTAAAAACCCTCTTTAACCGATTAGGTATTTTATATTTAGTTATGATCGGATCATTGTTAGTATCATTTTGAAATTTTCTGTAGCCTTTAATGCATGAGGCTTATTTGCAGGCATAACAATCATCTGGCCTGATTCTAAGTTATTAGGATTACCAGCGATTGTAATTTCAGCTTTACCATCAATAATATAAACCATAGCATCAAATGGTGCGGTATGTTCACTTAATGCCTGCCCTTTACTAAATGCAAACAGTGTTATGGTTCCGGTCTTTTTTTCTATTAAAGTTCTACTAACAACTGATCCATCTTGGTAATTCACTAAGTCATTTACAGTTTCTGGTTTCGCTTCTTGATTCACGTTTTCCTCCAATTTATTAAATACTGGATAGGCCACGAGCATTTTTGCCCGAGTCCATCCTAAGAATGGTTATTTATCTTAAATATGGATAGCCCGTTTATCTACTGCGCGCATAGCTTCCATAACTGCTTCAGAAAGAGTAGGATGGGCATGTATCATGTTACCGATATCCTCAGGTAGAAGCTCTGATTTTTTTGCTAAAAGGATTTCATGAATCAGTTCGGTTGATTCAGCGCCAATAATATGAGCACCAAGAATCTCCTTTGTCCCAGGAGAGTATAGTACCTTTACTATACCGTCGGGCTGTTCTATGGTGACTGATTTGCCAGCACCTCTAAATGGGAAACTAGCCTTTTCAAAAGCGATACCTCTTTCATTTGCGCGATCTTCTGATAGACCAAAGCTTCCGATCTGCGGTTCACAATATACCACACTAGGAATAAGATCAATATTCAATAGATCTTTAGGTTTTAAGCCGGCCATATGCTCTATGGAAATTTCTGCCTCCTTGGATGCCACATGGGCAAGCTGTGGAGAGTTAATCACATCGCCTATAGCGTATATACCTGGAACCTTTGTCTGGTAGCAACTATTAACTGGTATAAAACCTTTCTCTAATGTGATACCTAAATTTTCGATTCCAAGATTTTCCGTATTTGGAGTCCTACCAATAGCAACCAGGATCTGATCCACTTCAATCTGAATCGGTTTCCCTGAGGTTTGTTTCAAATGTGCCACAAGACCTTTTGAAACAGTTTCAAATGATTTAGCAACAGTAGATGTATAAATATTGATACCACGTTTAGAAAATGATTTATGAAGAATCGATGAAATTTCTTCATCTTCAATGGGCAAAATACGTGAAAGCATCTCTACCAGATGGATTTCAACATTAAAAGAAGAGAATATATGACCAAATTCAATTCCTACCGCACCACTCCCTAAAATAAGCATCCGTTTGGGAAGCTTTTTGAGCATCAGTGCTCCGGTTGAAGAAATAATTCTTTTTTCATCGAACGAAAGGCCTGGAAGGGCACGAGGGCGGGATCCGGTTGCGATTAGTATATTCTTTCCCGTGATCTTATTTCCGTTTGATAGAAGGACTCTGTTTTGTGACTCCATCGTTGCCTCTGCCTTAATCAATTCGATCTTATTTTTTTTTAGTAGATATTCCACTCCCTTAGAAAGTTTGTCTGCTGATAACCTTGATTTTCTTTGAACTTTGGAATAGTCAAATGCACTGTTATCAATACTTATACCCATGTCGGTCAGCGCTTTACTTGAACTATATATCTCTGCTTGGTGAACCAATGATTTGGAGGGAATGCATCCAATATTCAAACATACACCGCCCACCCTACTTCGTTCAATTAGGATTGGTTTAAGTCCCAACTGGACAGCTCTAATGGCGGCCACGTATCCTCCTGGCCCGGCGCCAATGATAACTATATCGCAATCAAATGCCATCTTCTTATTTCCTCTAAAAATATGATATTTTTATTCCCATCTTATTATTTTTTGTAACCTTTTCAGTCTTCAGTCTTCAGTCTTCAGCCTAATCACCTAAGTATTTATCATTTTTCCATAAACAATAGCAATGGTGTTTCCATCAGGTTTTTAAGATCTTTCATAAAGCCGGCAGCCACGACACCATCAATCACTCTATGATCGCATGACAGATTAAATTTAGCCATCTGTTGTACAATTATTCTTTCGTTTTCATCTACTACCGGTTGTTTTTGAATTGATCCCACGGCAAGAATAGCAGATCCAGGAGGATTTATTATAGCCGTGAATTCCTCAACTCCGTATGATCCCATGTTGCTGATAGTAAAAGTCGCTTCCGTGTATTCCTCCGGTTGGAGTCTATTGTTTTTCGCTTTTTCTATAAGATCTTTTAGCTCTTCATTAATTTTGAGAATACTCTTCTCCTCAATGTTTCTAACCACAGGAGTTATCAACCCGTCTTCCTGGGCCACGGCAAGTCCTATATCAACACGCCCATATTGAATGATTGTATCGTTTTGCCATGAAGCATTCACCATGGAATTCTTCTTCAGTGCTTCCGCAACGATTTTCATTATAATTGCATTCATTGATATCTTTACCGGATTGGTTTGATTAAAAACCTGCCTTGCCTTTACAATTGAATCCATTTTGACGCTGGCTCTCATATAATAATGCGGTGCGGAAAACTTAGATTCCGCAAGACGTTTTGCAATAATTGAACGTTTATGCAGCACTGGAGTGATTTTGTCTTTAGCTGGTACTATCTGTTGAGGTGCGATCTCTTTTTTTGTTTCCACTGGTTTTGGAGAGAATTCTTTTTTAACATCGGCGGTCGTTGTTGCTCCAAATTTACCTTGTTTGATGACAGATTCAATGTCACGTTTTATTACACGCCCTCCAGGCCCGGTACCGTGTATGGTACGGATATCAATCCCTTCATCCAATGCTATCTTTCGCGCTAATGGTGATGCCTTTACTGGTCCTGTATTACTTTCTACTCCTAGTGCAGAAACAACAGACTCATTATCGGTACCATTTACTGTTTCGGAAGTCTCTGATTTTTCCATTTTCGCAAGAACAGGAGAGTCTACTTTAGATTCCGTTACTAACTCAGTAACATCTTCACCTTCTTCTCCAATAATTGCAATGGGTATTCCCACCGCAGCCTTGCCTCCTTCGGGAATCAGAATTTTTAGTATTACACCGTCCTCGCTTGATTCATATTCCATTGTAGCTTTGTCCGTTTCAACTTCACATAAAACGTCGCCGGAAGAGACAGAATCACCCTCTTTGATATTCCATTTGGTAATAGTACCGATCTCCATGGTAGGTGAAAGCGCGATCATCGGTATATTTTCAGCCATTTTTGATCTCCGTTGAATAATCTATATTCATGAAATTAATCCAAAAATCTCTTAACTCTTTAGTATACAGTAGTCAGAATCCAGAATTCAGTTTAGAAAATGAATACGTTTCTAATAATTTACTGACTTCTTCAAGATGTAATTGTTGCTCTTCAAAGTTTCTATATCCTAAATCATGCTCCAAAATAAGATAATAGGACTATTCTTTTAATGAACCTTGAGCAATGTTTAGATAACGAGCTTTGTCTGCATTACCTTTTTTCTTAAAAGCTTCTGCTATATTTTCAGGAATTGAAATTGCTTATCTTAGTAGTTGTGACGTTAAATTTCAAATTTCCTTTTTGTGAAATAACTTTGTAGCTTCTATACTAAAGTACAGATTCATGCGCGTTTTGCCATATTATTAAACCTGGAAATGTACCTGTCGGTTTTATCATTCTGAATCCTGTCTTCTGACTACTGAATTCTTATTCCTTATTCAGCGGAATATATAAAATCTCAATCCAAGTATAACACTTTTTTTACTGCCTTTATAACTTTTTCAACTGACGGCTGTGCGCTCAATTCAAGATTGCAATTGTAAGGCATAGGTACATCTTCCGACATAACTAGTTCAATAGGTGCATCAAGATAGTCAAAACATCTATTTGAAATCATCCAGCCAATATGGGATGCAACGCTTACCATGGGCCAGGATTCATCCACAATTACGCATCGGTTTGTTTTCCGAACTGAGGATAATATTGTTTCTTCATCCAATGGCCGCAATGAACGTAGATCTACCACCTCTGCATGAATATCAATGTCGGATAGCTGTTTAGCTGCTTCCATTACAACTTTTAAAGGTTTGGAATAGGTAACAATAGTTACATCATTTCCTTCTTGCTTAAGGTCAGCGCTTCCGAACGGAATTACATACTCTTCAGTGGGGACTTCACCCTGCCAGGAGTACATAAGTTCTGCTTCCATGAAGATCACGGGATTGTTGTCTCTAATTGCGCTTTTCAAGAGCCCCTTTGCATCGTAGGGCGTTGCAGGGGAGATTACCTTTATCCCTGGTACGTGAGTATAAAATGTCTGCAATGCCTGTGAATGCTGGGAGCTTAATGCCTCAGCAGGGCCATTGGGCCCTCGAAAAACAATGGGAATACTAAACTGTCCTCCAGACATATAACGCATCTTTGCCGCATTATTAATAACCTGATCCATTGCCTGCAAAGAGAAATTAAAAGTCATCCATTCCACAATGGGGCGTAGTCCTGCCATCGCTGCGCCAATTCCAATTCCAGTAAATGATCCTTCTGTAATAGGAGTATCAATAACACGTTCAGCACCGTATTTATCCAAAAGTCCCTGACTTACCTTATAGGCGCCATTATATTCACCAACTTCCTCTCCAAGAAGAATTACGTTCTCATCTTGTTCCATCTCCTCGTCCATTGCTTGCCGGATAGCTTCTCTGTAAGTAATAGTTGCCATTATTCACCACCTTTCGCCAATACGTCTTCATAAAGTGCTTCCAGAGGAGGCTCTAAACTCTCCTCGGCAAATGTTGTAGCCTCAAGCGCAATAGCCTTACACTCTTTGTCGAGTCGCGCATAATCATCATCAGTCATGAACCCCGCCTTTAAAACTTTCTCCTTTAAAATCAAAATAGGGTCCTGTTGTTTATAATAGTTTAGCTCTTCCTTCGTTCGGTATTTGGCCGGATCACTGACGGAATGTCCCTTATAGCGGTAGGTTTTAATGTCAAGCAATGTGGGAATGCTATCTTTTCTCGCCATCTTAACTGCGGACAAAACATTTTCATGAACTTCAAGTACGTCCATTCCGTTAACCTGTTTTCCTGGTATGCCATATGAAGCTCCCATTACAGAAAAGTCTTCAACTGAAGAGACTCTTCGGTAATCGGTTCCCATTCCGTATTGATTGTTCTCACATATAAATACTATAGGTAGATTCCAAATTTTTGCCATATTTAGACTTTCGTGAAATGTGCCTTGATGAATGGCTCCGTCCCCGAAGAAGCAGAGGACAACTCCAGTCTCTTTTTTGTATTTAATCTTCAATGCTACTCCAGTTGCCAACGGGATATGAGCGCCTACGATACCATTACCACCAAACATATGTTTTTCAGCGTCAAAAAAATGCATAGATCCTCCTTTACCTCCCGAACACCCCGTAACCTTACCATAAAGCTCTGCCATCAGAACTTTAGGGTCTATACCACATGCAATTGCGTGTCCATGATCTCTATACGCGGTCAACACATAGTCCTTTTTCAGATCAATAGCGGCTATTGCTCCGGTTGCAACTGCTTCTTCACCATTATAAAGGTGCAGAAATCCTTTAATCTTTCTAAGACCATACATTTGTGATGCCTTTTCATCAAATCGTCTGATTAAAAGCATTTGCTTAAGAAGTTTCTTTGCAAACGAACTGTTAATCTTTTTTTCCAGATTAATTTTAGCCATGTACGATTCTCCTATCTAAAAGAAACAGTCTCTTTTTTGCCTTCCATGGGAAGAAAATATATACCTTCGTCAATAATTGTTTCCAGAATAATGAAATCGGTCTCCTTATTTTCTATTTTCCAAAATATGTGAAGGCGTTTGCCAATTGTTTCTATTATCTTAGCTTTTAGTGAAGGATTGTCGATCATATTTATTTTGCCATGTAAGTAGATAACTTCACTAAGGGATCGTGTTTGTAACATCCATTCTACATCAGGATGTTTTTGCAGTTGCAGGGTTTTTGCAAAATTTGGTGAAGTAACGGAGTACAAAACATTATGGCATGAGGGAAATACAATTGGGGACATCCATCGCATACGCGGATGACCGTTTGTGTCTGTAGTAGCTAACACTCCGGTTTTCGCGTCCTCTAATGTGAAAGTAATCCTTTCTATTAATTCTTTCTTTGTCAACGGTAGTTTTCTCCTATTTTATAACCTAAGATTTAAATAGAGTGATCTCTTTTTATTTGTAACTCAGGTGAATAGGCTGAAGACTAAAAGCTGAAGAAATCAATTATCTTAATTGATAGCGCAACTCTTAGGTGGCTAGTCTGAAGGCAGAAAGTAAAAGTTACACTCTTTTTTGACTTTCGTTTTTAAGCTTCAGCCTTTGGCCTGCAGCCTAAGGAACGTGCATGTAATAAGTACTGCATGTAACACTCATTTTCACATTATCTTTGTCCGAATTTCATTCGCCAAATCCTCAACGCGGCTAAGGCCGCGCTTCCGGTTTGGTTCAATCAATTAGAACAAATCTAACGTAAATCTGAACGTTACATACAGCACTTATTACATGCACGTTCCTAAGTATATTATTATATATGGTTTTCATTAATCCATTGTATTAAAAAATTCACCAACATTGGATCTAGCTGCCCGAATTCGTTGTTTTTTAGTCGTTCTTGAAGATCAGGTTGCCGAAATCTTACACCCAGAAGGGTGTCTGCTAGGTGTTGTGCGGTACGGTCCATCTGAGAAAATGGTTCAGACCGTAGATCTTCAACTCTTCCTTCCTTTACGAAAAATGTCAATTGTTGCGGCCTATTTTTTAAAGGTATTTCACAAACCATCCTGAAGGAAGGTGTCCTACCATAATGCCAGTCCCAGGTAGTAAAATCTTTTATAAAATTAGGCAGTACTTCCCTGTCAATATCAGAGTTTAAATCCAATGGACTAGCCATTGTTTGATACTCTTCCTGAAAAGCAATAAGGATAGCCTGTTTTAAACTATTGATGCTAATGGGTAAGGTCATTTCCGTCAAATTAATTACTTCCGAGCGAAAAGATGTGGTACTAATGCCATGGATTGCGTGCGGTGATGGTTTAAGGTAGCGAGAAAGATTCTCTTTATCAACCGTAAGCAACAGTGTGCCATGATGCAAAGCATTCTTCTTTTTGAAACGATGGGCACTTCCTGAAAATTTCTTTCCTTTTGCTATGAGATCGTATCTACTATTTACTGAAGCGTCAATCCCAAAAGACCTGACGGCACGAAGAATAACCTTAAGTTGGCGGTCTCGGTCATAAAAGTCCCGGTCCATAATAAAAGAAAAATTTAGATTTCCCTTATCATGATAGACTGTACCGCCACCCGAAGGACGTCTAACCATTTTTGTGTTTTCACGTTCAAGAAGTGCAGGTCTACACTCCCTCCACGGATTCTGATTTCTTCCAATCACTACAGCGTTTTCGCTTTGCCATAAATAAAGCAAACACGTTCCCGGCTTGAGATGATGAAGTAAATACTCTTCAACTGCTAAATGGTAGCATGGGTCAAGAGAGTCATTTTGAATGGTTTTTAGTTCAAGTAATACGTTCACTTCTTATTGTTGTAAGTTTTTCGTTTACTTAAAATCGGCTACACTATCTTTAGATGAATTGCCAGAAAACAGCTTTATAAAGAGTGTTTAATGGTAGAACAATAATCTCTGAAATTCAAGCTTTTCTTGCAAATTATAACATGGTCTTGTTTTCTGATAAAAATATATAAAATTGTAGCACTACCAACACTGTTTTGCACGGGATTTAATAGGATCTATCTCTTTCTGCATATAGCAATCTCCTGTTTATTACTGATATCAAATTATAAAACATTTCATCTGAATTTAATAATCTCTGTACGGCGATTTTTAAATTATTCTGTAAAATCAGCAGCATATCATAAGTAAATATAAAAGCTTTCATATGCTGTAGCCCCTAATCCTGTTTATAGTTACAATTATTATGTTCAGATCAAAATTTGCTTATCAGATAGTGGTGCCAATATCGTTTCTTTTAACTCTTGAGATATTTGCTTTTCCTTAGTTTCTGATTTATTATTATTCTAGAGGGGGGATAAAACTAAATTTAGGTAAAGAACCTTATTTGAAAAAGTCTCTAGAAAGAACCAGATCCCTATTTATAGAATTAGCAAAGTCTACATAATTACAAATGCGTAAGAGCAAGAAAAGGAGGATTTTAACAAGACCGACCACCGTGCCGCGTAGATTTTGATGATTGAATAATTAATTTTACCCATTAATGTGTAGCTAGTAACACCGCTCTTTCAGGGCTATTAATGTGTAGCTAGTAACACCGCTCTTTCAGGGCTATATGCAAGCCACCGGCTATGCCGCAGAACGATGACTTTTTCTTGATGAATAGATACTCGCCAACTGTTAATAAAAATCCGATAAACTGGCGAGAGACTGTGATTGTGTGAAGTTTTGATTAAGGGTTGAGTGAGATTCTTAGACACAGTTGTTCCATTGTTTCTCCATTGGCAGTTTACAACTTAATCACGCATCAAATCAAAACAGAAATTTAAGTGCATTGAAAAGCGGTTGCAAGACTCTATTTAATGAATATCAAAGGAATGCTAATGGTTTCAGATACCGTCTATCACTTACAATAGTGTAGTGAATCTCCCCACAATACGTAGGGTTATCCTTTACAGGGAAATCAGGGAATACCCTAATTGACAAACGTAAATCCCTGCGTGATAATATCAATGCTTTAAAAACATGGTAAACTGGGTGCAAATAAATCTGCATCAACGTCACTATGCAGTTTTGACTTAGCATTGCCCGGTTAGCCTTTTGCTGTACAATAACGTTATATCTTTATGGGTATTTTCCAACATCATTGTGCGAAAAGTTGCCTAAAATGCCTAAATTACTTAAAGTGACTTAAGTTAATAAATCTTATGGAATTGAAAAAAAGGGGGTATGAGGTATTATGAAGAGGAAAACATTTTTAGATTTAGAGAAACTTGTACGGTTATATCTGATACTCATTGCAACGGCTGTTGTTCTAACGTTAGGTGCAGTAGGAAATACAGCAAGTGCCAATATTATTACTGTCACAAATACTAATGATAACGGCACGGGGTCGCTTCGCCATGTGATTACCGATGCAAATGCAGGAGATGATATTGTCTTTGATGCAAGTCTGTCAGGACAAACTATCACCCTTACTACCGGACAACTTATAGTTGATAAAGACTTGACTATTACAGGTCTTGGTGAAGATAATCTGGCTGTCAGCGGCGGTAAATTAAGCAGGGTGTTCAAGATTGAAAAGAGCCGTGACGTAACTCTTTCTGAACTGATGATTACAGATGGTTTTGAGCGGGCAGTCTCAGACAGGCAAGGTGGGGGTATTCTCAATAATGGTAAGCTGACAATCAATAGATGTACGATTTCAGGCAACTATTCATCTCAAAATGACGACTTAAGTATGTCAATAAGCAGCATTGGCGGGGGGATCGCTAATACCGGAGAGCTGACAATTAACAACAGTACGATATCTGAGAATGGGGGTATATTTGATGTGGGTAGTGGTGGTGGTATTTATAATAGCAGGAGTGGTAAATTGACAATAAATAACAGTACGATCTCAGGAAACAGAGCACATTCTTTCGAAGCGTTTGGTGGGGGTATAGACAACTATGGCATGCTGATAATCAACAACAGTACGATCTCGGGAAATATCTCCATACATGGTGGCGGCATCTCTAATCAATTTGATGGTAAACTGACAATCAACAACAGCACGATCTCTAGAAATAGTGCTTCTTTTGGTGAAGGCATTTTAATTGGCGTTCCTTGGGAATTTGACCCTATAAATGCCACGGTGGAATTACAGAACACTATCCTTGCGGGGAACCCTGCATCTACTACTAATACCAATTCTGATTGTGATAATAGCCGAGGCAAAATAATATCTTTGGGCAACAATCTTATTGGAAATGCTTCCGGCTGTAATATCACACTTCAGAACAGTGACTTGACAGGAGAAGCTCTACTCGGTCCTTTAGCAGATAATGGTGGCCCAACATTCACTCATGCTCTTCTTGAAGGAAGTCTTGCTATTGATGCTGGAAGTATTGAAATCTGTCCATCAACTGACCAGCGGAATTTACAGCGCCCCCTTGATGGAAATAGCGATAACATTGCCAGATGCGATATTGGTTCGTATGAGTATGGAGCGGACAAAGAGATAGATATTGTTAACGAATATGTTACTTTTAATCCTCTGGAAGAGACCTTTAAATTTAGCTCTGATATGTCAGGCTGTCCCTCTGGTTTTGAGGGGACATTCAGCTTTGATGCAACACTTGTAAACATGGGTGCTATCCCACTTTCTGACTTGGCAGTTCAGGTGGTTGAATTGACAGAAAAGAACCATTTAAAGAATACGAATAATGGAATAAGTAGGGCGGGAGCAGTTTTAAATGTTGATAAAACAGTTAATCCAAATAACTCAACTGATATTACATTTGAAATTTGTATCAAAGAGAGAATGCCTTTCAGTTTTGCAGTGGATGTTTGGACTGATGTGCTACCATGATTTCTCCTTACCGGTACACATAAGTGCATAGTATCGGAATTTTCATTTTAAGACTCTGATAGTTCTAATCAGCTCAAACTTGAAGGTTTGCGTTGCATATTGTAACTCAAGGCTTTAGCCTTGAAACTGTATGGGGAGAGATGACCGTTTGTGGTAGGCTGCTTCTTGTTTGGAGATTTTATTCTGCCGTAGGCGCTAATTCAATAGTATAGGAATTTTCATTTTGAGCCGAATATGTCATTTTGCTGGAGTTTAAACATAACTGATGTATGTGTCATTGTTTATGGTTGTTTTTTCAGGTTGGTTCAAATCTCTAGATTTGAACTAATCTGACTTTAACACAACTCTGTTGCGAGTATAGGAGATTAATGTATATAGGCAATTGGTTGTGTCCAAAATCCAAAACCATACAGAGTATTGTTAATGTCATATTAGTTCAAGGCAGAGACTTGAACTAACAATGCTAGTATTCAAAAATTTTAGCTAATTCTAGGCACTTTAGGCACTTTAGGCACTTTAGGCACTTTAGGCAATTTAGGCACTTGATGTTATTCTGTTCCATTAAGAACATTAACTTTGCGCTGTTATGTTATAACTATCTCATCTCTTGCTTCTATTTCCGACAGGGTTAGATTCAATTATGATAGTCACTTCTTGCTTGCTTTTATCAACAATATTACCAAACCTTGAATTCAAAAGAGATTTTAACTTTAAAATAATTATTAAGTATTCTTCTTGATCGGAGTTGTCCGTTTTATATCTTCTTGCAAAATCGTTTAAGATAATCGGAACAATAGGTGTTAAATTGCTAACGTTAGTGTAAAGGTTGGATATATAAGCTCTTACTTCAATAACGTTTTTCAGGCATAAATGCGTGTAACCTTTCTAACGTTTTTCTTTATTTCTTATGAATTGAAAATATTAAAATTACCTAATTAACTGATGATTATATGTGGAGATATGTGGTTTGTAGTAATATTGTTTATTTCCACGGCATAATATTTGCGTTATAATATAGATTACTTTGTAATTGATTAGTGAAATTAAATATCCCATCCCTAAACACCTTTTTTTGAGAGGACTTTTGGGCAGTTGAGGTTTATTAACTTCGCAAATTGATTAGTTATCCAGTAAATAGTTGTACATTATTGATAATTTTGGTAAGTAGTGCCTGTAGAGATCACAGCCGGTTCAAGTCTGAGATTTGAACCACATTTGACTTTAAAGCAACTCCGTTGTGAGTACATGAGACTGATGGTGTTTAAAGTGCAAAACCATACAGAGAATTGTTAATGTCAGATTAGTTCAAGTCAGAGACTTGAACTAACAACGCTAGTATTCAGCGTTAGTCTATGGTAAGAGTCCGACGCAGGCTCTAATTAAAACCTTTGTCGTTAAAGATATTATATCAATAAAATACGACTTAAAATTTAAAGAAAGGAGAAATTGGTGTATCATGAATAAAATATTCTTTGCAATTTTTATGATAACCTTGGCTTTTCAAAGTAGCGCTAAAGCAGCCCCTGTTATTGATGTGTCAAAAAGTGACGCATTAGCGGTGGATATAGGGGGTGATGGTGTTGTGAATCCCGGTGATACGATTAGATATAATGTTACTATTGCAAACACGGGCGACATGTCTGGGACGGGTGTACAGTTTGCAGACGTTATTGACACCAACACTACTTTAGTACCAAATTCGCTGAATACTTCGCCAATAGCGTTTGAAGATATGTACGTTAGCACAGATGGCGCTATTGGAAACACAACACTCAGTGCCAATTCTGCAGGTGGCGTGCTTAAAAATGATAAAGACGCAGACAGTGATATACTTACAGTGACAGAAGTGAAGTCTACAACCTCAGTGGCAACTGCAACTCCAGCTACTATTACCACTGACCAGAATGGAGATGTTACGCTGAACAGTGACGGCAGCTTTACATACGAACCGCCTGCCGGATTTACCGGTACGGATGGTTTTCAGTACACGATTAATGATGGTAATGGTGGCACGGATATGGGGATGGTGATGATCGGGATTACAGATCGTGTGTGGTATGTGGACAATACTGTCGCTCCAGGTGGGGACGGAACCCTTAGTTCGCCATTTGATAACCTTGCATCTGCCGAGACAGCTGCAACCAGCGCCGGTGATATCATATTCATTTTTAAAGGTGATGGAACTAATACTAAACAAAATACAGGAATCACCTTGTTAATGGGGCAATCCCTGATTGGTCAGGGTGTGGATCTCGTGGTGGATGGCGTTACTATTGTCTCCGCAACATCGCCTTCCCCGGTTATAACCAATACAACAGGTGATGGAGTTGTCCTTGCACAAAATAATACAATAGCGGGGGTTAACATAGGTAACACTCCTGTGGCTGGAACTGGTATAAAAGGTAGCAGTTACGGATTATTAACCATTGCGGATGTAAGCATCTCAACCAATGGAGGTCCTGGTATTGATTTGGATACAGGAACCCTTGAGGGAAGCTTGAATTCTGTTTCATCTGTTAATAGTAGCACAGAGGGCATAAAGTTGGTAAATACTACAGTCACAAGCAGCTTTACATTTAGCAGCGTTACCGTCAATGCTCCGGCCAATAATGGTATTTCACTACAAACTAACACAGGAACATTCAATTTTAATAGTATCAGTATTACCACAAATGGCAGCAATGGTTTTGTTGCCAGCAGTTCCGGAACAATTAACATTACTGGCAGTAATAATACTATTAATACCACTTCAGGTACCGCCTTAAATATTCTAAATACAACTATAGGTGCTTCCGGATTGACTTTTAAAAGTATAGCGGTCAATGGTGGAACTAACGGTATTGTGCTGAATAACACAGGCTTTAGTGGCGGATTAACCGTAACTGGAGTGGGTACAACATCAGGTACAGGAGGAACAATTCAAAACACAACAAACGACGCCTTGGCCTTGACCAGTGTTACCGGTTTAACCCTTAAGAACATGATAATTGGTGACTCTACAGCCACAATAGGCCAATCTAAAGACGCTACAAACAACATAGGTGGCGATGGGATTAGCCTTACAAACGTTGATAATGTAGATCTGAACAATCTAAAGATTGCACGGACAAACAATCATGGTATTGACGGGACTGGGGTTACTAATTTTGCTATGACAGATTGTGAGGTGTTGAACGCGGGTAATGCAAATGATGAGCATGGTATTGATTTTGGTGGTGTGGGAAGTAACAATCTGGACGGTACGGTTACTATTACAAACTCAACAATTGATGCTTCCGCTAATCATGGCCTGTTTATTCAGAACTCTAGCGGAACACTTAATATGACAATTTCAGGGACTCAATTCTCTGGAACTGCAAATACACCATCAATGCAAAACGGAGAAGATGGTTTACAGTTAGATGCACGGGGGACTGCAGTTATAACCGCCCTTATTAATAACAGCTGTACATTTTCCGGTCTGGAGAGTGATGGTATCATGGGGGTAACAAATGAAAACTCCGGAGCCACACTTAATGTAACTGTTGACGGAAACACGTTTACCGGTTTCAATAACGGTGCTCCAAATATGAGAAGCGATAATGCCGTTGAATTTAATGCCACAGGTACCACAACGCTCCGTTATACCATTAATAATAACACGATGAACAGTTCATCAAATCACGCTATTCTTTTAGGCAGTAATGACAATTCAACAGTTCATGGTATAGTTTCAAGTAATAACATCACTGCATCCTTGTTTGGTAGGGGTATTTCAGCGCCTCTGATTGCAGATGATAATTCTACTGTTCGTCTTTCTGTAGATGATAATGATATTGCAGGTCATAATCTAGATGCCATGTTCTTTAATGTAAATAATACCGCAGAGCTAGATATTTCGATTACAAATAATAGAGCACCTAACCAGCCTGGAGATACGACTACGTTTGAAAATTTAACGGTTCAAGCATCAAGTACTTCTACTCTTTGTGCCAGGATTGGAGATGATGGTATTGGCCCAGATAATGAAGGTAATACTATTGCGCTTGGTGGTGCAAATGCTTTTGGTCCAGGGTTTCCGGCAGATTCTATCGCTTTTTTCAGACTAAACTCTTCCTCTGTAACTTTGGAGCAGGGGAGCTCTGCTTCTGCTGTTGCAACCACGGTGTTGAGTGACAATAATCCTACTACAACGAGTGTACTTGCTTTTGGCACAATAGGAGTGGTAAGTAACGGATCATGTGATTTGCCGGTTTTTACTCCGTTACCATAGTTTACCCTGGTGCATGAAATGCACCCTACTGTTAAACATTAAGTGTTTTTAGTCGTCTTTGTATTTTTGCGCAAAAATGTGGCCAAATTTTAATTTTGATTATTGGTCATACTGGAATATTTTGAAAATGAGAGGAGGCCTAGTGATATAATGATAAATCACATTACAAAAATAGAAGTATTAAAGATGTTATTTCCCGGTGTTATACTTAGTCTTGTGAGTTGGTCGGCATTTGGACAAACAATCAATGTGAATGTAGATGAGCTTCCTGCTGGTAAAAGTGTAATAGTCACATTTGATGTTGATGTTAATGACCCGCTTCCCGACGGTGTATTAGAGGTTTGTAATCAGGGGACAGTTACTGGAACAAATTTTATTGATGCCCCCACTGATGATCCTGACACAGCCGATGCAGACGATCCTACGTGTACAGATGTTAATATCGTAGTCCCTACGGCGTCTCCAACACCAACAGCGACACCAACGGCAACGCCAACAGAGACAGCGACACCAACGGCAACGCCAACAGAGACAGCGACACCAACGGCAACACCAACAGAGACAGCGACACCAACGGCAACGCCAACAGAGACAGCGACACCAACGGCAACGCCAACAGAGACAGCGACACCAACGGCAACACCAACAGAGACAGTGACACCAACGGCAACACCAACACCGCCGCCGACAGTAGTAGAACTTGTTAGTTTTAATGCGAGAGCCGTGCTGGGTAAAGTCTTTCTTACCTGGGAAACTGCGACTGAAATAGATAATGCCGGTTTTAATATTTGGCGTAGTTTGGATGGTGAAAATTTTACAAAAGTAAATAAGACATTGATTCCTGCTAAAGGTGGAGACTCATGGGGGGCATTCTATCGCTATACAGATAGGGACACTATTAGAGCAAAAGAACTCTATTATAAATTAGAAGATGTTGAGTTTGATGGAGATAGTACTTTTCATGAAATTATAAATGTTGTTCCTGGCATTGGGCGTCGTCGTTAAGAATCTGAAGGGCGCATCTACCTTATCCTTTTAAAGATTCTGATATTTAATCCGTACTTTCTGAGGACTTTACTAACTTAGTTTTTGAAAAACTAATAGATTTTGTTCCCAGGCTTCTGCCTGGGAACACCATGTTACTAGAGGTCCCGTTTCTATCCCTGCTACAAGCTTGCAAAGCGAATATATTGTTGTGGCAGTGCATCATTGGCAGTGTGATACAAGTACAATGCTTTTGCCTAATCATTACCCACAACTTTAAGTATCTGAACTACTAATGGTAAAGAATGAATATCCCCTCTAAAAAGAGGTGAATGAGGGGGGTGTGTAAATTCCATTTGGAAAGATGTGTGTTTTCTATGAACGTTAATTATAACCCGAAACTAACAATTAAATTGATATAATTCCATGATATTAAATCTATTACATGATTTGTAATTTTAATTACGGCTAGAAACAAACATCAGGTTACCTCGGAAGCAGTAGGGCGCCACTCCATAAGATAATAGACACCGTTCTCTTCGATTCTATGAAAACCAAGCCGGTTGTAAAGGGTAAGTGCGGGATTGAACTGTTCCACATGTATACGGACAGGTAAGCTTGCCAATGAGCTTCGTGAAAGAATATCTTTCAATAACGTTGAACCAATTCCCTTATTCCTGTATTCTTTGAGAAGTGCAATATCTATGATCCTGAACTCGTCCTCTCTTTTGTCTATATAGAGTCTTCCAATGGGTTCTTTGTCAAGGAGGATAAGTTGGAATTCTGCATTCGGAAATTGTTCATGATAGAAACTGTGTTGTGCTTCAAACTGCATCCCTATGAATGCCTCTTTTTGTAAATCATCCCAATCAGTTAACGCAAGTTCCTCCTCCCGTGTACTGGCGTAAAGTGAACGAAGAAAATTTTTGTCCTCTCTGGTTATAAAACGAAATGTTATGTTCTGATCCATCATTTAATATCAGTAAATGGAAGATAGATTTCCAAGCTTTAAAGTAAAAACCTTAATTGCTAATTAAATACCGCTTCATATAGCAGTCCATCTTTACCATTGCCTACAGGGACTAGGAAGATCTCAAGATTACCCATCAATTTGTGTCTCATTTTATATATCTTCTGTTCTAAAAAAACATCTTTATTACATCTGAAGACCAACGAGAAAGGTGATCTATCTGTAACACTTGACTCGTTTGGGGATTGAGATGCTAACTTTTTTGCTTCTATTAAACTGGCAATTATCGGGTCAGTTGAGTCAGTATCAATCTCAAATGTTGAATTGAGGTGCTTGGAAAAAGATGATAAGGTTAAACTATCCATCATATAGCTTATCTCCAAATTCATAAAGCGGCAAAGCCGCAACTAAATTAGGAATACAGAATTCAGAATAAATCATAGATTTGTAGTTATTTCACTATGTTAATTAATGGAAATAGATACAAATTATATCTGTTTTCAACTCCTGCTTTTTGTTGTACTGGTTTCTGGCTACTGAATTCTGTGTTCCATAAAACTACAAAATCTTTAAAAAAAGAAATTTTTATAAAGTAATACTATATAACCATCAGCCCCTTGATGGATAGAGACCTACTAAAGCAATAATAAAATTTAACACCAAAAATGGTTGTCTGTTATTATGTAATTGACTACCTCCTGTGTTTTCAACACCATTTGATGCCATAGTTACATCACCCGAATTAGCATAGAAATTAGACTGGGGCGCCCAATAATTTTTGGCAGCATCATTTTCAGTTGCTGGCCGTGCTTGTGCCTGGACAGTGTGGGAATGGTTTGGCATTTGGGCTTCGGATAATGTTACCGTTTCTGTCCCTCCTTTTTGTCCTAACCTTCTAGAAGTCAATCCTGGGCCACGGCCAGGATGCATTGCTGCCCGACTTTGTAAATCAGGAAGAGCGGTGGTACTCCTCCCATCGCCTCCATAAGTGGTGCCGATAATGGAAAACAGGGCAGTGTTTTGTGATATAGGCAACAACTGACCGTCACAAAATGCCCAACCACGGGGCGCAAAGTTACCGGCAAAGATCCGGATTTCTGCAATAAATGGTTCTGACATAATTTATATCCTCCTTTAATGCCGAGATGGATAGATCCCGATTAGAGCTATTATGTAATTTATACATAGAAACGGAGCTAAGTTGGTGTGTTCCCGGCTTCCGCCAATGGTACTTAATGTATTTGCATTCATACTAACAATTGGTGGTGGCTCGCCTATTCCGTATATAGCATCGGTTGGCTGACCTGTAACATTATCTTGCGGACTTTCTTCCGAACCACTGTCAGTAGAGGCGCGTAAATCATGACTATGGGATGGTAATTGATTAGTGGTAAGCGTTACTGATTCAGAACCTGCTTTTGCTCCCAACTTGCGAGGGGATAGTCCTGGTCCGAAACCTGCGTGAATGGGTATCCTGCCGCGAAGGTCGGGCAACCCGAATGTAGTCCTTCCATCGCCACCGTAAATTGTGCCTAATAATGAAAACAGTGCGTCATTTTGTGTAACTGCAAGCAATTGTCCGTCGCAAAATGCCCAACCCCGCGGGGCAAAATTTCCGGCAAACATCCTGATCTCACCTACAAAAGGTTCAGACATAACTCCCTCCTTATGTTTAGTTTCTAGATGGGAAAAGTCCCTGTAATGCAATAATGAAATTGAGCGTTAAGTACGGCTGCATGTTCTCATGTCCCTGACTACCCCCAGTATTTGTAATTGCAGCGGAATTCATGTTTACTAGGTTATTGGGAGCGGTATAAAGATCGCTTCCTGCATTTGCAGGGAAATTGCTAGCGGGTATAGCATCATTACCACTGTTACTTGCATTCAGAACATGTTTATGCTGAGGAATCTCTGCCGCAGTAAGAGGGACAGTCTCTTCACCTGCTTTTTGTCCCTCTCTGTGGTCTTTGCTGGTGTGCATAGGTGATCTGCCACGCAGATCCGGAAGTGCAAATGATGTTCTGCCATCACCGCCGTATGTAGTACCCAAAAGTGAGTATAACGATTGATTTTGATTAATTGGCAGTATTTGTCCATCGCAAAATGCCCAGCCGCGAGGAGCAAAGTTAAAACCAACTATCCTAATTTCTGCCAGAAAAGGTTCAGACATGCCAGCCTCCTTTCTTTTATGTTTGAAGATAATTAATAGTTATATTTCTCTTTTTACATAATTACGGAAAACGTGTAGTCTTGGTGGATAGGTAAACTCCTTTAGAGTTAATTAGGTGAAATGAATTATTACAAAAATACCCTGTTTTCGATCCAATGTCAAGGAAAAACAGGGATAATTTATGCGTTAGATTTTGTAACATATTTAGTATTAATTAAAATATTTATACTCTTTTCCAGACGACTAAATTCTTTATTGAAAATATTGACATATTTCTTCATTAGGTGTTGGTATTACCTAGTGACAATATTTGCCTTTATAGGTTTTATAGTATCATCCTGTAAAAACTTCTTTTTTAAGAAAATTTTTAACAGATTTGATTAGGTTAATAGAAGTGCAAAATTTATTTTGCTGGGGATTTAATTATAGAAATGGAAGATGTAGGATACGAATTAACTGTTTCGACCAGATGTGATTCAATCATCTTCTGAAGATTTAGAGAGACTTAGAAAGCAGGTAATGATTAATCTTGTTAGAAAACCTATTCTAAGATTGTATTACTATCTGATTTCAGCAAGATAAATCTTGCACTCCATATTTCCACAATTTGATGCTTTATTTTGACTCCTGTCTCCTGCACTCTGTATTCTCTATTTAGTTGCGGCTTTGCCGCGATATGAAGCTTGCTCGTAAATTTAGGGAAGAGTTTTATCTGTTTCTTAATCATTAACTCAAAAGGCCCCGTTTCTTGCATCAATCATTTTAAAGTGATATTCGAAGGGGCGCTATCTTTCTATCCACCACTTACGTCGAAATGCATCACGGTAAACAAAACCAGCTTAATCACTTGATACCTGATCTTAATATTCCAAAGTGTGGACGTGAAGTTATCTCGTCTTTCGTTAAAGGAAACGACATGGCGCGCATGCTTAATTATACCGATCAACTTTGTATTATAAAATCCATACCTATCTTTTGAAAATCTAGGAAGCTGAACGGTATACAGCTAGGATCCGATCGTCTCACAAACTTCAATAAAGTCTATGGGGTTTTAATTTTCCAAGGAATTATCTTTTCTAAACCCTGTGTATGCCTCCAGACTGAATCTAAAAATAATAATTCACCCTCATGATTTTAATGATAAACAAGAAAAGTGGTGTGGACCTGAATATTTTTACCAGACCCTACTCCAAACGGACAACTCTTAACTATATGATTATCTGTTACCTCACGGAGAATACAGATATAATTTAGATATAAAATAAAAAAAATAAAAACTTTTTTTAAGATTTTGCTAAAAATAGATCTACTAAAGATTTAAACGTTACGAAGTGCTAGAACGAGTGTAAGGGTATGTTGTGTCTTATGTTAAGCTGTATCAGGTTTTATGTGTATTGATATTGGAATATTATTTTGTAAGGATATCCCTTTCAACGGTGTAATGCTATACCTTACAAACAGAACTTAGGACTATTTTACTCTGGTTGACAAGTGGTAATGATTGTGATATATGTTTAATCTGGCAGTATGGATATATTGGATTTTATCTATAAATTAATCTTTGGTTAATAATGTAAATTAGTAAAGAATTGGAAAGTGTTTATAAATATTAAACATTTTTGCACTGCAAAAAGCTAAGCAGACAATTTTGTTAAATACTTAATGTTTTTGAAATTTTTTTCTGAATCATGTTTTTGTCAAACCTATGGGATTGCTCACAAGAGTTCACTTTATGATAGAAATATAACTTGCAGATTGATTTCTGTACCTCTTTAGAAAGTAGAACAAAGTTTAGTCGTAATATTTACTTTGCAAAAAAGACATTCATTATCTACGAAAATTGCAATAGGTATGATAAATGTTTAAGATTTCTCTATTAAGCGGGCAAGGTAGCTGGAATTTTATTTTAATAGGAAAAAAGGCTATAAACCTTTGGCAAACAGGATTAACAAATATTCGCCCGTTGATATTTTTCACTTTATCTGTAATACCATTTAGAAAAAGAAACCTTCGTTGTTTTATGATTAAGCAGGTAATGATTTTTGCTTTTTCATGTCTTATTATCTTTTCTACAACAGCTGAGAGAAGTGATCCAACTACAGTTCGTGTTGGAGTCAAAAAGCATGACTCCAAGATATTGTCCAACAACAGAAGCATTATCGCAAAGATCTCCATAGGAATTCTAGAATATATTGCAGTGGAAGAGTCTTGGGAATTAGAATTTGTTTATGGCAATCAAACTGAATCTATTTAACAGTTAGCCCAAAATTAGAAAAGCATCCCGATTAGAATAATAAACTTTATCATTTAGTCATATATGATTATAGAAATAAAAGTAGAAAAATTACAGATAGGTATGTTTATTGATCTATCAGGTATGTGGATGGAACATCCTTTTTGGAAAGACGAATTTGAGATTACTTCTGAAAAACAGATAAAGAAGATTATAAATATAGGAATTAAGAGTGTTAAAGTTGACACGGATAGAAGTAAAAACCAAATAAATAAAAATCTGGGGACGAGCCTGGAACCGATCGACAAAAAAGAGATAGATCCATGTAAAGATACGAGAAATGAGATTGGGCTTAACAATATTAGCGAAGAGAGAGAAGATAATTGCATTGACGACACAAAGATTATTAATGATTATAAAGAACATCAAGAAAATTATGATAATAAAGATTCGTTTACACATTTAGAATGGAATCCTGAGACATTTATGACAGAAGGAATTGTTCATAAATTTAGAGACAAAAATCTGGAGCCTAATGATAGGGCAAAAGCAGTTCAAGCGTATTCACTCGTGATGATGAAAAACCTTTTTGAGAATCCTACAGCTGGAGTTATTAGTGCATCAAAAGTTGGTATAGCTGAAATAGTAGACGTGATTTTAGATGAAGACGAGACATCTCGACAACTGATGAAGATTGTCTCGTATGATTACTATACATACACGCATTCGGTTAATGTTGGCATAAAGGCTGTGATACTAGAAAAAATGTTGTCTAAAAATTACAACAAATATGATATGGCTAAAATGGGTGTAGGATTCTTTCTTCACGATTTGGGAAAGGTCAATATAGATGAGCGTATTCTTAACAAACCCGGATTATTAACCGAAGAGGAGATGGGGATAATGAGAACCCATCCGGAGGAAGGCTATAATATCGTAAATGAGACTAAGCAGCTATCCTCTGACGCAGGGGTAATCATTCTGCAACATCATGAGCGGGATGATGGAAGCGGTTACCCTCACCAATTGCTTGGAAAAGAAATCCATCCCCATGCGCGTGTTTGTGCCATAGCGGATGTATATGACTCATTAACAGGGAAACGTCCTTATAAAGAAGCGATGAAACCTTTTGAAGCGGTTAAAATTATGTACAAGGAAATGGGTTCCCACTTCAATAAGGAGTTATTGGCAAACTTTATATTGCTCTTTAGAGGAAAGAAGGGCCACTAATTAATCTTATACTCTCAAATTCATTCAGCTTTCACTTATTATTGGGACCATAAAGGGGAGCTTGATCATGATATTGAAAAGCGGCTTGAACATGTATATAAACTTCAAAGAAAAATAAGAGATTCCCCTTTATATGGAGTACTGAGGCGCACACTTTTCTGATCTCTATAATAACCATA
The DNA here is from genome assembly GCA_021777055.1 of Candidatus Anammoxibacter sp. Classification (GTDB taxonomy): domain Bacteria; phylum Planctomycetota; class Brocadiia; order Brocadiales; family Anammoxibacteraceae; genus Anammoxibacter_A. The sequence continues at coordinate 124,382 of JAIQZO010000044.1, read as the reverse complement.
AGGACATGGTGGGTTACCCATCTTATAACATTCCTGAGTGTAGCGTAGATATACACAGACCTATTTTATTACCCAATGGCAACCCTACAAAGCCAAAGGCAATTGGAGAATATATCCGTAAGAAACAGTTAGATTCTAACCTTAAACAATCTGAATCAGAGTGTTGTTCCTGTCGCCTTTCATTTAAATTGCAATAGCATCTAAACAAACTTGTTTTTCTAAAAATAACAGAACATAACCAGGTTTTCTAAAAAAGGTTTTAGTCATACGCTTCCTATCATTATCGTTTCATTTACTCTTTATTTTGTCTTTCATCCTTGATACTTCACTGACTACGCCGACGCAGCGGACAGCCTGAAGAGAACTAGCTCAAGGTTACATTATTCTCTACGCTGCATAGACACGCCATCTCTTCATAGACTTATCGGCAAATTTTATCCTGTTAACAGAAACAACGGGGTGTTTCTTCGGGCAATATATCGAACCATTTTTCTTCCGTGCCATCACCAACCATCCTGAGAACCTATCTACAGTAACCGCATATCTGTAGATAGGAGTTTCTAAGGAGAATTGAAACACAGTGCTTCTTCAATCCAATGAAGCTGGTGCTCTGTCAAGAGCGAATCGTGATACTACTGAACAAAATAGTCAAAGAGTAGATTGATGAAGCAGATGAAGACTTTGGGGTTGCGCCTACTAGTTTTATGTAATAGGATAAAGATAATAATCTCTTACTTGTAATGTATAATGTTATGCAAAATATCTTCAGTATCTGTAAAATTATCTTTTCAGGTGTCTTTTTAACAAATTTTTATAATTTGGGGACGATGATATGACAAAAGGCGAAAAAGAAGCACTTCTCCTACCTGGTATGGAAGCGGTTGGACGCGGGATTTTTTTAAGACCCTATCAAGCTTATGAATTAAAAGATATTCTTTTTAGCTATCAAAAGCAGAACAAATGTTTTATCAAGGAAACAGGTCAAACATACTCTGTTCCAGCAGGTTATGAGGTAAACAATAGCCCTCCAATGCCACCCAAATATGCTTTTAATCAAACGATTATAGAGGAATCTCGTGAACGTTTGGACAAACAGATGAATCTGGATGCCAATGTTGCTGCCACTAATGCCCTTTTTACCGTTGATGCCAGTGGAAGTATGTCTAACCAGCATAACAGTAGTGAAGAGTGCTATTATGCGCGAAGGGTTTCCTTTATTCCCCTTTGGTCAGTTTATCTTCCAAATGTTACGAACCTGGATGATAGTAAAATGGATCTCAACATACCAACCCCTTTTAGGCATGCCAACAGAAGAGACTATGAGAAGTTTTTTGAACGATATGGAACACACTACGTGAGACGGGCTTGGGTAGGAGGGAAATCAACACTGGTCATTTCTGTTGTTAAGTCTTCCGATATGACAAAGGAAGAGATAAGGGCAAGTCTTCAAGCTAGCTATGCAGGAACTAATGTTAGTGGGAATTTAGACAAAAAAAATGTGAATGAAAAATTAAAATGCAATTCCGAATGTACCGTCTTTGGTAAAGGGGGAGATGAATTAAAACTGGCTACCCTCAGCTCGCTAGACAATGAGACTTATAACAACTGGTTGCTCAGTATCAAAGATAATCCCCAGGTGATAGAGCTTGAAGTAATTGGTATCTGGACACTGATTAAGGACGAGGAGAAGGCAAAAGCCCTAATGGATGCATACAAGGCCGCGACTACTTTCACCCCCATTTCCGCCATATTTAATTATAACAATGAGATAAATTTTATAAGGGGAAATAAGTATAGTAAATATGATTTAGAGAAAGGCGAAAGTGAAAAATCAAAACACCTAAAGGAAAGATGGCCGGCATTAGTGGAAGCTGGTTTTGACCGGATTGACGCCGCATTTATGGGGGAAGATTGGTCCATGGAAGGAGGGGAAGACATGAGCAAAAAGTTATTTGTTTTCAGGAGAAACAAGTATGTCTGTCTGGATATGTCCACTTCTAAGATTGAAAATGGATACCCCAAATTGATTAAAGATGGATGGCCAGGGGTAACTTTTGACAAAATTGACGCGGCTCTAAACACAGGGCAGGAATCCATTTATTTTTTCGCTGGTAGTTATTATATTCGCTATAATATACTCAAAAATAGAGCGGATGATGGCTATCCTGAGCCAATATCTAAACGGTGGGTAGGTGTTAACTTTGATAGAATTGACGCTGCCATCTATTGGGGAAACAGTAAAGTCTATTTTTTTAGGGATGACCTTCATCTTAGATTTGACATCATTACATACAATACCGATCCCGGATATCCCAAACCCATTACGGGAAGTTATGTAGACGATTGGAAATTTTTTTGACAAATATATAAAGGGAAGGATTTATCTGAAAAAAAAAGAAAAACAATCAGAAAATGCAAAAAAGATTGTAAAGGAACACATCCTTGGTACCATGGCCGGGGGGCTTATACCATTTCGAATCTTGAGCACGGCAGCTGTTGCGGGAATTCAACTAAAAATGATTCATGCCCTTTCCAAAGAATATGAAGTGGAGTTTTCTCAAAATCGCTGCAAATCCATTATCGCTGCCTTAGTGGGAGCTGGATCGTCCTTATCTTTCACCCTAAACCTGGCTCCTTTATTAAAGACCATACCCGTAATTGGAACAACTGCCAGCATTATTACGATGTCCTTTTTTAGTGGAGTGTCTACATTCGCAGTTGGGAAAGTCTTTATTCTGCATTTTGAATCCGGGGGATCACTATTGACGTTTGATACTGAGAAAATGAGGGAATATTACACTGGAGCATTAAAAAGCGGAAAAGAAGAGCTTAGAAAAAGTTACATTGGTGTAAAACCGTAAGAGAGTTAAGAAAGATAGTACTCTACAAATTACCCGAAAAAGGCAAGGGGATGTAGCCTGGGACCTAAGTCCCAGGGATACAATAGATTATAATTTTACATCATCAAACTTTCATGCATTGCTTCTCTAAGCTTATTAACCTTTGGGTCCTCCATATAATCATCAAATGTCATCTCTTTATCAATGATACCGTATGGAGTGATTTCTATGATTCTATTTGCAATCGATTGTATAAACTGATGATCATGGGATACAAACAGGAGAGAGCCCTTAAAGCTGATCAGTCCGTTATTTAATCCAGTGATTGACTCCAGATCAAGGTGGTTAGTTGGTTCGTCAAGTATAAGGACGTTTGCACCGCTTAACATCATCTTTGACAGCAAACACCTTACTTTTTCTCCACCGGACAACACATTTGCTTTTTTTAACGACTCCTCTCCGGAGAAAAGCATCCGTCCCAGAAAACCTCTTATAAAAGTCTCTTCCTTTTCTTCGGAAAATTGACGTAGCCAGTCGACTAATCTCATGTCAGTGTTAAAATAAGATGAATTCTCTTTTGGAAAATATGATTTTGTACAAGTTACACCCCACTCATAGCTACCCTCGTCTGCTTCAATTTCATTCATCAGTATCTTAAATAATGTTGTCTTTGAAATATCATGCGCACCTACAAAGGCTATTTTGTCATCCTTATTTACAGTAAAGGATACATCATCCAATACTTTTTCTCCTTCTACGGTCTTTGAAATGTTCTTTACCGTAAGGACATTATTTCCCAGATCTCTTTCAGGTTTGAAATTAATGAATGGCAATTTCCTCGAAGAGGGTCTGATATCCTCTAATGTCAACTTCTCCAGCTGCTTTTTTCTTGATGTTGCCTGTTTTGACTTCGATGCATTTGCGCTAAAACGTGCCACAAAGGTCTGAAGATCTTTGATTTTTGCTTCTGTTTTCTTATTTGAATCCTTTGTCTGCTTTAATGCAAGCTGGCTAGATTCAAGCCAGAAATCGTAATTTCCTGTAAATATGGTTATCTTTCCATAATCGATGTCTGCAATATGAGTGCATACGTTATTAAGAAAGTGACGGTCATGGGATACAACAATAACAGTATTACTAAAGTTGATTAAAAACTCTTCAAGCCAGTTGATCGACGGGATATCTAAGTGGTTTGTTGGTTCGTCCAGTAATAGTATATCAGGGTTTCCAAATAATGCCTGCGCCAGTAAAACTTTTACCTTTTCCTTTCCCGAAATTTCTGCCATCTCTTTTTCATGAAGTTCATCCGGAATGCCAAGGCCACGTAAAAGGGTACCTGCATCGGTTTCCGCGTCCCATCCGTTTAGTTCCCCGAATTCACCCTCAAGTTCTGCCGCCTTCATTCCATCTTCATCGTTAAAATCGCTTTTCTTATAGATGGCGTCTTTTTCTTCCATTATTTGATATAGCTTCTTGTGTCCCATTAAAACAGTTTTTAAGACTTCAAATTCATCAAAAGCAAACTGGTTCTGGCTTAAGACATCAATCCTTTTGCCTGCCCCTAGGGATATTGTTCCTGAAGAGGGTTCTATTTCCCCGGATAATATTTTAAGGAAAGTAGATTTTCCTGCACCATTCGCCCCGATGATTCCGTAACAATTGCCTGGTGTAAATTTGAGGTTTACATCTTCAAATAAAATACGTTTTCCATATTGTAAACTTATATTGCTCGTGCTTAACATAATCTCTTTTTCTATATTAAATGGGTCTATTATTTGCTAATTTCATTTCGAAAAGCCTCCAACTTTCCGATCATGTCTTCTTTAGTAGATGGTGTACTGATTTCCTAAGGTATTCAAAGATAGAGTCCTTTAGATCATCAATAGAATCTTCATCCTCAAGGGAGTATTCGATATCATTTTCGCTGTAAAACAGATATCGGGATTCGTTGGTCCCCAACTCGAATTCAACGGGGTTATGTTTTGTAAATTTAATAAAGAATGTAAAGTAATAAACTTCCTTCTTATAATAACTGTATTCAAGCTTTATAACATTATCTGGACATCCTAAATATTCCTGCAATTTGTTCCGGAACTCTTCCATAATCGAACGTGCATGGCCAAACTCCTCGTCATCATTTTTTATGATCTCGTTCAGCTCCTCAAACCGTGTCTTTTCCATATCAATTTTCCTCTTTTAAAGAAGGTTTATCTTTTTTTGTTATTGATATACTCAACGGGTTCATAAATGAAGAATTTAGTGACTTAGATTTTGGTTAGAGCTGGATGTTATGATTGACCGGTTCCGTAGGTGTGGCCTTAGCCACATCTATGAAATCACAATTGAATAACATCCAAAGATATCCGAAAGATGGATAGCTAAATTCTTTATTTATGAACCTGTTGAGTATAGTATATACTAACCTGACAAGCTAGTATAATCCTTTATTAGCTCGGTGGTAAACTTCCAGAATTTTTCAACCGAAGAGATCTGAACCTTTTCATCGGGGGAATGGGCACCTGAAATATTTACACCGAACGATATCATATCCATTCCAGGATATTTATCGCCAATTATACCGCTTTCTACTCCAGCATGAATTGTCTTTACTTCCGGTTCATTTCCAAATGAATCTTTATACACCTTTTTTGCTCTCTTCATCAGAGATGACGCCGGATTTGGTTGCCAGGGGCTATAACTACTGCAGCCCTTTACCTCTGCGCCCACCACTTCACCACAGGCTGCTACCGTTTCATAAATATTTTCCAATTGGCTTTTAGTGACACTCCTTTGACATGTTAAAATAGTTACAAAATCTTTCCCGCAATTTATAATCGCAAGATTGTTTGAGGTCTCTACGTCACCAGGTGTGGTGTTACTCATTGTGATAACCCCATGGGGGATTGCATAAAGCACGCTTATAAGCTCTTTCTGGAATTCAGTGGTAAAGACTTTATTCGGCACTTCAAATCCAGTTCTGTCTACTGTAATGTTCACTTTGTTGTCAATAATGCTGTATTCATCTTTAAACATTTTGTCAAATTCCATGGCCAGCTCCATAAACTTCTCAGTACTATATTCCGGAAGAAAAACTTTAGCGTATGCCTCACGGGGGATTGCGTTATGTTTATTACCACCTTCAATGTCTGCCAGTCTGCCATCAACTTCTGGTAAGGAGCGGTGGAGGAATCGGTTTATCAGCTTTATGGCGTTGCCTCTTCCTTCATGGATGTTTGTGCCTGAATGACCGCCGCTCAGTCCGGTTAGTTTGACAAATACAGGTTTGAGTCCGGCCGGAACATCTTCCGACTTAATTTTTAAAAAAAGTTCGGCATTTTTTCCCCCTGCGCATCCGTTGTAAATAACCCCTTCTTCATCGGAATCAAGATTAAGCAGAATCTTGGCGTCGATCATGTTTGTGGACAGTTCCATAGCGCCTGTTAAACCAGTTTCTTCTTCTACTGTAAATAGAAATTCTAATGGCCCGTGGATTAATTCATCGCTTTCTATTATTGCCATTGCCGCGGCAACACCTATTCCATTGTCAGCTCCCAATGTGGTACCATCTGCCTTTATCCAATCACCCTCTCTTTTTAAGATAATTGGGTCATTTGAGAAGTCATGGCTAACATCTCTGTTCTTTTCGCAAACCATATCAATGTGGCCCTGCAGTACAATTGCGGGTTTGTTTTCACAGTTTTTTACACCAGGCTTTTTTATAACTAGATTTCCTGCGTTATCACTTTTATACGCCAGACCTTTTCTCTTTGCTATCTGCATGATGTGTCTACAAGCGTTTTTTTCCTCTTTTGACGATCGTGGTATCTGTGATAATGCGAAAAAATGTTTCCATAGGAGTGGCGGGGTGAGGCCTGTAATTTGTTCACTCATATCTGTTTCCTTTCCGGCGATAATGTATCTATTGATACACGTAAAGATCAATCTCTAGTCAGAGAACATTAAAAAATTCGTTCATTGTGCTCATTTACACAATGATCAATATGGTTTTTTATCCTTGTCTTAAAAATAGGTTTGTCAAACGTCAATGCGTGTGTTCTTATAATGGCACTATCAAATCTATCTTTAACTTCTTCGTACTCTCTTACCGAATTTATGACTGCATCAACTGTCTGCTCATAGAAAAAGATCCCCGTTGCATACTGCTGTTCATTTAGGCCATATCCGGTTGTGTTTTCCTGTAAAGTGGTATCGTTTTTTATTCGAGAGTTTATTGGAATTACTGTTTCGCAAACACCACCCACACCGTAAGCAATAACAGGTCGTCCGCATGCTTGGACTTCTAGTGGAACGATACCAAAATCCTCTTTCCCTGGAAATATCAAGGCCTTACATTTTGCGTAATAATCCCTTATTACATTGTCTGCCTGCCATCCTAAAAATGTGATATTCTTTTTTGCTATCTGTTTCAATTTCTTCTCGTCCTGCCCGCTGCCTATCACAACCAGAGGCAGTTCCAGTTTATTGAATGCCTTGATAGCCAGATCTACTCTTTTATAAGGAGCAAATGCCGAGACAACCAAATAGAAATCTTCAGTGTTTTTCTGTATTTTAAATACAGAACAGTCAACAGGAGGATGTATTACCTTTGCGTTTCTGTTGTAAAACTTTTTAATCCTTTTCGCAACATAGTGTGAGTTTGCAATAAAATATTCAACCCTCATACTTGATGATACGTCCCATGATCTCAAGTAGTTTGCAAAGAATGGGATCGCGCATCTTGATAATAATCCTGCATTTCCCTTCCCAAAATATGAATTATACATATCCCATACGTACCTCATAGGGGTATGGCAGTAACAAATATGCAAGGTTTCAGGTCCTGTTATTACACCTTTGGCCACGCAATGGCTTGAGCTTAATACAAGATCATATTCATTCAGATCAAACTGTTCAATTGCAGAAGGAAATAGTGGCAGATAACGTCTGTATTTATTCAAAAAAGGGAGCTTTTGAACAAACGATGTGTTTATTTTCATCTGTTCTATACATTCTGATACCGTTCCCTTGTTGTGTATAAGAGTAAATATATCTGCATCTGGATAGAGAGAACAAAATATCTCCAAACATTTTTCTCCACCCCTCATACCTGTAAGCCAATCGTGGATCAGTGCAACTTTCATATTTATAACTTTATTATGATATTGTTTATTTATTTTATAAAAACTTCTTTTGTGTCTACTACTTAGGTAAATAGGCTGAAGAAATCGACGATTCTGCTGTACTTTTATCTAGCTATTTAAAACTTCCTCAGTTTTGATGATTTTTGGTCAATCAGGGATAAATCCTGATTATCCAAAACCCAAATCTGTTTGCTATACTTACTAGCCTGCTAACTCAAAGACCTTAAGTTTTGTATAATCATGTGCTAATAGCCTTCAGCCCTCTGCCTTCTGCCTGCAGTGGCTAATAATAATCACCTTTTGTACAACCGATAGGTATTGCGTTTAACTTCTTCTGCCATTTTTACTTCTTGGTAACCAAGTGACTCAAGCTCTTTATCATAGTGATAGCGGTTGATCGTACGGTCGGTCAGCGCTGCCCATTTTACATCATCACTTGATATTTGCCCAATTACATGATCACGATCTGTAATACGTGCAGGGGAAATCTCTTTTAGTACAGGAAGTTTCCATAGGTAGAGTAGCCTTCCAGTGCGCCAGTTTTGCTCTATTGCTGCACCTTCCAGTTCCGGTTGATCAAGTATGTTTCTTGCGACATCTACACCGTTTTCAGTTCTTTTAAAGCGATAACCATCAAATTCCAGGAGAAGAGCTCCCACAAAGACAACACTGATAATAAAAGCTCGTAAAGCTGATTTGGCTGGATTTAGATCCGCTTCGTATCTGTTACAAATGTCTGTAACTATTTTCCAGAACGAGCCTGCTGCTAATATGGCAAAAAAAGGTATTATGGGTACCATGTATCGTGGCTCTTTGTGTGGTAGTATACTTAAAAGAATAATTGGGATAAATGCCCAACCCATTATTTGACGCTTACTAAGTCTGTAGGCATATAGGGATAAAGCAAATACGAAAATATTCGACCAGTTTGGGACCTTTTTTATGTAATAATAGAAAGGGTCAAAACCGCTAGTGGTCTTGCCTTCTATAATAGTAAAGTTAAATGCAGTTATTAATGAGTGAAAAGGTCTACCCCAATAAATAGCATCACTTACACCTAAAATTACCGCGCATGTAGCTCCAAATACTGCTCCAAATATTATGACATCCCGAAATCTCTTTGTTGCCACAAACGGGATAATAGCAGGAATCAGAAACACCGCTTCTCCAAACCTGATACAGGCGCCGGTACCAAGGCAAACCGCTGCGATTATTAATCCGGATCGATTGCGCCGTGATAATATAAATAGAAGTGAGAGCAGGATAAATGTTGACGCTACTGTTCGAGGAAGCACTGAGGCGGCAAAACATGTATGAAGCTTGCTTGTGGCGAGAAAAAGGATCGCTAATAAACCAACCGCACGACTTTCGAACTCTTTGCATGCTATCTTGTACACCAGCAAAAGGTTTATTAACGAGAATGCTATTACCACAAACCTGCCAGCAAGTATAAGCAGCGTAGTATCTTTAGTGCCAAAACTATGGAGCAATGACTGGATCGGATATATGAATCCCATGGGGAAGAATGCGTTTCGAAGCTCCCAGGCCGTCCAATCCCATGCAAACAGTTTTGCAAAGGTCATTTCAAGGACCTCCACATCATCTCCGCAAAAGAAACCGTAGTAGAAATATGCGTTTAGGCTCTTTAATATAGCAGAGAAAATGAGAATTCCTATAATCCACCACTTTGCACGTCTGGAATCAATTGACTTTAATCTGTTATACAGATTTGCCAATAAATTAATAGATACTTGAGGCAGTTCCTTAAGGTTAATTGCCTTTATTAATAGAAAAGGAGATATGCTTCGCAGTCTGTATCGGATAAACCCTAAGCCTATAAGGCAATAAACAAGATTTTCAATGGAGTGAATGTCGATATCTGCGCCGCAGATATTATAGATACCGCCTCCGGTACTTAGTACCAGAATAATCAACCCTGTATCACATACGAAAAGCAAATCAAGAAGCAAAACAAGAAGTAGCATAATATTAGACAAAGTAAGCAGTTAACAATGCATCAACGAAAAATGAGCAGATTAGATAATTACACTTTTCATCCATTTTGTCAATGAAAAACTGCATGGGTGATGAGCCAATCTATCATTTGTAGCTGCGAGCTGATTCTTAAGGAACGTGCATATAATAAATTGTGCATGGAATGCCCAGATTTGTGTTAGATTTGTCTAAATTGATAGAATTAAACCGGAAGCGTGGCCTAGGCCCGTTGAGGATTTGGCTATTGAAATTTGGGCAGAGATAATGTGAAGATTAGTACTACATGAATAATTTATTTCATGCCCATTTCTAAATGACATTGCCGGTGTAAGGGCTTATAAAAGGTAATGGAGGTATTATTGCTCTATTGCAGATGACTCTTCCTAAAATGTTTAAAATAGTAATGTTTTACAGGAGAACAGGGACAGCGCTCGTAAAACCGGGTGTGCAAACTGGGAATCACACCCTCGTTTACAATGCAATCTTAATGAAGAAAAACTAAAATCCGAGCGCTGTCCACTGCTTTCCTGTTATGAGAAGAAAAGCTAAGCTGATGCGGAGTAAAAGGATCCTTTCTGGCTAAAAAAATCGGCAGATTGGAAACGAGTGCCAACGAAGTAATATTTTTTTCCATTCAGTTCATTTTCTTGAACATTTACAACTTTTGCAACGGCAGTACCAAGTGAATTTACAATTTTTATTGCCGTGCCTACATCTAACCGTCTTTCACAGGCGAATCGCATTCCCCTTGTAGAAATATCTATGAGTTTTGCCTCTTTTCCAATTTGGGAGCAAGAGATAAAATAGTTTACCTTTCCCATTCGTCTAAAGCGAATTACGGAGCGTATGTAACCATCATTCATGTTTTTCTTGTTTGTTGATGTACCTATGTTTTGACAATGAGGGCAACTTTTCTCCAGTGGGTTATTTCTGCTAATTGGTCGTTTACAAACGGGGCAAAAAACTGAAACAAAAGGAGTTTTGCCTGGAGTTTTCCCCAGAAAGACTTTCTTTGTATAATAGTTGAATAGTTTTCTGTCATATATTGCCCGTTTGTTGACATCATTTAACACCCCATAAGCTTCATTTAAAACCGTAGCGTTCCAGTGGTTGCCACCGCAATCAGGATGTAGTTTTAAATCACGTAAGTGTGCAAAATAACTAGCTTTAATAACTGCCGGTGGTGCATCTGGCTGTATTTGAAGTATTCTGTAATAGTTGCGTCGATTCTTCATATAAAGACCTCGTTTGCAAAGATTTTGTTGAAAACATTAAATAAACAATACCATTTAACAAAAAAAATAACAACATCTTTATTCACAAGTTATCGCAAAATCTGTACCACTGCTGGTAAATTAGAGCAAATTGATTGTAACATATCATAGGTACATGTTTTATATAGGCCGTGATGTTTAGTTAAATTATGAAATATATTGCCCATATGGTGTTAGATATCTAACTTGTCTAGTGGGGTATATGTTGAAGTTTTGTAGGAACATCTGTTGTAGCCTGAGATTACGATAGGATTCGGTTTAAGAATAGTAACGGTAATATTCTGGCATCTCAAAGAGAAGATTCTTTTTAAGGAATTGTATTTAGTAAATTGTGAATGTAACATTAGGATTTACGTTAAAATTGCTCAAATTGATTGAAACAAACCAGAATCGCAGTGAGGATTTGGTGACTGAAAGTTGGGCAAATATAATGTGGTTACTACATATTTAGTTATGTGCGGCTTACGATGAAAAAGTTAAATCTGTTTCCTGTACACTAAGTATTTAAAATAAAGTATGCTCATCATGTAACATCCGTTGAATAGCTTTTCACTCTCTAATCACCACCTCTTCTTTACGTACAGTAATCACCTTACAAATTACAGTAATAACCCTATAAAAAATACAATCTTTCCCCAATTGTCTTAAATCTCTAAATAAAGTAAACTCCCAAATGTGTCAGGTTAAGAAATCGTAAGATAATGAAGGGCCTTAAAACTATAATGAATCCGTCTACGACTTTCTATTTTTGAAGTTCATTTTATTGTCACTAATATTTTATCTTTAAAGTTATTGGAAGGAGGAGGCTGTAACTTTACATATATAATTATAGCTGAAAAGGGTGGTAATTATCTTTTTTTTGAGAAAGAGAGGAAGTAAAAATTGAAATTAAGAAATTTTTTGAGTTTTAGACTATTTATTTTTGGATTTATTGCACTATCTTTTACAATTGGAAACATAGGATATTCCGCAAGTGAAGTTGAATCCACTATCGCTGCGGAAGGATATCCGTATGGATATAGAACCTGGGCAAATATTGACGAAGAGGGAGTTGTCTTTGATGAAAGCAGTGCTTTTTTTGGCGCACGAAGCGGCTATATTTATATGGTAAATCCTTTTCCTTGTGAAAAACATGAAAACAGTCCTCATATGTATGAACCAGGTGACAGGATTGTACTTGAGTTTAGCCACGTAGAGCACGATGAAGCCAATGAAGAGGTAATTATAGGAGATGTTTTGTGGTTGGCTGTAATGACAAAAGTGGGAATGTCTACTACCGCGCAAGGTGCTGAGCCCACAGAAGAAACAAGTGGTTGGAAATTTCAAGCTTATGATGATAAAAAACAAGCTTTAAGTAGTGAGGGTTGTTTCTCATGCCACAAAGATCAAGTAGATAATGACTTTGTGTTTTTTGAGCATGAGTAGTTTATTAAACTAATTAGCAAATTATCTATCGATAATTGAAAGGACGTAAAATTGAAATTAAAAAAAGCTTTGTACTTATCTGTTTTAGCATTTATTGCATTATCTTTTACAATTGGAAATACAGGATATTCTGACAATAGATTCAAAAGGAGTAAAGCGGCAAACGGATACCCCAATGGGTATAGAACATGGACAAGTATTGCAGAGACAGGGATTGTCCTTGATGAGAGTAGTCCGTTCTTTGGTTCACGACGTGGGTACCTTTATAAGGAAAATCCTTTTTCTGGTGGAGACAATGAAAACGGTAATCACATATATGATCCGGGAGATAAGATTGTACTTGAGTTTAGGCATGCAGAGCACGATGTCGCGACAGATGAGGTACACATTGGAGATGTCTTGTGGATTGCTGTAATGACAAAGGAAACAATGTCATCTACTAAAGAAGGCCGCGAACATACAGAAAGAACAAGTGGTTGGAAATTTCAGGCTTTTGATGGTGCAAAACAAAAGTTAAGCAGTGAAGATTGTTTTTCATGTCACATTGATCAAGCAGATAATGATTTTGTGTTTTTTAAGCATGAATAGATTCGCTGTAAAATGAGTATGCACTTTTGCCGGTATACTCATTAGGAGGTTAGGCAGAAGACTAAAGGCTGAAGGTAAGAGCTTAAAGGCAAACGACAAAATGGCTGTGGCTTTTACATTCAGTTTTTAGCCTAGCCACCAGGCTAATTGTAAATAATGATTAGGTTAAAAGATTATTATAGCATGGGCAGCCATTTAGGCTGCCCATGCTATATAAAAAAGGTTTTATTCCGCTTTTTTGAGTTGATCGGCAACTGATTTATTTAAAATTTCTTGAGCTTCTATCAGTTTTTTGTACTTGGATTCTATTCTTGAAAGGTCTTTTGATAATAGAGCGCCAAGCAGATCACCTTCAATTTCTGCCACGTCTATACGTTTGTAATAATCCATACTCTCCTTGAGGTGCGCCAAAACAATCTTTCCAGTTAATATGGGGTGGTTGTTAGTTATATTTGCGTCTGAAAACCTTGTGCCATGTTCCAGTTCAACTTCAAGTCCCTGACGGAAGTCTTCTACGGGAATTTCCATCTTCTGACTGTTTACTAGTTTTAAGATTACAGTAGCATCTTTCTTCGTTACCTCTTTTTCTTTTTTTATAGAGGTCCAGTCTTTAATACCCAGTTTTTTGCATACTCTTTGTACCTCTTTGACGGGTACATATTCTGTTAACGGCATTATATGCTCCTTTCATTTTTATTAATTTTATAATTCAAAGATTAGAATAGATAATAATCCTTTACATTATTTATAACTCTATTGTAAGTAATATGTAAAGGATTATTTTTTTTTATATTTTGATTGTTGATTCAACCTATTATAAGTGGTAAATTACAGCAAAAAATTGCAGGGTGAAATGGGTTAGTTTTGTCGTAGTATTGAGGTTTATTTAGTATTCGATAAGGATTAAATAGGATTTTCAGATAGGTATTAGTATGAATTTGATATTCATCGGATTTAGAGGTACAGGAAAAAGCACACTGGGGAAGAGGGTTGCCCGTATGCTAGACCGGCGGTTTGTGGATATAGACGTATATATTGAAGAGAAAGAGGGGAAACAAATAAAGGAGATCTTTGAAGATGGAGGTGAAAAGCGTTTTAGAGAGTTAGAAATAGAGGCTGTTGAGGCTGTCTGTATGTCTGATGATATGGTTATTGCCACCGGAGGCGGGGCGGTTATTAATGAAATTAATGTGAAGAATTTAAAACGCAATGGTTTTGTTATACTTCTTGAATCCGATCCTGATATTATTTATAGACGAATTAGCAGGAATAAGGCTAGAAGCACTCAGCGTCCGGCTTTAACTGAGAAGGACCCTGCGGATGAAATAAGACATCTTCTTGCCAGCCGGTATGAGCTCTATCACAAGTGTGCGGATATTGTGCTTGATACATCAAAGGAGAGTCTTGGATCTGCTAGTAAGGCGGTTGTTACTGTATTCAGAGAAAAGATGGAAGGTAAATAGCTTTGTGTGGTCAAGCCGAAACCAAAATTAGGAATACAGAATCCTGAAGTCAGAATTCAGAATAAATCATAGATTTATAATCATTTTACCAAGTCTTTAATTGTAAGATTAGTATCTGTTTTCTCAATCATATCTTCTATTCTTTTGGCTTCTTACTCCAGGATTCTAGATACTGGATACTAGCAATTAGCAATAGTTCGATTTATAGTTTTTTGTTGATATATGCTTAAAGAAACACAAATTCCAATTGCAATGTTACCTCTTGATGTTCAGGGATAGAATTATCAGACATCTTGTATCAAGGATTATATAACCAGTAATTATGTCGACACAAATAACTATACAAAGCAGGGTAAGGATTTCTTTAAAAAGAACAAGTTTTACTGTGTAATACTATAGCAGCGGGGCAAAGCAATAACCGAATCGAGAATACAGAATTCAGAAAACATAATGTGGAAAAGAGAAGATAGAATAAAGTATAGATTTGTATAATTTTATCATGTTCTTAATCGTAAGACGACTTTGCTCTTCTTTTAATCTCGTTTTCTCTTGTTCTGACGCATGTCTCCTGAATGCCGTATTCCATAAAAACTACTAAAATTTTTAATAAAAAGAAGTTTTATAAATTAAAACTATAACATGCTTAAGCATTTAAAAGTATATCTGCTTCTATTCTTCATCGTGGTGTTAGATTTGATATGTCAAAACTGTGGAATCAACTCCGGATTTCAAGTGTTGGCGGGTGATGAATTGCGCGATGAAGCTGTACTTATAGAGGAAGATATTCTGCTTGAAGAGTTTATGTATGGAGAGGAGTGGGTTACAATTGCATCTAAACGTAAACAAAAAAAGAGGGATGTACCTTCTGCAGTTTTTGTAATAACTTCTGAGGACATAAAAGAGAGTGGTGCGACTCGTTTGGCTGATGTCTTTAGGATGGCGCCAGGGATGGATGTTGTTACTGTGGACGGAAATTCGTCGCTTGTTTCTATACGTGGATTTGCAATTGATACACTTGGAGTGAACAGCTTTACTAACCTTGCAGAGTTTTCAAAAAGGCTATTGGTGCTTGTTGACGGAAGGGCAATATATAACCCTGCGTTTGGAGGTGTGTTCTGGGAGCAAGAGCCGGTTTTCCTTGAAGATATTATGCGGATCGAGATCATTAGGGGACCTGGTGCTGCGTTGTACGGCGCGAATGCGGTTAATGGTGTTATTAATATTATCACAAAAGATCCTGAAACTACCCACGGTGCCAGAGCGAAGGTGATGTATGGGACACAAGAGACATTGATTGGAAGCCTATCATATGGTGATAGTATTGGTAAGTTTCATTACAGGCTTACAGCAGGTTATAAACAGGATGATGGTTTTGATGACGGTTTTCGAATAAAGAGTATTAGTGATTTTAAAGATTTTAAACGTGACCAGAAAATTAACCTGCGTGGAAAATATAAGTTTTCCGATGATGCGGATGCGGAGATCTTCGCTGGATTTATGGATGGGGCTCAGGGAGAACAGTTCGGAGGGCAGGCATTTTTTGATAGTAGAGGTCTTTTTGATACTGAGACAACAAGGGATTTGAGCAGAGGCTTTTTTCAGATGCGGTTTAATAAAACATTTTCAGAGACGTCCGCTATGCATCTACAGATATATACAGACTATACTGATATTGATGAAGAGGACATCATACGTAGAGATGATGAGGGAAATCGGAGGTTTGTCCTTGATCCGCTAGAGATGGACGTGAGACAGTATGATGTGGAATTCCAGCATTCGTTCGGATTGGGTACAAAAAACGTAATAACCTGGGGGGTTAATTATAGAAATAATCAGTTGTGGTCAAGGATGTCTGGCAATGTAAATGAGTTTGACGCTGAGGTCGCGGCAGGAAACAATTCTCAGAGATTTAAGCAGGAACATAAGGATAAGTTTGGTATGTTTCTTCAGGACGATTTTAAGATTTTAGACAATTTAATATTAACAACTGGTCTTAAGATTGAGAGAAATAATTTTACAGGTACTGATTTATCACCCCGTGCAAGCATTGTCTTTTCTCCATTTAAGAATCACACTTTTCGGGCATCATATTCCCGTGCTTTCAGAACTCCCACATTCCTGGAGGACGCCGGTTTCTTTAACATAGGGTTTGGGTTTGATGAGAACGGTGACAATACAGGAATAAGAAGGGTGGGACAGGTTGGCAGCAATGACTTAAGGCCCGAAAGATTGGATTCCTATGAATTAGGTTATCAAGGAACTTTTTTTGATAAACTTGATCTGAACCTTGAGGCATATTTTACACGGTATAAGAATATAATTACATTTCAATCAACTGCTGAGCTTGACAACACAAGCAGGGCAGATACCCTCGGATTTGAAGTATCCCTGGAATATCATGCTCTATCATGGCTTGATCTGTATACCAACTATTCATTTATAAACTTTAACGCTAAGATATCTGACAGCCGTTTTGAAAGAGGTAGCCCTGATGATACTACACCTGATCAAAAGGCCAATTTTGGCATGCGGTTCAAGTTTAATAATGGCCTCTCTGCAAATGTAGACCTCCATTATGTTGATAAGATAAAGATCTTTGAACAGGATATAGATGATTATCTACGAATTGACCTCAGGTTGGCGAAGACATTCTGGGAAGGAAGGGGCGAGTTCTCAATTGTGGGTCAGAATCTGCAAGAAGACAAACATGCAGAGTTCATTGATGTAGAGGTTGAACGTACAGGGTTTATGGGACTGGAAATAAATTTTTAGGATAAGGATTTAGAGGAATATCATGTCTTTTTTGGCCTTTTTCTATATTTTAGCTCATATCGCATTCATATTGTTTCGTCTTCCTCATTTCATAATAACGTTAATATTATGTCTATCGTTGACAGTGACTTTGTTTGCCGATGATACAGTGGTTATTTTGCGCAGTCAGGAATTAAGCGCTTATGACATGGCAATCGACGGTTTTGTCAAGGAGTGCAAGCTAAAAAATATTGATGTCAAATCCATTGAAGATATGAGGGGCAAGCTTACGAACGGACGTAAAGTTATTGCAAAGTATACGAATAGCGATAAAAAACCAGATCTCTTTCTTGCTGTCGGTGTACTCGCCGCTACTCTTGCCAAGAAATCTATTAAAGATACCCCGGTAATATTTTGCATGGTTGTTAATTACCGCCGGTTTAATCTTTCCGCACCAAACATTACTGGAATAGCGTCTGAAGTCTCGGAAGAGAAGGTGATTAATATTTATAAACAAGCAATTGGTCAGTTAAACAGTGTCGGTGTTATTTATGACCCCTTTAAGACTAAAGAGATGATTGCTAGCGGCAGGAAGTATTTTTCAGCTATAGGGACGGAGTTAAAAGGTGTAGGTGTAAAATCTTCCGGCCAGGTAAAGAATGCGCTGGCAAAAATAATAGATGATATTGATGCCCTATGGCTAGTACCAGACAGTACGGTAATATCTAGAGAGTCGTTTCGGACATTATATAATGGTGCTTTAAAAAAGAGAGTTCCCATACTTAGCACTTCAGACGTTTTTGTAAAGGCCGGAGCCTTGATTGGAGTATATCCTGATTATCATAATATCGGGGTAGAGGCGGGTAGAATGGCAAGCATGATATTAGGAGGGGTAGAGTTTGAACCCGGTTATGTAAGATATCCGGATAAGATTGATATTGGGGTGAACCTTGAGACGGCTTCAAAGATTAAACTAAAGATTAGTAAAGAAACTTATGAACAGCATCATGTTGTTGAATTCCCATGATACTGGATACTGGGTACTGGGTACTTGATACATGACACTTGTAGATAGTTAAATTTTTTCATTAATCTAAGATGTAATATTTTGAAGCTTTAGTATAGATTGTCTAGCATCTAGCATCTAGCATCTAGTGACAATACTGTTGTAAATAAGATATCAAAGCACGAAAAAAATTTTTCCTAAAAGCCATGTTTTTAAAGGCGAATACTATAACGTATGCGATTCGGGTTAAAGATTAAATTTACACTTTTTACAAGCCTTCTAATATTGGTATTAGGAGTGGTAAGTAGTGTGTATTTTGCAGTACAGACAAAAATGATGTTGGAGGATGAACTGAAGAAACTAGGCTCATCTTTTGTTGTACAGTTTGCCATGGATGAAGAAGTTAGAAGTGCGTTGTATCTTGAGCAGACTGCATTTCTGGATACGCCTTTAAACAGGCTTAGAGAGCTTGATGTAGAAGATGAACTGGCTTACTGCCGGGTGCTGATGCCTAATGGTGAGGTCTTTCGCGAAGAAAGAGATGGCTCGGTTGCTATAGATCTGGATAATGTCCTAAATATAGATGATTTATCTTCTGTTAGAGAACCGAAAGTGAGTCGATTTGTTGTAAGACCGTTAGAAAATGTGAATGAAATAGTTTATTCAGATACATTTCGCAGTAAAAGATTAAAAGAAATATTCTACGACTTTCTGGCTCCGGTCTTCGATAAAAAGGGTATTGCTGAAGAGGAGTTTGCCCGGATTCTTTCACGGGGAGATACATTTGTTGCCAGTGAGGATGTGCCTGATATCTTGGGGTATGTGCAGGTAGGGTTATCATCTGCTCAGATAAACAGTAAGTTATGGAAGATCTTGTTAAAGGGTATTGTGCCATTGTCACTGATTACCATATTAGGTGGATTTTGGGTACTTTACTTTATTGCTAAGAGGATTGCAAATCCTTTGTCAAAATTAGTAGGTATGACCTCAAGGGTTGCAAAGGGTGATTTGGAACATAAGGTTTATGTTAAGACGGGTGATGAGATAGGGGTTCTTGCTGAAAGCTTTAACCATATGATTATTGATCTAAAAAAGCAACGGGATGATAAAGAACATGTGATGATGGAATTAAGGGATGTGAACAAAGAGCTTGCAAAATCAAACAATGCGTTGATAAAGACAAATGATCAACTGAAAGATGCACAGGAACAGATAATAAGGTCGGAGAAGCTGGCGGCTGCGGGGCAATTAGCATCAAGCATAGCTCATGAGTTAAGGACTCCTATTGGAGCAATTAAGAACTCTATATATTTTATCAAGCGAAAGATTGTGCGGGAGCAAATGCATGATGCTGATAGTTTCGTGAAACTCATAGATATAGTTAATAATGAGGCTGAGAGGAGTGCAAAGATTATTACTAACCTTTTGGGTTTTACACAAACATCCAAACCTTCAGTGGCCCCCAATAGTGTTAAGCATGTAATTGAAGAAACTCTTTTAAGGGTAAAGACACCTGAGTCCATTCGTATAATAAATGACGTGAATGATGATCTACCGAAGGTTTTAATTGATTCTTTGCAGGTTGGGCAGGTGTTTCTGAATATTATTCAGAATAGTTATCAGGCAATGCCTGGTGGTGGGAGCTTAAGGATAAGCACAAGCCAGTCAGATAAGTTTGTTAATGTGAAGTTTGAAGATTCCGGAGTGGGAATATCGGGAAAATTAATTAATAAAATATTTGACCCGCTTTTTACAACAAAAGCAGGTGGGATCGGTTTGGGTCTTGCTTTTTCATCCAATGTCATTAAAAGACATGGTGGTGACATTACAGTAAGAAGTGTTGAAGGTAAGGGGACGGTCTTTACCGTCAGTCTTTTAATGGTTATTTGAGAATAATTATTGAGATCTTATGAAAACTATTATTATAACGGAAAAGATAGGCGATGTTTTGTGGTACATCCCTAAAACTTTATTAGATCTGGAGCCAAATTCTCCTGATGCTCTTTTTCGCAGGCTAAAGGAGATAGGGGCGGATTCGTTTTTGAAGAATCGGATTGATGTTGATTCCTCCACAACTAATGATATGAAGTTGCATCATAATGTTACTGGAAAACGGTTTAATTTGATTAAGTATGGCCGTAGCAAACAGTTTGGCTCTACAAATTTCTTTGGAGAAGATGGTAAACATGATGTGTATATAAAGGTATTCACCTGTACGTCATTATTGTTAAAACTTAAACATCTTTTTATCCCCTCCAAAGCCAGAAGAGAGTTTTTCTTGTCATTTAAGATCAGTGAGCGTGGTATACCTGCCGTATTCTCCATAGCGGTTGGTGAGAAAAGGTGTTTTGGAGTACTAAAGAGGAGTTATTTTATAGTAAAGAAGATTGACAATGTACTTAATCTTAAAGAGTTTTTTTATGATACGGAGTTAAATCCATTAGAAAAACATGCAGTACTTAAAGAATTTGGACGTACGGCCGGGTTGTGTCACCGTAAGGGAATTCTTCAGACTGATTTTGCCCTGAACAATTTTCTTGTACAGAGATTGGGCAACAACAGATTTCGTATCTATTTGATTGATTATGAACGCACGAAGATGTGTGGTCATGTAACAGGTAAAAGAGAGTTGTGGATACTTGCAAAGCTTAATCGTATAGGTTCGGATTTCTCTACATGTGATAAGTTGAGATTTTTGCGTGCATACCTCAATGTGGTGAATGAAGGAGGGAAAAGATTAAACAGTATGCCGGAAGCATCGAAATTAATTCGGGATATAGAACGTGAGACGGTTAAGATCTTACGTGCTGGAGTTCAAGAGATGTGGACAGGTTGTATTAAACAACATAGAAAGTTTAAATTGTACCGGTCTGGAACATATGGAGGCTACTATTTAAAGGGATATGATGCAGATTTTTTGATTTCTCTGCTAGATAATGAAGAGAATAAAGCATATGTGGATGAAATTAACTTTAACTCTTCTTCTCCAACCATATCATCCTGCATTATTGATAACAGAGGAGGGGATCAATGTCTGAACTATATGGTGTATAGAGTAAAGGGTGGTACTCCTGATTTCATTGATGTTTACTGGCAAAACTCAAATGCCCTTTTAAAAGGTAAAATAGAAGTGCTTGAACCATTGGGTCTCTTTTTAAAGGTGATTAATCCTGATGAAAAAAATGGTACTGATAAAGTTGCTCTTCAAGGTGTAGAAGGATTTATCATTACCTCTCATCGTCATTCTGTTATGGATATCAAGCATTTCTTTAATAACTTAAATAGCACGGAAGAGAGAAAAACATTTTTCTTTAGATTGGCGCTTTTCATATGCAGGATACATAACTTTGGGACATTTGTCTCCGAAATTTGTTTGTGCGATATAGTCGTTGGACAAAATGAACATAATAATAGGTATTATTTTCTATTTATGCATACGTATAACTTTTTACTGAATACCTCTGCTGATCATAAAATTAGGTGGATGGATATTGCACGAATAGTAGATTATTTCGGTAACGAGATAGATGTGAATGAGGCAGATTTCTTTAGAGGAATGTATAGTCGATATGAAAAGTGGTATTTTTGAAGTTTAAAAACATCTGTATATTCAGCGTGTATAACACACCCCGTCTGCTTATGCAGACAGGGTGTTACTGGATTTAGATCAATAGTTCCTTTCTTTTATAATAACAAACCAATTAAAGCACCGTTTTATTAATCATGGAAATTATTAAATTGTACCGGTACTTCCAGTTCTGCTTCACGTAATGCTGACATTACCTGTTGTAGGTCATCCTTTTTTTTGCCTGTTACACGTACTTTTTCCCCTTGGATGGATGCTTGTACTTTAATTTTGGAATCTTTTATCAGTTTTACGATCTTTTTTGAGACGTCCTGTTCTATTCCCTGTTGCACTGTCACCTCTTGGCGTGCTTCATGCACCAATACTTTTGGATCAGTTACCTTTAGACATGCAATGTCTATATCACGTTTGCATAGTTTTGACTTCAGGATAGTTAGCATCTGCTCAAGTAAGTAGTCATTTTTGGCCTTCATTATTAAAAGATTATCCTTTTGTTCAAATTCTGCGTTTGAGCCTTTAAAATCAAACCTGTTGACAATCTCCTTCTTTGCCTGATCAACGGCATTAGACACTTCGTGCATCTTTACTTCGGATACAACATCAAACGTCGGCATTATCTTACTCCTTTTCTTTTATTTCATTGTTATCAGCATTTATGTCCCGGTTAAGTTCAAAGACGAACTTGTCATTCTCTTCAAATTTTTCGGGGTATGTATTGTTGTTAAATGTCTTGATCTTCATCTTGTCTTTAGTTTCAAATCTAACAATCATTGCCATGCGGCCCTTCTCGGTATTACTAGCTTTGTCAAAATGTACGAGGTCAAGCCGAATGGGTTTTTTTGAGAAATCGATTTCATACTTTAATGCAGAATCTCCAAAGAGACCAGATCCTCCCATGATCTGTTCACCCATATATACTGTAACAAAACCGTCAGGGTTGAATACGTAACGTAACTTCTCGTCTGCACGCCATGACCCTACGATATTTGGATAGTTGCTTTTTGCTGTTTCACTTTTTTCAGGCACAGTTTTGCAGGAACTTAAAATGGAAACCATGGCTGTAATTATTAATATATTAAATATAGATATGCTTTTTTTCATAAAAATCCCGATTCAAATAAAGTTTAATATGCGTCGTAAATGTTATATAATTATTCTTTTGTTACAATATCATTGGTACATAGATTTTTCAAGTTAAAATTAATAAAATTAAGATGCAAATAAGCGATAAAAAAGTCTGCATTTGGTATAGGATATTAAAGCATCTACTATAATAATGGTGGTTAACACTCGAAAGTCACAATTCGGTAAATATCTGGTTAATTGTAATAACCTTTCTGAACTTGGTTTTAAAGAGTGGCTGTTTTCTCCAGGCATGTTGTTCAACAATCGAGAGAAGTGGTGGCTAAAAGGAGGAAAACGTACAACCATGCATGAAGGGATTGATGTTTGCCATTATAGAAACCAGGATAACCGTATCTGTTACCTTGATAAAAACACTGTAGTACCGGTTATCTATAGTGGGTACGTTGTGCAAGTTAATAGGGATTTTCTAGGCACCTCTGCATATTTGCAACATAACATCCGCAATCGCGATGGAAGAGTGCTATATTCGGTTTACGCACATACAAAACTTTATGCAGATATTGTAGTTGGAAGATTTGTCAAGGAAGGGGGCGCTATTGCGACAATAGCTGATAGGGGGTGTCGTAAGGGAACTATTTCAGAACATTTACACCTAACATTGATGTGGCTGCCAGAGGGATTCCCAACAGAGAAACTCAATTGGAAAACTATTTGCGATCGGTCAGAGGTCGATCTTTTTGATCCTAATGAGTTTGTTGTGTGGTAATTGAATGTGTAAAATATCTTGGATTTTCATTGTCATGCATATGGATAGACTAAAAGTGAAAAGTGAAAAGTGAAAAGTGAAAAGTGAAAAGCTAAAAGTGAAAAGCTAAAAGTTAAAGGCTATTAGAGGAATAATGAATGATAATATAAAACTTATAGGGGTTTTGAGTTTGCGGATGAGGTGATGCTATTAGTTTATCAGATAGCTGCAGAGTTTCCGAGAAAAGAGCAATCTTGTTTATATCTTCTCAAATTCTACCAGCCTTCAGCTATGAGCTATAAGCTATGGGCTTTCAACCATCAGTCCTAAATTTTCATTACATATTTTGATTCTATTTCTATGACTTTTTGTTTGCCTGGGAGAAAAAACGTTAATATTAAAGCTATCATCACAAAAATACCCATGTAATAAAGAGCTGTTATAGGGCTTTCAAGCTTTTTTGACAAATAACCCACTAGTAATGTAGAAAAGCTGCCGCCTCCCCAAGCAAATCCCATTAACAAAGCGCTAACCAGGCTTACTTGCCCATGTGCTAACCGGTTACCAAGGGTAACGCCAATAGGGTTGCCGGTTCCTAATGCTCCTCCCATGCAGATGACCATGGGAAGAAACAGTGCTAAATGTATTTTAGGGCTGGAGAGAAACAGGTAGTAAAGGATTAATGTACTAATTAATGATATAAACAGTACCAGTTTCTGACTTGTTTTATCCGAAAAGTGTCCCGCAGGTATAATGATTATTGTTGCGCCAATTACGAAAAGCATGTGTGCTCCACCATGGCACCAGGTTTGGGAATAACCTTTGGCCTGCATCAATTCCGGCAAAATGAATATAAATGAAATAATTGTGGCCGCAAGACACACCTCTATAAGATATATGATGAATATATAGCCTTTACAAGTATTTATTAGCTTTCTGATCTCTGATCTTATATTTACACTTCCTCGGGAACTTTTATCGTTTTCAAATTTTGTAAAGCATGCCATAAAAAGTGCAGTAGCGGGTAGCACAATCATTATTAATGTTTTGCCGTTAAAGAAGGTATATATCTCTTTAAATATAATCTGGCTGAATGCAAAACCTAATGTTCCCACTGAAATAAAAGATGAGATTGCGAGTCCTTTTTTTCTTATGGTAAATAAACCAACTGACCCGGTTCCTGCCGGGTGGAATGCAGAAGAACCTACAAGGGTTGCAAATACAAGAATCAACAGTATTGTATAATTATTGGTATACGGGAAGAATGCAGCAGCTCCCACCAGGGACATTCCAAAAACAATAGAGAGTTTTCGGTATCCGTAATCACTATATAATCCAAATACAATTTGCATCATATTGCCCAAAAGACCACCAATCATAGCTATAAATCCGGCTTTGACAATGTCTAAATTGCCTATTGTTTTATATACTGGCCATATACCGCTAAACATATCAACGGTGAAATGGCATATAAACAGAATAGTTAGTTGTCTAAACATAAGATGGGAATAATTATTTAGAATACAGGATACAGAAGCTAGAATTCAGGATATCGCGCGCGTTTTCAGTTAACTTTTGTTTCTACTCAATGTGTATATTACACTCCGCATGCGTACTTTGCCACACCTCTTTTTTCTAGAGGGGATTGCACTGCAGACGGCTTGAAACATAAAAGTTTCCTTTAACAATAGGAGGTTTAAGGGGTATGATACTGGTTTTTGCTGAACAATTAGAAATATAATACTGTTTTCTTCAGAATTCAGACTCCGGATTACTGAATATGCTGAAAAAGATATAAATGGGAATATTATTATAGAGTGATACCGTTTTTTATTTCATTCAGGCGTGAATAGAACCCTGAAGTGTGCAGACTCCTAGTCAGTTTCAATACAAAGAAATCGAAATGGTGCATAAATTCATGAATTAACGTATCAAGAAATGTTTTTGATGCCACCATCTTTTTCCTGATTGCGGTTCTATTTGTAATCTCAATATTACCCGACTTGTAGGTGCCAAATATCTTTCGAGTCAGTTTTCCGTCTTTTTTTGAATGCTTTTGTGGTGCATCCAGAACTTTAAGTACGGGTGGGGATATCTTGTAAAGCTTGGAAAGCTCATCTAATAAGAGCTGTCCAAGCGATTCCCTGATATCCGCCTCTTCTGCTTTAAGCAAATTTAACGTTATTTTTCTTATACTTCTTGTGCCTTGGAAATCTATCCTACATATAGCATTAGATCTTTTATATGCTGAGTCATTTTTCCTTGAAAACGGCATTGTTTTCTACATTATTTTATGTTAAGTAGCTCTTGTTCCATAAGCTTTCTTATAACTTCTTCATTAACTGTATAAATACAGTTGGAATTGCGGCTCATGACAAAATAGTTTTGATTGTCACTGTTTCTAACTGCAAGTATTTCAAAAATGGTATCATCAAATAATTGAACAGAAGCCTTAATGTCAGGGCTATCTAATCCGTATGACATTAAATTGTTTAAACTATATTCGACTATCCCGGATGCTGTAAAATCTGATAACAACCAGACTACAAATTCTATCTGCCGACTCTGGATTTTATCTGATGCAGGTTTTATTGCTTTCCATTTACCTTCAGGCCGTTCAAAAATAGCTTCCTTATCATTTGTACTTAATACAAGTCTCTTTGCTTTGGTTGAATTAAACTTTTGAACTGTTTTTGAAACGAGTTCTGACTCTAAAAATCCGACAATCTCTTTGTCAACCTCAAAGATATATTCATTCCCATTAACCATTCCATAATAGTTAGCATCAGGTGATTGTGAAATATGGTTACCGATTAACAAGGTGCTTGTTTCAGTCAAATTTTTATTACTTTCGCCATCAGAGGATTCATTAACTTCAGCATCGGTGCCGTGATATCCTTCTACTTTGTCATATGATACTGTTACCTTTATTGCAGGGTTGCTTAGCCCGTATTCATCAAGGTTGTTTCCTGCTTTTTCAAAATATTTTTTTGATTTAAGGAATGAAACACCTTGTACCATTTGGTCTATCAGGTTGTCATCCGGCAGGTCATTAACTGGTTTGGTAAGTATCCAGTTGCTTTTATTACTATCATTCTTTTTTATAACAAATGTGTTGTTGTTTTTCTCTACAATGATTTCGTTTACATGATTCTTGTCAAATTCCATAACAAGCTTATCCTGAATAGCAAGAAGCCCACCGGTTAATTTTTCATAAATACCCTTTGTTGTGACTGCAAATACTGGGTCTTCATCATGTCTTTTTGCAAAACATTGTTGATCTTCATTTGTCATCTTACCAAATAAAACTATTGTGGGTTTGGTGTTTTTTCCTTTATGCACGGTGAGTTTAAAGAGGGGGCCAGCTAATCCGTATTTTTCAAGATCATCGCTTTTGTTTGTAATAAATTGTAAAATCCGCAAGTCCTTTACTTCTTCAATAAGTTCTTTAACAACATCCATGTCCGCAAGGATCTCTACTGGTTCTATTATCTTCCAATCATACTTATTAGTTTTTTCTATTACTATATTGGTTTTTGGTGTTTTTATTTCTACCTTATCTACACCCAGTGTTCCGGCCGCTGTCTCAAATCTTACAAGTTGCCTGCTGCGGAGAAGACTATCGTTAATGGCCAAACTGTTAAGGATAACGTCTTTAAGTAAAAAGACAGATTTTTCTCCATCTCGTCTGGCATATACTTTATTATCAATTAAATGACCAAACGTTACACCCTCTGTTATTCCATTTTGTTTGATTTCTACGTGGTACTTAGGATTAGCAAGACCGTACATTGCAATACCCGTGTCGGAATCAGTAATAAAATCTTCTTCTTCATTTTCGATCTTAAGCTCTTGGAGTTTAGTAATTAGTTCTGCAATCTTCTTGTTGTCGCACCTGTCAACAACCGGTTTACTCATTCTCCATTGATCTACGTCCTTTGATAATTCGATAGTATCTTTATCTGACCTTGTGATTTTTATCTCAGAAATAGATTCTGGGTCGATATTCATAACCAATTTATCTTTAAATCCATTCAGATTGAAATCAAGCTTTAATGCAATGTCGTCTTTAACCACAATTACTTCATTGGAACCTTTTAACTGCATATAAATATGTGTTCCAGTGGAAACCCTGGCACCAATATTGAAATTGTGTTCCAGTGTACCGTCGGCAGTTTGTTTGGATTCATCATTTAGGTCACTTTTTACCAGTGACTGGTCAGTCCAGAATGCAATTTCAAATGTTGGTTCATCAAGCCCATACTCTTTTTTGTTGCGCCCTTTTTTCGCTTCTTCTTGAAACTTGCTGGTCTTTTCAAGAAATGTAAGTTCTGAAAGAAAGCCTGCGATTACTGCTTTATCCGCTCTGGTCTTTATCGGCTCTTCCAG
Source organism: Candidatus Anammoxibacter sp. (assembly GCA_021777055.1). GTDB lineage: Bacteria > Planctomycetota > Brocadiia > Brocadiales > Anammoxibacteraceae > Anammoxibacter_A. The sequence continues at coordinate 96,093 of JAIQZO010000044.1, read as the reverse complement.
TACCCATTCACCGCCTCGTCCATAAGAGTCTGCATTCTTCTTTACAAAAAGAAATGTCTCGTTATTTTTCTTTACTTTAATCTTAAAAATCGAATCAGCATTTAGACCAAAAAAAATCTTTTTCTGATAATTATATTTCTCCTGTGCTGATTCCTGTTTCTTTTCGTACAAGAAAACATAAGCTGCACCGATAATGGCAATAATAATTAGTATGATAGTTGTCTTGAATTTCATAATTAATTAGTTAAAAGTTAAAACAAGTAAACTAAGCGACATTATAGATCCTGATCCTATGGTTAAGTTATCTTCTCCTTCGCCACCATACAATACCACCTACTACAATTGTAACTAGTGGTAAGGCTCCTATGGAGAGCCAAAAGATAACTTGCATCATTTGTGGACTAAACGATGCGGCCCGAAATTCTGGTGTTTTTCCCGCTATACCAAGTTGCGATTCTTTTTTTGCAAGCCAACTGATAGAGTTTCTCATAATGTCCTGGTTGCCCGGCTTACGTATATATTCGTTTGCGGCAAAGTCTACATCGGTAAATACTACGATCCTTGTGCCTTCCATTGCGTCTTTATCAAGTCTTGAATTCCGTGGATTTCCGTAGGCATCCATCTTGTTCGGATCAGCCGGTTCAACGGCAACAGCTAATGATATGGGGGGGGCTAAGTCCTTTTCCGGGTCAAGCCTGGGTCTAACATTAGAAACGACGGTTGTTTCTCCCCAAGCCAGGTCTGGAGCAAATGTCAACGGCTTAACTATAAAATTACTATTACCTACTGATCCAGTACTGCTATGTGAAAGCTCAGACTCTATTCCGCAGGCACCAAAGAAAACCGTAGTCAGGTTAGTCATTTCATTTACAATCTTATGCTCCTGGTACTCATCTTTGCTAATGTATACTTCCGAGACTATGCGTGCACCGAACATAGGAGAGCTAACCTTGTTGTATATAATTACATCATCTCTTAATTTTATGCCATATTCTTCCAGCAAGGGCTTTAATCCTGAAGGTTCATTAGGAGCCAATGCTGGCTCAAACATTGCCAGTAATTTACCGTCATTTCGCAAATAATCTTTAATAATATTAATTTCTTCGGTGGAAAACGGTTTGGTCGGCCCTGCAATTACAAGTATTTTACAGCTTGTTGGTATCTCTTTTCTAGTAAGCAGATCCAGAGGGACAATATTGAAATTATCTCGTTTAAATGATTCTACAACCGATGAGAATCCTGGTTTGTCAAAATCATCCACACTTCTTTCCCCGTGTCCGATTGTGAAGTAGATTCCGGTTTGCTTTCCCTGAGAAACACTTAGAATAGCTGAAGTAAACACCTCTTCCCCGATAAACTTAAACGGGAATGATCTCTCTATAACTTCCTTTTGCAGGATATGTTTGCTTCTATCTCCAGACTCTACAACTATCGAGTTAAGCTCAAGCGCTTCTAATTTTAAATTTTTTGCCAGCTCTTCTGCTTTTGTGCGGTTCTGAAGCGGGTTTATCTGATTTACCTTTATAAATTTAGACATATATGAGTATGAGCCAAGAATGTCTTTGATCTGTGCGTAGAATAGCTCACTCGGGTCAAAAAGTGTTGTTATCGTAACCGGCTTATCAAGGTTTTTTATGATATTTTTTGTTTTGCTTGAAAGTGTAAATTTTTTATTGGAAGTGAAATCAAAATGAACATAATTTCTTCCGTTTATATAACTTACAAAACCAAATATAACAACTGCTATAATTATAGCTAAAGATACATTAGCAAATATTACATACTTTCTTCTTGTGCTGGTGTTAGACCTTTCCCTTGTAACTGTGACCCTAACACCCTCTTGTTCCTTTTTTTTCTTTGGAATTCCTTTTTGCAAACTATGCCTCCATTACTACTTTGAAAGTAACTTAAGTTACAAATTATCAAATGATGTTTCCGATACGGGTTCAAAACCTTAAACCCGTATAATTATTTATACTTTATCTCCATTTTCTACTCTCAACAACCCTGATGGTTATAAACAATAATAGTACTGTCAGAGTGATATAATAAATTACATCTCTGGAATCTACCAATCCTTTTGTGAATGCTTCCCAATGATCAAATGTTCCTATATATTTAAGGCATTCTGAAAAGAAACCTTCCCCTACAATGTAATGTACAAATCCTATAATAAGAAGGAACACCAATCCAACAATACCTATAACCGCAGATATAATCTGATTTTTTGTCACTGCAGATGTTAAAATGCCCACGGCAATGTAAACGCTACCCATTAATAAGAGACCAATATAGCTTGTAATTATAGATCCGTAATCGGGATTGCCTACCCAGTGTAGAAATACTACATAAATAAGTGTAGAGAGGATCATTACTGCATACAGTCCAAAAGCCGCAAAGAATTTCCCCATTACTACCTCAAAATCTGATATGGGAGCGGTCATTAGCGTTTCAAGTGTTCCTGATTTTGACTCTTCGGAAAAAAGTCTCATGGTAATTACTGGTACCAGAAATGGCAGGATAAATTGAATATACATTACACTAAACTTTAGAGTAACAACTTTATTTTCAAAAAGGCTTGTTGAAAAGAAAAAGCCAGTATAAATAAGAAAAACTGCTATTACTATATATGCAATTGGAGAGAGAAAATATGCATTTAATTCTCTTCGGAACATGGCCGGTACTTTTGTCATTATCTTACTCCTTCCTCTTTTGTTGTAATGTGATAAAAAATATCTTCCAATGAAGCTGCCCGTTTTTTCATTTCCAGGATAATAAATTTATTTTGTACCATTGCATTGAATATTTTCTCCCTTGCATCAACTCCTTTTTTGCATTCAATATCAAATGTGTTTACTTCATCTTTACCAGAGGTGTTTGGGAGTATTTTCTCTTTTTGAAGATCTCTTTTCGCTGTTATCCTGTTACTTACGTATTCAACATCATCAATCGTTTTAAGCACCTCTTCAACTTTTTTACTGTCTCCTTTGATCTCAAGCGATAAATTACTACTTGCTGTAACAATGTCTAGGAGGTTTGCAGGTGTATCTTCAGCTGCTATTTTTCCTTTGTTGATAATAATAACCCGGTTGCATAGCATTTCAACTTCCGGCAAGATATGGGTAGAGAGCAGCACAGTTCTTTTTTCCCCAAGGTTCTTAATTATTCCTCTAACCTGCCGAATCTGATTTGGGTCAAGACCAATTGTGGGTTCATCTAGTATCAAAACCTTTGGATCATGAACCAGAGCATCTGCCAGTCCGACCCTCTGTCTATATCCCTTGGAGAGTGTTCCTATAATCTGGTCTTGTACATTAACTATTCCGCAAAGATCCAGGCATTCCCCTATCTTCGATTTTCTTTCACGCCTTGGTACATCCTTTATCTTTGAACGAAAAAGCAAATATTCATTAACACGCATGTCTGTATATAATGGGACATTTTCAGGTAGATAGCCTATAATCCGACGTGCTTTAATGGAGTCGTTAAATACATCAAATCCTCCCACACTAACAGATCCGGAAGTGGCTGGCATGAAACATGTAATTATTTTCATAGTAGTAGATTTGCCTGCTCCGTTTGGCCCTAGAAAGCCCAATATCTCTCCTCCCGGGACGTGGAAAGAGATATTGTCAACAGCAAATACACTTGTATAACGTTTTGAAAGATTTTCAACCTTAATCATTTGAATTTCGAACCTCATTAATATTTTTCAGAGAAATTCTGAAAAAATTATAAAAAAAGCCTTCATTAATAGAAGGCTTTATAAAACTACTGCTTTATTTTGTAATCAGTTTTTCTGGGAAAACCAATACCTGCCGTTTAAATATGATATGTAAATAATTGCAAACTTTAGTTATGCGAAAGATAGCCTATTCCATAAGTTGTCTTCTATCTTTTTTAATCATTACTCTCTTCATTCTTCTTCTTTTCTTCAGCGACTACGACTACATTCTTTTCTTCCACTTTTTCTTCTTTTTCATTAGATAAGGATATGGCTAATTCGTCAACACTCTGAATACTGATTTTATCCTGAAACAACTCTTCTATAGCGATCTCAACCGGATTATCAGAATCAGTATCAACAAGCTTAGGTAATCCCTTAATCAGTTCTTTTGCTCGCTTTTGTAAAAGAATAGACAGCTTTGCTGCTCCTCCTGCACGTTCTACGTACTTATCCATTTCATAGTAATACTCTGACATTGGTTTTCTTTTCTTTTTCATTTTAACATTACCTCTAAATGGGTTAAGAGAAACTGCAAGCTTTAAGATTCATTATATTATATAAATATATCTTTGGAAATTACCTGCTTTTTTTTCGTTACATTTTATATAATAGATAACAAAAATGTTTCACAAACACGTAATTGTATCATATCAGTATAAAAAATCAAGATATTGCCGGAATTTATTAGACATGAGTCGTCTGTTTCAGTTTAACAGGTAGTGAAAGTGCTTGTGTACAGTTGTTTTGTGTGATTATTGGTATACTTAACGAATGTATAAATGCCCCATTTGTGCTCCCATTGAGTATGGTGGGATTGTTAGTATGCTGTAAAACAGGGATATATAATGCAGGGAGTAATGAAATGTATAGAAACAGCTTGCCAGGCTGATTTGGCTGTAAGTAGTTACACTTGGCTCTTTTATAAAGTTCACGAGATAAAGGTTACAAATGCACCTGGAAAATATAATCAATCCGTTCCATCGCTCTGGATGAACATTTCTTTGAGAGCATCAACCGCGTTATGGCATTGCTTTAAATTGCATCAATACGATTGATGCTCCCCATGTTTTCTCTCTTCAATTGCCCTTTCTGGGATTTTTGTTTTCTATAATATTATTCTTCCTGATATGAGTTTGAACTTACTTTATAGTACATGATAACGGTTTATTTAATCTCATTTTTTGCAACTTCTCCAGGCAGTGTTGTCTTTCCGGGCCATATTTTGCAACCTGGAAAGAAGGACGTATTAATCCCTGTTTTCACCCTATCACCCATCATTGTGCCTAATTTCTTTCTTCCTGTGTCTATCAATTTATCTTTAATAAAGCAGCGATGTATTCCGCTGTCGTGACGATAGTCTGCGGTTATAGTACCTGCGGCTATATTACATTTTTTGCCAATAATGGAATGCCCAATATAACTATGGTGCTTTGCTGTAGTACCTTCCATTATTATGGAATCTACAACTTCAGCCCTGATTCTGCAATTATCGTAAATCAGGGTATCTGGCCTTATATATGCATTTGGTCCAATAACACAGTTGTCACCAATAAATACAGGTCCTTCAATATATGTTCCTGATTTTATGATGGAGTCATTTCCAATATACACATTGCCAGTAATGGTGACATAGTCTTCAACCGTTCCTTTTATCGCATGTTTTATATCTTTTAGGAAGTAAACATTTGCTTCCAATAGGTTCCAAGGGTATCCTATGGGAAGCCAGTAATCATTGACTTTTTCAATGAAAAGCTCACCTTTGGTTGCAATTTCAGTTATTGCATCAGTAAGTTCAATTTCATCACGTTCGCTCTTTTTAACACTCTTTAATATGGGGAATATATCTTTGTCCATTATATAGCACGAAATATTTGCTTTATTTGATATGAATTCCTTTGGCTTCTCTATGATTCCTTTAACTTTGCTTCCATCTTCAATAAAAACCCCAAAACGTGATGGATCATCAACTTCACTATAAAGAGCGGCATATTTATATTCTAAAAGTTTTTTTATATCACCGCCCGAATAGAGGTCATCACCGGCTAAAACAAAAAACTTATCTTTGATAAGTTTTTCTACCTCAAGGAGTGCATGTCCAGTTCCTAGCTGTTCCTTCTGTTCAACATATTTAATGTTTATATCTGCATATTTTTCTCCAAGTGTATCAATGACCATCTCTTTCTTAAACCCAACAATAATTATTACTTCATTTATAAGACCGCGTAACTGTTCTAAATTGTGTTCCAATAATGTTTTGTTCAGAACTTTTAAAAGGACCTTAGGTGTTTCTACTGTTAGGGGATATGTCCTTGTTGATTTACCTGCTGCCAGAATAACTGCTTGCATTTTTATTCTCCAATCTCATTTTTTATCTCATTAGCTATCATTTGCGCAAATTTATCTACTTTGTCATGTTCTCTGCCTTCAACCATAATCCTACACTTCTTTTCAGTTCCCGAGTACCTAACTAGAACCCGTCCTTCCCCTTTTAAGAGTGAGGTGACATCATTTATTACCTTTTCGACATCTTTCATTTCATGTAAAGGTCTTTTCTCTCTAACCTTCACATTTTTCAAAATTTGTGGAAGGAAGACCAGATCTTTTGTAAGTTGTGATAGATTTTCACCTGTTTTCTGCATCATGGAAAGTACTTGCAGTGCCGTTACAATACCATCGCCTGTAGAATTGAAATCGGATAGAATAATATGGCCAGCCTGTTCTCCTCCAAGATTATAGTTACTTTTCAACATTTCCTGGATTACATATTTGTCTCCCACGTCTGTACGGACAAGCTTTATGCCTTTCTCTTTCAAAAACAGTTCAAAACCAAAGTTACTCATAACTGTTCCAACAATGGTGTTGTTTTTGAGTTGCCCGTTATCAAGCATATAAAGTCCGCATACAGCGAGAATCTTGTCTCCGTCTAGAACAGATCCTTTTTCGTCAACCATAATTACCCTGTCAGCATCTCCGTCCAAAGCAATACCGATATCAGCCTTTTTCTGCATTACTATATCTTTTAACTTTTCGGCGTGAAGAGCTCCACAATCTTTATTTATATTAACACCGTCCGGGTTATTACTGCAGACGATTACATCTGCTCCAAGTTCACTAAAAACTTTCGGCCCAATTTTATAAGCTGCTCCATTTGCACAGTCTAAGACAATTTTCAGGCCTTTTAGAGAATTGTTCCCAATGGAACACTTGGCAAACTCAATATAGCGGTCACTACCATGATTAATAGTTGATACGGCCCCGACCTCTTCCGGCAATATATTTTCTGCGCAAGAACTATCTTGTGAAAAGACAGATTCTTCAATACTAAGTTCCATGTCATCTTGCAGTTTAAAACCTAAGTTGTCAAAAAACTTAATACCGTTGTCCTCTGCAGGGTTGTGTGAGGCACTTATAACAACACCAATATCCATTGCATAAGATCTTACCAGGTGAGCAACTGCAGGTGTGGGGACTACTCCAGCAAGAAAAACATCTGTACCCATGGAACATAACCCGGCGGCAATCCCATATTCAAAAATATATCCGCTTGAGCGTGTATCCTTACCGATAAGTACCTTTCCTCTGTTTTTACCTTGAAAAGTGGCACCTAATGCCTGGCCCAGTTTAAAAGCCATGTCTCCTGTTAAAGGAAAGGTATTTACCTTGCCTCTTATTCCGTCGGTTCCAAATAGTTTTGCCATAATGATTGAAGTGGATTATAAAAAATTTTTTAAAAAAGAGATTTTTATAACAACAGAGAGCACTGAGAGAATCTATTGTTTTTTCTCGGCGTTTTCTACGGTTATCTGTTTTTTAAACTCTGCCTTTTATTAATGATTCTACGGCTGTAGGGTCTGCAAGTGTGGAAACATCTCCAATTGTATCAAATTCACCCTCTCCTATCTTTCGTAATATTCTTCTCATTATCTTTCCAGAACGGGTCTTTGGAAGTGCATCCGAAAATTGTATCTTATCCGGTGTGGCAATGGGGCTGATCTCTTCCCTGACGTGCGCGATAAGTAATTTCTTAAGAGACTCAGATGGGGTATGCCCCTGTTTTAATGTGACAAAACAGTATATCCCCTGCCCTTTAATATCGTGTGGGTATCCTACGACTGCCGCTTCTGTTACACTTTCGTGTGCCACCAGTGAACTTTCAATCTCCGCTGTCGCAAACCTATGACCTGAAACATTAATTACATCATCAATTCTACCAGTAATCCAGTAAAATCCGTCTTTATCTTTCCTGCAGCCATCACCGGTAAAATATTTATCCGCATACATGGAGAAGTATGTTTTCTTTACAAGCTCATTTTTCTCATCACCGTATAACCCTCTTATCATTCCGGGCCACGGTTTCTTGATTACGAGTTTGCCACTCTCATTAATATCGGCAGGTGATCCGTCATCTTTTAGAACTTCAGGTTCAACTCCAAAGAATGGCATTGATGCCGAACCAGGCTTTGTTGGTATTGCACCGGCCAGTGGCGTGATCATTATACCTCCTGTTTCAGTCTGCCACCAGGTGTCCATGATGGGGCATTTTTTGTTTCCAATTATACGGTCATACCACAACCATGCTTCTGGATTTATTGGTTCGCCAACTGTCCCTAATATTCTGAGGCTTGAAAGGTCATGTCGCCCCGGCCAATCTTCTCCCAGTCTCATTAATGACCTTATGACTGTAGGCGCCGTATAAAATATACTGACCCTATAATCTTCAATTATTTTCCAAAACCTATCTGGTTGTGGATGGGTAGGTGTTCCTTCGAACAATAGCACTGTTGCTCCATTTGATAATGGTCCGTATACCACATACGAATGTCCTGTTATCCAACCGATGTCAGCAGTACACCAGAAAATATCTTCTGGTTTAACATCAAATATATATTTGAATGATAGTGTGGTATGGAGCAGATACCCTGCTGTTGTGTGCAACACCCCTTTTGGTTTTCCGGTACTTCCACTAGTGTATAGGATAAACAAAGGGTCTTCGGATTCCATTTCAACAGTTTCACACTGATTGGAAATATCGTCTCCTGCAATCTCTTCATGCCACCAGAAATCCCGTCCATTAGTCATGTTTACATCGTTGGTACCTCTTTTGTGTACAATGACTTTATCAACGTTATGGCAGTAATTAATCGCGCTATCAGCCTTGTCCTTTAGATTTATGACCTTTTTTCCGTGGGAAGCTATATCTGAAGTTATTACTATTCTGGAGTTACTGTTGTGAATCCTCTCTTTTAAAGCATCAGAGCTAAAAGCGGAAAATACTACTGAGTGTATTGCTCCTATTCTCGCACAAGCAAGCATAGCAATTGGTAGTTCGGGTATCATAGGCATAAATATTGTGACGGCCATCCCTTTTTTTACTCCATGCTTTAAGAGGACATTAGCAAATCTGCAGACCGTTGTGTACAATTCTTGGTATGTGATAGTACGTCTTTCGTCATCTCTTTCACCTTGCCATATAATAGCGGCCTTATTTTTCTTCCATGAATTTAGATGCCTGTCTAAGCAATTGTATGACACGTTCAGTCTGCCGCCGGAAAAGAATTTAACATACGGTTCTCCGGTGGTACCGATTGAGGAAAAATCATGCTCAAGAACAGTATCCCATTTCTTAAACCATGAAATGTTTTCATCTGCCTGTTTTGACCAGAATTGTTCAGGGTTTGTAATGGATTCCAAATACATTTTTTTGTATTCGTCAAAATCTTTAATATATGCTGAATCACTTAGTTGTTTAGGTGGGTAAATTGTTATCTCTTCGTTCTTCATAAATACCTGCCTGTCTGATAATAAAAATGTTTAATTTTGTGAGGAATCTTAAAGATTAATGGTGTAAGATGTTTGTACGCATAGTCGATAAAAAAAACGGGCTATTGGGTTTAGGTGTACATGAGAGTATAATAAAATTAAAGGATTGGCGTGTCAATTAAAATAGTATTGCCCTCTAAAAACTTCTTTTCTTAGAAAGATTTTTATATCGCGATAAAGATACAAATGGAATAGCGGTAAGCTTTTTTTTTTCGTCTTTGCAGTGATAATTATTTTGTTTGTGATTATACTATGCTATGTTTATAAAGTTTAGATTTATAAATTTTGACGTTAATTAAACTGTATAGGTATTTTTATTTTATTCGTGGCACTGCAAATAGTGGTACATCATTATAATCGTAACCTTACAAATAATCTTAATCTCTGTGTTTGGATTATGATAAGATTCTGCAAATAGAGTTAAGTTGATTTAGTGTGGGAATGGAAAATGAATACAATAAAAGAGTGTATAATTAAATACTTTGAAGCGGAGATAGACGTTAAGGCGGTATATCTATACGGATCTTTTGTCTCTGGAAAATATAACACTGATAGTGATGTGGATATTGCCCTACTTGGAAGGCTTAAAGAGTAATCTTGATATACAGGATATTCTGCTACACAATTTACAGTTGGCTATTCAGGGGTGTATAGATATTGGTCGCCACATTGTTTCTGATGAAGGTTGGGGGGGGCTGGAAGCTTTAATGAAATCGTTTATATCATCCATGAAAAAGGTGTTATTAACGAAAAATTGCAGGAGAATATGATATCCATGATCGGCTTTCGTAATATTTTAGTACATGAATATGAAGAGGTTGATATTGATATTGTTTATCAGATATTGCATGATAGATTAAAAGATATAAAAGAGTATTTGATGTCAGTAGTTGACTATTTTGGTTTGTAATACAAATTTTTGTTTTGAGTGAAAATGTTGTATCATTTTTAGTACATTATGCTTGACTGTCTTTTTCTGAGATAGTATTTCTTTGCACGTTATTATAAATACATTCATACAAATAGTTGCCACAAGATGTTATTCTGCAATGGAATAGCATTGTTTCATTGAAATATAATTGGCTCCTGGGCTATTTTGGCATGTAGTTTGTATTATCTGTTGTAGCTGTTCATCTGATGTTCTGCTGTAAATCCAATAAATTTAAGTATGCATACAACCTTAAAATTTCATGGCGCTATTGATGGAGTGACCGGATCGTGTCATCAGCTTTTTAATGATGACGAATCCATTTTAATTGACTGTGGGATTTTTCAGGGGAAAGAGGCTAGAAGGCAAAAAGATCTGGAAATAGATTTTGATATATCGAATCTCAAAGCACTTGTCATAACGCATGTTCATATAGACCATATAGGACGTATACCATATTTGCTGGCAGCTGGGTATAAAGGGCATATTTATACATCAGTTCCCACTGCATATCTATTACCTGAACAACTTGACGATGCGATTAAGATAGGATTTACAAGAAATAAGAGCCTTGTTCGGCGTGTTATAGATGAGATAAAACGACGCATTATTGCTTGTGAGTACAAAGAGTGGATAACCGTCTCAGATAGATTTCGTATCAAGTTATACCCTGCAGGGCATATTCTGGGTAGTGCGTTTGTTTGTGTTGAAATGTTGAAATCAAGAGACCTCAAGAGGGGGATAAATGGTAAAAGGAAACGCGTACTGTTTTCTGGAGACCTTGGAGCTCCGTACACACCAATCTTAAACTCTCCACACAAACCATGCGGTGCTGATTTACTTGTTCTTGAATCAACGTACGGTAATAGAAAACATGACGGTAGAAAAGAGAGACGTAGTGTGCTACTAAAACTGCTAAAGGAATGTGTTTCTGACAATGGAATTGTGTTGATTCCTTCTTTTGCTATTGGAAGAACACAGGAACTTCTGTATGAACTAAACGACCTTATTGAATCTGGAAGACTTCAAAAGCTTTCGGTGTTGATTGATTCGCCATTAGCTGATAAGTTTACTGAATTTTACTCAAAACTTAACTCGTTTTGGGATAAGGAGTCTAAAATGAGACTTGCAAGAGGGGACGATCCGTTTCTTTTCCCCGGCTTAGTAAGTATAAAAGGTCATGAAGAACACCAAAAAACATTGGAGCGATTATTAAAAAGTGGTGGGCCCGCAATTGTTATAGCTGGAAGTGGTATGTGCACGGGTGGAAGAATTGTTGATTATTTAAAAAATTTTTTGCCTGACAAAAAGAATGATATTATTTTTATTGGATATCAAGCATCCGGTACTTTGGGTTGGAAGATCTCCAATTTACGCAATAAAGTAAATATAAAAGATAAGCATTTAATTATAGATGGGGATCGTGTTAACGTAAATGCGGGAGTATATAATCTTGAGGGATATTCCGCTCATGCTGATCAAGATGATCTGGTTCGCTGGGTGCAAAGGTTTGGGGAAAAACCGTTAAAGATACTTCTTAATCATGGTGAGCCTGATGCAAAAAATAAACTAAAGGAAAGGTTAAGTAGATTAGGGCTTAATGTTGCTATTGCCAGTAAGAAAAGAAACATTGTTTAACTATGCGGGTGGATAGGCTAAAGAGTTAAGAGTTGTTACCATTATGTTAACAAAACTGATTTCATGGTTACCACAGAATGTTATCTTTATAAACAGAAAGGAGTGGAATATGTTAAAAAAGACATTATTTATTGTGATGGTTTTAGCATTGTTTTCTGTAATATCATATGGTAGTGAAGGAAAAATAGACATAAATACGGCAACTGAATCAGAGCTTGCAACATTGCCAGGTATTGGAAATGGCATTGCAAAAAAGATTATTGAATACAGGGTTGAAAACAGTGGATTTAAAAGTTTAGATGAGTTAATTATGGTAAACGGTATTGGGAGAAAGAAATATAAAAAAATAAAGGATTTAGTTATAATAATGCCGATAAAAGCAGAAGTGGGTAGTGGGTAAAGTCTGTTAATGTTTGTTTGAGATTGTAAATATTTTCTTCAGTACATTCTGTGGTAATCAGTTTATTAGGATCAACCAGAAATAGTTTGTAGTTTTTAGACTTTAGATTTTGACAGAATTTGTTCGACATGATTAATTCGAACAGGATGCATAGCTTTAGCTAATCAGAGGGTTACTATAAAAACGATTTTTCTTGTGCTCACTGTGTTCTCTGCGATTATTTGTTTTTTTTGGTTGCGGCTTTCCCCATTATAGCGTAGAGATAGGTTTAATAACGTTATTAGTGAAAACTTTCTGTATATCTGTGCTAAGTTGCAGCAATATAACAACTAAATGTTGACCCCGCATACAATTAAAAACTACCTTACTGTTGATGTTGAAGATTATTTTCAAGTATCTGCGTTTTCAAATGTTGTTAAATTTGATAATTGGAAAGATTATGAATACAGGGTGGTTAATAATACCAAGAAACTTTTAGAGACACTCCATAGGGCTGGTAATATTAAGGCTACATTTTTTATCCTTGGTTGGGTAGCAGAGAAGTCGCCGGAATTAGTTAAGGAGATTGCCGCGAACGGACATGAGATTGCTTGTCATAGTTATAGTCATAAGCTTATTTATAATTTAACTGAGGATGCATTTCGTAAAGATACAATAAAAGCAAGAGATATATTAGAAGATATAACAGGCAAAGCTGTAGTTGGATATAGAGCTCCTAGTTACTCCATAACAAAAAGATCAAGTTGGGCTTTTAGAATCATTAAAGAAGCTGGTTTTAAGTATGATTCAAGTGTTTTTCCCATTCTTCATGATCGGTATGGTGTTTCAGATGCCCCAAGATTTAAGTATATGGTACCTGATTGCGATATTATAGAGTATCCCATCTCTACCAGTGAAATTTTTGGTTTAAGACTACCGGTATCTGGTGGAGGATATTTTAGGCTTCTGCCTTATAGTCTCACTAAATGCGCGTTAAGCAGGATTAATAAGGCGGAAAAATTGCCGTTTATGTTTTACATCCATCCATGGGAGATTGACCCTGAGCAACCGAGGATAAATGGCGCAGGTTTTTTGTCAAATTTCAGGCATTACGTTAACCTGAAAAAGACTATGGGGCGGTTTGAACAATTAATTCAAGATTTTCAATTTGGTTCTATATTCAAAGGAAGTACAAAATTCAACGAAAGTACAAATGAGGTATATAGTGTTTCAGGCTTTGGTTAGTTTCGGTTGTTATGATTTAGAGGCTCCAATGGTGTCGTCTTGGTTACACCATGGAAGTAGCAACTGAATAACATGTAAAGATTGCTGAAAGATGGATCAATAAATGCTTCATTTATACCTCCATTGGGTATATCTAAATTCTCCCTTACCTGAATAGTTGTTATGAAATTATTATCAATTGCTGGTGCTCGCCCAAATTTCATGAAATTAGCTTCTATTGCTAATGCGGTTAGGGGGATCAACGAGTCCAATCCTTCCACTTTAAATAAAATAGAACATATTATTGTGCATACAGGTCAACATTATGATGAAAAGATGTCTCAAAAATTCTTTGATGAATTGAACATCCCGAAACCTGATGTAAACCTTGAGGTTGGTTCTATGTCCCATGCACAGCAAACAGCTGAAATCATGAAGAGATTTGAATCTGTTTTGTTAAAGGAAATGCCTGATTTCTTATTGGTTGTGGGTGATGTGAACTCAACAATTGCCTGTACTTTAGTTGCTTCAAAGATAATTTACCCCGACAGTTGTGAGATAATACGCCCATTAATAATTCATGTTGAAGCTGGACTTCGGTCTTTTGACAGAACTATGCCAGAAGAGGTTAATCGTATTCTAACAGATTCTCTCAGCGACATGTTGTTTGTTACTGAACAAGAGGCCGTTGACAATCTGCAGAATGAAGGGATAAACCCGGGAAAGATACATTTTGTTGGTAATGTAATGATTGATACTCTATATCAACATTTAAAATTAGCTGGAAAGATAAACAAAAAAGATGAATTAGGTGTTAAGGAAGCTTATGGCCTGGTTACATTGCACAGACCTTCAAATGTTGATAAACCGGAAACATTGAAACCTATTATTGAGTGCCTAAAAACTATTTCGGAGGGGTTATCTCTTGTTTTTCCTTTGCATCCACGTACAAAAAATAATCTTCAAAGATTTAAATTATTGGACGATATAGAGAAGAACGACAAAATTAAGATAACAACTCCGCTGGGGTATCTTGATTTTCTAAGTTTAGTAAAAGATTCCAAATTAGTCCTCACTGATTCTGGAGGAATACAGGAAGAAACAACGGTCTTAAATATCCCTTGTGTGACTTTAAGAGAAAATACGGAAAGACCTGTTACTGTAACCGAAGGGTCGAATTATTTAATTGGAACAAATCCAGAAAAAATATTAGAAATTGTAGGACAAATTTTAGCCGGTAAAGGGAAATCATCGAACATCCCAAAGTTTTGGGATGGAAAAGCAGGCGACAGGATCGTTTCCAGGATTCTTGAAGAGTTTAGCAAATTCTAGCTAATGATTTTCCTATGGGGTTTGTACTCACTCTGCGGGTAAAAAAAACTTTATTGATTGATACATTTGTGGTTGTAGATTTATTTGACATTACTTATATTTATGATAATCAGATTAGCAACCAATAGAGATCAAACCAAATGGGATAAATATGTTTTCTCCCACCCAAATGCATCACCATATCATCTTTTCGCCTGGAAAAGGGCAGTGGAAGATGCTTACAAACATAAAGGGTTATATTTAATGGCAGAAGACGATGGTCTTCTGAAAGGAGTTTTGCCATTAGTTTATCTAAAGCCATTACTGTTAACTGGTCAGTTGGTATCCTTACCGTTTTGCGATCTTGGTAGTGTATTAAGCGATTCGAAAGAAATCACCGGTTCTCTTATATCTGAAGCAATATCTATAGCCAAAAGGTTTAGAGCAAATGGTATGGAATTGCGTAATTATACCCCAACAGATGAAGCACAAGCTGAAGGTTTGCAGAGAATCACCAAATCTCATAAGGTGCGTATGGTATTAAAACTAGGAGAATCATCCGGTCATCTTTGGGACAATTTTAAATCTAAACTTCGGAGCCAGATACGTAAGGCAGAAAAGAATGGCTTGCAATTTATTTGGGGGCATAAAGATCAATTGGGTGATTTTTATCAACTCTTTTGCCATAACATGAGAGATCTTGGTTCACCTGTCCACTCAAAAGAGTGGTTTCATATGATCTTGCGGCATTATGATCATAATGCCAAGTTAGGATTAGTTTATTATGATAATAAGCCCGTTGGCGGAGGGATTGTTTTAACTACAGACAAAAATATCTGTGTCTCCTGGGCGTCTACCTTGAGGGAGCATAACAAACTTTCACCTAATATGCTTCTTTATTGGGAATTTTTAAAATATTCTGCGGATAATGGGTATGATAAGTTTGATTTTGGACGTTCCACTCCTGATGAAGGTACATATAAGTTTAAGCTTCAATGGGGCTCAAAACCGGAACCTCTTTATTGGGATAATATATTCATTAATGGTAAAAAAACGAAACAGATTACAACAGAGACTCCTTCTAAAAGGGAGAAAGTAGAGCAGCTGTGGCAGATGCTTCCTCTCCCGTTAGCTAATTATCTAGGCCCTTCAATTAGGAAATATATAAGTTTGTAAGTTATGAGGAACTTAGAAAGTTGATATCCCCTGAAATATTTATTTCTTTTTCTTTTTCTTTTAGTTTTTGTGCTTACCTCAAATAGCGAAAGCTACACCTGCGGAAACACACAATCATAACATACAAATCTAACCAAAAGCAGAATCACGAATTGTCAACTTTCTGATCACTTTGAGCATAAGTACATAAACTTTTTTTATCAACAGAAGGCAAATAGTAATCATTCATAGTATAGTTTTTTAAAGAAAAGCATAATAATCTTTTGTTTTCACTGCGATCTCAGCGCAATCGGCGGTGAACTATTAGAGAATTAAAATATGGAAAATTTCTTCTTAGCTTCTTTTGTTATATCTGTTTGCATTATATTGTATATATTTATTGGTTATCCCTGTTTAATTTTTATAATTGGATCTATTAAAGGATTATTTAGGAAAGATGAAAAGTCTGATATAGAGCCAACAGTTACGTTAATAATCTCAGCTTTTAATGAGGGTGATTGTATTTCTGAGAAGCTGGAAAATAGTCTTTCACTTGACTACACAGATGAAAAATTTGAGATTATTGTCGTTTCCGATGCTTCAACTGATAATACAGATAGTGTTGTTAAGGGCTTTGTGGATAGGGGTGTTAGTTTAATTAGAAGTGAAGAACGGTTGGGAAAGACTGCTGGATTAAATTTAGCTGTGCCACAAGCAAAAGGAGAGATAATAGTTTTTTCTGATGCAAATGCAATGTATCAGAAAGATGCTATTCGCAAACTTGTAAGGAATTTCTTTAATAAAAGAATTGGATATGTTGTGGGCCATGCAAAATATGGTGACATTGATAGTTCTAACGCATCAAGAAGCGAAAACAATTACTGGAAGTATGAAATTTTTCTAAAAAAGATGGAGAGCCGAGTACATTCTGTTGTTGGTGGTGATGGTGCAATCTATGCTATTCGAAAAGAGCTTTATGAAAAGCTCTTAATAACGGATATAAATGATTTTGTAAATCCGTTGCAAATAATCTTAAAAGGTTTTCGAGGTGTATTTGAGCCAGAAGCCATCTGTTGGGAAAGCCCGGCAGGTAGCTTTGCAAAAGAGTTTCAGCGAAAGGTTAGGATTGTAAATCGCAGCTTTACTGGCCTAATCAGGATGAAAGCCGCAATGAATCCTTTTAGAACGGGATTATTCAGTTTACAGGTAGTTTCACACAAGTTGCTTAGGTGGTTTATTCCTGTTTTTGTTGCAATTTGCCTACTTTCGTTTATAGGTACTACTACACAAAATGTGAAGACTTTTCAATGCGGATTTTTATTATTATCAGTTTTTTTGTTGAGTTCTTATGTTGGTTATCTATTTGCGGATTATTTTAAAGTTTGGCCAATGATTTATTATCCTTACTTTTTTGTATCAGCGAATGTAGCATTGGTGATAGGTTTGTATAAAAGTTTCATGGGACGAGTACAGACAACCTGGACAACGGCAAGAAATTCAGAAGCACTAAAATTGCCTGATCGCAATTGGGGAAGATTCTTTATTCATTTATCTGCTATTGTATTAGCTTGCATTAATATTACGATTGTATGTCGTTTTGCCGGGATAAACTTTTTTTTGCTAAAAGTACTTTTCTTGCTAACATCTTTTTTGATTGTTTATATATATTTTGGTTATCCGCTGGTTCTATTAATTCTATCTAGATTCTGTAGAAAACCAATAGAACTGGACGACATTTTACCAGAAATAAATTTGCTCATTTGTGCTTACAATGAGGAAGAAGTGATTGAAGAAAAGATAAAAAATAGTATTGCTTTGGATTACCCAAATGAAAAAATTACCATAATTATTGCATCTGATGGCTCTACAGATAAAACAAATCAACTAGTGAGTGCATACGAAAGTGGTCGTTTGATTTTGATGGCATACCCAGAACGAAGCGGAAAGATGGCTGTTATTAATAAGACTGTACCAAAACTTTCTGGGGAAATCATCATATTTTCAGATGCGAATACAATGTACAAGAAAAATGCTATGCGGAAATTGGTACGAAATTTTTCTGATCCATCAGTTGGTGCTGTAAGTGCGGATGTAATAATACAGAACGACGCAACTGATTTTGGGCAGTCAGAATCTGCATATTATCGTTATGAGCGTTGGATTCAAGAGAAAGAATCATCTTTTGGTTCAATAATTGGCGCCGATGGAGGTATGTATGCCATAAGAAGAAGATTGTTTGTAAAACCGTCATCTAATATTATTTTAGATGACTTTGTTGTTTCAATGAATGTAGCCTTAAATGGTTCCAGGTTAGTTTATGATAGGGCCGCAATAGGATATGAGCAAAGTAATATTTCACGTAAAACTGAATTCCTACGTAAATCACGGGTTATTGCTGGCGCGGTTCAATCCTTTTTGCAGAATGAAGGGGTTCCGTCAATAAAAAATAAGGGCTTGTTTTTCTGTTATTTCTCACACAAATTTCTTCGCTGGTTGACTCCAATTTTTTTAATACTGTTTTTTGCTGTTAGTGTAGCATTATATTTGCTGTTAGATAAAACTATATATGGATATAGTGTTTTTCTTCAACTACTATTTTATTTGGCCGCTTTTTGTGGGATTTTTCTTAATGAGAGAATAAAAATTCCGATAATATCACAACCATTCTACTTTTGTCTTGTAAATGCAGCGGCATTATATGGAATATACAAAGGTTTGTGCAACAAACAACCTGTAATGTGGCAAACATTTAAACGAACATAATAATTAATATTGATCTTGCAAAGGATAATCTTCTATTTTGTTAATGGTCGGTATTGTATATTTCCCACTAAAAAGAAGCGAAGTTAGAGATACAATTGCATAATGCGGCGAAGCCGCAACCAAAACACAAGATGCCGGATACAGGATTCTAGATACTGGATACTGGTAATCAGTTAGATTTCTAGTTTTTTCAAGATCTAATATGAAAAATAGGCAAACTCAATTTAAGATATAACATTTTAAGGCAGTGCAATAAATTATCAAGCATCCAGTAACTATGCCGTCTCAAATAATTTAACAATGCACGGCACGGTAAAATTTTCTTTATAAAAAAACAAGTTTTTACAGTGTAATACTATAATGAAAGTCAGCATCATTATACCAATGAAAAATGAAGAAGATTGTATTGAGTCTTGTCTGATGGCAGTATTGAAAAATAGTTACACAAGAGAACAATACGAAATCATTTGTATTGATAATGGTTCGGTGGACAATACAGTAGAATTAGCAAAAAAATATACAACAAATGTCTTTCAAGTACCAGATAAAACAATCAGTTGCCTGAGAAATTATGGAGCGCAAAAAGCACAAGGAGAATATTTAGCATTTGTGGACGCAGATTGTGTTGTCGATGGAGATTGGTTGAAGGCCGCCTCTATTTATTTTGATAGCCAAGATGTTGTCGCTTTTGGTTCTACACCGGAAATCCCTTATGATTCCAGTTGGGTACAGAAGGCATGGTACATTAATAAAGGAAAAAGGAGAGAAGTACAACTAGTTGAATGGCTTGAGTCCATGAATCTTTTTGTAAAAAAGGATGTTTTCTGGAGTTTGGATGGGTTTAATGAAAATCTGGAGACTTGTGAGGATGTGGATTTATGTTACCGTATAGGAGCAAAGTATAAGATAGTCTCCGACAAAAGGATTAAATCAATTCATTCAGGTGAGGCAAAGACGTTATTAGAGTTTTTTAAGAAGGAAAGGTGGAGAGGTAAAAGTAATATAACAGGTCTTAAGGAACATGGATTAAGATTAAAAGAGCTGCCGAGTATTGTGTTGCCATTATATTACTTATCAATTCCTATTATTTCTTTTATTGCCTTGTTTCTTTTTAATTTTGGCATTGCAGCTCTGTCGTTCGTAATATTATTAATAATGCCGCCATTCTTGATTTCCACCTGTCTTTCATATAAAGTTTCTAAATATGACTATATTTTAAAGTCAACGGTTGTTTATTTTGTCTATTTTATTGCAAGGGCGGTGGCGATTTTACATTAAATGTTTTTGTTTGGTAAGAATAGACGGTATTGCTAACTCTATTTTGGGACCTGCATGAAATAAATACTGCAATTATGCAATAAAAAAAACTTAGAAGACAAGTCAATACTTTATTCTGCATGCTGTATTCCCTATTAATGTTAATGGCTTAAGGTGACCGTAATTCCTCAAGGTGCTATCTTTTCAAACAAGTCTATTGTCGTAGCTGATGGAGATTGTGCGCGAGATACGTATAGCACATTTTCCCATTACTCATCTAAATGTAGCCCTATTGAACATCAAGTATTCCCGCATATTACTCGCTTGTTAAAAAAAGTTGTTTTAACCACTCCTCTACTTATCAAAGAATTAATGGAAAAACAACTACAAGTTTACGGTTAAAGGTTTTTGTTTGTATTTTCAGGAAGGTTTATGAAATGGTTAGCGGAATTATCTAACTATTTGCGACAAAAAAAAATTCCAAGTAGCTTAACTTTTTGTCTCTAATTTTCTTTATTAACTGGATTTATTATGTGTGGAATCTCAGGTGCTTCATATAAACTGATAGAAAGATCACCCAAAGAAATATTAACCTCTATGAATGTTGTTATCAAACATAGGGGACCGGATGATAACGGAATATATTACGATGAATCAATAGGACTAACTCATACAAGGTTGAGCATTGTAGATCTGTCTAAAAATGGACATCAACCTATGGAGTCAGATGACAAGAATTTTGTGATCTCCTTTAACGGCGAAATATATAACTTTCCTGCATTAAAAACAGAACTTCAAAAGCTAGGCTATATTTTTAAGACAAAGACTGACACAGAAGTATTGTTGAATGCATATATAGAATATGGTACAGATTGCTTACATAGAATAAAAGGTATGTTCGCGTTTGCAATATGGAACAAACTAAAGAAAGAGTTGTTTCTGTGCCGAGATAGAATAGGGAAAAAGCCACTTTATTATTACTATGATGGAGAAAATATTGCCTTTGCTTCTGAAATCAAATCGATTTTACAGATTCCTGGAATCAAAAGAGATATTGAACCAACTTCCATTATTGACTATTTAACATATCTATACATCCCACATCCTAAAACTATCTATAAAAATATTTATAAGCTTGAACCGGGACATTTTCTCGTCTATGAGGGGGGGGAAATATTTAACAAAGAATTCTGGGATATTGATTTCTCAGAACCTTTAAGGGAAACTGAAGACAGTATATCAGAACAGCTTCTTTTTTTGATTTCAGAGAGTGTAAAAAGCAGGTTGATCTCTGACGTGCCGTTAGGTGCATTTTTGAGCGGAGGTATAGATTCGAGCGCTATGGTTGTGTTGATGACAAAATTAATGTCTGAACCTGTTAAGACATGTACAATTGGGTTTGATGACACGAAACATAATGAAGCAATTTATGCAAAAGAGTTTTCTAAGAATCATAACACTGAGCATCATGAATACTATATAAAGGAAGAGGTAAAAGATGTTATAAATAAATTGGTATGGCATTTTGATGAACCATTTGCTGATTCATCTATGGTACCTACATATTACGTGTCTAAAGTTGCAAGAGATACAGTTACTGTATCTCTTAGTGGTGATGGGGGTGATGAAAGTTTTGCAGGTTATGGGAAATATTCTATTGATCAATTTGAAAACAACGTAAGAAACATTGTGCCTCAATTTATTCTTAATATGCTAAATTCCGTATTTGGTAATTGTCAAAATGGTATTGGCAAGAAAGTATATTCACTAACAAGTAACGCAGTGCTCTCTCCCGGCGAAGGATTTTATATAACAAATACTTTCTTTTCTGAGCTCATGAGATCCGAATTACTTTCTGACAAATTAAAAAAAGATATAAAGGGCTATAGCCCCTATGAACATACTTGCAGATATTATAATAAAGCAAATGGGCCTGATCATGTATCAAAAATATTATATACCGATCTGAAGTCTTTCCTGCCAGGGGATATACTTGTAAAAGTAGATCGTATGAGTATGTTAAATTCACTTGAAGTCCGTTCTCCACTGCTGGATCATGAAGTTATAGAGTTTGCGGCAAGAATACCGTCAACACTGAAGCTAAAGGGTAAAAATAAAAAGATAATCCTCAAAAAAGCATTTGAAAAGATTTTACCAACTGAATTAATGACTAGAAAGAAACATGGTTTTGATGTACCACTAGATAATTGGTTTCGAGTGGATATTAAGGATATGTCCGATAATTACCTTTTTCAGAAAGAATACATGAATGAATTCTTTAATGTTCCGAAAATAAAAGTAATGTGGGAGAAGCATCAAGAAAGGAGAGCTAATTATGGTACTAACCTTTGGTCTCTTTTTATCTTTTCCATCTGGTATGAAATATTTATTGATAGTTGATAGGAAATAGCTGATAGCTGATAGCTGATAGCTGATAGCAATTCACTAATACAGGGTATCCGAAATGAGTTTTGCATTTGAAGAATTACAGGTTTATCAAAAGGCATTGGATTATTCGATAGAAGTGGTAAATATAATTGATGAAATGGATACGCCAAGAAGACACTATAGATTGATTGAGCAATTGGAGGCATCAAGTACCTCTGTTGCGTTAAATATCTCGGAGGAAAAAGGACGTTTTTCAAAGAAAGAGTTTAAGCACTTTTTATATATAGCTAGAGGTTCTCTTTATGAAACCGTAACAATGATAAAGATATTTAAAAAGAAGAATTGGCTAAAACAAGTTTCATACAATAAATTATATTCTAATGCTGAAGAAATCAGCAAGATGCTTTCTGGACTAATAAATTCAATTTAAAACATAAATAATATATCTTTTGCTCTAGAACTATGAGCTATGAGCTATGAGCTATGAGCTATTACCTATGAGCTATGAGCTTTTTATAAGAAACCATGTTTGAAAATATCTCATCAGATCTAAGACGCCTTAGCGAGAAACAATCTTCTTTTAGAACACTAATCAGAGGACTTTTAGCTCAAGGCTTTCAATCTATTATTGTATACCGCCTTTTTAGATGGTTAAAAACCAAGAAAATACCATCACAACCATTTCGTTTTATTTGTGAAAGGTATATAGAAATAACAACAGGGATTTCTATTCCGGCTGAATGCAAAATTGGGAAAGGGTTTTGCATTCATCATTTTGGCGGAATCATTTTCCACCCCTCAGTAGAGATTGGAGAGAATTGCACTATTTACCATGAAGTAACAATTGGTGATAAAGGCGGTTATGGTGTGGCTGCCAAAATTGGGGATAATGTAATGATTGGAGCTGGAGCAAAGATCTTAGGTGAAATAACTATTGGTAACAATTGCAAGATAGGTGCGAATTCAGTAATAGATAAAAATATTCCAGATAATTCAGTCGCATTTGGAAATCCGATGATACTTAAGAGAAGAAAGGATAATGATATAGATATTCAGGATTCCATTGCAGAGGTAGCAAAGATTTCAGTATAAAAATAACGGATTCTTCTGTTCTCTTTTTGTTTACTTAGGTGAAGATATATTAACGTAATTTACGTTAAACTCTTACTTGATTTCTAGACGTAACACAAAATCTAATAATAGAAAGTTTGTTAATGATAAATTGTAGTTGTCCCTGTGAATCAGCGCAAATATAAGTTAAAGAAATGAAACAAATTCAAATAATGGATTTTCGAGGCACTTATAAAGGTGGAGGAGGGCCAGATAAAACAATTTTACTGTCAGCGGCCAAACATAATAAGGCCAGTATGAATGTTTTAGTTACATATCTTCGTTCTCCTAATGATGATGAATTTGATATCCATTTAAAAGCAGCAAAGTTAGGCATTAATTATGTTGATGTTTACGACAAATCTTTTTTAGATCTAAAGTGCCTATTAAATATTTGCAAATTAATCAAAGAACACAATATATCCATACTTCACTCGCACGATGATAAAACTTTACTTTATGGGTGGCTATTAAAGCTGTTTAATAAACATATAACTATTATGCATACATGCCATTCTCATTCTTGCTATGAAAGAGATGATTTTAAAAGTAAGGCTTCGTACTATAAGAATATTCTTCGTGAAAAGATTCAAATATTTCTAATGAAAAGGTATTGTAAACCTATTATCACGGTTTCTAAAGATACACGGAATAGATTAATAAATAATGGTATTTCATCAAGAGACATAGAAGTACTTCATAATGGCATTGATGAACAGAATTGGCGTAGTGACAATGGAGTGCCAACTCTTAAGCAAGAATTTAATGTGCCATCAGATGGATACATTGTAGGCACAGTGGCGAGGATAACCTATGATAAAGATTTACCAACATTTTATGAGACAGCAAGATTAGTATCAAAGCAAATAAAACATGTCATATTTGTTATTGTTGGTGATGGATTTGGTGATGAATTAGCTAGGGCAAGGAGTGAAGTTATTAAGTTAGGTTTAGATGATATTGTAAAATTTACAGGACATAGAAACGATTTAAAGGACGTCTATACTTCATTTGATGCTTTTCTGCTAACGTCTCATACAGAAGGCCTTCCAAATACTGTCCTGGAGGCAATGGCTATGCATGTTCCTGTTATTGCAACGTCAGTGGGCGGTGTTCCAGAGTTAGTAATACATGAAAAGACAGGATATCTTTCATGTAGAGGTGATAGCAAAAATCTTGCGAAACAAATAGTATCACTGCTAAAGAATGAAGAAAAAAGAAAACAATTTGCAGATAGTAGTGGGAAAAGGATAGAGGATTATTTCTCATTTAATAGACGTGTAAAAAAAATGGAATGGTATTACGAAAGATTTGAAGATGTTTCTTGATAAAGTGGAGGAATTGTTATTTCTATCACATCACTAGTTTTTTTAACTATATACTTCACGGGCTTCTTTCTCGCTATTAAAAAAGATCCTGCTTATGGCTTGTATGTATATATTTTTACATACTTTCTGAATCCTACGCATAGATGGTGGAGCAGTGGACTGCCTGATCTCAGATATCAATTCCTAATTGGAATAGTATCTTTTATCGGTTTTGTTATCTATTACCACAAGTACAGAGGTAATAAAATTTTTGAATTTCCTCAATATAAATGGATGCTCATTTTTGGGATCTTAATGGTTGCAACTTGGCCTATTGCAGTTGATAAATATCTTCATGAGAAATTTTTAACTATTTTTGTAAAGTATTTATTATTTATCTTTCTGATTTCTAAAATTGTTATTACGAAGAAGCAATTTGAATATTTGATTGGCGCATTTTTGCTAGGGCAATTTTACATTTCCTGGGTGGCTCATTCAATGGGTAGGACTGGGCAGGCACGTTTGGAAAATTTGGCGGGTTCTGACACGCAAGACGCTAATTCTGCGGCTGCTCTAGTGGCAACGGCGATTCCAATCCTTATTAATTATCTGATTATTGGCAAAAAGTGGCAAAAGTGTTGTTCTCTGATAATAATGGTTTTTGTTTTTAATGCATTGGTATTGATAAATAGTCGTGGGGCGTTTCTTGGTTTAGTCGTAGCATCTCTTTATTATTTCGGTTTTTCTCTATTATCGCCAGCATTTGCAACCTTTAAAAAGTATAAAATTATAATTGTGCTTGCCGTTGGTATTGCAGGCTTTTTCTATATGGCGGATCAGTTGTTTTGGGAACGGATGGCAACCGTAATTAATCCAGCAGAAGAAGGTTACACTGGTAGGGAGCGGACATTTTTCTGGCTTACTACTTTTGACATGGTGCGTGATCATCCTTTTGGGGCTGGTGCATTTGGATATCAAGCACTGAGTCCTTTATATTTACCTCTTGAATCACTCTCTTCTACACAGACAAGGGCTGTCCATTCCATGTATTTTCAGGTTTTAGCTGAATATGGGTATCATGGATTTGCCATATTTATGGTTTTCTTGTTTTCTGTTTTTAAGTTCTCCAGAAGGATAAAAAAAGATCTTATTAGGGCGGGATCCCATGAACTTTATTATACGTCAATAGCTTTAGAAGCAAGTTTCTTGGTGCTTATCATCTCTGGGGTCTTTATAAGTATTCTTTATGTGGAGGCGTTATATTGGTTGGCTGCTTTTATTGGCTGTTATAACAATATCTGTTCTAATAGCGCAAAACATATAAATGTATCTGTGCAAACGAAAGAAGTAGAACAATTAGCATGAAAAAGAGAAATGTCCTACATGTTATCCATTCACTAGACGTCGGTGGGGCTGAAAAGCTTGTTGTTGATCTCGCTGAAGAGACCAATAATCAACAGTTTAACGTTATGATCTGCTGTCTTGATAAAATCGGCAAACTAGGAGAGGATTTATTATCTAAAGGTGTCACTGTGGTATCACTGGGGAGAAGGCCTGGCATAGATGTAAAGTTAATCTGCTGTTTAAGAAAGCTGTACCATGATAAAGAAATTGACATCGTTCACGCGCATCAATATACCCCTTTTTTTTATAGTTCTCTTGCAAGGAATTTCTCAAGGAAACCTAGTGTCATATTCACTGAGCACGGGCGGTTTTATCCAGAGAAGAGAAGTCTCAAAAGGTTCATTTTTAACCCTATTCTTTCGCGGTTTTCTTCAGAAATAATTGCGGTGTCAATGTCTACAAAGGATGCAATGGTTGATTATGATAATTTTGCAAGAGACAAGATAAATGTTGTCTATAATGGAATGAAGCTGAAAGCAATTAAAACTCCGAATGCTCATATCCATAAACAGATGAATGTTGGAAAAGAAGATTTTATCCTTGTTACCGCGGCACGTCTAGACCCCATAAAGAACCACATAATGTTAATAGATGTTATGCGAATAATTACAAGATCTATTACCAAATGCAAATTGATAATTATTGGTGACGGATCAGAATATGCTAACCTTTTTGCGAAGATAAACGAATACGGTTTATCAGAACATGTTTGTCTCTTAGGATATAGAAATAATGTGTTAGAAATATTTAGATCCTCTGACGTTTTTCTATTGAGTTCACTTACAGAAGGGACTTCAGTTACCTTATTAGAAGCAATGAATGCCGGATTGCCCGGAATTGTAACAAATGTAGGTGGAAACCCTGAAATACTTAAAGATAAAGTGACAGGTTTTTTGGTCGATAGTAATGACGCTGAAGCCATGGCCGAGAAGATATTGTTACTTTATCATAATAGAGAATTAGCAACCCAATTGGGAAAAGCAGGACGAGAAAGAGTTGAGGCTCTATTTTCTTTTAAAATGATGCTTGAGAAATACGAGGAGATGTATATAAAGTATTCATGATTGTTTGGTGTTTAATTTCTATGACCATTAGTAACGTGCACTTGCATTTTCGGGTTAAGAGTAACTGAATTAGTAATCAAAATGTATAACAAAAAAAACATAAAACTTATAGTTGAAGAAACTGCAGGTATTGAGCGAATTGGAGAACCTGTTACGGTTGGTATACCTTTCCCAAAAAACGTTTTATATGACAAAAAAGATTTGTCAATTTCTGATTGCAATAGTAATCTGATACCCTTACAAACAGAGATATTCGCTCAATGGCCTGACCAAAGTCTTAAATGGATACTTTGTGATTTTAATGTTGTTTGTCAGGCAAATTCAGTTGTTAACTATTATTTAAATTATGATGGACTTACAGGACAACGAAATATTGAAAATATAATAAATATTAAGAAAACAGATTCGTTGATTTGCGTCAATACTGGTAAAGCTGAATTTGCTTTTGATAATAGAACCTTTATTCCTTTTCAAAGCGTAAGAATATCTGGAACTGAATTGATTGACCGACAAAATTGTTTAACACTTCTTAAGGGTTCATCCTCGGATGAGTTCAAACCTGTAATTAATAAAGTTGATATTGAAACATCAGGTCTTTTAAGGAGTACTATACTGGCAGAAGGTTCTTTTGAATCAAGGGACGGAAAAGAATTTGCTACGTTTTCTTCACGATTGTCATTTTATGCCGGGAAAAGTGTTGTAAAGGTTGATTTCACTATAAAAAATCCTAGGGCAGCTAAACACCCTGGAGGATTATGGGATCTTGGAGATGACGGTTCCATATATTTTGATGACCTTTCCTTGTGTTTTGGCCTTTATACAGAAGAGGAAGCGCTTATATTCTGGAAGACTAAAGTTGATGAAAATATAAAGAAATTAAATGGGACTGGGGTAGAAATTTATCAGGATTCCAGTGGTGGGGATAATTGGAATAGCATTAATCATGTCAATAAAGATGGAAAGGTTATGAACTGCTTTTCTGGTTATAAAGTTAAATCGGTGAGCACTATACTAGAGGAGGGGAATAGGGCCAATCCTATTGTTATTGTAACTTCACAAAATATATCAATTGGGGCGATGGTTGTGAATTTCTGGCAAAATTCCCCTAAATCAATCGAAGCAAAAGAAAATAAACTAAAAATAGGGCTATTTCCAAAACAATATAATGATATGTTCGAACTGCAAGGTGGTGAACAAAAAACTCATACGTGTTATATAAGTTTTGGGCAAGATGATAGTATTAATAATAGTGCAGGTCTTGACGGATTTCTCAATCCTCTTGTTGCACGTTCTACACCAGATTGGCATTCAAAGTGTATGGCTTTAGGATATATGGCACCAAGTAATGATGATAAAAACAGTAATTACCAAAAATTAGTAAACAATGTTATTAATGGTGAAAACTCTGTTTATAAGAATAGAGAAATAATTGACGAGTATGGATGGCGGAATTTTGGTGATATTTATGCAGAACATGAGAAAGTTGGATATAAAGGTCAATTAAAACCATTTGTTTCTCATTATAATAATCAATACGATATTATTCATGGTTGTATTTACCAGTTTGCTCGTACAGGGGAATTAAAGTGGTATGAATTAATGAATAATCTTGCAAGACATGTAATAGATATTGATATTTATCATACAAAAAGAGATAGGCGGGCATTCAATGGAGGAGCCTTCTGGCATACTGATCACTTTATGCATGCAGAGACCTCTACACACAGGTCGTTTTCAAAAAAGAGTGCAGATGCCCTTGGATTAAAGTCTTATGGAGGTGGTTTAACCCCTGAGAATTGTTATACCACAGGTCTTTTAAAATATTATTTCCTTACAGGTAATGTTATGGCAAAAGATGCCATTATCGAACTTGCAGACTGGTTAATTGATCGAGATAAAATAGATATGACTATTTTAGGAATCCTTCGAAAAATGAAACATACCATGTCGTCAATTTTGCAAGAATATGCACATTCCCCTGGAAGATGCCAGGCGAATGCAATTGCTACATTACTGGACGCATTTGAAGTATCTAAAAGCAGAAGATATCTTTTAAAAGCAGAAAAAATACTTAAAAAATATATAAGCCCTTCTGATGATATAGACAAACTGCAAAAACAACAGATTGAGGCTCGATGGTTTTACCTGATTTTCCTTCAGTCAATTGGTAAGTACCTTGATATAAAAGATGGTATGAATGAGCACAATAAGATGTTTCAGTATGCAAAAGAAAGTTTGCTGCATCATGCCAAATGGATGTTGAAAAATGAAGTTCCTTATAAACAGATGTTTCATGTGGTTGAAATTCCAAGCACAACATGGCCTGCTCATGATGTTCGGAAAAGCGCTATCTTTGATTATGCGTATAAATATTCTAACGGTTCTATAAAAGATGAGTTCCTGGAAAAATCCGACTATTTTTATGATATGGCAATTACTGATGTTCTTTCTTTTAATGATGAATCTGTAACATTTATTCGCCCATTAGCGATACTTATGAATTATGGCGTAATGCACACATATTTTCAAAATGTAAGGGATTCAAATGGATTATAAAGATATAGAGATTCCTCCGCATCAAAAGTATATATTGGAACGTATAAAAATTCTCTTCTTTGGTGTCGATTGGGACGAGCTGGAAATAGTTTTTTTTGAAGATGGCCAATTAGTGAGAAGCGTTATACCTAATCCACACAAAGTTATAATAGATACATTAGAAAGTATGAAATATAAAATTGTAGTAGTCCTAATGGGCTCCAATTGTATAGATAAAGATGATCTAGCTGATCTCATTAAACAGTTTCCGCAGGAACAAGTATTAGCTTATTTTTTTTATACAGATAATCAAAAAGAGATTAATACTGTTATAAATGTGAAGGATTCGCTACCTAATGGTAAGATTGAACTTTATGGCATTGACCCTGATTATTTCTATTCAATAGTGCCAATAAGTGGAGGTCATCATAAAACAGTGGAAAGATATATCTTAAAGCTCAAAACGAACGTTTCCGTTAAATCGAAGATCAAAAGCGCTATTAAAAACACAATGATTAGTTTGGGACTATCTAAAGTAATTTATGAAGGATACATAATAGCTATTAGTTGTTTGCTTAAAACTAAATCTGAAAATATCAAGGCTGGTTAAATAATGCTTAAAAGATTTTTAATAGAAAATTGGGAGAAATTTACAGAATCAGAAAAACCAAAAACGATGCAGGTGATCCCTATATCGTCGTGTACTGAAAGTTTTGGTAATGATATTGTCCTTATTTTCATAAATAACTCTACATTCCCAAACTATATTTTTAAATCTTCAAGAAACTCCACTTTTGGGCATAAAGTGCGAAACGAATATAGAAGTTTGAAGATACTGAGTGCCAATTCTATATTATCTAATATTATACCGACACCTTTATATTTGGATGAATATAATGAAAAACCATTCTTCTTACAAGAAGGTATACAGGGAACTAGTCTATTTGAACTTATTAAAAACAAGGGGTTGAATAAAAAAACAGAAAAGCTAGTTAGTAAATCAGTTGATTTACTTGTTGATATAGGTAATACAAAGAGTTCCTGTCAATCTGTCCGTAATGATTCTGTTTATGATTACGAACAGATCCATGGTATCTTTAAAAACGAATTAAATTCGTCAAGTAATAGAAAAAATGTGGAAAAGTTAATTAAACATAAACAAATGCTTGAAAAAGAAAATAATAGTTTCTTTTTTCACGGTGATTATTGGCAGACGAATATTATAGTTGATTACAGAGAAGAGAGTATAAATGGAATAATTGATTGGGAATTCTCAGAATCCTCTATGTTTTTCCCTAAGGATTTAATATGGTTTCTAATAAATCTTGGGTTTTGTTTATGTTTACATGAAGATCCAAAAGTAGGAATACGAGATTCGTATAAACGGGTTTTCTTCTCAAACGGAAGGCTACGTGAAATTGTTGCCACATGTTTTAGTAGATATATGAAGGCTATTGGATGGGATCGGAGTCTTTTACCTGTTTTATTGGAAATGACACTATTTGAAATGTCAATGAGAGAGCTTCTTGCGTACGGAGATCATTATAAAATGGACAATGTGTTAAAAGAACTATTTGTTTATACCATAGAAAATGAAAGAAATCTTTGCGCTTTGTAAATTTTCCAGAATATGATTAAAGTTGGCAGTAAGAAAAATGAATAAAAATAAAATCATTACAAATATATTCTCGAATTGGACAAATTTTATTATTCTTATATTAATAAGCTTTTTTGTTACTCCGATTATTGTACATAACTTAGGTAAAGAAAATTATGGGATATGGATTCTAATAAATTCTCTAACTGGCTATTTCACTGTTTTGGATTTTGGAGTTAATACGGCTATTGTTTGCTTTATCTCAAAATATATAGCACTGAAAAACGAACAAAAAGCTAATGAAGTTTTTAGTACATCAATTTTCTTTTTTCTAATTATAAGTTTTGTAGTTATCCTTACCACCGCCATATTTGGTATTTTTATTAATGATTTCTTTAAAATTGAGTCATTATCGAAAACCTACATATATTTAGTGTTCTTCGTCGTAGGATCAGATTTAGCCTTTAGCCTCCTATTTTCCGTTTTCCTTGGTACATTAAGTGCAGCTCAAGGGTTTCTGCAGATTAATATAATATCCATTACTGTAACAATCTTAAAGAACTCCATTTTGGTTATAATGTTATGTAATGGTTATAAGTTACTAACATTAGCTATTATTCAGCTGTCAGTTAACCTACTAAAGTATTTTATTCAGTATGTAATTATTCATAGAAAATACAGATTTCTTCGCTTTAAGTGGTCTAGTTGCAGGAAATCAATGTTTAAAGAGATTTATAATTATAGTATTTACAGTTTTATTATTGCGATTGCGCTTAAAATTCTTTTTTATACAGACTCTATTGTAATTGGAAAATTTATTAGAGTAAGTGAGGTTTCATTCTATGCAATTCCGGCAATGATATTGGAATATGTTGAGAAAATTATCTGGGCAATCTCAATGGTATTTATACCAGTGATTAGTTCGCAAGATGCAGTTGGTGATGGAGAAAAGAACAAAAAACTTTATCCTCTTATTACTAAATATACATTGGTTTTAAGCCTTTTGATAGTATTTTTGCTATTTACTGTTGGGGATGATTTCATTTCGTTATGGATGGGGAAAGAGTTTGGTATTAGGTCAACTTGGGTTTTGAGGATTTTATTGATTGGATATATTTTTTCGCTTTCGCAATTAATTGCACAGGCAATACTCAAAGGAATAAGCAAACATAAATTTCTTGCTTATGTGTTAATAATAGAAGCAGTTTTTAATTTAATTTTAAGTATAGTGCTAGTAAAACCATATGGGATTGAAGGAGTTGCTGTTGGGACGGCACTACCACTTTTAATTGCAAATGTTTGCGTTATACCGATATATACTTGCAAAGTACTTAATATAAAGTTTATAGACTACTTTTTTAAAAGCTATATAGGTAGTTTTATTCTCTTTTCTCTTTTTGGGGTATTATATTTTTTCTTTCCAATAAAAGTGGTAAATTATCAACAATTTTTTCTATATTGTTCAAGTGTTATAGTTTTGTGGATTCTTATGGCGTTTTTTCTTGTAGTGAACAAGGAGCATCGTCAAATGCTTTTTAATGTGTTAAATAAGAAAATTACTTTATCCAGATAAATTTCTTTATAGTTTTGTGACAATGTTACTCTTTGTGCAATAAATATCAAATGCAAATCTGCATGCAACTTGGTTAATAAATTAACTTCATAGGGTTAATGGATATGAAAATGGAACAGCAGGGTCTAAATATATTGATCGAAATAGATAAATTTAATACGAAAATTGGTTCTACTAACGACATTTTAGATTTAGGACTCTACAGTAAAGACATGGTGATTAACTTAAATCTAACCGGTAAAATTGGTGCAGAGTTTTATCCGTTATTAAATGAAAGAGGTATTGCGGTAATCCCGGGGCATAGTAGGCAATACTCACGCCTGGGTATTATTAACTATTTGCTCAGCACATTAAAATGGTTGGTAAGGTTAAAAAAACACAAGATACAGGTTATTCATCTTAATTATGTCTCTTGGGGGCCTTCATTAGCTTTTGCCGCTAAACTTCTTGGGATTCCAATTGCAGCTCGTGCAGGTGGAGAATACTCTAAAAGAAATTATTCATGTCGCTGGATTAACAAATATTTTGCTATTTGTAAATCCCAAGCAGCAGAGCTACTCAATTCCCCAAATAAGAATAAAGTTTCAATAGTCGGTAATTTTGTGAATAGAACTAGAATTGAAGAGAGCGGAGGGCTACAATCTCCCATAGTTCCAAAAGTAAGTGGACGCATACGATTTTTGTTTCTAGGACAGTTAGAAAAACGTAAAGGTATCCATGTATTGGTAAATGCTTTTGCCAATATGACAACAGACGCGGATCTTCTATTAGTGGGAGGCAATTGGACACTTGACGGTTACCCGGAAGAAATAAAATCACTAATACAACAACATGGGATAGCAGACAAAGTCCATCTTTATAACCATCGTTTAGACATAGTAGAATTGTTAAGACAATGTGATGTGTTTGTTTTACCCACTATTGCAGATACAATGCCGCGAGTAATTTTAGAAGCCATGTGCATCGGAAAATGTATAATCTCAACAACTGTAGGTGGTATTCCGGAACTAATAATTGATAATGAGACAGGTCGACTTGTCCCACCCGATGATATTGATGCTTTAACAATGGTTCTCGACGAACTGGCTAATTCTAAAGAGTTACGCGACAAATTTGAAAAGAATGCACGTGTTTGGGCTGAAACTAATATAGATCCATATCACACAGCAGAAAACTATGTAGACGGCTATCGTGAATTGGTTGTTTGATAGGATTAAATAGTGATTTATTTCTATAATTAATTCAAGAATTAATTATAGATGACAATCTAGATCACCTCTAAAACGTAAGAATACCTCATGGTTTCAGACATTGCATCTATATCTACCCTCTAATTTTGAAAGTGTGAAAAATCCGTTTTTCGGTGAACCAACACAATGAATTTAAATCAATTGTTTAACAAATATTTAATCTTATTTCCCATCCTTTTTGTTCGTGGAGAACAGTTTGGTCATTACCTGAAGGTATTTGAAAAGAATCAATGGTTGTCACATGACACTCTTCAGATGATGAAAACGAAAAAGTTAGTAAGATTGATTAATTACGCTCGAGAAAATGTAAAATATTACGGAGATACTTTTCAAAACATTCCGATTAAATCATCAATTACTATGGATGATTTTCAATCTTATCCGTTTATCACTAAATCAGAATTAGTAAAGCACCAGAGTAAACTCTTAAGCGAAAATTACAAAGGGGCTTTGGTAAAGAAAACTACTGGTGGTTCTACCGGACAGGCAGTTACAATTCTAAAATCTAAATCAGCAATTGCTCAGGAATTTGCGGGTAACTATCGTGGGTTTAGTTGGGCTAATATAAAGATTGGTGATAAGCAAGGTAGGTTTTGGGGAGTACCTATTGCAAAAAAGGAAAAGTTGAGATCCAAATTAGTAGATTTTGCTAATAACCGAAAGAGGTTCTCTGCATTTTCGTTTTCAGAACAATCTATGGTAGAGTATATTCGTATTCTGAACTATTACAAACCGGTATATCTTTATGGTTATGTGTCTATGATGACGCGCTTTGCGGAGTTTCTTGAATCAGGACATTATAGATTATGTTTTCCTTTAAAAGCAGTTATTACAACTTCTGAAGTATTAACGAGTTCCCATCGTAAGTTATTGGAAAGGATATATGAAACTAAAGTTTTTAATGAATATGGATGTGGCGAGATTGGGACCATTGCACATGAATGTGAGGAAGGTTCTATGCATATTAATGATGAAAACATGCTCGTCGAAATTGTTGATGGTAATAAACCATGCGAACCTAACCAGATTGGTGAAATTGTAGTAACTGAATTAAATAATTTTGCTATGCCTCTAATTAGATACAGATTGGGAGATTTCGCAAGTTTCTCAAACGTACAATGTAAATGTTCTCGGTCCCTTAGTACAATTAAAGATATTGTAGGTAGGGCATATGATTTAGTTTACAATAGAGAAGGAAAGATGTTTCATGGGGAGTTTTTTATGTATATATTTGAAGAGGTAAAGAAAAAAGGGTTGGGTATTTCTGCTTTTCAAATTATCCAAGATGATTATGAAAATTTCACAATTAGAGTAGTACCGGGAAATTCATATGGGATTAATACGGAACACTTTATAGAAGAGAAAATTAAGGACGGTTATGGAGCATACGCTAAGATTAGGTTCGTCAAAGTTGATGAAATTAAGCGTGAGAAATCTGGCAAACTGAGACTAATAAAAGGGTTAAATTCCAATTAAGCACGTGTTCTTGTTGTAATGAAGAAATAGTAGGAAATAATAAGATGTGAATTCTCGATTTTGTACCTTTTTTCAATTAAACAATTATATATTGGTTCAGAAATTTGCAATGTTATTCAACCTCTTTCTTAAATAATAAAATGAATGGCGAAGTTGAAATATCTGTAGTAATTCCAGCAAGAAATGAAGAGCAATTTTTAATGTTATGTTTAGAATCTATAGAGAAAGCATTTGGTAATCATCATGCATATGAGATAATTGTTGTTGATAACGATTCGACAGATAATACCGTTAAAATTGCAAAAAACGCCGGTTGTAAAGTTTTTCAAAATAAAAAGATGAGTGCCGGATCATCAAGAAATATTGGAGCTTCTATTGCAAAAGGTAATTTTATTGCGTTTATTGATGCAGATTGTGTTATTAATGAGAAATGGTTACGGTTAACTAAAGAACATTTCTCCAATACAAACGTGGTTGCTGTAGGTACCAAAGTTTGTCCAGACTTTGATAATGCCTCGTGGGTTGAAAAGTCAGTTTTCCGTTTGAACAAAAGAAGGGGTATTGATATTTCAAGTAAAGCAATCAAAGTTAAATGGATTGGGACATCAAATATATTGTTAAGAAAAGATGCTTTTGATGCGGTAAATGGTTTTGATGAAAACCTCATAACATGTGAAGACTACGATTTATGTGAACGCCTTTCTGTAATGGGTGATATAATGTTAGATAAAAGAGTTTATTCTATACACCTTAGAGAATCACGTAGTTTAAAAGATCTGTTTTGCAGAGAATTGTGGCGAGGGCAAGATAGTTTTAAACATTGGGGGAAAAGTGGATATAGGTATTATGAAGCTCCAAGCATAATATTACCCGCTTTTTTCTTGATTTGTTTTGCATTAGTAGTATTTACGACTTTTCTGAATTTTAAGATTGCCATTACATTTTTATTTTTTATGTTTACTTGTTCTACTTTGATGGTGCTTAGGTCTAGAAATAGATTATTAAACCCTATATTATTTGGCCAATGTGTAGTAATAGCATCCGTATATTTATTAGCGCGTGGTGTGGCATTAGTAAAAGAATTTGTACGCACGCCAAATGTTGTTTAGCTGCTTTTTTTCTAAACAGGATTTGTGACAATTATTTATGACGAAGTGAATGAAAGATGGTGTGTCATTAATCTTTAGGATAGTGTCTGTTTATGACGCACAACTCTTGGAAGTGCACATAATCACTACATTTTCTAGTTTTCTCTGCTAACTGTAAATCTCCTAAAGTCTGTATTCTTGTGGCATATGATGCTGTTATGTGAAGTTTAGTAATTGGCATCAAAGTTGCGGTTATCAATTGCAGATTATTGAAAGACTGTTCTTGTTGAATTTGTCCTTCATGCCTGATTTAAAGAAAAATCTCATCTGATCCAATCTGGAAATACACCATACTATGCTTTTCTACAGTTCAGGGTAAAAGCAAATTCTTTACGTTAGAAATATAACATAATATTCATTTAGATGTAAGGTTCATAACATTATAGGGGAGAAAGCAGAAACATGTATTCACACCAAACATAGCACAACATATAGCTAATATTCACGTTACAACAGCAAATACATCGCAGTATGGCAAATGTCGGCATATTATTTGCTTTATTATTTATAGTTATATAGTGGAGATCCAACAGGAACTTTAAGGGGCATAGCTTTCAGGTAAGGGGATACTATGTTAATACAGTTGTTTTAGATGAAGTTAAAGCAAGAAGATATATTAAAGATTAGTAAGTAAACGAACCAATTGACGATAGATATGATACTAATTTAAACAACTCTTTTAAGCGTAGTTAGTAGTAACTGGTTAAAAGTAAAAAGCAGAACTTTTAAAAAAAATCTATCACTCTATTGCGCTGATTTTGATGAATAATAAAAGTTCAAACCCTTAAGGAGTTACTAGTATCAACCGCCTTTTTGCGGCAATAGTCACCGATCAGCTATGTAGATGCACGATGACTTAACAACAATTTTGTAAAAATAGGTTTTAGCGAGAATAATATAATTTTAATAATTTGTTACA
This sequence comes from Candidatus Anammoxibacter sp., assembly GCA_021777055.1. GTDB lineage: Bacteria > Planctomycetota > Brocadiia > Brocadiales > Anammoxibacteraceae > Anammoxibacter_A. The sequence goes on along the minus strand of JAIQZO010000044.1, from coordinate 58,120 downwards.
AAGGGAAACATTATGTTGAACAATAAACAAGTTAAATTGGCGATGTTGCTGTCTCTCTTTTGTCTATCAATTCTATTTTCCCAATGTTCCTGGGGAGCAATACTTTTTGAAGATAATTTTGATAATCATGACGATTGGGGACCTGTGCAACCAAGTTCAGGTCAAATGTCAGAGGAATGCGGTATTGGATGTACAACTGCACCGGATGGTTATGCTGGATGGAGAATGCAGGCAAGTGCTTATAATAATTCAAAAAACAGTACAATGGAGATAGATTCTACTAACTATAGGGGCGCATCTGGAAAGGCCTTAACTTATTGGAGTGAGCTTTGTGATAATTGTGGCTGGGCAAGTGATGGATTGCTAAATATTGAACTTGATTCTGTTGGTTTCCCTGAACTATATGTTAGGCTTTTTATCAAATTTCAACCAGGATGGCAATGGGCAACAAGCACTTCTCCAATTCAGAAATTCTTACATATATCCCATTTTAATGGCGGTAATCCTTTTACATTTTTTCAAGACGGTAGTCATGGCCCTCTTTTTATTCCTGATTTAGCAAAGTGGGGAAGTGGTACTTATCCCATAGCATATTTTTCTTCATATCGTTTTGAGAACACTTATTATCCTGCATCTGCAACCCCCAGTCATTCAAGTTCAGATAACACATACTTTAAAGATACGGAGGGCACCAGTATGGATTTTTGGGATGCCGGTATGATTGGAGATGGGCAATGGCATTGCTTGGAATTCTATCTAAAGCTTAACACTGTTGTTGGCGTTGCTGACGGTGAACATAAGTTTTGGTTTGATGGAAAGTTGATTGCCAATATTACTGGTTTAGCTTGGGGTGATGAGGGAGCGCAAGTGAGTCCACGAAAGCAATGGAATTACGTTCAAATTGGTGGGAACAACAATAACCCTTATGCACTTCAATCAGGTGAACCAGAACAATGGTATGCAATAGATGATATTGTTATAAGCACTACCTATATTGGACCTGACTATGTTATTGGTGGAACTGACACGGTTATTGAAACTGATAAGACTGCCCCAGCTCCACCTACAGGACTTACCATTATAAATGTGGAAAGTTGATGTGCAACCTTGAAAATGTTGTCCGTTGCTAACATTTTGTTGGTTCTGCTATCGGTTGTTTCCAGAGGACCACTCCTATTTCCTGTGATAAATTGTTAATCCTTTTGTGTTTTATGAATGAGGTAAAACAGATGTTTTCCGGGTATGATAATAAAGCTTTTTTAGGGGGGTGCGTTGGTAAGTAGGGTTTATTCATTTGAGTAAAATCAAGCTTACCCATTACCAAAAACGTTACAATCTTAGAATAACGTATACTACAAAAACTTCTAGCTTTAGTTTTTGATGCTTGAGCAAAAGAATTTAAACCTTTATTTAATTCTTTGTTAATACTTGATTTCCTCAATTCTTGGATCCATGACAATGGTTTTTCTATTACTACCAGCTACTTTAATTGGTATGAGACTATTTTTGAGGTAATGATAGTAGTAACCACAGCCTTAAAGTCTCCTTTTCTCTTATTTTCTTTGAACTTATAATAAAATACCGATCTTTTATGGAAATCAATGTGGATATCTACCCATTTATTCTTGGGCCACACTCGATATTCTTAATGACTATGGATCAGTAATGTGTAATGCTTGTTTAAATAACTCTTGGGGTTACATTGATTTGCTCTTGAACCTATATTTTGCCAAGGATGATAAGTATAAGTTCAAATGGCATTACACACACCGCATGTTATGCCATCACCCTTCTTTCTAAATGGGATTATAGAACATGAGGTTTTTAATTAATAAGTCCTCTCCCCAAAATACTCTGCACGAAATTTCAGACTCTTTTGTTAATAATTAATTGATTTCCCACTGTAAATAAAGAACGCAGAGAAAGTATAATCAACATAAGTGGAGATACGCTATCTTCTTATTTGGAAGTATTACCTTTGAGGATAAAAAGATTCAGCACTCATATTAGTGTCATTAATTTTCTGATAATTAATTGACAGTTCCCGCCGATTATATAAGTAACGAATGACTTAATTTACAATATCCATGTCATTAAATATCCTCTAAATAAGAGGAATTCTAACTTCTTTGTAGCTTCTATAATATGATGGAATTACTAAGATCTTGGAAATTGACAGAAGATACCAAATTTGTTACCATTCAATCGGGTTGTCTTATACTTTAAATATGATAAACACAGTTGTTAATGGATATTTGGCATGTAAATAAGTAGAGTATTAAGAAGTAATAATTACATTTGCTTGGCACGTTGTTTTACTTACATAGTATTCTTATGATTTTACAGGATAATCATACATTCAGTTAAGGAGGTTTTCATGAAAAAGCTGTTATTTTTGGCCTTATTCTTATTAATTTTTACCGTTTTTATTAGCCACCAGAAAGCAGAAGGGCGATTGCTCAATGTAAATCTGGAAAAGATGACACAAATTGCCGGAGATATAATTGCCGGCAAATGTGTTAATGTTAAACCTGGATTTCACCCGGAATATGAAAACGTAAAGGTTACATTTATAGAAATTGAGACGTTTGATGTTATCAAAGGCGATGGTGGGCACAATTTTAAATTTATGCAATTTGGACATGGGAGTGAAATAGCACATTTAACAAAATATAAAAAGAATGAAAAGCTGCTATTATTTCTTTATCCTAAAAGTCGATATGGGCTGACTAGCCCGGTGGGTGGGGCGCAGGGAAGGTTGGCGATTATACCCGATCTCTTAACAGGAAAACCAAAGCATGTTGAGGTTTTTAATTATAAGGAATTTCTTAAAAATGCAAATGTTCGCAGCTTACGTCATTCAGAAAATGGGGCAACATTAATTGATTATAAAATACTTAGGAATATTATTGCAGATTCTTTAAATAAGTCCAAAAAGAATGGGGATAATAAATGAAGATTAAGGTAATATTGTTTCTGGCTTTTTCTGTATCATCGATGTTTGCATTTATTAATTGTGAAGCTGGGGGGCCATTAATAGTTAATAAATTAGGAGATAGGGTTATCTGGCAATTACCGGTTATACCATTTACACCTGATCAGGGCCCTTTGGGGTTATTTTCACACAGTGAAGCAATTAATGTGACCGGAGAACTTTTTAAAGTATGGGAAAATGTTGAATCTTCTTCTGTTGCGTTTGAACAAAATGGTGTGCTTCCACAAGATATAACAGGTGATAATATTTTTGAGTTTCTTAATGATTTAGATTCAGACACAAGTCCTATCATTTTTGATGATGATGGGAGTGTTACTGATGCTGTATTTGGATTCTCTGCAAATAGGGTTACAATAGGGTTTGCTGCCCCTTTTAATATTGCTTTAGATGAAGACGGTACTAGAAGCCATGTAGAAAATGGGTGGGCTGTACTGAACGGACGATTCTTTGATGGTATATCATCACCTTCGGACATGCCTGAAATAGATTTCAAAGGGACATTTGTTCATGAATTCGGACATTATATCGGGTTGAACCATACACAAGTTAATGCTGAACAATTATTTGCTTTTGATCCTACGGATGTACCATTAATGTTTCCTCTTGCCATTGAAGGTATGGGCATAACTCTTAAAGTTGATGATATCGCTACTGTTTCGACTTTGTATCCTGCGCCTTCCTTTGCAAGTAGTACTGCGGCTATTTCCGGTAGGGTGTTTTTGCCTGATGGTATAAGCCCGTTTCAGGGGGGGAACATAATTGCTCGAAATGTATCTGATCCAAGAGAAAAAGCATATTCCAGTGTCTCGGGTTTTTTACATCTTGATCCTGATAATCAGTCTGACGGTGGGATAAACGATCCTCAGTTTTTGGGGTTTTACGAAATAAGTGGTTTAGAACCTGGTGATTACTTTTTGTCTGTTGAGCAAATAAACCCATCTTTTTCTGATGCGTCAGGCGTTGGCCCATTGGCAACACCAGCTGCATTTCCAGGGGTTCCTGAATTTTATAATGGCAATGAAACCGATAGAGATATTGGCGAATGTGCAAGCATGATTACTGTTGGTGCAGGGCAGTCTGTTGAATCGATTGATATAATTATTAATGATCCTCTCTTTATAGGGGCTGATGTAGCGGAAGATGAATCAAATGATTCTTTTTCTCAGGCTCAGAATATTGCAACAATAGCAACTGTTAATGGTGAGGTGGGGCGTGGCAATTTCATTGAACGTGATTCTAGAGATGTCTTTAGGGTTAATATTAATAGTAAAAAATATCTTAGTCTGTTTTTGGATTCCAGTAGTAGCGCTGATGATTTAGATTTGAACTTGTTTGATTCCAATGCAAATACTATGGGTTCATCGGAGAATACAGGGCCACAATCCGAATCAATAGGGCCCGTAGAGCTTTCTCCTGGCACTTATTTTATAGAAGTGACTTCTTTCCCACTGGGTGAAAGTTCTGGGAACAGTTATAAGCTGGTTGTTGTCGATTCGTGTGATGGGATCGTTGGTCCGGAGCCAACACCAGATAGCACTATTACGCCACAACCAACAAATACACCAACTCCACCAAATGGTAAATCCTTTACATTTGAATGTGAAAATACAGTTTTTGATAGGGTTTATGGTGGTATTGAAGTGTTAAACATGGAATTAGGTGACACTGTCTCTTGTGTATTAAAGCTTGTTAATGGTGATCCCAATGTTTCAGTTAAAATATCTAAAAGACTGAGGGCTAAATTGCGCCAGTTTGTTATTATTGAGCAGTTAAATGATGTAAGTGATGATAAAGGCGAGATAGGTTTTAATATAAAAGCAGTTAAGGAAGGGATTTCCTGGTTTGCCTGGTCTGTCGCAAAAGGAGAAGAGAAGAAAAGTTTTAGCAAAGAATCTTATGATGATGGGGATGCCTGGGGAATGTATCTTCGTGTGAAATGATTTTATTTTAACTGCTATCAGGGAAATATTGACAAATTTGTGCAAGTTATTTTACTTACTACCTAAACCGGAAAAGATTTTTAGCCCATGGAACATATGGAACACATAGATATAAATGGTGGCCTCAGAGAAGAACCTCAGTTTTGGGAAATCTTGGGAAATAGTAAAGCTATTAGTGACATAAAAAAAAGCATTCTAACTGTTCTTGATTGCGATGTGCCCGTTGTGATCTATGGTAAGACTGGTACAGGAAAAGAGTTGGTTGCAAGGGCTATTCATTATAGAGGGTTTAGGGGCAAATTTCCATTTTGCGCCATAAATTGTGCAGCGTTACCAGAACATTTACTTGAAAGTATGCTTTTTGGGCACGAAAAGGGGGCTTTTACAGGGGCGAGTACAGATCATAAAGGTAAATTTGAATATGCAAATAACGGTACCATTTTTCTTGATGAAATAAGTGAAATGCCTTTAGCCATGCAGGCAAAACTTTTACGTGTTATGGAGAATCAAACCTTTGAAAGGGTTGGCGGTAATAAACTAATAAAAACAGATGTGCGCATTATTGCCGCTTGTAATAAAGATTTGCTAGGTGAAGTACATGGGAACCGGTTTCGTGAAGACCTTTATTATCGCATTGCGGTATTTGATATATCTTTACCCCCGCTTTCTGAAAGGATAGAGGATGTTCCTGTTCTGGTTGATTGTTTTATTAAAAAGTTTTCCCAATTAATGGGAAAAAATATAACCAAACTGGATCCGAGAACCTTAGATAAATTGACAAATTATAATTGGCCTGGTAATATCCGACAGCTTCAGAACAGTATTAGACGGGCTATCTTATTAGCAAATAATGGCCCCATGCTTCCAGAACACTTTAATTTTAGGGAGCTTGGAGATAATGATCTTCGGATGTTAGAATCTCTTGAAGACGGGATGTCAAAGATTGAGATGTTATTAAAAAGGGGTGAGGTAATTCCGTTATCAGAGGTTGAAGAAGTTTTTATACGACAGGCACTTAATTGCACCCAGGGAAATTTGTCAAAGGCCGCGGAAAAGTTAGGTATCAGCAGATCCACTATCTACAGAAAAATGGAGGAGTATGGTATTGTCGTGGGTGAATCAGAAAGTAATAGTATCTAAAGAGTATAAGATTGTAACAGTATCAGTACCCTATGCATTGTAATTGTAGTTATACCCATAGCCATATTTGTTGTGCTTCTCTATTGCTTCACTTCTGTTCATTATACACCCAAGCAATTTACAATCCGTTAATGCAGCAACAGCTTGTTTAATGCTATTCTTTTTAGTCTTTTTTGCATTAAGGACAAAGATTACGCCATCGGATAAAGCTGAAACTATGTGTGCGTCTGGGAATGCCAGAACTGGAGGTGTATCTATTAATACAAAATCATATTTCTTCTTTAAGAAACGTATAAGCTCTTTTGCTTTTTCTGATGCAAGCAATTCATAACTATTTTTTGGCCGATTACCTACAGGCATAATTGTTAATCTCGGTACTATTCCATAAAAAGACGACTCTTTAAAACTTGCGTTATCATTAAGATAGTCAGCTAAACCTTTATCAGGTTCAAATCCCAGCGTTTTATTGATAGATGATTTTCTGAAATCACAATCTAATATGATAACCTTTGATGATTTATTATTGCATAATGTTATAGCCATATTTAAAGTAATCAAGCTTTTCCCATCACCCTGGTTAGGGCTTGTAATGGCAATTACTTTGCAGTTATCTTTCTTTCTTGCATTACTTAATGCCATGTTCAGCCGTCTGAAATAGACCATGACAGGTCCTTCCCATGTCAATTTGCCAATAGATTCATAGTAAGCTATAATGTTTTCGTGAACATTAAAGTTGATAACCTTGGTTGAGGCTTCTGCTTCTTCTTCTGCTATAATTAGTGTTTTCTCTTCGTCATTTTTATTTGATGTAACAAACTTTATGGAATTATCGTCGACCTGATGTTCTTTGTTTTCATTACTGTCTAATGAATAAACAGAATCAGAATGATCTTTTTTCTTGTTTAGTGCCGAAGTAATAAGCTCATCACGTTTAGTATATTCTATATCTCGTTTTACTGATTGATGGGAAGATGAAAACTCATCATTGTTAGTGCCATCTTCATCTATGTCGATTATTTTCAATTTTTCATTTGTAGCGACTTGCTTCTCTTTCTTTTCTGATGTTTTTTTAAACTTTTGTATGGCTTTTTCTATATTTGACATTTTTTTTTGGGGTAGTATAGTATAAGTTTATAAAAACTTCTTTTCTTTAAAGATTTTGCTGCTTTTAAAATATAGAGAATACATGAGACAAAAGACAGCACTGTAAGAAGCTAGAGTAGGAACGAACATACTGTTTTCTGATAAACAAAATGTTAAATAGAGACAATATATCCTTTATTCTGTATTTCCAAATTGGTTGCTTTGTCGCCGCTTTATGATATTATTAAAATTATAATCTTATGCTTCATTTAACCCTTCTATTACATCTCTAACAATATCTTTATCCAAGATTTTCTTTTCTTCAACGTAGCCTGCCAACATTGCAGAATCACAAGCTACATTAATTAAACGTGGAATTCCGTTGGAATATGCATAGAGCTCATCATAAGCTTCCTGTGTGAAAATTTCAGTATTGTCCGAACCTGCGACTTTTAATCTGTGACATATATATTCACTTATGTCAAGCCTACTCAAGGCAGTTAAATGGCATGCAACTGAAATTCTTTGTTTTAATTGTTTGAATTTTTGTAAAGAGAATATATCTCGCAATTCCGGCTGACCGACAAAAACGATTTGAACAAGCTTCTCCTTCTCCGTTTCAAAATTCGAAAGCATCCTAATCTCTTCTAGCACAGGAAGTTCAATGTTCTGCGCTTCATCAATAACAATAACGACCGGAAATTGCAATTTAAGCTGTTCGTGAAGAAACTTTTCGAATTTGGAGAAAAGAACATCCATCGCTTCGTTACTATCCAATTCTATTACAGAAAATTGATTTAGGATCATTCTAAAGAGTTGTTCAAAAGTTGCTTTTGGGTTTAATATGTATGCATACTTTATTTTGTTTTTATTTTTTAGAAGAATGCTTCGTAAAATAGTGGTCTTGCCGCTTCCTATTTCGCCTGTAAGTTGAACAATTCCTTTCTTTGACTCTAACCCATAAGTTAAATAAGCCATGGCTTTCTTATGCTCCTTACTTAGAAACAGGAAATCAGGGTCTGGAGTAAGGTTAAAGGGGTTTTCATTTAAACCAAAGAAATCTTTATACATTTTCAGGTGTTTTTATTTGATATAGTATCTATCTGTTTTAACTTATTTGCTAAATTGTTGATTTTATTACTTTTGCACTTTTCTGTTTTGTTAATGTAATTGTAGGAACTGAACCAATTACCGGTATTTCAAGGAACTTCTGGAGTTCTTCAAGTGATTTAAAACTTTGATCTATTTTGTCCAATCCAAATGCCATTCCACCGCCCAAACCTATGCCCAAAATTACCCCAAGTCCCAGGATCGCTATCTTTTGGTTTTTAATTGGTTCGTATGAAATTCTTGCCGGTTCAACTACCTGGAAAGGGTCGTTTCTTGATTCGCTTGTAAGTTTTTGAACAAGTTCTGCTTTAGATTTTTGGAGAAGTCGCTCTTCATACAACCTTTTGTTTACTTCAAATTTGCTTGCAAGCTCAAAAAGTTTCTGTTTGAGTGCCGGAATATTTTCCAAAGATGGTTTGAATTTTTCTATATCTTTTGTGATTTTGTTTTGCTGAGTTTCCAGAGATCTCAGTTCTAGCATAAGGGCAAATTCATTTTCCATTAGGCTTTCGAAACGTGGGTTATTTATTATTCTCTCCTCACTTACAACTTTTACAGATTCATTACTCAACATCTTGTTTAGACGAATAAGCTCATCCTGCCTCTTTTTAATTGATGGGTGTTTGTCAAAATATTTTGCCCTAAGCATTGTTATTTCTATTTCCAGGTCTGTTATCTTTTTCCTTAATTCGTCTACTTTGGGATTGGGAATATTTACTATCTCTCCTGTGACGGTTTTTGTTTCCCTGTTTTTTTGCTCAGTAATATAGTTAAGTTTCTCTTTTACAGCTAATATCTGATTATTTATATCTCCAAGTTCTGTCTTAGCTTTATAAAACTTCGGTAAAATACTGTTTTCATTGCCTGGTAATTGCTCTAAATGTTCATCTTCAAACTGCCTGAATTCACTTTCTGACTCTGTAAGATTCTTCCTAAGCCTTGCTAAATCGCTCTCCATAAATGCCAATGTTGTGTCTGCCTCAGTTCTTGAAGTGTTTTTGCTAGTTTCCATAAAGTTTGATACCAGACCATCTACAATTTTGAAATTAATTACTGGATTCTCACCTTGATGTGAAACACTAATATAATCGTTTCCTTTTGTCCTCAGATCAACCTTTTCTACTATTCGGCGATATGCTTTTTCTAATGAGACTTCTTCGTTTGATGACCCTCCTTCAATCTTGTCCAAATCCATCTCTTTTATTATTTTAGTTACAGATGACCAGCTTAGCATCTTTTCTCTTACAGCCTGCAATATGCTTCTAGCGTCCATACGGGTGTTATTACGTTGAGCTAAAAGATTCTCAATTATTGATGAACTCTTAACAAGTAGAACGCACTTTGACTCATAAATATTGGGCAAGCTTTTTGCATAGAAGAAAGCACCAACACTAAGTATTATTGTTGGTATTATTACCAATAACTTTCTTTTTAATAATGGCTGGATATATATGTTTATATCAAATGGTTTTGTCTCTTCATGCATAATATTTAAGAATCAAACAAAGATAATTAATGTTACTTTATAAAACTTCTTTATTAATAATGGCTTTTAATTTTGTGGAACACAAAACAGAACAAGAGAAACCGGGTTTAAAAAGTTCGTACAAATTTAAAGGCCAATTAACATGGTAAGATGATAATAAATTTGCTAATGTTTTTATTCTACCTCCTGATTTCTGAATTCTGTGACCACAATAAAGTGTTATCTAGATGAACCACCTCCACGTTCACCCTGGTTTATCCCAAAACCATACTGTGCACCCGCAGCAGTACGCCCGACACTCTCAATAGGTTGCATTGGGAATAGGAGACTTTGTACAGCAAAACCAATCCTTGTTGAGAATTTTGCCGGGATGTATACGATATCGTTTGGTTTTAGGATAATGTTCTTTTCTGCGTGTCCATGTTTAGTGATTTCGTTTAAGTTTAAAATCAACTTCTTTGGATTCTTTTCCGGATCACGTTCACCTCTAACGATCCTTATTTTTCTTTGGTTAGATAATCGAGATAGTAAACCAGAACGACCAATTGCATCAAGCACAGTTAAGTTCCCTGTAAAAGGGATTTCCTGTATTCCCGAACCAAAGCTATGCACATATACCCTTTTACTGTTAAATCCTATTACAGATATAGAGACAGCCTCTTCGGGAATGTCACGCAAGTATTTACCAAGCATCTCATGGATCTTTCCGCGTAACTGTAAAGGTGTCAGCCCGTCAGCATAGACATCACCTAAAAGTGGGAAGAAAATATTTCCGTCAGGCCTAATGGTTGCAGTGGTCTGTAATTCAGGGTTGTCGTCAATGGTTATTTCAATTACATCAGGAGGGGCAAGTATATATTTGCCGTTTATCACTTCCAGTCTGTTTTCCACATCTCTTTGTGTCTGCATTTCATTAACTACTATTTTGTCTATCTGTTTCTTTTCGGTTGAGGAACATCCAACATAAGTAAACAAGACAATAAAAAGTATAATGTTCAGTGGCTGTCTTTTCTTCATATCGTTCTCCCGGATTCTATTACCAATTGTTTTATGGTAAATGTTTAGTTAAATATGGCAGCATGGTAAGACTAAATTTCTGCAATCTCATCATTGCCTCTGTAACGTCATTATTTTCAATAATGGTTGATGTCCTTATGAGACCGCTAGTACTGTTTCCTGTAATTAATTGGCTTTTTGCAATATTGATCTGCTGTTGGTAATAATTAGTAGCATATCTTTTATTACATTTGTACCAGTATAAAACTAACTGTTTTTTTACACCTTTTTCAATAATCAGCTTATTTGCTTTAAAATCAGGATATTCATCACTTTTCTCTGAAAAGGAGATAGACTGGTTCTCTTCAACTGACCATCCTCCGCCGCTATAACATACTTCGGGCGGGTGGGATACTTTTCTGTTGTTACTCGCAAATACTACACAAAGCTCTACAGGGGGAATATCGTCTTTTTTATACTCTCTCATTAACACATCGTCTGTTTCAAGTATCTGTAAAGTCTTTTCATCTACGTCAAAATCAGAACCGGTCCATCCATCAACTTGCATTGGCAACTCTTTTGCGTACAGCGCGTTCTTTTGTGAAGGTTCTTTTGATGATAACCATATTGTGATAACAGAAAGCAAAAGAAGAACACTTATTACGATTGAATATCTTTTAGCCATAAAAAAGAGCCTTGCTTATGGTACATTTTTGTTTTCCAAATTAAGGATGCGAGCAAAAATAACTTCTCCATTTTACGTCCAATTTCTTGTTTCATGGCGTATAACAATTTTAACATTGCTACACGATCTGTTCCTTGCGGTTAACAAATAAGCTTTCTATTTCGCTTAGAACTGATGATATGCTGAAAAGTAATATAAAGGCTATTACAAAGACAAGAATTCCTGTTATTCCATGAATTGAATCTGCAAATTCACTACCCCATCTGTTTGCTGCAAGGCTAACAATTAATATTCTTGTTATGTTTGCAATTATTGCGACTGGCATGGAGGAGATAAATAAAATGGATTTCATATAATTAGAAAGGTCGGACATATACGAAAATAAAGCACCAAATGAAATTAATGCAATTAACGATTTTAGACCGCTACAAGCATCGGCAACTAAAACAGAACTATTAGAAAAATTTATCCTACTACCATCTTGAACCGCCGGGATACCTAATAAGTCAATGATAGACATCGTACATTTTGCTGCAAATAGTTTTAGATTTAGAGTAAGATCCGCTACTGCAGAAAGGGGCATAGGTACCATCGAGAGAAGAAACAGTAACGGGAAAAGTAGTTTTATTCCTAATTTGTTACCAAATATAAAGAATGTAATACCGGTCAAAATGACCACAAAAGAGAGGCCTGAGGTAAAATGTATTCGCATAAATGCACTTACTATTTGTAATAGGGCACCTGTAACAAGCAAAATAAGTCCAATTAATGAAAAATTGAAAGTATTATCATAAAAAGATTGTCTTACTTTCCATATTAAATATCCGGAAATTAATGGAATAAAATAGCCGTGAGAATAATAAGAGCTTGAACGTGCCCACCTTTCTGCCATCCATATAAACGTATTGTAATAAACTATTACCAATAGTAGTGATACTATTGATATCTTGATATATAGCGTAGTTTTGCGATTCATGTTTTTCATAAATATCAACGCAAACCCCATTTTTTTACTTTAAACTTTTTTAAAAAAATTTTATAGTTTTTATGGAATACAGAATTCAGGAGTCGGAAGTCAGAATAATAGAAAACATGATTCAGAAGGTGAAAACAAATTTACAATTAATGATTCTATTGTAAAACAAGCACAAATCTATGCTTTGTTCTGAATTCTGTCTCCTGTATTCTGGTTGCGGTTTCACCGCATTATGGGATAATCATATGTTAAGTTCTTCAAACGGCGCAAACCATCTAACCCTATGTTCAGTGATATTAAATTTAAACAGTTGTTAACAGAACCTTTGTTGTAAATATTTATATATAAAATTGTTATGTAAGTCCTGGATAGGAGTTTCCCCTTGACTCATAATGACAAATCTTATAAATTAAATAGATATTAACTCTGACTTACTCGTAAAAATGTATATATAGTATTCTATATCGTAATTTAGTATAAAAATTTTAGCTTTTTGGATATAAATAAATTAGGTTAGATAATGGCACAGAAAATATTTCTTGATTTAAATGAGGTAGATATTGATAAATTTGAGGTTGGTATTAGTGGAATTGAAGAAATTAATCAACACCGGTTTGAGATGCAACAATTAAGTGGTATTGTAAAGTTTGATCCTGAGAACGGAATAATAATAGGGGTTAAGGATGTTAAAGACGATGAGTTTTGGGTACGAGGCCATATTCCTGGGAGACCTTTACTTCCCGGAGTGTTAATGGTAGAAGCGGCCGCTCAGTTATGCACATACTACTATAAGCGATCCAGAGATGACGATAGATTTCTGGGTTTTGCCGGGATTGACAATGTTAAATTTAGAGGAACTGTTGTACCTGGTGACAAGTTAATAATTATAGCCAAAAATGTGGAAATCAGAAGCAGGAGGGCTGTTTTTGATACTCAGGGTATAGTAAATAATAAGTTGGTATTTGAGGCTACTATTATTGGGATGATTGTATAAATGAATGGGAATGCCCTTTTCATGATTTACTTGATGTAGAAGAACGGCAACACTAGTGAACCATTCAATCATAGCATACCAATCCACCTAAAATCTGAATCACTAAATGTTGAATTTTTAATCACTTTGAGTATAAATCAGTATTGGAAATTGAAAAAAGATTAAAGTGTGATATAATTTTAATAGGAAAGCGATAAAAAATATGTGTTGAGAGCCGAAGGTGGTTTTTTATGGGCTTAAATGCCCTAATAGCGCTGCATCCACGCTATTCTCCTTTTACCACCTCCGGCTCTACTTTTTTATTATACATTTCTTTCTTTTGTTACCCCCTCCTTAATTAGCAAAACTGCTTCTTTTTGTCGTTTCTCCATATTTGTTAGTCAGGTAGCTTATGGCAAAATCTACAATCTACCCCATTGTCCGCATGGGCTAAGCCTGGCTCCCCACTGGAATGACAGGCCCTACACATTAACGGTCTCTTGTGCGGTAGATCGTATGGTCTTGTAGGGGCCCTATTTATGATACAACTTGCATCGATATGACAACTATTGCAAATTTCGTTACCAGAGATAGGTATATGGCACTCGTAACAATGGTTATTTTTTGGTGAACCCCACTGTTGAGGATGGGATGACACTATAGGTTCACTATGACAGGTACTACATTTATCCGCAGCCTTCCACTCCTGATGGCACAAAAAACAGGTCTTTTTCTCAAGCTTATGTATTGAAATGGGGTTTGTACTCTTTTCGACCTCCCCGTGGCATTGATTACAGGTGATACCCGCGTTTATATGTTTTTGGTGTGACATCTTTACTTTGCTGAACTTGGCAATTGTTTTGCTGTTTTTACTATGCCAAGTTTTTCGGGTATAAATCTTTTCAACTGGTTGGTCATCATATACTGTTATATGACATAGACTGCAAAGCGTTTCATTTGGCATACCAGCGTCAATGCTGGTGGATACTTTTGAATGGCAACTTTTACATGTTGAACCCATATCAATATGGACCTTATGATTAAAACCCTTTGATCCCTTTTCTAGTTCTTTAGGCTCTTGATGTTGGACGGTTTCGGGTTCCTGGTTTTTAACATTAACAGCGCATCCACTTAGCTTAATGGCAATACATAGTAGGATTACCGATATTTTTACTGATATTTTGTTAGACTGCAACTTCACTTCTAAAAAAGACCCCCAAATGATGTTTGTACTAAATCTTTATAAAATCATAACATTCTCATGGATTTTAGACAATCATATTTCAACCTGAGTATAATCACGAAAAAAATAAGTTAGATGGGAGTTGGATTTGTAGTATAGTATAACAATGAAACAATATGATTCTATCTGTAAAATTGCACTGGAAATGGGCGCAAAATTTACTAAGTCCATCAACATAAACTCTATAGTGGTTGAACCTTGGGTTCAATGGAAATGTAAATTTGGATGTTCTAAACATGGAAAGAGTAAGACATGCCCTCCTTTTTCTCCTGGCTATGATGAAACTAAACAGATTTTAAGTTGCTACAGTGCTGCGATTCTTGTTGAAGGGGAACCACCCAGCAAAAATTTTAATGATATGCTTGTCAAGATCGAAAACAGGTGTAGTTTAATGGGTTTCTACAAAGCTTTTGCCCTTGGTGCTGGGCCTTGTCCTTTTTGCAATGACTGCAATATTGATGAACCGTGTCGTTTACCTTTAAAAGCCAGGCCAGCAATGGAAGCTTGTGGGATTGACGTCTTTAAAACGATTCGAAATAATGGATTTAGTGTGAAATTTCTCAATCATAAAAATGAGTATGTTAAATATTTTGGACTTATTCTGATTGAATAGACCGCACACGGTTCTTTGTTAAACTTGTGTCAATAATTTTATTTTGTTGACATGGATAGCGTCCTTTGTTAAATTATAGGTGTTAAAGGACTTGCATGTTGTTTTTTCACTGTTTGTTGAGTGGATTTCTGAGGATTTATTTAATATCGCAGGGTCTTGTTCTCTTTTCTGCGTTGCCTTTAATTATAAGGAAAAACATCCTATTTTGCGGGTTTGAAAGTAAAAGTGTATTCCACTGGTAACAAAGTAAACATTTAAAAGATTGTTTTTAGCCTTTTGTTTTGTTTGGCTTTTAGTCAGATAGTCGGGTAACTCTATACATGAGTATTGATGATTTACGAATAAAAATAGATAGTGTTGATGCTGAGATAACTAATCTATTAAATGAACGGGCGAAGGTTGTAAAAGAGATTGGAGAGGAAAAGAAAAAGCTTAACAAGGAGATCTATGACCCTGACAGAGAAAATCTTGTCTTCCAGAAAATTATCGACCAAAATAAAGGCCCTTTAAGTAACGAACTGTTGTCCGATATATACCGTGAAATTGTTGCTTGCTCGCGCAAATTTGAACATGGTGAAGATGATCTAAAGATATCATTTCTTGGCCCTGTTGGCACGTATAGCTATTTTGCGGCACGACAGAGATTTGGATCAACGGTAAAATATGTTGCAGCTCGAGGAATAGATGATGTGTTTAAAGAGGTTAGCAGCTGCAGGGCTGACTATGGAATAACTCCTGTGGAAAACTCAATGGAAGGTGGTATTAGAGAGACATTAAATATGTTTGTAGAGTCTAATGTCAAAGTTTGTGGCGAAATTGTTTTTCCTGTTCATCACAATTTGATGGCAAGGAGTTCAAAAACGGAAATCAAACGTATATTTTCCAAACCACAAGCGTTTGCCCAATGCAGGGATTGGCTAGGTAGAAATCTTAAAGACGTGGAATTGGTAGATATGCCCAGTACCGCAGAAGCGGCTAGTGTGGCAAAAGAACAGGAAAATTGTGCGGCTATAGCACACGCAGATGTGGCGGATTTATATGGGTTGGAGATCATTTTTAATAATATAGAGAATAATCCGAATAATATAACCCGTTTTTTTGTTCTTGGTCATAACTACCCTTCACCAAGTAAAAATGATAAAACGGTTGCCATGTGTTATGCTAGAAACAAGGTTGGAGCGCTTTACGACATTTTACGTCCGTTTAAGGATTTTAATATAAATTTAACCAACATAGAGCCCTTACCTACCAGGAAAAAGGTTTGGGATTATGGGTTTTATTTGGATTTCCAAGGTCATATTGAAGATGTAAATGTAAAAAAAGCTATTAATGAAGTATCAAAAAACTGTCTGGAAATAAAGATTCTAGGTTCATTTCCGGAGAACGGGGGATCATAATTTATGAAAAAGCCTTTTATTGTTGGTAACTGGAAGATGAATTTGAGCCTGAAGGATGCAGTTAAGTTGGCAGGCGAGATAAAGTCATTTGCTGGAAATATGGTTAATACTCATATCGGCATATGTCCTCCAGCTGTTTTTTTGTCAGATATTTTTAAAGTAATAACCGGTAGTAATGTAATTTTGGGGGCGCAAAATATCCATTTCGAGGATAACGGTGCCTTTACCGGTGAGATCTCTGGATTAATGATTAAAGATGTGGGGTGTACACATACGATACTTGGTCATTCTGAGAGAAGACATGTGTTTGGTGAAACAGATGAGTTTATTAACAAGAAATTAAAGAAATGTTTTGTTGATGATATTTCCCCTATTTTTTGTGTTGGCGAGACTCTAGATGAGAGGGAAAATGGAAAGACAAATGATGTTATAGAGGGACAGTTGCAAAATGGCCTTAAGGATACAAATACTGCCGATGCAAAGAAATTGACAATAGCATATGAACCGGTTTGGGCAATAGGGACCGGTAAGACCGCATCTCCAGAACAGGCAAATGAGGTGCATGCATTCATACGCGATTTTTTAAGCAAAAAGTATGATGCCAATATTGCGTCAGATATAATAATTCAGTATGGTGGTAGTGTAAAGCCGGATAATATAAGAGATTTACTCATGCAGAACGATATTGATGGTGCGTTGGTTGGTGGTGCAAGTTTGAAATCCGATTCATTTCTTGAAATGATAGAAATCGCAAATTCTATCTAAATAACCACAATGGATGTAATATAAACCATTAACAGTAAATATTAACAATAGATATTAAAATTTTTTAAAAGAGTGATGGTGCGTTAGGAGAAAAAAGTTTTATGAATAGATCAGAGAGCATTGCGAAATGGATAATAGCGATATTTGTAATCTTCGGATTATTAACAACGTTTTTTCTATTAAGATGGGGTACTGTGTTAAAGGTATCATTAATAATCATATCTATTGTTTTAATAGGGAATATTCTGATTCAGTCTGGTAGGGGTGGTGGGTTGGCTGCCATTGGCGGTTTGTCTGATCAGTCTATGATGGGTACAAAGACAGGTTCTTTCTTAGGTAGTGTTACTTTTTTATTTGGAGCTGCCTTCTTTGTTACTGTGATTTTCCTTTCTAAAGTTAGTGTTGATAGTAAATTACATTTGGGCTTACCTGCTACTGATGTTTCAATTGGTGCACCTGATCATGAGCACGGAAATGAAGAGAGTGCAAAGAGCGAAGAAGCTTCAATGGGAATGTCTGAAGTAGATTCTTCCGTTGGTATGCAGGGTGTTGATGAAAAGGATGCGAAAGATGAATCTCATGAATAATTCTGAGGCTAACGTTTCTTTTGTTCTTGGTTCAAGGCATAAATAGTTTATATTAATATTCATAATTTTTTTAGGCCACTAATGATAAGCAGTATGACAGGGTTTGGCTCTGCCGGACATGATGATGGTGAAAAATCAATTAATGTTGAGGTAAAGTCTGTAAATAATCGTTTTCTCAAGATTAAGACAAAGCTTCCGGAATTTCTGGCAGAATTTGAGCAAGAGATAGAAAAGAAAATTAAGCAAACAATATCACGCGGCACAGTAACACTTACGATCAATTATCAATCTGCTAATGCTGAACCGGTTTGTAATGTGAGCTATGACGCCTTACAGGCTTATTATAATATGTTTCAAAAGGTTAAAGATGAACTTGGATGTGATCAAGATTTTTCTTTAGATGCGTTAATGAACCTTCCCGGTGTAATTGAAAAGACAAAGATTGATGAAATAGACACAAAACTGCTGGAAAAACCTCTCTTTGATTTAATTTCATCTGCTATGGAGGATATGCAGCAGATGAGGTTACGTTCCGGAAAAGATATAATGTCTGAGATTATAAATAGAGGGAATCATATTAAATTGTTAGTAAAAGAGATTGAGAAGAGCGCGCCTGAAATGTTAGCAGTTTATGCCGAAAGGTTGCAGGAAAGGGTCAGTACATTACTTAAAAAGAGTGATATTGAGATAACAAAAGATGACCTTTGTAAAGAGATTGCTTTATATGCGGATAGGTGTGATATTACCGAAGAGGTGAGTTTATTAACTAGTCATGTGGAGCATTTGAATGAAACAATGGATAAAGGTGGCAACATAGGTAAGAAACTTGAATTTATTGTTCAGGAAATGTTTAGGGAATCCAACACCATGGGTTCTAAAACAAACAATGAAAACATGTTAAATAATATTTTTGACGTTAAAACTGAGATAGAGAAAATAAAGGAGTTGGTTTTGAATGTAGAATAGAATTGCGCAGATTATTTATTGCATTGTTTCTGCGCAGAGACTTGGCATAAAAGTCTTGACATCCGTTTTCTACCTATCTTTACACCTGTATTCTTCCATGAGCGAAAAAAAAAATGGGAAGCTAATTATTATTTCTGGTCCTTCTGGAATTGGAAAAACTACAATTTCTGATCAGTTAACAAAAGATCCTCAATTTGTGCAATCTGTTTCTGCGACAACTAGATCGCCACGGTCTGACGAAAAGCAAGGGATTGATTACTTCTTTGTTACTAAAGATGAATTTCGTGATTTGATTGATCATGAAAAACTTGTTGAATATGCGGAATATCATAACTGCTTTTATGGCACACCCATAGAACCTCTGAACGATGCCCTTAGAAAAGGAATGAATGTGCTGCTTGTAATTGAAGTTAAGGGTGCATTGCAAATAATGAAAAGGTTTAATGATTGTATATCTTTTTTTATATTGCCTCCTAATATGGAAACCCTGAAAGAGAGGTTATCATTTCGTAATAAAAATACCACTGAAGAGATAGCGGAACGAATTAGTTTAGCTTCAAAAGAGATAGAGATGAAAGTTAATTATCAACACTGTATAGTTAATGACGAACTAGAGAATACTGTTTTTCAAATAAAAGAGATTATCAATAAAAGTTAGTAGTTGTTCATAAATAACTGTTATATTTTGTGTTTAGATTCTTACACCGTAATTGTGCGAATTTATTTCTCACATTTCATAATCAACTGAAAATAAAGTTTTTTTCAAGTCCATGGTTCACGGTTCAAAGGTTAAATATACGAAAACAAAAGAAAATCTTGAACCTTTAAACCCCAAAAATTTCAAATATTTTTGGCTAGATTTAAGTTATATTTGTTAAAACTGCATGAACTAAACGGGAAGTATCGTCTTAGCTGAGCAGAGGATATGCTGGATGGAGATTAGGTAAAGAGAGCATAAAGATAAATGCAAAATATAACAGTTATTTGTGAATGACTCCTTAGTGAGCATAAATAGAAAGCATGAAGAGAAAAGTCATACTGGGTGTTACAGGAAGCGTTGCCGCATACAAATCATTACAGCTCGTTACTGATCTTAGAAAACGTGGTATAGAAGTTGTTGTTATAATGACAGCTTCTGCTCAAAAGTTTATAACACCTCTCTCTTTTAAGTCGTTATCACAGAACGACGTTATCACAGATATTTTTGAGGAGAACAGTGTTTATAACCCATTGCATATTTCCATCTCTAACAATGATGACATCATTGTAATCGCACCGGCATCTGCCAATACTATTGGGAAAATTGCTTCAGGTATTTCTAATGATGCGTTGACATGTACTGTCATGGCTTCTTTAGCTACAAAGATTATTGTACCAGCGATGGAAGGCCGGATGTATAAAAATCCAATTGTCCAGGAAAACATTAAAAAACTCACAAATTTAGGATATATCTTCCTTGGCCCTATTACGGGGCGTCTTGCTTCTGGAAAAGAGGATATAGGTAGAATGGTAGAAGTAGATGTAATAGTTAGTGAGATAGTGAATGTATTGCAAATTAAAGAGACTCGTGTAGTTGTTTGAAATGTTTCTTTACGTTTCCCACTTGTAATTCAGGGTGATTATTAAAGTCTTTTAAGCTTTCCGCGTATATAGCCTAATCAGGCAGTATTATGAAGATAAGTTCTGTTTTACCTAAAGAACATGGGGCATGGGGTGTTCTTTTCATACCATTTTTTGTCTCAGCCGCGGTTGCATCTTGTTTTGATCTGAAGATGATTCTTTTGCTATTTGGAATATTCTTTCTTTACATAAGCCGCAAATCTATTGAAGAGCTGTTTCGTGCATCAAAACATAATGATAGGTTAATTAAAAATAAGTTTTATTACTTCCTTATTATTTTCATCACAGTTGGATTATTGTTCATCATTCCCATTTTTCTATTATATGATCTAACGTGGCTACCTGCTTTTGGTTTTATCTTTATTTGCTTACAATGGATAAATATTCTACAGATAAGAAAAAGGAAACAACGAACAGTTACAGCTGAGCTGATAGGAATTGCAGGGTTATGTTTGTCGGCTCCAATTGCTTACTATGTTGCAACAGGTGAGATTGAAAAGACTGCTTTGTTAATGTGGATTATTAGCTTTGCCTATTTTGCCAGAGGTGTCCTTTATGTTAAACTGCGTCTAAGTGTTGTTGCTGCCCGTGCCCAGTTTGCAGACCTGTATGAAAGGATGAAATATAGCAAAGGTTACATATTCTTCCATTTAGCATTAATTACATCTACATTTTTTCTGCTAATAATGTTCCAAAAGCCGTTTTTAATAATCTCTTATCTTCCCATTGCAATACAGTCATTTCTCGGTATCTCACGAATGAATACAAAACTAAACGTTCCGCGGATTGGTTATATTGAGGTTTCTCATTCAATCCTGTTTGGGATTCTTGTCGTTTTGCTATTCGATTTCAACGTCTAATGGTTTCTGAATAATAGTAACAATAATTTGACCTTCGTTATCTCTGAATCCTTTTCCGTAAATTTGTGAGGTTTCGTCATTCATGGTCATATAGAGGTATTCACCACCTTCACCACCTTTGATAATGATTTCACCAGAGGTCCCCATAGGGAACTTCTCCCCATAATCGCCAATACGTCCTATGAGCTTTCCAATGTTCTCTTTCGGATAAACGTAACCAAATAAGGCGGGTATTCCTTCTATTCCGTTTGCACTATGTCCTTCAGGAAATATATCCTTATTAAATGTCCAGAGGTCTTCATTACTTACACTCCAGGACAGAACAAAATCCTCCTCAGTAACAATTTCAGTTGCTTCCCATGTCCTGTTCGCGTGTACTACGACCTTTTCTTCAAATACACTGGCCGCAAATAAAGTCGTACTTACAAAAAAAACAGCAAAAATAGCTGCGAAGAAGAGCCTTTTTTTTAAGTTATTTCGATCCATAATATTATTAATTCGGGAAAAATGTTTGTTGCAAAAAAATTTTTAGAATGTAACGACTATTTTAAGGTAAAAATCATATAAACACATAAATTTCTTTTTGTACCGAAAAGATAAACATCCAGTAAATTGTGGCATACTTTATAAATGAATGTGACAACTAAATCAATGAAAAAGTTTCTAATGGCTTTAGAAGAGATTTTGAACGATCAGAACGTGAAATTGATATGCTTGAGCATTATCTATATATAGTTCCACATAACGCAAAAGTTGGATTCCTTACTTTTTGTTGTTAGCTCTATTTTATTTGAGTATTATTACTTCTGTATGGAAAAAAATTCCCACCAGTTGCCATTGATTAAAATGATATCTCTTGTTTTGTGCGGGGATGTCTATCTGTTCATGGAATCAAATCTTCTCATGCACTCTCTTCATCCGTTATTATTCAATAAAGCGACAAAATCTTTAAAAGAATTTTTATAAAGTAATACTTAAATTGATCGATTTAAAGATACTATAAATAGTAAAACAAGGATCCTTACCTGTCATAAGTACATGAACAGGTAGTATATCTGTTCTACTAAAATTCATCTACTGTGTGGATTCTTTATATTTAATGTCTAGTTCTATAACAACACGTTTGACACGTATCATTTTTTACATAGTAACGGAGATATTCTTGTGTTGAGGAAAACGGTTATAACGATCCTCTTTTTTGTAATAGCGGCGACGGCTGTCAAACCATACAATTCTTGCCAGGCAGAGGAGCTGGCAGCTGAATTTGGGGCTCTTTCAATTGATGAGCTGATGGATGTCGAGGTAACTACTGTATCAAAAAAGAAACAAAAACTTTTTGATACCGCAGCTGCAATCTATGTGATAACCAATGAAGATATCCGCCGTTCAGGGGTGACAAGTGTACCGGAAGCCCTTCGGTTAGCTCCCGGCCTTGAAGTTGCAAGATTAGACTCCAATAAATGGGCTGTAAGCTCTCGTGGTTTCAATGGACGGTTTGCAAATAAACTCTTAGTACTCATTGATGGCAGAAGTGTTTATACTCCGTTATTTGCCGGAACATTCTGGGAAGAGAAGGATATGCTGTTGGACGATATTGAACGTATTGAGGTTGTTCGCGGTCCAGGTGGTGCATTATGGGGGGCAAATGCCGTTAACGGCATCATCAATATTATAACTAAAACTACAGAAGACACCCAGGGGGTACTTGTAAATGTTGGTGCCGGGAGTGAAGAAAAAGCTTTCGGCAGTTTCCGATATGGAGGAAAACTGGGCAATAATGTCTCATACCGGGTATTTGCAAAATTTTTCAAGAGGGATAGTTTTGCTGAAACATCTGGCGGGGACGCTGATGATAAATGGGAAGATCTTACGGGAGGATTCCGGGTTGATTGGAATGCAGATTCTAACTCTGTTATGTTCTCAGGTGGTATCTATAATGCTGATACAGGAGAGACTCAGACAATCAGTTCTCTTCAGCCTCCATTTGGGAAAACAGTAGAGATAGATAGAGATCTGACTGGTGGACATCTCCTTGGTAAGTGGACTCATCTCTTTTCTGATACTTCAGACATGTCACTACAGGTGTACTATGATAGAACTATTCGTGATAGTGAGGTAGTGGGAGAGATCCGCGATACCTTTGATATAGACTTTCAGCGTAGATTTGAATTAGGAATGCGCCACGATATTATATGGGGGCTGGGATACCGCTTTACAGCTGATAATATTGATGATAGATTTACGCTTTCATTTGATCCTGAAAGCCGTAGAGATCACCTCGTTAGTGCATTTGCACAGGATGAA
The DNA here is from genome assembly GCA_021777055.1 of Candidatus Anammoxibacter sp. GTDB lineage: Bacteria > Planctomycetota > Brocadiia > Brocadiales > Anammoxibacteraceae > Anammoxibacter_A. Next base: position 34,381 of record JAIQZO010000044.1, on the reverse strand, counting down.
ATCATGCTTATAAAGGATCAGCTTAATTTGACACTAGGGGCAAAGTTGGAGCATAACGATTATACAGGGCTTGAGTTTCAACCAAATGCCCGAATAATATGGACACCCAGTGATAAGCATACACTTTGGAGCGCCGTCTCGCGTGCAGTTAGAACTCCTTCTCGTATAGAAGATGACGGTCGTATCAATAGTCAAGTGTTCCCGAATCCATTTGTTCTTGATGGCCCGCCTATCCTTGGTGCTCTTTCTGGAGACCATGATGCGGAGTCAGAAACTATCCTTGCATACGAACTTGGCTATCGCATTCGGCCTACGGATAGAATTTTTCTTGATTTCTCTGGATTCTATAATATCTACAATAACCTTCGGACTCTTGAGCAGGGAGGACTAATTAATGAAAACAGTCCCAGACCGTCACATTTATTAATACCTCTTAACGTAAACAATAAGATGGATGGGGAGACGTATGGAATAGAGATGTCCGCAGAGATACAGGTTTCTGACTGGTTGAAGTTAAAGGGTACGTATACTTACCTTGAAATGCAATTGCATCTGGATGGAGATAGTATTGACACATTATCAGAAGGTAAAGAAGGGGATATCCCGGAAAACCAGTTTTCGTTATGGTCTTTTATAGACCTACCATGGGAGATGGAGCTTGATACTGGATTTCGCTATGTTGATAATCTCTCTAACTTGGGAGTTGATAGCTACATCAGCCTTGATGTTCGATTTGGTTGGAAACCGACAAAAAATCTGGAATTATCAATTGTTGGACAAAATTTGCTTGATAGCGAGCATCTGGAGTTCACTTCATCATTCTTTGATGTTCAGGACACCGAAATTGAACGCGGGGTGTATGGTAGTATAAAATGGGAATTTTGAAATTTAAAAATATTAAGCTTCTTGTTACTGTCATATTGATTCTTTTTGTTAGTAGCATGCATGACATTCATGCGCAATTTCAGCCAAGTCGTGAATACCAGATTAAGGGGGCATTTATTTATAATTTTCTGGATTTTGTAGAGTGGACTACCAACTGTAGCGTTGCAGACAAGATGCCTATTTATATCCTCGGTGCTGATCCATTTGGATCTATCTTTGATGAGATTGCAGACAAAAAGGCTAGGATTAAAACTTTGTCTCCTGAAAATATTAGTTCTTGTTCAGACATAAACAGTGAAAATTGTTTCATTGTTTTCATAAGTTCATCAGAGATCGAGAAATTAGATCAAACACTCGATGCCATTAGTGGGTTAGGAGTCTTAACTATTGGTGATACCAAAGGATTTGCAAAAAGAGGTGTTGTGATTAATTTTTTGCTGGAGAAGAACAAGGTGCGCTTTGAGATAAATTCAGATGCTGCAAATCGTGCAGGTTTGAAGATTAGTTCAAAGCTATTACGTTTGGCAAGGAAAGTGTATAGTAAAACCAAATAGCTTGAAACAAAAGTTGGTCATTAGTCATTAGTACTCAATTTTTTTATATGATCCTGTTTAATAGCAGATAGTTTACAAATAAAAAACCTGACAAATTGGAAAACCTTATTTGTTTGACTACAGTGCACAAAGCAGGTTAGGACAGGTAACATGCCTATTTTTAAAGACCGTTCTATAAAATACAAACTCGTTTTAATCAACTTCTTGACAACAACAATTGTATTGTTGTTATCCAGTATCGTGTTAATTGTTAACGAGTATCTTACACTTCGTCGTTCATTGATAAACGATCTTACCGTTCAATCCAGAATAATAGCAAACAATTGCACCGCCGCTATCTTATTTGATGATCATGATTCGGCAAAAGAAATTTTGAAGGCACTAAAGGCGGCTTCAAATATTACGCATGCCATAATTTATACTCAAAATGATACCGTTTTTGCTAAATACTCTCGTGATGACTTAAGGGAGGTATTCTTTTCTCCTCATACTTTTCACGATGAAAGCTATCATATTAGCGCAACACATATGGATATTTTTCAGCCCATTGTCTATGTTGACGCTACTATTGGTAAAGTATACATACAGGCAGATATGGGGAAATTATATAGCTCACTTATATGGTATGTGGTTATCGTTGGTGGTATTCTAGTCATTTTCTTAGGTGTTGCAGTTCTGGTAATATTGAAGTTACAAAAGACTATAACCGCACCCATCTTATCACTTCGCAGGGCAACAGACAAGTTATCTAAGGGTGATTTTCAAGCCAGGGCGGATATAGTTTCAAAAGACGAAATAGGTAAGCTAGCTATATCTTTCAATAAAATGATCGAAGATTTACAAGAGACAACCGTTTCCAAAGATTATGTTGATAATATTATTAAATCAATGGTCTATACCGTGACTGTTCTTAATCCTGATACAACTATCAGAACCGTTAATCAGGCAACTATTGATCTTTTAGGATACAATGAAGATGAGTTGGTAGAAAAACCTGTTAGTATGATGTTTCCGGATAACGAAGTATTGGTTAGTCGTGCGGGAATTACTGATTTAGTTAAAAATGGTTTTATCCATAATGTAGAGAAGATATATCTTACAAAAGATTCCAGACAAATACCGGTCCTTTTTTCTGCTTCCGTGATGCGCGATTTTTCTGGTCATGTTCAGGGCATAGTCTGTGTGGCACTTGATATTACTGAACGTAAGAAGGCGGAAGTGGAACTTATTGCCACCCGTGAAGCTGCGCTTGAAGCATCCCGTGCAAAGAGTGAATTTCTTGCAAATATGAGTCATGAGATACGAACACCTATGAATGGTGTTATAGGTATGACCGATTTGTTACTGGATACGGAACTAAACACCGAACAACGTGAATATGCCAAGACGATTAACAGCAGTGCCGACTCTCTGTTGTCTGTCATAAATGACATTCTTGATTTCTCCAAAATAGAGGCTGGTAAATTAGATTTGGAAATCATCGATTTCGATATGAGTGCAACTGTAGATTCAGTTATTGATACCTTTGCAGTCAGGGCAGATAATAAAGGCTTGGATTTTAACTGCTTTATAGATCCAAAAGTACCGATTTTGTTACGAGGCGATCCTGTGCGGTTGCGCCAGGTGTTAATTAATATCATTGGCAACGCAATCAAGTTTACTAGTGATGGAGAAATATCCGTGAAGGTAACCATGGCAGAAGAGACAGAATCAGACGTTATCCTGCAACTATCCGTTCAAGATACTGGCTTAGGTATCCCTGCAGACCGTGTGGATCGCCTATTCCAGTCATTTTCACAGGTAGATGCATCTACGACTAGAAAATATGGAGGTACAGGTCTTGGGTTGGCGATTTCCAAAGAGCTTGTCGGGTTAATGGGTGGACAAATCGAAGTGGAAAGTGAAGAGTGTAAAGGTTCAACCTTCAGAGTTACAGTTAAGCTTGAGAAACAATATTGCGGTGATCAACCGTCAATATATAAGCGAGGAGATATAGAGAATTTGCGTGTGTTGGTAGTTGACGACAATGATACCTCTCGCTATATCTTTAGATCCTATCTTGAATCATGGGATGTGCGTGTTGAAGATGCTAGTTCTGTAGATGAGGCAATGAAAAAACTTCATGATGCTATTGATCAGGACGATCCATTTAAGATAGGCATTCTTGACTTTTGTATGCCAGAAGTAGACGGTGAATCATTTGGCAAGCAGATAAAGGCAGATCCTAAGTTTAAAGAGACAATCCTTGTGATGCTTACGTCGATATGCAGGCGTGGAGACGTGTCGCGTTTCCAAGAGATTGGATTTGCTGCATACTTGGTCAAACCAATAAAGCAGTTACAATTGTTTGACTGTCTCAGAATTGTCACTGGAAAAACTGTAAGCGTTGAAAAAGATGTTCCAAGGCAGATAGTCACAGAACATGCCATATCTGACAATTACAGGAAACAGTATCGCATTCTTTTGGTAGAGGACAATATAACTAATCAACAGTTAGCCTTTTGTATGCTGAATGATAAACTTGGATATCATACCGATATAGTTAATAACGGGAAAGAGGCAATCGAAGCACTGAAAGATCAGAACTATAACCTTGTATTGATGGACTGCCAAATGCCAGAGATGGATGGTTATGAGGCCACTAAAAGTATACGCGATGTTAATTCCCCTGTTATGAATCATAGCATTCCGGTTATAGCTATGACTGCTAATGCAATGAAAGGTGATCGGGAAAAGTGTCTTGATGCGGGCATGGATGATTATATCTCAAAGCCAATGAAATTGCAGGGACTTGTCGATGTTATTGATCGACATCTTGGAGCCGATAATAAAATTGTTACAGAAAAAGCTGAAAGCGTTGAAAAAAACGTTTCTACAAATGCGGTTACAGACCATGCCATTTCTGATGACAATAACAGGAAACAGCACCGTCTTCTTATGGTCGAGGACAATATAACCAACCAACAGTTAGCCTTTTGTATGCTGAACGATAAACTTGGATATCATACCGATGTAGTTAATAACGGAAAAGAGGCAATTGAAGCACTAAAAAACCAGACCTATAACCTTGTATTGATGGACTGTCAGATGCCAGAGATGGATGGTTATGAGGCCACTCGAATTATACGCGATGTTAATTCCCCTGTTAAGAATCATAATATCCCTGTTATAGCCTTGACTGCTAATTCAATGAAAGGTGACAGGGAAAAGTGCCTTGCTGCTGGTATGGATGATTATATTGCCAAGCCTATAAGATTGCAGGGCATTAGTAATATTATTGAGCAGTATCTTGACCAGGATGGGAAAAAGGATTAAGAGGATAGTTTTTCGATAGAATTAAGCAAGATGTTGTTAATGCATTCACAACCCTGGGGTCAAAATTATACCATCTACAATTATTAATATAGTCAATTCATGCTTATAGGCCTCTTATAAACTCTTTTAGTAATAAGCGCCATCATAAACATTAGCCAACGGGGCAATGCGGTGAGATAAAGGAATTTCTACCCTTTTGATTTTTTTCTGGTTTCCTGTACCATCGAACTTCCCATGATAAAGTGCTATCTGAGCACTCATTCTCAAATATTCGGCTTTAGGAAATCTCGTCAGCGCTTAAAATTAAGTGTTTCAATGCCTTTAAGGCTGTAGTCCTTAATAATGTCGAACTCTCTATCATTATAATGGTCCTGTTTTATGAGAATGAAATCCGGAATATCAATTTCCCTAATTTTTCTTACGTCTTTGTCTCTCTATTTCTTCAAAATTAATTAATTTTTTCTGGTGATAGGCTTTGATTATACAGCCTCACTTCATTCAGCTCCATACTTAGCATTCTAAGCTTTTCATCTGCGTCTTTTAATATGCCTGATTTCCCAATATCTTCAAGCTCTAATGCAATATTAGCAAGCATGTTAGCTGATAGGTTCAAAGCGGCGCCTTTTATCGAATGGGCTTCTAACTTGACAATTTCCGCATCAGAGTCATTTATTGCTTCACGTATAACGCCTATTTGCCTGGTGGCATTATCAATAAAACCGTTGATTACTTTTGCTAAAAACTCTTTGTTATCACAAAATTCTTCTAAAACCATGTCATAATCAAAAGGAATTCTCTTCATATAAATATCTCCATTTACTTTCTTAAAATAGACAAGGCAATAGTCAAATAAATAATAATCATATTCCCCTCTTGGTCTGAATAAATCTGGATTAGACACTATTATTGAATAAAATCATGTAACTCTTATATTAATTATTCTTAATTGGCGGCTAACTTAATTTTTCGACATTTCTTTCTTTTTATTTAGAGGCAATACTTCAAATCTGTGGCCATCGTTCTTATTAATTTCATTTATGACATCAATGTAGATATAAATATGGTTACGACCCCAATACAGCTTGGTACGGCTATTGACAGAAAGCTGAAATGATAAGTCCCATTGATGAATATTGTATATAATTAGCGTGGTAATACCTGTGTGTAAGTCACGGTGTTAGAAGGAAGGAAAAAGGCAAACGTGGATCTACTTTGGCAGCCAATAACATAGGTGATTGTGTTACAGTATATCATATAATTTCACGTACAGCGGTAGGTGGCTATATCTTAGGTGATTCTGAGAAGGCCTAATACCCCAACGGGGTTATACATACTAGTCCAGGGCATCGCCATGAGTTAACTATAACCATTAAATCGCACCCTGAATGGGTGCAACATATTTGCTAGATTCATCGCTAATGTATGTTACCCCCTTACAGGGCTATATTTTTTTGTATTTTTACCCCAAGGGCTTGCCTTGGGCTTGTATATCTGCTCTTTCAGGGACAAATAAAAGTAATGTTCATAATCTTAATTGTAGCGTATGGATTAAAAGTATGATTAAGATTTTAAAAGCTAAAAGTCCACTGAAGGTGCTAATTAACTTTTTGCATTTACTAATGCCATTTCTGCTTTCTCTTTTTACAGTTATTAGATTTTCATAACGGTTGCATTCTCAAGTGCTAATACAAATAGTCATAAATGACATCCATTCTGATCCGTTTCACTCCCATTCAATGGTGCTTGGTGGTTTTGAGCTCACGTCATAGGTTACCCTGTTTACACCTTTCACCTCATTTATTATTCTGCTAGACATTGTACGTAGGACTTCATACGGAATCTCCGACCAATCTGCGGTCATAAAATCAGTTGTTTCCACTGCGCGGATGGCAATTACGTTTTCGTAACTGCGTTCATCTCCCATTACGCCTACACTTCCTAGGGGAATTAAGACGGCAAATGCCTGGGAGATTTTCCGATAGAGACCTGATCTCTTTAACTCATCAATAACTATCTTATCTGCGTTTCGCAGCACTTCAAGCCGTTCAAATGTGATGTCGCCTATAATCCTTATAGCAAGGCCAGGGCCAGGGAATGGATGCTGCCATATTATTTCATCCGGTATGCCAAGTTCGTGTCCCAACTCCCTTACCTCATCCTTAAACATAAATCGCAGTGGTTCGATCAGTTCTAGCCCCAACTCTTCCGGAAGGCCTCCCACGTTGTGATGGCTTTTTATAGAAGCGGTGGGGCCACCATGGGCCGGTATGCTTTCTATTACATCTGGGTAGAGTGTCCCCTGGGCAAGGAACTCTACATCTTTTATCCTTTTTGCCTCTTCTGTAAATATTGCTATGAATTCGTGTCCGATTATCTTTCGCTTCTCCTCCGGGTCCAAAACGCCTTTTAATTTTTGTAGAAACCGCTCTTTTGCATCTACAAAATGGAAATCAATATCAAAATTATCCTTGAAAGTCTTTATTATATATCTTGCTTCATCCATTCTAAGGAGACCGGTATCTACAAAAATGCATGATAGATTTCTACCGATTGCCTTGTTAATAATAGCGGCGGCGACAGAAGAGTCTACTCCTCCTGAAAGGGCGCATATTACTCTTTTGTTACCGGCCTGTTTCTTTATTCCCTCAACGGACTCTTTAATAAACGATCCAGTTTTCCAGTTGCCGGAACATCCGCATATGTTGTACAAAAAGTTGTAAAGTATCTTTTGACCGTCAGGAGTGTGGGTAACTTCCGGATGAAACTGTAAGCCGTAAAAATTACTACTCTTGTGCTTTATTGCCGCAAATGGTGAGTTTGCAGTTGATGCAAGGGAGATAAACTGCTCTGGTAAGTCGCTTATCTGATCCCCGTGGCTCATCCAAACCGTTATTTCATTACCCAATGATTGGAAGAGATTCGTATTGTCGTTTATCTTGCATATGGTCTTTCCATACTCTCTTTTTTCAGACGGAGTTACCGCTGATCCAAGAAATTGACACCCAATCTGCATTCCGTAACAGATCCCTAATATGGGAATATCCATATGAAGAATCTCTTTATTGCATATTGGTGCATTTTTCGTATACACACTAGCTGGGCCACCACTTAACACAATCCCCTTAGGATTTATCTTCTTTATCTCTTCTAAAGTTATCTGGCAGGATACAATTTCACTGTAAACTTTGTTTTCCCTTATGCGCCGCGCGATTAATTGAGTGTATTGAGAGCCAAAGTCCAGTATGAGTACGGTTTCGTTGTTCATTTTCTTTTGCGTATAATTGTTTTAATGTAGATGAATTTCCATTTTAAACTGTTATAGTAAAACTGTCATTAGAAATAGGCAAAATATGATTACGTTGATTAAATCAGATTACACAGATTTATATCAGAGTAATCAAACATAATCAGTATAAGCATATTTAAGTTTTTACGGATAATTTTGCAAATCGTCGTTTCCCCACCTTTAGTATCGCACCGTTTTCCGGTTCAATAGCAAGTGCATGGTCGGTTATTTTGTTGTCATCCATTTTTACCCCGCCTTGGACGATTAACCGTCTTGCATCTCCATTAGTCTTGGCAAATTCGCATTTTTTCAAAAGCTCCACTATCCAGATCTTGCCATCTTTAAGATCATTTGACGCAATCGTTACTTCTGGAATATCTGTGGGAAGTTTGTGATCTTTGAAAATTTTGTCAAATTCAACAAGTGCATTTTCTGCATCTTCGTCGCTGTGATATCTACTGACGATAGCCTTTGCCATCTCCATTTTTGCTTTTTTGGGATGGGTTTCACTGCTCAGTAATCCATTTATCCTGTCCATCGGCAGATCTGTTGCCAATTCGAAATACTTTTTCATTAATTCATCGGGAAGTGACATGGCCTTGCCAAACATTTCGTTTGGATCTTCCGTTATACCTATATAATTACCAAGGCTTTTACTCATTTTTTTGTTTCCGTCAAGTCCTTCAAGCAGGGGTGTTGTAATTGCAACCTGTGGTTCCATGCCACCGTCACGCTGGATGTCTCTACCAATTAACAGACTAAAGAGCTGATCTGTCCCACCCAACTCAATGTCGCACTTAACTACAAGGGAGTCGTATCCTTGCATTAAAGGATATATAAATTCGTGCAGGCTTATTGGGCTGCCTGATGAGTACCGTTTGGAGAAATCATCACGTTCCAGCATCCTTGCAACGGTTATCGTTGAGGTTAAATGAATTACCTCTTCAAAGCTAAGTTTCTTGAACCAGTCTCCGTTGTATACAAGCTCCGTATTTTCCAGATCCAGTATCTTTCCTGCTTGATCCAGGTATGTCTGCGCATTCTTCAATACATCTTCGTGAGAGAGCTGCGGTCGCGTCTTATTTACTCCTGACGGATCTCCAACAACAGCAGTGTAGTCCCCTATAATGAGTACGGCTTTGTGTCCAAGATCCTGAAACGCTCTTAGTTTATGAATGGGGATGGCATTTCCAATATGAATATCCGGTGCGGTGGGGTCCAGTCCCAATTTAACCCTTAATGGAGTATTTTCCTTTTTTGATTTTTCAAGTTTATTAATTAGCTCATTTTCACTTACTATCTCAACGATACCTCGTTTAATTACTTCAAGTTGTTCTTTTGCATCTTTAAACATTTGTTATAAATATAGTTAAAATTATTAAAATAGTTTCTTTAGATATAATATTAAGGCAAAGGTCATGGAGTTGTGTAAAGAATGAATTACAATACTTGGCACCAGTGATTTTGTCCTGTTAAAAACATACGCAAGTATAACGCCTAAAAGAAATATTTGTAAGAAAACGTATCCGTTCATGTGGACAATCGAAAAAAAAAACTGCTAAAAAATATGGCTTTAAGACGGCCAAAACGTTTTTCTAATGCTGTCTGCAAGAATCCACGAAAGATAATCTCTTCAACAATAGGTGCTATGATAGCTCCAAATATAATCATTGTTATCAAAATACCTGTTGAGCTCTCTTCTAGAAACTGTTTTGCTATACTTTGCTGTTTAGGAACTAAACCTATAAGTTTGCATACAATGTTTGTAATTATCCCTGCCAGAAAAAAGAACGGTATTGCTATGAGGTATTTTTTCATTGCGTATGATATATTTTTTTTCCAGTTTAAAAACGTTAAACCAAGAGTTACCAGTGGTAACTTATACTCTTTGCGGACAATATAAAATATATAAAGGCAACATGATGCGTTTAAAATGACCGATAAAATAATAAAAATTAAATTCATACCGATCTTATCAAGCAGGTTCTGTCCGAAAACATACTTAACCATACGGAAAATCACTGGCGTACCAACAAATGCCATTAAAAGGTAAAACAAAAGTACCTTGGCACAATCCTTAATACCCCAGAATTTTTGAAGTGGTACACTATCTTTATCGTAAATATCACTATTCATTTTTCTCTTCTCTAGTTTTCAGTTATTATAATTTCTGTATTTGGAAACTCACGTCTCAGTTTGTATAGTTTGTTCAGCTGACCTTGTGTAACGCGTAAAATCATATGTACCCTGTTTTCTTCAAAAGTTTTGCTCAAAACATTTGACGTCTCAAAAATCTTAGAAATAAATTTCCCCTGATCACTGTTACATATTAATTCCACATCTTTACTGTTTCTATCAAGAAAGGTGATAATCATTTCTTTTAGTTTATCAAGCCCCTCTCCAGTGTGTGCGGAAATAGTCACACAATCAGGGTGTTTTTTTCTTAAAATCGCGGCAGGTGAGAGGTCATTAACAGCATCTGCTTTATTTAGTACCATAATAGTGGGTTTCTCATCGCATTCCAGTTTCTTTAATACCCTATCCACTGACACTATTTGTTCCATAAAATATGATGAACTAAAATCAATTACATGGATTAGGATATCCGCATGTTTTGTCTCTTCAAGTGTTGCATTAAAGGATGATACCAAATGATGAGGTAGTTTTCTAATAAAACCTACCGTGTCACTCAAGAGTACTTGTTTCCCTTTGCAAAGTTCAAGGGCTTTTGTCTTGGTGTCAAGGGTGGCAAACAGTTTGTTCTCCACAAGGACTCCGGCGCCAGTAAGGGCGTTCATTAACGTCGATTTACCGGCATTTGTGTAACCAACTAATGACACCTTTATAAAATCTTTTCTTGATTCAAGCTCTAGCTGTTTCGATTTTTCAATCTTTGCCAGTTTTTTTTTCAAATCTGCAATTTTCTTAGCTGCAAGGCGCCTATCTATTTCCAGCTGTTTTTCTCCCGGTCCACGGGTGCCTATTCCACCTTCTATCCTTTCAAGGTGCCCCCATAAGTGCTTTAATCGAGGAAGCATATACTCGCTTTGTGCAAGTTCAACCTGAAGTTTTGCCTGTTTTGTCCTCGCATGTGTAGCAAAGATGTCTAGAATAAGTTCACTTCTGTCAATTACATTTACATCTGTTATCTTTTCAATATTTCTTACCTGAGTCGGGTTAAGATCATGGTCACAAATTATAATATTTGCTTTTGTCTCTGCGCAAATATCGGCAAGCTCGTTTACTTTTCCCTTTCCAATATAATAAACCGGATCTAGTTTTAATCTTTTTTGTGTTAAGCTGCCAACAATCTTGGCTCCGGCTGTAGTGGAAAGCTTTTCAAGCTCAAGAAACGGATCTTCGTCATGTTGTTCTGCGTCACGAATAACTTTGATCAAAACAGCTCGTTCCGCTTTGACAGATAATTCTATCCTTTTTGGATCAGTCATGTAATTATTTGAAAATGGAAGCTTAAAATGATAAGGAATTGAATATATTGGAAAGAAAACGATTATATCAGTTGATTGTTCTTATTCAATAATAAAAAGGTTTCAGGTATACTTTGATGTAAATTGTGCTTGTTTAATAAGCTGAGTAGCTCTTAAAAGGGGATTCTTTTTTTTTATTTTAATTATATTTGTGAAACATTTACCGATTATATAGATAGGAGACTTTATATTAAAAATTGCTGTCATAAATTTATTTTGTGGTAGGTAATCTACCCTAAAGAAAAACAATGTCTAACATTGATCTGTCAACAATAAGTCAAACATCTGTACCCATGTTGAGAATTGATTTAGATTTAGCAAATAGTGCTAGAGGAAGTCATAAGGACGAACATGCGAATACGGTAAATAATAAAACTGGCGATTCACACTCCAGGGATGGAACCGGGGTTATAAGTGACTTCAAGAGTACTGGCGCTGATAAGAGGGTGGAGAGTGTTGAACAAAAGGTAATAGATGAACTGGAAAAGAGAGATAGGGAAGTAAGGGCTCATGAATTGGCTCATCAGGTAGTTGCGGGCAGCCTTGCTCAAGGTGGTCCGTCATTTAAGTTAGAACGTGGTCCCAATGGTAAATTCTTTGCTGTTTCCGGTAGCGTTAGTTTAGATGTAAGTAAAGAATCATCACCTGAAGAGACAGTAGCAAAAATGCAGACCATTAGAAAGGCTGCATTAGCTCCGGCTAATCCTTCAGCAAAAGACCGTTCTGTCGCTGCAGATGCGGCCGCAAAAGAGGCAGAGGCAAGGAGAGAATTAATTCAAGAAGAAGCAGAAGAGGTTGAAGATTTAAATAATGTAACAAATGTTAAAAATACTTTTGAAGGTGTAAAAATAGGCACGGCCGGGGAGGGTAGTAATACCTCAGGTTCTCCTGAGGTTACGAAACTTGCCGGTGGCACTATTGATACATTTGTATAGCAGCGTTCAATCCATTAATCTTGGTTGGGGATTTATGGTTAAAATCAATGTTTTGCAACTCTTGACGATAATAATGCAGTAGTTACCAAAGACCTTATAGGAAATCATATTGCAAATATGATTAAGGAGGCTTGGATATGGACGTTAGGGATATAAGTAGTAATACTTTTGTGTTATATATGAGTAATCTTAATAGTTTTAAGCATATTCAACCAACTCTCCCCGCAACAGATGCAAATATCATTTTTTCTATGGAAAAATTACAAAACATAGAAAAGAATGCCACAAGAAAGGTAGAAGAAAACGTTGAAGGGGACGCTGGTGCAGGAGTAGGAGATAATCGTCAGGCTAAACATCGGAAAAAACTGGATTTATTAACGTAAAGAATTCGAGTATATAGTATTTCTTTATAAAAACTTCTTTCTTTCTTGTCAAGATGCAACATAAAAAGAGCTGCATTTAATTTGAGATATAACGTTTTTAAGGCGTTTAAATAAATCATCAAGCATCTAGTGTTAAGTAACCAGTAACTATGTTGGTGCAAATGACTTAACAATGCATGTTGAAAATTTTTTTCTAAAAAAGAAGTTTTTACGGGGTAATACTATAATACAGTAAAAACAAACACTACTCGATGCTTTATTCTGAATTCTGGCTTCTGACTCCTGTATTCTGTATATTGGTTGCGGCTTTGCCGCTTTATATAATCTAAACTTTACTTTTTTTAATTAAGGTTTTACGAAAAAGTACTTGCTCTTTCGAGCTCAGGTTTATGGTAGATTTGTTGATTGATGTTTGAGCAAAGATAGCCGAAACCTCAGTGATGAAAAGACAAAGTATGTTTACGTATGGCCTAAGTATGACAAGGAGGGTAAATATGGAAATTGGTGCTGTTAGTAGTAGTCTCGTTCCACAAGGAGGAGCACTTCCTGGTAATCAAGTACAACAAGAAGAACCGAACAGAGACGTTGAATCAACGCAAGATCTTCAAGCTGAAGGCAGCAGTTCGGCAGAAAATGCATCAGCTGAGGGTGACAATAGTGTGCCAGCTGAAGAGACTGCACCTTCCGGGCATGATGGCGATGTTGATGTATTTGTCTAGAGGTCTATTTTTTTAAATAAATATTAGTTTGGACGATTAGCAACTGAAGCCCCTTTACTTTTTCTAAAGTAAAGGGGCTTTTTTTTGTTATTTTTTCTGTAAGCAGGCTCTCTGGTAGTCGCATAAATGTTTCATATCTGCAATCACCAGAGTCCGTATCATTGCATAATGCGGCGAAGCCTCAACCAAATAGAGAATACAGGAGTCAGGAGACAGAATTCAGAACAAAGCATAAAATTGTTGAAATTACGGAGTGCAAGATTTATCTAGCTGAAAATCAGATGTAATATAATCTTAAAAATAGGAGTTTTACAAAGATTAATCATTACTTGCTTTTCATATATCTCTAAATTTATAGAAGATGATTGATTTACATCTGGTCTAAACCGTTAATTAGAATCTTGCATTTTCCATTTGTATAATAGAATCACTAGCAAAATAAATTTTGCACTCCTATTAACCTAATCAAAACTGTAAAAATTTTTTTCTAAAAAAGAAGTTTTACAGGGTAATACAATAATATGATCCCTTACGTAACTTTAGATATTAATTGCATTTTCGAATGTTTTACTTTAGATTAACGTAAATCGCTAGGTTACAACTACCATATATGGCTGTCTACTTTCTGCTAGAAGTAACGTTAATCGTGCGTAAAAAAGGACCCGCAAAAATGAAAATAAGAAAATTATTCGTTATATTCCTTGTTATATTCATTTTTGGATGTGGTTATATCTCCGTACGAACACCGTTTATTCTTAGTGGTAACAATTATCAGGTGCAGTCAATTAACGAAGGTAAGCTACGTATATTGAGTTGGAATATTCATAAAAATGTTAATGATATTAACTGGAAAAACGATTTTATTAAAATAGTCAGTGAAAAAAATCCTAATGTAATCCTACTACAAGAAGTTAGGTTGGAAATGAATATAATCAAACTTTTTAAAGATAATTTACAAATGGGATGGGAGTTTTCTCCTAATTTATTTCAAGGAAAATATGATGCGTATGCAGGAGTTATGACAGCATCATATATAAGGCCCACAATGGCCAAACCTGCACTCTCCAGCGGAACCGAACCATTTACTAAAATACCAAAGCCAGTTCTATTTACTAGATATAATATTGGTTTGGAAACTCGTAAATTGCTGATTGTTAATATACATTGCATTAACTTCAAAATTGATTTGAATGAATTCAAAGAGCAAATACGTTATGTTGCGGGAGAAGTTATGGCGCACGATGGTCCGGTTATAATGGCTGGGGATTTCAATACATGGAGCAAGAACAGACTTGAACATCTAGATACGATAGTCAAAGAGTTAGAGCTGGTAAAGATAACGTTTAGTTCTAAATCAAATTATGTTAAAACTGCGTTTGGCAATCCTTTAGATCATATTTTTATCAGTAAGGAGAAATTAGAGGTTGTGAAAGGCAGTGAAGACGTTCTTGCTGATATCAATTCTTCTGATCATAAGCCACTTTTTGTTGAATTAAGGGTACTACAATAATTTTGCTTAACAATTTGCTGAAGAGGATACTCAAAAAACGCATATTACTCTAGTACATGTCTTTCCTCCTGAGAATGCACGATGAATCTAGGCAATTGCATTGTCTCTATTTGATAACAATAGAAACATATCACTTTCTCCTGAGTAACCTTTTACGAGCTCAGTATATCCGTTATATAACTCCGTAATCCAGGTTTGCCTCTGAAATTTACTCCCAGTTTTTTCGCCATATTGTTTATCATGATATTTTTTTGAATCTTTCTGGATCCACTGATATTTGCGTTGGAACCAGTAATCTCTTTAACCGTTTCTGCTATCTCCATTTCATCGATGAAAAGATCTACCAAGCCGTAAATGTTTCCAGCTATAGAACTGTTTCCCAATGCGTTCATTATTGCTTGAACAACCTCATTTGCGTGTACAATCTTTCCACCGCCTGAAACGTCCACATCCTTTCCATCTTTTATATTATTTATAAGTGTCTGCCACCTCTGTTTTTCAGGATCTGGGTGTTTTCCGTAGATTGCCACTGGTCTGAAGATTACAGATTCCAAACCATAGTGAAGGAAATATGCGTGGCACATACTTTCAACCGATGCTTTATAGGCTCCATATATGGAATCTGGCCTCAGTGGATGTTTTTCGTTAAGGGGTAAACTTGGGTCTATGGATCCGAATACCGCACAGGAGCTAATAAATATGAACTGCTTAACATTACAATTTTTTGCATTTTCTAAAAGGGAGTTACTGCCTAACAGATTTATTTCGAGAAAAGATCTTTTGTCTACAATATCACCTCTAAATACTAATCCGTTTTCTCTGTAGTAGGCGGCATGGATAACAACATCTACTCCGTTAACCAGATCAACAAGTGATTGATTGTTACTAAGATCACCATAGACAAACGATATCTTTTCACGGAAATCTTCAAGAAAATTTAGATTACTACTTTCTCTTACAAGTGCTTTTATCTTGATGTTGTCATTTACACAAAGACTTTTAGCAAGAAAATAACCTAAGAAACCTGTCAATCCTGTAACCGCAACTATCATTATTGTTCCTTTTATTCTAACTTGTAATCTACAGTAATTGTTTTTCCATCCTGCACTGTGACCTTTTGTGTCTCTGCATACCATTTTTCATGCCAGACACGCAGGGAATAAGTGCCAGTGGGAACATCATTAATCTTATAATTTCCTTCTCTATCTGTAACAGCAAAGAACGGGTTTCCCAATACAATAATATAGGTCGTCATTTCGGAATGCATGAAATCTGTAACCGGCACTACACCTATCAGTTCAAATGTCATAGATCGTCTATGCCCAGGAGGATAAGTCCCTAAATTAAAAGGTGTTACAGATTGTTCTGGTGAGTATACATTATGCCATCCTGCATCTGAATTTCTAAAATCCACAGTGGTTCCCTTTAATATTGGCAGCATACTTGGTACAAATTCCGAATCCACCAGCTCAACAACTGCATACTCTTCAGGCGGTTCGTAATCCCCAGTCAGATCCTCTATAAATACCAGGGTATTTGGGGCATATCTATCTCCGTAACCAACGATGTTACCTTGTATATTCCCTGTTTCCTGACCATTTGCACTAATTGCTATAAAAGAAATAAATAATGGTATGATCATTACTGTCCTAATAAAATAACTTAACACTCTCTGATTCATTTAAATTTACCTCCAAAATGATTTTGTTTACTATCTGCATACACAACAGTGACGTAAACAAACTGTAATAGTTAAATTTCGTTAAAACTGTTCTCTTCTATTATAGATAGTCTAATAAAGACGATGGGAAATAATAGAAAAGTATTTTAAATTTGATATATGCCCATGTCAATATATTTAAAATAGAAATGCTAATTTAATAGTATAAGAATTCTCTTTTTAAACTGTTATTAGTAAGACTGTCAAGAGTAATGGACAAAATATGATTATGCGGATGCAAATCAGTGTAATCATATTTAATCCGCGTAATCATCTCTAATTTAAGAATATTCTACTATTTTTAAATTGACTTAAAATCGTCTAGTTGCTAGCATATTTGTTGATTTTTTTCGGGCCTAATATTTTTTGCTGTTTCTGCATAATTTTCCATGAATGCTATTGCTGTTATTCCTGCCAGATATGCCTCAACAAGGTTACCAGGGAAACTTGTTTTATCAGAGGTCAAGGAGCTTACAGGTAAATATATTATAGAGCACGTGTATGAGCGGACTTTAAAGGCAAGTTTAATAAAAAAGGTAGTAGTTGCCACTGATGACCAACGCATACATAATATAGTTCAGCAGTTTGGTGGCGTATCTGTAATGACGCCGGATGATATCTCCTCTGGTACTGACCGTATTGCTTGGGTGGTAAAGAATGTGGATATGGTAAAAGAGTTTAACCCTGACATTATAGTTAATGTACAGGGTGATGAACCTGACATTTCCGGCAAGGCGATAGACGATGTGGTTTCAGCTCTGGCGAATGATGATCAATCCGTTATGTCCACTGCTGCTTGTCCCATAGAATCTTTGGATGAATTTAGGGATCCCAATGCGGTAAAAGTAGTACTGGATAATATGAACAATGCCATTTATTTCTCAAGATCATCTATCCCTTTTACCAGAGATCCTGGTGCGGACAGTATTTCAGGAGCTTTAAAACATATAGGTCTGTATGCTTTTAGGAAAGATTTTTTATTAAAATTTTCTCAACTGCCTGATTCCAAGCTTGAAAAGATGGAGGCACTTGAACAGTTACGTGTTATCTCAAATGGTTATAAGGTTAAGGTGATAATGACTGATCACAGTTTTCTTGGTATAGATACTAAACAGGATCTTGATCTGTTTTTAAAACCATATAGATCGGAAAAATAGTGACAATGACCAAACATATTTTTGTTACGGGGGGGGTAGTTTCCTCATTGGGAAAGGGATTAAATTCTGCTTCAATCGGTATGCTGTTGGAAAGCAGGGGATTAAAAGTTGGTATGCAAAAGTTTGATCCTTATGTTAATGTTGATCCTGGCACAATGAGTCCGTTTGAACATGGTGAAGTGTACGTTACGGAAGATGGAGCGGAGACAGATCTGGATCTGGGGCACTATGAGCGGTTTACCAATGCTGAAATGAATAAGTGCAGTAACTATACAACAGGATCAATATATTATTCAGTTATCACCAAGGAGAGGCGAGGGGAGTATCTTGGTAAGACTATTCAAGTTATTCCTCATATCACAAATGAGATAAAAGCTGCCATAAGAAGCACACTGAGTGATGATGTTGATGTGGTTATTACTGAGATTGGAGGAATTACCGGAGATATTGAAAGCCATCCGTTTGTAGAAGCTATAAGGCAGTTTGGTCAGGAGATCGGCAGGAAAAATGTCCTCTACATCCATCTTACACTTGTGCCGTACCTTCGGGCGGCAGATGAAATTAAGACAAAACCAACACAACACAGTGTCGGTATGCTGCGTCAGCTTGGAATTCAGCCTGATATAATAATATGCAGAACAGAAAAAACTTTGAACAATGACATTATAGATAAGATAGCCCTTTTTTGTAATATGGATAGAGATTCTATTATTGAAGAACAGGATGTGAAGACTATAATCTATGAGATTCCATTGATATTGAAAGATCAGGGCCTAGATAAAATTATAATAGACAAACTCCATTTAGCAGATGATAAGAAGATTGACAGTACAACAAAGTATAATGAACGTATATATCAATGGCTATCAATGATTAACGCGTTTAAAACTCCAACGGCGGAAGTACAGATAGCTGTGGTGGGTAAATACATTGAACACCAGTCTTCTTACGAATCCATTTACGAATCTTTGATACACGGAGGTATTGCAAATAGGGTTAAGGTTATTGTAAAAAGGATAGAATCTGAGGATGTAGAAAAGCAGAGTGCTGAAGAACTTCTTCGAGGGTGCTGCGGGATTTTGGTTCCTGGCGGGTTTGGTGAGAGGGGAATTGGAGGTAAAATTGAAACCGTACGGTTTGCCAGGGAGAATAAAATACCTTTTTTCGGGCTCTGTCTAGGGCTGCATTGCGCGGTAATTGAGTTCGCAATTAATGTTTGCGGTTTTAATAACGCTAACAGTACAGAGTTTGATGTAAACACTCCAGATCCTGTAATAAGTTTACTGGAGGAACAACGTCATATAGAGTTCAAAGGTGGTACTATGAGGTTGGGTGCCCATCCTTGCAAATTAATGAGTGGAACCAGTGCTTATAATGCGTATAACCAGGAACTGATATCTGAACGTCATCGCCACAGATATGAATTTAACAATGAGTATAAAGATATTTTGGAAGAAAAAGGATTGGTCTGCAGTGGAGTATCTCCGGATGGGAAGTTAGTTGAGATAGTAGAGATTAAAGATCATCCCTGGTTTGTTGCGGTTCAGTTCCATCCTGAATTTAAGTCAAAGCCAACGGCGCCACATCCATTGTTTAAAGAGTTTATAAATGCCGCAAGGCTGATTAAGTAGCATACTCATAGGAATTGGATTTGAATTAGATTGAACGAGTCGATGCAGATCTTTTGAAAAATAGTATGTTTAAGCTAGTTTCAGAAACACTAGCCCCTATATGGTTAAATGGAGTTAGCCCACTGCGTTAGCTGTGGGTATAGAATGATATCATGTTACAAATAAGCCCCCATAGGGGCGGCAGAAATGTTTTGTTATCAAGATGTTTCTATTCATATTAAATGTTACAGGAGGAAAAATGCAGATAACGGAAGAAAACAGAAAGACTGTCGATCAGGAATGGGAAAAATACGAACAGAAAACAAGCAACGAATCATTGGACACGAAAGAGAATACGGTTCCGGAAGCAAACTTTGTTCTGTTCATTTCAGGTCTTGCTACGCAAGCTTTGCTTCAATTAGGAGAAGCGAAACATCCTGTTACAAACGCGGATGAAACAAACCTTACCCATGCAAAATATACAATAGACTCTCTAAAGATACTTGAAGAAAAGACAAAAGGAAACTTAAGCGACGAAGAGTCAAAATATTTTACTAACCTGCTATATGATTTGAGGGGCCGGTATTTAAATAAGATTAAATAGTAGTTATTCTGTATACAGTAGTCAGAATCCAGAATTCAGTATAGAAAATGAATACGCTTCCAACAATTTACTGACTTCTTCAAGATGTAATTGTTGCTCTTTAAAATTGCCAAACCCCAAATCATGGGCCAAAATAAGGTAATAGCGAGACTCTTCTAATGAACCTTGAGCAATATTTAGATAACGAACTTTGTCTGCTTTACCTTTTTTCTTAAAACCTTCAGCTATATTTGCAGGAATTGAAACTGATGATCTTCGTAGTTGAGATGTTAAATTATAAATTTCCTCTTTAGGAAATAACTTTGTAAGCTTGTAAACTAAAAGCACAAACTCGTGAGCTTTTTGCCATACTATTAAATCTTGAAATGTACGTGCCGGTTTTCTCATTCTGAATTCTTATTTATTATTACGCTAAATAGTTACATTAAATAAGATCGTAATAAATTTATCTATATCCTCTTTTGTGTGTGAAGACATAATTGTTACACGGATGCGGCTGGAACCTCGTGGAACTGTAGGGGGGCGAATTGCGGGTGCTAATATACCGTTTTCAAATAATATTTCTGCAATATGGTTTGTTTTTTCGAGATCACCAATTATTATAGGAATAATGGGCCCCTGTGAATTTCCGCAATTAATTTTTCTTTCGTTTAGTCTTTCCCTAAAGTAGTTGATATTTTTCCAGAGGGAGGTTCTAAGCTCGGCACTCTTCTTGATTAGTTTCAAGCCGGCAAGAGCTGCCGCGCAGACTGCAGGGGGAAGGGCTGTTGTATAAATGAATGACTTTGCTTTGTTGCGCAAATAATTAACAAGGTCATGATTCCCACAAACAAAGCCTCCCATTCCGCCAACGGCCTTACTTAATGTTCCCATAACTATATCAGCCTTGTGTTCAAGCCCAAGAGATTCCAAAACTCCACGCCCACTTTCTCCAAATACTCCTGTTGCATGCGCCTCGTCAACCATTACCATTGCGTTGTACTCTTCTGCAATGGGAAATATTTCCTTTAAAGGGGCAATGTCTCCATCCATACTAAAAACAGAGTCTGTCACGATCAATATACGCCTGAAGCCTTTGGCTCTTTTTAGAATTTTTTCTAACCGCACTATATCACAATGTGCATAAACACGAAATGTTGCCTTTGATAATTTGCTGCCTTCTACAATACTGGCATGGTTCAACCTGTCGCTTATTATCAAATCACCATTGCCCACAATGGAAGATATCGTTCCTACATTAGCCATGAATCCAGTTGGAAACACTATGGAGTCTTCCGTCTTTTTAAATTGTGCAATCTCTTTCTCCAGCTGTTTGTGCAGTGTCATATTTCCGGAAACCAGCATGGATGCTCCTGCGCCCCAGCCATATTTCTTTACCGCGTCAATTACCGCAGCAGTAATTGCAGGATGGTTTGCTATATCCAGATAGTTATTTGAACAAAAAGAGAGGTATTCCTTACCATCGATAATGACCTTCTTGCTCTGAGATCCGTCAATTGTTTTCAGGGTTCTGTATAATGCATTATTGCGTAAATTTGTGAGTTCCTGTTTTATAAAGTCCATGTATGGTAAAAAGAAAATCAATAGAAAGATCAATATCTACTTTTCGAATCATGTTTTTTATTGTCGTGCCTTTAGTATCAGTTAGTATTGTAATATAACAAGAGTAGTTTTAGCTCACCATAGCTTATCTCTTCATTCAGGTCTGAAAATATCGGTTTGAGGAGGTCGGTACCTAATTTATCAAATGATTTAAAGACCATTGATTGCTGTTGTGAGTTAAGGTTTGAAGATTCCAGCAAACCATCTCTTCTTATTGTTCCGTTTTCGGTAAAATATTCAAAAAGGTGGTTAATAACGGTATCGGATTTTATATTGTATTTTTCCATTAATTCTCTAATGGATGCTCCGCTGTTGTACTCTTCTGATATTATTACATATTTGCGTGTCATTGAAGGAGCTATTTGTTTTACCAACTTTTTTGATGTTATTTTGGGTAGCTCCTCAATTTGACTCTCTTTGCAATATTTGCAAATGATATCAAGGAAGATATCTCCATACTTTCGTAACTTTTCATTTCCAATGCCGTGCATCTTCAAAAGGCTTTCTCTCGATTGGGGGAAATGTGTGGAAATATCTATCAGGGTTTTGTCCGGAAATATTACATATGGTGGTACGTTTGATGTATCTGCTAGCTCTTTTCGTTCTTTTCGCAAAATGTCAAATAACTTCTTATCATATTTCAGGTCTATTTCTTCTTTCTGCACATACTCTTTATGTTCATCCTGTAGAGTACCAAAGACTAACTCTTTTCCTTTAAAAACATCATATGTCTTTTCTTTAAGTTTTAGGCTGCCAAATTTCAAGTCTTGTTCCATCAACCCTTTTTGGATAAACTGCCTTGCCATATGGAACCATTGGTTTTTTGAGAAATCTTTCCCGATTCCGTAAGTGGATAGATCTTGGTGATTGAATTTTGCTATTTTCTGAGATTTAGAACCCCTTAACACATCAATGATATGACTAATGCCAAATATCTCATCGGTGCGTTTAACACATGATAGGAACTTTTGTGCGGGGATTGTAATATCCACCAATTGTTTTTCGCCTGATATGCAGTTGTCACATATACCGCAGTTCGTCTTAGAGTAGTCTTCTCCAAAATAGTTTAGAAGTGGTATTCTGCGGCACGCATCAGATTCCACAAACCCTACTAATGCGTTGAGATGAATGTTTGCTATGAGTTGTTCGCTCTCTTCTTTCTGTTTAATAAAGTACTTTACCTTTTGCAAATCTCCATAACTAAAAAGCAACAAACAGTGGGCTTGCAGGCCGTCCCTTCCGGCCCTTCCAATCTCCTGATAATAGCCCTCTATGTTTTTGGGCAGATCATAGTGTATTACAAACCGGACATTTGGTTTGTTAATTCCCATTCCAAATGCTATTGTTGCAACTATTATCTGAACATCATCACGTATAAAAAGTTCCTGGTTCTCTCTTCTTTCTGTTTCAGTTAAACCTGCATGGTATGGTTTCACTGAGAACCCGTACTCCTTCAGATTATTAGAAAGCCCGTCTACCTGTTTTCGAGAGAAACAGTAAATAATTCCGGAGTTGTCAGGGAATTTTTTTATATGTTCTATGGTTTGTTCTAACGGATTAACCTTTGTCTTAATTTCCAGAAAGAGGTTTGTTCTGTCAAAGCTTGCGACAAAGCTGTTAGATGTGGAAAATCCCAGGATCTCTTTTATGTCTTTTCGTACCCTTTGTGTTGCCGTTGCTGTAAGGGCAACACAGACAGCAGAAGGAAACCGCTCCCTAATCTGTGCCAACTGCCTGTATTCCGGCCTGAAATCGTGCCCCCATTCAGAAATACAGTGTGCTTCGTCTATGGTGAGGCTGTCAATTTTGAGTGCGGATAAAAGACCTAACGTCTTCTGTTTAAAAAGTGTTTCCGGTGCCAGATATAGTAGTTTAACTTTTTTCTGTACGATGAGGCTAACGTTCTCCTGATACTTTTCATAGGATAATGAACTGTTCAGAAATACGGCATTAACACCTAGTTCGTTCAGCTGTTCAACCTGATCTTTCATCAATGATATAAGTGGTGATATAACAATGGTTAATCCATTAAATATAAGAGCGGGTATCTGATAACAGAGCGATTTTCCTCCTCCCGTGGGCATAATTACAAGGGTGTCATTCTTTTCAAGTATGTTTTTAATGACATCTTCCTGAAGTGGTCGAAAATTCTCATACCCAAATATATTTTTAATAATAGTTCTTGCTTTTGCTATCATAATAGAAATTCAATTAGATTAATCTTATATTTATGGTTACTACTTAGGTGAATAGTATGATGACTGAAGAAATAACAACGATTTCGCGGCGCTCTAATAACGCTATTTATGATTTCTGTATACAGTATAACAGATCAGATTTGATATGAAAATAATTATACTTTACACTGGTATAGATTGGATATTTTGTATTCATACTTTGGTTAAAATAGCCGAAATATAGAATAAAAACTTATTTTTTTATAAAGATTTTGTAGTTTTTATGGAACACAGAATCCAGGAGTCAGAAGCCAGAATAATAGAAAACATTATTTAGAAAGAGCATACTAATCTTACAATTAATAACATGCTAAAATGATTACAAATCAATGATTTATTCTGAATTCTAACTCCTGGATTCTGTGTTCCATATTTTGGTTGCGGCTTCGCCGCACTATGTTATTTTTGTAATTGTGTATTCACTTTCTGCATCATGTTTTCTTTTCTTCTGGATTCTGACTCCTGAATTCTGGATTCTTCAGTTAACAATACTAAATCTATCTTGACTACAAATAATAAATGCATTAAGATTTACAATCCAGGCATGTAAGCTGCAAATTAAATACCCTGGAACGTGGTTCCTTGTAAGTAAGGTAGAAATTATAAATTATGCCTTACTAAAACCAGGCCAGGGCTCAATCCAAAAAAAGTATTTTCCTGCAGAAAAGTATTTATCACAAGTAAAAAGATTGTATCCTGAAAGTTCTTATAGCTCTGTGTTTTAAATTGGGTCGTATGGGACAAGATGGTTACGCATTAGGGGTGGCGTTAATGGTTGACTTAATATTAAAACAAAAAGGTAATTTAAAGAACGATTTGCTTTCAGGTTTGACTGTCTCGTTTGCTCTTGTACCTGAGGCAGTTGCGTTTGCTTTTGTTGCTGGGGTTGATCCCGCGGTCGGGCTTTGGGCTGCGTTCTTTGTTGGATTTATAACCTCTATCCTCGGTGGACGTCCGGGAATGATCTCTGGAGCTACAGGAGCAATGGCGGTGGTAATGACTGCTTTTGTGGTTATTTACGGTATAGAGTATATGTTTGCCGCTGTTATACTCTGTGGGATTATACAGGTGCTTTGCGGTTTTTTTAAACTGGGTAAGTTTGTTCGGTTACTTCCATATCCCGTTATGTTAGGCTTTGTTAACGGATTGGCTATAGTAATAGGAAAGGCACAATTCAGTCAGTTAAAAGAGAATCATAGTTTAATCTATAACCATGTTTCAGATTCATTTGAAATTGTTGGCGAATGGATGTCGGGCGGTAACCTTGCTGTAACTGCAGGGATCATTGTTGCAACTATGCTGATAATACATTTTCTGCCAAAGTTAACCAAGGCGGTTCCTGCTACCTTGGTTGCCATTATGGTTATTACTTTGACTGTTACATTTACACCTATTCAAACGGTAACTGTTAAGGATTTTGTAGATACACAAGTTGTTTTCTCTCTTGAAAAAAAACAGAAGACAAAAGAGTTTAATGAGATAAAAGGAGATTTAAAAGTTTCTGAAGTTGATGCCAAAGGGGAAGAAATTGCGGCGAGCAAAATAATACTGCTAAAAGACGAGAGTGTGCGTAAAGCAGGCCGCTTCAAGATTCCCGACATACCTGTTTCATGGAACAGTTTTACTATTATTATAGGTCTTGCTATCACATTAGCCGCAGTTGGTCTTATTGAATCGTTGATGACCCTTACCCTGATTGACGAGCTTACGGAAACCCGGGGGCGTGGAAACAAAGAGTGCAAAGCACAGGGGTTGGCCAACATAGTCGCAGGTCTCTTTGGGAGTATGGGTGGCTGTGCCATGATAGGCCAGTCTATGATAAACATCAGTTCCGGCGGTAGAGGTCGTATATCTGGCATATCTGCAGCTATCTTTCTGCTCTGCTTTATAGTGTTTCCGCCGCTCTGGACCTGTATAGAAACTATTCCAGTTGCAGTTTTAATAGGAGTCATGTTTACTGTTGTTGTCGCGACGTTTGAGTGGACAAGTTTAAGGCTTTGGAACAAAATACCCAAAAGTGATTTCCTTATTATTGTAATTGTTTCTGCTATAACAGTGATGCATGACCTTGCAGTTGCAGTGGCATCGGGCGTTATTATATCAGCATTGGTCTTTGCATGGAAAAAGTCACAGAGCATACGAGCAGATGTAAGGGACGATGGTGGGACAAAAATATATAGCTTAGAAGGACCACTCTTCTTTGGCGCAATCACCAATTTTAAACAGCTTTTTACACCACCGACTGACCCCGATAATGTGATTATTGAGTTTCAGAATACCCGGGTATATGATCATTCCGCATTGGAAGCAATAAAAAATCTTGCTGAAAAGTACCGTGAGCTGGGAAAAATATTAAAGATAAGACATCTGAGCGTAGAGTGCCAAAATCTACTAAAAAAGGCTGGTAGTCTTATAGATGAAGATGTTTCTCACGATCCACATTATCATATTGCTTCAAACCAATTGGACTAGGGGCGCAAGAATCGCAAATTCTAATTATGTTAGCTGATAAATTGAAATCATTACCAAAATATCCGGGGGTTTATATGATGAAGGACTCCCGTAATGAGGTAATATATGTTGGTAAGGCAAAAAACTTGCGTAATAGGGTGAAGAGTTATTTTCAATCAAATGGGGATGATAGGGTATACTGTCAGTTTCTTGTCAAACGGGTTGATGATATAGATTACCTGATTACAGATACGGAAAAAGAGGCCCTGATACTTGAAAATAATCTTATCAAACAGTTCAGACCACGTTTCAATATTAACCTGAGGGATGACAAGACCTTTGTCAGCATCAAGATTGATCTTCGCAAACCGTATCCGCACCTGGTAATTGTACGCCAGATTGAGAAAGACGGTGCCAGCTACTTTGGCCCTTACTCCTCAAGTAAGTCTGTTCGTGAGACCATTAGGTATATTAATGAAGTATTTGCTGTTCGTAAATGTAGCGATAATGTGTTTCGGAATAGAAAAAGACCTTGTTTATACTTTCAGTTGGGCAAATGTTCAGGGCCATGTTGCAAAATGATAGACAAAGAGTCCTACAGAAAGTTAATTGATCAAGTAATTTTAGTCTTAAAAGGGAAGAATAATGAATTAATTGATGTACTAAAAACAGATATGTTAAAAGCATCTGCATCATTACGATATGAAGATGCTGCAAAGATAAGAGACAGGGTTGCGGCCATAGAAAAGACAGTGGAGAAGCAGAAGATACATTGTATGAAGTTTGTGGACAGAGATGTTTTTGGGTATAAGACTAACAAGAAGGAGATATGTATACAGGCAATGTACATAAGGGCTGGAAATCTGGTGGATGTTTCATCCTTCCGTTTCTCTTTAAAGCTTAATAATCCTGAAGAGAGCTTTAATTCGTTCTTAAATCAATTTTATTGCAACAATAATTTCATTCCAAAAGAGATTATAGCTCCTTTTGAGCCAGATGATAAGGAAGTATTGGAGGAGCTATTAAGTGAGCTTAAGGGACAGAAGGTAGAGGTTATACGGCCGCAGCGTGGAGAAAAGTTGAAACTGTTGGAAATGGCCGAAAAAAACGCGGAAAATAGCCTAAACTCATTAACCGGTCAAGGTGATAAGATAGAGGCAACATTAAAGTCAATGGCCGATCTATTCAAATTAACTACTATACCAAATGTGATTGAGTGTTTTGATATCTCAAATATTGGAGGTAAACTGGCAGTTGGTGCAATGGTGGTCTTTAAGGCGGGGAATCCTCACAAATCATCGTACAGACGTTACCGTATAAAGGGTGTATTTCAAACCGATGATTTCGCCATGATGCATGAGATTCTAAAGAGACGCTATGCCAAAGCATTGGAATTGAATGATTTCCCTGACCTTACAGTAATTGATGGTGGCAAAGGTCACCTGAGTGTCGCTTTAAACGTGCTTAATGAGCTAGCCATTAATGATCATAATGTTATTAGTGTTGCAAAAGGGCGCAAAAAAGAGAATACTATTGACCGTATATTTTTACCTGACAATGATGAACATGTTGATTTGGGCTCAGATTCGGCTGAATTACTTCTAATACAAAGGATCCGTGATGAGGCACACCGCTTTGCAATCACATATCACAAAAAACTACGATCAAAGGCGCAGTTTCAGTCAGGAGATAAAACAAAAACGTAAATAGCAATCATGCAAAATTTACGTTTTTAGTTTTTTTTATGATGACAATAGGTTGTTTATTTCGTTTATTGTTTTGTCTGCGACAGCAAGCTCTTCTTCTAGATATATCTTTTCTGCAGTTGCCGTTTTTAACGTTTGCTCAAGATCTCCAAGTTTTGCATCCCATCCCTTTTTCTCATTTTCTAACAATTCAACCTTGGCGTTTAGTTCATCAATGGTGCTATCTTTTTCCTCTATTACTCTGTCTTTTTCACTAAATTCTGCTCTTACACTCACAAGTTCTGCTGTAAGTGCCTCCTTTTCATCGGTCAAGATACTGATCTTGTTTTGTATGTCTTTAACCCTTGCAATAACATCACTCTTGTTTGCTACCATTTCAGACCCGGATGCCGGTTGCGTTGATTCATCTTTTGCAGGACTATCCCAAGGTTTTTTTGGGTTCTCTTTTTTCTTAACCCACGGCATTTTTTCGGCAATTTCATTATAACGATTTACCATTTTTTGCCTCCAACATAAAAAAGTACTTCAAAAATAAACTTAAGTATATCTTCACTACCTTTTGACATTTTATTTAACTCAAAAACTGTCTTGCCTGAACTAATAGCATTGGTAATATCTGATGACTCACGAATTATGGACTTCAATAAATATTCATAATAGTGTGTTTCCAGTGCGCGCATAGCACTGAAACAAACCTTCTGATATTCATTAAATCTATTTAAAACAACGCAGACATTATCAAAACTAATCAAAAAATCATTCTCAATGGATGCAATGATCTCAAATAAAGTTTTTAAACCATAAAATGATAAATAATCCGGCTGTACAGGAATAAAGATGTCATTTGATGACAAAATTGCATTTAGAGATAGAAATCCTATATTAGGCGCACAGTCAATAAGAATAAAATCATATTTTGTTTTTAAACTTGTTAAAGCTCTGCGCAGTCTTTCTCCCGGCAAAGGTAACCCCGAAAGTGGTACTTCAATAGCAGATAAACTCAAATTAGAAGGAATTATATCAAGGTTCTTTACCCTGGTGTTTACAACTGCCTTTGATATCTCTTTTCCATTTATCAATACATCATACAAAGAATCTTTTACTTCAATATTTGTAATGCGAAAGAACTCGGTGAGCTGTCCAAGGGGATCAGTATCTAACATTAAAACCTTGTATCCCAGTTCCGCAAGTTTAAAACCGGTTGAAGCCGCAAGGGTAGTTTTTCCTGTTCCGCCCTTAAAGTGCAAAAATAGCTGAACCCTGGCCTGATCAAATTTTAATCCTGATGCAATTGATGATAGGCGCCACTCAAGTAGCCGGATGTTTTCTCTGGTTTCATCCTCTTCAGGACTAAGATCAGTTTCTTCATCTCTTTGCAAAGAAGAAACATCAACGCCAAGTCCGGTCAGCTTAGATCGAAGGTTTCTACTCTCCTGTCTAACCTGTTCCAAATCTGCCAGTAAATCAGAGTTTTCTTGCAGCGAAGTATTTAACTGTACCTTTAATTTCTTTATCTCACTCTCAAAGTCACCTTTTAACTCGTTACTATTTCCTGGCTTAGGCTTCTTTTTGGGGCTAGATCCAGTTTTTGTAAAACCTTTCACAAAAACCTTTTCAGTTTTACCTTTTTCAGATTCAGTATCAGTTGGTTTAACTTGTTCGTCTTGTTCTTTAGGCTTTTCCGTCTTAATACTCTTTTCGGTGCTTTTTTCCGTGCTTTTTTTGTTTTTTGCCATTTTTTGTCTTATTGATTTACAAAATGTCTAAACTTTTCATTAACAAAATGTGCAATAGTTCATATTTAAAAGGAGGAGATAAAAAAGAAGAAACAATAGTTTTGTCATACTATACATAAAAGGCTTGTCACACTAAGGGTGTGCTGGGGTGATGCTAAATGCCTTACGAGTTAACATTGCTAAAAAACACAGTTAAGTGTATAGATGCCCAGTAGTTTGGAACATTTTACTCAATTTTTAATTTAATGTCAACCTTATCTTGCCTATTATTGACACTAAAATTCACAATAGAATTCTTTTTAATATCGGCAAATGGTAAAATAATTAATTATAGAATATAAAATGGATTATTATAACCAGCGAGCATTATAATAGGACTGCTTTATAGGAGCTTCTCTTTTTAAGAGGGATTTTTGTTGATAATTAGCTTAAATGATTGTTTGGAAAGGTGTAACAAGGATATGGGCAGTTAGTCTATGCACCTGCTTTCTCCTACTTCAAATCTCAATTGTAAATTTAGCCAAAAATATTTGAAATTTTTGGGATTTAAAGGTTCAACGTTCAGCGTTTAACTGTTTTTTGATTCCGTATCTTTAACCGTGAACAGTGAACCATAAACTCTAAAAATACTTTATTTTCAGTTGATTATAAATTTGCGAGATAAGTTCTCTCAATTACTGTGTAAGAATCTAATTTATAAATTTGGTTGCGGTTTTACCGTACTATAGTATTACCCAATAAAAACTCGTTTTTTTTAGAAAGAAATTTTTGCTGGCGATTGTTAAGTTATTTGGGACACTATAGGTACTGGTTACTTGATACTAGATGCATGATTATTTATCCCAACGCCTTAAAACGTTATATATTAAACGAGAATTGTCTTTCTTTTCATGAGGCATCTCGACAAAAAAAACTCTAGAAGTATAACTATTTGCCAGTATCTAGAATCCTGTATCTGCTATCTTGTCTTTTGGTTGCGGCTTCGCCGTTTTATGGTCTTTGGGGGGCATTCGGGGAAATTTGATGGATGAAAATAGTAGGCGTAACTTTCTGAAAAAAGCCGGAGCTGTAACGGGTGCAACCTTTGCAGTTGGGGCACCAGCGGTTCATGTTGCAAGAAAATATAATTGGCGAATGGTTACTGCCTGGCCGCCGAATTCCCCATTATTGGGGGAAGGTGCAGAAATGTTGGCTAGACTGATAGAGGAGATGTCTGGTGGTAAGCTTAAGATAAGGATTTACGGAGGTGGAGAACTAGTCCCTCCTCTTGAGTCATTTGAAGCCGTAAGCCAGGGCGTAATTGAGATGGGCCACGGTTCATCGTATTTTTGGGGAGGAAAGGCTGCAGCTGCTATATTCTTTACCGCAGTGCCATTTGGAATGACGGCACAGCAGACAAACGGATGGTTTTATGCCGGCGGTGGGTTAGAGTTGTGGCAAGAAGTGTATGCTCCTTTTAATCTCATATCAATGCCTGTTGCAAATACTGGTGTCCAAATGGGCGGTTGGTTTAATAAAGAGATAAGAACAATAGAAGATTATAAAGGCTTAAAAATGAGAATGCCGGGATTTGGTGGGAGGGTGATTACAAAAGCAGGCGCTACTGTGGTTCTATCGGTGGGTAGTGAGATCTATATGAATATGGAACGAGGGGTGATTGATGCTGCCGAATGGGTTGGACCTTACCATGACTATTTGATGGGCTTCCACAGAACGGCAAAGTACTACTATTACCCTGGTTGGCAGGAACCATCAGCAACTCTAGAGCTTTTTATCAATAGAAAGGCATTTGAAAGCCTCACTAAGGACTTACAGGCGGTAATTAAAACTGCGGCCTATAGGATGAATTTATGGATACTGTCGGAGTTTGAATCCAGAAATAATATATATTTGCAGAAATTAATAAATGCTTATGGTGTTCAGCTCAAAAGGTTCCCTGATAGTGTGCTGAAAGCATTAAAAAGTCACACTAAAGATGTGATGGATGAACTTACATCTAAAGATCCAATGAGTAAAAAAGTTTATGCTTCGTACAGCAAATTTCAGAAAGATGTTTCTGCCTGGGCAGCCGTATCAGAGATTGCCTATAACTCTATTCTTGGGTTATAGGGATATAGTGTTGGAGCGTTTTAAGATTATTGATAGATGTTCAAAAAATGTCAGCGTTGTCCGCTTATGTATTTGCTTGGCAGATATAGACGCTAACATCCAGATCCTAAAATGCCTAAAAGCCTAAAGTGCCTAAAGTGCCTAAAGTGCCTAAAATTATAGAAATTGATTTATTATTAATAAAAAACAAGTATTAACTTAAGGTACTTTAAGTAATTTAGGCATTTTAGGCAATTCTCAACATGATGATGTTGAAAAATATCCATAAATATGGAACATTATTGCACTGCAAAAGGCTAACCGGACAATACTGAGAAAATGTAGGGTTTGTCTGCTTATTTAACATTGATTACCATTCAGTTCTCACATTGTACTTTTGTATATATTTATCTCTTGTTATAAGAACAAAATCTTCAACTTTATGCTTTCTTCTGAATTCTGTCTCCTGACTCCAGTTTCCTGTATTTTGGTTGCAACCCCTTGAGCTGCTCTATGTTATTTGCTTGTCACACATTACCATTTAGATACTTTTGTCTATCTTCTTTGCAGAATTTTTCAATGGCATACCTTAACATTGTTCTTGGCATATTTTGATAATGAGTTTTTAAGAATAGAACTTCTTTGGCTAAGTCCCTCTTTCCCACTTCTCTAAGCATCCAGCCCACTGCTTTATGTATTAAATCTTCTTGATCCTTCTAGTAGCTGTTTTGAAATGTGCAGTGTTTCATTAAATTGATTGATCTTAATGAAGTAGAAAGTGGAGATAATTGCTATCCGCCTTTCCCAAATGGAACTTGATCTAGATAGTTCTGTTAATCTGGTTCTATCTCTATTCTCTAAATATGGTCCCATAATGAGATGGGCAGAACTGTCAACCAAGTCCCAGTTATTTATATACTGAGTGTTGTTTAAATATAGGTGATAAATTTTCTCTTGCTCCTCCGTGTTGTTTTTTGAGAAGTGTAAAACTAAAAGGAGCAATGCAAATAACCTGACTTCGTGATACTCAGACCGCAAGAGCTTTTCTATGGTGCTTAGCGAAGTTGCTTTATACTTTTTTACAGATTGACGGATAACCGGAACTCGAATGCCTAGAAACTTATCTCCATAACCATACTCACCCTTGGCTGTCTTGAAAAAACGTTGAGAGTGTTCTGCTATTGTCGGATTTGCCAAACTTAGGAAATGATCTATTATCTCTTGATATACCATTTTTTTTCTCGATAAGCATATTCCTTAAAACTGAGGAATATAGTCTCTTTATGATGAATTGACTATTTAAGTATAATCAAAGCGGCAAAGATAGCAATACCGCAAACAAACCAACGAAAACTAGTGTGATTATTTTCCGGAATCTCCTCTTTAAAAACATTAAGCATAATAAACCCCGCAAGAACTGCTGTTAAAACATCAGGATGAATGCCGAAATCTGGGGCCAACCATAAGATAAGCCAGCCAGTAATAGGTGCAGAGGCTAAAACAAAACGTCCCCAGGAATGAAAATAGAAGAATTGTTTCTCCGATAGGGTGTAATCACTACCCAAAAGGTGTAGAACCATGGCAAACATAAATTGAATTATACTTGAAGTACCATACTTTAAATGCTCTTTCATTGTATATATTATTAATGCATTATAAATAAACAGGATGAAAATGCTTACGGCAAACTTCCACCTTTTTTCAGTATGGCTTTTATCATCACCATTATTTGAGGTCACTTTTGATATCAGATGATTTATACCGTAAACAATAATAAAGCCGTATAGAGCTATATGGAAATGATAAACGTCATCAAGTTCTGGTAATAATTGTAAAAACACATATGCAATGGCAATACCTCCACCTAATGATGTGGTAATAATTCTTATGTTGAGGTGCTTTTTTGTGTTAGTATTATCAGCTTTGTAATGTATCCAACTAAAAATATAAGATATAAAGAGGTGTTGAAAACACAAGATAAAGGCAAAACCAAGGATTATCCAGAAAGCCGATCCGTTTAATAAACTTGTCTCTATCATTTTTTTCTTCTCATTTTTTGTTTTTATATATTCTTGAATCTCATTTTTTACTCTATTTCTCCAGTTATCGCAAGAGGGAACATGAGAAAATGTAAATATACATCGCGCGGCGAAGCAGCAACCAAATAGAGAATACAGAATAAAGGAGACTGAATTCAGAATAAAGCATCAAATTGTCAGCATTGTCCAGTTAGCCTTTTGCAGTGCAATAATGTTCCATATTTATGAACATTTTGCAACATCATGATGCGAAAAAGTACCTAAAGTTAATAGCTTTGTTTTTTATTAATAATAAATTTCTATAATTTTAGGCATTTTAGCGCACTTTAGGCATTTTAGGCACTTAATGTTAGCAC
>JAIQZO010000043.1 GCA_021777055.1 Candidatus Anammoxibacter sp. | reverse complement strand
AATGTGTGCTAACGTTAAGTGCCTAAAATGCCTAAAGTGCGCTAAAATGCCTAAAATTATAGAAATTTATTATTAATAAAAAACAAAGCTATTAACTTTAGGTACTTTTTCGCATCATGATGTTGCAAAATGTTCATAAATATGGAACATTTTTGCACTGCAAAAGGCTAACCGGACAATGCTGAGTCAAGTTGTGAATAGATCAGTTTTGCCCCGCATATGTGTTTGTATTTGTTAGTCAAGTTGTCATTAGAAATTATCAAAATTTATATAAATTAGGAGTGTGGCAATGCAAAAAATTTTACGGTTTTTGACAATCGTTGTCATTACGTTGATTACTACTGTAAGTGCACTAACTCCAAATTTTGCTCAAAATCTTCGAGATGACATTGCCGCTCTAATAGAGTCAGAGTGTTCCTCTTTAAAAAAATTATATTACTATTTCCATGCGCATCCCGAATTATCATTTTATGAACAAAATACTTCAACTCGTCTGGCTAAAGAATTAAGAGATATTGGTTTTGAGGTTTCATTAAATATTGGAGGTTTTGGAATAGTTGGTATATTAAAAAATGGGGATGGCCCTACTGTACTCGTTCGGACAGACATGGATGCTCTGCCCCTAAAAGAGCAAACCGGCCTTCCATATGCTAGCAATGTTCTCGTAAAAAATGACATAGGCAAAGAAGTTGGTGTTATGCATGCTTGTGGTCACGATGTTCATATGACGGTATTTATCGGCACAGCTCGTTTGCTTACACAAATAAAAGAAACATGGAAAGGTACACTCATTATGGTAGGTCAACCCGCAGAAGAAAAAGGTGCTGGCGCTCAAGCTATGCTTAATGCTGGAATTTTTAAACGTTTTCCTATTCCAGATTACTGTTTGGCGTTACATGTCGCTGCGGATCTTCCAGCAGGAAAAGTGGGTTATTGTAAAGGTTATTCTATGGCCAATGTGGACACTGTGGATATTACTATTTATGGAGTAGGGGGACACGGTGCCTCTCCACATCTTACAAAAGATCCTGTTGTCATTGCTGCCCAAGTAATCCTTGCACTTCAGACTATTGTGAGTCGAGAAATTAAACCTACAGAATCAGCAGTCATAACTGTAGGATCTATTCACAGCGGGACCACTCACAATATTGTTCCTGATAAAGCTAATTTGCAATTAACAGTGCGTTCTTACTCGGATGAAGTACGCAATCAATTGATAACGTCTATAAAACGCATTACAAAAGGAATTGCTCAAGCTGCAGGTATTCCGGAAGATAAAATGCCTACAATTACAATTAAGGATAATCATACAGCTTCTTTGTATAATGATCCTACACTTACCGAACGGCTAGCTAATATTTTTCAAGCCACATTAGGAGAAAACAACGTTGTTTCTCGTGAACCGGAGATGATTGGAGAAGACTTTGCTTTTTTTGGACGAACAAAGCACAAAATCCCTATTTGTATGTTTCGGCTTGGAGCTATTAAAGAAGAAAATGATGGGAAACGTATGCAGACTCAAGAATCTTTGCCTTCGTTACATTCGCCTGCTTTTGCCCCTATTGTAGAACAAACAATCAAGACAGGTGTAAATGCTATGACTACTGCTGTTTTAGAATTAATGAAGCGTAACAAGAAGGTTGTTAAAC
This sequence comes from Candidatus Anammoxibacter sp., assembly GCA_021777055.1. Classification (GTDB taxonomy): domain Bacteria; phylum Planctomycetota; class Brocadiia; order Brocadiales; family Anammoxibacteraceae; genus Anammoxibacter_A. The sequence continues at coordinate 68,481 of JAIQZO010000043.1, read as the reverse complement.
CAGAGTAAATCTAACTTTTACCGTGCCATTAGCAGTAATATGAGAAAATGGTTTCTATTTATTGTACCGACTCTGCTCGTATTCCTTGTCATACTGTTATCTGATCAGACGCGCAGAAAGATAGTGTTTTACAATTTTTCTGATATTGACGACTACATGATTTTTCCCAGCCGAACGATTAAAGCCAGTTCAGAACCATTTCGATTTCATGAAGCTGTTACACCTACCCGTGTTCCGCAATTCGTTACTCTGGGAAAAAGACACAATATACCATTGGACGAATTCCTTGAGTCTGTAAATACGATCGCCTTTCTTGTTATCAAGAATGATACTCTCATTTATGAAGAGTATTTTGATAGACATACTGCAGATTCTATTTCAATGTCATTCTCCGTAACAAAAGCTCTCTTCTCCGCGTTGATAGGAGTTGCTATTGCTGATGGTTATATTCATTCGGTTGAACAGCCGGTGACGGACTATATCCCTGAACTTATATCTAAAGATTTTGTAAAAGTGAAATTAAGACATCTTCTGCAGATGACGTCTGGAATGGGGTATGAAGATTGTGGGTTGCTTAATAATCCATTCGGTAAACAGGCTCGGTTGTCATATACAGATAAACTTGTTGATGAACTACTTGATGTTTATCTGGATATCTCCCCGGGAACTACTTTTTTGTATAAGTCCATAGACAATGCCTTGCTTGCCCTGGTATTGCATAGGGTATTAACTCCTATGACACTCACGGAGTATATGCAGAAAAAGATCTGGACTCCTCTTGGAATGGAATCAGATGCACTGTGGAGTATTGACCATGAGTCCGATGGATTAGAAAAGACATGGTGTTGTATTAGTGCTACTGCACGTGATTTGGCAAAGTTTGGGAGATTGTATATGCGTGGTGGTGATTGGAACGGGAAAACAATCATTCCCCATGATTGGGTAGTAAGATCAACATGCGTGGATACTACAGAAGGGAGTCCACCTCAATATCAATACGGATGGTGGATTATGTCTGAGAGATATGGAGATTTTCGAGCCGAAGGTGTGCGTGGGCAGTTTATTTATGTTAACCCGGCTAAAGATATCATTATTGTTCGCCTTGGAAAGAGCCGCGGAGGATTGAGTTGGAAGGAGTGGAAGGACTTCTTTACATACATGGCGGAGCATATTTCGTAATTATTATAAAATGCTACCTATGCATCAAAACGATTGAGGAAACAACCACAATTATCATTAAAACAACCATTCTGGATGACCCTATGTAATCAGATAATTTCTCCTTTCCTTGTATTAAAGGAGGCTCATCAATCAGTTTGAACCTATAATTATCCTTCCACTTTCAGTTGATAGCCAAAAAACAAAAGTTTTTATTTTAGGATTATTCATAAAAATTGATTCAAAACAAGAGAGCTACTCAAAAATTGTGGTGCGGGTATAATTATTTTTAGAGCAAAATGTTATGACATTTGGACTGTTACAAGAGATAATCTGAAAACATTGTATTGTAAGGGATCGCCTTACAATCTTTGTAAGGCGATCCCTTACAAGTAAAACAGACGGCGATGTTACTCTGGTTGACAAGTTGCCATGATTGTGATATATGTTTTAACTTGTACGGAATAGGTTAAGTTATTTTGTGGCTAAAGATGGAAATCCGTAGAAAATATTAGGTATCAGGAAATGCAAAGAAGATGTAATAAGAGTACAAAGCTGGAAAGAATTATTTGACATAATTGAACATTTTATCGTGCTAAATTCTAGATAGATAAATCAAAGAAAAAGGTATAGAATTAATCACAAATATAATAATATTATCATCATGATTGCAAGGTGCCAATTAATTGAATACCAATAGATACAGTAATGGCTTCGTTTAACAACGTTTTATCAGTCATTGAGTTATATAAAAAGGAGTTAAAATGTAGTATTGGTTAAGCATAATAATAGTCCTCTGAAGGTAATAATTTAAAAAATTGTTTACTGTAATAGTCTAATGATAATTGTCTCTGCACATTTACGCATAAGATTTTGTTGAACGTAAATCTGGCATTGGTTAAACGGATACTCTTATTTTCATAATGAACATAATTTTTTTAACTACAAACTATTCTTTACAAACTTCAGGAGGGATAGGCTCATATATACATACAACAGGCAACGGGCTAGTACGTGCCGGGCATAAAGTGACGGTTGTTTCCCCGGTTATAACTGAAAGAAATGGTGGGTTGTATTCTTTATGCAAGATTAGGTCGGAAGTTAATGCTTTGAGGCGGCGTCTGGAGCTTAGCAAGATCTTTTACTCTAAATTGCTTGAATTAAATGACGATAACCCCATTGACGTGGTTGAGGCGACAGACTGGGGCATGGAGGCATTTGATTCCCGTATAGGCAATAAATTTCCCGTTGTTATGCGCTTGCACACTCCAAATTCCGTTGTGGATAAACTCAATGGATACTCCAGGTTAAAAGACTCAACTCTTGTTAATGAATCAGAAGCTGAATATTTTTTAAAAGTAAAATATTTGTCTTCTCCATCTAAAGCAATGGCGCAATTGGCTATTGATCATTATAGCGTTGACAAAAATAGTGTTAAAGTTATAAATAATCCGGTTGATATTTTTTGCAAACAGACTTGTAAGCCTTTTCTTAAAAATTCAGGGGTGACACGGATAGGTTTTCTTGGTCGTTTGGAGACGAGAAAAGGCGTTTATGTATTTGCCGAATCATTAAAACTGATTTTTGACCAAATTGATAATGTAGAATCTTGTTTTATAGGACCTGACACAAGATTAAGCAAAGGATCTACGGGGAATGAATTGAGGAAGAGTTTGTCGCCATGGAGTGAAAGAGTCTCTTTTACAGGACATCTTGATGGAGTGGAGAAACTTGCGGCCATTGAAAATTGTGATTTGATTGTGTTGCCTTCATTGTGGGAGAATTTCCCTTATGCTTGTTTGGAATCATTGGTTTTAGGGAAGTACGTTATAGCTACACAAGGTTCTGGATTTGACGAAATTATCACTCCTGGCATTAACGGGACTCTTGTGACTCCCGGTGATTCAAAGGCTTTGTCAGATGCGGTGATTAACGCTTTGGCTGAGAAAAAACATCATGTCAATTTTGACAACCGGAAAGTTGTTGAGAGGTTTAGCGTGAATAAAATAATACCTGAAATAAGGAATTATTATAAATGGGTGAAAGAAACGCATGGCCATTAGTAAGCGTAGTGATTTTATCGCTTGATAACTGGGATTATACGGTTAAGGTGTTAGATACGTTGGCCCTAACTAATGATATTGTCTTTGAAACCATATTAGTGGATAACGGTTCAGCAGATAACGTACGTGAAATGATAACAGACTACAAGATCTCTGGTTATGATTTCACATTTTTGCTGAATGATACAAATGTAGGTATCGCAAGCGGCAGAAATCAGGGAGCTTCTATTGCCCGTGGTGAATATATTCTTTTTATAGACAATGATGTGGAGATTATTGATCCTAATTGGTTGAGCGTCATAGTTAATTGCCTTACGTCTGATTCATCTATAGGTGTGGCTGGCTCTGTATTAGTGAAACCAAACGGAGAGATACAATTTGCGGGTGGCTCTATTGATGTTGATGGTAATGTTGTTTTTTGTCAAAATCCCGATGCTGAAAAGATGCATTCAAATTATTTTCTTACTGAATTTTGTATAGGTGCTTGCATGGCTTTGTCGAAAGAGCTTTGGCAACATTTAGATGGTTTTGACACAATTTTTGACCCCATGGATTATGAAGATGTTGATTTATGTTTAAGAGCGCGACGGTTTGGAAAGAGATGTGCCGTGGTGACAGGATCGAGATTGATGCACAATGCGCATACGACCACCGGTTCAGATGGCTTTAATAAATTTAACCGACTAAAAAACTATTTAATAAATGGTAGGCGTTTCAGAAAGTGTTGGAAAGGTATTTTTTACCAGCATTAAAAGCGACTGGATTTCAAACGTTTGCTATAAAGCAAACGTTTGAATTGTAAACAGAATATAGCTCTTGTATTCTTATATTCACATTTGTGAAAAATAAGTTGGTGATAAATAAAACCGATACTAAACTTAAATACGATTATTTGATTCATGCCTCCGTGCCTGTCTCTGAATTTTGGGGCATTTCTTACCCGGTTTGTAATGATATTCAGCTCAACTTTGATGATTTAAAAGAGATGAGCCTGAATTGTCGGGGGCTTGCCATCAGTAATAAAAAATATTTAAGCGATTATAAGAAATATAACTACTCTTTGGCACTGAAAGAGTTCGAAGCTCAACGGGGTTACTGTTTTTCAATGCCTTTTGTATTGCAAGCTTCACGGACTGAGCTGTGTAATTTGTCTTGCCTCTTTTGCCGGCCAATGCCGATAAAACATTTCAATACTATGGAAAAGGTGCAATGGCAAGAGGCTTTAGAATTATTGTTGCCTCCGGTTGTGGAATTTCTGCCTTACTGTTGGGGTGAACCTTTGCTTGACAGTTGTTTTGGTTTAACTTGTGAATTGGCTGAGAGGTATAAAACTCCTGTTTCAATTATTACAAACTTTCAGCACTTTGATAAAAAAATAGCTGAGATTGTCTTAACTGGCGTTTGCCGATTGTTAATATCTGTAGACACATCTAGAGCAGAGACGTTTAAGACTTTACGCAAAGGTGGTTCTTTAAGGAAAATTGAAAACAATTTGAATTTGTTAAGGATGGTTGCAGACAAAGCTGGAATGGAAATCCCGTGGATTGGTATATCTGCAGTGCTTTGTAAAAGTAACCTGAACGATCTGCCGCAATTAATTGAGTGGGCAGCTGATAGAGGGCTTCTTGGTTTATCCGCTAGACGCATGGTAATCAGGGAAAACATTAACAAGACTTTGATTGGGGAAGGGATTGATCTTCTATCTGATGAATACCGTGATATGCATGATAAAGCGACTGAAACGGCTAAGCACAACAATATGGTCCTAAATATGCCAACACAAATCTATTCAAAAGCCATTAACTCCATTTGTCCATGTCCCTGGACGCATATATATTTGAGTCCACAAGGCAATCTACATTTGTGTGCGTTTTCACATGGAAGAATTGTTGGGAATATTCCGGTTAGGCCAGATTATTGGAATTCAAAAGATATTACGAATTTGCGTCTTTCTTTCTTTAATAAACAACGATGTAAAGAATGCGCATCCCTTGATTCTATAGGTTCAATTGGGGCTTCTCAAGTAAGGGGCTATTGAGGCATTGTGATTTGTAAATTATAAATCATTTAGTTGCAGTTAAATTATGTTCGACAGGTATGATTTCTCAGAGAAGTGTTGCGTTTTAACCGGGGCTACTGGTTGGCTTGGAAGGCACGTAATAAAAGAACTTGCTAAAACAGGTTGTTCAATTTACGTTCTTTTGCGCCCCATGGGTGAAAATGGTGCAAAAGAGCGTTGCGACCAGATTAACCGTGAATCTGGTTGTGGGAAAAGATTAAAATACATTGAGGTGGTTGATAATAATTTTGCGACTTTGCCGGATGAGACAACACATATAATTCATTGCGCCGCAGTGGTTGATTTTATGAACGAGAAGGAGGTCTTAGACACAAATCTTGGTCTTACTTGGAACCTACTTGTTGAAGCTTCGCGACTTTCTCAGTTTGATCGTTTTATATATATGGGCAGTTTGTCTATTCGAGGCAATGGCGAAGGTGAGTATTCAGAAGATTCTTTTGACAATGGGCAGGATTTTGTCACTGCTTACGCGCTTACAAAGTTTTTGGCTGAAACGGCTGTAAAGAAGTTTCATAAAGATATATCTACAACTATAGTTAGACTAGGGTCGGTTTTAGGGGAGAGCAACGGCTTGTTTACGGTTTCGTCTGACTGGTTTTATCGCACGGTGAAATTGTGGTTGGAGAAAAAAATTGAATCTTTCCCTTTAGGTCCTGAACAGACTATTTTTCCCGTTCCGGTAGATATCGCGGCTAAAGTAGTATGCTCTCTAATAAATTACCAGGAAGTGCCATCTGTGTTACACTTGCCATGTTTCGCTGGTTTAAGTGCGTCTAGAATATTTGAAGAGATGGGGTTGGCTTTAAATCTTCTACCTCCTAAACTTTTTTATCAACATTCTTCAGAATGGATGGAGTGTCGCTCAAAGTTGTCAGCGGTGAGTACACGTTTTATAGACAGCTTATACCCACCTGTTCCTGACAAAGCAAAATTGTCTGAAGTGAATTCCTCTTTTAGCGAAAAATGGTTTAGTAAAAACAATATTAATATTCCAGACATAGATTCCGTTTATTGGGGACGAGTAGCTAGACATATTTTTAATAATTGTAAGAAATGATGTTTTCTTTTATTCTGTTTAATACTGTTTAAACAATAATTTTCTATGCTTCAAATTTGTGGGAAACTGTAATGAGAATTGCATTAATTCTTCCGCCTGCGAGGCATGTAGATTTTGCTGAGTTTTGTCCTTTGGGTGTGGGTATTATCGCTGCTCGCCTAGAAGAATTGGGGCACAAGGTTTCAATAATTGATTCTTGTGCGTGGGGACAAATCAAATTTTGGCGGATGTTGGATGATGTTGAGGCTGATGTCGTCGGTATAGGTGGTACAATAGTTCAGTTACGAACAATGGTAATGGCTGCACGTATTGTGCGTAAGAGTAATCCCAACGCATGGTTGTTTTTTGCGGGCAGAGGCGTGTTTTCTATCAAAGGCGAAATATTGCTTCAAGATGCGGATGCGATTTTGATGGGCGAAGGTGAAGATGCTATTCCAACATTGGTTGAAAACGGTATGCCATTCCAGGAGGCTTCTTTTCCACCGGGTTGGATTTGGAAAGATAATGGGGGGCTGATCAGGTCCAGTGGTAATGCTCCACTTGTAGACGTTGTGAAACAACCTTTTCCCGCATGGGATTTATACCCGCTTGAAAATTATTTAGATTTCGCTAAATCTACCAGGGGATATGCAACTGCACATATTATGGCTTCACGAGGTTGTATTCATCATTGCACGTTTTGCGATCGCAAAATGAGCGACGGTGGAGTGCGAAGGAGACCGGTTGAACATGTTGTAGGTGAAATGACGGAGATGGCTGACAGATATTCTGCTCATGATCTTAAGGAGTTCTATTTTTTTGATCCCTCGTTTATGAGTTCCAGAGAATGGTTGGAACAACTATATAAAGAGCTTGCTGATCTTGGGAGATTTAATTGGGGGTGTCTTGCTCGTGTGGATGATATAGAGAAAGAGATGCTGTTAAGAGCTAAAGAGGCAGGCTGTTCGTATATGAATTTTGGCGTTGAAACTGGTTCCGACAAAATTTTGAAAGATCTTGCCAAAGGCGTTACAACTGATCAAATCAAGGAGTCTTTTAGTTTGTGTCATAAAAATGGTATTAAGCCAGGGGCCTTGTTATTAATAGGACTTCCTCAAGAGACACCAGATGACATTTATGCTTTAAAAAGATTATTAAAGAGTATTCGTCCTACGTTTATTAATATTTCCATTGTCTGCCCATTTCCAAACACTACAATCGCCAAACAGTTTAAAGATGACATATTGCCAGTTGATGCGTTCGGATATTGTGACTATTTTCCGGAAAGGACTATGTTTAAGAACCTTAAGATCGACACAACAAACACGTTTAAGGAAATTGCAAGATTTTATATAGAAGAGGTAAACCCCGGAGGTTATGTTAACCAGATAACTTTTTTAGGTTAGGAGACAATATAATATGCGAATTCCGCTTTTTAAACCGAATTTTGGAAAAGAAGAAGAAGAGGCTCTGATCAAAGTAATCCGAAGCGGATGGATCGCGCAGGGAATACAGGTTAAACTATTTGAGGAAAAAATAGCTGAACATATAAGAATAGAACATGACAGAGTGGTTGCGTTGTCGTCAGGAACCGCAGCGTTGCATTTGGCTTTAATATGCGCAGGCATAAGTGCGGGTGATGAAGTCCTTGTCCCTTCTATGGGATTTGTGGCTACCGCAGAGGCTGTTGTTTATTGCAATGCTGTTCCTGTATTTGTTGATGTGGATAAATGGCTTCACACTTCTGATGTTAAGGACTTTGAGAACAAATTGACAAATAAAACCAGGGCGATAATGCCTGTTCATGTATACGGGCGTATGGCCCCGATGGATAAATTGACAGATTGGGCCCGTGACAAAGGATTAATTGTGATTGAAGATTCTGCCCCTGCTTTTGGCGCGGAATTGTCGGGAAAACCAGCCGGACTTTGGGGCAATTACGGTTGTTATAGTTTGCAATCGTCAAAACCGCTTACCGCAGGTGACGGAGGCATACTTATAACACCGAATAAAGAGAAGGGTGATGAGGCGAGGTGTTTACGTTTTCAAGGGGCGAATGTCTGGGATTTTACGGAGGTTGATTTTACTGGATTTTGGGAAGAAGATTTTATAAAACTTGGATACAGCTATAGGATGACCGACCTTCAAGCTGCAGTTGGGTTAGTTCAACTTAAACGTTATAGTGAAATTACTTCAAAAAAAGTGGATTTGTTTAATCAATATAATAAATTGTTATCATCGGCTACAGATAAAATATTTTTGCCGCCTGAGGACATTAATAACTGGCCATCAACAAATGCGTTGCAGCAGTATATTGTGGTGATTAAAGATGGTGGTAAAGAGAAAAGAGATGGCATTGTTAAGGAGGCGCGGAAGAAGGGGGTTTTTCTCATGAATGGCGGATATTGTTTACCTTCCCATTCGATTTGGAAAAATTATAGTTTTGATATAAACGACGATCAATTTCCGTCAGCTATTTTTGCCAGAGATTCTACCTTATCTTTGCCCTTGTATGTGGGGCTCAAGCAGACAGAAATTAAAGAGGTTTGTGATTTGTTGTTGGAAATGGTTTAAGCAATGGGTTTATCCTATTTTTACTTTTTTCTATTCTATTAAAATTTCTACCTGAAAACGTGTAAAAACGATAAACAGTTATTAATAAAAAAATGCATATTTTAACTTTAAACACTGATCATCTTGGTATGGGGCGTCTTGGATACGCAGGATTGTATACAGCAACCGCAGACATTCCAAAAATGTTCGAAATGTCTGGGGTAAAAGTTTCTGAAGTCTGGTTTGGCAAAATTGGTGACGAAAAACAGGTTACTGCAGAGCCTATCAACCAGATTGAAGCGGCTAAACTTATATCAAGCGGTAAGATTTCAGCCATGTATACGCAATATATACAAACTGGATTTGGGCTTGAATTGGCAGCTTTAGCCATTCCGTATACAGTACCGATTATCTCATTGTGTCACGATTTGGTTAATCAAATGGATACAATGGTGGCTTGGGCCTGTAATCCGGCAAGGCACGCCTCAGATGTTGCTGTAACAATCTCAGATGAAGGAGCAAAAGCTCTGAATAAAATGTTTAAATATGCGGGAATAAACGAATCATATCCTGATGCAGACATCGAGGTCATTCCTCTTGGCACGTTTCAGCCAACCCATAGCTATTCCAGGGAGTCTGCACGCAAACAACGCGGCTGGAAAGATGATGAAATTGTTTTTTTATGGTTTGGGCGATTTCATGAGACTTATAAAGCAGACCTTACACCTCTGTTGTTGGCTTTTAGTGAAGTTATCAAAAACAATAAAGTGCCAAATGCCAGGTTGGTGGCCATGGGCGGAGATGAAACCGGGAAGGTTGAACAGTTGAAAATGGTTGCTTGTAAACTTGGCATTGATAGATTTTGTGAGTGGTTGCCTAACGCAACCAAGGATGAGCGTGACCAGTCTCTGGCCGGGGCGGATATGCTCGTAAACGTTTCAGATCATATTCAGGAAATGTTTGGCTTGGCCAATATAGAAGCCATGGCAAATGGCCTTCCGATAATCGCATCGGATTGGGATGGTTTTAGAAACATTGTTGATGATGGAAAGAATGGCATATTAGTTTCAACAAATTTTGATGCGACTATTTTGGATTGTTCAAACCTTGAAACATTGGTAAAATCGTCTTCTGAAATTATGGGGCTTGATTTACAGGTGTTGGTAGATGCGATGGAAAAGCTTGGTTCTGATAAAGACTTAAGGGTGTCTATGGCCGTTGAAGCGCGAAAGAAGGCCCTCAATAAATATTCATGGAAGTCAGTGGGTGCCTCTTATATAAAACTCATTGAAGACAGGATTAAAATAGCAAAAGATCTGCCACCGCGAAACAGTTCGCGTCCATGGATGTCTACGGTGTTTTCGCATTTTGGTTCTAATCTTTTAAATGGAAAGCATAGGGTTGGAAAAGGAACAATAGAATTAAGTGATGTGATGGGTTTTGTAGAAAACGCGGATGTACGTAATGAGATGGAAAACTTATATAAGCGATTTGAGGTTGGTGAAGATTTCTTTCATTGGAAGACTATTAAAGCCGGCTCGCCGGTTTCAATTGAAAGGGTTTCCATGATGAAACTTTTAAAATATGGAGTGCTTAGGGTTCGAAAAGAAATGATTTGATTGTAGAGGGATTTTCATTTTGTTAATAATCTAGGGTTGGCATTACCCACCAAAAATTACTATAGTTTTAATCCTAATCGCAGAGTATGGACTAAGATAATAAATTTACAATTAACTGAAAATCGAAAGATCGAAAAATATGCAAAATTCCCCAACGGGGTTACACATACCAGCCCAGGGTAGCGCCCTGGGTTAACGATAACCAATTAATTTGCACCCTGAATGGGTGCAACATATTTTCCAGATTCATCGTTAATGTATGTTACGCCCTTACAGGGCTATATTTCTTTTGTCTTTTTTTTCCAGGGCGTTGCCCTGGGCTGGTATATCCGCCCCTTTCAGGGGCATATGATTTTAATCGTAACCTAGTGGATTAAGATTATAAACTTGTGGGAAATTTGAAAGCTAAAAAGCCTGTCATAGACGCTAATTTAAACTTTTTGATCTTAATCCTTTAGGTTGACTTTGCCTAATCTTCAATCATGGCATCCTCAACTCAGCTAAGGCTCGCTTTCAGTGCGACTCAATCAGATTGAACAAATTCAACCTAAATCTAGCCAAAAATGTTTGAAATTTTTGGGGTTTAAAAGTTCAAGGTTCAAGGTTTTTTTTATTTCCGTATATTAACCTTTGAACCTTTGAACCTTGAACTTAAAAAAAACTTTATTTTCAGTTGATTATAAAATGTGCGAGATAAATTTGTAGAATTACGGAGCAAGAATCTAAAGGCCAAAAAATCCACGTTATTACTTTCCGAACTCTTAGGATAATTTATTAAATCTTATGCTTGATTTCTGCTTAGAAAATCAATTTGACTGGAAGCATGTAATTGTTCAGGAAGGTTCTCAACTTTTACAGTATTGGGAGCAAATAGAAGCGGAACGTTCCAAAACTCCTTTTATTGACCAGATAGAGACTACCAACGCATGCCCTTTTTCATGTGTGATGTGCCCTCGAGGCAGAGGGTTAATGACAAGACCGGTTGAGCATATGGAAATGGAACTGTTTAAAGATCTATTGTTGCAAATAGAGACCCATTATATGGCCAGGCGTGGCACAAAATATGATGATAAAGAGTTTAAAGCTAAATATTGGCGCGATTCTATTGAGACAACGGGATTGAGGCTTCACCATTTTGGCTCACCTTTGTCTGATCCAATGTTTGAAGAGAGAGTAAGCTGGATAAAAAAACATTGTTCATTTCCTGTACACGTTTCAATTAGCGCAGATCAACTATCGGGAAAGAGAGCTTATGATCTTGTTGCAAGCGGAATTGATAGAATTATAGTGGCTTTAGACGGCCACGATGAAGAGACATATAAGTCAATCAGAGGTAAAAATGCCTCTTACGCTAAGGCTTGTAAAGGGATAGATTTGCTACTTGAGTCAAGAGATAAACTGCGTTTGAATACTTTAATAGATATTCAATTGATTGAAATTAATGACACTCCGGAGAAATGCCATGATTATAAAAGGAAGTGGAGTGAAGCCGGAGCTGAAGCTCTAATCAAACCACTTTTCCATTATCCCGATGTTAAGATAGAGGGCGAGAAATCTGCGCTCTGGTCTGGGCCGTGTTCATGGCCTTTTATATCCATGACAATAACAGTTAATGGTAAAATTGTGCCATGTTGCGCAGATTATAACGCAGAGAATGTTATAGGCGATGCGTCGGTTGAAAGCTTGCAAGAGATTTGGGATGGTGAAAAGTATAGAGATTTTAGGAAAGAGTTCTTCCTTAATCAAATGGACAAAAATTCATTGTGTTGTCGATGCGGATTTTATAGATAACAATTCAGAGGTGAAAATGAAAATAATAGGCATTGTTTGCAGGTCAAATAGCCCTGCCCATAATTCTGCGGCGGTAGCGTTATTGGACGGCAAGATTGTTTTTGCTGCTGAAGAGGAGAAGCTTATACGCAACAAACATGCAATTGGATTATTCCCTCTTACTGCAGTGAATGAATGCCTTGACTTTTGCAGTTGGGGGATTGAGGACGTGGACTTCTGGGCTGTCGGTTGGGATTATATGCTTGGATCGCCTCAAGAAAATAAAAAGGAAATAACTACAAGTGTATTTCCCGCTTTGTTGTTAAATTTGATATCCATCGAAAAGATCATATTGGTCGATCATCATCTCTCGCATCTAATGAGCAGCTATATTTTAACTGAAAAGGTTGATGCAGCCGGGCTTGTTGTTGATGGAAACGGAGAAACCCGCAGTGTTAGCGCGTATGACATAAATTGTGGCGAAGTTTCGTTGATAGGTGGGATTGACATAAAAAATTCACCTGGGTTGTACTATGAATCGGTGGCGGAGTATTGCGGTCTAGGATGCATGGCGCCGGGCAAATTAATGGGTCTTGCCTCTTATGGCAAACCTATCAAAAAAAGATTGTATAGTTCTACCAATCATCTGAAGTCTACAGCTGAAACCCGTGAATTCCCAGTGGCTGAAACTATTGGTGATAAAGTTTTTCACGATTGGATGGTCACTTTAGAGCAGCATGTTTATCCTCACACATGTAACAATGACACACAGAATATAGCTGCCTATATTAATGCTGCGGCGACCGCCCAACGTGATCTTGAGGAATCAATTATAGAACTGGCAAAGATGGTTAATGATAGAACTCAGAAGAGGACGTTAGTTGCAGCCGGGGGTGTGTTTTTAAATTGTAATATAAACACTAGGCTTTACGCTGAATCAGGTTTTGATGAGATAGTGATATTTCCAGCTGCGCACGATGCTGGGGCATCATTGGGAGCGGCGTTAGAGGTTTGTCAATTAAACGGAACAAATATTGAAAAGCTTCAAGAGATAGATATGGGGTTGGGTAAAAGTTATTCGGGTGGAGAATCCATTGAAATGTTAAAATCTTTAAGCATGAAGATAAAGAGTATTGATCATGAACAGTCAATTAAACTTGCATCCAGCTGTTTGGCTGAAAACGGGATTTTGCTGTTTTTTGAAGGACGAAGTGAATTTGGGCCGCGGGCTCTTTGTAAAAGGAGTATACTTGCGTCGCCGTCACAATATAATATGTTGACAAGGCTTAATAAATTAAAAGGAAGAGAATATTGGCGACCTCTTGCCCCAGTAATTCTTAACGACTATTACGATGAGGTGTTTGAAACTCCCAAAAGCAACCTGATGAGACATATGTTGGCAACCGCAGTGGTAAGAGATCAATATAGGAACAAGATTCCTGCTGTGGTTCATATAGACGGTACCAGTAGGCCGCAAATTATTGATGAAAAGAGTTCTGTGTCAATTGTGCGTTTGCTTAAAAAGCATCTGTCTATGACGGGTTTGCCATGCCTAATCAATACATCAATGAATATAAAAGGGCAACCGATTTGCGAAAGACCGTTAGACGCGATTAATCTACTTGCAAGCCTTAATGAAAAGATGGCTATTTTTATTGATGGTATTTTTGCTACTAATTCTTGATTGCTTTGACCTATGAATAAAATGTTGTTGTTTGCTTGAAGATGATAGTCACAGAATATTGAGTGTAAGAAAATGAAAAATCATTTAGTATTTTGAATTGAAAAACTTAATAGTGTCAATTCTAAAAGGAGATTGTAAATGCCTAAATTCTCATTTGACGAAACATTGGATAAGATTAAAGCAATTCTTGCCGCAAATGCAGGGGATACCAAAATTAAAGTAGATAACATAAATAAGGATATGCAGGTGTTCGGACATGGGGGCGTAATTATTGATTCATTAAACATTCTTGATGCGCTTACCGGAATCGAATCAGAATTCGATTTTGAAATACCTGACGAAGACCTTAACGAAGACCTCTTCTCATCAGTTGCTGAACTCTCAAATTACGTGTATAAAAATGGGGTATCCGGAGATGATTAGTATTATTGGTGCCCGGAAGATAAAATGTATTGTTTGGGATCTTGACGAAACTTTGTGGCAAGGGCGACTCCTTGACGGAGACATACCAAAATTACAGCCAGGTGTGACGGAAATCTTAAAAGGCCTTGATAAGAGGGGTATTATACACTGCATAGCAAGCACAAATGATCATGATCATGCATGGTACTTTTTGGATCAATTTGGTATATCCTCATATTTTGTAGCGCCACAAATAAATATGGGAAACAAAGTTGATTCAATCAAGAAGATATCAAATTCACTGAACTTTGCTTTAAACGATATTGCTTTTATTGATGATGATCCTATGGAACTTGAAATGATCAGGTCCATGTTGCCTGAAGTTGCTGTGTTGTCGGCTGATTTGTGCGGAGATTTGCTTGAAATGCCAGAATTTATGCCCGATTACCAATCAGATGAGAGTGTGACGAGGCGTCAAATGCTTCAGGATGAGATTAAACGAAACGAAGACATAACTAAGTATTCTAATATAGACGAGTTTTTTAAGTCTTGCCAAATAAAGTTTACAGGTAGACTTGCACGTAACAACGACTGTTCGCGTATTAGTGAATTGGCAAGTAGGACAAATCAGATGAATATAAACGGTTTAAGATATTCCTGTGATGAAATTGTTTCCTGGGGTAAATCTGTAGACCGGTACTCATTGGTTGCGTCATTAACCGATAAATACGGAGATTACGGAACTGTTGCAGCTGCTATTATTGATACTTCTAACGGAAAGGCGGATGTCAACGGTTTATGGATATCATGCAGAGTAGGTAAAAAAGGAGTGCCTACAGCGTTTTTTACTTATATAGGGAAGTTTGCTGATAAGTTAGGGTTTTCAGAATTAAAAACGCTTTACACACCCACAGGAGTTAACCGGCTTGCAGCCTTTCATATGGGAATTTATGGATTCAAATCCTTTCGACTAAAAAACAGCAAAAGGATTGAATACAACCTGAGCTTGCCGGGAGAAATAAAAGAGTTTCCAGTATGGATAGACGCTGAATGCGAATGGAGTTAGGAACGTGCATGAAATAAATTATACATCTAACACGTATCTTCACATTATCTTTGTCCAAACTTCAATCGCCAAATCCTCAACGCGGCTAAGGCCGCGCTTCCGGTTTGGTTCAATCTGTTTGAACAAATCTAATATAAATATGTGCGTTATATGCATAACTTATTACATGCACGTTCCTTAAGAAAACAATGAAATGGCAATTTTCTTTCTTGCCCAGAGATCTTTTAATCTGGCCATTGGCGTCTTTTAATATTTTAATCATGTTTAAACCACTATCATGTGCTGCAAAACGTTTGCTAATAATCATTTAACTAATAAATTTTATGAAACCTGGTGACCCTTTAGTTATGGTTATGCCGATTACGTATAGATGTAACGGCAGGTGTGTTATGTGTGGCGTTTGGCGAAGCCATTTGAAGCCTGATGTAGATGTTCGAAACATCGAGAAAATTTTCTCTGACGAACATTTGGCTAGTTCTTTAACGCACTTAAACATAACAGGCGGGGAGCCGTTTTTGCATCCGGGATTATTGAAAATAGCTGACATTATTTCAAATAATCTAAAAAACGTATCTGAGATTAACATTAATACCAGTGGGATCTGCGCCGATGGATTTGACCTGCTGTTTGTTGAATTTTATAAGAGGTTAAAAGCTGGAACTAAGTTAAATGTCTCCATCTCACTAGACGGGGTTGGCAAGATGCACGACAATGTTAGAGGGATAGATGGAGTCTTTAGGGCAGTTATAGAAACGATAAAAAAATTTCAAAAAGCGTGTAGTGTTTACTCAAACGCATCGGTTAATATTAATTGCACGTTTTCAGCTTTGAATTTTATCGGAGTAAAGGATGTTATAAAATTGGTGGACGGTTTAGGTCTCAACGTATCGTTAACGTACGCATGTGTCAATGATCTGTATCTAAGAAACAATAAATATAAAGATAGGTTTCAATTTACGGAAAATGATTTTCCATCGTTAATTCAATGCATAAACGAATGGTTGGCATTTGACAACATTTCGTTTACAGAGAAACATTATTTAAGAATGCTTGCTTCTATGTTATCGGGACAAAAACGAAGCTCCAGTTGTGTTTATCAGGGGCGAGGCCTCTTTTTGGATGTTGACGGTTTAGTTTATCCATGTGGTACAGTGCGGACATTGGTTTATGGTTCTATTAGAAAGAATTTATTTAAGGAGTTGTGCTTTAATAAAGAGTCAGATGAAATACGCGAGGAATTAAAACGCAAGAGCTGTCCAACGTGCCTTAGCAATAGTTACTATGGATTGGGTAAAGGTACATGGTTGAGGGTTTTAAAAGATAGAAGAAATAGATCATAAATATGGAACCTAAACATAAACAAATAAAAAGTGGACCTAGAGTTTTGCTTTTGCCACTAACTACCAGGTGCAACGCAAAATGTATTATGTGCTCTATTTGGAAGCAGGAGACAAGGAGCATATCAATGGAGTTTCTTTCAAAGGTTTTTGACGATGGCTCGCTAGTTAATGATCTGGAATACCTAGGTGTCACTGGCGGTGAGCCAACCATGTTGCCAGACTTGCCTGATATGGTTAGTTTTATTATAGGTAAAAGCAGAATCCTAAAGGAAATTTCGTTTAACACAAACGGGTTGTTAACAGATAATGTGTTGGGGATTGTTAAAAGTCTTATTTTGATCACTAAAGAGAGAGGTATAAAGTTAAGTGTTTATGTTTCATTGGACGGAGTTGGTGAGATTCATGACCAGGTAAGGGGGATTACTGGGTTTTTTAAGAAGACGTCAAGGACTATAAAAGGGTTAAAAGAGATTACAGAAAACGAGAAAACTGTGGAGTTGTCCTTAAATTCAGTTGTTAATGCTTTAAATGCTGATCATGTTCTTGAAACATTTAAATTTGCAAAATCCATAGAGGTTCCAATAAATTTTTCTTTAGTTATGCGCACTACAACATGTATTAATAGTGCAAACTCTGAAGTGGATTTTGAGATTTTGCCCAAACAAACTCATAAGCTTATAAAGTTCTTTTCAAAAATGAAGATGATTTCTCGCGTTAACGGAGAGAGCTCGTTAGAGTATAATTATTATAAACACGTGATAGGCATGCTAAATAATGAGCCACGTCAATTGGTTTGTCCTTTTGCGGATGGAGACGGTTGCTTAATAGATCCTTTTGGCAACGTTTATCCATGTGGAGTAAGCAACGAATTGTTTATGGGTAATTTGTTTGAGATGCCGTTTAAGAAGATTTGGTTTAACGACGATTTTCATAATAGTTTACCTACGCGTTTGCGGAAATTTTGTGTTGATTGTGAAAGCAATTGTTTTATCCATGCTGCCAAAGCTTAAACTGAGCAACAATATCCGTTTGCCAAGAATAGTTATTCTGCCATTACTCTTTCATTGTAATTGCATGTGTGTAATGTGCAACATTTGGCAAAGGGAGAATATTGTCAAATGGAAACTATCTGATCTTGAAACCATCTTCTCTAATCAGTGGTTTTCTGAAAATACCGAGGTGGTAAATATCACTGGCGGAGAACCAAGTCTGCATGAAGATTTCCTGAATATAGTGGAATTAATGGTTAACAATTTGCGTAGACTTGACACTATTTCATTGCAGACAAATGGTTTAGATGTTAAAAGGGTGACGGCTGCTATTAAAATGGTTGTCCGGATATTAAAAGCTGCTGAAGAGAATGGTAAAAACATCCATTTGGATATAAATATATCACTTGATGGACCGGAAGAGATACATGATAAGATAAGGGGTGTAAAAGGGGCATGGAAAAATGTGATAGAAACTGCTGAAGAGAGCATAAAAATGAGCAGACAGCTGAAAAGAAGCGTTGTTTCGTTTAATTTTACAATAGTCCGGCAGAATATGTCTTATATGTTAGAAATGTATGATTTCGCTAAAGGCATGGGTGTTGAGACCGCGTTTACTTTCCCACAGGAAACTGATATTTATATGCAAAACAGAGGTAAAACAGACGGGTATTTAATAGATAGTGATCAAAAAGATGAGTTGCTTCATTTGTTAAATGATTTTAACAACAATATTAAAGGACGATCAACTGTTTCCAGAAGATATTTTTCCACATTAATAAAACTGCTTAAGGGTGGTTTTAGGACGAATCCCTGCCCATTGGGTAAAAGCGGTCTATTTTTAGAGCCAGGTGGGGATGTCTACCCTTGCTGGAACTCTTCTAAGCATTTGCTTGGAAATGTATTTCATGATGATCTCGATGAAATACTTAATAGAGCTAGCGATGAATCGTATAAAAACATATTACAGGAAAGTTGCCGCACATGTACAAGCAACTGTTATATTGAGTGGGATCGCAGGCGTTTTGCACGTTTGACGGCGAAGGAAAAAGTATGAGCAGGACCCTTTATTTATCAAGGTTAAGAAGATTGTTGTCAAAAGATGCAGTTTCGTTTTCGGATGCGCTGCGTTCCAGAAAAGGTTGGCGACCCAGGGAGGTGGAGATCAGGCTTACGTGGTCTTGCAACGCGTCATGCGTTATGTGCGGACTGGATAATTTTCTTGATAAGACAGGGCAAGAATACAATAAAAGGTTGCCTGCTGACAGGCTATTAAATGTGATTTATGAAATCGCGCAATTAGAGTGTGAGACAATACTTTTTTCCGGAGGGGAAGTTAGCCTGGTTAAAGAGTTGCCTGATATATTAAAGCATGTGAATAGTTTTGGAATTGAGAGTCACATAAACACAAACGGAAGCAAGTTGACTCCTTCGTATTGTGATATGCTTCTAGAAAGCGGGCTAAACGGTCTTATGGTTTCATTGGACGCGGCTGAACCTTATTTACATGATAAAATCAGAAAATTACCTGGATTGTTTGAAACTGCTGTAAACGGGTTATCGTATTTAAGGGGAAAACGACCTGATAAAAGAGGATTTTATATGATTATCAATACAGTGATTATGAAGAATAATTTCAGACATCTGCCTGAAATTGTTAAAGTTGCTGCTGATTCAGGTGCGGGGGAGATAAATTTTTCTCCGTTAAGCATTGATAACTCATGGGACGATTGGGCCACAGGTATGCCAGAGTTAAAACTTGATGATAATGATGAAGTTGAGCTTGCTCAGGATATATTTCCAAAAGTGATGAACATGGCTAAGAAGCATAAGATAAACGCAATGATTCCCGCGCAAATTTTGACTGACGGTTCAATAAAAATTGAGAAGAAACTTTTTAACTCTAATTTTGTTAACTGTGCAGTTTCTCACTATCATTGTGTGATAAATGTTAACGGCGACGTTTTGCCCTGTTGTTATTCAAGCCCAGAGGAGTATACTATGGGAAACGTATCTGTTGATTCATTTGGTGATGTCTGGAATTCTGAAAAATTCACACAATTTAGAGACAACTGTTTTCCTGCAAAGTTTGACATGTGTGTTTCATGTTCACAGCATCGCAATGAAAATGAATTGATACAAAGGTGGTTTGATCGACTGTTAAAAACCGAAACAACAGAGAAAACATAGGTGTATGGAACAAAAGCAACTGTAACATATATTACTGTTTTTTATTGTTAATTTATTATCAATTCAGTTTGGTTTGTAAAATTCAACCTAAGCGTGGAGTCAATACAATTAACAATAAAGATGTTTGTCAAACTTATACCTTTCAGGCTTTAAGTTTGAATGTTATTTATTACTGAACTGTCATATACCTTGAACATTTTTAATATGCATGTCTATTTTTTTGCGTAAAATGAGAATTACATCCATAAAAATAACAAAAAAAACATTTGTTAAACTCTGAACCTTGAACTCTGAACGCTTGTACAGTGTACATATTATTTCATTGGTGACATGTAACATTGCCTTAAATAGTTAAATCAATTTCACATTATTATTTCTTAAATGGATAAATCCCTAAAAACAGACATAATCTCCGTTGAAGATTTAATTTACCAGAAACTTCTTTCAGAACGGTTTAAAACCTCATATGAACCGTTGTATGAATGTTATTTAGGTCCGCAAACCAAAAGAACTGATGTGTCGTTGCTTTTCCTGAATGTGATAAACAGGCAAGATCCTTTTGTATTAAATCAGGATGATGTGGCGGATGATGTGCCTGGCCAAGACGCATGGAGAAAGATTGATACTTTTTTTAAGCAATGGAGAACGGGCGAATCTAAAATATGGAAATATTGGATAAATTATGTTTGGATGGAGTTTGATAATGACGAAACACCACCACATAAAGCTATTCCGAGTTTGTTTTTTAACACGTCCGGAGGAAGAAACGAGGATATTGAAGAGTTGCCGGATAAGATGAGAGCAAAACACTCTTTAGACGTGACAACCGAAGCACTACGATATCTCTTGCATGATCAATTATCCGTTGGCATAGAAAATAGGTTGAACAAAGCTTTTTCAGACTTGCCGGAAGGGGCTCATATAGGAGATGTTGGCATTATGTACCCAAGAGTCCCGCTTCAGATAAAATTGATAATAAGAGATATTCAACTTGAAGACACTTTACAATATATGAACAAATTGGGGCTGAATGACGATTTTACCGAAAGCATAATTCGTTTTTGTAAATCTTGTTCTTGTTTTTATGATAAATTTAAGTTAAGCGTTGATATAGGTGAAGAATCAATCTCTACCAGGGTAGGTATTGAGTTTTTTATCAATGAGGGTTATAGATTCAAAGAAAAATGGGAGCTTTTCTTTAATTATCTAGTTGACAGCACTCTTTGTACTCCAGATAAAAGAGATGCTATATTGCAATTTGTTAAAACAGGGGGGAGTTACGAGACTATTAATTACGTAAAAGTTGTATTTCTTCCAGGAAAGAGATTTGAGGCAAAAGCTTATCTTTATAATTTGTCAAATTAATATGTATGTGTAAATCTCGTTGGTTCAAGTCTCATGACTTGAACCATACTTACGTTAATGCAACTCTGTTGTCCAATAATTGGTAGTATTAAAATAAGTTATTTATATTTACACAATACAGAGTATTGTTAAGGTCAGATTGGTTCAAGTCGGAGACTTGAACCAGCGTGTACCTTGTAACTTATTGATATCTAAGAGATGTTACAACACAAACATCATGTGATTCGCACTCCCCTATGAGTAAAACATTAATACATATTGGTTATCCAAAGGCCGGGTCAACTTTTCTACAAAACTGGTTTTCTGCTCATCCTAATATAGGGTTTAAACATAATGCGCTTGCTGGTTTTGACAACATAAAAGAAATGTGTGAATTTACTTGTAAAAATGAGCCCTCATATCTTAAATACTTTGCCATAAGTAGCGAAATGCTTAGTGTCTGGTTTAAACTGGATGGCGTAGGTATAAATCCCATGCTTTTTGATATTAAACAGTATCAGAAAAAGATTTGCCTCTTGTTAAAACAGATTCTTCCAGACAGCAAATTACTTGTTGTCACAAGGGGTTATGAAGAGACTTTAAAATCTTTTTATTCAGAATATATAAAATATGGTGGACACTATTATTTTGATGACTATTTAAATGTCTTTGGGGCAATGTTTGAAGAGTATTTAGACTACAATTACATTATCAGGCTTTATGAGGAGAATTTTCAGAAACATAATATGCTGGTTATTCCTTTTGAGATGTTACGTGAGGACCCCTTAAAATTTATTCAACAGATTGAAACCTTTCTGGATCTGGAACATTTTGATTGGGATTATCATAAAGCTGCAAATATTTCGTTAACTAATGATATGCTTTACTCATACAGGATGTTATCAGATATTGTGCTGAAAATATGTAAAATATTTCCAGGAAGTATAGGAAATAGATTGTTTAGATTATACAGCGCGGGGCTGTTGTTTAAATGTTTTGATCTTATTACTGTTTGTCTCTCAATATTAACAAAGCGTTCAAAAACTGATCGCGTTCCTCCTGCCCCGATGTTAGAGGCCTTTGTTGAAAAAGGAACAATGCTGAAAGATTATAAAGCATACCAGCCATACCTGGATAAATATCTTTTATGTTAATTTGATTATGATAAAAAAAATATGACTACACGGATTTAAGAAAACTGATTACACGGATTTATTTCAGAGTAATCATACTTAATCAGCGTAATCATACCTAATCAGCGTAATCATATTTTTTTAAGTGGGAATTTCTTAATATGAATGAAAAAAAAGTATTTCTATTTGTATATTTAGCTGCAGCATCAGGCTATACAAACGCGAGTTTTGGTGTCGCTTATTTAGCTCCTATTATAAGAAAGCGCTCATATGATGTTGCGGTTATATCAATAACGTATGATATGGATGATGATGACTTTATAGAAAGAGTATTGAAATTGAATCCTTCCATAATAGGTTTTTCAGCTACAGCTCCTCAGTTCAGGTATTTAAAGAGATACTCTTCGTTGCTTAAACCTTTCAAACAGATATTGCAGATATGCGGTGGTGCACTGGCCACTCTTGATCCTTACACTGTGTTGCGTGAAACCCAGCTTAATGGCGTTGTTGTAGGTGAAGGTGAAAAACCGATAGATCAATTATTGCACAATATAGAGAATGATAAAAGCATTATAGAGACTGAAGGATTTTACTGGAATGTTAACGGAACTATTAAAACTAACACTATACCCGCTTTTATATCTGATATTTCACAATTAGACTTTCCTGACCTTTCAATATTTGAAGATTGGATGGTTTGCAATTGCAATAATGAACTTGAAGTGATGTTGAGTCGTGGTTGTCCTTATGAATGCAATTATTGTTCAAACAAAGCGTTTAAAAGTTTATATCCATCTGTAAACGGCTATTTCAGGACGCCTTCGGTTGAATATGCCGTTGAGTTATTGGAACGGCTGCTTCATAGGCATTCAAATAACTCAAAAAACATCGCTTTTGTTGATGATCTTCTAATCGCTAATAAGAAATGGTTTGCTGATTTTGCCCGTGAATATAGCAAAAGGATTAAATTGCCATATCGCTTAAATGTAAAACCTGAATCAATAACTAGGGAGATTGCAGAGATCTTAAAAGAGAGTGGTTGTTATTTGACTATGATTGGCCTTGAGAGTGGAAATGAACAGTTACGCAAGAACTTGCTGAACAGAATGTACAGCAATGATCTATTTTATGAAAAATGCAAAATAATAAAAGATGCGAGATTATTGCTATTTACTTTTAATATTGTTGGTTGGCCTTTTGAGACATTGGAAAACATGAATGAAACGTTAGAAATGAACAAAAAAATTAAGGCCGATACTGGAGTTTGTACTTTTTTTTATCCATTTCGGGGAACTGAACTTTATAAACTGTGTGAACGTGAGGATCTACTTGTTGAAGAATATGCTAAAACTAACTATAACAGTGAACCAAATATTAAATTGACAAATGTAAGTGAACATGAATGTAAAGAGATGCAACAAAAGATAATGTCTTTCTTGACAGGCGGTAAATCCACAGAGGATTTTAACTTTAGCAATGAGTGTTTGTGTGGTTAATATTTAAGATGTGTTTTCCTCGCCTAATCCATAACCACTTTCGATCATCTTCTTTAACCTTTTTATAAACCTCAATGCCGGACCTCCATCCACAATTTCATGATCAAAACTAATGGTAAGGCACAAATGTTTACGCGTTTCCAAACAACCGTCAACTATTGCCGGACACTCTTTAACTCCACCAATGACTACGTTAAGTGTGCTATCTGGCGACCCTAAGCCCCAAAAACCTCCGTGCATAAATTTGCCAACTGAGGTGACTGCCACAGTGCCCTGATTTCTTTTAATTAAATGTGGATTTCCGCCTACAATCTTATAAATAATTTTTCTTATAAACCTGGGAAAATATAGAAACCAGTGGATAGAGTCTAACTTTCCGCTATCATTGGGTGCTGTTTGAGTATTAATCATTTCATTATGAATTTCCACGAGACTTTTTTTATTAGCCTTCCTTATTATATAATCCAGCGGAAATTTTTCTCCGTTAACATCAATTTCAATAATCGTACATATATCAACATCGTTAAACAAGACAAGTTGGTTACGCCTGTTTCTATATGCATGCATATATTTATGGCTATCCACTGCTCGGCCAAGGCAATAGATAATAAATGCCGTTAATGAAGGCGTCGCTTCCACTTTATCCCTAAGATGGCGTAGACCTTGACGTGCAACACTTATTTCCACTTCTAGCAAAGTGTGCGCCATATGTTTCTTACTTGCCAATTGCAAACCATCAATTATCTGTTCCCGTATCCTGGGAAATGGCAAAATAGTATAATCTTTTTGACCTTGGTTCATTGATTTTCTTAAGTTGAAATTAATATAATATTCTCAATTATTAATTTCTAAGGAACAGTTAATCTAATTATTAACGAAAAAGGACTGTCAATAATTTAATGTATAGTAATTTCAATGTAAAGGTATTCGTGTCCTAAAAGTGCAGAAAAAGCAAAAAGAGCAGATTAGGAAGAAAAATTATTACAAAGTGTAAATATGTTGTTAAGTAATTGAGAGTAATTCAGATGTAATGTCAGTAATTACAAAGCTAAACCATCGGCTATGCCTGTGCAATTAGCAAAAGCTATAGTATTTAATCCTCCTTTAGTATTATATAGACCATGCAGTAACTGTGGCTGATACAACCTAAAGGAGTAAAAAACGAAACGTAGTTTATCACATACAGCAGGGGAGTGCAAATATCATAAAGCGGCAAAGCCGCAACCAATATACAGAATACAGTAGTTGGAAACTAGAATTCAGAATAAAGCCTAGATCTTTGTTTATTATTACTATGTTATGTTATTAATTGCAAAATCTCTAAAAATTGTGACAACCTCAACCTGGCATGTACGCCTTAGGGAACATTCCATATTGCCTCCAGAATAAGGCTCTGAGGATTAATGTCGGGTAAAGAGCATAAAATTTCTTGATCAATAATTCTGATCTCGGTTCAGAACTTAATAAGCTCCTCTAAAAAATCTTATAAAAAAGGCTAAGGGAAAATATTGGCTAATTTTCTCCTTCTTTTTTCTAAGGCTCTCTGCTTCAGTGTCAATCGTCAACATATTTTCATGGCTATACTTAGTTACGATTCCGGTAGGCTTAAAATGTCAATGCTGAATGTAAACTTTGAATTAGTTTGAAGGCCAATAATAAAATCTACGGTCATTGATTCTTCAGGCAACAAGACATCATTATCTACATTGGGTGTTAATGTTGCGCCAACGCTCCCCGGAGCAGTATCAGCATTAAGCAACAAGTTTCCACCGGAAAGATCACCTACTACAAAGAGTGGATGTTTAATGGTCTTAGTACTGATATTTGTAAATGTAGTAGTAATTGTGAAGGTGCCTGCAGGGGCATCTAAGACGGGGTTACTATCAAACGATGTTATAGGATCACTCTTTTGAACAACCAGATCGTTTACAAGTAGTTCTAATATTTGACCGGGACTCATGTTTAATGATGACTCTTTGCCATTGGTCTTTATAACTACAATCGCTGTGTCAGTATTGTTGGAAGGCGCTATTATGCTAAATGCTTCAGGCGTAAATTTTAAACTGTTGCCCTGCTTAAGGCTACTGGTTGCAATAAATCCGTCTGCCAGTGTAAATGTTGTCTCTACAGTTCCTTTGATGACATCGACAGTTGTACTACCGCATGTTATTACTATCTCATCACACGCATCTAAATTAATTGATGATTTGTAACCGCAAGCTTGAACTATTGCATGTTTTGGATCACCGGAATTATTAGAAGCAATTCTTACACCTGCGGGATTGGGTTCGTCCGTAATAGTTAGATTCTGATCGCCAGAATCAATAATAGTGCCTGATGTTATTCCTCCAAATCCTATATCACTGAAATTATTATCAATAACTAATTCCGGTTTAAATACCTGGATGCGATTATTGGAGGAATCGGTAACATAAATGTTGCCAGAGATGTCTACTACTATGTCATTAGGAAAAATAAACTGCCTGTCGCCAATGCCACGAGTACCAAGCTTAGAAACAAAGTTTCCTTTTGAATCAAATTTCTGAACGCGATGATTATTGCCAGCATCAACCACATGAATGCAACCAAAGCCGTCAAGTGCAATGCCTGCAGGTAAACCAAACTGACCGTCTTCAGTGCCAAATATGCCAAACTTGGAAACAAATTTGCCTCTTGAGTCTAATTTTTGCACACGCCCATTACCTGAATCAGCAACATAAATGTTACCGGAAATATCCAATGCTATGCCTCTGGGTTGTGCAAACTGTCCGTCGCCAGTGCCACGTGCCCCAAACGTAGAAACAAAGTTTCCTCTTGTATCGAATTTCTGTACGCGATAATTATCGTAGTCAGCGACATAAATATTACCGGAGATGTCTGTCGCTATGCTTCTGGGTTGTGCAAACTGTCCATTACTAGAGCCAGGTGAACCAAATTTTAAAATAAAGTTTCCTTGAGCATCAAATTTCTGTATACGATTATTACGATCAACTACAAAAATGTTGCCAATGTTGTCCAGTGACAGACCACTGGGTTCACGAAACTGTCCGTCACCAAATCCATGTGACCCAAACTTTGCAATAAAGTTTCCTTCCGAATCAAACTTCTGCACACGATGATTATATGTATCTGCCACATAAATGTTCCCAGAGTTGTCTAAATCAATACTACTGGGGTGATTAAACTGTCCATAGCCAGAACCTTTTATCCCAAACTTGGTAGTAAAGTTCCCCTTAGCATCAAATTTCAGCACTAGATCATTTCTGCTTTCAGCTACATAAATGTTGGCAGCGCTGTCCAGTGCTATGCCTCTAGGTTGTATAAGCTGCGAATCACTAGTGCCACTTGACCCAAACGTAGAAACAAAGTTTCCTAGAGCATCGAATTTCTGTATTCGCGCATTACCTGAATCAGCAACATAAATGTTACCAGAATTGTCTAGCGCTATGCCATGGGGCTCAATAAACTGTCCGTCACCAGTGCCACGTAACCCAAACTTTGCAATATAGTTTCCTTTTGAATTAAATTTCTGTATGCGCTCATTATATGTATCTACCACATAAATATTACCAGAATTGTCAAGCGCTATGCCTTGGGGCCTTTTAAACTGGCCTTTTTCTGTGCCACGTGACCCAAACTTTGCAATAAAGTTTCCTTTTGAATCAAATATCTGTACACGCTCATTACCTGAATCTGCCACATAAATATTACCAGTGTTGTCGAGTGTTATGCCGCTAATTCCAAAAAACTGCCCGTCTTCAGAGCCGCGTGAACCTAAAACCATAACCGTGGCGCCTGTACTATCCAGTTTTATAATCTTTTCAGTCGTTGTAATGTAAATATTACCACTTTTATCAATTACGATATCTTGTGGGTTTGTTATAACTTGCTGTCCACGGGGAATACTAAATGAAAATGCATACTGTGCAATTGCATATGGGTTGTATGCAAATAGAGTTGCCATAACCGAGATTATCACAATTACATTATGAAACATATTTCTATATCTTATTATTGAATTCTTATTATCCATGTTGTTTCCTTCTTCTTTTAAAGTTGTTGTCTTTTCAGTTTTGTCAGGTTATATAATTACAATGGGTGAATTCTTCTGTTTATCTTATTAGTTAAAGAAAAAAGGAGATAATTCTAGGTTAAATCTAGGTTAAAATTATTAAAAATTGTGTAGTATCACCACTGAACCATTTCACATCTATCACAATCATTAACCCTTGTCAATATAATAAAATCACCACCTGTATAACTTGTAGGGGGGGTGGATTACAAACAATGTAGGGGTTTTCATTACAAAGTACTATTTCTATTTTAATTTGTGTGACATATTTGTACGCTATAACAAACCTTTATTAACGACTTTGCTTTTGCAATGTTATTTGCAGTTAGTTCTATTGTTTTAAGATTCATTTTTGCCAAAATATTTAAGATTTTTTTTGTTTTTTTATCGACCAAGAGTTGTTTTTTCTAACTTTTCAGCTTAATTAATGCATTTTTCGTTAAAATATTGAATTTAACTATTGAGTGGCAAAGTAACATGAAAGCATGAAAAAACGCGTCAGAATTCTTTCTTGAAGTGGATAATTAACTTCTTTCTTTCAACGGCAAATAGATT
Organism: Candidatus Anammoxibacter sp.; assembly: GCA_021777055.1. GTDB lineage: Bacteria > Planctomycetota > Brocadiia > Brocadiales > Anammoxibacteraceae > Anammoxibacter_A. The sequence goes on along the minus strand of JAIQZO010000043.1, from coordinate 39,931 downwards.
TTTATACGAGAAAGCCGCATTCTTACTGCAATTGGTAGGTGTGCTGCAAGCATCGGTTGGTTCAAAACTTTACAACGAATGGAATGTAAAGGACGGTTGTTAGGGGGAATCTTCGGTGGTAATGTAGATGAATCTACAAATATTATACTCAAAATGTGGCGAGAAGCATTGATTGAAGGGGATAAAAAGATACCTGAGTACATTTTACTCTCCTGAGCATTATACTCTGTGTACCAAAACTTTCCTTCAATACCACCCATTGAGGGTATAATTCGAGTTTAGATTAATAGTTGAATTATTCTCGAACAATGGAAAATAAACGTTTCGGAGCAGTCTGCAAGACTGCTCCAGCGTCAAATCTATACAGAGTATAGTTGATGTCAGTTTGGTTCAAGTTAGAGACTTGAACCAACGGATCTGTATCCGTTCTTTATTTGAGTGACACCGAAATCAGTTAGACCTTTCAATTCCAATTATGAGTAAAATATCCTCACCTAAACCGCCAGCTCGCTCTTTATTCCGATTTCGTCTTTATATTTTTCCAATATGGGATCCACTACATCGTTTATAAAATCATTGACCTGGTGTGGTGCACGTCCTATGAAATTAGATGGTTCCGCAATGCTTTTAAGGCTTGTCTTTATCTGCATAAATGCTTCGTCGTTGCCGATTCTGTCCAGCAGGTCGTTCTTTTCTCCTCCGTTTTTCAGGAGGTGTCCGGCTTCCATGGAGTGTAATTTTATCCTCTCGTGCAGGTGCTGACGGTCGCCGCCTAATTTTACTGCTTCCATGAGGATGTTTTCCGTTGTCATAAATGGCAGTTCCAGATTGACGTGCTGTTTTATCACTTCATGGTTAACCACAAGTCCTTTAACAACGTTAAGGATGGTATTTAACATTACATCTGTTGTCAGAAATGCTTCTGGCGTGGAGAGTCGTTTGTTTGCTGAGTCATCCAGAGTTCTTTCCAACCACTGTGATGATGCTGTAAAAGCGGGATTCAGGCTGTTGCAGATAACGTGTCGTGACATTGCACATACCCGTTCCGCGCGCATAGGATTTCTCTTGTATGCCATTGCGGATGATCCCACTTGGCCCTCTTCAAACGGTTCTTCTATCTCTTTTAAATGGTGCAGAAGTCTGATATCAGAAGCGAATTTGTGGGCAGACTGGGCAATGGCTGCTAGTACATTTAGTATCTGACTGTCAATCTTGCGGCTATAAGTCTGGCCGGTAACGGGGTAGCTATCCTTGAAACCCATTTTTTTTGCAACATTTTTGTCTAGCTGTTTTATCTTCTCTTCATCTCCTGCAAACAGGGCCATGAAGCTTGCCTGTGTGCCGGTAGTACCTTTTACTCCCCTGAATTTGAGCCCGTCCAGCCTGTACTCCAGATCTTCAAAATCAAATATAAATTCCTGCAACCATAGGCAGGCCCTTTTGCCAACGGTTGTAAGTTGTGCTGCCTGAAAATGGGTAAATCCCAAAGTGATAACGTTCTTATTCTTCTCCGCAAATGATTTAAGGGCAGCTATTACGTTAACAAGTTTTTTATGGATTATTTCCATCCCATCTTTCATGATCAGCAATTCCGCGTTGTCCTGTACAAATGCGCTGGTTGCTCCCAGATGTATTATGGGTTTAGCCTTAGGACACTGTAATCCGAATGCAAATACGTGGGCCATAACATCATGCCTTGTCTTTGCTTCTTGCTCTTGTGCCACATCAAAGTTTATATTATCCTGAAACTTCTTCATCTCTTCGATCTGCTCATCTGTAATCACATCCAGGCCTAGCTCTTTTTCACATTGGGCAAGGGCTATCCAGAGCCTTCTCCATGTGGAGAATTTTTTCTTGTTTGAGAAGTTGTAACTCATGTCACTTTTGCCGTATCTCTCCACTAGCGGTGATTGATACTGATCGTGTTTTGATTCTTGATTTGTCATTTTGTAAAGTTCTTACTATTTAAGTCTTGGGAATTATAATATTTTAATAAATGGTAATTATTCAGAATACAGTAGTCAGGTACAAGAATTCAGAATATAGCATTAGTTTTCGGTTTAATTATTAAACATTTAAACAGAATAGATGGATGAGAATGCTATTTGCCTGCCAGTTAGTAGGGGGCAATATTGTATTAGTTTTTTAATTCCGGAATCTGGAACCTGAATACTGTCTACGCTGAATAGATACAAAGAATATGGATAATAAAGCCCTTAAACACTTTAGGGAAAGGAATTAACGGAATTACCTATTCCCTTGTTGTTAACTGATTATTCTATTCTCTCTTTTTTGTGATCTTAAATATGCGTAACTGGTTACATATGTAAAAGATAGCAATATCTGTATTATTGTATCAAATATTTTGCGACTGTAAACTTTTAATAAATTTACTGATTTCAAACGATATGTTAATATATTGTTCAAACTGCTATAAATAAAATCATCTGATAACTATCTTTAGAATATGCATTCAAAACCACTAATATTAAATAATAAGCCTGGCCGGAAGTTTTTTGAATTAGACAAAAAAGATCTCTTTGTCCTTGCTGGATTATTGCTCCTTGTTATCATTCTCTTTTTTTCAAATATAGGAAGTTTACCTCTGTTTGATCCTGATGAGCCTAGATATGCTGCGGCCTCAAAAGGAATGGTCGAGACTGGAGATTGGATTGTGCCTTACTTCAATGGGATGCCAAGGTTGAATAAACCGCCACTTTTTTACTGGTCTGTAGCTCTCTCTTTTAAGTTTTTTGGGGTCTCTGAATTCTCTGCTCGTCTCCCTTCTCTTATTTTTGGTATAGGCGGGGTGGTGGTTGTTTTTCTATGGGCAAGGTCTTTGTGGGATAGATGGAAGGCCTTTTGTGCTGGATTTTTTCTTGCGATCTGCCCATTGTACGTGAGTGTTGCGCGGCTCTGCATAACTGATATGGCATTGTCATTTTTTTTATACCTGGGACTCTATAATTTCTACCTGGGTTACAAGAATGGGGATTATACCAAGGTACAAAAATACGTGCTTTACATCTCCTTTGCAATGATGTTTCTGGTTAAAGGGCATGTGGGGTTATTACTCTTTTTACTTGTGGTCTCTATGTTTCTTCTAATAGTAAAGGATCTTAAGTTTCTGATAAAATTATGGGATCCAGCGGGGTTAGTAATTTTTTTTTTTATTATTCTTCCCTGGGGCCTAATGTTTATCCATACGATAGGGATGGATACTATAACCGGTTTGATAACAAATGAGACATACGGTCGATTTGTAGGGGGCTATCAGCACCCTGAGCCATTTTATTTTTATGCCATGGCTTTTTTCTTTGGCTTCTTTCCATTGTCATTCTTCATACCAGTGTTGTTCCTTTTCGGCAAAAAGATTAGAAAAGGAAGAGACAGGTTAGTTGACGGTGTGCAGGATATCAGCTCAATTAAAGATGCAAAAGAGATTGATATTAAGTTTTTCAGTGTTTGGCTTATTGTTGTTATTCTCTTTTTTTCCATGTCAAAATCCAAACTCTTTACTTATATCCTTCCAATGGCGCCAGCGGTACCATTATTATTTATATCTGCATTTTCAGGTATGGAGATTAAAAGGGGAAGTTGGCTCTATGCCTTCTTTCTTTTTATCTTTTTGATCTTCTTTGCCTTTTCGGTAATTACTCTAATCTTTCTGCCGGATTGGATTGGCAGTAGATATTTGATATCAAACAGAGTTAGTGTTATATCGTGGCTCTTTTGCATCTGTATGACTGTTGCAGTTATTGGATTCCTCATAAAGGGTTTTGTATGGGGACGAGCTATTATAGGTCTCTCGACATACACTCTGCTTTTACTTATTATACTTAATCTGCATATATTTATTGGTGATAATCGATCAGTAAAATATACGGTAAATGAGTTCTTACCACCGAAAGGGGAGGGGTACATTCTGTTGAGTTACAGAAAATTGCCATCGAGCCTTGTATTTTATTCAGGCAAACATGTGGGGCTGATCGAACCGTGGCTTGATGATCCTCTTGGTAAATTTGAGATAGATAATAGTGATGATGTTTATATATATATGAGAGCTAAAGATTACCGAAGACATAAAGATGATGAAATCTTTAATGACTTTAAACTTGCAAGTAATGAGGATGGGGCTGTAGTATTAAAGAAGATAATGAAACAGAGATACAAAAGCTTTGATTAATTTCTTACCAAGATAATAAACACTGGATTATTTCATCTAATTTATTTTGTACTTAATCAGAGTGACGGACTGAAAACAGCAGTTTAACCGTGAAAAGCAAAAAGACCGTGGCTATTACTTACAGCCTTTACTCTTCTGCCTGTCCACCTAATTAGTTTATTTATTTTTAACAAAATTTAAGAAACTCTATATAAGGTAAATCAATGACATATTTCATCTATTTTCTGATATTTATTGTTGTTTGTATAGTTGCTATCTCTATCATGTCACGTATTCAGCCACCTTTAGGGTTAACTGGCGGTCGACTCGGGGGTGGTAATAATAAACCTAACTGGGTCTGTAGTGAGAGTGTTAACCGTGGAGATACGGTTCATTATGTGGATCCTATTAATTATAATCAGGAAAGCAAAGATGCCTGGGATTGTGTAAAGCGTATTGTTTCTTTGTCAGGTGGTAAAATAGTTAAAGAGGATGATGGGAAATATTTACATGCAACTTATGTTAGCCAACTGTTTAGATTTGTAGATGATCTTGAGTTGCGACTGGATGAAACAAACAAAGTGATACAATTGCGATCTTCTTCGAGGGTTGGATATTCAGATTTAGGAGTGAACAGAAAAAGGGTGGAGAATATTGTTGAAGAATTTAAACAGGTTACAAGATGATCTGTATTGATACAAATCAATGGAGGTGTTTGATGATCTGCAGACATGTATTTGTTGTTTTTGCTTTTTGTCTGATTTTTTCAGTAAATGCGAACAGTTCAGAAGATGAGAATATGTTGCAGAGATTTTATGGCTTAACTGAAAACAGTGAGAGTTCTGAAGGGGAGAGTCGGTTGGAGGAATCTTCAGAGTTGTCAGAAGGTGAGGAAGTTTCAGAAGATGCGAAAATGTGTAATGAGCTTTCTGAATTGAAGTCTATGGTCAGTAAATGTATTGGGATGGTGGAGGGGATAAAAGATGAATTGCGTTCCATGCACAAAGCTATTGATGGAATTAAGCTTAGTAAACATGGTGAGATGAGTAAGGTGGGAGGGACAGTCCTGGATGAGATCAAACAGAGGCTTCTGATGTTAGAACATGAATACGAGCAGCACCACGGGCCGGCTGTCATAGTAAAAAAACTAAAAGACGAGGAAGAACTTGAGTCTATAAGGAAAAAGATTAATGAAATAGATTCAAAGGATGAAGAGGTTCAGGTGATAATATCTAGGCTTGACAAGTTGGAACGGAAATATGCTAACGCAATTGACTCAGTTAATGAGATAAAAGAGACTGTAACAAAAAAAGAGTTGAGTGCTATAAGAGAACGTGAACCAATTGATACAGAACGGTTGAATGAAAAGAAATTAGAGAAAATGTCTCAACGTTTAAAAATTCTAGAACAAAAAGACAACGAAACATCTGATACAATGGACACAATAAAAGAGGCGACGGCTCAGTTAAGGAAAGAAGTAGAAGATCAAGGGATAGAGACTACTTTGTTAAAAAAGGAGTACAAAAAGACAAAAAAGAGAATGAATCCTGACGTAAAGTCAATAGAAGAGCAGTTAAATGTAATTGCAGAAATTGTTGTTAAGCACGATAAACAGCTTTTGGATAATGACGACGATATGGAAATTGTTGAAACCGAACAAGAGAAAAAGTTACTGGGAGATTATTTATACGGAACATCTTACAGGGAAAGTGAGCAGACCTCTGATTCAGATGGGCAGGAAGGAATAGAGAAGGTTAATGAGCAGGCTAGTTTAGATACATTTCAATCGTCAAACACGGAGGAAAAGATTTATGATATATTAAAGGATCAAGGATATTGGGAGATAGGAGATGGGTTTTATGCCAAAGATGTTTTGTTGATGCCGTTTGGGTCGTCGGTAGAATTATCCGGCGTGATTTTAAGCTCGTCCGGAACTGATTATAGCGTGGCGGAGTTCAAGATTATTCTTTATGATAATCAAGGGCAACTTTTACGGGAACAGGAATTCTCTTTAATAGGGTTTATTGGTGGTGAGGCAAAACATTTCACAGAAATAATTCCCGGAGTTGAAATAGATGAGATTGCAAAATATGCCTTTGTATTTGGCCCAAATGGGGACCCTCTACAGGTGATAGAGCGGTGATGGGAGCTGAGAGCTGAGAGCTGAGAGCTAAGAGCTAAGAGCTAAGAGCTGAGAGCTAAGAGCTGAGAGCTAAGAGCTGAGAGCTAAGAGCTAAGAGCTAAGAGCTAAGAGCTAAGAGCTAAGAGCTAAGAGCTAAGAGCTAAGAGCTAAGAGCTAAGAGCTAAGAGCTGATAGCTAAGAGCTAAGAGCTATTAGATTTCCGTGAAATCGCTAATTTACTTCAGCCTATTCGCCTAAGTAGTTACTTGTTTTTAGTCTCAACGTCAGGTAATGCCGCGGAAGTATACCTGTCTACAACTGCGGCGCCAACCGCATCTCCCCAAACATTTATTGATGTACGGAAACGGTCAAGAAACCAGTCAACTGTTAGCAATAATGCAATACCGTCTGTTGGAAGACCTACGGCATTTAAGACGATTATCATTGTTACTAAGCCGGCTTCTGGAATACCGGCCGCTCCTATGGCTGCCAGGGTTGCGGTAATAAAGACTATTACTTGTTGTCCTACACCCAGTTCAATACCGTATGCCTGAGCAATAAATAGGGCTGCTGCGGCTTCATAAAGAGCTGTGCCATCCATGTTAATAGTGCTGCCAAGAGGTAGTGTGAACCTTGTTACTTTGCCATTAATTTTACTCTCATCAGCACACTCCATTGTAATGGGAAGTGTTGCGGACGAACTGGCGGTGCCAAAGGCTGTTAGCAACGCATTCAGCATGGTTGACAAATATGAAAAGCCTCTGCGTCCAATGAAAAAGAGTATAATAAACAGGATTATAAAATGGATTGCCAGACCGCTTAAAACCGTTGCAACATGTAGCCCCACACCAATTACTTCTTTTAGAAACGCGTCACCTCCTCCCGCTTTTGCAATCCGGGCGGAGACAAGTGAGAAGATACCCAAAGGTGCGAGATACATAATCCAGCCAACCAATTTTAACATGGCGTTATTTGCACCGGTAAAGAATTCATTTACCGTATTGCCCTGTTTTTCCAATGTTGTAAATGCTGCTCCAAACAATACGGAAAACAGGATTATGGGTAAGACCTGCGTATTAGCGGCAGATGCAAAGAGGTTTGGTGAGACCATTGAGATTAATATGTCACTTAAGGTTGCAATTTCATTGTTATTGATAATTGCATCTGCCGAACCTACATCATTGAAATGCAGGTTTGCACCTGGTTTAATAATGTTTACCGCAACCAGGCCAATGATTACCGCCAATGAAGTGGTAACAAAATAATACGCAACGGTAATACCTCCAAGTCTTCCAAGCTTACGGATATCACCCAGTGATGCAACACTACTGACAACGGATGTAAAGACTAGCGGTACAATAATACCTTTCAATGCGTTGAGAAAAACCGTGCCCATCCAGGAGAACTTTAACATTGTTGTGCCAAAAAACCATCCAGTAATGATTCCAGAAATAACACCGGTGATAATAGCATAAAGTATAAATAGTGAATGCTTTTGTGACATGATGACAATATATCAATTAAAAATATTGATATATGATGAAAAAAAAGGTTGTTTAATAAAGAAAATTTTCATAGTATAAATCTACCTGGTTTACGAACCAAGGCCCACTTATCTTTGTCGGTAATGATTATTAGGGGTCTTAATCTATAATATTTTGTGATAAAGCGCAAATTTTTAATTGGAGTATAATGTTATGCTTCCGGTAATAACTTTAGTAAAGTCGTCGGTGGGTAAAAAGCTTGTAATGGCGGTTACGGCATTATCTTTGGTATTGTTTGTAATTGTTCATCTCATTGGAAATTTACAGCTTTTAAGGAGTAATTCGAGTTCATTTAATGCTTATGCTCATAAGCTTGAAGATCTTGGTGTTGTTTTGTATGTTGCAGAACTTGGACTACTGGGAATTTTTATCACCCACTTTATAATTGCCATTACGATCGTTCTTAAGAAAAAGGATGCAAGACCTGTAAAATATTTTGTGACAAAAAACCTGGGAGGCACTAGCCATAAATCCATAGGCTCTTCTACAATGATTTATACCGGCATTGTGATGCTGATCTTTATTGTGGTGCATTTGATCACTTTTAAATACGGACCGGGCATTAAAGAGGGGTATGTTAAGTTGGTCCATGGCGAGGATGTTCGAGATTTGCATCGTCTTGTTGTCGAGTGGTTTAGTAAAGGATGGTATGTTGCTTTTTATACGGCAGTAATGACGTTGTTATTGCTTCATTTAAGACATGGTTTCTGGAGTGCGTTTCAGTCGCTGGGATTGAATCATGCAAAATATAATAAATTTATTTTTGCAGTGGGTATCTTTGTTGCCATAACGTTCTCACTCGGTTTTTTATTTATACCTATTTTTATATATTTCACAGGGTCCATTGTATGAAATTAGATTCAAGAGAGCCTAATTATCCCCTGTCGGAGATGTGGGATAAGCATCGTTTTGACGTTAAACTGGTTAATCCGGCAAACAAGAGAAAATACACTATTTTAGTTGTTGGTACAGGGTTGGCAGGGGCGTCAGCCGGTGCAAGCCTAGCTGCGTTGGGTTACAATGTTAAGAGCTTTTGTATACAAGATTCTGCCCGCAGGGCACATAGTATAGCTGCACAGGGCGGCATTAATGCGGCAAAGAATTATCCCAATGACGGGGATAATGTCTGGCGGTTATTTTACGATACAATTAAGGGTGGTGATTTTAGATCAAGGGAATCAAATGTATATCGTCTGGCACAAATCAGTACTAGTATAATTGATCAGTGTGTTGCCCAAGGGGTTCCGTTTGCAAGGGACTACGGGGGACTTTTAGATAACAGATCTTTCGGAGGAGCGCAGGTTTCACGTACATTTTATGCTCGTGGACAAACGGGACAGCAGTTACTGCTTGGTGCGTATAGCGCCTTAATGAGACAGGTAAACAAAGGTAATGTTGATCTATTAACACGCAGAGAGATGCTTGATTTGGTTTTGATTGACGGTAAAGCAAGGGGTATTACCGTTAGAAACCTTGTTAGCGGGGAGATTGAATCCCATGCAGGTGATGCTGTTGTACTGGCAACTGGTGGGTACGGGAATGTATTTTTCCTTTCAACAAATGCCGTTAACTCTAATGCGACTGCCGCATGGCGTTGTTATAAAAAAGGGGCTTACTTCGCAAATCCATGTTACACACAGATACATCCCACTTGCATACCTGTTTCAGGTGATCACCAATCCAAGTTAACATTGATGAGTGAAAGTCTTAGAAATGATGGCCGCGTATGGGTGCCTAAAAAGAAGGGTGATAACCGTAAACCGAATCAGATACCTGAAGATGAGAGAAGTTATTATCTGGAAGAAAAATATCCGAGTTTTGGAAATTTAGTACCCCGTGATATTGCTTCAAGAAATGCTAAAGAGGTTTGTGATGAAGGACGCGGAGTTGGGGCATCGGGACTTGCTGTTTATCTTGATTTTGCGGACGCTATAAAACGTCTTGGTGAGACGACCATTAAGGAAAAGTATGGTAATTTGTTTGATATGTATGAAAGGATTAAAGATGAAAATCCGTACAAATCTGCTATGACGATTTATCCGGCAGTACACTATACTATGGGAGGGTTATGGGTAGACTATAACCTCATGAGCACCATTCCTGGTCTGCATGTACTGGGTGAGGCCAATTTTTCAGACCATGGAGCTAACCGATTGGGTGCAAGTGCGTTAATGCAGGGATTAGCGGATGGATATTTTGTTATACCATATACACTTGGACACTATCTTGCCCAAACAGATCTACCACCAGTTGATATTAATCAGTCTGAGTTTAAAGAGAGTGAAGATGCTGTTAATAAACGTATCACAAAGCTGCTTTCTATCAATGGAAATAAAACCCCACGGGAAATACACCGTGAGTTAGGTAAAATAATGTGGGATTATGTTGGTATGGCGCGTAATGAAGAGGGTTTAAAGAAAGCGTTGGAAGAGATACCTAAACTTCGCGAAGAGTTCTGGAATAATCTGAATATCCCCACGACGGTTGGTGATCTGAATAAAAACTTGGAGTTTGCCGGGCGAGTTGCTGACTTTTTGGAGCTTGGAGAGTTAATGGCAAGAGATTCATTGGAAAGGTCAGAATCGTGCGGAGGGCATTTCAGAGAGGAGAGCAGGACAGATGAGGGAGAAGCAAAACGTAATGATGATGAGTTCAGCTATGTATCTGCCTGGGAGTATACAGGGGAGGAGAGCGCGGCAAAACTGAATAAAGAAGAGCTTGTATTTAATAACGTTAAATTGTCTCAGAGAAGTTATAAATAAAAATCATGAGCGAAGAAAAAACTGAAAAAAATATAAATTTGACTTTGCTTGTCTGGCGTCAGCCTAATGCAGAGGCAAAAGGAACGATGCAGACATATGCAGCTGAAAATATATCGACGGATATGTCTTTTCTTGAGATGCTTGATGTGGTAAACGAAGGTCTCATAAAATCATCGGCGGATCCCATTGAGTTTGACAGTGATTGTCGAGAGGGTATTTGCGGTACTTGCGGTGTGGTTATTAACGGCCAGGCTCATGGCCCACAAAGAGCTACTACTGTTTGTCAATTGCATATGCGGAATTTTAAAAATGGCGATAAGATATATATTGAACCATTAAGGTCAAAGGCCTTTCCGGTGGTGAAAGATTTAGTTATCGATAGAAGCGCGTTTGATCGCATAATTACGGCTGGAGGATTTATCTCTGTAAATACAGGAGGTACCCCTGACGCAAACTCCATTCCTATTCCAAAAGCGAACAGTGATATGGCTATGGATGCAGCTGCGTGTATTGGCTGTGGTGCTTGTGTGGCTGCGTGTCCAAATGCATCAGCATCGTTGTTCACATCCGCTAAAATTTCACATCTGGCCTTGCTTCCACAGGGACAAGTCGAACGAAAGCAGAGGGCGCAAAGCATGGTTGATCAAATGGATAAAGAGGGGTTTGGTGATTGTTCCAATGTTGGTGAATGTGAAGCTGCCTGCCCGAAAGAGATATCCATATCAAATATTGCCAGAATGAAGCGCGAATACATTAAGGCTGTTCTTAGCTAGAGGATTGTATGTCATTCTCTATTCAATTTATTCCCATCAGAACTGATAACCTTTTCTTGTAGTTAAGGTTGCCGGCTCTGATGGGAATAAATGATATTCGTCTTGGCTCTCCAATCTTCAGTAAAAAATCATAATAGACCTGCCGATTTACCTATAGTGACAATCAGATAAACAACAACATTCCAGTTATTGAATCTCAAGATTATTGCTAAGCCTTCGCATAGAAACTATCGCAGTTTACTTTCAATTTATACAAAGTGTAAATTACGAGCAATACAATTTTCGCTTTTTCTTAAAGATAGTTTAAAACACTATATAAGACCGGAAAACAGTTATTGTAAAGCATTGATATGCATCAAATAATTAATATAGTGCATAACTTGCAGCTTTGAAATTTCTTTTAACTTAATAGAATATATCAAAAGTTAAAGACAATAAACAAAGACGATCTAATTACTTTGTTATTCAGGTGGAGGGAACGATGCAACCATTAATCGATTCAATCTGGATTTTAATATCTGCTTTCCTTGTTTTCTTCATGCAGGCAGGATTCTTGTGTCTTGAAACAGGCATGGTGAGGAATAAGAATTCAATTAATGTGGCTTTAAAAAACTTCACCGATTTTATCTTCGCAGTCGCAATATTTTGGCTTGTGGGTTTTGGTTTTATGTTTGGAAGTTCATATAAGGGAATCCTTGGGTATAATCAATTTCTGTGGAATTCCAATAATCCTTCCTCCATTAGTTTCTTCTTTTTTCAAGCAATGTTTTGTGGAACAGCGGTGACCATTATTTCGGGGGCCATTGCAGAGAGAGTAAAGTTTTCTAGTTACCTTTTAATTGTAGCAATAACTTCTTTCTGTATTTATCCGATCATTGGCCATTGGGTTTGGGGGGGAGCTTTATCAGATGGGAGAGAAGGATGGTTAGAAACCTTAGGTTTTCGAGATTTTGCCGGGTCAACTGTGGTTCATGGTGTTGGAGGATGGGTATCACTTTCATGTCTGTTGATTATTGGACCACGTTATGGTGTTTTTAGGGAGGGAAAGCCTGTTCATATTCCTTGGAGTAATGCGCCGGTTGTTATCTTAGGAACGATGATTTTGTGGTTTGGGTGGTTTGGTTTCAATGGGGGGTCACTTTTAACTTTGAATGATACCACAAACCTTATTATTGTTAAGACGTTGTTATCTCCTGTTGCAGGAGCAATTACGTTAGTAATCATAAGTTTCTATAGACATAAACGACTTCTGATAGTTTATCCGATTAATGGTGTTTTGTCTGGATTAGTAGCAATTACGGCAAGTTGTCATTATGTGTCAATTCGCGAGTCTATCTTGATAGGTTGTGTTGGGGCTGTTGTCTGTCAACTAACCATTCATGTTATGGAACATTACAAGATTGATGATGTTATTAAAGCAGTTCCCGTACATTTAGCATCAGGAATATGGGGGACCTTATCTGTTGGTCTGTTTGGTGATTTAAACTTGTTAGGTACAGATCTGGGACGATTTGAACAAATTCAAATACAAATTCTTGGTGTTATTGTTTGTGGGCTTTATTCCTTTCCTGCCTCCTATTTAATATTACGAATAGTTAATGTTTATTTTCCTTTAAGAGTAAGTAGATATGATGAGTATATTGGACTTAATGTTTCGGAGCATAAGGAGGGATCTATACTCTTTTCTATGCTAGATGTGATGAATCGTCATAGACGAAATGAAGACTTAGATAAAAGATTAGAAGTAGATGACTTTACAGAGATTGATCATATAGCTCATCGTTATAATGAAGTCATGGATACATTGAGAGAGAAAAGCGATTCTCTTAAAGAAGAGATCAAGCAGAAAGAAAGAGCACAGAAAGAGTCTGAAGCAATGCAAGAACACCTTTTACAAGTTCAAAGAATGAAATCCATAGGCCAACTAGCGGCTGGAGTCTCCAACGAAATCAATGCGCCTATTCAACAGATAGGAGATAATACAAATTTTCTTAAAGTCTCTTTTGATGAGATGACTACGATACTAGAAAATGTAAGGAATATGGCAGAAGAGGGTGGTCTAGTTAATGTTATAGAAAATAATAAAGATATAAAAGCTTCTATGGGATTTGAACTTTTAGTTGAAGAAATACCCAAGGTTATAGATAAAACCATATCAGATGTTGATCATGTTTCTAAAATCGTAAATGCAATGAAGGAGTTTTCTAATCCTGGATCACAAGAAAGGAGCCACGTTGATCTGAACAATTCTTTATTGAGAACGATTTTAGTATCCCGTAATGAATGGAAAGATATTACTTCAATAGAAACTAACCTGGATGAAAACCTTGGATCTGTTTTTTGCCTTCCTAATGAGCTGAATCAAGTCTTTTTAAATCTTATCGTCAATGCTGTCCAAGCAATTGAATCTCGTAATAAAAAAGAGAAGGATGGAAAAAAAGGTATGATCAGAATTACGACTAAAAGACATAAGGACTATATAGAGATAAGTATAAGTGACACTGGTATAGGAATTCCCCCTGAAATTCAAAGTAGGGTTTTTGATCTTTTTTTTACTACTAAAGAAGCTGGTAAGGGGGCAGGGCAAGGCTTATCCATGGCATATTCAACGATTGTAGATAAACATAGTGGTGAAATAAGTTTTAATACATCCTTAGATGTTGGAACTACTTTTATTATTAGGTTACCGCATTTTAGTGAACATACAAATCAGGATTTTAAACCTTTCACTTGGAGTCCTTAGGGTAAAAGGTTTAAGAAGAGTATTGTATTATCTATGAGTCTAATTTTCATCTTAAGCAAGAAGATGAAGATGTGAAGTATAAGGGGTAGGTTTATTTTTGACTTCAAACTATTTGCAAAATTAACCTGCTGTAGGTTTTATGCGTAAACTGGAGTGACAATACAAAAATAAAGCTAATTTGATAGTTTATTAATGTTTAACGTTTCCTGCGGCAATTAATTGTGAAAACTTTGCGTGTTAGATGTTACCAAATTGGGAATAGAGAATGCCGGCGGTTAAATGCAGAATAAAGTATCAAATTGTAAAAAGATACGGAGTGCAAGATTTATCTTGCTGAAATCAGATAGTAATATAATCGTTGAAATAGATTTTCTATCAAGATTAATCATCGCCAGTTTTCCATGTCTCTCTAATCTTTAGAAGATTATAGAATCTCATCTAGGGCGATACAGTTAATTAGAATGTTGCATCTTCCTTTTGTATAGTTGAATCCCTCGCAAAATAAATTTTGCACTCCTATTACCTAATCAAAGCTTTTGAAAATTTCTTTCTAAAAAGACAGGTTTTTACATAGTAATACTATAAAAACATTAGAAGCTTTATTCAGTACTCTGTCTTTCTAATTCTCTATTACAAACTTGAATGTGGAGATGATGCTTTGTGGGATACACTTACTTTATCTTTCTATATTTACCGTCCCCAAAAATTTTGAAGAATTTGTGTTCTTGTTCGGTTGTTCCAATAACACAGAGAATGTCGTTAAGGTTCAGTATGGTAGATTTCTTTATTTCATAGATGGTCTCTTTATTACGTTTTATGCAGATAATATTGCATTGTGTGTATTTTCTTATTTTGCTTTTTAGCACAGTTTTCTTCGCCAGTTTCTTTGAAATCTTGTATTCAAAAATTGAAAGGCCCTCTGTTCGTAGAATTAAGTTCCTCTGGTGAATAATATTGTATACCATATTCGATCCAAGCATGTTATATGGAACGACAAAATCTGCACCGGCTTTATAAAGTGAATTCAGATTTTTCTCATAATTTGCACGGCTGATAATGCAGATCTCTTTGTTCAGCATGCGGCAATATATTGTCAGGTAATTGTTGATTTCATCATTATTAGTTGTTATTGCAACACTTGGTGCGCTAGAAATGCCAGCTTCCTCAAGAACACTTGTCTCCAATGGATCTCCTTTTAGAAATGAACCGTTCTTAAGCTCAACATCAATATCTATATCATTCTTGTCAACCAGGATGTATGGAACATTTTTTTTATCTAGGTCCTGTGCAACCGCCAAACCGACAGCCCCTCCACCAATAATTATAATAGGTATGTTAATTGGATGATATATTGACAAACATGAATTCAGCTCGAAAAGTTCTTCCTTTTCTCCCATCAAAACTAATATTGAACTTTTTGTTAATACAGTGTTAGGTTCAGGTGGTTTAAAGTTTGTTCTCTCCCACACTCCTACAATCTTTACGTTGGTGTTTTCAGTAATCATAAGATCGTCTATTTTCTTATTTTGAAAAGGGGTAGCATATACAGGTATATTTGCAATCTCAAATTGGTCAAAGTTTCCTACTGTACTTGTTTTCAAACTTCCGGACATTGTTCTGTTCGAAACAGATTTACCTAAAATGTGTTTAACCGGTAATACATAGGTACACCCTGCTTTTTTAAGAACCAGGCGTGATCCTTCATCTTCAATCAAAGCTACAATGGGTATGTCTGAAACTTGACGAACAACAAGTGCAATATGGGAATTCGTAACAGCATCTTGATTTGCGAAAACAAGCTTTGCGGTTGAAATGTTTAAACGTCTATATGTTTCCTCATCAAAGACACTTCCAAAAAATACAGACAGCTTGTCGTCAAATAGCGTCTCTGCTTTATGAATATCATGGACAACAATATAGTAGGGGGTACCCTCTTCCTTAAGTTTTTCTATTAACGTTAGTGCTATGGGATCATCTCCACAAATAATAACATGTCCTTTCATGTTTTTTGGGACTTTTCTGGGAATGCGGTTTTTAATTGCTTCCTCAATCCATGGTCCCATTACAAAGCTAATAAACATGTATGGTAAACCTATAAAGATCAAAGATATTCCAAAAACCAGAACTACTAGTGTAAAAACGCGTCCGAAATCTGTGTTAAATACGATATCTCCAAAACCAAGTGTAGTCATGGTAGTTAATACCCAGTAAACGCTTGATGTAAATGTATAACTTTTGCCTTCCAGGCTTAGCATTAAACCCTCGAACATAAACGAAAAAAGGATGATTAGGAAGGTTAACAGCGCTATAAATTTGTAAAATAACTTATAATTTCGCATTATTATTTATCTTGATGAATAATTTAGTTGAAGATTTGCATATTTTACCTGTATATTAATCATCGGTAAATTAATTTCTTTTTTTGAATTATTTATGAAAATTTTATTTGTTATAGGAATCTAACCATACTAACAATTTCTAAGGAATATTCTTATGAATAGAGATGACTGTTTACTGCTTAAAGATTTATTTAAAGGTGCAAGAGTAATGTCTTTATCTCTTCTGGTAGATGGCAAACCGTATGTAAGTTTAGTACCGTTTGTTCTCCAGCTCGATTTATGCTCTGTATTTATTCAAACATCTGACATGGCAAGGCATTCGTCAGGGCTTTTTAATGGCGCTCCATTTACGCTGCTAATACACATGCCTGATAAACAAGGATTAAATCCCATGGAGCTTCCCCGTGTAAGTTTGTCTGGTTCTGTAACAAAGTTGGTGAGAGATAGCGTACAATATAACAATGCTAAGGATCTCTATGTCACAAAATTTAAAGAACCAGGGCAGTTTTTTGATTTTCCTGATTTTAACCTCTATCAGTTGAATATTAACAATGGCAGGTTTGTTGCCGGGTTCGGAAGGATATATGATTTGAATGAAATGGACATTCGATCGCTCTAAATATAATAACATTGGTAATTATTTATGTGAATGGGCCGAATACAGAAGGTTGAAATAATTCAACCCTCTTAGCTCTTAGCTCTTAGCTCTTAGCTCTCAGCTCTTAGCTCTCAGCTCTCAGCCTAATCACCGAAGTGTTTTCTGCCAACTACCAATTTTCTTTACCCTTATACCTTAGATACTCTACAATACTATTCAAATCATTTTCAGACAAATCGTCGTGATCCGGCATATTTGTGTATCTGTATTTGGATGGATTTTTTATAAACTCTTTTACCATACGTGCGGAACGGTATGATAAAATATTCTGTGGAGCATTAAGATCAGGTCCAATTTTACCTCCTTGCCTATTTATGGAGTGGCATCTTATGCACCTTCCCTTAAATATCTCAAACCCTTTATAAATCATCGTTCCTTCAGGCATACTCTTGGGCGGTACAGAGGGATACTGCTCGTCAAAGCTCATAATATTGATTCTGGAAAGCTGCCATGGCCATGGGTATTCGTTCTTTGGAATCTGGTTTTCTCCTATCCAGACAAGGTAAAAAGGTCCCGGGTTTGCCTTTTTCCTCCCTATGGGTTCCCATCCTTTTATCTCTTTATCCGCAAATGTGATGTATCCTCCTTTTTCAAACATTTTTGCCATCTTTGAGACAGATTCATATCCATCAAGTGCTTTAAATGCGACTTCAGTATACGCCTTTTCTTTCCATTTATCATTAAATCCTGCGGTTAATACATCCTGAATTGTAAACCCCTTGTAACGTTTCAGTTTTTTGTATAAAGGATCATAAAATTCAAGATCATATGCCTTAATCTTCTCCATTAAATCTTTTAACGTTAATTTGTTTACTGTTTTTCCGGACATCATAAATTTCAGACTAACATCCAGATCTGTTCCATAAGAGGCGGGACTAATAAAGATAATTATAAAAAAGATTATAAAATAATATTTCTTTAGATTCATGATTATATAGTACTACTCTGTAAAAACTTGTTTATAAGAAAGACGTTCTTGTTGTCGATTGTTAAGTTATTTACAACAGTATATAGTTACTGATTACTTGATACTAGATGCTTTATAATTTATTCAAACGCCTTAAAATGTTATATCCTAAATTAAATACGTCTCTTTTTCACGTTGCATTTTAACAAGAAAACTAGAAATCAAACTATATTGACTGTATCCTGTATCTGGTATCTAGTATTTTGGTTGAGTCATCCATGCTTTTTGTATAGTTAATATTAATAAAAAGTAAGAATGTGGTTAGGGTACAAAAAATCTAACGGCATCAGGTATTATTCTATAACTGCCAGGTAAGTTGCCTCCTGGATCACCATCAAGTTGGTATCGGGTTAAAGAGTATCCTTCTACAGTAATATCTTTCCCGCGAAGATAGGTAACATCTGAAAACAGCCTCAATCCACCTGTCGCAGCCCCGATGATATATTTAAGTATATGTAATTTCTTTCTGCCTTTCATAATACAGATGTCAAATAGCCCGTCATTTGTCTTTGCGAGGTATGCAAACCGTATTGGCCCGAAATAACCCTTAACATTGCTTACAAATACAACCGAAGCATCGTTTTCAACTACCTCACCATCAATTGTAACTCTTAGTTTCGGGAACCTGTAACGGATTATTGTGCCTATTATTGGCATGATATATGTAAAAAGAGTGATATTGCCTTTTCTGACCGCATTTATTGCATAAACAACATCTGCATCAATACCGACCCCAGCCATTAGAAAAAAATATCTTTTAGTATCATTTCCTAGATCCATGGAAATTGTAACGGATCTCCTGATAATTGCGCATGCCTTTTCTATCGATAAGGGGATATGAAGTTCCTTTGCCAATAAATTGCCGGTACCTTGTGGAATAATACCGATAGGGATTTGTCTGCCTTGAAGGCCATTTACAACCTCGTTAATAGTGCCATCTCCTCCGATGACTACCACCGCATAAAATGAATTATCTGTCTCTTTTGCAAAAAGAGTGGCATCACCTTTTTGAGTTGTAACTGACCAGTTTACAAGATAATTATAATTTATGAAATATTGCTTTATGTGTTCAACCCTTTTACTGTCAAGCTTTGAACCGGAAATAGGATTGAAAATGATTTTTAACTTCTTCTTCAAGATTTAGATACAGATATAAAGGAATCGGCCTTTAGTGCCAGTTGCTCAATAGATTTATTAGAGCTCAAAATTAAATTTGCATAGATTATATAAAAATTAATAATATTTTGCTAGATGCTCTCCTTTGAAATTTTTTTCATTATGCATTTTTATTAGAGTCAAGATATAACTATTGTATTTGTTATGGGTCAGAGTGTAGGATGGGTAGAGAAATAGCGAAACCCATCAAAAAGTCTTAAAACAGTAAGATTTAAAGATATGCAAAATACCCTAACGGGGTTATACATACTAGCCCAGGGCAGCGCCCTGGGTTAAACGATGACCATTAAATCGCACCCTGAATGGGTGCAACATGTTTTCACGATTCATAGCCAATGTATGTTACGCCCTTACAGGGCTATATTTTTGTATTTTTGTCCCAGGGCGTTGCCCTGGGCTGGTATATCAGACCCTTTCAGGGTCAAATATGAGCGATGTTCATAATCTTACTTGTAGGGTGTGGATTAGATTATGTGTACGATTAGGATTAAAATTTAAAATGCAAAAAGTTCACCGAAGGCGCTAATTAAAAGATTTTTTTGCAAGATAAATCTTGCACGCCAAAAATATAAGAAGCATATTGCGAGGGTACATATCTTTGATAATAGTCAGATGCCCCATAGAGTTTCTTTTATTTCTCTATGGGGCACCGAAACCATATAAAATTAGCAAGATATAATTAATGCGGATCTTTTCTATTTAACAATAACAATTAAACCCCACGCGTATCCAAAATCAAAGGCGTCTTTGTTGAACTCTATTTTCCCTTGATCATTAGGAGTTGCCCATGCAGCCCAATCAGTTCCTCTTTCAATTGCGCTGATTAAAAACTCTGCTTCTCCATTTGTGTTTGCTTCTATTTCGGCCGGTTCAATCTTTATAGCAGGTCTTGCGCCAGTCCTGATATTAGTGGATATCTTTACTGCCTCGCCTGGTATAAGGTCTGTAAGTTTTAGTACACATCTCTCATTGCTGCCCAATTCAAGGATTAACCTTTCTATCCCACCGGGTCCTTCGGTAAAATTCTGTGGGCAATTAAATGTGAATCTTTTGATTGGTATATTGTTTAAACGTTCAGGATGAAAATCAAGTCCATCTAAACCAGTCTGTCTTCTGCCTGTTAGTTCCGCATTTGTCAGGAATACTTTGCATCCTGTATTCAATGTGTGCTGCAGGATCTCTCCTTGTGTGAAATCATTTGAAGAAGGATCTAATGATGTGGAGAACCATACGTCTCTTAACTCATCAAATACTATCTCCTCTTGTAAGCATGTGCAGGTCGCATCCAGACCAAGCCTCTCATCTTCTTCGCATATTTCAAGTATATCCGGAGCAGATGAAGGTATTCCGTCTGCTCCTGAACGAATAACATTAGCGGAGACAGAACCATTTGCAAATCGTAATTCTATAAGATCATCCGCGCTAATAAGCGTTCCAGATGGCAATAGACTGTTTGGTCCGGTTATGAACTCTTCATTAATATCCTCGACTGAGAATATAATGTCTACATCCTGATCAGCGGTTATTATGTTAATGAAGTCGTCAATATTTTCTATAACTCTATCAGTAAATTGGTTAAAAACTTTTATGAATCCTTCTATCTCAACCGCGTCAATACCAATAGCATCAATAGGTGTGTTCTCATCTTTTGTAAATAAATCCAGAGAACCTATTAATACCTTATTCCTTATTACTCCTCCGTTGGTTAGTAACAAATCACCTTCTGTGACGGTGCTTCCAGACAGAGGATGACTTATAAAATCAACAGTAAAATCTTTTTCCACAGTAAAGACTATTTTATGGGTTGGAGCTAATGTGTTGATTTTGTCAAGTTCCAATATGTCAAATCCGTCCAGCCCAATCTCTTTGTCTGTGGTATTTACGAATCTTGCCAGTAATTCAAGATTTGAACCTCCCGTTAAAACTGATGACCCTCGTCCCTGTAATTTAACTTTGCTTGATGCCGGTGGTACACCGATGCCCCATTCATCTGATACAAAAATGTCACCATGTCCATCTTCAGGCTCTTCAATGCTGAAATAGATAAAGCATGGAAGAGGGATAGGTGTAGGTGTAGGTGTTGGCGTAGGTGTTGGCGTAGGTGTAGGTGTAGGTGTAGGTGTTGGTGTTATTGGTGTCTCCGGTGGAATTATAGGTGTAGGTGTTTCTGTTGGTGTCGGATTTTCAGGTGTTTCCGGTGGAATTATAGGTGTAGAAGTCGATTCAGGTGTTGGTGTCTCTTCTATAGGAGTTTCAGATGGAATCTCTGTTGTGGTAGGAGTCTCTTCAGGTGTAGGAGTCTCTTCTGGGGTTCCACCGTTGCAATTAACTTCCAAACCACATAATATCCTTACACCACTTTCCGTTTCAACGTGAAATGTTATTAGTGATGTGGATGAAGAATCTGTTTTGCAACTTATCTTAAACGTAACCGGTGATGAGCCGCTTGTTGGTGTTACATCCAAATCTGCAGGTGCACCGAAAGAAAAATTTCCTCGGTCTCCTATAATTACATTTTTTGATACCAGTTTTTCTTCTTCTCCAGGACAAATGGCAAATATCTGTACAGTAATTTCACCACTCTCTCCACTGTTTAAATCTAATTTCTGATTTATTGGTATAACATCTTCTCCCTTTATCAATAGAGATGACTCTCCCTCTCCAAATCCGCTAAAGCTAGATATAATCTTACATACAAAATCACATGGAATCACTGATTCAGCCATGGCAAATGTTATCTCCCGCACAACGCCGTCTGATGCAGTAATATTTAACTTACCATTATTATCTACATCTTTAACCTCTTCACAATCAACCTTTAGTCCCACACCGTCTGTCTGTTGTGTACGATCGTGTGCGTAGTAGATCTTGGTCTTACAGTCAGCGGTAATTTCATAACCAACAACTCGTACGGCATGAGAACCACTCTTTTCTCCGAATTTCCACTCATAAACAAGTTCCACATCCTCTCCGTCTTCAATCTGTTTCTTTAACCATTCAAAAGTTACTTCCTTTCCTTCATTCTTTGACGTTATTCCATCGCTGGTAAAATCACCGTCAGTGAAATTGCCACGCTCATTACCCTGATGTTTAAGCTCCAGCCTTGTACCTAACCCATTTTTCTTTAGATAAGAGAATTTCCCTTTAAACATATCCTTTGCAAACAATCCACCGTTTTCAGTGCTATGCCTTGATACGACATTGCGGCCGGACTCCTTGTCTAGTTGTCCTACCAGAGAATCATCTCCGTCTTGACCAGTTTTATGGTCATTAGGGACTTTAAAGGTGTCTCCAAACTTATCTTCCAGATATTGCAAACTGTTAGCTACAGATATAGGGAAACATTGGTTAACCGATGAGTCAATGTTAACCGGATTTTCTTGTATAAACTTTTCAGGTTTCTTTGTTGTAGATGTGATAGTGCTATGTACAGGAGGTGGTGGACCAACACCTGATACAGGATCTCCTCCACACCCTTGCGCGTCCCAAATGCCTGTTTCAATGGGGAACCCGATGGTTGGGCAATTAGAAGGGGCAACGATTAAAGGTTCGTTTGTATATGTTACAAGTGCATTAAATGCTTCTATAGGAAGAGGTTGATTTTCCAGTATTATCTCTTCTGAATTACTGAAAAGGGTAAAGTATGTGGATAATTTTTCAATGCTGTCATTAACATCAAGTGACAAGTTTTGTACTAACCAGCCGGCGTCACCAAATACGTTAAGGTATCCAATGGGTATTCCTGTTATTTCTGTAAGAAGAAGTGCGTTTGCCTCAAGCCCTCCCCAGTTTGTATTTTCCATCTTAAATCCGCCTGGAAAATCAAAGTTAATTTGTTCAAATGTCACACAGCCGGGGCAGTTAATAGGATCTATTAAAAAAACTCCGTTTGTACCTTCAGTGTCTGGACAATTTGTTGTTGGAATTTCGTCTACAACAGTTGCGAAAAAAGAACATGTTCCGGTCCCTGACCCGTCATCAAAACCCCACTCAATGTTTACATTGGAACTACCTGCTGTTGCACCAAAAACATCAAAACTTGCTTCCATTACAGAACCTATAAATGGAGGTGTTATTTGTACAACATTTGGATCATCGACTAATCCTAATTCAAAGCTTCCAACGCTAACGCCATCTCCTTCTATATTATATTTTGTAGTTTCCCCTGTTTTTAAAGTTACAGTCTCAATCGGGGGACAAATAAATGCAAAAGCGGGATTACTACTGCAAAATATAGTGAGGAAAAGGAAAAAGAAGCGATATTGTTTGCAAATTGAGGAGAGTACACCATAACTATTCTTTGATAATAATTTGTTATTACGATTATATGTATGAGTTGCCTTTTTATCGTTTTTCATATTTATGTTCCTTTAAATAAATTTAATTTTATTTCTTAAAGGTTTATCATCCTATTAAAGTTAGGATTGATATGGATGATTAATCGTTAAAATATGATATCGGTAGAATTCCGTTCAAATGTATAAAAAACACAATTAAAAGAAGGTTAAACGATATATAAATGGAGGATATGTGTAGTCTTAGTTGCTGACGTGTGATATTAATGCAAGATAAATCTTGCACTCCGAGACATGCACGTCTCTTTTTCTTTATGGAGTGGAAGATTCATCTTGCAAATAAATAGAAGAAGTATTTAATGATCTGTGTTATGTGCATAATTTATTGCATTCACATTCATTAGGAAGAACTTTGCTGGATATCTTCCAGGACTTCCCATCGCTCATAAACAATTTTTAGCTCAGCATCAATTACTTTGAGCCGTTCCTTCTTTTCTGTAATTTCATTTGGATCCTGGCGAAAGAAATCAGGGCTGGACATGATGTCGTGTATCTCTTTCTGCTCCAGCTCCAGCTTTTCTATCTGTTGCGGTAGTTTCTCCAGTTCCTTATTTTCGTTGTAACTTAACTTTCTCTGTTTCTCTCTCTTTTCCGGTTTCTTTCTGTTATTCTTCTGCTTTTTCTCTGTTTGTGATTGTGAGGTGGATTCTGACTCTTGTTGGCGCAGCCAGTCGTCATATCCGCCAACATATTCATTAACTATACCTTTACCTTCAAATGCTAGAATTGTTGTTGCTACATTGTTCAAGAATGTACGATCATGGCTTACCAGTAGTAGAGTACCCTTATAATCAAGTAGCAGCTCCTCTAGTAACTCAAGAGTTTCAATGTCAAGATCATTAGTAGGTTCATCCATAACAAGTATATTTGATGGTCTGGCAAAGAGGCGTGCAAGTAAAAGACGGTTTCTTTCTCCACCTGATAGTTTCATTACGGGGCTTTGGGCTCTTTCAGGGGAAAACAAGAAATCCTGGAGATAACCGATAACGTGGCGTGACCTGCCATTTATAGTTAATGTGTCATATCCGTCTGCGATGTTGTATCTTACACTCTTAGTTTCCACCAGCTGGTCTCTTAATTGATCGAAATAAGCGATCTGTAATTTGGTTCCAAGGGTAACATCCCCGTGGGTAGGTTTCAGCTTTTCCAGGAAAATATTCAGTAGTGTTGTCTTTCCAATTCCATTTGGTCCCAAAAGGCCTACTTTATCTCCACGCATAATAGTGGTTGAAAAGTTCTTGATAATCGTCTTTTCGTCATAAACTTGGGTAATCTCTTCTGCAACTATAACTTTTTCGCCGGAACGTTCAGCATTCTGAACTTTCATGTTCGCAGTTCCAATACTTTTACGTCTTGCACGCCGCGTCTCCCGCATTTTTTCAAGGGCGGCAACCCTGCCTTCATTCCTGGTTCTTCGGGCCTTTATTCCCTGCCTGATCCAAACCTCTTCTCTTGCAAGTTTCTTGTCAAACAAAGCCTCCTGTCTCTCGTCAGCTTCCATGACTGCCTGCTTACGTTGAAGAAATGTGTCGTAGTCACATGACCAGTCATAAATCTTACCACTGTTTAATTCTATTATGCGTGTTGCCAGTTTTTTTAAAAACATACGGTCGTGTGTGACAAAGAGTAATGATCCTTTATATTTTGACAAAAAATCTTCAATCCATTTAATGGTGGATAGGTCAAGGTGGTTAGTTGGTTCATCTAATAGTAATATATCAGGTTCAAGAACAAGAGATTTTGCTAATAATACTCGTCGTTTGACCCCGGCAGAAAGTAGTTTAAATTCGGCATCTGCATCTAAGTCCATTCTTGTTATAATCTTCTCAACACGTTGGTGTGTCTGCCAGCCGCCGCTGGCCTCTAACATGTGTTGTATTTTATCAAGCCTAGCCATGAGTTCATCACTGTTGTCCGTAATTAGTTGATTGCTAACCTGGTGGTATTCTGATAACAGTTTGCTCTGACCGCCCAAACCTGTGACAATTATTTCGAATACAGTGCCATTAAGATCTTTTGGCACTTCTTGTGATAGGAAACCCACTTTCAAATCTTGTTTACAAGTCATGCTGCCGTTATCAAGCTCAATGTCTCCATTTATCACTTTCATTAAAGTTGATTTCCCCTCACCATTTCTTCCAAGCAGGCACACTCTTTCTCCACTATCTATCTGTATGTTTATGTTGTCTAGAAGTGGATGGGTTCCAAAACTAATACTCGCGTTTCTTAGGTTTATTAACGACATCTTTTTTTGTTTCCTCTTATTGGAACTATTCAGCGCAAAAGTTACATTGCACATCAGCGCAAAAGTTATATTGCACAACTATTATATTGGTTAGGTTGATGGTTCAACGTTCAGCGTTCCGCGTTAAGAGTTCTGCAAATCTTTTCTTTGGTATTTTCTCATACCACCTCCTAACAGAACTCATAAATTAAAGGTCAACCTGTTCATCCAATGGTTAACGCATTTTTCTTAACCTCTGAACCTTTCAACTGATCTATTTAGCCATGCATGAAATACTCTGAACAATTACTTTCATATTTACTTAATTTATTCTGTGTTGTCTGGTTTGCATTACGAAAGGTAGTAATGTTTTATTTCGTGTACATTTTACAATATCATAATAAGAAAAAGTGCTTAAAGTTAATATTGCCGTTTTTTTATTAATAATAAATTTCAATAATTTTAGGCATTTTAGGCAATTTAGGCACTATTTAGAAACACCTCAGCTATACTCAAATCTTCTTGTGTTGTTATCTTGATGTTTTTATAGGAGCCCTCTACAATTTTTACTTCATGTCCAAATAACTCTACTGCTTGTGCATCATCTGTGACATCAATCTCCTTTTCGTTGATCATGTCATAAGCGTTTAGAATCAAGTCGATTTTAAAACCTTGTGGTGTCTGCGCCGCCCACAAATTAGAACGAGGTACAGTCTTTCTTATTATCGCATTATCATCAGATTTGGTCTCTTTAATTGTATCCTTTACAGGCACCGCAACTATTGCGGCCCCATATTTACTAACATCATTGATAGTTTGCTGGATGATATCTGTAGAAATAAAAGGCCTAACACAATCATGGATTAGTGTAATTTCGTTTGATTTATCTACACACTCCAATCCGTTACAGACACTGTCTTGGCGCCGTCTTCCTCCGGCAATGATGTCTGTGACCTTAAGTTTTTCTAAATCTGCTCCCCATTTCTCCTTAACCATATGCAAGTCCGCCTCATTAACCACAAAGATTATTTGATTAATATGTGATACCTTGTTATATGTTTCTAATGTGTATAGAAAGATCGGTTTGTCTTTTATGCAGAGATAAGGTTTCTTAACATTTCCACCCATCCGGGTACTAAATCCTCCTGCTACTATTATTAATGATGTATTCACGTAAGGAACTCTCTTTCATATAAGTTGTTGTAATGTTAAGGAACGTGCATGTAATAAATTGTGCATTGAACACTCATCTTCATATTATCTTTGTCCAAATTTCAATCTCCTATCCTCAACGCGGTTACGGCCGCGCTTCCGGTTTGGTTCAATCAATCTGAACAAATCTAACGCAAATCTGGCCGTTACATGCACAATTTATTACATCCACGTTCCTTTAAGCTCATATTTTGCATTTTATTATTTATACTAGGAGAAAAAAGTCAATATGAAAAATAATTCTTTGTTATTTTCTTATGTATTTCCTTTGTTTTCACCTGTTTTTATCTAGTTTTATTAGTTTACCTTTATTCAGCAATTGCAAGGGTTTATACCGGATGGATCTATTATATCATTTTATTTAGTTTAGTCTGTATTTATCCTATGGTACGGAGTAAGTACGGAGCGGAATATTGAGAAATGGGGGTAATATGAACAACACAGAAATTATCAAGACTGCTCAAATGGAGCAGAGAATTGACAAGTTTATTCAAACTGTTGATGACATGGAAGATATGGTTGAGGCTGAGACACTGGAGGCAATTAAAGGTTTTTTGGAGATGAACACTATACGCAATTGGGGTTTGCTTGTTAAGATGGTGTTTGATCAGATGAAAGGGCAGATGGCGAAGAAGATTGAACATACTAATAAGGTGCGAGAAACGGTTAACAAATGAATTAATAACGTGGGAGTTGCAAGGCGGGGGGGCGGGGGTAGGGTGATTTATGTGTTGCGTATAGATATCGTACCCATGTTACCCACACATAAAATAAAAAGGGACTAGGGGAATTGAAGAATATTAAATCTACAAGACATTGCAATTTGCATGAAAAGGGATTTACCATGAAAAGCTAATAATATAGGTATGTAAGAGATGAAGAGGCTTTTCTCGTCATTGTTTGCTTTATACACAGGGATAGCATGTTGTTATCCCTTTTTTTATAGCACTATTGGTAGGATATATTGCGGAATAATCTTGTATTTTTACAATGGCATTTCCGACCGCTTGTATGGTATCGCATTACAAAAATTATATTGTGATCACCCAGTTGACAAACCATATAATTTATGTTAGAAATAGGCCCCTTGAAATTACACACTGAATCGTCATTGGTGGGGGGAGGCTATAGTGTTATTTGCGATGTCTCAAAACGGAATCTGGCAATTATGGTCTAAGACGTGGTCTCAGGATAAAAATTTTAAAGTAGGCTATAATTGTTCAGGTCACCTAACATGAATGCGGCCACGATGTTAATAAAATTTCTCATCTACGCTGGATTGTTATCCTCTTTATTAGATTTTAAAACCACAACCTCTTGTAATGGTGCAGTTAGTCGGTTTTACCTGTCTATTCATTTCTGTATTTGTTTAGTAAATGTCTGATATCCATCTTTAGAAATATTGGGTTGTGGTTGTAAGTTTTTGTCCTTCATATGTAAAACAATCAGTGCAACAAAAAGAATTAGCAATTACTTGTATGTCGTTACAGAATGTGGTGCCGATTTTGTTAGGATTATTCATTACTGTAATGGTAGTGCACATTCTAGGTGCATGATTTCATGCCACCACCTCTAGTGGTGGTAATTTGACTTGAATAATATATAAGATTTCGTAACTTGATACCTGGCATGTGTTGTCCAAAAGCAATTGTCGGGTTAACTTAAAAAGGAAGGGGCAAGGATATGGTTTTAACATACGAGGAAAAGCAGGAACTAAATATACTAAGGCGCGAGTTTGATATTAGACAAAAAGAAAAGGATCTAAAACGCAACAAAAGTTGACAACCGCCAGATAATGATAATATGCGATATCGTAGCTATTAACCTGACAATTCAATAGATGCCGTCTATCAGAGCATAAACTTTTATATATCAATATTCTTTAGGTCTTATTGGGGAAAATAATGAAAATAACTAACGCCTTACTTTTTCTTATAATCATTTTTATCATAAATATAGGAACACTCCTTGCGCAGGGTTTAGACATTGATGATCAACTCTGTGGCGACAACCCAGTTAAGTTTACTATATCCATAGACAATGCACCTAAGACCATCGATTCGTTACAATTTGATATCATCTTTGATGTTAATATTCTTGAATATACAAATAGCTTCACAAAAGGCAATTTGACGGAGGGTTTTAATTTTTTTGACGTGAAGGAAGTCTCCAGTGGTCAGATACGTATTGCAGGTGTTACTAACACAGATATAGAATCAGGCACCTCTGGCGAAATTGCCACATTAGAATTCAATGTAATAAATGAACAAAATACAATCATCACCTTCGACAATATAGAAGGCGACATATCAGAATGGACTACAGGTGATGGACTGCTTACTTGTGTCGATGTAATAAACAACCCTCCGCAATTTGATAACGAGTGTGGTACTCGTAATGTAGAGATCGACATACCTATTACTTTTAATCTTCAGGTATCAGATTCTGATGCCGAAGATACCGTGAAATTGTTTGCTGAAGGATTGCCTGTCGGTGCAGTTATGGCACCTCAGTTGCCGGTAAAAGGCAATCCGATACAAAGCCAATTCTCATGGACACCAACAGAAGAGCAAATAGGTACACATGATATTGAATTTATTGCGGTTGATGATAAAGATAAACCTTCACAAACAAGCTGCAAAGTTACAATTCTGGTTGGCACTCCACCACCTCCTACCCAACTCATTGCAGAATTTGATGCTGGTCCTATAACAGGATTTAAACCATTGACAGTTGATTTTACCGATAAATCAAAAGGTGATCCATCTAGTTGGAGTTGGGATTTCGGCGATGGTGCTACTAGCACTGAACAGAATCCGACACATACTTATGACGAATCTGGAGACTTTACAGTAAAATTAACAGTAAGTAATAGTGAAGGCAGTGATACTGATGAAGAAGTTATTGTGGTTAAGGATGTTGTTGGGTTATGCAAAGCCGCCTTTAATGTTGATAAAACTGCCGGTTTTTCACCACTTGAAGTAAAGTTTATCGATATCTCAAATGGTAATCCCACCAGCTGGGCATGGGATTTTGGTGATGGAGCTGCCAGTTCCCTACAGAATCCGACACATACATATCAGGTTCCCGGGATATTTACTGTCAAACTAACCATTAGCGCTGATTGCGGTGCAGATGTAATAACACAGACAAATCTTATCCTCGTAGAATCACAACCTTCCGTTAATTCAAACTTTTCTGCAAATCTCACTGCAGGGTTTGTGCCTCTTACAGTGCAGTTTACTGACCTTACCACTGGTAATCCCTCAAGTTGGGCCTGGGAGTTTGGTGATGGTGGTACAAGCATAGATCAGAATCCGCTGCATACTTATACGTTTCCTGGTTTATTTACCATAAACCTTACAACAAGCAATGCAAACGGTGCAGGGTTTGAACAGAAAACAAATCTGATAAATGTGTTACCTCTGCCAGCGCCAACCGCTGAATTTCAAGGGAGCCCGTTGGCCGGTTTTACCCCACTTAAGGTAATTTTCACAGATACATCAACCGGGAATATATCAAATTGGAATTGGGATTTTGGTGATAGCTCTATAAGCACGTTACAAAATCCTGTGCATGAATATAAAAATCCAGGATTTTTTAATGTAAAGCTAACGGTGAGTGGTGTGGGTGGTGCAGGATTTGAGGAAAAAATCAATTTAATTAATCTGCTTGATGGTCAAGCACCAACGGCAGAATTTCTCGGAGAACCTTTGGCTGGTAGAGCACCATTTACAGTCCATTTTTTTGATCAGTCAAGCGGAGAAATAGCAAACAGGAACTGGGATTTTGGAGATGGGGAGTTCAGTACCGAACAAAATCCTGCGCATACTTTCAATTCTCCTGGAAACTTTAATGTAAAACTGATAGTAAGCGGAAAAGATGGTACATCTGAGGAATCTAAAATCAATTATGTTACGGTAATCAGTGGAAATGCACCTACCGCAGCATTTACCGCTGATAAAAAATCAGGGATAACATCCGGTTCTAACCAACTCACAGTTAGATTTACCGATATCTCCTCAAGTCCTACAAACAGTAAAAATAAGTGGGATTGGAACTTTGGTGATGGAACAAGAAGCTCTGAACAAAATCCCGAACATACATTTACAGGTTCTGAAGATGGTGCATTTACAGTAAGCTTGACTGTCCGTGATTCCAGAGGACGGGATACTGTAACAAGACCAGCATTTATTAGTTTAACTGAGAGTAACTTAGCGCCAAATCCAACACCAAACGAAACTACGACCCCAACTCCGTCAGTAGCAGTTCCTTTGACAGTTAATCCGAAAACCGCGGGAAAGTCTTTCAACTTTAAGACGGCAATTGTTTCAGTAATTGACCAAAATGGGCTGCCTGTTCCTGGTGTCAATATAGCTGCTTCTGAAGAAGGAAGATTCGTATTTGTAAGGCCGTCATTTGCTACAACTGGGTCTGATGGGGACGCATCGTTTGATTTTAGATTTGGATTGCTTGGTAGTAACGGAAAAGTTGTGTTTACTGCAAATGGAATGGTCGCAACTATAATGTCAGAATAAGAAATTCTTTGAATCGTATCCAAACTTTGATTTAGGTACGCTAATTCCCGGAAACGTTGTTTCAATTATTATAAAACAATTTTATTAAAATTGAGATTATTTTACTGCCACTATAATTAATGTTGTAAAGTTAAGGAGTTATTCTAATGAAAAAGTCCATAATTAAATCGATTGTTGTTTTTTCTATCTTAGTATTTACAAATGTGACGTTTTCAGCCGAATTAAAAATTAATAATCAAGAAGGGCACACTGGTGATACTGTTACATTTACAGTGGCCCTAAATGGCAATTCCTCAGAGATTAAAAACATGGAATTTAGTATTTTATACGATAGCGAGATACTGAACTTTGAAGGTTATAAGGCCGGTTTCCTGGTGTCAGATTTTACACTTTTCTACACAGCGCCACTTAAAATCTCTAAAAAAATAATAAAAGTTGCGGGCATTACTAGTCATCCTATCCCACCCAATACAACTGGTGAGATTGTGCGGATAAGTTTTACGGTAAGATCATGCGGAGATACCAAACTGGAACTTTCTAAACTTCTTGGCTCAGTTGAAGGCTTTGCCACCGGGAATGGACAATTCAATTGTAATAAAAAACAATAATAAAATGTTTAAAAGACCTGTAAACATCTACATTTAAGTTAAAAGGAGAGATAATCATTATGACTATACTGTTTCATTTTCGTGACAGGTTGTTTTATATTTCCAAGATGTTCTTCATTCTTGCATTAACTCTGTATGCTTTTAACTGTAATCATGGTTTTGTTTTTTCAGGTAAGGTCTATGCTCAGAACAACAATACTGCCTGTACGAATGATGGTGATGTCAACACAGATAACAGGGTAACCATAGACGATGTGAGTCAGACATTTGATGCTTTGTTTGATCCCTTGCTTCTAAATCAGTGTCAGAAAGAACACGCAGATGTAAATAATGATGGAAATGTCACAATAGATGACGTCTCTTGTATCTTTGATACATTATTCGGTATAAATTGCATTGTTGCGCCCGATGATAACATCGATCCTGTTCCAATCCAAGGCATAACATCATTTACAGATATTAATCATGCCTTACCAGATACAATATACACGTCAAACACAATATTACTAAGCGGTTTTTCAGATATAGCACCAGTAACTATTTCAGGTGGAATTAATAGTACTATTGTGAAGAATAGTATAGATACAGGGTTACCATCTGTAACACTGAACAGTGGAGATACGATTGCAATTCGATCAAAATCATCTTCTTCTGTAGGATCAGTTGTGACAATTGATGTAAAAATTGTTGATAAAAGTCTTCAATGGGAAATTGTAACAGATTCGATCAAACCCTTGCCATCTGTCAGTGGAACAATGGCAGGATATATAAATGGTAGTTTTTCTGTTAATGAAGCTGGTAACGCAAATTATACAATTCCTATTAAGGTATCACCAGGGACTGCCGGCCTTCAACCTAACTTAAATCTAACGTACAGCAGTTCAGGAGGTAATGCTTTATTAGGATCTGGATGGACAATGTCCGGTTTTGGGTTATCTGCCATTACACGCGTTCCCGCAACGATAGCTAATGATAAAACTTTTTCCGATGGTATTGATTTTAACAAAGACGACCGTTTCTCTTTGGATGGAGACAGGTTAATTCTGGCTAGAGGTGTTTATGGCGGAAATAGCTCCGAATACCGGACTGAACACGATACCTTTCAAAAGATTGTTGCTGTAGGCCAGCAAGCAAACGCACCGCAAAGCTTTAAGGTTAATACTAAATCAGGGCTGCAATTTACCTTTGGCGGTTCGGAAGATTCTAGAATAGAAGTAGATGGACGTTCAGATATATTAGTTTGGGCATTAAACCGTGTAGAAGATACAGTGGGTAATTTTATGACCATAACGTATGACAAAGTTGGTTTGAATAGCGAGTATCGTCCGGTTCAAATAGCATACACGGGGAACAAGAGCACAAGTTCAGTGCTTGATCCATATAACTTTGTTACCTTTTCTTACGAAGACCGTCCTGATAAGGTGACAAAGTATATTCACGGTAGACCGGTACAAATCTCTAAAAGATTAAAGCGTATAGAAACTCATAACTTTAGGCTGGGGAATATCTACAGGGCATATAATTTAAACTACGATCAAACCGTAATTGGGCAGAAATCATATCTGACAAGCGTTCAGGAAGAAAGCCCAGACGGAACAAAACTTCTTCCAACAACATTTACCTGGCAAGGAATAGATGACAATTTTAGCTTTCAAGGCGCTAA
Source organism: Candidatus Anammoxibacter sp. (assembly GCA_021777055.1). Lineage (GTDB taxonomy): Bacteria > Planctomycetota > Brocadiia > Brocadiales > Anammoxibacteraceae > Anammoxibacter_A. The sequence continues at coordinate 6,082 of JAIQZO010000043.1, read as the reverse complement.
TAGCGGCATATGGAACGGACACTCGTTGGATGGATCTGAAACTATAGTTGCGGATTTTGATGCAAATGGAAGGATGGATATAGCCGCAAAAAAAGAAGAAACAGGTGTTGTTTGGAATGTATGTTTGGCTAATAATAGCGGTAGCGGTTTTGATTGTCAAGAGTGGACTATTGTTAATAAGGGAAGAAAAGATATACGAATAGCGGATTTTAATGGTGATATGAAGTCCGATGTTATAAAGAAAGCCGATACCGGTCCAGATATGTGGAAGGTTAAATTTAGCACAGGTAGCGGATTTGAAAATGCACCTAATAGTGGACTTTGGCAAGGGCCTACCGGAAGTATTAACGACTGTGTTTTTGGTGATTTTAATGGTGACGGTTTATCAGATATTGCACTACAAGTACCAAATGAGGCACGATGGCATGTAGGTCTAAGCTCTGGGGCTGGTTTTGATGCTCCAGGCAGTGGATTTTGGCCAGGTCCAAGCTCTAGTGGTCCTGCCAATACCATATGTGCTGATTTTAATGGGGATGGTAAATGTGATTTGGCTGCAAGGGTTACGGCACAACCAAATCAGTGGCACGTAGCTCTTTCAAATGGCACTTCAGGATTTACGGAAGATGGACACGGGATATGGACAGGTCTAAATTCTAGTGTGGATAATACATTCGTCGGTGATTTTAATGGTGACGCTATTAGTGATCTGGTTGGGTGGGAACCAGGTGAAAAGAGAGGAAAAATTGCTCTGTCAACGGGGACAGGCTTTAAAGTTTTTGACACATCGGTTTGGGATACACACAATGGGTTAAAGGACGGCGAAAGAAATAACTTTGTTTTAGACATAAATATGGATGGGTATTCGGATCTATTAAAAAAGAATGATCTTACACCTGGCACCTGGAATGCTTATTTATCCACAGGTAATAACTTTATCAAATACCTAGAGATTCCTGCACATGATGGTGAATTGGATAAAAGTTTCTTTCTTGACTTAACAGGAGATGGGCTACCGGATCTAATGACGCCTGTTGAAGGTGATCAGTGGCAGGTACAAATAACGGAAGGTTTTAAACCTTTAATGATAAAAAATATTACTAACGGACACGGTGCCAAAATCAATGTAAAATACAACCCACTTACTGATTCCTCTTTACATACAAAGGATAATGATGTGGATCAGACTTTCCGTTTTGATTTAGCAGCTCCTATCTATGTAGTAAGTTCTTATACTAAAAGTAATGGGCTTGGAGGGTTGAATAATTTCAGTTATCACTATACAGGTGCTGAAATGAATAGATCCGGGCGTGGATTCCGTGGTTTTCGTAGAATTGATATTACTGATCATCAGAGAAATTTAATCACAACAACCCACTATGATCAGGATCATAGATTTGTCACCTCAAAGGTCCTCAGTAGAGAAGAACGGATCAATGGTATACTGGTTAGTAAGGTCGACAATACACTTGGTATAAAAGAGTTTGGACCATTCGGGGCTAAGTATTTTTTTTCGTTTATCGAGGTCAGTGAAGCAGAAAGTTATGAGCTGGACGGCTCACTTATCGCGACAACTATAAATATCAATGAATATGATGATTTTGGTAATATCCTTAAATCAATTACTGAAGTTGACGATGGAGCCAATACATTTACTAAAATAAAAATTAATCAGTATAAAAATGATATCGAGAAATGGATCGTGGGCAAACTCATAAGATCAGAAGTTACTAAAGAAGGTTCAGGAATATCACCATTAAAAAGGACATATGGCTTTGAATACAATCCATTAACAAGTCTGCTTATTAAAGAGATTACTGAACCGGATGACCAGGAATACAGATTAGAAACGACTTATGTCCGTGATGGATATGGTAATGTTATCCAAAACACTGTTAGCGGAGCAGGTTTTAATCCCAGGACAAAGTCAACAGAATATGACAGTAAGAAACGCTTTATTGTTAAAAGCACAAATGCATTAGGTCATGAAGATACCAGATCATATAAATTTGCAAACCTTGTTTCGTTAACAGACGCAAACGGGTTTACAACAAAATGGGAGTATGATGGATTTCGCAGAAGAACATTAACGGACAGAGCAAACGGAACGGTAGTCCGAACATCTTACTTCTTAGCAGAATCAGACGCGCCTAAGAATGCAAAACATTATATTCGTACTGATACGTCTGGTGCATCGCCTTCTGTCGTTTACTATGATATTCTGGATAGAGAAATTAGAACAGAGATATCTAGTTTTGATGGTCGGTCTATATATGTTGATACACATTATAATACATTAGGTCAGGTTCTCCAAAAATCTGACCCATATTTTAAAGGTGATACTCCTGTATGGACAATATTTGAATATGATGACTTGAGCCGTGTTATAAAAATAACCGAACCTGGTAACCGAATCACAACAACGGAGTACAAAGGGTTAATCTCTATTGTTAAAAATCCTAAAACACAAATACAAGAGACCGAAAAAAACGGTATAGGGCAGACTGTCAGAATAAGAGATAACCTTCTAAATGATGTGTTTTATCTTTATGACTCGTTTGGTAGCCTAAGTAAGGTAGTCGATCCAGAGGGAAACAGCACTGAAATTCAACATGATATTCGTGGCAACAAGATACTTCTTAATGATATGGATATAGGGATAACAAATTATGAGTACAATGCATTAGGAGAGCTTACCAGACAGACAGATGCCAATGGAAATGCCATTAAATTAGAGTATGATGATCTTGGGCGAACAATCAGAAAGGATGAACCAGAAGGAATATCTTCCTGGGAGTATGATACAAAACCAAATGCAATAGGAAAACTCACCAGAGTAGTTAGCCCCAACGGGTTTGATCAGGATTATTCTTATGACAGCTTTGGCCGGTTGCAAGAGACTATTACATCTATTGACAATGCCGTTAAATACTCAATCTATAACACCTATGATCTATATGGCAGATTAGATACGTTAACCTATCCTACTGGCCTTTCGGTCAAATCAGTTTATAACTCATTTGGATATAAGAGTGAGATTAGGCGTGTGTCAGATAACCATCTCTATTGGAAAATTAGTTCAATAAATGCCAGTGGGCAATTAAAAGAACAAACCTTTGGCAATGGCCTTGTATCCACAAAAGATTATGACCCATTTACCGGACATGTTAAACGTATACGAACTGCTGGTGTTCAGGATCTGGATTTCAAATTTGATATCATTGGAAATTTAACTCAAAGAAGAGATTTAGCTCTCAATCTTGAAGAAAATTTCAGCTACGATGGTTTGAATAGATTAACACATACAAGTGTTGCAGGTGGAGATAGCGTAGAAATCTCTTATGACAGCATCGGAAATATTACACATAAATCAGACGTTGGTATCTATTCTTATTCCACTTCTGCGCCACATGCAGTTACATTTATATCGGATGGTCCCAAAGCAAATAGCTACAGCTATGATAATAACGGAAATCGTGTCAGCAGTCTTAATGGAACCATAAGATATACTTCGTACGATAAACCGTTTGAAATAAATCATGGGGCAAATCAAACCAAATTTAGATATGGTCCAAACCGTAACCGTTTTGAACAGATATCAATAGTCAAAGGTAATACTACAAAAACGCACTATATCGGCTCAATTTATGAAAAGGTAATAACCTCATCATTACACAACGACATACATTATATAAAGGCAGGTGGTAAAACGATTGCCATTGAAACATTTCAGGGTTCGGATAATGACACAATACGGTACTTGCATCGTGATCATTTGTCATCGGTTAGTGCAATAACCGATGACAATGGTGCAGTTGTTGAGCGATTGAGTTACGATGCATGGGGTATACGCCGTGCTTCAGACTGGTCGATTGCTGTCCCTGATTTGCCAATTATTACAGCCAGAGGATTCACAGGGCACGAACATCTTGATGATGTCTCTTTAATCCATATGAACGGGCGCGTTTACGATCCTGTTATAGGACGTTTTCTAAGCCCAGATCCATTTGTTCAGGCCTTGGGATTTAGTCAAAGCCTGAATCGGTATAGTTATGTATTAAATAATCCGTTAACACTGGTAGATCCCACCGGGTACAATTTTATTAGTGATTTTATTAGTGATACTTTTGAAGATATAGGAAGCTTTATCAGCGATAATAAGGATACTATCATAAACGCTGGGGTTACATTAATAGCTACATCTTTGGGTGGGCCGCTTGGACCGTTGTCATCATTTCTTACAGCTGGTTTGGAAGGATTGGGCCTTTCTGCTGCTACCGCTGGAATTATTGGTTCCGGTGCCTCGGCAGGATTTTTAGCAAACCTTAGTGGAACTATATTGCAAGGAGGCAGTCTGTTGGATGGATTACGTTCGGGGTTGGTGGGCGGAATAATGTCCGGAATTTCTGCCGGGGTAATACCTCAAATAGATTTGGCCTTTGGTGAAGGTGGTTCTGCCAGAAAAATATTTGGAGAGGCATCAGATGTTGCACGTGGCGTCGTCAGAGGTGTAGTGGATGGTGCAATGAGTGAACTTCAAGGTGGCGATTTTAAAGACGCATTTAAGGCAAATGTTTTTTTTGGAATAGAACGTTTTGCAATAGATAAAATAACGGATTTTAACAATGAAATTTCTAAAATAGCTTTAAGCTTCTCACGTAAAGATGGCGTATTGGATTCTGACGCGCAATTTGATCTTGCTACGGATATAAGCTTCGCCAACGCAAATATGTTTTTTGATGAAATATTTGAAAAATCAACGAAAGCTCTACTTGATGCAACGGTTGATGGACTCTCAAAGAGTACAGAATTGCTAAAAAGGTCTTTAAAAAACAGAGAAGATAAATTTAGACGATGTTTTAATAATCCAGGACAACCTTGTGATGTAAATGGCATTATAAACAACGGATTTAACGATATTAATAGAGCATTAACCGATGGATCCACTACTGCATTAAAAAGCCTGATTGGTTTCTAAGATTTCCAGATTAGGAATGATTTTTCCAGGATTACGAACTGTTATCTTTACCAGATCAAATTTACTGATCTTTACATGTCATTGAACTAATATAAGAAATTTGTGATTTTATTCCTTTAAGTATGATATTCTTAAATTTTAAAATTCTGCTGAACTACAAGTTTCATGCAAGATTAAGGAAAAAATGTCAAATATTTTTAGTTACAATTATGACTGTTTTATATTTTGTTTGAGGAGTAGTTTTTTATGGACGCAAAAAAAATATTGGCTTCAATTATTGTAATTGTTTCTATATTATATTTTCAAACAATTGTTTTTGCCGAATGCTTTTCTGATAAGCAGGGAAATCGAATTGAAGGTGATTCAGAAAACAATTCCCTGACTGGCTCGCCAGGAGTGGATTTGATGTGTGGTCAGGAAGGAAGAGATCAGTTATTTGGTTTTGGTGGAGATGATTTTATTCAAGGCAATGATGGAGATGATATAGTTAGAGGAGATGAAGGTAATGACCAGGTTAATGGGAACGCCGGGACGGACAGAGTTCTGGGTGGCGATGGAAATGATGATGTTCGTGGTGGAAAAGACAATGATACATTATCCGGTGATAAGGGGGATGACCTTCTAAAAGGAAATTTGGGATCGGATACCTATATCTACTTCCCCGGTGACGGGAATGACGAAATTATTGAGGACTATTCAGACAATCAGCTAAGTATATTAGACCTGACTGCTATACCTGAGAATGAAGCGATTAATAAGGCGAAAGCTCCTAGTGATAACCATTTAGTGATAGATATAACCAATCCCAAAGGGAAAATTACCATAACAGATTATTTTGGTCATGAGCATCTCTGGCAAATTAATAAAGGCGCATCTAATATTCTACCACCGGTATCCAATTTTACAGCCACACCATCAAATGGAACTGTCCCTTTAACTGTGCAATTCACAGATACGTCAACAGGCGATATAACGTCACGCTCCTGGAACTTTGGAGATGGAGGAACAAGTACGGAAACAAATCCTTCACATACATATACAACTGTAGGTAGTTATACGGTAGTATTAACTGTAACAGGCCCTGGGGGCTCAGATGCAGAGACAATA
>JAIQZO010000042.1 GCA_021777055.1 Candidatus Anammoxibacter sp. | reverse complement strand
ATTAATTAAAAACAATACTATTAACTTTAGGCACTTTAAGTAATTTAGGCATTTTAGGCAATTCACTGCCGTATGATGTTGAAAGATATCCATTAATATGGAACATACTGCACTGCAAAAGGCTAACCGGACAACGCTGATGAAAACTCTTTCTGGACAAAGTCTACTCTTTTTTCTACACTTAGCCTCTTAGGTGCCATTTTCTGGATTTTCTGGAGACGGGGAAATAACCCTGCATTGTTGGCCGACTGTATTGCCAATCCCGGCCTGGCGTTTAGTTCCAAAATCATTGGACCGAGTGTATCGTCTAGTACAATGTCTACACCGATGTATCCCAAACCGGTAATTTCATAACATCTGCTTGCCAGGAGTAACAAATTGCGCCAACCAGGTATTGTGAGGCCTTTAAAACTAATATTGGTATCGGGATGTTTGTCTGTTGGTTTGTCCTTGCATACAGCATGTGAAGATTTGCCGTTGTCTATATCTATGCCCACCCCAATAGCGCCTTGGTGCAGGTTTGCCTTGCCGTCTGATGCGCTTGTTGGAAGCCGCAGCATTGCCATTATAGGATATCCTTGGAATATTATTACCCTGATATCGGGAACTCCCTGGTAGCTGATATCTTTAAAGATAGGCGAAAAATTGACGTGGTACTCTATCATTGCGCAATCAATTTGCCCGCCAAGGCTGTAAAGCCCGCTCACAATATTTGAAACGTGTCTGTCAATATCATCCTGATTAATTGCGGTACCGTTTGATTTTATAAAACTCCCTTTCTCCTTGCCGGAAATAACCAGTATGCCCTTTCCGCCGCTTCCCTTTGAAGGTTTAATAACAAACTGATTATAACAGTCTAGCATCCTGGGTAGTTTTCTGATCTGGTGTTGATACTGTATTACACCGTATAGTTCCGGAACTGTTATCCCTGCTTTTACAGCTAACCGCTTTGTATTTAGTTTGTTGTCTACTAATGGGTAAAGATGTCTCTTATTGTAAATAAGGATAAAATCTGCATTTCGCATATTCATCCCCAAGATACCTTTTTTCAAGAGCTTTGAATGCCTGGAAAAAAACATCAATTACTCCTTGATAAAATGCTTAAATCTACTAAGTTCTGATAAACGGTATCCCCTATAGTTGCCTATTAGTAAAATAACGGCTAGTATAATAAGGACAAGTTCCGGAAAGGTAAACGTCAGATGTTCAATAACATTATAACCCATTATTAAGTAAGAGATACTGGCAACAAGCAAACTACCTGCAGCTTGCGTTAGGGCGCTCCTGTACCCCTGCTCTTCCCACATGATTGATATCCTCTCTATTGTCCATGCAAGAATGATCATAGGGAAAAACGTAATAGTGAGCCCCTGACGTATACCTAGTTTTACACTGAATATGCTCATCCCTGCCATAAGTATGACAACAACTATTACAACAGCGGATATCCTCGGAACAAAGAGTAGGTTTAAATGTGACAGGTATGCCCTTATCTGTAAGCCTGCACCTACAATAATACAGAACATAAACAGGCCTGGGAGTAGCTCTGTCTGCTTAAATGACATGGCTATTAGTATGGGCATAAATGTTCCAGACGTGGGAAGCCCCACAAGATTGTTCATTACTACTACGACTAAAGCGCCTATAGGGACAAGAAGAAGCAATTTAAACATGTTTTGTTTTTCTATAGGAAGGCTGTAAATAGAGAAATCTATTAAAGTTGCTTCTTTTGAATTGGCCCTATGTGTGGCTAATTTTAGTGATGTGCGAAAGTCTTTGATAATAGAGAAAGAAACCTTGGATTTGTTACCGCCTACAAGATCTAGTAAAGATTTTCCACCTTTTTGCCATATAAAGAAATGTTCAGGATGGCCTTGTTTACCAGTTATTTGGTTGAAAAATATCCAATTAGCTCCATCATATACCTGTATTAAATCTAAAAGTGGCTGATTGCGTAACCCGTCTTCCAGAAATAGTCCTTTGATGATTCTGGAGGGTATTTCCGCCCGGGACAGAATGTCTACGACAAATTGTGCTTTATTCTTTGATGAATAGCGGTGTTTAAATAATAGGCTGACGTATTGCGGGTTTGTCGGGGAGTTCAGCCTTTTTAATAGTTCTTCTGTAAATGTTAATCTGTCTGCAGAAAATGTTCTGACTTCCTGAATTAAAGTGTCTGCTGCAGTTTTGTATGGTTCTTCAAGAAAAGGTGATTCCGGTTTATTTGGTTCATCTTCTGCAAAGTATGGATGTTTCCTGACGGAGTCAAAAAACTGAACCCTGTAATATATGGTTTGGGGGCCATCCATTTTGCGAGCATGCCAATTGGCCCTCCAGCCGTATTCATCTTTTGTTTTGGTGAAACCGTAGTGAGTAGAGGCAAAATCCTCACTATGTATGGAGTATCCAGGGGTAATATCCGGAATAAAAAATGATGCGTTTACTGGGCCATCTTGAGCGTTGAATGTTATCTTTGCCTCAATTGTCCATATTTCATCACTTGTTCCGGGTACCAAAGGAAAACCAAATACCATGACTTTATAAATTGTTAACCCACCGCCTATTGCTACTAAGAGAAAGATTAAAGCATAAATCTGGAACTTTGCTTTCATTAATCTTTTTCCGCGACAATGGTTGAGCTTGCCAAGAATGTTCTGGAAACGTCTATGAGCGCAATTCCATTTATAAAATTTCTTCCTAAGAGTACCTGGTATATAAATTTATCCCTGCTGACCAAACTAAACTCTCTCTCTACACGCGTATTTCCCAGTTGTATTTCCATCATTACGACGGGCCTTTTTTGGTTTGCGGTTCCATGTTGTTTAATCTTTGTGTATCGTCTTATCTGTCTCTCAAACGCAACTTTTTCTTTGTTTTCAGGGTTTGTCATGTAGAATTTAATCCAATCTTTTCCATCCCTTTCAAACTCTACTGCCTCAAGGGCATTTAATGATGATGTCTTGGCACCTGAGTCAAGCTTTGCTTTGAGTTTCAATCTGCCGTTGTCAATGTATATATTTTCAATATATCCGTAAATAGGAATTTCTTTTGTGGTTTGACTGCTTTCGGTCTCGTTATTGTTATCAATGTCATTTAAGGCTTGGCTGCTTTCGGCCTCTTTATTGTTATCAATGTCATTGCATGAGGCGGTGGTTAAGCTAGTTATATTGATTATCAGAAATAATATATAGAAATATATAGTTGATATATTTTTTATTTTAATCATAATTTCACCTCTAATTAAAGAACTTATTTATTATGTGGTTTTGTCCATCGCATTGAACGAAATAGGAACAGAGCATTCTTAAAAAAGTACCTGTTCTGCCCATGGGTAAACGGAAAGCAATAGAGTAATAAAATAATTGTAGCACTCATTTTAAGCCTGTTTGAATGCTATTTTATCCAATATTTTCCGGATTGCAACGTTTATTAATATTATAGCGGCAAAAAATATGCCTGAATTGGTAGTCAGGCCTTACGTGTTGACAATAAAGGAGTTGCACCTTAAAGATGTTTAAATAACTGGCTGCTATTTTATGAGATGGAATATTCCTATGTAATACGTTGAACAAAGAATGGTGCGTTTACCGGGTCGTTAGCCGGTGTTTTGGATGTTAGATGCCCTAAAAACTCCAAGTAAAAGACCAAAGCGATGTTAACGCTATAATAATAGTTCTTCCCGTGGAATTGTTTTTAACGTCATAGCGATCTAATTTATTACACGGTTTAACTGTTTACTAAGAATTTTTAGGTATTATTTTTGTTTTAACTGTCCATATTTTGCCATTTTATCCAGGCGCCAGAGGAAAACCAAATACTTATAACTTTATTAATAATCAAACCGCCGCCTATTGCGGCAGAGAAAGATTAAAGCTGCAATCTTGAACTTTGCCTTTATTGATCGTTTTTTGCAACAACAATTGACTTTGCCAAGAATGTTCTGGAAACGTCTATAAGTGCAATTCCATTAATGAAACTTCTTCCTAAGAGAGCCTGATAGATAAATTTATCTCTGCTGATCAAATTAAACTCCCTTTCTACGTGTGTATTTCCCAAGCGTACTTCCATCATCACTACGGGTCTTCTTTGGCTTTTGGTTCCATGCTGTTTAATCTTTACGTGGCGTATTATCTGTTTCTCAAATTCTATCTTCTCGTCTGTTTCCGGATTAATAATGTAAAACTTTATCCAATCTTTACCGTCCCTTTCAAACTCTACAACGTCCATGGCGTTTAATGATGATGTCTTTGCCCCGGAATCAAGTTTTGCTTTTAGTTTTAATCTGCTACCACCACCAAGATAGATGTTCTCCACATACCCGTATACTGGTCTGTCGTTAAAATTTTGGGTTTTGCCTGTTTCTTTGCTGCTAATATCCTCGGCGCTTGATGTTTTAGTTATACAAGCTAAGCTCATTAGTATAAAGGGGATAAGGAAATAGATATATGATATACGTCTTGTTTTTTTCATGATTTTGCCTCCTAATTAAATAATTATATTAAATAATTATTCAGTAATGCCGATATTTAATTAATTTATACACTCATATACACAGCAAACGGCATACCAAATTCAGGGAATCATGTTTTTGTTGTTAATAAACGACTTACAACTTAAAGTGCTGTATGATAGGATGGATTTGTTGTATGGAATGCCATACGGTAATGTGTGGGAATAACGTGTTGTAGCTTAACTGACTTAAGACAACAATCTTATGTGTGTATGCCGCGTCATGCGCAATTGACAAACGTGTTGTTTGTGTGTCTGGTCGCACTCGTTTTTTTGAATAGGTACTCGTTTGAAACCTGGACATTACCCTTTTGAACGAAAATAACGATTAAATAACCAAATACCCATTCCTTTTGTTATTTTTAATAATAGGGGGATGTTTGCTGTTTCAAGTGTGATTTTTTTATATGACTTTGTCCCTGAAACACTATAGAATAAGGCCTTTTCCAGGGATTTATCCCTTTTGGCAACATCCAGAAGCACTGAAAGGTATCCGCGGTTTGCCGCGCTTATTACCATGCGTCTTATGGTTCTTGCATATGGTAGATCTGTTATTATCTCTGAGAAATGGTCGTAATAATGGCTGAATGCCTCTTTAGAGATTCCTCTTTTCATCATTACTTCAGCGGTCTTCATTCCCATGAGGCAGGCAGAGTTTATACCCTTTCCTTTAAATGGTCTGATGAGCCCTGCTGCGTCTCCTATAGTAACATATCTGTTTCCATAGAGATTTTTTGCTGGCCCAATGGGAAAGCATCCCCTGTGGAACCCTAGTTTTTCTATATTCTCTGCAAAAGATTTAGGTAATACTTCCTGGACATCACTAAGAGCAAGAAATCGTTGCATTGAGTGGGCATGTATCTTTGCCCCGGCGATATTGATGGTATAGTGGTCCTCCTTTGGACTAACGGCACCGAATTCAATATCTTTTTGTGTTGGTAAAAATGCATGAATATACTCTCTGTCGTCTGCAAGTTTGACAAATTTGTCATTGGGGTGGAACTTAGTAAGGATTGTCAATAGGTGTCGGGGGGTTCTGTACTTCGATTCCTTTTCAAGGATCTTTCCTGTTCCCTCTTCAAGGCCGAATGCACCAACAATTACATCAGCCCTGGTGTGTTTTGTCTCACTATAAACAGTAACTTTGTTAGGGCCTAACTCTATGTTTGTTACCTTGCTTATTATTATCTCCGCACCTGCTTTTTCAGCTTGATCAATCATGTATTTATCAAATGTACTTCTTCGCATCCCGTAGGATATCTCATCTTCTCCCCCTTCGAGTTTTATCACATCGGTGTCTGAATGCAGATAATAACCTTTTATGTGACTTTCAACTAGATGGTGTGGAAACGGGATACCCAGTTCGTCTTCTATTATCTCTTTTATTGGTGGAGAAAAGACTCCGGCACACTCATTGTGTGTTATGGAATCAAAAGGTTTCCATTCGTATATGATAACTTTTATCTTTATACCAGCCTTTTTTGCATGTGTTAGCAGCGAGATGGCACAGCTTGTCCCTGCTGGTCCGCCTCCTATTATTACGACGGTACTGCCATTACTTAACGGGCCAAGGTTTTCTTTTGTTAACTGTCTCTTTTTTTTCTCTTTTTTAGACAGAAATACCTTATTTGTTGCGCTTAGTGCTACTTTAAATATAGTTGATATTGTTATAGGTGCAAGCGATAAATTGTACCACGGACTTGCCAGCTTGAAGAATATTTTTTCGTATTGTAAATGTCCCGTAACCATTCCCCATAAGATTTCGTTCATTCTTTTGGCTACCCATGAATCCGGATTTTTCTTTGCGTTTTCCAGATACGGCGTTAATAGACTCTTGTGTTTTGTTACAAAACCGTTAATGCTGTATATGGCATGGCCGAAAAGGTTGTCCCTTCCTAATAACTTTAGCGCTTTTTTGTAGTAATTGTTCTTAAATGCGTTTGCAGTTACTCCTTCTTCAAACGCCGTTTTGGCGGCTAATTGTGCCGTTGTAAAGGCAGATTCTATGCCGCTTTTATAAAATCTTGATATGCTGGCATCTCCGATCATAACTAACCGGTTGGCATAAGGGGCCTTTGCATGGGTTATGGGTATTTTTGGAAAACATATGCAGAGATTTCTGGGAATCTGCCAACCTTTTGGCAGTAAATCTTTGACGATAGGGTGTTCTAGAAATTTAACAAGATGCATCTTTGTTACATCCTTTTTGCCTACGAGTGTGACTGTAACGTAATCCCCTTTTGGCGTAAAGGCGGCAAATTTAATAGGATCTATTCCTAATGCAAAACAGTAAATATTGCTGTCAAAATGTTCTTTTATATATGCGCTGCCAAGGTGTAACTCTGCGTTGCAAGCATGGACAGATTTTGGAGGTTTGTACTTTACATTCCATCCTAACATCCTCTTGACAATGGTAGTGTTTAATCCAAATGCCCCAACCACAAGGTCTGCTTGAATGTTTGTGCGTACTCCCTCCTTAGCGATAACCATATCAACAGGCGCGCCGAAAGTTGGCGGTACATCGATCTCTTCAACTGTGGCATTGCTTACTACCGCACCGTGGTTTTCTGCATGCTGCAACAGGTAATCATCAAAGCTTATATTTTCATGCTGTGCTTCCGAGATAGGCCCACCGCCCCTAAAAACAGTCATAATATGGGGTTTATGCCTTTTTCGCGGATGGTAAAGCTGTAGTCCACAATCCTGTGTCTGGAAATAATACCCATCTATAAGCTGCTGTATCTTTGTCTCTGGTATAATAATGTTAGAATCTTTAAGTTTTTCATACAGACTGTCAGAAATTACACCTGCACACATATTACAGCCCGATTGCCCGCACTTTAGAAAACTTCTTCTATCAAATATCTGGACAGAAATATCTATCCCCTTCTCTTTTGCCAGGTGTAGTGCAAAGTTTGCAAAAAAACTGCCAGCTGGCCCGCCGCCAACAATTACTATCCTCGAACCGTTCTTTAGATAAAGTTTATTATTCATGATGATAATTCCTGCTTTCTATTCTTCGCAGCTCCTCTTCATTTAGACCGAAAAAATGTCCCAGCTCGTGCCACACAACCCTTTTTACCTCTCTTTTTAACTGAGCATCAGAACTGCAATACCGTTCAATATTCTTTTTAAAGATTGTAATCTTGTCCGGCAGTCGGCTCCCGTGCCAGACACTTTTGTGTGTAAGTGGTATTCCGTGAAACAGACCTGCAAGGTTTTTACGAGATTTAAGCCCTAGGTTTTTTGCTGTGGTCTCTTCCGGCATATCCTCTATTACAAGGTTTATATCCTTTAGTTTGTTCTTAAACTTTACAGGCAATTCGCCTATGGCTAGATTAACCAGATCGTTAAACTCTTTGTCACCTTTGCTTTCCGAAATATTTGCTATTTCAAGCGTTGGCTCGTCTTCAATCTTTACAATAGAGTATTTGCCCAGAAATAACCTTTCAGTAAGGTATATCATTGCCCCGGTCAATGCAATTGTGGCCCATGCGTTCCATCCTGCTTTTAGCATGCATGCCCCTATAGCTCCGATAATGGCAATTACTATTATTATACCCGAAAATGCAGATTTTGCATTGATATCTGTATCCGGGAGAGTGTTTAGATATGTTGGGATAAAGGATATCTTTGCGTTACATTTATTGCAATTTGTATCTGAAACGTTAGCTTCATCAGTAATTAGCTCGTTCAGGCAGTTTGGACATATAATTTTCATTTTTTACAATAAAACCTAAGAGAGTTGCATGTAATAAATTGTGCATGTAACTTAGGTGAATGGGTTGAAGGTGGATATTTATTGGAATTAACGGTTATAACTATGATCCAACAGACACATTGTACACTATAACATCTTACAATACAAAATGTTGTGTAGGTTTGACGTTGTTTTTTCTTGACTTGATAGTATAGGAATTTTCGTTTTGGGGCGAATACGTTATTTTGTTGGCACTTAAGTGTAACTGCTGTTTGTGGTATGAGTTATGGCCGTTGTTCCAGTTGGTTCAAATCTCCAGATTTGAACCACATCTGACTTTAACGCAACTCTGTTGCGAGTAAAAGAGATTAATGTTTCTAGGCAATTGGTTGTGTCCAAAATGCAAAACCATACAGAGTATTGTTAATGTCAAATTAGTTCAAGTCAGAGACTTGAACTAACAATGAAAGTATGCAAAGTTAATCTATGGTAAAGTGTCTGCTGTAGGCGCTAATTTAATAGTATAGGAATTTTCATTTTAATTTGTTGTACCATATATAGTTGTATATTATTGATTCAGTGATGATGTATTGCCTACCAAAGATCACTATAGCCATAATTGCTGTGGGTGGACCAAGATTAAGATTATAAATATACTATTAACTTAAAATAGAAAGATTTAAAGATACGCAAAATACCCCAACGGGGTTATACATACTAGCCCAGGGCAGCGCCCTGGGTTAACGATGACCATTAAATTGCACCCTGAATGGGTGCAACATGTTTTCCAGATTCATAGCCAATGTATGTTACGCCCTTACAGGGCTATATTTTTTTTGTATTTTTGTCCCAGGGCGCTGCCCTGGGCTGGTATATCAGCCCCTTTCAGGGTCAATTAAGAGCAATGTTCATTATCTTAATTGTAGCGTGTGGACTAAATTTAAAATGCAAAAAGTTCGTCCAAGGCGCTAATTTAATGATATTTGACTGTGTACTAGTATCAGTAACCTCTCTATCGGTTTATTTTCAGTTGTAATCTCCTGCTGTGGCGTAGGGTTTCTTACTTTCATCAGTGTGAGCATTCCATAAATATCGTTTCCTGAAAAATCTAAAGTCTGCTTTATCCTATAAATCTAACATGTCAAACAGAAAACGGAGTCTTGGAGTACTGTAAGTTTGGTGCAATGCAAAAAAGCCTAAAACTCCAATACTACGCGCTCCATTACTACTGTTTTCACAGATACTTAATTGTGACAGTAATTAGATCTCTTTCTTAAAACAAGTTTTTGCTGAGTATGTAGTATAACGAAAGAGTAAAAAAAACATGAAACTTACAAAAAAAATCCTTAAAAAAAAGTTTTTTTTGTAAAATACTAATTGCGAAATAATCAAATTCAAGGGCTTGGCGGAGAAGTTGTAAGTCGTGTTTTCAAAGAAATTATGATGTTAATGTGAATACTGCTTTTAATGCAATATATCATCTTGTCAGGAGAGCCCTTACAACTGTTGTAGTGCAATCCCCTACAAGTGGCAAATCCTCAATATTTCACTGGTTGACAAGGATAAACGATTGTGATATATCTCTTAGCATTGTCAAATCTAAATCAAAATAAGTCTCTTTATATTTGTAATATATTTACTCAAGTCCAATATTAGAAAAGATTAAATTTGGTTTGCTTTTAATGAGAGAAACCATTTAATTAAGAGCCCATATCTGTTTACGAGGAGTTGGATCATTGTGCAAAATTCCATACAGTTTGGTCATTTACTGGAAGCTGTGGATAACCTGGAACTGCAAGAACAAGAAACGTTTATAGATATATTACAAAAACGAATTTCTGAACGGCGCCGAGAAGAGATATCAGAAGACGTAAGAAATGCGGAAAAAGAATTTGAGGCAGGTTTGTGTAAACAAGTAACTCCAGAAGAACTAATCAAAGAGATACTAAAATGAAACGGTTACTTTTAAGTCCAAGCTCTTTTGTTAGATCATCCCGGAAATTCATAAAGAAGCATCCTGAAACTTTAGAGGATTTACAATCTACATTGGAAATCTTGTCTGAAGATGCAATCAACCCTAAACTCTATACACATAAATTGAAAGGAAAGCTCAAGGAGTCATGGGCTTGCACTTTTAGTTACAACTTTAGAATAGTTTTCAATATTGTACGTTACAAAGAGTCAGAATCTATTCTTTTGGAATCAATTGGCACATATGAAGAAGTTTATTAACATTGTAATCTGCTGAAATCTTGTGGAGATGGTGTAATCTCTAATCAAGGTAGTCCGTATTGATTTTTTTAGTTATTATGGCCGTTTTTAGGGATATTCCTTTTTGCCAGAAGCAGATTAAAATTTTCTGTTTGGAATTTTAATCCACAATCAGTCATTTGAGTAGATAATGAGAGTTAAGAAAGGAATATACAAACATCACAAAGGTAAACAATATGAGGTGTTGGAAATAGCTAAGCATTCTGAGACAGAGGAAGATTTTGTTGTTTATAAAGCTTTATATGGTGATTACGGGATTTGGATTAGACCGTTAAGAATGTTTAATGAATCCGTTGAAAAAGACGGTACCTTTGTTAAAAGGTTTGAATATAAAGAGGATCAGAATCTGTATAAAAGATCAATAAATCCAGGGTATTGCGATAAACAAATCGAAAAATTCCAAAATATAGAAGATCTATTAAAGGAAAAATACAATCTGAATTAGTTTAGTACATTAATTGTAGCACGTATTTTGGCTCAAATTTGTGATCAATTGACAAAAGTGACATCACTACGCTACAAATTTCGTGTGAGTGACTGGATTTATGTTGATAAAGGTTCTGAATATATTACCAGGGAAAAGGTGAAGGCCCGCATCTTGGCGATGATTCTGGATTCAAGAGCATATCGAAATAAAAATAATTATACGGAGTAGAAATGGATACTGAAAAAATAATGAATGGTATTTCAAAAGAAATATCTACAGCGTTAAAGGCGAGGGGAAAAGCTAAAACACCGGAAGAAAAGCTGATGTACAGTGAAACAGTTAAAAATCTGTGCGATTCACTTGGGGGTATTTCTCAATCTAATAAATGATATTGCGCAGTACGGGGAAGACGATGATAGTCCTATCCCTTTTTAAGGATAAGTTAGATGACTCGGTAGTTTTTATAGCATAAGGGAGAACTGGGACTAGCTAACCTGGTCGAGCCAGAACCAAACAGGATTTAAAAAATTACAAATCTTATAATTCCAAATCACAATGTCCCAATGACCAAAACCAGTTTGTTTGGAATTTTGTATTTGTTTATTGGGGATTTTTTGGTATTTTGGGTGACCTTCTCTAGCCATAGCCCTGCAAGGTCTGGCCCTAGTAGAGATGCTGTTTTCATGACCCTAGTAGAGTGTAGGGGGAGAAAAAATGACAGAGCAAGTTGCGGGTATCGAAAGCAAGGTAAAGAAACCTCACTGGAAATTAAGATGGTTGGTTGTAACATTGGTCGCTACATTAGCAGTTTTCTGTCTGTTGTGGCTAGGCTATACACCTGACGCCATCAGGGACGCTTCCAGCCTGGGGCAGCTTTTCGAAAGGATCGAGATAAAGGGCTTCACCGACCTGCAGAAGAACACCGGGGGGACCGGCCTGGTGGATATAGATGGGGATGGCCTGCTGGATATCGTGGCCGTGTATACGCAGGGTGATAAAACCTTGCGTGTGTTTCAAAACCATGGTGAATTTCAGTTCACCATGGTGCATGAACGGCCATTGCATGGCGGACCGCGCATGCCCAACCTGATCGATTTTAACAACGATGGCTGGTTGGATATCATGGTTACGCACGCTCGCGGTTACGAAGATAATCCCGGACCGGGCAACGCGCTGCTGGTCACCCAGGGTGGTCCTTTCGACTGGATCGATCTGGGCGAGCAGATGGGGGTGCGCAATTCCGAGGCCTATAACTGTGGAAGCTCAATTGGTGATATTGACGGTGACGGCTGGCTGGACATTGTCATTGCCGCCGATCACATCGGCAATATGTTTGTCGGCAAGCCTCGTCAACGGCTTTATCGTTTCGTGCCTAATGGTGAAAATTTCGAAGACGGACATTTCGTCGATCTAGGTGGTACCGATCAGATACCGGGTTACGGCGGGCCGGTGACGTGCGACGCCGACATCGATCTGGGTGGGCCGAGCTCCATGTTGTGCGACTTGGATAACGACGGCGACCTGGATCTGCTGCGGCTCTATCATGCAGACATGCTTTACGCTGCGTGGGATCATCCTTGCGCCTCAGGGGAACAATTTCAGGGGGTCTACTTGTGGAAGAACCTTCTGGCCGAAACCGGCGAATTCCGTTTCGAGCGAATCACAGACAATGGCTTGGCATATTCCGGCCGGATGTTCTATGACCAAAATTTAGGTTACTACGTTCCCGATCCGAACAACCCGGATGCCGACGGGTTTAACAACATGTCGGTGGGGGATGTGAACAACGACGGATTGTTTGATATCATTGCCGTTGGATCGACCGACCCCCAGTGGAACACTGGCACGGAGGTGGCGCGCCTGTGGTACAACCGGGGAGATCTGGTGTTCGAGGAAGCTACCAGTTTGGCAGGACTGGACTCCCTGAACTGGACGTATTTCGAGTGGGACCAGCTGTGGGATTATGGCTTGGTGGAAAATATACTGCTGGCGACGCCAGCTCTCTTTCCCAAGTGGACGAACCAGGCACCTCTCATCCGTGGAAAGCAAAACGGGGACATGCAACCATACTAAGGGGATATCGTCTTCGGAGATTTCAACAACGACGGCTGGCTGGACTTCGTGGCAGTCGACCGCCACGAGGTTCCCATCACTCAGTTGCGAAACATACTGTACCTGAACCAGGGCGACGGCACCTTCGCTCCGATGCCTACTACCATGTCTGGGATTGATAATAACAGCATTGCGGCAGTGGCTGACGATCTGAACGGCGACGGACTGCTCGACTTGGTCCTGGTGGCTCTGCCGGGTAACAGCGCTGGAGGCCTGGTTAAGCCCGCTCCGGAGCGCTTCATGGATACGGTCTACTATAACTCCGGGGCGGAGGGCGCAGACAAGAACCATTGGCTGCAGTTGCGTTTTTCAAGAGTCAGTCACCATCGGCTGGACGGTGCGCGAGTGATCGCGCGTAATGCCAGCGGCGATATTGTGGGGACCCGGGTGGTGTCCAGTAACCACAGCTACAAGTCATCAAATGCCATGAGGGTGCACTTCGGTCTGGGCAAGCTCGAGGTGGTCTCTGTTGATGTTCAGCTGCCCAACGGTGGTGGTGTTGCCTCGTATCCTGAGTTGCAGGTAAACCGATTGTGGGATCTGGATCTGGAAGACGAGGCCGCTTCGGTGGTCTATTCTCGCCCGCTTCAGGTGGAGTGAGGCCAGACTCATTTTTCAAACAGTGCCATTGTCGGCTTTTCGTTGTTGCACCACTTTCGTTAGAGGTGTTGTTTGGGCTGGTCCACCCGGTCGAAGCCAAGGCCACTGCACGCCAAGAAAGCCCTGAGTTAGCGGTGATCTTTGGTGCAACCATTGAATTACGCAAACTAAATAAGAATTAAATCAAGACATTAGACTCAAGTGACCTAACAAATTTCTGCAGCGGAGCCGCTTTGTACCCCTCTGAGAAAGGCGTTGAACGAAAACCGCTTATGCAGTAGTTTTTATAGCATAATGGTGAACTGGGGGGTTACATTATGGGTTACTACAGTATTCTGCCGCAATGGGTATTGTCTAAAAATCAGATGTTGTTACGGTATAGAGAAAGTATAGAGCTTTCTTCGTTATTCCATTTTTTTCTAAATTGTTGCCGCCGATTTGGCGAAATTTATTACATGCACCTCCCTTAGATTGGCAAGAAACAATACGTTCTGTGGTGATTGACGGCCTAGATCTACTTTTCCAGTGCGGAGATTATTCCGGTGTAAAGGAGTGGGATCATGATTTCGTGATGTCCAATGATTGAGTATCCGCTTTGAGTGGGGCGTTTTACAACGTTTGTTTCAGCTCTGTATTGTCTGAGCATATCCATGTTTACGGTTGTAAAGTTTTTGACATTGTGTTTAAGATTGTTTGCCAGGGTAAGTGCTTTGAGAAACACTTCGGGCATTATGACTGCAGAGCCCATGTTGAGCCAAATTCCATTTTCCAGCCCGGAGATAAATGATGTCAGTATCTTAAAATCCGTATGGCTTGACCCTCCCAAATCACTACCGGAAATATGGGGGTGCATATGTACTATATCTGTTCCCATTGCAATGTGGACGGTAATTGGTATGTTTAGCCTCGCTCCTGCGGCGATGATGCTGAACTCTTTAAACTTATTGTTGTCATCTAAAATTTTATTTCCTAAGGCCTTGCCAAAACCAATTCCCGTTTTGTTGCCTATGTCTGCGGCAGACTGTATTGCATTGCCTGTCTCCTCTGCCATTCCAAATGTCCCGTCTTCTATTCCGCCCGCGACATCTTCAGATGTTTCACCAATTAATGATATCTCGTAATCATGTATGGATACAGCTCCGCTCATGGAGACACAGGTTACAATTCCCCTTTCCATAAGGTCTATGATCAGGGGTGAGAGGCCACACTTTACTACGTGTGCGCCAATTGCAATTCCGACTTTGTTGTCCTTTTTATGAGCATTTACGATAGATTTGATGACATTGTTGAGGCTCTTGGCACATAAAATGTTCGGTAATGAGGCAAAAAAATCATTAAACTCTTTTGATGCCTTCATTGGTTTTACAAACTGATCTATTTTTACTAGATTCTTTCTTTGTTTTATTGGGTATGTTTTGGTATTTTTGAAATTGATGGCGCGTTTTTTCATAAGGAGACCTTTTGTAATCGCTTATAGTGAGGAGTTTCTCTTTGCTAAAGTTTTGTAACTACTAAGGTGGATAGGCTGAAGACTGAAGGCGGAAGGTAAATCAAAAGATTAAGGCCTTCTCTGTTTCTATGACCTATGGATAAATTCTGATTAAACAAGTGCTCACGCCAATTTGACAATCTAAATTGATAAGGCCGCTTGCCTTCAGCCTTCTGTCTTCAGCCTATCCACCTGCTCAGTTGCTAAAGTTTTGTCTATAATCTTTTCAGCTGTTTCTCTACCCTCTGTGATTTTGATGGCTATATTTATAACGCATAACGGTATAGAGTGTGCATGCAACTCATTATTTGTAACTATTTTCAGTACTTTTACCTTGTCTTTTTGGGTTGTTACTACGGCCTCTGCTCCCATCTGTTCCGCCTCTTTTATCACCTCTGCTAGATCTTCCTTTTCATAAAAGTAGTGATCTTCAAATATCTTAAACTTAATTACGCTAGCACTGTTTAGTTGCAGCAACCGGGAAAAGGAATCCGGGTTTCCAATGGCGCAGAAGGCGTAGACCCTCTTTTTGTTTAGCCATTCCATTGGCAGGGTTGTGTCGTTCTTGAAATCCTTAATATGTAGCGGCTGATGTATGGATCTTATTACCGGAATTTGGTTGTTTATCTTGTTTAACCTCTCCTGGATGGTTTTCAGTTCCTCTTCTGTACATAAATCAGTGTGGGTAATTACAAACATGTCTGCACGGTTAAGATTTTTTAACGGTTCCCGCAGAAATCCCCGTGGAAGGATGTTTTCATATCCGAATGGATTTAACGCGCTGATAAGTACTATGTCCAGCTGGCGGTTAAGCCTTATGTGCTGAAATCCGTCATCCAGTAAAAGGCAATTTGCCTTGTATTCTTCTATGGCCATATTTCCAGTTTTAAACCTGTCACTACCCATGAGATTTGGTATATTTTTCAGGTTTTCCGTTAACATTAAATGTTCGTCGTTAAATGTTTCATTCTCTTTTGTTCTGGCTCCATATCCTCTGCTCAATATAACGACATTTATACCTTTTCCCTTTATATATGTTGCAATGTACTCAATAAACGGAGTTTTACCAGTTCCACCTGTGGTTATATTTCCTACGCTTATTACAGGTACGTTCAGGCTTCTTTTCTTTTTAAGACCGACTTGGTATATAAGACTCCTTAATCTGAGCATTAACCTGTATATGCAGCTGACGGCGAAGAGAAAAGTTTTTACCGTAAAAGGCAGTGTCCCATGCTGTTTTCCGCTGATAATAGAGAGGTAATGATCTTTAATGGTCAATGTATGTTTTCCCTTTAGATGTTTGTTCCGTTCTGTTTTTTAATATTAATTTTATCTTATGTACGGGTAACTGCTTAGGTAAAAGGCTTATGGTTGAAATAATGCGGCCATTTTGCAGCACTCTAATCAAAGGATTTAAGACTTTTTCCGTTTCGATGATCTTTGGCTCAATTAAGGATAAATCCGGATTATCAAGACACCAGGCCAATTAGCCTTCAGCGATGGCAGGTTAATTGTCATTTCTAATGAAGTTTTTCCAAGAACTGAATTTTTCCGGAATGAGGTTTACGTCTAAAACAGGAGTGAATCGGGGTTTTACTGGCTCGCATACAAGTTTTAGTTTCGCTTCCTGAGGTGTCTTCCCGCCCTTGTTCTTGTTGCATTTATGGCATGCGGTTACAATGTTTGTCCAGCTGTTTTTACCACCCCTTGATTTTGGAAAGATGTGGTCCAGGCTAAGTTCAGAACTGGGAAATCTCTTGCCGCAGTACTGGCATCGGTTTTTGTCCCTTGCAATGACATTTTTTTTGTTAAATCTTACCGTGTTTCTAGGGAATTTATCGTAGACCATCAATCGTATTATTTTAGGTATTTCGATGGGTATGGAAAATGTTTTTAGCCAGCTTCCATCGTGGTTATTGTTGTTAAGCTTTAGCTTTTTGGCGTTGTATGCAGAAACTTCTTTCCATGATTCAAAATTGTATGAATTGTAGTCTCCGTTATCCACAGATATTACCTCTGCTCTATCTCTAAATAGAAGAGTTATTGCTCGTCGTGCGGTTATAACATGCAATGCCATAAAAAACTTATTTAATACAAGTACTTTTGTGTTTAAGGCAGTATGGTGCTCCATGTTACACCGTTTATATCTTCCTGTTAATTAGAGATTTAACATCGAATTATAACCGCGCTTTCTGGCCTTTTCAAGCATTATTGTGCTTCCTTAAAGCGGTTTCAACTATCATCATTTGTAAACATTTTCCCCAGTTCTTTTGACTTTAATGCGGCGGCTTCTACTGCGTTCATCAATACTGAACTCAGTGCTCCATGCTCAAGCTCGTGGATGCCTTCTATTGTTGTCCCGCCAGGAGTTATTACGCTGTCACGCAGCTGCATAACATGCATATCCGATTCCATTACCATCTTTGCTGTTCCCAGTGTGGTTTGTGCTGCCAGGGTGTTTGCAATGTCACGGGGAAGCCCCATTTTAACTGCTCCGTCTGCCAGGGCCTGAATTACCATGCATATGAAAGCCGGGCCGCTTCCGCTAAGCCCTGTTACAGCATCAAGGAGTTTCTCGTCAACCACAAAACATTTTCCCACAGCAGAGAGCATATTTACCACCAGCTTTTCATCCTTTTTGTTTGCCTTCCTTCCCAATGAGACGCCGGCTGCTGTCTCATTTACCAGGCACGGAGTGTTTGGCATTATCCTTATAACCCGACACTCATCAGAGATGTGGGATTCCATGAATTTTATGGGTATTCCTGCCGCAACCGATATAATTAAATGGTTTTTTGTAACTTGAGAACTTATATCCTTGAGCACGGTGCTTACGATATTTGGCTTTACCGCCAATATGATAACACTGCAATCTTTTAAGAATTTCCGGTTGTCCCCGGTTACTAGTGCTCCAATGGTCTTGTTTATATACTTTTGCCTCTCTTCGTTGGGCTCACTAACAAAAATATCTCTACTTTCAGCAAAGTTTGATTTGATGATTCCGCTCATAATGGCTTCGGCCATCTTTCCGCCACCGATAAACAGAAATTTTTCACTCTTTAATTTTTTTGAAGGTCGTTTGTTTGGCATATTTGGTTTCTTTAAAAGATTTACTTTGAACAACTAATTATCTATTTAGTAATATATAATTTTAATTTATAAAAACTTCTTTTTTTGAGATTTTGTGGTTTTTATGGAATACAGGAGTCAGAAGTCAGAATAATAGAAAACATGATGCAGAAATTGCATACAAGTTCACAATAAATAATAATATAGCATAGTAAAATAAATTAGTAAAATAAATAGAACTCTATGCTTTATTCTGAATTCTGTCTCCTGACTTCTGTATTCTCAAAAATTATCATACTTTTGCGAAATAATCAAAAAATTAAATGAAAGTTCTTGGTATAGAGACATCTGGTGAAATAGGGAGCGTTGCAGTATGTGATGGAAGTACTGTTATTGCCGAACGGTCGTTCAAGAGAGGCATGCGGCATGGCAAGGAGTTGATTCCTGCAATTAAAGATATCTTGGATGGGTCAGGGATTAAACTAAATGGGATTGACCTCATTGCTGTGGATGTGGGGCCGGGTTCTTATACTGGTTTGCGTGTGGGGATAACCTGTGCCAAGACGATGGCATATGCCCTGAATAAACCGGTTATCGATGTTGTAAGTCTTGATGTTATTGCGCAAAATATGCCAGACAATTATGATCGTATCTGCCCGGTTATAGATGCCAGGCGTGAAATGGTCTATGCCTGTATTTATGGTCGTGTTTTGTCAGAATCTCGTTTTTTATTTGAAAACAATATCTCTACTCCTGATGAGAAAGCATTGAATGGGAGTAGTAGGTTTGTTGTTAATTTCCGGGAAAGGGAATCTGAGCTGTTGTTGGTTACTCCGGATACTGTTTTGGAGAGGATACCGCAGGGTACACTGCTTTTTGGTGACGGAACAGCAAGGTACGAAAATGTGTTTCAGGGTAAAAGTGTTTTTTGTGGAGATGATATCGTGTGGATTCCCCGTGCTTTTGCTGTTGCTGTTTTGGGGAGATTGCGGTATGAAAATGGGAAAAGGTGCAGTATGGAAAAGCTTGCCCCTGTGTATATGAGAAGACCGGAACCGGTGGAGAATGCTGAATCCGGGAATAGATGATTTTTGTGCAATATGAACGAAATAAAGATTACTAATTAGGAATACTGCAGGCAATATGCAATTATAATGGATATGTGTTAAAGTTTTTGATAGATCAAAAGTAATTTGGTCCGCCGAGTTTATAAACTAAATGAACGAGATTAAGGTTACGTTTGTGAAGTTAAACGGACAAACAATTGATTTGGGCGAAAGTGTGGTAATGGAAAATGGATGAAAGTTTCAACAAAATAAACATATTATCTAAAACAATAGTCAATAAGATTGCGGCGGGTGAGGTGATCGAAAGGCCGGCATCTGTTGTTAAAGAGCTGGTTGAGAATGCTATTGATGCTGGCGCTACGAAGATAGATATACAGCTTGAGGAGAGCGGGAAGAAGTTAATAAAGGTTACGGATAGTGGCGTGGGTATGAATCATGTAGACCTTGCGCGTTCAATTCTTAGTCATACAACTAGCAAGCTTCGCGAACTTGATGATGTCTATTCCATAAAGACCCTTGGTTTTAGGGGCGAGGCCCTGCCCAGTATTGGTGCCGTTTCCCAATTAAAGATTATATCCCGCACAAAGGAGAGTCTTGTTGGTGGAGAGATTGAGGTTGATGGAGGGAACATTGGGGAGGTTAAGGAGAAGGGGTGTGCGGTAGGGACGCAAATAGAGGTACGTGAACTTTTCTTTAATACTCCGGTAAGGAAAAAGTTTCTCAAGTCAAATCCCATTGAAATGTCTCATATCTCTCAGATGGTGACACGCCTTTCATTGGCAAACCCTAATATTCACTTTAACCTCATTCACAACGGAAGGAATGTGTTCCGCCTCCCGGCAGCGTCTGCCATAAAAGAGCGTATTGTTACCTTTTTTGGGACGGAGATTGGTAAAAACCTGATCCCTATAAAACTGCAGGAACCAAATATTGTAATTAATGGCTATGTGCTGCCTCCGTCTTTTGACAGCCGGACAACAAAGATGCAATATGTGTTTATGAATTCCCGTTTTATACGGGATAAATCACTACTCCATGCAATCAGTGAGGCTTACAGAGGTTTGCTGTTATCCAATCGCAAACCTGTTGTTTTTCTGTTCCTGCAAATGGACCCTAAAGATTTTGACATAAATGTGCATCCTACAAAGATAGAGGTACGTTTTAAAGATGTGGGGCAGGTTTACGGACATGTTATTTCATGCATAAAAGAGAGTTTAGGAAGGGCGGAGCCCGCAGTTCCGGCAAAGTTTGAATCCATGCCAGGTTTTCCTGACAGGAGAAATAACACTTTTCATGAGAAAATAGAACCAGTGGAAAGGGTTGGTGATGGTGGGCATACAAATAATCAGTTGACGTTTAATGATGTGGATAATGGGGGAGAGAGGAAGATTGTACCGGAATTTGCCCCTGCACCCAGATTTTTAAACGGTGTAAATGGTTCTGCTCCAAGACGATGCCTTCAGGTACAGAACGCTTATATTGTGGAAGAGAATGTAAATGGTATACATATAATTGATCAACATGCTTTGCATGAGATAATACTGTTTGAAGAGATAAAACATAGCATAAAAAAGGCCCGCTTGGTTAGCCAGCAGTTGCTTATTCCTGAGCTTGTGGAGTTAAGTGCGTCAGAGTTTTTTATCGTTATAAGCTTGAAGAGCAAGTTGGATCGTCTTGGGTTTGTAGTTGAAGAGTTTGGTAAGAATACCGTGATTATCAGGTCGTATCCTCAGATACTGAAGGATTTGGATTGTAAGGATTTCTTGCTTGGCTTGTTAAGTGAAGTAGATGAGTCTATTTGTAAAGAAGATGTTGAGGAGTGTATGGTTAGGCTTGCAAAGATAACTGCGTGTAAAGGTGCCGTCAAGATGGGGCAAAGGTTAAAAGAGCAAGAGATTTATGCACTTTTAGATAAACGGGACAAGATGTCTTTTACAAACAATTGTCCCCATGGAAGGCCCACAACAATACTCATGTCTTTTAATGAGCTTGATAAGCAATTCAAGAGGCGTTGACGTTATATTCAACCCAAAACTTGAACACTAATATCGCTATTTGAGCCCTGGATGCGTATCTGTCTGGTATGCATTTTTTTTGTGTGGTTTTGGTTGGGTAATTGCTTGCGGTAGATGGCGGTCTCAAGGCGTTGACAAATAGCCATATCATCTATTAAAACCTTGACTTTTGAAAAATCCAGTGCTAGAATTTACTATAAGTTTATAAATTTGTTTTTATATAACTAATTACATTTTGAAGAGTTGCGTTATCTTTGGAAGAGCGTTGCTTTGTATGCTTTTTCAAATATTAACGATTAAATTATGTACGAAATTATAATAGAGGAGTCGTTTTCCTCTGCTCATAAGTTAAGGGATTATCAGGGCGTATGTGAAAATCTGCACGGTCATAACTGGAAGGTAGTGATCGTTTTGGAATCAGAACATTTGAATGAACAGGGGATTGTTGTGGATTTTAAAGACGCGAAAAAGATAACAGAGGAGTTGATGAATAAGCTTGATCACAAATACCTTAATGAATTAAGCTGGTTTTGTTCAATAAATCCCACCACTGAAAATATATCAGAGTTTTTATTTAATGAATTAAACGCTAAAATGCCCGATAATGTTTACGTGAAAAAGGTAACCACCTGGGAGTCTGATGGTTTTGGCGCATCGTATTATAAGTAGAGGTTAAATGTATCCGGTTTTACAGGTTGCTCTGGACTTTGTTGATCTTTCCAGGGCGTTAAAAGTTGCAGAAATGGCGCTGGAAGGTGGAGTTGATTGGTTAGAGGCTGGGACACCTCTCTTAAAGAGTGAGGGGCTTTGCGTTATTAGGGAACTAAAGAGCAGGTTCCCTGGCACCACTATCGTTGCTGACATGAAAACTATGGATGCTGGGCGAATAGAAATGGAATCAGCGGCAAAGGCTGGCGCTGATGTGGCTATGGTGATGGGTGTTGCGTCTGATGCAACTATAAAAGAGTGTATAGCTGCCGGACATAACTACGGTATAAAAATAGGCATCGATATGTTAGGGGTTACCGATCTGGTAAACCGGGCAAGGGCTGTGGAACAATGGGGAGCTGATTTTGTAGGGTTGCATACAGCCATAGATGACCAGATGAGCGGAGTAGGTTCTTTAGATCCGCTAACTGCTTTGTGCTCAGGAGTTAATATCCCTGTCGCTGCAGCCGGAGGAATAAATGCCGAAACAGTAGGTAGTGTTATTAGTGCAGGAGTTGATATCGTTGTCGTCGGTGGCGGGATAAGCAAAGGTAAGGATGTTAAAAAGGCGGCAGAAGAGATAAAGGCTGCAATGCTAAACAGTGCGAAGCCTGCTTCGGGGGTTGCAAATGGGCCATCTTCAGGTGGTATTCTGGAAATACTTACAAAGGTATCAACTGCGAATATTTCAGATGGAACCCACCGAATGATGGGGATAGAGGGGCTTGTACCTGTAACTAAAAATGTGAAAATGGTAGGAAAAGCGATTACAGTACGAACATGTTCTGGTGACTGGGCAAAACCGGTCGAAGCTATAGATGTGGCGGAACAGGGAGATATTATAGTGATAGATGCTGGCGGTGAGAGCCCTGCCGTTTGGGGAGAACTTGCTACTATTAGTGCCATGAATAAGGGGTTGGCTGGAACGGTTGTTAATGGTGCGGTAAGGGACGCGGCAGAGATTCGTGATCTTGGGTATCCACTCTTTACAAAGAAAGTGGCGCCTCATGCAGGGGAACCAAAAGGGTTGGGGGAAGTGAACGTTCCTGTTAATATCTCAGGTATAACTATTAATCCTGGAGATTGGATTGTTGGTGATGACGATGGCCTGATGGTGTTGGAAAAGAAGAGGGTGCGAGAAATGGCAAACCATGCAATGGATTGGCTTGAGAAAGAAAACAGGCTTCGTCAAGAGGTTGTAGATGGAAAAACAACCCTTGGAAAAGTGGTGGATCTTCTGAAATGGGAAAAAAAGTATTAAAACTTTGTATCTGTTTCAGCGTAGGAAGATTACAGGATCCAGAATTCAGAATAAATAAAACGAATACAATATTTACATTTACACCCTTGTATTCTGTATAATTACATATTAAATACCGAAAGTTTCAAAAATGAATTGTGAATCTTGTAACAAAAATCCGGCAAATGTCCACATAACTGAAATCTATGGTGAGGAAAAAAAAGAACGCCATCTGTGTGAGGACTGTGCACAAGCCGCTTCCAGCAGTTTTACAAAAATGGTATCGCCGTCTGATATCTTGTCAAATCTGATAAGTCAGGTTGCTCCTGAAATTGGGGAGATGTCAAAAATTGTTTGTCCGGTGTGTAAAATTTCGTACTTGGAATTCAGGTCCCAAGGGCGGTTAGGTTGCCCAATGGATTATTCGGTCTTTGAAACCGGTTTAATTCCCCTTCTTGAAAAGATGCATAGCAGCTCTCATCACATAGGGAAAGTTCCACTGGCCGCAGGTGAAGAGATTATAAAAAAGAACCGACTTATCCAATTACGGAAAGATTTAAATAGTGCGGTTGAAAAAGAGGATTATGAGAATGCGGTTGTTATTAGAGATGCAATAAACGAATTAACAGGTAAAACGGATGGAACTGAGTAAGTTATTTAATAATACAGGCGCTTGGCTGTCTGGGACTGGGACTGATTCCGATATCGTTATTAGCACCAGGATTCGGTTGGCCAGAAATGCAGCAAGGTTTCCTTTTTTATCAAAGGCGACTAGCACAAATAAATCAGATATAGAGAGGCTCTTTTACGAAAGTATTAAAGCGAGTAGTGTTACCCGTGATCTGTTTTATGTAAATATTAATAAATCGTCCGCGGTGGATAAACAGTTTCTGATTGAACGGCATCTTATCAGCAAGGAACATGCAGATAGTGAAGGTGATCGGGGAGTTGCATTTGGTAAGTCTGAAACGATAAGTCTTATGGTTAATGAAGAAGACCATTTAAGGATTCAGGTTTTGCATTCAGGACTTGAGTTGGATGAAACATGGAAGACTATAGAGGAGATAGATAATGAGTTGGAGAAAAGCGTAAGTTTTGCTTTTTCGCCAAGGTTTGGATATTTGACTGCATGTCCTACTAATGTGGGAACTGGTTTGAGGGTCTCCGTAATGCTTCATCTTCCAGCACTTAGTTTAACGCAGCATATAGAAAAGGTCTTTAATGCAGTTTCTAAATTAGGCCTGGTGGTAAGGGGGTTTTATGGTGAAGGTACGAAAATATCAGGAGATTTATATCAGATTTCCAATCAATTTACTTTAGGTAAATCGGAACAAGAAATATTAGAAATAATAGGTGGTGTAATCCCAAGAATTACCGGTTACGAGAGAATGGCCCGGCAGGCATTAGTTAAAGAGAATAAAGCTCAACTGGAGGATAGAGTCTGGCGTTCATATGGTATTCTTAAAGTAGGAAGGATTATTTCTTCAGAAGAGATACTGCATTTAATTTCACAGGTGCGTTTGGGGGTAAACATCGGTATTATAAAAGATATAGATATAAAAAGTTTAAATGAGCTTTTTATCCTTACTCTTCCTGCCCACTTGCAAAAATCTGAAGGCCGGACGCTGGACGCAAATCAAAGGGATATTATTAGGGCGTCGTATGTAAGGAACAGGCTGAATGGTGAAAAAATTGGAGGTGAAATAAAAAATGTTTGATAGGTTTACTGATCGTGCAAGGAAGGTAATGGCACTTGCCAGGGAAGAGGCAAGAAGGTTTAATCATGAATATATCGGAACCGAACATATCTTGTTGGGTTTGGTAAAAGAGGGTAGTGGTGTCGCCGCCAACGTCCTTCAAAACCTTGATGTTGAGCTGAAAAAGGTGAGGCTTGAGGTGGAGAAAATTGTACAGACTGGCCCGGATCTTATATCAGTGGGTCAGCTTCCATTTACTCCTCGCGTGAAAAAAGCATTGGAGTTCTCTATGGAAGAGGCCCGTTCTTTAGGTCATAATTATATAGGTACAGAGCATCTGCTTTTAGGGCTGATTAGGGAGCAAGAAGGTGTTGCAGCCCAAGTACTTTTAAATTTCGGGCTAAAGCTTGAGGATGTGAGGGAAGAGATTATAGGTCTTATTGGACAGGAGCCGACTAACGCGCCTGGCCATGAAAAAGAGATGAAGAAAGGGAAATCTACCTCAAAAACTCCAGCTCTGGACTCTTTTGGTATTGATTTGACGCAACTGGCGAAGGAAAAGAAACTTGACCCTGTTATTGGTAGGCAGGATGTTATTGAACGTTTAATTCAGGTGCTTACCAGAAGGACAAAGAATAATCCGGTTTTGCTTGGTGAAGCTGGGGTGGGTAAAACTGCCGTTATAGAAGGCCTGGCTCAGGCTGTTATTGGTGGTGCAGTACCTGCGTTGTTAAAGAATAAGAGAGTTGTTGTCTTAGACCTTGCGATGATGGTCGCAGGTACTAAGTACAGGGGCCAGTTTGAAGAGCGAATAAAAGCGGTAATGATAGAGGTTAAAAGATCAAAAAACGTTATACTCTTTATAGATGAACTGCATACCCTTGTTGGCGCAGGAGGTGCCGAAGGGGCAATTGATGCCTCAAATGTCTTGAAACCAGCATTGGCAAGGGGAGAGATACAGTGTGTTGGAGCCACGACACTTGATGAATATCGGAAATATGTGGAAAAAGACAGTGCGCTTGAAAGACGTTTTCAGACTATAATGGTTGAACCGCCAAGTAAAAGTGAAACAGTTGATATATTGAAGGGCCTTAGGGAAAGGTATGAGACGCACCACAAGGTAAAGATAAACGACGATGCCATAGAGGCTGCCACCGAGCTGTCAAACAGGTATATTACAGGGAGGTTTCTTCCTGATAAGGCAATTGATGTAATTGACGAGTCATGTGCTCGTGTCAGATTAAAGGCTTCTTCAGTACCGCCAGATCTTAAGAATTTGGATGAAGAGATAGTTGTGCTGGAGAAAGAGAAAGACAATGCAGTTGCCGTTCAGGATTTTGAACGTGCGGCAAAGATAAGAGATAAGGCTGATAAGCTCAAAAAGAAGAAAAAATCCATTGAAGAAGAGTGGCATGAAAAGTCTGAGTCAGTTAAAGGAGTTGTTGACGCGGAAATAGTGGCAGAAGTAGTCTCAAAGATGACTGGTATTCCGTTGACTCGTGTTGAATCTGAAGAGACAAAGAAGCTCATGAACTTTAATGAAAAGATGCATGAAATCGTTATTAGCCAGGATGAAGGGATACAGGCCATTGGAAAGGCATTAAGAAGATCACGGGCAGGGCTAAAGGATCCTAAACGGCCGGTTGCCACATTTATATTCATGGGGCCCTCAGGTGTGGGTAAAACCCATTTGGCGAAATCATTAGCCACATATCTGTTTGGTGAAGAGGAAGCGTTGGTCCAGATAGATATGTCAGAGTATATGGAAAAACATAATGTTTCTCGTCTTATAGGTGCTCCACCGGGTTTTGTTGGTTATGAAGAGGGTGGTCAGCTAACCGAAAGAATCCGCCGCAGACCATATGCTGTCGTTTTGCTGGATGAGATAGAAAAAGCCCATCCGGATGTGTTTAATATGCTGCTTCAGATAATGGAAGACGGACGTCTTACCGATAGTTTTGGCAGGCATGTGGATTTCTGTAATGTTATATTGATTATGACATCCAATATTGGCGCCCAGCTTATAAGAAATCAGTCAACGATGGGGTTTAATCAAGATACCAGCGAACAGAATTTTGAAGCCATGAAGGAGCAGTTAAATAAAGAGGTTGAAAGGCATTTTAAACCGGAATTTATAAACAGGCTTGATGACACTATTATATTCAAATCATTAACAAAGGATGATCTGAAAAAGATTATCAAGATAGAGCTTGAAGCCGTAAAGGCAAGGCTTTCTAATTATAACCTGAGCCTCACTCTGGCGGAAGATGCCATTGCGTTTCTTATTGATAAAGGTTATGATTCTCATCTTGGGGCAAGACCATTACGACGGGCAGTTGAACGTTATCTGGAAGATCCACTCTCTGAGATTATTATTGATGGTAAGTTTAAAGATAAAGAGTTAATTAAGGTTACGACTGAAAATGGAGAGCTTAAGTTTGAAGGTGTAGTTATCAATCCGCCTCCTGTATTGCTGCACAGTTCAGAGGCTGAAAGTTAAACAAGAAATTGCTTGATTGCAGATGATAGAATGTTATAAAGGGATAAGTATAATAAATTTATTATACTTATCCCTTTTTTTATGAACACAGTTAATTGGATGTGGTTCCAATTTTTTCTAACAATGTTTTTGTCGTGTTGGAGAGGCTATCATTATCACTAGATGTGCATGTAACCATTACCCTTTCCTGGTCCATACCAATGGAACTTAATAATCGTTTTGCAGTCGAAATCTTTCTGTTTGCCCATTCGCCGCATGAACTTCCATAATGGCAATCTTCGTCAGTGCAAATGTTAACCATTACACCGTCCGCTCCGTTTTCGAATGCCTGAAGTAACAATGTGGGGTCTATCTTACTTAAACCGAGAACACCTACATTTACGACCTCTCTACCTGCTTCTGTATACTTTGCAATACTGCCGGCAAATTTATTGTAATGGCAGAATAGATTGACTATTACTGGACCGTTTGACCTATTGATACCTTTAATTGCGTTTGTTAACTCATCTTTTCCCTGATCTTCATAAGAGCCTTTAAATTCTATTGCATTCACCGGGCACTCAACCACACATATACCGCATGATTGGCAATCGCCATCTATATAAGCCACCTTTTCATCATTAATAACCGGTATCTCGTAAGGACACACCCTAACACACGTCAGGCAACCAATACAGATATCAGGGGATACAGTTGCTCCTGCGCCGCAATTCATACACCTCTGCGCCTCTTTAACTGCAGTATCCTCATCAAACCCCAACTCGACTTCGTCAAAACTTGAGACCCTTCTGTTGTCATCAATTGCCGTCATTCCCGCACGCTCTTCACGTTTTATTAACTCTACCCTCCTTGGTGCGAGGTCAGGAATAGGTGGCAGGTCTAAAAACCGATCATCTATTTGATTTTCGTTTTGAAGGTAATTGTGTATGGTAAGGGCCGCCCTTTTTCCATGTTCAAGGCTTAATGTCATTGTTCCACGTCCGAGAACAATATCTCCCCCTGCAAATATGCCGGGTACGTCAGTCATTAAAGTCTCTTTGTTCACAACAATTGTTCCGCCCCTTGTGGTCTGAATATCTTCAACTCCGTCAATAACAGATAGGTCTGACCCCTGGCCAATAGCCAGTATAATAGTGTCAACATTTATAATTTCTTCCGACCCTTCATGAAATGACGGGTTGAATCTCCCTTGATCATCAAAAACAGCCTTTACATTTAATGTTTCAAGCCCCGTAACCTTCCCGTTTTGCCCTACTATTCTTTTAGGTCCCCATGACGGATGCAGAATTATTCCCTCATGTAAGGTCTCTTCTATTTCGTAATCTGAAGTGGGCATCTCTTCACGAGATTCCAGGCATGAAATATGAACCTCTTTAGGTCCTAGTCTCAAGGCGGTTCTCGCACAATCCATTGCAACTGCACCTCCCCCGATTACTAGTACCTTTTCTCCTAAGTCCACCTTACCTGTTGTGTTTGCCGCGTGTAAAAAATTTACCCCCTTAATTACTCCGTCCAGCTCTACGCCATGGATAGGTAAGTGTTTGCTCTGTGGTAATCCTGCTGTTATAAATATAGCGGAGAATCCCTCATTCTTTATATCGTTAATCTTAATATCAGTTCCAACTCTTGTATTGCATCTGATCTCAACTCCTAAATTTTTAACACATTCGGCATCTTTCTCTATCTCTTTCCTCGGGAGGCGGAATATGGGTACACCAATACCGATCATTCCACCAACTTGGCCCTGTTCCTCAAAGATTGTGGTTTGGTATCCTAAAAGAGCCAGATCATGGGCAGCGGCCAGACCAGCTGGGCCACCTCCTATGATTGCGATCTTTTCTGAATATTTTACCTCTGGTTTTTCATCTGAAGTTGGTGATATCCTGTCCGAAAGAAACCTCTTAAGCCATGCAATTGCAATGGAACTATCCAACGTGCCTCTCCGGCATTTATCTTCGCATGGGTGGGTGCATATTCTTCCACAAGCTGACGGTAGAATATTCCTCTTGTGTACCACATCAAACGCCTCTTCAAATTTCCTTCTTGCAATAAGTTGAATATAGTCTCGCCCATCCTGCCGGATAGGACAGCCAACAATACACGGTGCTTCCTCTTCATGACAGGTCTTATTAATAGAACCTGATTCGTTTATTGTCATTAAAATTTCTCCTCCTGTCTTATTTAATTGCATTAAACCCTGTTTTGTATTAGAAATTAATACAGATTCGTTTTGTATTGTAACAAATGCTTGTTTTAATGGCAACCTGTTACAGGGGATGCTCTTCCAAAGTAAAATCTACAAACAATATGATAATTTGATATTTAAGGTTTGCGTTTATCTACTTTTTGCACCTGCTCTGGGCTCTCAACTTTAGACAAATTAACATATTTTCTTAAATGATTACCAAGGGCTTTCTGCCAATGTTAAAATGAAGTATGAACAGATGAAAATCAAGTCATGGTATCTCCTATATTTTCGTTTAAACCGTCTAAAGAGACAAACCATGTATGCTTATATAGTATTACTTTATAAAAATTTCTCTATTGTAAAACAGGCACAACTCTATGCTTTATCCTGAATTCAGGCTCCTGATTCCGGTATTCTGTATTTTTGTTGCGGCTTCGCCTCATTATTAGAGATACGATTTAAAACATTATGAAAAGTTATTGTTGTTTATTCGCGAGAAAATATATCAGTAAGTACGCTAACAAGAAGCAGCAAATCATGACAAGCAAATTTCTCACCGGTACGAACCTGTTAAAACGTGGGTAGTTTCTCTTCTCCATCTCTACTTGTTTCTCTATTTCTTCTTTATGCTCGCCATGGCTAAACCGTAACATTAATGTATGTGTTGTTATAAAAACAACAGAAACAGGATTTTGGCTGACCCATTTAAGGAAGTTTGGAATATTTTCAAAAAACAGGTTTTTCGCTTTGCCTATAAATGTAAACATTGGGTTTTCGACAAACCAAATAAACAGTTCTGTGCCTTTTCTGTAAGTCCAATCAGTATCTATGCTTATTGTGGCTCTTATAGAAATCTTCTTTCGTAGTATAACAAATGCCAAACCCGTAAACATTAGCATTTGCAGTGCTCCTAAAACGTGTGAAACTGTATAGGGTTTGTAATCCACATGATTAGGGAGCATGTTATACAAGAGTTTAGGGTACACACCAAAGAGTGTACATAAAAAAGCACCAATTCCCATCGCAATTATCATATTTATCGGGATCTTTTTTAGTTTGAAACCTCGGTCTTTTCCAAAAAAAGTAAAATACGGAAGTTTGAGACCTGTATACATAAATGTTCCACAAGATACAAATGTAAGTATAATCCAAGCTGAAAACACATGGCTTTCTGCTGCAGAAGTGATAATCATTGACTTACTTATAAATCCGTTAAACAATGGAAATCCGGAGATTGCAAGTCCTCCTATCATATATAAGAAAAATATAGGTTTCATATACTTATAGAGTCCACTTAATTCTGTAAGTTTGCTTGTACCAGTTTGTTGCAAGATGACTCCGACTGCCATAAATAGCAGTGATTTGTAGATTATGTGGGAAAATGCATGGGCACACACTCCATTTATTGCAATATCTGTTCCTATTCCTATGCCCGCGACCATGTACCCTACTTGACTGATAACACTGTATGCCTGAAGCCGCCTAATGTCATTTTCCAAAACTGCAAAGATAATTCCATAAATCGCCATTGCGAGTCCTAACCAAATAAGGATTTCAGTTCCTGGAAATGCCCTGAGAAGTACATATACTGCTGATTTAGTTGTGAAAGCACTTAGATAAACAGAACCGGTAGGTGTTGATTCTGGGTAAGCGTCTGGAAGCCAGGCGTTAAATGGAAGTACTGCTGCGTTTATTAGAAATGAAACAAGTATAAGATTGAATGCTATGCCGCCTTCTTTGATTGGGCCAAATTCAATAGAACCAGTATTTGCGTAGTGAATAACAAACCCAGCTAGCAGGCATAAACCTCCAAACAGGTGAACAAGGATAAATCTCATTCCCACATCTCTGGAAGACTTTTTCATGCTATTCCAGATCAGGCAGACAGACGCAACGGCCATTAATTCCCATGCACAGTAAAGTGAAAGGAAATCTCCGGCAAAAACTACCCCTAATGTTCCCCCTGCATAAAAAAATGCAGCTGAATGTTCCCAATGCTCTTTTATGTGGTTTGCAAAGATCATACCAATAAAAAGAAGTATTATAAAAACAAGGCCAAACATAAAACTTACCTTGTCAACATTTGCCAGCACAATGTCTTGCCCTAAAAATCTTAGTTTCCAGTAAGCTCCCTCATGCATGGAAAAAAGATTAATCAAACCAAATGCAGGTACTATTAAGACGAATACCTTTTGTGCCCGCAAGCTTAGAAACGGGATAATTATTGCAGCGATAATAAAAATTAGGGATGGAGGTATCCAGTACACCATAATAATTTTCCTCCTTGTTTATGAATCTTTGGATAAATTTAAAGCCTATAATTGTCCTACTTTAGGGTTAAAGCCAAACAGGCTGTAAAAACTGAAACGACCTACAAAACTAATCTGCATATTTTATGCACCAGTAGATCCAGTATTAAAAGGAAAAAGATGTTTATTGTTAATGGGTAAGCTGAGTGCGCCCGTTTTTTATCTTTCTAAAAATCTCTAGATTGTTTATAGAATGTTAGACCTTACTTCTTTATTCTTGATAAAAAGATAAATCTTTTTTTATTATCAACGTTTTGTTAGTTTAGGCTAAATTCCAAACTAGAATACTGTTTAAACCTCTTTAAATGTGGCGTGCTAATTTGGGTTAAAAAATAAAGCATATCAATAAGTATACTATAAGGAAACCACATACCAGAATAAGTGAATTACCAACGGGAATAATCCGTATTCCGTGACCATGTAAGACATTTTCTTCTGCTGCTAATATTTGATCCTTTAATTCCTTTTTCTTCTCATCTCCAATAAAAGGCATCGCAACTACATATACTATCATGTAAAGGGCAGACAAAGGGTTGAAGCTGTACCATGTAAGGAAATCTGGGATGCTTTCAAAAAACAGTTTTTTTGCCTTTTCTATAAATGTAAACATCGGATTTTCAACAAACCATAAAAACAGATCGGTACCCTTTCGGTAAAACCAGTCTGTATCTAGGCTTATTTTGGTTTTTGGTGCTTTCTTTAACAGTGTGAAGGCTAGACCGGTAAACATCAGCATCTGAAGAGATCCTACTACATGGGATACTGTATACGGTTTGTAATCAACATTAAAAGGCAGCATATCGTAAAGAAGCTTTGGATAAACACCAAAAAGTATACATAAAAACGAGCCTATTCCCATTGCCAAAGCCATGTTTATTGGAGACTTTTTTGGTCTCAGTCCGGATTCTTTTCCAAAAAATGCAAAATATGGAAGTTTTAATCCTACACTGAGAAATGTACCGCAGGAAACCATTGTAAGCAATATCCATGCAGGAAATAAATGGCGTTCCGCCGCCGCCGTGACAATTAATGATTTGCTGACGAATCCGTTAAATAACGGGAAGGCGGAAATAGAGACCGCTCCTATCATGTATAAATAGAAAATTGGTTTCATATATTTGTAAAGTCCGCCTAATTCGCTGAGTTTGCTTTTGCCTGTTTGCTGAAGAATAGTTCCTGCTCCCATAAAAAGCAGGGATTTATATATGATATGGCAGAATGCATGAGCGCAAACACCATTAATTGCTAGTTCCGTACCAATCCCGACCCCTGCAACCATGTAGCCAACCTGACTAATAACGTGGTATGCTAGGAGCCTTCTCATGTCATTTTCAAGGGTGGCGAATATTACTCCATAGATAGCCATTGCAACCCCCATCCATAGAAGAGTATCCGAACCTGCGAATGTCCGTATCAGAACATATACAGCGGATTTTGTTGTAAAACCGCTTAAAAACACTGTTCCTGTTGGCGTTGATTCAGGGTAGGAATCAGATAGCCATGCACTGAATGGCGGTGCCGCTGCGTTTATCAGAAACGATATCAGGATTAAATTATACGCTAAACCGCCTTCCAAAATTGGGCCAAATTCTAATGACCCTGTATTTTTATAGTGAATTATGAATCCGGCCAGTAGGCAGAGGCCACCAAAGAAATGAATCAAAATAAACCGCACCCCTGCTCTTCGCGATTTTTCCCTCATACTGTTCCAGATCATGCAAACAGATGCCCCAGCCATAAATTCCCATGCGCAGTAAAGGGAAAGAAAATCTCCAGCAAAGACAACTCCTAAGGTTCCGCCGGCATACAGAAACGCGGTAGAGTGTTCCCAGTGCTCCTTTATATGGTTAGCAAAGAGCATTCCGATGAAATGAAGAATTATAAAGACAAATGCAAACAGAAAACTCAGCTTGTCGACCTTTGCTAATACTATGTCGTGCCCTAAAAATTCAAAGATCCAGTGGGATCCCTCCTGCATAAGAAAGAGATTAATCATCGCAAAGACTGGAACGACTAATACGAATACTTTTTGCGCTCTCCAACTCAGAAAAGGGATAATTAGCGCTGCAACAATAAAGATTATAGATGGAGGTATCCAGTTAACCATAATAATCTTCCTTCTTGCATATGAATATTCCTATAAGTTTTGCGCCTATAATTATCAAACTACAGGACAAAAAGCCGAACAGAGAGTAAAACCCAAAAACACCTTCTATATGGTAATGCACATGTTTGTGTATAAATAGGTCTAATATAAAAAGGATTATAAGAACACCTATAAACGGGTAAGCTATTTTTTTGTTCTCTTTAAAAAACGCTAGATTTTTTTTCATGTTTTTATAAAACTGTAAGGTTAGGCTTCAATTACTTTTATGATAAACAATCATAGGTAGCTCTATAAGCTCTTTACGACAGTGTTTGCCAAATCTAAAAATAGATTGGGGAAAAAGAAAAGTGCTATTGTACCCAACGCTGTCAAGCAGAGAGGGACTACCATGATATATGGAGCTTCAGTCATTTCCGGTGTTTCGTCCTCAGGTAATTCCCTGAAAAAGGCTTTATATGTTATAGGCAGAAAGTAAGATGCGTTAAGAATAGAACTGGCTGCTAAGACTGCCATTAGTGGAAAGTATTTATTCTCAATCGTACCTGTTAGCAAAAACCATTTAGTTAGAAAACCACCGAAAGGAGGTATACCTATCATTGAAAATGCACCAAGTGTATAAGCGGCCATGGTAATGGGCATCTTTTTCCCGATTCCATTTAACTCCTTTATATCGGTTTTATGTGTTGCAATATATATTGCCCCTGCGCAGAAAAAAAGCGTTATTTTACCGAACGCATGGACAACCAGATGCATTATACTTCCGGTTATTCCTGACGGAGACAGCAATGCTGCACCAAAGATTATATATGAGAGTTGCGAAATTGTTGAATAGGCAAGCCTTGCCTTCAGATTGGTCTGTCTCAGCGCAATAATAGAAGCAGTAATAATCGTAAAAGATGCAAAGTATATGAGGGCGGTTCCCAGCCCGAGTTTTGCGAGTAGATCAATACCAAAAATGTGCAGTACGACCTTTAAAATAACAAAAACACCGGTTTTTACAACTGCGACAGCATGCAAAAGGGCGCTTACCGGAGTTGGCGCTACCATTGCATTGGGAAGCCAGGCATGAAAAGGCATGGCTCCTGCTTTTGCTATACCTGCGATAAATAGACCGAAAGTGACATAGATAAATACATTACTTAGCCCGTTGGCCCTTGCTTCATTAAATATTCCCTGGTTTGAGAAATCAAGGGTTCCAGTTGCATGGTATGTTAAGAATATGGCACTTAGCTGAAATGCGATTGACGTGCCTAATAGATAGATGAAATATATGCGCGCACCTCTAAGGGCTTCAGTGGTGCCTTTATGGGCAACAAGCGGAAATGTGCACAAGGTAATGATTTCATAAAATATGTACGTTGTAAGCATATTGCCTGAAAAAGCGACACCAATGGCGGCAAACATTGCGGCAGCAAAGCACATAAAGTATCTTGTCTGATTCTTCTCTTTTGCTCCCCTGACATATCCTATTGAGTAGAACGATGTAACTATCCACAAAAATGAGGCCGTTATAGCAAAGAATAGTCCAAGGGCATCCACCTTAAACTTAATATCAAGATTTGAAAAAAGCGTAATGAGTTTAAACTCTATTACCTTCCCACTAAGGACCGTAGGAAGCATTGATATTACAAAGGAAAACATCAGAAATGCGGAAATTAATGTAACGGCTTCCCGTTGATTTGGGATTTTTCTCAAAACAGCAATTAATATAACTCCAATTAACGGAACTAGCATTGCATAAACCGGTAATGGCGAATTAACAATGTCTGTCAACGGTATTGTTGAATTAACGATGTCTGTCATTTGATCACTGTATATTAAATTAAGTATAAATACTCTACTGAACTGTGTATAAACAATAATTCTTCCGCTTTATATGTGCACTAAAGCAGGTTTTATCTCTTGTAACATCAAATCAAAACAGTCAAATTACCACTGTATAACAC
Organism: Candidatus Anammoxibacter sp.; assembly: GCA_021777055.1. GTDB lineage: Bacteria > Planctomycetota > Brocadiia > Brocadiales > Anammoxibacteraceae > Anammoxibacter_A. The sequence goes on along the minus strand of JAIQZO010000042.1, from coordinate 93,827 downwards.
TTTCTTTTCTTTGCCGTAACTTCATTTGTCGGTATTGCGAAAGTGCATCCGACATGTGGCGTTGCGTTTTTATAGTTAATCTTTATTTTAAAAAGTTTTTTGTTTTGATTGTCAAAAATAATGCAGAAAAAACGATACGAAAATAAGGAGTGATTAAAAAATTCAAGTATTTTCTTATATATGTTTTTTCTTTTGATTATTTAAGACTTAAAAGCATTATTTCTTTGTTCTCACAGGATATGTCTTTGGGAGTTCGTTGGCAACTGCTGACGCATCTGCAGAACAAACCGGATGTCCCCATCCACTAGCGCTAATATTATTGGTGATGTCTAAAACAATATTATCATCTTTTGAAGGGCTTACACCCCCTGGAATATAGTCTAACTGCAACTCATGTCTAAGTTTCCAGGCAATATTATGATCAGCACAAGAGCTGTCACCACTTACACCTATTGCCCCCACAAGCTTTCCTGTCGAGTCGTAAAGAGGTAAACCGCCACCAAATACATTTACTCCCCCAATCTTGAGTCCCACCATTGGGTCGTTTTCGGTTCCGATATTCTCAGATGGACCTTTATATGCTACTTCTGTGGAAACAGGGTTGCTAAACTGCAGTCCGTAGAGTGAACCTCCTGGTTGAACCGCGGAAAACAGGTTTGCCGTTGATAATGCTAATCCTGGAAGACTAAAAGCGTTTGCCGTATTAGCCTTTTGTGCCGAGATTGCACGGCTACCTGGCCACTGATCACCCCTATCATTCCCTGAGAAAGTAACCGCCATTACAACGCCGTCCCTATCCACAATAGTCGCCCACATGTTAAAACCAAAACCACCGTTTTTTTCTTTAACTACCTTTTTTAACGACTTTTGCAGCTCGCTATAGTTAGGCAATCCGTCAGCAAAAGATATCTGAATGCGGCCAGTAACCACTATAGCTGCAATCAAGATTGATCCTATACAAATAATGTTTTTTTTGCTTAACATTGGAATAACTCCTTTAATTTTTCCACATTTATCTTATTCATAATATTAAGAATTTTCGGCATAATAACAGATGTTTAGATATAAATCTATAAATTTTTTGCCATGATCCATGGGTATTAAATGGCCTGTTGGCGAAACGTTTTGAACCCGTTGGGAGGTTTTGTTGCTCTTTTATTGTAATTCACCCAACTTTTTTATTGCTCATGGTGGTATAAAGATAGTATTTTATTGCAAATGTATTATGCTATCTAAACTGTATGTACTAAACTTTGAATGGTACACTATAGTATTCAAAACAAAAAAGGAGTAAATATGAAGAAAGTTTTAGCAATTTTAGAAGGTGATGGTATTGGACCTGAAATTGTTCGTGAAGCAATTAAGGTGTTGAAGGTTATTGAATCAAAGTACAACCATGAATTTGTCCTTAAGTACGCACCATTTGGGGCAGGGGCATATTTCAGTGAAGGTTCTCCGTTCCCGGAGAAAACAAAGTCCGTTTGCGATGAAGCAGATGCGATCCTTAAAGGACCCATCGGATTGGCTGTTTCGGAAATGAATACTATTCCAAAAGAGTCCAGACCTGAACTGGGAGCTTTGTTGCCCCTGAGGAAGCGTTATGATACGTTCGCTAATTACCGCCCTGTACGCTTGCCAAAGGAGCTGGCTTCATTCTCTCCGCTAAAAGAGAGCATTATCGGGGACGGCATTGATATTATTATAATTAGAGAGCTGGTTGGCGGGATCTATTTTGGGGATAAGACAGAAGGGCCGTCTACAGGCATGAAGTATGCAAAGGATGAGTGCCCTTATACTGACGAGCAGATACGTAGGGTTGCTATTGTTGCCTTTGAGGAGGCCAAAAAATCTAACTCTAAGATTACAAATCTTCATAAGTCTAACGTCCTGGCTACATCAAGATTCTGGAACGAGGTTGTTGATGATGTGGCAAAAGGTTACCCTGAAGTTTCGTGTACCTCTCTACTGGTTGACAATGCAGCATTCCAGTTAGTTATAAATCCAGCGCAGTTTAACGGAATCATGTTAACCGAAAATATGCAGGGTGACATATTGACAGATCAAGCTGGAGGTATATTGGGTACGCTGGGCCTAATGCCCTCTGTTTGTGTTGGCCCGAAAAAGAGTTATGCAGAACCAGCACATGGGTCCGCCCCTGATATAGCCAACAAGAATATTGCCAATCCGTACTCCATGATAGGGAGTGTTGCCCTTCTTTTTGATAAGTGCTTAGGTATGGGTGATGAGGCAAAAGATATAGACAATGCCCTGTTTGAAGTCTTTAAAAAGGGTTTTGTTACCAGAGACTTAAACGACGGCAGTGGTAAGAAAAAAGAACTTTCTACCAGCGAGTTTGGTGATATGGTTGTGGAGAATATAAAGAATAGTTAATGTTTTGGATGCTGGTAACTGGATGCAGGATCCTTGATAAGCTTTTCTGGTACATTTACCGTTACTAAGCAAATTGTGTTTGTATTTTCTTATGTGCACCTTAGCAAGAAATAAGAAATTGATCTATTTACTAGTATCAGGTATCCCGTATCCAGTAACTAAATAGTATAGGAATTTTCATTTTGGGCCAAATACGTTATTTTGTTGGTATTTAGGAGTAACTGCTGTGTATGTTGTGAGTTATGCTTGTTGTGGTAGTTGGTTCAAATCTCCAGATTTGAATTACATCTGACTTTAACGCAACTCCGTTGCGAGTAAAAGAGATTAATGTTTACAGACAATTGGTTGTGTCCGAAATGCAAAACCATACAGAGTATTGTTAATGTCAGATTAGTTCAAGTCAGAGACTTGAACTAACAACGATCTATTTACCAGTATCAGGCGTCCCGTATCCAGTAACCAGCGTCCAGTAACTAGATAGAACAAGTTAATTATTCGAGAATGTGTATATTCTTCTCTTTACATATACGTTTAAGAATGTCTGGCCACACAGAAACGCTTACCTCGCCAATGTGTGCCTTTTTGAGAAGATACATAAATGTCCTTGCTTGTCCGATGCCACCCCCAATGCTAAGGGGAATATCATCATTAATTATTGCCTGATGGTAGGGTAGTTTTAGAAAATCAAGCTGGTTGCTCAACTCCAGCTGGTTTTTCAGTGACTCTTTGGTAACACGAATACCCATAGATGTGAGTTCATGCCGACGTTTTGTTACATGGTTCCAAACCAAAATGTCTCCGTTAAGGCCGTGCATTCTCTTTCCATTGTCAGATGTTACTTTTGTGGACCAGTCATCGTAGTCTGCTGCACGCATTTCATGGGGATAACCATCATTTAAAGGCCAACCGATTCCAATAATAAAGATTGCGGGATATTTCTTTAGTATTGCCGTTTCACGTTCTTTACGTGGTAAATCCGGAAACATTTCCAGTATCTCTTCTGCGTGAAAGAAAGTTAGCTCGTCAGGTAGATCTGGATATTTTTCTGTTTTTAATTGAGGAAACATTTCCTGTGCATATGATTCTGCTCCCTTAAGCACTTTCCATATCTTTTGCACGATCTCTTTCAGATACCCAATATTTCTACTCTCTTTTGTAATCACCTGTTCCCAATCCCATTGGTCCACATAGGCGCTGTGATCATGATCTAGGAAATAGTCCTTGCGTACGGCCCTCATATCTGTACAGATACCATTGCCTGTCTCACAACAAAACTGTTTAAGGGCTATCCTTTTCCATTTGGTTGCCGCCTGTACCACCTGTGCGTTGATAGGATTCTTGTCATAGTCATTTGCTATGTGGAACTGTATAGGTGTTCGTGAACCATCACGATCAAGCAGGTCATTTACGCCGGTATTAATGTCTACAATCAAAGGAACCGTAACCATCATAAGGTTTAGTTTCTTACAAAGATTCTCTTCAATGTGACTTTTTATGGCAAACAGGGCTTGTTGTGTTTCCCTTGTATTTAACAGAGTACTGTACCCCAGTGGAAGAATATTCTCTATATCTTCATAGTTGCCAATACCCGGGCCGGCTAAATCATCTTTTTTGTCTACCATTTTATTTCTCCTTATTAAAGTTAAAACCTCTCTTTTCTTTTATGGTTTTAGAAAAATTTTGCAATAACTCCTATTTATATTATACTGCAAAATTATGATTAGGCATGGACAGGTTAATGTCCTCTTCTCATCTGTGGAAAAGATATTCCTGGTACAGTTTGTTTCGTATCATGGAAATTTGCTGTGCCAATAAGGTTTATAGGTAAAAATAAAAGAGGTTCATTTATGAACGAGGCTCAATTTCGTTTTTATGAAGAGCTAAATGATTTTCTTCCTCAAGATAGGGTAAAAAAATCATTTCCGTATAGATTTAATGAAAATCCCTCTATTAAAGATCCAATTGAAGCTATGGGGGTACCTCATACAGAGGTAGATTTAATAATAGTTAATGGCCGTTCCGTTGGGTTTGATTATAGGTTAAAGGATAAAGATTTTGTCTCCGTATATCCCGTATTTGAAACCATTGATATTTCACCTATTGTCAAGCTAAGGGATAAACCTCTTCGTAAAAATGCATTTATCTTGGACGTTCATTTAGGGAAATTGGCTAAAATGCTTCGTATGCTTGGTTTTGATACAATGTATAGAAACGATTATGATGACCCGGAAATTGTCCAGCTGGGATTAAAAGAGAGACGCATTATTCTTACCCGTGATCGCAGACTCTTGCATGCAAAACATGTTACCCATGGATATTGTATACGATCAACCATACCAGAGGAACAACTGCAGGAAATCTTCAGAAGGTTTGAGCTTGAATTTAATATAAGACCGTTCTACAGGTGTATGATCTGTAACGGTTTGATTAGTGAAATTGAGAAAGATGCAATAATCCATAGACTTGAGCCAAAGACCAAACTCTATTATCATGAGTTTTACAGATGTGGTGGTTGTGATAGGATCTATTGGAAGGGGACACATTATGACGCCCTAATGTCCAGGTTCGAGATGATGAAGGCAAAGATTTGCAACTGAACTATCTTTTATATTTGAAATGGGTTTTAGATTTCACACAGAGACACAGAGAACCGCTAAAGCTTTGTGTCTCTGTGCCTCTGTGTGAGATATTACCGTTTTTAAATTTTTAAGGAGGAGATGCGGATGATCGATTTAAGTCGGGTTGGCGCCCATGTGGGAGCACCACAAAAAGATTCTTTCTGTTTAGGGATTTATTTGCCCAACATCACCCCGGAGAAGGGATACAGCTTATTTGCTGATATCATTCACATCCTGGATCAGTTTGACCCGGCAGTACCTGCGGTATCTGTGGAGCTGGAATATCATGGCAATCCATATGACCTCTGGGTTTATGATGGCCGCCTTGCACAACTGGAGCAGAAAGGTAATATGGGTAAAAAAGGCCGCTATATATATCGTTATCGTCTATTGCGACATGACCAGGTCCTGGTGCCATACTTTGCCGATCCGTTTGCAACCTTAAGCGGCCCAGGCACACACTCCTCCTTTGCATATCCTGCCGTCTCTCCGTACCAGTGGAAGGATAACGGTTTTCATGTGCCAGCCTTAGATGATATTATTGCATACGAGATGATGGTGGATGATTTTGCTCATAATTTTGAAGGAGTAATAGAAAAGATCCCATACCTTAAAGGTCTTGGCATCAACTGTATTGAACTCATGCCCGTTACTAATGTTCCCGAACCATACCGTTGGGGATACATGCCATTGAGTTATTTTGCCATTGAAGAACGGTACGGCGGTAAAGAAGGCCTTAAAGCCTTGGTAGATGCCTGCCATTCAGATGAAATTGCAGTAATACATGATGCTGTCTATGCCCATACCCATGAAGAGTTCTGTTACAGGCATGTTTACTGGCAGACGGGAGAAGAGAACCCCATGATCGGCCCTTTTGCGGAAGATATGTTTGGGGTTGGTACTGATTTCAAAAAGGAATTTACCCGCGATTATTTCCGGGCTGTTAATACTTATTTCCTACAGGAACTTCATATGGACGGTTTTCGATACGACTATGTTCCAGGAATCTATGACGGCCCCACCGGAGATGGTTATGCACGCATAGTGTATGAAACCTATCAGCAGAGTAATAATATACCCCGTTTCCATGGCAGTGATCACAGTTACATTATTCAGGCTGCGGAATATCTTGCCCGTCCTAAGGATGTACTTAAAGAAACCTACACAACTCTCAGTAAACGCTGGGAACCAATGCTTAATGCGCAGCATATGGTTCGACAGTCCGGTAGTGTTTCGGAAAGTTTTGTTCATGAACTATTGTTAATTGATTTTACAGACCCCTGGCCAAGAGAGTATGTGAACGAGGCTCAAGGTGACAGATTTCCTGTAGCACCATTCCAATTCATTGAGTCCCACGACAAGAGCAGACTCATGTATATCCTTAGCGGAGAGCACTCTCCTTATCATGGAGGGTTCGATCTGTTTAACAGAGATCGCAGTCATTGGTATCGCCTGCAACCATTTGCAATAGCCCTAATGACGGCAGAGGGTATTCCATTGTTGTGGCAGGGACAAGAATTTGGCGAGATATACGGCAAACATGACGATGGAGGTTCCCGTGTACTGGCTGCCCGTCCTCTACATTGGAACTATTTTTATGAGCCGTCTGGTCGTCAATTGGTAAATTTGTATAGGAAGCTTGGATCTTTACGTCACAAATTCCAAGCCCTGCGCAGTAGAAACTCATATTTTTTCAACACAATTTCTGATCTGTGGCGAGGCCTGGTTGTTTATGAACGAAAACCGGACAACCCATCAAGCCCATCCGTTATGGTATTGCTGAACTTCAGCCATCAGGACATTGAGGTAAATGTTCCTTTTACTAATGATCGAACTTGGATTGAGCGGCTTAACAGTCAGGAAGGACAACCTCCGGAAAAGATTGAGTTGTCTCATGGTAGAACTGAGGCTATGGTTCGTGTCCCCAGTAATTACGGAAAGCTTTTTGTGTCGGAATAAGATAATAGGTTGTCTCAAATCTTAGGGTTGTTGTGATTATCAAAAAAGATATTCGTCATGTTGCTGCCTTTCTTGCTTTTGAATGTTATTTCTTGATGGATAGTTCCTAGAATCAAAGTTAATCATAAAGCCAAAACCTGTTTTTCTGCCCGATTATATCTATAGAGACTCCCTATAATGTTATGCATGTAAATTGAAAACGCGCAAGACGGACGTTAGTTGATATTTCCTATTCTAGTTTTGTGTCCAGTTAGGAGTGTTTATGCTTGCGTGTTCCGTGGTGCATAAACCATTCTGTAAAGAATATTAAAGCTAATGTACCAATTATAAAAAATATCTCAAGTTCTAACATTTCATTGCCTCCTTCAAGAAAAGTAGGCGCAAAAAATGGTAAATTGCTTAATGTGTCTATATATATTATACACTATTAAGTTGAGATTGTTGGTTTTAGGAGAATATATTCGCAACAATTTTGCTTATTTTTATGCGTAGATTTTGTGGTATGTATGAAATGAGAAATATGGCAAGGAAGAAGAACTGGAAATCCATTTTTGCTGAATCACCTAGACTCTGTTTCTTTAATACGATGTTTTTCCTTATGATATGGCCTTTTGCGTTTGTTAACAATATCCTGTTTTCCAATAGTAGCTTTTCTGTTTCACTACTTAAGGATTGGAAGCGTTTATGGTTGTTAACTTTACAATCTTTTAAATCAGCAATTAGTTCATGATCTGATGTTCCATTAATCCTCTTTGCTGCGGCTTGCATAGCGGTTTCTGCAAATTTCTTTTGCAAGTTATTTTTTTCGCGTCCCACACTATTAAGATGAACCCGTTGTTTATAAAGAGGCGGTGACTCGACCCACCCAGGAAGCGCCACCTCAGACATGCGTAACCATAAGTCAATATCTTGTGCATACCGGAACTCTTCCCTGTAGCCACCTATATCATTAAATAAATCCTTGCGGAACATGCAAGATCCATGGGCAAAGATGTTCCTCTTCAAGAGTGTAGTTTTTAATAATGGAGGGTTGTTTTTTACCTCAATAATCTTTAATTGAGAACTGTTTTCGTCAATCAATAAATATGAGCCGCCAACAAAACCTATATCAGGGTTTTCATTTAGAAATTTAACTTGTTGTTCTAGCCTGTTTGGCAAAGATATGTCATCCGCATCCTGTCTGGCAATGTATTTACCATTGGATATACGTGCACCCCGATTCAAGGACTTAGTCAAACCTAAATTTTCCTGGTTTAGTAACACAATTCTATGATCATTGATCTCTTCAAGTATCTTAACCGTGTCATCCGTAGACCCATCATTGATGATCACCAATTCAAAGTGTTGAAATGTTTGATGCAAGATGCTATCTATTGAATCGCGAAGGTATCTGGCTCCGTTGTAAACGCTCATTATTACGCTAACAATTGTGTTGTTACTTTGATTCATTCTGAGTTTTATTAGTTTTTTATGTTATTAATAAGTAATTGATTAGGTGAATAGGCTGAAGACTGAAGGCTTAAGTAAGCGAACCATTTGACAAACTTAGTTGATAATGTAATTTCTAGTTTGCTAGGCTGAAGGTAAATGCTTACAGCCTTCTTGCTTTTCGCATTTAAGCTTTTACCTTCAGTCTTCAGCCTAACCACCTTGAGTCGTAGTTACATTAATTCTACTATTACATTTATTTTTTCATTAATTTTTTATACAGCGCGAGTTCCTGTTCCAGCACTTTGTCTAAACTGTAATAATCTTCAATACTCTTCCTTGCATTTCTCCCAAGAGTAATTTTCGCCTGAGGACTTTCCATTAACGATACTATTTGCTTGCGAATGGATTTTACCGTAGGCTCGCACAAAATACCATTCTGGCCGTCTTTTATTATCTCTTTAATTCCATTTACGTTACTACCAATAACTGGTAGTCCGCATGCCATAGCTTCTAACAAAACCTTTGGAAGCCCTTCATATAGAGAAGGGAGAATAAACATTTCGTGTCTATTAAGTATATCAGGTAACTGAGGATTTGGGACATTGCCTAAAAATAGTGTTTTTAAAGATAATTTATGGCTTAACCTTTCCAGCTCGTCTTGTAGTTCACCACTGCCTATAATAGTTAGTTGATACGGAAGGTTGTCCAGACTGGAAAGCAAAGAGATAAGGTTTTTCTCGTTTGATAGTCTTCCGACGAAACAGATACTTCCGGGAAGTTTCTTTATATCTTTTTGAAAGTAGAATAACCTAGTATCAATATAGTTAGGTATAACATAAATATATTGAGCAGTTGGTTTATATTTATGCTTAATGTAGTTTAATGCTTCTTTAGATGTCAAAATGATGCTGTCAGCAAAAGCGTAAGCAAGTTTCTCAATTAAATAAACTAGTATCTTATTTATATTTTTGTCCTTACTGTTATTAATAGACAATACATAACCGGTTCGGACAACAAGTTTTTTCCTGTAAATAATTTTTGCTATTGCTGCGGCCCATGAGCCTAGCATCTGGTTTGTTTTAAAGATATCGATATTTTTTAACAGCTCCCAGTGGATAAAAGGCATTAAGAGTGAATAAATCCTTTTGGGCCAATAGGCCGGACGTGGGACGATAAATACATTCTTCGCCAACTTTGCTACATAACGATAGTCGCTCTCTGTACCATAAGAGAACAGATAAATCTTTTTAAAGAAAGGGCTCAACCGGTTGTATATTGCAATTTCACGATCAAGCATCCCTACATCAGCCCATATCTTTAACGAAACACCGCCTGTAAAAAAAAGGGCGAGGGTTTTAGTCTTTAAATTATTTTCCTTATTCATGAAGACCTTTCGTATGGAGCGTTTCACGCTCCGCTTTTATCGTTATTTTACCATTTTGTTTAACAAGCAAAGTTCGTAAGTTCAAATTGATTTCAGAGAAAATTGTTTTCTACAAAACAAAAATCCCGTATGGGACTTTTGAAGTTAGTCCATAGCGTAAGCTATGGGCTAACTAATTGTAAGTAAATGTAGCCCAGTTATGGGCGACAGAAAGATATGTGCTAAATAATTTGAAAAATATATCTTGGTAACAAAACGTTTCTGTCGCCCCTGATGGGGCTACATTCGCCAGGGTATCATTCTACACCCACAGCTAACGCAGTGGGCTAACTTCTTTTGCCCCTATAGGGGCTGGTTTCTGAAAACAATTTGAACATATCAAAGTTCTATTATGCAGTAGAGAGACACAGTCGTAAACTATTTCTTTAAAGTCATCAATTTAATTAAATCTTTAATCTTGTCTGCATCATCTACGTTGGGATGAATAGTCAAATATTTTTCTAAATTGATAACTGATTTGGAATGTCTACCCTGGTCATATTGAATAATACCTATATTTCTAATTGCGTCCGCATGATCAGGGGATAAAGAGATTACTTTCTGAAATTCAACTTCTGAATGGGTTAAATCTCCTTTTTTATATAGAACCTTACCGAGCGCAAAGTGTGCGTCAATACTATTATTCTTTATACCAACTGCATGCTGAAGCTGGTCGTAAGATTGTTCAAACAAGCCTTTGCTTAAATAGAGTTCCCCTAATAAATAATGTAGATCATGATCATCATCCTTATATTTGCTAGCATTAATTATATACTCCATAGCCGCATCATTTTCTCCTCTCTTTATCCTTGATAAGGCTGCCTCTTTGTATCGTGTAAACATCTCTGTCTCATCTTTTGTCTTGTTCATATAAAACGCCATGACATCAACCGCAATAAAAAAACAAACCAAAATAGCAACCAAAGCAGTTGTCACCATTTTGTTTAATTGTGTGGGATTCTTAATTATATAAAATATTTTTGCTAGAAAGAAAAGTAACAAGAAAGCTATAAACATCATCAGTAAAGGTAATAATATGATATAAAACCAATCAAGATAATTTTCCAGTTGGATGTCACTCATAAATAGCAGATGAAAAAATGATGTAGATCTCAGTAAGAAATCCTGGCGATCAAAAAATATTGTAGGTATATTTTTAATCGCATTTGCCATGTAATTAGGGTCACTATAAGACAACGTTATTTTAAACTGGATTAGCTCAATATATTGCCAAAAGATTAAAGCCAATGAAAACGCGACGAGTATAATGAAATCTCTTTTTCTTTTGATGTAATCAAGCAAAGACGCTACGCCAAAAGTTATAAATAAATTACAACAGAGTAAATACCTTTTTCCATAAGAAGAGATGGACGGTGCAATAAAAATATCAACAAATATGACTAAAACTATGCATAACCAGAAAAGGCATACTAAATATTTTTGTTTTAGTGAAAAAATGAATAAACCTGCTAATCCAACGATCCAAATAGGCTCCTGCAGAAAAACACCCCAATCACTACCAAAAAACAAGCCTTTAAGCTTGGTGATAATATTTGTAAATGTTACATCAAAGAGATATAAATGAGAACCTGGAACCGGGATACCAAACAAGATTTTCCATATAACAAATTGGGATAGGGAGACAATAATAAATGTTGTTGCTGCCAGTGATATATTCCGTAGTAATAACAATAATTCCTTCCATTTATTATTTCTCAGGTGAGTAATTCCCTGTATTAAGTAATCTAACAATGGAATTGTCAGAAATATTGCCCTATCATACCTGACAATAAACAGAAGTCCCGAAAGAATGCCTAATAAAACATATAATAGAATTTCATTATGTTTTTTTCTACAACAATACCATAGGTAAACAGTGGCAACTATTAGGAAAAACTCTCCGGTATGGGCTCCTCGCTGCCTGATAAAGGTATGAAATAGAATGGGAGTTGATAGAAATACGCTTAATGTTGCAATGATGGAGGCTTTTTTTGAGAAGAAGTTTAACAGAAATTTGTATGATAAGATTAACCCTAGGAATACATACACACTTGAGCCTATCGCCGTCATTGTGTGATACGGAAAAGAATACCCATCTAGAGTAACGTTATACCCAAATATGTTATAAATATATGCAATAACATGACCAAGAAAGAAGAATGGGAGCCATAATATTGCAGACCCTATGGCCCAGTGATTGATGGCATAGCCTGTATCTGTTATTCTATCGTGATGCCAATACCATTTTTCATTGAAAAAATCAACATCCTTGTCAAAAAACGTTGAACGCAAATAGGCATAATACCCTGCATCGTCACCTGGATCTATTTTCGTTATTGAATAATACCCTGTATGTTCCTCTGGTGATATCCAGTTGTTAAATGGGCCTAAAGGGGTAAATAGAAGAAAAGAGAGATAAAAAACCAGGAATATTATTCCATAATTCTTATACTGTCCATAGCTGTGCCAAATATTTTTCAATATCTCCCTCCTATGGGTTTCAACTGCTCTTCGGTTAAATCCAAAACCAGGTTCAAGGCTTTTATCCGCATTCTGGGTTCTGCGTTCAGGGTTCTACGTTTTCATATTTTGTTGATCTTTATTGTATGCCATTAGATATTTTATGAAACCACGAATAGTTGCTCTGGTACGGCTGGAATGATCATAAACATTTTGAAACTCAGATTTCGTTATATACTGTTGATCCAATGCCACATAAAGCTCACTTTGTACTTCGGTGCAAGATCGTTTTGCATACCGAAGAAAACGAACAAATTCTGGGGTAGTTTCAGAATCAAATCCTTCTGCAATATTGTGCATAGATGATCCGGCCGCATCTTGAATCTGTTTTTTTAAACCGAAATCCCGTGCAAAATTGCCTTTCTTTGTCAGAGCATAGATTTTATTAGTTAGTTCTCGGGCTAACTTCCACGCATCAATATCCTCAAATCGATCTATTCTCATACAGTCTCCTGTCTGAATTTATCAATCAACTATTTAACCTGTATCCGTATGATAAACCTCTCTTCTATAAACCTTTGAACCTCCTAACCCATGAACGTTGAACCTATAAATAAAATGTACAGAGTCATTACTCTGTGTGAGTTCTTGTTATGTCTCCCGTGGTTCTGCCTTTGCCAATGCTTGAACAACTCCCCACAACTCTCCAAATTGTACAGTGAAGTGCATCAATATGAAACCTGCCTCTTTAAGCTCTGTCTCCAGACTTTTAACTGTATATTCAATATAGTGTGATCTATCTAACCTATATTCCAGACCTAACTCTTTTTTGTATAAAGTTAACCAGTCTCTGTCTATCATTGGAACGCGCACCAGCAACACCGGTGATAATTTTTTGATTCTATTCAAGAATGATTTCCTGTCTTTTAAATGCTCCAATACATTAGAAAGGACAATCTTGTCGAACTTACGATCCGATTCGATTTTTGTAGCGTCTTCCAACCTAAAAACCACATTGTTATAACCCTGTTGTTTTCGCCCCTTTTCAGCCAATTCTATGTTAGTGCTATTCAGGTCTAGACCAACAACTTTCTTTGCTTTTTGTGCTATATCAAGCGCCAGCAAGCCATTTCCACATCCAATATCAAGTATAACATCGTTAGGTTCAACATTGTCCACAAAGAATTGATGATACTTCGTTAGGCGATGTTTTGGATGTACTCCTTCTTCAAGCACCGCAGCATATTTTCCAAGTCCTTCATACGCTTTTTGCAAGATAAAGAGTCTTACATATACATGTAATTTCGCTATGGTTTTACAATAAATTATTTTTTTTAAGAATTTCTTCACGTTATTTAAATATTATTTAATGGTATGTATACAAGTGTAAATAGAAGTCATAGACCAGTGTTGTCCAGTTAATTATTTGCTTAGCACATATGTGTACTCACATTGAGTGCCTAAAGTTAGTAGTCTTGTTTTTTATTAATAATAAAAAAACTTCTATAACTTTAGCTCATTTTAGGCAATTTAGGCAATTTAGGCAATTTAGGCAATGATGGTCATAGGCCTATATTTCAATTAACAAAGGTTTAAGTAATCGAAAATATTTTTCTGTAAAACTGCTTTTCTTGTTTGGTGTGACGTGATCCCCGCTATCACCAATATCTTTATTATCAATAAATACAACTTCTTTGATTAATTTAACACCAGTAGCAGAGAGTATCTCATTTATGGTGTTAATATAATCTGATGATTTCTCTCCTATTTGTCTCCAAATGGGGCCATGCGCATATATGAGGTTGATGTTGTTTGCATTGCAAAACCTGATAATCCTTAAAAGAAATGCTGTCTTGCCCATTTCTGATGACATTGTAATGGGTGCGGGATCTTGGTTCGTCTGCATCTTACTATCTTGTTTAATATAATCATTTTCAATGGGATATTTGTATAAACTCAACCCCAAATAGTGTTTTATTATTGATGTCAGGTTGCCAGGAGATAACGTGAGGGTATAAAAAGCCTTGATCATGTTTATCATCTCATTTGGTTTAAGTTCCATAAAATCGTCTAATGAACTTAAGGTCAATATGTAACCATCAAAAGAGATTGGTCTTTTCATTGCATCAATAGATTGAAGAAGGACAACATTCTTTATTCTATTCTTCTTGTTCGCTATTGCTCTTTTTAACATATTATATGATCCTGCGTAACCATAAAAACCGGTTAATGCAAGATTTATAGTTTTATTTGACGATAAAGAGCTGAACAACTCTGCGTCAATAAGATTGCCAAGGGAACTATCACCTACAAAAACAGTCTCAATTTCATCTTGACTGGATAATTTGTCCAGTTGGTGTTTATATAGTGACTGAAAACCAAACAACTGATCAAAAAACAGGCTTTTAAATGAAACGATAGTAATAAAGAGGGTAAATAGCAATGAGGATATAATGAAAATCCAAAGATATCTCCTTGGTGTGATTTTTTTTGTCAAATTCATGATAATCTCTAGAAATTAAAATAAAGAAATGCACCTGCTTTTGAAACGTTTATTAATGAATAAACCGCAATGGTGGCTATTATAAAAGCCCATCCCACTGTGAATGAGAATACAAAGATAGATTTTCCTGATAGCATCTTTCCTTTGTAGATATCAAGTGCAGGTTGGTAACGTAACATAAATTGATATGTATTTGGTGCGTACCATATTATTAATAGTAAAGAAAATAGGCTGACCGTCTCTTTCTTGGTATCAAAATACTCTAGATGCATAAATTGCAAACCAAGATTGGCCAAAAAGTCTCCTGCTCCTGCAATCTTGTTGAGGTAGACCATATAAATTTCCGGTAGAAAAAATCCATTCATTCCGGCCATCCCTTTTAGGATTGCGATACTTTCTTCAAGATTCTCCGCTCGAAAAAATACCCATGCTACAACAACTGCGAGAAAAGTAATAAATTGCGACAGTTTACGTCCCAGCCAATTTGACCGATCCAGGTCATGACCAATGGCAGAACGTATTGAACGCCATACATGATTTATAACAATGTAAAAACCATGTAAGGCTCCCCATATAACAAATGTCCACCCCGCGCCATGCCATAATCCACCAAGTATCATCGTAATCATTAGGTTTAAATAACGCCTGAATTTAGTTTTGCGGTTACCTCCTAATGGTATATATAGATAATCACGAAGGAAACGGGACAGAGTGATATGCCACCGCTTCCAGAATTCTATTATGTTAACTGCTTTGTATGGAGAATGAAAGTTGAGCGGTAAATAGAGACCAAACATTCTGGCAAGGCCTATTGCCATATCCGAATAACCGGAGAAATCAAAATATAACTGAAATGTATAAGCAAATGCCCCACCCCATGCTTCAAAAAAAGAGAGTGTGGCGCCTTGTTTCGCTGCGTCAAAGACTGTGGTCGCATATATTTCAATACCGTCCGCGAAGACTACTTTTTTAAATAACCCTATAAAGAATATTGTTAATCCGACTGCCAGATGTTCATGATTAATCTTGCCCATGAGATTCTTTGCGAATTGAGGCAACATCTCTTTGTGGTAAACAATGGGACCTGCAATTAGTTGTGGAAAGAAGGTTATAAACAAGCAGTAATTGAGGAAATTACATTTGGTGGAATTGTCTTTAAAAACATCCACTAAATATGTGATTTGTTGGAAGGTAAAAAACGAGATCGCCAAAGGTAGAATAATTGTTTCCAGATGATAAGTGCTGCCAGTTATAACATTAACATTATCAACAAAGAAGTTAGCATATTTGAAAAAACCAAGCAGTGAGACATTGAATCCTATACCCGCAACTAACAGAAGATAGCCCTTACTGCTTTGATACAAATTACGTAACCCAACTCCTGTTGAAAAGTTAAATAAGATTGAGGCGGAAATTAGCCAAAAGTAAATAGGTTTCCACCATGCGTAGAAGAATAATGAAGCGGCTACAAGCCAGAGTATAGAAATACGATTGTAGCCTTTAGAGCCAGTCGTATAGAATAACAATAATACTATTGGCAAGAATAAGAAAACAAATTCATATGAATTAAATAGCATGGCTCTATATTAATATTAATTGGCTGTAATTATTCAGCGAAAAGAAAATGCCAAAACACTTTTAAGTCTTAAAGTAATTGGTATGCGAATACGTTAAATTACAAATAACAAATCATAAATAACAAACAAAATCCAAAATACAATAACCAAAACAACAAACCTAGAGTTTCAGTCTAATTGTATTGAAATTTAGAATTTGGAATTTATTTGTTATTTGGTGATTGTTTATTGTTATTTATTTTAATTATGTTTAATTCATTGAAATATACTTTTATTGACTTCTTTCGGAAACATGCTGAATAATTACAATTAATTAGTATATTTTCTTAAAACTTACAGCTCTTTTTTTCGCTACGTTGATTTCCTGAATACAATAAATTTAATATGGCCTGTCCATTTGGACAAAACAATGTTTAATCCCATATGCAAACTTTTTGTAAATAGCGACTGTCCATCATAAATCTTTTGCAAAAACGGCCTAAGAAATTCTATTTCATCCTTAAGCCCTTTAAGTCCACCTTGTCCACATTCATAAACGGGCATAAAGCCATACCCTTTTAAATCTTTCTTAATCTTTTCCGCATCAAAAATGAACTGGTAAAACGTATTTAAATCCAATTCTGTCGGATCAAAATTTAAATATTTATTCCTTCTGATTTTAATATGTCGCAAAAAAGATATTTGCGGGAAAGTGAGAAAGAGATATCCGTTACCACGAATTACTCTTTTCATCTCCCGGAAAACGTGTTCATATCCGTCCCAGAAATGCTCAATAACACCTAAAGACCAACATCCGTCAAAGTATCCGTCCTCAAATGGTAGTTTACGCACATCAGCAACCTTTATTTTGATCTGTGGTCGGAGTTTACATATTTCCCTCACAGTGTTTTGGGCCGTATCCACACCATAAGCGTCAAAACCCGCTTCTTGAAGGGAATAGACCTTGTCACCCATACCGCATCCGGCTTCAAGGATTTTACTGTTTGGTTGTAAATATTTCCTTGTGGTTTTTGTAATAAATCTGTTCTTAGGCGGAGCTTTTATGACATTATGCAAATTGTTTGTTTGCCAGTGCTTGTCCCAAAAGACAGTATTCGCTTCCTGTTTCAAGCAAACAAGCCGGTCATTTGTATTATCATGGAATATCATTTATTCATTCACCGTGTGATTAATGAAATATGGCACCTGTTTAATTGAGTATAAAAACTTCTTTTTTTTAGATATTGTAGTTTTTATGGAATTCAGAATACAGAAGGCTGAATTCAGAATAATAGAAGACATGATTCAGCATGAGCATACAAATTTACAATAAATAACATAATAAAACAAATACAACTATATGCGGTTTGCTTTATTCAGAATTCAGACTCCTGACTCCTGTATCCTGCTTTTTGGTTGCGGCTTCGCCGCTTTAAGTTTAAGATCTCTGATCTTTAACAAAGAAAGTCTCCCAATATCCTATTTCCCGCAATTTATGGTCTAATAATTTATCTGTTGAACTAACACAAATCTCTCTTTTACCTCTATATCTGGAACGTTTTATCTCATATCCCATTCTGACCATATATTCAATGAACTCCTTACAAGAAGTGCCCATGTTGTTTAACAGCTCAGAGTGGACCTCTATAAATAAACCTTTGGGGCATATTTCTGCCGTCAGAATACCTTCCATACCTTTTATCACCTCGAACTCAAATCCTTCCACATCCATTCTCACATAATCAATCTTTACAGAATCTATACCAAAAAAATCATCCAGGCTAACAACCTTAATATTTACAGTACCTACTTTTTTGATAATGTTGTCCTCTTTACGTGGGACAAAGCTACTCATGTTGCCTTTGCTCATAAGAAAGAATTCTTGGTCTGCGCTTTTACTGCCGACACCATAAGGATAGGTTGTAAAAATGTTATCTAGTGAATTTAAAGCAATATTGGTCTTTAAGGTCTTCATATTAGTTGGAGATGGTTCAAATGCGTAAATCTTTCCGCTTTCACCAATTATCTTGGCTTCGATGATGGCATAGTAACCTATGTTTGCACCGATCTCGACAATGCTCATTCCCGGTTTAATTTCATCTCTAATTTCAGCTGTGCTTTCAGCTTCGTGAATACCAGTAAGGAACAGTTCATGAGAAATTCCCACTTCGTTCAGATCTAACACCATTGGATTTCCCAGAATATTTTTTATAAGTATCCCATCACATGATGCTATTTTCTTTGCCAGGGAAATTTTGATTTGACCTGGAATCCTTTTTGCGTAAAAGGTCAGCAAATTAGTTGCAATCTTAAAACTATTAAGAATTCCGTGTTTCTTGATTTTCGCGATTATGCTTGCCATTATAACTCCAACTATTTAGTAAAATAACGTTGAATTGAGCAGTTTTATCTGCTCAAATGATTAGTTAGGCAAACATCAATCTGCCCTTTGGTTGGGGAATAGGTCGTTTTAATTCTTTTGCAGCTTCAATCCATTCCTGAATGATTATTTCGGCATTAGAAAGGGCTTCTTTGTATGTCTTTCCGTCTGCCATACATCCTGCTAATTCTGGAACTTCGGCAATAAATGATCCATCCTCTTCACTCCAGTAAATGATGATTTCGTATTTACTAGTCATAATTTGTCTCCAATTTTGTATTTAAGAAATACGTTACGAACCTGCTTTACCTGATACCGTTTCGCCTTACTTTTTAATGGTTGAAGGTTTAATATTTCATCAATACCCTCTTTTGTAAGAATATGATGATCTCCTTTGATCCTCTCTTTAAATCCAATATTAAGAAGCAACTGGCATAATGCTGAAAAAGAAATATTAGCATCTGACGTTCCACTTAAAATTTGTTGAATTAGCTTTTCTTGTTTATTCATCTACTATAATCAATCTTAGACACTTATTATATAAGTTTTACAGTATTACATAATTTTCAATAGTTAATAATTAAGACGCGACCCTGAACTTGCCGAATAGTTAATAATTAAGACGCGACCCTGAACTTGCCGAAAACTTTTGAGAATTCCGTGTTTCTTGATTTTTGCAATTATGCTTGCCATTATATCTCCAACTATTTAGTAAAATAACGTGCGAATTCACTGGCAGCCAAAAGCTGGATAGTGGGGCACGAGCGGCGCAGCTTTTGGCTGCCAGTGATTCGCCTTGTTAGGTTTGATTGAAAATTACCACCACTTCCACAACCAGATCTTGCCGTCCTTTCTAATACATCTCTTATCTTCCTCTGTGTAGGAAGTTATTAATTTTCTAATCTCAGAATATGTATATTTTCCATGGTTTTTTATTCTAAACTCTATATAAAGGTGATATTGCTCGTAGATATCAACAAATGTTTGCCCCAACGTTCGATAAATCAAATCTCTATCATATACACCCGCATGTACAGCTACCGCAATATGCTCAAATACACCGAAAGCTTTATTAATTTTTGCTAATAAAACTTTATTTTTTCTAAGTTGATCCATGTCACTGTCAGTTAATGCGACTATATCAAATTCTTGCTGTAGGGCTTCTCGTGCTTCACGAAGCATGGGGATGGCAGTATCCATAGTAGACTGTTTTTTTCTTCTATTATGGTCTGCCCTTATAGTTATTATTAACATTACGGCAGCACCACTACCAATAAACAAAGAAGTTATCTCATAAGGTGACATACTTAAAACCCTATATTCATTAGTTATGAATAAAGTTAATATGGCTTTATTATTCGTAATAACCCATGCCAAAGAAATCTAACGCCCGGTTGAGGAACGCGCCTTAAGCGCGTCTGTCTCAAACCGATTCTTGGCGGACATTGCGATCAAAGAGCTGTTTCTTGAAATTGCGCGCTCTCCAACCGGGCGTTGGCTGCATCACTAGCGCGATTAGCGCCTGGTGTATGCGGTTGTTAGTGATTCCCTTTGATTTGTGACGCAAATTGATTAGTAGAACGCCGCCATCCTTCTTAAGTTACTCCCCCATGCCATTTAATTGATTTGCAATAAATTTTGCAAAATTATCAGTCATTCCAACAAGATAATCAATTACTCTCTGATACATTGTAAATAAGCTTTCATCTTTTTCTGGTTTATCATTATCCATTAGTTCTAAAGCTCTTTTGTTTCAAAAAGAAAGTGTTTCTTTATCTCTTTGGTATAATTCGAATGTAGCGGGAATCAAATTATCAAGAATTGTTTCAATAATATTGTATGCACCTAATTCTAATTCAATTTTCCTTTTTTCATTAAATATTTTATTTTTCCCCAACTTTTTAGCTTCTGTAATTCCATTTTTAAGTTTTTCGTCGGAGAATAGTGTTATTAAATCTTCAGGTTGTTCATCACCAGAAATCTTTTTTAAATTGTCTTCAAATACCTCCATTGTATGTAAGGCTAATTTGTTGATTGAAATGGCAACAAGTTTTGAAACAGTTTGAATATTATTGCGCCCCATTGTATTATATACTTCTTGTGTTTTTCTCTTACCACAAAGAAAATTAAAAATAAGTTGCATATCATCTAAAGTTATAATTTGGAGTTCAAATGCATCTTGAAGATCAATTAATCCGTAGCAAATATCATCTGAAGCTTCCATTAGATAAGATAATGGGTGCCTTTTATAGAAGCCATTATCTAGCTTTAATCCAAGTTCAGCAAATAAAAGCTCAAAAAAGTCTTTTTCACTTTGAAAATAATTAAATTTTGCTTTTCTAGTATTTATGCAGTTGCTTGAAGAGTATGGATATTTTATAAGTGCACCTAAAGTTGCAAATGTAAGATTCATTCCACCAGCAAATAAATTATTTTCAAGTTGACTAACTATCCTGAAACTTTGTGCATTTCCATCAAGATTTTCAAAGTCATCTTTTTCTTTTTGTGTTAATGCTTTTAAGAATTCCTTGCTTTTGTTTTTTTTAAACCATTCTTTAATGACTTCTTCGCCTGCGTGTCCGAATGGTGGATTACCAATATCATGGGCTAAACATGCTGATTGTATAATGTATGCAATATCATAGGGATTAATACTATCATCATATTTATTCTTTATCATTTCGCCCGCCTTAATCCCTAGACTTCTTCCTACACTCGCCACTTCTAAGCTATGGGTAAGTCTGTTATGTACATGGTCATTTTTCGATAGAGGATGGACTTGAGTTTTTCTTGATAATCTTCTAAACGAGTTTGAAAAAATTAGTCTGTCATAATCTTTGTGAAAACAGCTTCGATAATATTCTTTATTATCATCTTCTTCTATCTTAGTAGCGCTATAATACCTTTTTTTTGATAATAACTGTTTCCACATATTATTTCCTCATTTGTAAACTGATACGAGTTCCTATGTTTTACTAACTAGAAAATGAACAGTTTAAAGATAACACATGAAAACTATCTGCTCACTTCTAAATAATGATTTTTTACTCTAAATTTTATGCCAGTCTTAAAGATAACATGCGACAATAATCTGTTATCTTTAAAAACTAGATAAACCTGAATCATTTTAATTTAATGTGAATTTACGGGAAAAAAGTTTTCTTTATTTCCGTAGTAAATATTCTCTATAAATGAGAATGGCTTTTAATTTCCTGTAGCAAAAGTCAATAAAATATATCAATTAGGCTTTGAATGTAAACTCATTTTTTTATGATTTGCATAACCTGTGTTAACGGAAAGGAGACTACTTACCTCCAAATATATCATGAAAAAATTTGTTTTTATCAAGTTCTGCTTGCCACCTTTTATGCCTTTTTACAGATTCTATTCTCTTATGGGAGGGAAACGATAAAAACCTACTCGTCTCAATCGGTCCTAATTTTTCCATTAAAATATTAACACCTTGTTTTAATAATTTTTCTTCTTCTATATATTGACCCTGGTTCATCTTAAGTCCTCCTTTGTACAAAATCTACAGGATTACTCGCTTTCATACTACAATCTCTTAATTTACTAATTTTCTTTAACAGTTTATCATCGCAAGTAATAAAATAATCTGTTGATTTTTCTGCAAATGCTACATAGGCAGCATCCGCAATGCCAAATTTTAAGCAATGTAAATTTTCAGCTCTTTTTCTAATTTATAATATTATACCATTTTGCTGCTTTGATTAATGATAGCCAACTCTCGGTCCATCCAATAGAAATACGGATTAGCGGAGATTGACATTACCAGAAAACAGCACTAGTATTTCTAGTTGGCGAAATCCTATTGTTAACATTTGTTTTTCATGTACTTATGTAACTTCCTAGAGACCATGTCAATTTCGTCTTGCCAAGTCTCATTATCCTGACAAATTAAAGGACCTTCATAAGGGCCAATGTGCTCAAAAAGAAGTTCTTTAGTTGTCATATCTGCACCATCCTCAGAAATCGCTTGTTCAATTACATATCCACCAATCGAATGCAGAGCTCCCGAATAGCGGTTTCTTGTTGTTTTCGATTTCTCCTCTAGTCCTTGGGTCTTCCAAAAATCGATGAAAATCTCAAGTAAGTCTTCGGAAACATTCTTTTCTCTCGAAGGGTTTTCTCCGATTTTCCAGTCATTAATCCATTTGTTATTAGGGTTCATTTTTCTTTTGCTAATAAGCAGCTTTACTGTTTTGTTAAAACACACATATTTTTCTTTTAACGGTGCGGTTGATAAAACACTTTTCTTCCTCGTTAAAGATCTTGTTTTTATATGTTGTTGCAAAATATAATGTTGCGGATATAGGTATAATGGCAAAAAGTATATATATGTTTACAATATACGACCTTGCAAAAAACAGAAACAAAATCATGGGAATTAGATTTATTGATATCTTGCAGATGGTTTTAAATGGGAAATGTATCTTTTTGTAATAGTGTTTTATTCCTACAAAATAGAGTGTATATTGCAAAAGCATAGCGCTTCCGGTTGCGAATGCTATACCCGTAAGACCAAACTTATTAACCAGAATTATGTCCATTACCAGATTATAGATTGATGAAATGCCACATAACAACATAATATGGTTTTTCTCTAATATACCTATCATATGACTCACTGGGCCTGCTAACGATTGAAAGATGAGGAAAGGCATAAGAATATATAGTATCTTTGATGCTTCAATAAATTCAGGATTATATAGATATATTATTAATTTATCACAAATTAATAATAAACCTACCAGTGCCGGGAGAAAGATAAATAAGGATATCTTATTAATAAAGATGTACCCTTTGTTGAGCACCTCTATACTCTTATTCTCGGCATATTTACCCACAAGGATAGTACTGCAGATACCCTTTAAGATCTTACCTGGGTCAAGCATTGTTGCAAGACCTATAATTGTGCTAGCCAAACCATAGATACCAACATTTTCTATATCCAAATATTTGGATATCACAAAATTATCAATCAATATGTCGTGAAATAACACAAGATTACCAGTCATAAAGCTAAACATACCAAATTTTATAAATCTTTTACTTTCAAAAAGGTAAAGGTGGTCTGCCTCTCCGGGAAGAGAGTTATATCTTAATACCCTCTTTATGGCAATTATCCCATAATAAGAAAATGATAATACCTCGATAGCCACCCAGGCGAAAATCAACCCATTCAAACCATGTCCTAAATAAAGCACAACCCAGAAAAATAACACCCTTATTATTGCATATATTATTCTATTGTAATTATCTACATGTTGCTCCATTATGGCATTTAAAAATGCCGGTCCAAGTATCGTTTTTGTAAGAGATATGATTACTATAAATGATATGGGAATAAAAAAAACAGCAAATATGTCCGGTAAGTTTAAGAAACTGAATATGGAAGCTCTATATATCCATAGACATAAGATAAATAATGATGTCGCAGAAAATCTTACTAAAAGAGAAACAATAAATAATTTATTGGCGGCTTTATATCTTTTCTTAACTAACAGATCTGGAATATATCTTGCTATTACGGCTTGTAATCCAAATGAAGTAAAAGACGAAGCAATAACAATCAAACTCATAATCAATTTATAGGAACCAAATGCCTCAATTGATAAATATTTAACTAAGATTACAGGGGTCATAAACCCGGTTAAAATAGTTATAATTGCGGAAATATAAGTTGTTACTGTTCCTTTAAATACTTTATTAATGTTATCCACTAAATTCTGCCTGTCTTATTGTCATATTCATATTACTTAGAAAAAATATGTAACTGCTTAGATGAATAGGCTGAAGACTGAAGGCTGAAGCAAATCAACGATTTCGCAACGTTCTAATCAAACAATTTAAAACTTTCTCTGTTTCTATGATCTTTGGCTCAATCAGTGCTAAATTCTGATTATCCAAGAATCTAAGCCGATTCGCTAAACTTAATTGATAATGCAGCCTTCAGCCTTCAGCCTAGTTACCTGCGTAGTTCTAAAAGTTTTTTTAAGACTTTTTGAAGCTTTAAAGCAACTCCCCTGGAAAAAAACTCACAGAATATCTGCCACCTGATTTTCCAGGTTTCCCTGCAATCGGGATTATTTACGAAGCTAATACTTTCTGCTCCTTTAGTATTAAGGTCTTTGTCATTATCTATTTTGTTAATAAATTCCAGGAATTCTTCAAATGTTTTCTCTCGACTATAATAAGAATCTATGTAGGAATAGAGACGTTCAGCTATCTTTTGCCTTAAATCTGGATTTAGAATCAATTGTTCAATGGAATGATACCAGCCCGCTTCACTATGAGCTAGAAATCCTCTGCGTCCATGTTCCAAAAATTGTGCTGCGGAAGGAAATAGATCGGCGACAACTGGTATTCCTAACTGAGAAAACACATAAATCCTCCCGGGATTACTTGAATACTTAAATCGGAGCAAATAATCGTTTCTATCTTCTAAAAAGATTTTAGAGAAAAGTATCCGCTCCTTTTTCTTAGAGGATAACTTCTTTACGGGTATACAATTGGGAACTAGACCGATATCTACTTGCGAGAGATATTTTTTGTAATTTTCAGGCGCCCACTGGATATGCTTTACAGTTAGATATCTATTAGATGGGACACCGATTGTCCATTCTCCTAGCTTTTCAATGTTATACATGGCCCAGAATTCAATATTAAACCTTTTTCCTAACCGCTCTAATGCTTTTGTTATATTTGGATATAAAGAGTTTAGATGGACTTTGTTTCCATGATATCCGATAATTATCTTATCTTTTGGCCTATGTTCTTTTGCATACCGTTCTAGCTCCGGGAACATATAATAAATAAAGGTATTAGGGTTTGCGCAAAGAAAAAGATCCTTTTGCTCAATTGAACTCACTAATAGAAAGTCAGCTTTTTGAGATTCAGAAATGTTTTTTGTCTTCGGGTCTCCCAAGCCAATCAAAAGATTAGGGTTTATGGAACGTGCCTTTTCAATCTCTGAATCATATGACATGAAAATGGCCACATCGTAATCCTTGTAATTTTGCCAATCATTGTGCGTTACGGGAAATCCTCTTTTTTCTAATAGAGAGCCTAACCCCTTGATACAGACTTCGCTTGCAGCTGCATCCTGGTAGTTTGTGTTTAAAACAAAGCGCCGTCTATCTTTCATTGTATAACCTGCCATGTGCTAACAGCACTTGTAACAACCCGGACTCAAAACTGTGGGAAAAACTCATTTGTGTGTAGTTCATTGAGCTTAGATAACTCTTTACCTGTCTACTTAAAAACTCATTCTTTGGCAAATCGGATATGTTTTTGATTTCCCGTTGCAGAGAATCGATGGAGAGGTCACGCAACAAAAATCCAAAATCATCTATATCGATTCCCGACTCATAGGTGACAACAGGGATAAGGCCCCTTCTCATTACCGTTGTTACTGATGTTGCCGTTCCTTCTGAACAAGAGGGTAATATCGCGTAACCGCATTGAGAAGTAAGTTCCCAAAATAGAGGTCCGCACACTTCGGTAAATCCATGTAAATGTATGTTTTTGCAATTAGCAATTATTTCTCTATACTCATGATTAAAATCTTTTTCATCAGACGCGCAAACATGAAGCTGCAGTTGGGGCAGTTCTGAAAATGTTTCTAAAAGCAGATCTAATCCTTTTACAACATTTCCATTACCTCCGAAGTATAAGAATTCTTTTGATGATCTCTTGTTAAATTCATCCATTGATAGGTGAAGATTTGGAGATGATGATGGGAAGAGACGGAAAATTGGTTTGCCGAATTCCCGGTATGTGTCCATGGAAAACTCATTCCCTACACAAAAGATAGCATCCGTTAAGTTCATGGCCCTGTGAATATCAACCTCCGTAATCATGCGTCTTAGTTCCAAACTATTATTTCTTCTTGCAGAATAGAACTCATATCGCTTTTTAATTAACTCATTACTCTTTTCCGGTTCCGGTCCGGCGGCATAGAATATTTTTACTGCATTTGGGCACATTTCTGCAATATGTGGAAAATATTTTCCTGAATTTCCGGCGCCCAAGCCAATAAAAACCTCATATTTGTCCTCTAATTTAAGATTCTCAATCTGTATGTTTCTATCAATAACGTCTACCCAAAGGCCTAAATGGTTTAATATTCTTAAAATTTCCAGAACTTCCCAATTGTTAGTATGAGTGTATTTCTTTACTCTTGATTGTAAATAGAGAGGTTCTGTTTTGTAATATAACAAGGCGTGACCTATTTGTCGTGTACAGTGTCTATTATAATTATAATAGATAGGCCTTTTTCTGAGCTTAAGGATCGCTTTTGTGAAAAAATCAGATTTAATCATTAAAGTTCGCCATTTTGATTTTTGTAATAGTGCATACTTAGGTGAATAGGCTGAAGACTGAAGGCTGAAGCAAATCAAGGATTTCGCAGCTCTCTAATGGGAGTTATATTCTTATTAAGCTATAAACCAGATAAGACAAATACTCTTCATTTCTATTTACCACGAAACAAAATTCTTTCCGAAAATCTTTTCTACTAAAGTAATCTTCATAAAAAGATAAAAGGAAATCAATGGATAGATAACCAGTATCTTTTTTTTTGTAGAATTGCGTTCTTCTTTTTTGCCATAGCAGTAAATTGTTGAAATTAAATGGTCTGTAATTAACGTTAAAGATAACAATCGCCTGTTTCTTCGCTAAAGCAGAAACCGTTTCTATCGCCTCAAAGTGTTCACAATATTGCTCATTTTTCCCAAAAGTTCCTTGAGGGTTATCAAAAACAATCATATCAAACATTTCTTTGGCACTTGGATCTCTAGCAAGCTCAAAGGAATCTCCTATTCGAACAGTTGCGCCGGGGAGATTTTTCATTAGACTCAATTTAAATTCAGGATTGATCTCCCACGCCTCTAAAGTCTTTACTTTATTTGCGTAAGCAATTGTTTGCCAGTCACCTTTACGTGCAAAAAATTCTAATGCACTCATGTTTCCAAGGTTAATGCTTCTGCTTTCTAACTCAAAGCAGATCCTTTTCATTGCCTTGCCTCTCATAAATCATTCCTTACGCAAATCTTTGTTCTACTGTATTCTTAATAAATACAAACTACTCCGGATAAATCAGTTTAGTAAGCTCATCTTCCGTAAACGCCTCGGCGTTTCTTGTATTAAACATCGCCGGTGGATTCGGGTTAATCTGGCCTTGTCTGATTCTGTAGTAATCATCTTCTTCGAAGCAACAGCTCAACTCGTTTTCGCTCACCAAATCTTCATAGATTTTTTCACCGGGAAAAAGCCCCATAACTTTAATATTTTCTCTTTTTGTAATGATCTTAAGAATATCTAATATTTTTGCTTTCTTCATCTTCTTGATTAACAAATCACCGCCATTTGCAAGTTCTAACGCCTGGATTACGGTCTGTGCTCCGTCATATACCGAGAAAAAGAACCTGCAAACTTCTTTATGTGTAAGTTTAATCTCTTGATCCGGATTCTCTTTCCAGATAGTTATTAAAGATCCCCTTGAGTCGATCATGTTGCCGAATCTAACGGAGCAGAACACTGTTTTAGAATATTGATCGGCCTCTGCAAATAATTTTTCCATGATATATTTTGAAGCTCCATAAACGCTAGACGGATTAGCTGCTTTATCCGTACTTACCCCCACAGCTTTTTTAATTGAAGAGTTTCTTGCCGCTTTAATAAACGATCTGGACCCTTCAACATTATTCAAATAACATTGGGTAGGTTGTTCTTCACACATAATCAAGTCTTTCATCGCCGCGGCATGGATACCAATATCACAACCTGTAAAGGCCATTTCCAGTGTATATCGATCCTTGACATCCCCAATCCGGAACTCCACTGCCTTATTTTTGAATTGTTGTTGCATCTCGTATTGTCTCTCCTCATTACGAGAATAAACAACAACTTCATTGTGCTCGCACAATTGTCTTGTTAATTCATAACCTAATGATCCTGTTCCTCCAGTTATAAGTATCCTGCTACCTTTTATCATAACTTGTTGAACCTTTCTAAAAACGGAGCTGCCTCTTTATCGTGCAAGACATCTCCTTTACCATTGCATACACCAATAACCCGGCTAGTTTTATTAAGATCATTTACTATAATATCCCCATATGCCCCAATTACTCCTTGAGTAACCAAAGTAACACCTTGCCCTGCTATTTTTCTTCCCAGGCGCAATATATGATTCCTGGTAAACTCCCAATTTTCTATGAATCCTTGATATCCTCCTTGTATAGAGAGAGAGTATAATTGAACATCTCTTTTTCTTGCTTCTATTAAGGCCTCTTCTGTTATCGTTCCATTTCCAGCATCTACGATTATTGCACGGTTACTAAGAGATGTTACAGTATCGGTATTAATTACCTGAACTCCAGCGGTACAACCCAAAACTACGTTTGCACTTTTACAACTATCAGGAATATTGTCTGATTGTATAACTTTACCTTTACCCCTTTTAATAATATTTAAACCATCGACAATCGCATTTACTTTAGCTTGATCTCTTCCGCATAAGATTACGTTCGCTCCTCTTTCGATGAGTTTCAGCGATATTTTTGACCCGATATTGCCCGCGCCCACAACGACTATTTTAATGTGTTCTAAATCAGGAACCAAGACAGAAAGAAACATGTCCAACGACTCAACTGCAATGTCATTTGGTTTGTAGAAAATAACTTTACTCTTTTGGATTAGCTTAAAAGCCTTTTTTGCAAAGTTATCGACTACACCTTTGTTTTCACTATCTATCAAAAAAGTTTCAACCAAACCGTCGAAATGTGCCACAACTCTTGGCAAGAGAGTTAAATCTCTAAATAGCGCATTCCCTGCAATTGTATGCTCAGTTTCTCTGATAGGACCGAAATAAAATGGCGGATTGTTTTGGTTCGCTGTAGTCGAAAGGCAAAATAGTTGCCTCTTCTCTGATTCTGATAAAATCCGATTAACTTTCTTAATGTTTTCGTCAAATAAGCCCATAATTTCAGCTAAGTGTTTGTTGATTTTTTATAATTTCCGTGTTGTTTCCACCATGGTTCATCAGGAAATCCAATGTAGACAGGTATGGTGAAAAATGCTTTGATTCGTAAACTGGATGGTTGAACTGATGAAAACGTACTTCAATGTCCCGTTCAGAGAATATTTGAAGGGTAAGATAATCTCTTCCTGATGGACCTGACAGATAACTTGTGGCGCCTGTTTTTAAGCAAATGTCTAAGAGAAGCTCTGATCTCTTGCCTGTTGGATTTAATTCTGAGGCCTTTACGATCCTATTATTTATACCCAATGCCTTTCTGAAGAAATGGAGTAATTGATAGTTGATTTCAACCAAATACTGGTAATTTCTGTCGAGAATGGTCTTGATATCTGCGGCATATTTTTCAAAATATGGATGATGGCGATAAGAATCTGAAAGGCGTCCCCAATATTTCTTTTGCCATTTTTGGGTATAATCGATCTCCATATCCTTAATTGTCGTCTTTAAATGCCCTTTTGTAAGGACAGGAACAGTGAGCCAAAACACACGGCCATTTGGATCGATAAATTTATTTCGATTTTGCCAGTTGTTTTTTGTGAACTGAACATTGTCTAGAATTACAAAGAGATCAGCCTGTGCCATTTTATGAAAAAATCCTAACCAGGGCATATGTTCGGGCTGATGGATTGTAACCTGCATAAATACTCCTGTTGTATCTACCAAAAGAAAATGTTGTAGATCTTTTTGCTTGTGATTAAACCACTCTGAAATAAGTTTGCAATGCTTCTGCGTATTCACAGCGTGCTTCAATACCCCTATACCGTGCCCAACTTCTTAGCCCTTCCTCTGAAAGGTAATTTTTGTTTTCCCTTATTTGACTTGGAAAACAATTGCGGTAGCAATCAAGTTTTTTCTGGAGGTCGTCCCTGGTAAGGCTAACATAAAAATCTGGCTTAAAATCAGTTTGTGGTCCTAAAGAATGGACATAAGTGGGGTTTTCCATAAAATAGATCTCTTTCGGACAAAATCTGGCAGTTGGTCTGGTTGCGGCAACAACGGCCTCATATACAGCAGTATGATCATGATGGAAGGATGGGCCAGGGCAGATCAAGATAGCGGGCTCAACCTCTGCAATTACATTCTCTATTGCTGCCACTAATTCCCTTTTAGGAAGCATATCCAGTTGAGCATCTGCATCAAATGGAAGTACTCCTCCATTGTGGGCTTTTCCATTAAAATATGAAAGATATGATTCGTACTCTTTTAACCTTTCTGCTCGTGTGAGAAATCCTCGGTGATGCATATTTAAGTCAGAATTTACAACTAAAGCAAAATGATACTCATATTTATCTCGATGTTTTTCTAAGAATCCCGCCACGCTGATACAAGAATCATCACTGTGTGCTTCTATAATCAATAGTTTTTTACTTGCCATTGTTCTAAATACCTACGTTGTTAAACCAAATATATAATATAATAAGGCGTCAAGGCTTGGGACAAACCTAATCTTTTATGCAAAAATCATAAAGTTGGTATTGGTATTCCAGCTTTCCAACTTAAGATTTTTGGTAGGGTTGTCCGGTGCGGCGACCTAAATAATTATGGCCCATTTTTAACCTTCTGGACCGCGGTCGCAGGTTCTGAGTTTTTCTTTGGTATCGCAAGAAGTTCTGAAATACTATTTCTTTCAATAGGAGAATTAATCTTCCCTTTTCGATCACTATATTTCGTCACAGATTGATTCGGTTATCTTTTCACGGGTTACTACGTTGTGTTGCCTGATTCCGTTTAGCAAGAGTTATCAAAATAATACAATGTTTAACCGTTTATATCAATAACATACTTTAACTACCTGTATCTAAAATGTTGTATTTCTTTTTTGTACATTTCTTCGGACAGTACCACTACGATTGGTATAATGTTCAAGTTGACTTTTGCCGTATGCAGAGCTCCGTTTAAACACAACTACTCAATCTTTATTCTTGTGTTTTGCTGGTCTCGTTGTGGTTTCTATATTGCAATCACGTATCTCTACGATATAATTGCGTTTAATCTGCGTTGTTATATGTGCTCCTTTTCTTAAGTTTTGAATGCTTTTGTCTTAAAAAGAGCTCTTAAGGTTTTAATCTCTTATTTCTGTTACTCCAATTGTGACAGTGCTAAACTTTTGCCAGAATTTGCCAGAAATAGGAATTGAGCCTTATGAATATTAATTCGGCGATTAAATATGTAACGCACATAAGAAACGTAATGTATTAAATAATTAGTAAGTTCAAACTGTTTTCAAAGAAAACAATTTATATAAAAGATATAAAATTATGTAAAATACCACAACGGGGTGAAACATACCTGCCCAGGGTATCGCCCTGGGTCAAAGATAACCATTGAAACGCTCCCTGCATGGGTGCAACATATATAACCGGCGTAATCAAATGTATGTCACGCCATTGCAGGGCCAAACTTATAGATTAGATCTGCAAACAGTTTGAACTTGCAATAATTATTAGTTAAGTGGCAAACATTTAATATATTTAATTGATGGGTTAATGTTGTTGCTAACGCATTTGTAAATGCTTTAAATTATGTTTTGGGAAAGTAAAGAATTTGATAAAAGGTAGAAGCATTAATATAGGAATAAATACTACGTCGGCAGTTGCTGGCGGTGGGGTGACATACCTGAATAATTTGATAAAATGGATGTCTAGGTGCAATGCTTCAAACAGATATTACATCTATTTGAAACATAAATCAGTTATTCGTAGGTTTAAAAGTAAACGAAAGAGTTGCAAATGGATAGAGTGTCGGTTTCCATCCATTTCTCCTGTTTTTAGAGTATTTTGGGAGCAATTTATCTTTCCTCTGCGCCTGAAACATGATAATGTCCATATATTGATTTGTCCTGCGAACATAGGGTTACTCTTTTCTCGATTTCCATTCGTTGTTGTTGTGCAAAATATGGCAGTGTTTGATAATAATTTTATCAAACATGAAAAAAGCCTTCAGAAACTGAGGCTCTATTTACTGCGTATTCTAACTGTATGGTCAATAAGAAGGGCGAAAAGGGTAATATTTATATCAAAAAATGCACAGATGAAAGTTTGTAAAGAATATAATATTGAGCAGGGAAAAACTGATCTGGTTTATCATGGCAGTGATAAACAGTTCTGTTTGCCGCTAAATGAAGAAGGTTTTGAACGGGTGAAAGAAGAATATAAGATAGATAAGTATATTTTGTATGTATCAAATATCTATAGATACAAAAATTTTTATGAGCTGGTTTTAGCTTTTTTGAAGATTAAAGATCGGATTGATAACGGTATTGAGCTAGTGTTAGCAGGTGTTAATTATGATGATATATACTACAACAAAGTAAAAAAACTGTTAGATAAAAATAGTAACAGCAGGAATAGCGTCCGTTTTCTTGGGCACGTTCCCAATGATTTACTACCATTTTTTTATGCAAATGCGATGTTTTTTGTTTATCCTTCCACTATAGAGAACTGCCCGAACATATTAATTGAGGCAATGGGGTGCGGTTCGGCTATTCTTTCATCAAATATCGAACCAATGCCTGAGATATGTCAAGATGCGTCTTTGTATTTTGACCCTAATGATCCTGATGATATAGGGGAAAAGATGCTAGAAATGATAAAATCTGAAGAGCTGCGCGGGAAGCTTTCAAAAAAAGCGCTGGAAAGATCACTATATTTTTCTTGGGAAAGGTGTGCAAATGAGACCTTGATCCAGCTTGCTATCTAGCTAATGTTTTTTATCTTGTAATTGTTCAGCGTATTCTATTCATAGGTTGAGTGTTTTGTGTTCTGAGTTCAACGTTCAGGGTTTAAAGTTTTATTGAAAACATGTTTGTCGTAGAATGTTCAGGATGATCGTAGATTGATAAATTCTGATGGGAGACCGCATGAAAACATATCAATTTGGGGATATTAAGGCCTGACAGTTAGCTCGCGAGCTAACTAACAAAGTCTATGACTTAAAAAAAATGACAAATTTCCACATGATTTCGGTTTGAAAAAGCAGATTCAAGATGCTGTAGGATCATCTATGCACAACATTGCAGAAGGATTTGATCCGGAAACAAATCCTGAGTTTGTTCGTTTTATTCGGTATGCAAAACGGTCTTGCGCCGAAGTCCAAAGTGAGCTTTATGTGGCGTTGGATTAACATTATATAACTAAAACAGAGTTCCAAAATGTTTATGATCATGCCGGGCGTACCAGAGCAACTATTCGTGGTTTTATAAAATATTTGACAACTTACATTAAAGGTCAACAAAAAAAGCATTTGCAGAACGTTGAACCCTGAACTCTGAACGTTTTAACTGTAAAACAATATAATTAAACCAAAGTTCTGCGTCTTTGAAGCTGGTAATTTAGTTGATGCGAGTCTTTTTGTTATATTCCCTTAAGGTATCCTTCACAGATATCATCATAAATTGATAGCTGAAAAACTACATCATCTGCTAATTTAACTTCATCAATAGAGCAATACCTTTTGTTGCTTATCGCTATATCTTTAAGTTGTTTGTTTAGGTTTTCTGCAGCGCTCCTTAGCTCTTTTGTTTTAGCAATCACATCTTTTTCTTTAAAGAATTCAAACCGACGCACTATTCGGTCCAGTAATGTATGCGCTTCTGTAATTAGTTTTTTTAATTGGTCTTTTTCTTCCATAATTAATTCCTATATTTAATTTCTTTATTTTAGAATTATATCATTCATTAGTTTAATCCTCTGTTTGCGATTATAATATATCAAGTACTATTCGTAAACCTATAAAAATTTAAGATCTAGGTTAATAACCTACATTGTATATGCTTTTTTTTATTATCTCTAAAATATCTCAAACCTGCTAACTTGGTTTATCCTGGGTAATCTTCATAAAAAACAACTATACTCAAAAGTTTCATTTTGTTCCCAATTTTGCTTTCGATGTGTTGATTATTTTTAAAATTAAGATAATGAGTATAAAATATATGGTTGCTTAAGCCCTAAAAAGTCTGCTCTTAATGGTTAATTAGAAAAATTAATTAAAATATAATTGCTAAGCTAACAACAATTTATAAAGTTTTATAAAAAATTTGATAAAAAAGTCTTTACAATCATCAATCGCAGTGTTAGAATTCCGCCTTTGGTATTTCGGCTTAGTTTTTTGCCTATTTGTGAGAGGAAATCATGCTTATAAATTATCTTCCAATTTTAATACTGATAACGGTTGCTTCGCTTTTTGCGATTGGTACGGTTGTTATGTCTACCTTGATTGGTAGGCGGAGATCTTTTCCTGAAAAATTGTCCCCTTATGAATGCGGAGTTGAACCGATAGGCTCAGCAAGGGATAGGTTTCCTATTAAGTTTTATATCATTGCGATGGTTTTTGTAATATTTGATATTGAACTTGTGTTTCTTTACCCATGGGCGGTAGTGTTTAAATCTCTAAAGATGTTTGGGCTTATTGAAATGGGTGTGTTCATTTTAATACTTGGTTTTTGTTATATATATATTTGGAAAAGAGGTGCTTTGGAATGGGAATAGAGGCCAAATTAGGTGAAAACATATTAACAACAACATTAGATACAGTAGTTAATTGGGCAAGGAAGAATTCCCTTTGGCCAATGCCTTTCGGGTTAGCTTGTTGTGCTATTGAAATGATGGCGGCCGTAGCTCCTCGATTTGATCTTTCAAGGTTTGGTGCTGAAGTTTTTAGATTCTCGCCAAGGCAAGCGGATTTGATGATAGTTGCAGGTACGCTTACTTACAAAATGGCTCCTGTTTGCAGAAAGATTTACGAACAGATGCCTGAGCCCAAATGGGTAATATCAATGGGGGCTTGTGCTTCTTCTGGTGGCATTTTTGATACTTATAGTGTAGTCCAGAATGTTAATCAGGTTGTGCCTGTTGATATATATATCCCAGGTTGCCCTCCTAGACCAGAAGCTTTAATTGATGCAATTATGAAATTGCAGGATAAAATAAAAACAGAAACGTTACGTTCGGATAGATAAATGAGTGAAAACATATTGATCGTTGATAAATTAAAAGAAAAATTTTCTGATAGCATTGAGAGTACGAAGGTTTTTCGGGGTGAGATAACAGTAGTTGTCAAAAAAGAGTCAATAGTAGATGTATGCTCGTTTCTTAGAGATAATAAATCATCAAAGTTTAATTATTTGTCAGATTTGTGTGGGGTGGATAAGCTCGCTATTAATGGTACATTTGAAGTGGTCTATCACCTCTATTCAATAACATTTAATAACAGGTTAAGGTTAAAGTCTGTGATCGCGGATTCTGAAAATCCAAGTATAGATACAATGTGTCCCGTGTGGCCAACAGCTAATTGGCATGAACGGGAAGTGTATGATATGTTTGGAATAGTTTTTGATGGTCATCCTAATCTTAAGCGTATTTTAACGCCAGAAGGTTTTGTTGGTTACCCGTTAAGAAAAGATTATCCTATAAATGGAAGACAACCTGAAAATTTAAAAGAGATTTACCGTAAGGACTACGATAGAAATGTCTAATACTGAATTAATGACAATAAATATGGGGCCGTCTCACCCTAGTACGCACGGGGTTTTGCGGCTGTTGCTGGAGTTGGATGGTGAAACGATTGTGAAATGTACCCCTGACATAGGCTATTTGCACCGAGGTGTAGAAAAACTATGTGAGTATAAAACTTATCATCAGTGTATTCCTCTGACTGATAGGTTGGATTATTTGGCTCCAATGTCAAATAATTTGGGGTATGTGCTTGCTGTAGAAAAGCTTCTTGATGTGGAAGTGACTCCGAGGGCAGAGTATCTAAGGGTTATTTTGACAGAATTGACAAGGATTTCGTCCCATTTACTGTGGCTTGCAACTCATGCCCTTGATATAGGGGCAATGACGGTTTATTTTTATGCTTTTCGTGAACGTGAGACGATATACGACATTTTTGAAATGGTCTCCGGGCAGAGGATGAATATATCTTATGTCAGGATTGGTGGGTTGGCAAATGATGTGCCTGGTGGATTTGTTGAAAGAGTTAGGGACTTTGTTGAGAAATTTCCTAAGTTCATGGATGACTATGACGGCTTATTGACAAAGAATAAGATCTTTATGAACAGAACAATAGGTGTTGGTGTAATTAAAAAAGAAGAGGCAATTGCCATTGGTCTTAGTGGTCCCAGTATTAGGGCGTCAGGGGTAACTTGGGATGTGCGGAAAAATGAGCCGTATTCCTCTTATGATGAGTTTGATTTTATTGCACCGGTTTTTAATAACGGGGATGTCTACGATAGGTATTTGGTTCGTATGGAGGAGATGAGGCAGAGTAACGAAATTATAAGGCAGGCAATAGATAGGTTGCCTGGTGGTTCTGTTAATGCTGATTCTAAAGAGGTAGTTCTTCCTCCGAAGGAAGAAGTTTACAATACAATGGAAGGTTTGATTTATCATTTTAAAATATTGACTGAAGGAATCAAGCCACCTGAAGGTGAAGTTTATTTTGTAATTGAAGCTCCTAAAGGAGAATTGGGTTATTATCTGGTTAGTGACGGCACTGATAAGCCCTATAGATTTAGAATAAGGCCTCCTTCCTTTGTAAATATGGAAGCATTTTCTGATATGGTAGAGGGGCAATTGATTGCGGATGTTGTTGCTGTTATAGGTAGTCTTGATATAGTCTTAGGTGAAATTGACAGATAGGTAAAATTTCATTATGAGGAGTTGAATAGTGGCAGAAGAGAATGAGAATATAGATTTGTCGAAAACCAATGAAGTTCTGGATGCTTACGAAGGAATCCATGGCTCTTTAATGCCGGTTTTGCAAAAATTACAAACAATCTATAAATATTTACCGGAAGAGGCGGTAGATTTAGTCTCGGAGAGATTAAATATATCTAAAAGTAAGATTTATGGAGTAATAACGTTTTATGCTCAATTTTATATAACACCACCTGGTAAGCACATAATGAGATTGTGCCAGGGGACGGCGTGTCACGTAAAAGGTGCTGATGATGTTATGGGGAAGCTTGTTGAAAGACATGACGTCGCCCATAAACAGACAACTGAAGATGGCCTATACACGTTTGAAGAGGTTGCATGCTTAGGTGCATGTGCGATGGCCCCTGTTATGACTATTGATGGTAAAGTGTATGGTGAATTAACCGTAAATAAAGTTGAAGGAATTTTAGATGAGTACTCAAGCTAAAAACGATAATCTAACTAAAGTAGCAATATGTTTAGGTACTGGTGGTATTGCCGCCGGTGGTTTTGAGGTGATGGATGCGTTTGATGATGAAATCAAAAAGCATAACCTTGATGCCGTAACTAATGACCGAAGAAGTGGTACGTTGAGAACTGGATGTCGTGGTAACTGTGCAAAGGATGTTTTGGTAGACATAGTAAAACCTGATGGGTCGAAAGAGACTTATCAAAGGGTTACACCGGAGATGGTACCTGAAATCGTTGAACAGCATTTGGTTGAGGGTAAACCAATAAAGAAATATATGGTAAAAGCTGAGTATGACGCTTTTAATGCCCCCCAACAAAGGTATGTACTTGCTAATTGTGGCGAAATAGATCCTGAAAGTATTGATGATTATATTAATGTAGGTGGGTATAAGGCACTTGAAAAGGTTATCAAAACAATGACACCTGAAGAGGTGTTGGCAGAAACAGAAAAGTCTGGCTTAAGGGGCAGGGGTGGTGGAGGTTTTGATACAGGTTGGAAATGGGGTTCTTGTGCAAAGTATAAGGCTGACCAGAAATTTGTTTTATGTAATGCAGATGAAGGCGACCCTGGCGCTTTTATGGATAGAAGTTTGCTAGAAGGTGATCCACATGCTGTTTTAGAAGGTATGGTGATAGCTGGTTACTCAATGGGTGCTACAGATGGATATATTTACTGTAGGGCTGAGTATCCTTTGGCTATTAAGAGATTAACCATTGCAATGGAAGAAGCTGAAAAGAGGGGTTATTTAGGGAAAAATATATTTGGCTCAGACTATAGCTTGAATATGAAGATAAAAGAGGGTGCTGGTGCGTTTGTTTGTGGTGAGTCAACTGCGCTTCAGTATTCTATTGAAGGTAAACGTGGTATGCCAAGAACAAGGCCTCCTCAATCTGTTGAGGCTGGACTGTGGGACAAGCCTAGCTGTTTAAATAATGTGGAGACGTTTGGTAATGTTCCCATGATATTCACAAAAGGTGCTGATTGGTATGCAAGCCTAGGAAGTGAAAAAAGTAAAGGTACAAAGATTTTTGCATTAGCAGGAAAGATTAAGAATACAGGCTTGATAGAGGTTCCAATGGGGACAACTATCAGGGAGGTTGTTTTTGATATTGGTGGTGGAATACCAAAGAATAAAAAATTTAAAGCTGTTCAGATTGGTGGGCCGTCTGGTGGTTGTTTGCCTGAATCTTGCCTTGATTTACCTATAGACTTTGAGTCGTTGGACGAGGCTGGGGCCATGATGGGGTCAGGTAGTTTGGTTGTTGTAGACGAAGCGACTTGTATGGTAGAGCTTTCTAAATTTTTTATAAATTTTTGTGCAGCCGAATCCTGTGGAAAATGTACGCCTTGTCGTGTTGGAACTAATATAATGTTAGAGATATTAACCAATATTACAGACGGTAAAGGTAAAGAAGGGGATGTGGAACTTCTTGAAGAATTGGCAGAGGAAATAGGAAGGATGTCATTGTGTGGACTAGGGCAATCTGCTCCACAACCAGTATTATCTACTATAAGGTATTTTAGGGATGAATATGATGCCCACATAAGAGATCATGTTTGTTCGACAGCTACATGTGTTCCTCTTCATAAGTATGAAATTAATACGGTTAAGTGTAAAAAATGTGGTGCATGTTTTAAAGGGTGTCCGGAGGGTGCAATTGAATGGAAAAAGGGAGATCCTGCTTACCTTAATAAAGAAAAATGTATAAAATGTAACTCTTGTTATAGTAAATGTGCTTTTATGGCTATTAAATAACAGGCAAATTAGTAAATGGCTTTAAATGATGATAAATTACTAAATATTGATAATAGAGAGATATCTTTAATCGACTCTCTAAAAATAGGTATTTTTCAAATTGAGCCGTTTGTTAATGGTAAGTTTACATATTTAAATTCTGGTGCGTTAGAATTATTAGGATTAGAGAATGAAGAGTTAACTCAGGTTAAACCTTTTATTGATAATTTTAAGGATAATAATAGTTTACAAGCTGAAATTAATAAATTAATTAACAGTGATATTATTTCTGAGATTAAGGTAATTGATACAGTTATAAGTAAAAATGGTAAGGTGGTTACTGTTTGGGCAAAAAATCTAAAAGATAGTCAAGGAAGATTGATCAGAATTGATGGTTTTTTGCTTTCGAATAATATTTTTAAGTTAAGTTTAGAAGATGTAATTCTTTCAGAAATTAATAAAATATTATTAGCAAACTTAGATATTAGAGAGGTTTTTGACGAAGTTTGTAATAAGATTGAAAGAATAATTAAATGGAATAGGGTAAGTATATCATTAGTAGAGGAAGCTGGGGTTGGTGGTTTAAATTTCCTTGTAGCTAATAAAAATACAGTTAAAAGCTTAGTCTTTAAGACCCTTGGATTAAAAAAGAAATATGCTTATACGGGCAGCCTTCTTGAAAAAGTAGTTAACACAAAGAAACCTGTTATTGTTGATGACACTAGAAAAAAGGAAAATGAAACAGATGCTTTGTTTGCTAAAGATGGTTTATTGTCAAGATTAGCTTATCCGTTAAAGTTTAAGTCAAAAATAATAGGAAGCATTAATTTTTCAATAGACAAGGAAAATTATTATAAATTGCACCATACGCACATCTTAGATAAAATAGTACCTTTTTTATCTATTGCGATAGAAAATACGAAACTTTATATACGTGCAAATAAATCTGAAAAAGAGTGCAACGAGCTATTTAAGTCTATAGATAGCCCATGGTTCTAAGTAAAAATTATACTTTATATAAAAAAAATAAAAATTTTATAATATAGAAATTTAATCATGTTAATTAACCTCACAATAGATGGAAGGGAAATATCCGTTGAAAATGGCACTAGTATTATGGAGGCCGCACGGTTAAACGATATTTATATTCCTGGTTTTTGTTTTCATCCCAAACTGGATTCTTTTGGTGCTTGCAGAGTTTGTATTGTGCACGTTACTGAGCGTGGCAGGACTAAGGATAAATTTGCCTGTGCACAACCAGTATCTGAAGGTATGGAAGTAGAAACTAAAAGTGAGAAAATAAATAAATATGTTAAAAGTGTTACGGAGTACCTTTTAGTACACCATCCACTGGATTGCCCTGTGTGTGATAAGTCAGGGGAGTGCGAATTGCAGGATGTAACTTTTAAATTTGGTTTGTCTAAAAACAGGATGTCTAGCTGTAGGAGAAATGAACCAAGTATAAAAGATAACCCAGTTTTAGAATTTAACCACAATAGATGTATATTATGTGGTAGATGTACAAGAATATGTGAAGAAGTTCAAGGAATCGCGGCAATAGACTTTCAAAAAAGAGGATTTAATACAATAGTAGGTCCTTTCTTGGGTAAAGCGTTAGATTGTGAATTTTGTGGTCAGTGTTTATCTGTATGCCCTGTTGGAGCAATTCAAGATAGAGTATTTAATTTTAATGCAAGGCCGTGGGAATTAAAGAAGACACAAACAACTTGTACATATTGTTCTGTAGGTTGTACCCTTTATCTTAATGAAAAAGACCAAAAAGTGTTAAGAATTACATCTGAAGATGAAGTAGGGGTTAATAATGGTAATCTGTGCTCAAAGGGTAGATTCGGTTTTGAATTTATACATAGTGGTGAAAGAGTTACACAGCCTATGATTAAGAAAGATGGTAAATTAGTACCTTCTACCTGGGATGAAGCCTTAGGTCTTGTCTCTTCTAAACTGAAAGACGTAATGAAGAGTAAAGGGCCGGATGCGATTGGTGGCATTGGATCTGAAAAAGCAACAAATGAAGAAAATTATATATTTCAAAAGTTTTTTAGAGCGGTTATAGGTACCAATAATATAGACAATATGGCAAATATGCATGCGCCATATTTAAATGATTTAATATTAGAGGCTTGTGATAATGGTATAATATCTGAGTCTTATGATGATATCAGTAATTCTGATTTGATATTTATTATTGGATCAGATGTAAAAGATGAATTACCTGTAGCAGGTAATATTATTAGAAAAGCTATTAAGAAAAATAAATCTTCATTGATAAT
Source organism: Candidatus Anammoxibacter sp. (assembly GCA_021777055.1). Taxonomy (GTDB): domain Bacteria; phylum Planctomycetota; class Brocadiia; order Brocadiales; family Anammoxibacteraceae; genus Anammoxibacter_A. The sequence continues at coordinate 51,852 of JAIQZO010000042.1, read as the reverse complement.
TGCAAACAGCCGTAGGGTTGAGTTTAGAAGTGTGGCAACTAAAGACAAGAGAATTGTTTATAGTTATGGTAGAGAGATTGATTTATTAAACGCAGTAGTGAAGTATTTATTAGATGAAAATTTAGTAGATGCTGCTAATGTTTCTAATAATGTGGATGAATTTAATAACTTTAAAGAGTCTTTAGATAGTTTAGATTTAGATAATTTGTTAAATAAGGTTAATATTAGCAAACAGGATTTAGCTAATATCTGTGATAGTTTAACTAAATCCAAAAATAAATCACTTTTTATAGGCAAAGATTTAATAAATGGTGGTAATGGAAATGGCAATATTAGAGCTATTCTAAATCTGGCATATACTTTAAAGTACGGCCTAGCAAAGGATAATGATGAAGTAGGTTATGTAAAAATAACTTTCCCAAGAGAACATAATAATTCTCAGGGTGTTAATGATATGGGGGTTATTCCTTCTTGTTTACCTGGATATCAAAATCTAAATGATCCGCAAACTAAAGAGAAAATAGAAAAAGTTTGGTCTGGTAATAACGGAACAAATTATTGTATCAGTGATAAAACATCCCGTGATAAGAATATAATTGAACTGGCAGTTAAGGGTGACATTAATCTACTGTATATAATGGGTGATAATCCTTTATTAAGTTATTCAGATGGATTGGAAGTACGGGAAGCAATTAATAATCTTGATTTCTTAATTGTGCAAGATAGCTTTTTGACAGAGACTGCTTTTATGGCTGATGTTGTCTTGCCGGCGGTTACATTTGCTGAAAAAGAGGGATCTTTTACAAATATTAATAGGGCAGTTCAAAAGGTTAATAAATCCATTGAATCTGTGGAATCGAGTAAAGATGATAGCTCTATTATTGTAGAATTAGCTAAAAATATGGGTCATAATATTGGCTTTGATAATATTGATAGTTTAATGGATGAAATTAATGAGGTGTGTCCTTCTTATAGTGGGGTTAATTATAAGACGCTTTCTGAAGAAACCTTAGTTTATACATCTAACGTTAATAATAAAGTTTCTCCTACTTTTTCTTTTAATGAGTCTCTTGAAAGTTCTGAAAAGGAGAAAGAAAACTATCCTTTTGCATTAGCTACCGGTAATGTTATGTATCATTTAGGTACATATTCAAATAAATCAAGGGTCTTAAAGGAGATACTAACTGATTGTTTAGCAGAGATAAACCCTTTAGATGCAAAAGAATATAATATAAAAAACAATGAAGTTATAGAGGTTGTCTCTTCTAATGGTGAATTGAGGTTAAAGGCTAAAATCACTAATAGATCATCTAGGGGAGTAATTTTTATTCCTACAAATGTAAATGATGTACCTGTAAATTTGTTAACTACTAAAAATGGTATTGGCAGAGTAAAGATTCTAAAAGTCATCTCTTAATACTTATTTATCAAAATATATAAATCCTGGATAAATTTAACTTATGATAGGTGGAATATGTCTGAAGTTTTTGCGTATATAGTTTTTTCTTTTTTAAAAGTTGGTGTTGTTTTTGGCTCACTTTTATTAATTGTTGCTTATTTAGTATTAGTTGAGAGAAAAGTGTTAGCACATATGCAGGTAAGGTTAGGGCCAATGCGGGTAGGATTTCATGGATTATTACAGCCTATTGCTGATGGTATAAAACTTTTCTTTAAAGAAGATATCTTTCCTAGTAGAGCCAATAAATTGATTTATATGGTCTCTCCTATAATATGCATGGTGCCTGCTTTAATTACTTTTGCTGTTATACCGTTTGGGGATACATTTACCATCTTTGGTCATAGCATTGATCTTGTAATTGCTGATATTAATGTGGGTATTTTATATATTTTTGCTGCCGCTTCTATAGGCATATACGGTATAGTTTTAGCTGGTTGGTCATCTAATAATAAGTATTCATTGATAGGTGGACTTAGGTCTTCAGCTCAAATGATATCTTATGAATTATCAATGGGCCTATCATTAATTGGTGTGTTCATGCTTTCTGAAACATTAAGTATGACAGGAATTGTTGAAGCCCAGTCAAAGGTATGGTTTGTAATATTACAACCTCTTGCTTTTGTTATATATGCAATATCTGCTGTTGCGGAAACAAATAGAACTCCATTTGACTTGCCTGAGGCAGAGACAGAACTAGTTGCAGGTTATCATACTGAATATAGTAGTATGAAGTTTGGAATGTTTTTTCTTGCAGAATATGCAAATATTATAACAGTGTCTGCTATTGCTGTTACGTGTTTTCTTGGTGGTTGGCATGGTCCATTTTTGCCACCTATTGCTTGGTTTTTAATTAAACTCTGTTTATGTATATTCTTTTTTATATGGTTAAGAGCAACATATCCTAGATTTAGGTATGATCAATTAATGAAATTTGGTTGGAAATTTTTACTACCAATATCATTAGTTAATATAATTATAACAGCTGTTGTAATGGTATTGTTACAGAAATAAATTACTATATAATTAAAAAAACAATATCAAACTTAAGTACTTTAATAAAATTAAACTAGGTAGAACTTATGATAACACCTTTAATTAAGGGATTAGCCATAACTTTAAGGCATTTTTTAAATCCCCTTAAAATCGTAACTGTTCAGTATCCGGATGAAAAATGTCAAATTAGTCCAAGGTATAGAGGTTTACATGAACATTTAAGAGATAATAATGAAGTAGAAAAATGTGTTGCGTGTGGTCTTTGTGCAAAAGCTTGCCCTTCTGATTGTATCAAGATAAATGGTATAGAGAATGAAGAAGGGGAAAGAAAAGCAGAAGTATATGAAATTGATATGTTAAGGTGTATTTTTTGTGGTTATTGTGAAGAAGCCTGCCCTGTAAATGCTATACATCTGTCAGGTGCATATGAATTGGCAATGGAAGATGAGGGTGAAAAGATTTTCACAAAAGATAAATTGTTAATTCCAATTAAAAATAAATAAATAGTTTATAAAACTTTAATAATTATGATTTTTGAAATCAAAAGAGGATTTAATTTATGACGGTAATAGTTTCTGGAATATTAGGATTTATAGTCGCTATTATTGGTATACTTTTAAATGTAGTGGAATTTACAGAGACTATATTATTTTATTTAGTGGCCTCTATAGCTGTAATTTCAGCTGTAAGTGTAATTATACAAAAGAATCCAATATATAGTGTAATATCATTGATTGTGACTCTAGTGTCCATCTCTATAGTATTTTTATTGTTAAACGCACAATTCTTAGCAGCGGTACAAATAATAGTATATGCAGGTGCAATAATGGTATTGTTTTTATTTGTAATTATGCTCTTGGATTTAGGTAAAGATAATGCTGGTGAAGAAGGTAGAGATAGACTATTTATTCAAAAGAAGAGTTCTATTCTTTTAGGGGGAACCTTATTTGTTATTCTGGTTCTGGTAATAAAATCTTCTTATTTTGGTGGTAAAACAGGTATATATACTACAGAAATAATTAATAATATAGGCAATACTCAACTAGTTGGAAAATTATTATTTACAGATTTTTTATTACCGTTTGAAATAACTTCTATTTTGTTATTTGCTGCTATAATTGGAACAATTGTATTGGCAAAAAAGAAAATAGAGCAATAATTTTATTTTAAGGAATTACAATGATTGTACCAATAACTCACTTTCTAATATTAAGTGCTATATTATTTTCAATTGGTGTTGTAGGTGTTTTGACACGACGTAATGCAATAATTATATTTATGTCTATAGAATTGATGCTTAATGCAGTAAATGTCTCTTTTGTAGCATTATCTAAACATTTGAATTCAATGGATGGACAATTATTTGTTTTCTTTATTATGACTGTTGCAGCTGCTGAAGCTGGTGTAGGTTTAGCAATTATAATTGCATTGTATAGACGTAGAGCATCTGTTAATGTCGATGAGTTAAATATAATGAAGTGGTAATATTATAATTTTAAATTTATTATTATTTATTAATAAGTTGTTTATTTACGGAGAAATTATTACATGTTAAATCATGTTTGGCTAGTTTTATTGTTTCCAGCTATTGGTGCTGCAATAAATATGCTATTTGGTAAAAGACTAACTAAAAAGACTTCAGGATTTATTGCATGCTCCCTTATAGGGCTTTCGTTTTTTTGTGCAATATTAATATTTTTAAGCCTGATTAAACTTGCACCTGAAAATAGACTTATAGAGGATAATCTTTTTACCTGGATAAATGCAGGTGATTTTATGGCTTTTGCGAGTCTTCAAATTGATCCTTTATCAACAATAATGATCCTTGTTGTCACAGGTGTTGGTTTTTTAATACATGTTTATTCCATAGCTTATATGCATGATGATGAAGGTTTTTCAAGATATTTTTCATATCTTAATCTTTTCTCATTATCAATGTTAATATTAGTATTGGCCGATAATTTTCTTTTGATGTTTGTTGGTTGGGAAGGTGTAGGCTTGTGTTCATACTTGCTTATAGGATTTTGGTATGAAAAAAAGTCAGCTGCGGATGCCGGAAAGAAGGCGTTTGTTGTAAATAGGGTAGGTGATTTTGGATTTATATTGGCTATTTTATTGATTTTCGTTACATTCGGAACAATTAATTTCTCAGAGGTTTTTAACTCTGCACATGATGCTTTAATACCTAGTGGTACAATAGTAACTATGATTACATTGTTACTTTTTGTTGGTGCCGTGGGAAAATCTGCTCAGCTTCCATTATATACATGGTTACCAGATGCCATGGAGGGTCCAACTCCAGTTAGTGCATTAATACATGCGGCTACTATGGTAACTGCGGGTGTATATATGGTTTCTCGATGTTCTACACTTTTTATGATGGCACCTGTGTCGATGACAGTGGTTGCTGTTGTTGGTGCTGCAACTGCCTTATTTGCTGCAATTATTGGCCTATTACAAAATGATATTAAGAGAGTACTCGCTTATTCAACAGTAAGCCAGTTAGGATATATGTTTTTAGCTTGTGGGGTAGGGGCACATGTTGCTGCAGTATTCCATCTAATGACTCACGCTTTTTTTAAGGCATTGTTATTTTTAGGATCTGGTAGTGTGATACATGCTTTAAGTGGTGAGCAAGATATGAGAAAAATGGGTGGACTTAAATCTTACATGCCGAAGACATATTTAACCTTTATGATTGGTACATTAGCGATTGCTGGTATTCCTCCATTTGCAGGGTTTTTCAGTAAGGATGAAATACTTTTTGAAGCATTAGTTAAAGGGAATAAATTATATTGGGTAATAGGTGCTGTTGCTGCCTTTATGACTGCGTTTTATATGTTTAGATTAGTCTTTATGACATTCTTTGGTAAATCAAGAATGGATAAGCATGTAGAAGAACATGTTCATGAATCTCCAATGAAAATGGTGTTTCCACTGTTGATGCTAGCCTTTTTATCAATTGTAGGTGGTTTTGTAGGATTACCAAAGTTGAGTGTTATAAGTACTTTTCTTGAACCTGTATTTGGTGGACATGGACATGAATTAAGCCATGCTATAGCTGAAGGTAGCGCTGGTGGCCATGATATGAGTTTAGTATATAAAATGATGGGGATATCTACTGGTATAGCTATTGCTGGAATTTTATTAGCCTTTTTGATGTATATTGTCTCTCCAAAGTTACCTGGTAAAGTTGCTAATAGGTTTAAATTATTTTATAAAATCATATACAATAAATTTTATGTAGATGAGATTTATGATATCTTTATTGTAAATCCGATTAAAAAGTTTTCAGTATTTTTATGGAAAATATTTGACGCTAGATTAGTTGATGGAATAGTCAATGGTACTGCAAAGGCTGTAGAAATAGATGCATCTATTCTAAAGATTATACAGACAGGGTTTGTTCGAAATTATGCCTTTTTAATGGTTTTTGGTGGTATATTGATAATTCTTTTTACAATATTTTTCTAAATCATATTTATATAAAATATATACAAGCTGTGATTAGAGTATAAGTATAGGAGCTCGTTAATGAATGCAATAATTTTAACAATTATTACCTTTACACCTTTAATAGGAACCCTTAGATTATTACTTATTAATGGTAATAATGAAGATAAAATAAAAAAATCTGCTCTTATCAATTCGATAGTTACTTTTTTTCTATCATTACATCTTTTTTTTAATTTTGATGCTAGCTCATTTGAATATCAGTTTGTTCAGAATATACCATGGATTGAATCATTTGGGATAAATTACCATGTTGGTATTGATGGAATAAGTATATTACTCTTTTTATTGACAACGTTTTTAACCCCAATATGTATACTTGCATCTTGGAGTATAAAAGAGAGAATAAAAGAGTATATGATTGCTCTGTTATTCCTGGAAGTAGGAATGTTAGGAGTGTTTATCTCCTTAGACTTCTTCTTGTTTTATGTATTCTGGGAAGTTATGTTAATACCTATGTACCTCTTAATCGGTGTATGGGGAGGTCCAAGAAGAATATATGCAGCCATGAAATTTTTTATTTATACCATGGCTGGCAGTGTATTAATGTTGCTTGCAATAATTGGCCTTTATTATTTAAATGGTAAAGTAACAGGGGAATATACTTTTGACATTACAAAGCTATCGGATTTGAATATACCATTGAATATTCAGTTCTGGATGTTCCTAGCTTTCTTTTTTGCATTTGCTATTAAGGTACCAATGTTTCCTTTTCATACATGGTTGCCTGATGCTCACGTTGAAGCGCCTACCGCAGGAAGTGTTATACTGGCAGGTGTTTTATTGAAAATGGGTACTTATGGGTTTCTAAGATTTTGTTTACCGATGTTTCCTGATGCGTGTCATCAATTTGTACCTATAGTTTCATGGCTTGCAATTATTGGAATAATATATGGTGCATTAGTAGCGATGGTACAGGATGATCTTAAGAAGTTGGTTGCATATTCTAGTGTTAGCCATTTAGGTTTTGTAATGCTTGGTATGTTTGCATTTAATCAGCAGGGTATTGAAGGTAGCCTTTTACAAATGATTAATCATGGAATTAGTACTGGCGCATTATTCCTTGCTGTTGGAATGATATATGAGAGAAGGCATACAAGGTTAATTTCTGAGTTTGGTGGAATTACTAAGAAAATGCCAATATTTTGTGGTTTGTTTCTTGTTATTGCACTCTCTTCAATTGGATTACCGGGTTTGAATGGTTTTGTTGGTGAATTTCTGATTTTGTTAGGTGTATTTAAGGTTAATATTTTATATGCTGTATTAGCTGCGACTGGTGTCATATTGGCGGCATGTTATATGTTATGGATGTTCCAGCGAGTAATGTTTAATAAACTAGATAACCCTGAGAACGAAAACTTAAAAGATGTGTCAAAGAGGGAATATGCCTATCTTATACCATTAATAATTCTTGTTTTCTGGTTAGGAATATATCCTAAACCGTTCCTTAATGTATTAGAACCATCTGTAAACCACTTGATTGAACAGATGAATAATAAAACTAAATCAGTAATAAAAGAAGATAACAAAAAAGAAGTTATTAGTGTAAATGAAGATCATTTTCCAGAGTTTCCTTTAGTTAATTAATATTTTAAGAAATATAAGCAAAGTAAAATAAATTAAATTACATAAAAAAATAACATTATGGAAATTATATTACCACAAATAGATTTAAAGAGTATTGCTCCTATATTGGTTTTAAGCATAGCCGCAATACTGGTATTATTGATAGGATTAATACCTAATAAGGCATCAAAAAGTCTCTATTATTATGTAAGTTTCTTGGGTATAGTAGCTGCGGCTATTTTAACTATTAAACAGTTTGATAATAATTCTGTTTCCTTTAATGGAGCGTATATTGTAGATAATTTCTCAATATTTTTTAATGTTGTAATTTTAGCTTGTTCTGCTTTAGTGATACTTCTTTCTGAAAGTTATATAAAACAGGAAGATATAAATTTCGGTGAATATTACTGCTTAATAATGTTTGCGACTGTTGGTATGATGATTATGACCGCTGGTGGTAATCTTTTAATGATATTCTTAGGACTTGAAGTTTTATCAATATCATTATATATATTGGCAGGTTTTAAACGTGATAATGAAAAATCAGTTGAAGCGGCTCTTAAGTATTTTATTTTAGGTGCGTTTATTACAGGATTTTTACTATTTGGTATTGTATTAGTTTACGGTGCTACTGGTAGTTTTGATCTTCAAGAGATAGCGTCTATATTAAAAGCTGATGGTAGTAAGATTTTGACTGACCCTATGCTATTACTAGGTATGATTTTTCTCATATTTGGTTTTGGTTTTAAGGTTGCAACAGTCCCTTTTCACAGTTGGGTTCCTGATGTTTATGAGGGGGCACCAACTCCTATAACTGCTTTTTTTGCAGCTGGACCAAAAGCGGCTGGATTTGCTATTTTCTTTAGAGTCTTTTTAGTCTCTTTCAAAGAGTTAGATCTACACTGGGTTAAAATATTGTGGATATTGGCTGTTTTAACAATGACCGTTGGTAACTTAATAGCTATAAAACAGAATAGTGTAAAAAGAATGCTAGCGTATTCTAGTATTGCACATGCTGGTTATATAATTGTAGCATTAGTTGCATGTAATAATATGGCAATGGCTAGTGTATTATTTTATGTTGTTGCTTATGGCTTGATGAACATAGGAGCCTTTTCAATAATAATATTATTAGGTAGAAAAGGAGAGGAAAACACTGAACTTGAAGATTATGCAGGGTTAGGTTTTAAGCATCCATTGTTGGCTATTGTTATGACAATATTCCTATTATCAATGGCTGGTATTCCTCCACTAGCAGGATTTGTAGGAAAGTTTTATATCTTTAGTTCCGCTATGAAATCAGGATTTGTTGTATTGGCGGTTATTGGTGTAATAAATAGTGTTATATCAGTTTACTATTATTTACGCGTAACTGTTTTTATGTATATGAAAAAACCTAACAGAGACTTTGGTCAGCTTTGTTTTTCTCCATATTTAATTTTAGTTTTATTGCTGACTTTATGGGGTACATTTCAATTAGGATTATTTCCTTCAAATCTAATTAATATAGCTGAAAGATCAATATTAATACTACAATAGGTTACAGGTTAATAAATTAAGTTATATAAAAGCATATAATTATTTGGGTTTTTCAAATATTATATGCTTTTTTTTTGTTTATTTTTTAGATTTCATTAGAAACTACAAAGAGTTACTTATCTTGTATAGTTTTCTTTCAAACATCCTGTTGTATTCAGTCCAATCGCTATTTTCGTTTTTATCCTCTTCAATAGCTTTGTTAAAAGCAAAAATCTTAGCATCAAAATTGTCTAGGTAATGTAGTGCTATTGATTCTATAGTCATTGGTAATTTCGGCGATCCCCATTCATATGAACCATGATGACTTAGAATTAAATGTTCTATAATAGTTAATAACTTCTGTGGAAAATCTGGTAATTTTTTTACATTAATATTTAATATCTTTATTCCTGTAATTAAATGACCCAATAGTTGCCCCTCGTCTGTGTATTTAAAGGCTTTTGTATATGACAATTCTTCGATTTTTCCTATGTCATGGAAAAAAATACCAGCAAATAGAATATCTTTATTAATCATTGGGTAGTGTCCTAATATTGACCCTGCTAGCTTAAGTAATGATACAGTATGTTCCAATAAGCCGCCAAGGTAGGCGTGATGGAACTGTACTGCTGCAGGGGCGCTACAGAGGCTCTTACAAAAACTCACATCCTCCATGAAGAGTTTGAATAGATTAATTAAATTCCTATCCTCTACAGAATATAGAATCTTCTTAAGATCCTCTAACATTTCAGGTATATTTTTCTCAGTGCTTGGTAATAAAGTGCCCATATTAACCTCAGACATATCAACAGGAGAAAAGGATTCAATAATTATCTGGAGATTATTCTGAAAAGATTCAAGCCTTCCTTTAATATTTAAAATATCATTATTTTCAAAGGAATCGATTTGTTCTTTTGTTGCGTTCCAAAGTCTAGCTTCAATTACTCCTGATCTGTCAGATAATTGAGCAGTTATATAAAGTGATCCTGTCTTTGTTTTCCTTATGTCACTTTTTTGAACCAATAAAATTTGTTCTACTCTGTTCCCTATTTTCAAATCTTTTATAAATGATTTATTCATTTAGTTCCTTTAATATATTTAAAAATGAAGGTTTTTTAAATCTTATGTAATAAATAACATTTAGCATCTTCTACATGCACAGAATTGTATAAATATATATTCTGATGAATTTATTCTTCTTTTTTTGTTATAAATTTGATAGTGGCTCTTTTAAAAAGAGCGTTCTATGTTCAATGTTATAATAGATGATCAATAGAAAATAAAAAAAATCTTAATTATTAATTCATCTAAGATTAAAAAAGAAGTAAATCAAATTTAAAATAAATTACAAATATTCATTTTTGTTTCGGTAACTTATATTAGTATTGTTTACTCTTTAATATAGTTATAAATTTGGTAGGACGTTAGAAAATGTTTATTGCTGAATTATTATCGTAATTCTTATATCAATAATAATAGATGGGTGTTATGGTTTTTATGAATATTTATTTTATTATTTTAACATCTTTTTAATATAGATTTTGAATTTCTAAAAGTCATATAAATTAACTTATTTATACGAAAGGAACAAGAATTTTTATAATTCTTGTAAAGAAACTGAGATAGATTTTAAATTTGAGAATGAACAAATTCCTTTGTATAATAAATTAGATTTAATTTTTAAGTATCTGGGGCAATTTATTTTTCTACCCATTAATTATAAATCTACTAGTTGTACTATAACTCTTATTCAATTGACATTACATGTAATTATGTTAAAATTTTAAAAAAACTATACGTTATTTCCTACGAAAATTCTTAGGAGTTTAAAATGTTTGGTATGCCAGGTGGAATTGAATGGATTATTATTTTAATAGTCGCCCTTTTAATATTTGGTCGTAGGCTTCCAGAAGTTATGAAGTCCATGGGAAAAGGAATAGTGGAATTTAAAAAAGGCATTAAGGGGATAGAAAACGAAGTTGAAAAAGAGAGTACATTTGATAGAACTAATTTAAAGGAACCTTATTTAAAGAAAAATAATAGTGACTTTGATAAGGATGATCTTTAAATTTTGTGTTGGTTGCTAAATTTTAGGTTATTTTTGGTGAAATAATTACATATCTTGTTATAGGGGAATAAATTAATGGCAAAAGGTGAAACTAAAAGAAAGAAACTTGGATGGAGAAAAAGTAAAGCTAATCACGGTAAGAAACCTTGTATGGGTAAACGAAGAGGGCGTAGGTAAATAGAGGATTTATGATGTTCAATTGTTTCAAATTGATCTTGCTAGTTAGAGTTATTGTTGTAAAGGTTTTTATATAAGAAACCTTTACCCACTTCAATTAAACTTCTTTTAATTATAAGAACTTCCAGTCCGGCTCTCTCTTTATATGAAAATAGTTTCCGTTGTTGAAGAAATGAAACATATCAGTCGGAGTCTTCATGTTGAAAATAAGAGTATTGGGTTTGTTCCCACGATGGGGGCATTACATGACGGGCATTTAAGTTTAATAAAAGAGGCGGCAAAATATAATGACTATGTTGTTGTGAGCATATTTATTAATCCTATCCAATTTGATGAAAAAAAAGATCTTCTGGCCTATCCTGCTGACATATTAAGGGATCTTGAAATAGCAAAAAAAATAGGGGTCAGTGTGGTTTTTAAGCCAACCGTAAACGAAATGTATCCTTCAGGATTTTGTACATTTGTGGATACAGAAGGTTTACCTCAGAATTTATGTGGATCTAATCGTTCTGGTCATTTTAAGGGGGTTTCAACTGTAGTTGTAAAACTTTTTAATATCGTAAAGCCAGAAATTGCATATTTTGGGGAAAAAGATTTTCAACAAGCTGTTATAGTGACGAGATTGGTTAAAGACTTAGGTATGGATGTGAAGATTGCCGTATTGCCTACTGTACGAGCTGATGATGGGCTTGCTTTAAGTTCAAGAAATGTACGGTTAAGTGGGTTGGAAAGGGGCGATGCGCTATGCCTTTTTGAGGCAATTAAAAATGCAAAGATGTTAGTTGCCTCAGGAGTAACTGACGCAACTTCGATAAAGAAAAGTTGCCTACGTATTATTAATGCGAAAAAAAGTGTTAAAAAAGTAGATTATGTCTCCGTTGTTAATAGGGATACGCTCTTAGATGTACCATTTATTGACGAATCTGCACTACTTGCAATGGCGATATGGGTAGGCGAAACCAGGTTAATAGATAACTGCTCTTTTGCGGAGTGTATTGTTTAGGGTTAGTCTATATAATAAAGACTTATTAATAAGTTTTTAAAGTTAATATTTTTGATACAGTATTAAAATGTTTATAGAAATGTGCAAATCTAAGATTCAGCCTGCAGTAGTTACTGCAACTGAATTGTTTTACGAAGGCAGCATTACTGTTGACAAAGCTCTGATGGATGCTGTCGATATTCTGCCGTACGAACGAGTGCATGTATTAAACTTAAATAATGGCGCTCGGATGGAAACTTATACTATAGAAGGGGCATCTAATTCGGGTGTTATATGTTTGAATGGTGCGGCGGCGAGGCTTGCGGAACCTGGTGATAAGGTAATAATAATATCTTATTGTACACTAGAGAAGGAAAAGGCCATTGGCTGGAAACCTAAAATCGTTATTGTTAATGAGCAAAACCAAATTTCTAAGGAACTTTTTTAGGCAAATAAGGGTCTAATAGTTTATGGTATTTGTTTTTATTTATATACCCATAAATAGTTGTACCCTTTTAGCGGCAAATAATATCTGTTATCCGTTAGAAAACGCTATAATCGTAACCGTAATCATACTCGTACTATTTGGATTAAGAGTCTGTTTACGATTAAGTTTATAGATCTTGTTTTAATATGCTAGCTAAAGGCCCCCGAAAGTACTAATTTAGGGTAAAAGCCCATTGTTTAAAAATAGAGGTTAATGTATCCAACACTTTTTACTATACCAATACCATTTACAAACAATTCGATTCCGGTTCATTCATATGGTTTTATGATGGCCGTAGGCTTTTTTTTTGCAATCTGGGTGGCACGAGGCAAAGCAAAGAAAGAGGGAATTGACCCTAATTCAATTAGTGATCTTGGTATATATGTTTTGTGTTCAGGGATTATAGGGGCTCGTATTTTTTATGTAATCCTTAATTTTGGAGAGTATAAAAATAATTTAGTTGATGTATTCAAGGTATATGAGGGTGGGCTAGTCTTTTATGGGGGATTAATTGCGGCATGCGGAACTTTTTTATTATTTGCAAAGATAAAGAAGCTTCCTTTTCTAAAAATAATTGATATTATATCTATTTCGTTGGTCTTAGGGCTTGCATTCGGAAGAATTGGATGCTTTTTAAATGGGTGTTGTTTTGGTGATCCTGTAGATTCTGGTTTGTTTTGTGCCATACGATTTCCACGTACTTTGGATACGACTGGTATGGTGATTGGAAGTCCGGTCTTCTTGCACCATTATGAGCATGGCTTAGTAGGATTAATGGAAAAGGTTTCCCTGCCGGTTCACCCGACGCAAATTTATGCTTTTTTATCATGTATAATAATATTTTTTACCTTAAATTATTTTTGGAAATACCGTAAAAAAGATGGAGAGATTTTTCTTCTTTTTTGCATAATCTATTCTGTTTATAGGTTTTTAATTGAATTTTTAAGGGATGATAATCCAGATCTTTTTGATTCTCTTACGATTTCGCAAAATATTAGTATTGGGGTCTTCATAATATCTCTGCTTTTTTTTATTAAATTTAAGCGAAGTGTTAGATTTTGAGTAGTTGTCTATAAACTTGCAGTCTGTGGTCGGAATGCAGGATAATTTAACCGGTTTCCAGATTAAATTCTGCATATTTAAACATTGCACATGGAATAAAAAGGATTTTTCTCGACTCGTAATAGATCTAAAATATTATTTTTTTTAAAAGCGCTAAATACAATTTTGTGTAATATAATAGAATTACTTATAGGTTATTTCTCCTCTTATTTTAAAAAATCAATAGTTCTAAATGGATAAATATTATGGATGGTATAAGGTTTAAAGATACCGTTTTTGATCTGTCCTCCTGTTCTAAGTTGTTTTTTTACCTCATCTCTGTTGCAATGCTTCTATTGTTTGTGTCATCTGTTGTTGCTGCAGACCTTGATCAGGCAATAGTTCACTATAATCAGGGGTATGATTATTATAAAAAGGGTGAATACGATAAAGCGATAGAGGAGCTTGAGAGCTCATTGAAGTTTGATAAGGACAACGAGAATGCCCATTATGGGCTTGGTAATTGTTATTACCGTAAACAGATGTATGAAAAGGCGGTTGATGGTTACAAAAGTGCTATTAAGATCAATCCTGCATTTGCAAATGCTCACTATGGTTTAGGAACGACCTATAGTGCTTTGAAAAAAACGGATAAGGCCGATGAAGAATTTGCTGCTTATCGAGAATTAAAATCTGGGCAGGGTGGTAAGACGACTGGCGCAGTTGCTTCAACAGGAAAAAAAGAGAGAAAATCATCAAGAAAGAGAGATAAGGAACAAAAGCAGAGTAGTGCAACGACTAAAAGAGGAGCATCAATAAAGTCACTTTCTGGGGAGAAAAGATCAAGTTTGAAAAATTTTTCCCCAACAAAGTTTAAAAATATTCTTACTATGCCGAAATTAAAGAAACCTAAAGAGTATCTAACTAGCCTTCTTGAAACGTGGAACAACTCTTATCTTGGTAAACTTTTAATAGGGATTATCGGTTTTGTCTGTCTTACTCAGGCGTGGCTATTTTTTGTAGCGGTTCAATGTCTATTAATATGGCGAATGAAGAAGAAGTTATGTGTAGAAAACTGAATGTGACGTATTTGCAGTTATTAAGTTATCTGACGCCATGTAAAGTTTAAAGTGTTATAGCTCTGATTGCACTCTTAATGGGTTTTGTAGTACTGAGAACAATGGGTAAATATTTTAGTGCTATATTTTAATAACCTAATATTTCTTTGTATATTAAGATTGTTAATTTAAGTTTCTTATAACATCTATATTATTAACTTAACACCTTTTTTTCTTGACTGTTATAGCCTTATATGATATGTTTTGAAATGTTTATGATTTGTTCTGCGTTTTTATAATTGTTTTTGTGCAGAATTGTTACTTGCAATTACCATAAAGAGTACCAATTATTTGTGGTTTTATGTAAAAAAGTTGTTTTTTTATACGGTTTTATTGATTGATATTTAAAGGGTGAGGCGAAGTAAATCCTCGGGATGATAATTCCTATCCCTCATCAGGAACCTTTAATACGGTAAAGGAGGTGGGCTTAAACTAAAAAAGAATTAATAGGTTTTGATGGCAAGTATGGTAAAGTATTAGAAATCTAAATTATATATTTTTCTTTAATATTTGCCGGGGATTTATAATGAAACACCTTTTTTTAACAAATAAATCTTATTTAATTTTGATAATTAAAAAAGGAGATTAGAGTATGAAAGAATTTTTTAGGAAAAATTCTATGTTTTTGTGTTTAGCGATCGTTGTATCTTTCGCAGTAAATGGTCTGTATAGTGAAGGCCTGTTTGCGAAAACTGATACAGTTGATCCGGCAGTAACATCCAATGGTCAGGCTGATGTGCCTAATCCGCCATTAGGTGAGACTGGAAAATTAAGCAGAGCAGTATCAGTTTCATGGGATGATGGAGCTGACCTTGCTGCTGGTTCTGCTATTTCAATTAATGCACCAAGTGGGTTAAAGTTTACAAATATTACCGGTGTTAAAGTTACATTTACTAATGGTGTATTTGAATCTCCTACTGGAACAAATATTGCATCAGGTGGTAATCTTACTTCCGAGTTTTTAACTAATGATGATACAGAGATAAAGATCAATGTTACATCATTGACTGCTGGTGCCAACGCTGGATCTATTAATATTGGTAGCACAACTTTATCTGAACAGATCTGTATTTGCCCTGAAGATGATACTATAAAGGCAATGACAGAGAATAATGATCTTAAGTTATCTGTGACTACTAACGGTGGAAACAGTAATTCGGAAACATCAACTTTTTCAGGTATTAGTTTGCTTAATCGTCCTGATATCGTAACTGCAGTAGAAGATAGTTCTACCTCTATTATTCTAACATTGAAGGCTGGTGTAGATGAAGGAACCGGTACGGGTGAAGTAAATCCTGATGGTTCTCAGTTTAAAGTTTTTGATGATAAAGGTGATAGTGGTGCTGTAACTGTAACTGCTGCTGAAGTTGATGATGATGATCCAAAGAAGGTAACACTTACTACAAGCACATCTGTTGATTTTGATCAGAACCCTAATGTTCATTACAACGCAGTAGATTTAGTTGAGAATGAAGACGATAGGTCTGGCGTTACTGCTGCTGTAGATAATATAGTAAAGATGGTAGTTATCAGTAAAGAAAATACTGAAACTCCTACAGTTACAGTTGATAGCGACATGGCTGGAACTAATCATGAGGCTTTTGACGAAAATGTAAATAAAGTAACTGCAAAAATTACCTCAACTGCTGGTCAACCACTAAAATTGATGATTGTTGCTAGTGATGACGCTGATATGGCTTCTCCTCTTGACCTGGATCACGTTAGTGTTGTTATTTCAGGAAAATCTGGAGAGTTGCTGAATGAACATGGCGAAAACACTGTTGGTGGGGCAAAAGGTGATGGAGTAACTGCAGAAGACGCTCTGTTGTTAAATAGAGATATTCTGTGCATTGATGGTGAAGATAATGGTGGAGAAATAGATGTTATTGTTAAGTTTGGTCTAGCTGGAACTTCATCGTTTAGCTCCGTTGGTGACTTGGACGGTATAAGACCTCTTGCTGATGCAGGAATGGTTATCGGAGATGGTGATGTAGAGGGTATAAAGATAATGGTTAGCGCTGATGGATTTGTTAGTAAAACAGGATTTGATGAGTTAACTATTGATAGAAAAAGTCCTTCTTTGATTACTAGTGGTGATAATAAACCAAAACAGATAGATAGGGAAACCGTTAAATTAACCTTTGATGAACCATTAGATCCAGATGAAGTTGAAGATGAATCTAATTGGAGAATTGGCGGTATAGATGCGGACAGCGTTTCGTTGGATAGTGAAACAAGAACCATGGTTACTATAAAGACTGAATCTCTTCTTGAACCAAATGATACATTAAACATTCAGGTTCAAGCTGGTGATCCGACTGAGGTGCCTGGTGATGCGAAGTTTAATCCAATCGAAAGAGGAACAGGTTTTGTTACAATCGGTACAGTTGACACCGATGCAGAAAATAAACCAACAAAAAGCGCTGCTTCTATAGAGCCTACTGTTGAGGGAAATACTGCTGTATCAGAAACCAATTCTAAGATTGACATAAAACTTGATGCTAATCAAACTGGTATTGACTCTGATCTATTTGTCTTGGCAGTTTACAAAGCGGATGCTGACAAACCTTTAGGAATTGACTTTAACTCTCCTATAAATGATCCGTTTCAAGGTGGAGATATTGGTCTGGTTGAAAAGCTTTCACCGTCTGGACGTTACGAAGGTGAGTTAACATTGACAGCGTCAAGGTTGGAAGACGGAGATGAAGTGAAACTTCTTTGTGCATTCCTTGATGCCACAACTGATGATTTACCTGGATCTGTAAGTGATTGGGAAGACTTAGACGCTATAATGTCTGATCCAATTGCTGTTGATAATTCAGAGCCTACACTTGAAGCTGCAATGTTTGGTCCTCAGCCAAATGAGGTTACCGCATGGTATAGTGAAGGTATGAATCTTGTTGTCTTAAGGGATCAACTTCCTGTGGTATTGGAAGATGGTATACAGATTCCTGCAAATTCAGTTAGAACAGAGTCATCTGGACAATCACAGCATGTGATTTATACTCTGGTTTCTGATTTAGATCCTAACGCATCAAGTACAAAGTTATTCCATGATGAAGATGCTGATGATAATATGCCAACGGATCTTGCTGGAAATGAGATGAAAGATGATGATAAGGATGGTGTTGATGAGATAGATGTTAACGATGAAGGTTTCACTACACCAACTCCAACAGGAACAGAAAGTCCGACTCCAACTCCAACAGGAACAGAAAGTCCGACTCCAACTCCAACAGGAACAGAAAGTCCGACTCCAACTCCAACAGGAACAGAGAGTCCGACTCCAACTCCAACAGGAACAGAGAGTCCGACTCCAACTCCAACAGGAACAGAGAGTCCAACTCCAACTCCAACAGAGACTCCGGTAGTTGTTGCGAGTTTAACTGCAACACCAAACAGGCTGATAAAAGGCTTGCCTCGTGATGTAGTTGTTACTGTATTAGATGGTAATGGTAACCCTGTTAGTGGTGTTACTGTAACTGCGACTGCTAGTTCAAATATTGGAAGAGCACCTTCACTGGATCAAACATCAGGTACTACTGATGCTAACGGTGAGGTAACATTTAATGTTACTGTTCCAGTATTCTCAATAGGTGGATCTGTTGAGTTTAGTGGTGGTGGTCAGAGTGACACTTCATCTGCTCGTCTTTAATGAGTATTAAAGATAACTTGCAGTTTGTTGTTATTGCAGTTTGTTGTTATTGAAGTAAGTAGTTATTAGAAGTTATATTTTCTAATGATTAATTGTTGTTTCTAAAAAGGTGAGCCACGAAAGTGGCTCACCTTTTTTTTTGGTAGGTTTAATATATAGGTGGATAGGCTGAAGGCTGAAGGCGAAGAAGCAAAACGTTAAGTGTTCTCAAAGCGGAGAATGTTTTAAATAGCTTGATTTATCTTTCGCCTTCAGCCTGTCTACTTAATATAGAGAAAACAATGCGTGATCATACAAAACTTAGGGCCTTTGAGTTGGCAGACGATGTAGCACTATTAGTTTACCGGATAACAGCAAAGTTTCCGAGAGAGGAGCAATATGGTTTAACTTCTCAGATTCGGCGAGCAGCAGTTTCCGTTCCTTCTAACATTGTGGAGGGATGTGCTCGTGAAAACCAGGCAGATTACGTTAGATTTCTTAGTATTGCTTTTGGATCATTAAAGGAGTAGCATTACCAAGTAGGTTTGGCAAATCGACTTTGGTTCTTGCATCAGAATGATTTATCCATTTTTGAGCTAAAGATTATCGAAACAGAGAAAGTCTTAAGTAGTTTGATTAAATCACTGCGAAATTTAGGCTAAAGGGAAAAGTTAAAGGTTAAAGACTTTTCCAACAGCCTATAGCCTATAGCCTATCAACCTATTAAATAATTTCATGATTGAACATTCAAATACATTAGCTGTTTCAAAATCCAAGAAATCCATATGTGAGATTTTACGTTTATCGAATAAGATTTCCAGGTTAGATCTTGAACGTGGGTTAGAGGTACAGAAAAAGAGCGGACAGAAAATCGGAAGGATATTGATTGATTTAGGGATAATCCCTGAAGAAGATTTAAGGGATGCGTTAGGGGTTCTGTTTGATATGCCTATTTGGGAAAAGAAAGATGGTGATGAGTATCCTGTTATCGATTTCCTGCCGGTTAACTTTATGCTTACCAATAAGGTACTTCCTGTTAAAGTTGTGGAAAATGTTTTGACTTACGCAATTGCGGATCCACAAGATAATTATTTATTAGAAATTTTGAGGTCAAGCACGGATAAGCAGGTAAATATTTTAGTTGGTACGGAGAAAGAGATAACGTTCGCGTTAGATACTGTTTATAAAGTTGATGAAGAAAATGAAGAGGATGATTTTGGAAATCTGAGGGGCGGAGGTGGAGGGCTTGATGATGATATTGAACATTTGAGGGATATGGCTTCCGAAGCTCCGGTAATTAGACTTGTTAGTAGTATTCTCACTACTGCGGTTGAATTAGGTACTAGTGATATACATATGGAGATATTTGAGAAAAAGACATCATTAAGGTATAGAATTGATGGTGTCTTAAGGGATTATCCACCTCCATCTTCTGATCTATATGCTGCGGTTGTCTCACGTTTAAAGATTATGGCAAAACTTAACATAGCCGAGAAACGGTTGCCGCAGGATGGCAGAATATTGTTAAAGGTCGCGGGTAAGGAGATTGATTTGCGTGTCTCTATAATCCCAATGAACTTTGGGGAAGGGGTGGTACTGAGGATATTAGACAGGTCATCTATCTCTCTTGATTTGGAGAGTTTGGGATTCTCTGGCCATATATTAAAAGACTTCAGAGAGATGTCTAACCGCTCCAATGGTATTATTCTTGTTACAGGGCCTACAGGTAGCGGAAAAACAACCACATTATACGGAATATTAAAAGAGAAGGTGTCTCCGGATGTAAAAATAATTACAGTTGAAGACCCTATCGAATATGGCCTTGAAGGTGTTAACCAGATACAGGTAAATGCCCAGATAAAGCTTACATTTGCCGCTGGTCTTCGTTCCATTTTGCGTCATGATCCGGACGTAATACTTATCGGTGAGATTAGGGATAAAGAGACTGCCGCAATAGCTATACAATCCGCATTAACCGGACACCTTGTTTTTTCAACATTACATACTAATGATGCGGCCTCTTCATTTACAAGGTTAATGGATATGGGTATAGAGAACTACTTAATATCTTCCAGTGTTATTGGAGTTTTGGCGCAAAGGCTAGTGAGGAAATTGTGTCGTACCTGTCGGGAAGAGTATAAACCGGAATCTGACGTATTGGCACAGATTAACGAGCATATGGATATGTTTGATGAACACACTTCAATTGAAAAGAAGAAATCATGTTTTTTTGCATCAGCAGATGATATTATGCTCTACAGGGCAAGGGAAAAAGGGTGCAAACTATGCAGTTTTTCTGGTTATAAGGGCAGGATGTGTATTTCAGAGTTTCTTGTTGTGGATAATAAGATACGGGAACTCATTAATGGGAAAGCTGATTCAAGTGTAATTGCAGAGGAGGCGGTTAACAACGGAACAACTACTTTGTGGCGAAATGGGATTGAAAAAGTTGTTCAGGGGCTAACTACTATTGATGAACTTATAAGGGTTGCTGATACGGAATAGTGAAAAGTGAAAAGTTAAAAGTGAAAAGTTAAATGATCTACGTTATCATAATAATAATCTTATCAACGTTAGCCGGCTTCCTTATAACATCCTTTCTGAATACAGAATCTATAATAGAAAGATTGGTATATGGATTTGTTTTCGGGTTGGGGCTCTATACATGGTTTACATATCTTTTTTCTCTGTTCTTTGGTCTAGGGTTTTTATCTATTCTTTCTTCAATTTTACTTGTTTCCCTGATTGGTACAGTAATTTTTATATACAGGTATAAGCTGTTTAAAGATTTGGTTTTTTGTGAAAGCTTAGCATTAAAGAATAGGATACTGAATAAGAGGTATTCTTACATCGTTCATTTTTTAATTTTTACTGCTTTTTCTATAATTTTCTGTCGTCTGTTCTATAGAACCATAATTTGGAACGACGGTGATATGTTTATTGGCTTGCCAAATAATTATGGTGACCTTCCTCTGCATTTATCATATATCACGTCGTTTGTATGGGGTAACAACATACCTCCACAGGATCCCATCTATGCCGGTGAGCGGTTGGCATACCCGATGCTTGCCGATTTCCTCTCCGCTATACTTCTAAAACTTGGTTTGGACTTTAGAGATATTGTCTTTGTACCAGGGTTTTTGTTGACCATGGCCTTTTTTGGAATTCTCTATTACTTTGTTTATAGATTAACTAAAAAGAGAGTTGCTGCTTTAACTGGGTGTTTCATATTTTTCTTCTCAGGTGGTTTTGGATTTTATTATTTTTTTCAAGATCTTAAAAGCAGTCAACTTGGTTTTAGTCAGTTTCTTTTAAATATACCAAGAGATTATACAAAAATAATGGATTTAAATTATCATTGGATTACTCCATTAACATGCCTAAACGTTCCACAAAGGGCATTGCTGTTTGGTTTTCCAGTAACAATAATTATTTTCTCTATTTTGTATACAGGTATAGAGTCTATGATTGTTACTGCGGCAAACAATTGCTCTAATAACGATAAAACCAGTTTATGGTTACGTCTATTTTATTTGCGATCAATTAAATGCGACTCTTTCAACAGCGAAAGATCCACCTGGAGTCAGTTTCTTTTTGCTGGTATCCTTGCGGGCACACTTCCATTCTTTCATACACATAGTTTTATGGCTATGCTTATGGTCACCATTCCATTAGGGATACTTTTCTGGGACTGGCGTAAATGGTTCCTGTTCTTCTTTCCGGCATTTATCCTTTCGCTTCCACAGGTTTTATACTTTTCCGGACAGGTGAAAGAGGGTTTTTTTAAGATACATTTTGGATGGATGGCAGGTAATGAGAATTTTCTATGGTTTTGGTTAAAGAATACAGGATTGTTCTGGCCTCTATATATAGGTTCTCTACTATTTATCATATTTTTTGGGAAACGAATTGCTGAAGGAGCTCTATATAAAGCCCAGAAGCACACTGACGGAACTCCTTCAAATGCCAATCATTTATTTTCTTTTCCAATTTTTGTCTATTTTTCTGCAGTATTTCTTCTACTTTTTTTATTCTCTAATCTTTTTCTATTTGCTCCTTCTAAATGGGATAACATAAAATTGCTGATTTACTGGTTCTTGGGGTCCATACCTATTGCATCTGCGGGCTTGGTTTATCTGTATGAATGTAAGCGGTATAAGATTGCAACCAGGGTAGTTTTTTTTTTTATTATGATTGTGCTAACCCTTGCCGGTGGTATCGATCTGTTTAAATATGCTCTTATGCCGGTTCACAGGATAAAAGAGTTTAGCAGGGACGAAGTGAATCTATCAAAGCAAATTATCTCTCTTACGGAAGCGGATTCAATATTTCTTGCTGCACCTACATTTAATCATCCTGTTTACCTGGCAGGACGGAAAACATTGCTGGGCTACCTGGGGCACATCTGGAGCCATGGGTATAAAGGGTACGCAAAACGGGAACAGGATATTAAGAAGATGTTGAAAGGTGGTAACGGTACCCATGAACTGATAAAGATGTATGGGCTGGATTATGCTTCGATTGGCACCCATGAAAGATATGTTGGTGTAAATAAAAGGTTTTTTGATAGGAATTATGCGTGTATAATATCCACTGAAAGTTATCATGTTTATGATTTAAACAAGAGAGTTAGCGATGAGATCGTTCGTGGAATGGAGAATAATCTGATTTCGAAAGGGTATGGTTTAAAGGCTCATTACTTTCAAAACATTAATTGGTCCGGAAATCCAATATATACAGAAACGCAGCTTAATATCTCATTTAATTGGCTGAATGAGAGCCATAAGCCCCTTAGAAGCCCTTTTAGTACACTTTGGCAGGGGGTTCTCGATGTGGAAAAGACGGGTAAATACTTATTTAAATTGATTTCTGATGATGGTTCCTGGCTTTATATAGATGGTAAACAGGTAATAGATAACGGCGGAAGCCATGCTGCAACTTCAGTAACGGGAATTATATTTCTAGACAAAGGACCTCATAATATATTAATCAAGTACTTTGATGGCGGTGGGGGGGCAGTGATGGAACTTATGTGGGCACCGCCAGGTGAAGAGATGGAGATGATTCCAGTAGAGAAGTTTAGGGTTGAGAAATAAATGGTATTATTTCTTCTTTCCTCTGTATTGTTTGGATGGTCTTAAACTTTAATATCTGCTAGGCATTTTAGGCATTTTAGGCGTTTTAGGCATTTTAGGCATTTTTTCTGATAATCGTGAATAAAAATAAAATAATATATTTAGCTTTTTTTTTACCGCTTGTTGTTGCGGGGTTGATGAGGTACTGGGATATTGATCTCAGGCCTTTTCATTCGGATGAAGGGGTTAACAGCTTCTTTCTTCGCAACTTGTATGATAAAAATCACTATCATTACGATCCCGCTAATTACCATGGTCCTTTCCTTTATTACATAGGATTGATCCCGTTTTATATTCTAGGGATGTCTGATTTTTCGTTTAGGTTATTGCCTGCATTGTTTGGTGTTATGGTTATCGCGCTGCTTTACCCATTAAGAAAGAGATTGGGTTGGGTCGGATTGTTAACGTCAGGTTTATTGATTGCGGTGTCTCCTGCCGATTCCTTTTTTGCAAGAGACACTATCCATGAAACATACCTGGTGTTTTTCTCATTAGCCACGGTTGTCTCTTTTTTTCTTTATGGAGAATCAAGGAAATCACGGTACATTTATTTTGCTGCAGCTAGTATGGCGTTTACTATAACCGTTAAGGAGACATATATAATAACTTTTGCGGTTTTTACCATTTCCTTTGCAGGTGCGTACATTTTTGAATGGATCTTGACCTATTTTAATAAAGGGGAAGAGTATAGGATAAATGGTGAAGGTAACCGGAGAGGAAATACACGGGCCCCATATCTTAAAACAGTTTTTATCTCTTTTATAAAGGAGTGCTGGCAAAAAAAGTATATTATCCTTATTGGCTTAGGGATCTTTGTGCTTATTAATTTTCTCTTGTATTCCTCTTTTTTCACCTATTATAAAGGTGTAAAAGGCATATTAACAACACTTATGATATGGACTGATACAGGGACACATGGTGCCGGGGGACATGCAAAGCCATTTATCTATTATTTTACAATATTGCGTAAGTATGAGCTTCCAATATTAGTATTAGGTGTTTGTGGAATTCTTTACTCATTTAAGACCAAACAAAAATTTGCAGTATTTGTGGGGCTATGGTCCTTCTTTATGTTTCTTATATACTCCATGATACCTTACAAGACTCCCTGGTTGGTTATAAACTTTACTATTCCTTTAGCTGTCTCTGCAGGGATATTTGTAAATGGGATGTACGGCCTACTGACTGGACGCGGTGGCGATAGCGCAACAAAGGAGCTGCTTGTAAATGGTAATATTCGGCGAAACGAAGAGGTTGTCAATTGTAAATCTACTGGTAGAGCATGGTGTCTGATTCTGTATTACATTGTATATGTATCGATTTTCGGGTTTTTCTGTTATCAGTCAGTTATCTTTAATTTTTATGATTATGATGACGATAGGAATGAATTGGTGTATGTGCAAACTAGCCGCGATATCTACAATTTGATTGATACATTGGAGGAACTTTCAGATGTTGCTGGCAAGGATATGGTTATAAATGTTGTTGGTGATTCATACTGGCCGTTACCATGGTATTTACGTGAGTTCAAAAATGCAAAATTCTGGGGTAAAATGATTTCCAATCCTAGTTCAGCCGTGATACTTGCGCGGAAGAATCAGACGAAAGAATTAGAGAAAAAATTAAAAGGGAGTTATAAGACCAGACTCTTTGAGATGCGGCCAAGCGTGTGGTTTGTTGCGCATATTCAAAAAGGCCTGTATGAGGCTGTATATGGCAGTGATGCTGGGTCACCCAACGCGACAAGTGTTCAGAAGCGTATAGAAATACCTTCAATGGCCGAACTCAAGCCAGGTTTGCATAAGAGCTGGTATTACAATATTGAATTCCTTGGGAAGCCATTTCTGGATACTGTAGAAAATAAACTTATATCGTTTGATTATAGTAGTTCGTCAAAACCATACAGGTCGCCTTTTAGTATTAAGTGGGAAGGTTATCTTATGATTGAAAAACCGGGAGCATATCAAATTGCGACTAAATCAGACGATGGTTCAGTTGTGACTATTGATGGGGAAATAGTTGTTGAAAATGGGGGATTTCATGCTTCGCAGCATGTCGCAGGAACTGTATTTCTGAAAAAAGGATTACATCACATCAAAGTTGAGTATTTTGATGGTGGTGGCGGTGCAGTTATGCAATTGTTGTGGCGTTTGCCAGGTAGCGAGTGGGAAGTGCTTATTCCGGTAGATGTTATGTTTTCTACCGTTGCTGATTAATTTCATTAAGCGATTAGTTTCTTTGCCTTTTCTTGTAGATAAGCCTTCATGTTGGTAAATAATTACGTTCCCAGAAATACTGGGAACGTAATGCTAAACATTTAGTTTCCATGTTTTTGTTGACGTTCTTCTACCCTCTCCTTTATCCTTTCCCGTATTTTCTCTACATTCTTTTGCGCGTCTTTTTTCCTTTGCTTAAGTTCTGCCTTTTGTTGAGGGGTCAAGTTTTCAGAGATTGATTCTTTTAGTACGTCAGCTTTTACCTTGGCTTGTAATAAGGCTTTTTCTTGCTCCGTTAAATTCTGAGAATTTAATGCTGCCTTTGCTGTCTCCTTTTGAATTCTCCACTTTGTTTTAGTCTGTGCCCACTTAACTTTATATTGCAGTTTTGCCTTCTTGAACTGCATTTTGTATAATGCTTTTTCCTGTGGCGTCATGTCATTAAGTTGGTTTGTAATAGCGTTAAATTGCTCTTCAGACATTGAACTCATAATAATGCTGAGCAGTTCGTCTTTATTTACCGCGTTTGAATCTGCAAAAGAGACAGAGTGTACACTTAGTGCGATTCCTGCAACAAATACGGCCTTTAAAATTAATTTGTTCATTCTTTTTCTCCTATGAAAAATTAGAAAAATTATATGTTATAAAAATTTAGGATAGACTGTTATTCTTTACTATTGTTAGTTCCCCCCCCTTTAAAAATGGTTTCTGCTTTACTAGATATCTTTTACCTGTTAAAATCGCCACCCTCGGTTTAGACTATTTAGCGCAAAAGGTGTTCCTTGTATGTTATTAGACAACAAGAATTAGTAAAAAGTTTCAATAATTGCATTATTATATATAAAAAGCAGGAAAGATGTCTATTTGTTCTTTTGGTGGTTATAAACGATGTGGATTTTAAAATTAAGCAAACTCATTCCGGAAACTTTCATGCTAAAATCCAAAGATATCATTTAGCAGTTTTTTAGGGTTCAATTTCTTCTTTTTCTCATCGTCAGTGCCTTTCTCTTCGTTTTCCTCATTATTCTCCTCTTCGTCGCCTAGCAAGCTACCAAGTATGTCTTCAAATAGTTCTTGTTTGCTGTCTTTCTCCTTCTCCTTCTCTTTCTCTTTTTCTTTTTCTTTCTCTTTCTCTGTCTGTCCGCTTATAAGGTCATCAATTAGTCCTTGAGTTGACGCTTCCTCTTCTCCTGCTTCTGTTTCTTTGCTTTCATTTGCGGCCTGCTTATCATCCATTCCTAATGACTTAAATATCTCTTTTTTAAGGAATCCTTTTGCCGTGGTCTTTACAAGTACTTCAACCAGGGCCTTTTTTATATCCGGATTGTAAAGGCTTCCACTTATTGCAAACGTTGGCAGGTATTGCATCCCATCTGATTTCTCTGTTAGTCCGTACTGAATCTCTTTAACCGGTTTTCTAAGCTTTTTAGCTATTTTAGGTGAAAAACCAATGTTTACAGGGATATTAAGTTTCTCTTTCTCCAGGTCAACAATTCCGTTTTCACAATTGACAGTTATATCTGTAGATGATAAATAGAACTCATCGACTTTTACTTCCATACCTTTAATAGAGCCTTTTGTGTCAATCTTAGAGAATCTTATATCATTAATCTCTGGTGTATCTATTACCTTAGAGAGCGTTGCCTGTATGGGGTGGCCAGAGATAACTCCGTCTTTAATGTTAAATGCATAATCCCCGTTCATCTCTTCAGGGTGGTCTATATTACCTGTAACGGTTGATGTTCCGCAAATCGTACCAGTCATTACTTCCGTTGTGTTTAGAAATTTCTTTATAGATGGAAGATCTTTGACTGGGCCTTCCAGCGCCTTGGAAATATCTAAATCCACCATGGTTACTTTGCCGCGGAAATCATATGTGGAGAGTCCATAACTTCCGTTTGCCAGTATTGAACCGTTGTAAATATCCGCAGTGAAATCTTCAACGGTAGCGTTCTCATTTTTAATCTTAATCTCCCCTTTGATGTTTTTGACCATGCTGTCGATCATCTTAACATCCATAAATGGTATTGCAAAGAAGCCCATCGCGTTTAAATTAGATAGGGTGTTTCCAGTTCCAGCCATCTTGAAATCTGCATTGAGTTCACCTCCTATCATTTCAGGGTCTTGCATAATTATGTCGAAGAGTGTCCTGGCATTTAAATTCATTATCTTTGATTTAATGTCAAATGTAGGCATTAAAGCGGAATCAATGGTGTCGTAATTAGAGATATTGTCAACTGTTAATGATGTGTTCATATCCCCGCCAAAGGCTTTAATAAAGGAATCTGTTACGGAAAGCCTGTTGTTCTTGATATCAAACGGTATTTCTATGGTGTTTATAGTTCCTGTAGGCTTTGTAGAAAGATCCTTTGCCGAAATGTGGCCTTTAAGGTTCAGGTTTTTGATGTTTTCCGGTACAAATGGTAGTGGATCTTTTAACGAGCCTTCCATTTCTATTGTGGTATTAAATGTTCCCTGTAAGTAATCATTGTTCGTTTCTGCAATCTTGAAAAGCGGTTCCTGTTCCAAGTTTTCCGTTATGATCTTGACCTTAAAGTCCGGAGTGTCCGGATGGAGACGTGATGTAACTGAAAACTGAACATTGCCGCCCCAGATGTCCATTTTTATATTATTTGCCGAAATCTCCTGTTTAGCAACTTTAAATGGAATATCAATGTTGCTTAATTTAATTTCTTTTATAGTTCCAATATTATTTGCATCAATTTTGCTGATATTGATGTTTGATTCCATGTTAACATCATTTAATAGTGTGTATAGTGATGGAAGCAACTCTTTATCCATTTTTGTAAAAATGTCGCTCTTCATGATTGGATCAAGATTTTGTATTAAAGAATCAACGGACAAGATCTCTATTTTGGAACTCAGGCTGCTGGTGAGTGGTCCGGAAATCATATCCGCAGGCTGTCCAGCCATCGCAAGGATTGGTTTTGGATTAAGCTCTTTAAGATTCATTTGAATATCAAATTCCGGACTATTGCTTAAATAATTGGTAGAATTGATTTTAGCGTCTATCTCTCCGTCAAAGATATTCAGTGATAAATTTTCTATCTGAACGCCACTATTATTGATATTTATGTTGGTTTTAAGGTTGTTTATTTTGATCTTTTCTGGCGTTTCTAAATTGATTGTATCAATTTTGCTAATATTGATGTTTGATTCAATGGTAATGTCCTTTAATAGTGTGCGTAGTGAGGGAAGCATCTCTTTGTCCATTTTTGTAAGAACGCCATTCTCCTTGATTGAATTCAGGTTTTGCTGCAAAGAATCAACAGATAAGATTTGCATTTTGACTTTCAGACTGCTGGTAAGCGGTCCGGAAATCATATCAGCAGGTTGGCCCGCCATCTTAAGGATAGGTTTTGGGTTAAGTTCTTTGAAGGTCATTTGAACATCAAATTCCGGACTATCACTTTGATAATTGGTCGAAATGATTTTAGCGTCTATTTTTCCGTCAAAGATATTTAGTGATAAGTTTTCTATTTCTGCGTTATTGTTGTCAACTCTTATGTCGGTCTTAAGATCGCTTATTGCCAAATCAGCATCCAGCCCTGTTACTTCAGCCGGTGCTTTAATTGACCCTGCAATTATGTTCATAACTGCGGCAATCTTATCTGAGTGTATATTTACTTTACCGTTAATATTACAGCTCTTCAGTTCACCGATTACATTGCCGGTGTAATCCTTTGCAACAAAATTTGCGTTTTTGACCGTGAATTTTTCTACCTGTAAACCAAGGAGGTACACTGGCAGTAGGTGTGTTAATGACGAATCGTCGTCATTACTACTTGATGAGGGGGGTAAGGTTTGAGCTGTTTCAATACTATCTGAGGTTGATTGGAAAAACCACTCGCCGTTTGCATTTTGCTCAAGGTTTATGCGTGGTTCGCTAATTACCACCTCTGTAATAGATATTTTCTTTTTTAATAAATCCCAAAAATTAAATTTAAATGTAAAGTAGTCAGCCTTTACCAGATCTCCAGTTCCAAAACCCGGAGGCTGTCCTATGCTCAGCTCTTCAAACTGAATTCCTGAAAATATGCTTGCATGCCATTCACCGATAGAAACATCAGATTCCAGCTGCTCCTTTATTTTTCCTGTAAGCATATCCTTAAACTTTTCTGTCCCAATAAACGAGTTTGCTATAAAGATTCCACTGCCTAATATAATTAAGATGACGGCTAATGGGATAAATATCAAGAATTTAGTTTTTCTTTTCATCTGTTTTCTCGTATGGATTTAGGAGTGTGTAAAAATAACTTACATATTTAGTGTTCAGATATCGGTTAGATTTGTTCAAACAGATTGAGCCAAGCCGGAGGCGTTACCTTAGCGATGGTGAAGGTTTTACAATTGAAGTTTATGTAAAGATAGCCAGAAGGTGAGCACAAAAAGTGTAAGCCGTTATATACACTTACCTTCATATTGGTCGCTATTAATTTTAATCAATCTTTTAGATCTGATCGGAACTTGTTTTTTCCTCCTCCTCTTCTCCCTCTATTTTCTCTTCTTTAGGAGACGTGATATGCATGTCATTCTTGTCACTCTTCTCTTCTTTAGGTGAAGTGACTGGAGCGTCCTTTTCGATAGTCGTCTCTTTCTCAGATGTGACTTGTAGACTCTCTTCATCACTCTTCTCTTGCGCCACAGAAGTGACAGGCACGTCATTATTGTTTTTCTGGGTTTGTTTATTTGAGTGTGTTCCTATTATTATATTGGTGTTCCAGTTTCCTTCTGCATCGATTTCAGAATCATTTCCGCCAAAGAATGATTGCCCAAGGGTGTAAACCGAATTATCCAGCTTAAATGGAATTGTAGTGCCACTTTTGCTAATGTCATTTATGGTTATTTTGCACACAGTACCGTTACTTCCAAATGACAGCCCCTTCTTTGGCTTCTTCTTGTCAGGTGAGACGAGTCGGTACCAGCCGTTATTTTCATTAATGATTTCCCAATTTCCACATAAACCTCCTTCATCTGTTGATACAACGGACACTGTATGCTTACCATTTAACCTGAAGCGAAATTCATTGACATACCTTGGGGCATGTTCGCTCCAGAGAAAAATCTCTGCTTTTTTGTCATAAGGATTTAATGTGCTCGTGAATGTTAATATGCCTTTCTGTGTATCTCCGTATATTGACGAGATATCAATCTCTCTTGTTAAAGGCGGAATGCTCTTTATTCCGTTATATGTGGCTTCGCACTTAACAGTAAAAATATTATCCTTGAGCTTCTTTGGGGTAACATATGTAATCCTATATTGGCCTCCAAGGTCCCTTATTATTTGCTGAAAACGCTCCAGCAGGATACACATATTTTGAGCATGAACATATGTGCCGCCTGTTTTCTTAGAGATCTTTTCAAGAACCTGTTCCTCGTGTACATCCCCTACACCAATATTATAAATGTGTATATCTCGTTGATTTGCAAGGGAGGTAATGTCATTCGGGAGGTGTGTGCTGCTGTTGTCAAACCCATCAGACAAGAACACCAATGCCCTGAAAACTTTAGGGTCAGGCTCTGTTGGGAATAACTCCAAACCTTTATATACAGCGTCCCAGCAAATGGAGAAATCGCTATAAATTGCATTTGATGTAAAATCTTTTATAGAATTTATGGCCACTTCTTTGTTGGTAATAAACTGCTGAAGTATTTTAGGTGAAGATTGGGGGCCGTGGAACTCTATTACTCCAATTTCATGCGTCTCTTTAAGACTGTCTATTAGGGAGGTCGCTCCTTTAACCATAGTTTCCACACCATTTGCATGTTCATTCATAGAAGCTGAAAAGTCCAGTACCAGCATTAGCTGCAGTTGGAAATCGTCTTGTGTGGAGAGAAAGGTGTTGCTCTCAAGATAATCTAACTCCTCCTTGTTTTCCCAGATCTTTAAGTTGTAGATACTTTTATTATCAGTGTCAAAAATAACAGCCCTGTTGTATTGGTCCCGGAGGGAAAACATGTATTGTACAGAACTTGGAGCCTGATGAGCGGCATTAATATTGTCAAATCTTACCTTAGTTATTTGATATTTGATTGAAACCGGAAACAATTCTCCATAAATTTTATGATTCTTTGCGTCTTCTACTTTGATTGTATATCCTTCTCCCCCTGGAAGGAGAGATTTGTCCAATGTCCATTTCAGTTCGCCCGGGCTAGTATTGTCACTTCTGTAATTATAATTTTTGGCTATATTCTTAATAACACAATCGTTCAGGTATAAATAAACATTTACAGAGTCGCTTACTCCGGTTGTAGCCTCCCATCGAATAGTTGATTCACTACCAATCATAAACACTGCGTTTGAAGGCACTTCTATCATGGTTATAACATCGTCTTCTCTGGAAACAGTGACGTTAATAGTCTTGTCACCACCATTCGTCTGTATAACAACTCTTCCCTTATTGTTGCCGATACGTAATTTTGATCTGTCAATCTTTATGGATATGCTCTTTTCTGTTTCGTGAATCCCATCAATTGATCCTGATTTTGCAAGGATAGACATCCATGAATTCTTGCTCTCTGTAATTATTTGGTAATCTAATGATTGCTTTAAAAAGTTAAAGGATTTTAAAAAATCTATACGGTCTGATATATACTTTATATTAAAACTCTTTTCGTTCTCTGTGGTACCAAATGTTATGTTTGAAGGTATATCGCCAGGTTTAGGCGGTTTAAAACAGAGAAAAATAAAAATAACAGCAGCGACGAATAACAAAAAGAAGATTAAGAGTATTATTCGCCTTCTTCTCCTCTTTTTCTTCTCTTTTTTCTCCTCCTCTTCCAGGTTTTCTTCTTCCTCTTCCTCTTCTAAGTTTTCGTCGTCATTGTCTTCTTTAAGAAATTCATCCATCTCCATCCAGTTATCTCCTTAAATGCTAATTCTCTTTTTCTCTTTTTTAATGTGTACCTTGGCAAGAAGTTAGAAATTTAACTATTTACAAGTATCGAGTACTAAGGAACAATTTATAAATGACTGCACTGTTTTACATTTATCGTTATGTGGTCTTTGACAAATATTCATTCGCATAAGACCTCGGAATAACGGATGTTATGCCTACGATTTGGCGTAATCAGCTTGAACAAATATAGACTTTATCTATACACAAAATGTAACAGTTCTTTCTGGGCCTCTCCTTAGGTTCTATAATTATGTGACAATAATGTATCCAGCATCAACTATTTTGGTTGCAAGGTTACCTCTCTATGGATACTTATATATAAAAATATAAATAAACACAACGGATATGTCAAGTAACTTAAAAAGTAATGGTGTTTTTTTGAACAGATAAATATTATATAATATCAAATCGTAATTCTTTGTATGCTGTATTTTTGTAGACATTTTTTATTAATAGGCAGTTTAATCTAAATTATTAGATATTTTTGCCGATTTTTGAACATAGAGTGAGATGGATAAGGAATGCTTTAGATCATTAACTAGTAGGTGCATTAGGTTTGGCAATTTTGATTATGGTAGAAAATCTGATGAACAAATTTACAGTGATTCCAGTGTTGTTATAGTTGGTGTTCCGTATGACGGAACGGCCACATATCTGGGTGGTGGTAAGTACGGTCCTGAAGCGGTATTAAGTGCATCTGTGAACCTTGAGACCTTTGATGAAGTTTATGGAAATATCTACGATGTGGGGGTTGCTACTGCGGGGATTATCAACCTTGAGGATATTAATTCTGTGCCGGAAAGGATTGCTGAACGTGTTTATACCGTTTGCAGAAGTTTCATTGCAGATGGCAAGTTTATAGTTGCCATTGGTGGAGAGCATTCTATAACATTGGGTGTTGTTAAAGCGTATAATGAAAAACTTGGTGATATCTCTGTGCTGCAGCTGGATGCACATCTGGATCTTTTTGATACTTATGGTGGTTCAAAGTATAACCATGCTTGTGTAATGAGGAGGGTTAGAGATGATTGTGGTTGTATGGTAACACATGTTGGAACGAGGGTGGTTGCAGAGGACGAGTATAATTATATTAAGCAGTCTAATTGTGAAACTAATATTTTTAGGGCCAGTGAGACATATAATAATAGCAATTGGTTTGACAAGGCTATTGATTCCTTGAACGATAACGTATATATTACGGTCGATGTAGATGTGTTTAATCCTGCTTTAATGCCTGCGACAGGGACACCGGTACCGGGAGGATTGGATTGGTATGTGGTGTTGGATTTCTTACGGAACGTTTACATGAAAAAGAGGGTTGTGGGCTTTGATGTTACGGAATTAAAGCCAAATCCCGGAAATGAAGCCCCAAATTTTCTAGTGGCAGATCTGGTTTATAAAAATATTGGATTCTATAAAAAGTATGTGTTAAAACGTTAAATGAATGGTTATGTCCTTGATTTTCCGTTTCCTTAAAGATTATTTCCTGCTTTTTTTTTGTTACTAAAGGTATAAAATTATGCGAAATAAGATGGATAGTGCGGCTGTAATGGAGGTGGTAAAAGATGAGAATGTGCTTTTTGTTGTGCTGCAGTTTATAGATATTAACGGAATTATTAAATCTGTTACAATACCTGTACATAAACTTAAGGAAGTGTTGGAAAAGGGAATATGGTTTGACGGGTCGTCAATTGACGGGTTTACCAGGATATGTGAGAGCGACATGTATTTAAAGCCTGACCCGGGTACTTTTGTAATCTTACCATGGGAACCTAAGCACACGGTAACCGCAAGGCTTTTTTGTGACGTTTTTATGCCAGACGGGACTCCTTTTGAAGGAGACCCAAGATATATCTTGAAAAAGGCTATCAAGGAGGCGGAAGAATTAGGTTATACATTCAATGTTGGCCCAGAATTGGAATTTTTCTTATTTAAACCCAGAGAAAACCACCATATTGAACCAACGCCTCATGATGTGGGGGGGTATTTTGATTTTTCACCGCGAGATATGGCTAGCAGGGTACGAAACGATATTATTATTGCATTAGAGACAATGGGTCTTGAGATTGAGATGAGCCATCATGAAGTTGCTGCAGGACAGCACGAGATAGATTTTAAGTACGACAATGCCATGCAGACAGCGGATAATGCCATTACACTTAAACAGGCGGTGAAGTCTATTGCCCAGCAACATGGTTTGTATGCTACGTTTATGCCTAAACCTCTATTTGGAACAAACGGAAGCGGTATGCATTGTCATCAAAGTTTTTGTGACATAAAGACAGGGAAAAACGTTTTTTATGACGGTGATGATGAATATAAGATCAGTAAATTGGCCAAACAGTTTGTTGCCGGCCAGTTGAAACATATTAAACCTATGATGTCTGTATTAGCTCCAACTGTAAACTCTTATAAAAGGCTTGTTCCGGGTTTTGAGGCCCCAGTGTATATATGTTGGGCACAAAAGAACAGGTCTGCGCTTATAAGGATACCAAGATACTCTCCCGGCCGTGAACAGGCTACTAGGGCTGAACTTCGCTGTCCGGACCCAAGCTGTAATCCGTATATGGCTCTTGCTTCCATGCTAACTGCAGGAATAGATGGCATTAAGAGTAACATTGAAGTACCTCCGCCGGTAGAAGGGAATGTTTATGAATTTGACGCATCTCAGCTCTCTGATAAAAACATTGATTCTTTGCCTGGTTCCCTTGACGAGTCAATTAAAGAGCTTAAGAATAGTGAGCTGATGAAGAGAGTATTAGGAAGTCACACGTATGATGTCTTTTTGCAATCAAAGGAGATTGAGTGGCATGATTACAGGGTTCAGGTATCTGAATGGGAGCATAAAAAATACTTCGAGATAACGTAATGCGGCCAAGCCGCAACAAAAAGTGGAACAGAGAATTCAGGAGTCAGAATTCCGAATTAAGCATAGATTTGTAGTTATTTCATTATGTTATTAATCGTAAAATTGTATGTTCTTTAAAACTCCTGGCTTCTGTTATTCTGACTCCAGTATTCCATAAAAACTACAAAATCTTTAAAGAAGCTTTTTATAAAGTAAAACTTATAGGAAGAAGAGATTGTAACTTTGAAACGAGGAACTAAATTCCTGTCTAGAAAAGTTTGCCTCTTCAACCAGGTTATGTTTCTTTTTCATAACTGTTCCGCTATCAAAAATAATGAGTAAAGAGATCCTAATGTATCCAGTATCCAGTTTCTATATTAACAATATAACTCCTATGGTAGTATTATAATGGTAAGCCAGGATCAGAATGGGCAGTGCGATTTGATATTGGGATTCTCTTTGGATATGCTGGTTGATATTATCAGTTCTGCATCAAAGGAGATTGTAATAAACAGAGATTCCATAATCGATATAACCACTTCTTATAAACACGCCTTTAAAACCTACTTTCAGACAGAATGCGATAAAATTGTTTCACATGTGCCCCATTGTGCACGGGTTGTAGATGAAAGGCAACTTGCATTGATTGCGTGGGGAACGGGGACTTTGTGTAACGGAACTAAGCCTTATGTACTAGAATTGTCGCATCAATATTTTGTTAAATATAGTGACCCAGATTCTCCGGGAAAAGCAGGTGCCCTTAGTTTTGATTATAACGGTACTGATATATGTGCCGTTGAAGGAGGGGTTCTCGATGCAGTTCCAATGAGGATGGTACGTCAGGTTATGCAGGCAACAATTAAGAAATCTGTCTCCCCGCAGATAAAACTAAAACCGCCTTCAGTTAGTTTTCCGTATGCGGATACTGTTGTTGAACTTCAACGATTAACTATTAACAGCAATAAAAGCAGAGCACGGAAAGAGGGGCTCTATTTTCAGCTGGAAATTAACGAAAATAACTATCTGTTTGGTGGTTTTGATGTTAAAGATAGCAAAGTTTTTAACTTACACCACTCTTATCTTTTGCGAAAAGGTAAAGATCCAGTAAACATTTCGATTCAAGGTGTTAATCCCATAAGCAAACGGGTATATGCAAAATCTTCTGCTGCTGCGGCAATGGTTCATGATGAAATTAGTTATAGACCTGAACCTAATAAGATTTATGGGCACTTTGATTCTTTAATGTCAAACTTTACATTAGAGTATTCCATTAAACGTATTTCGCCACTAGAAATAAATGCAAATTTTCAGAATATTGAATTAAATCCTAATACTAACTCGTTTTGTGTCAAGTATAACTATTATATAGACGGGGTTGAAAATAGTGAGATATCCGGTAAAACAGTTTCTGAGTTTGTTTACCCATATGGATTGGGGGTAATGATAAGCGAAAACCTTTTTAAAAAGATTTTTCAGGCATATTGTAAGTTCTCTACTGCTTTTCCAGGAACCTTCTGTTCTGATTCCGAAACCATTGCCAATGCAACGTTGGATGAGGATTTGGTTCCCATTCATTCTGTGGGTATTGATTCTGCAGAAATGCTGGTTGGACAGGAGAAGATGAATGTTGTGGTATCATTAAAATCAATTGCCAGTGAAGACAAAAGTGTAGGTGTTTTAAAAAGGTTAAGTGTAAACAACACAGAAAAAAAGAGTATAGAACACATAACGTTTGGAGAACTAAAGAATGTGTTAATTAAAACAGATGTGGATTTGACTGAGGATGGTAAGTTTGATATGACCTTGGGAAATATTGAACTTGGCGTTGGCAGCAATAAACTGTTAGATCTAAAGGGATTTTCAGATAAACTGTATAATAGTCTGGTTAATATGTTCTCAGGGATAAGAATTAACCTTCTAAACCTTCCGGATGGCATTGGTATTTCGGGTGATAGTTTTAAGTTAACCTATAATTATGCAAATGTGAGCCCAAGAAATGTAATTATTGGATCAAAGGTCAATGGCATGGAGTGTAATACAGCTCCTGACATTAAGCCCGCGTTGCCTTTTGCAAGGGATGGATATGATTCTGGTCCGTTTTTTCTAAAAGATAAGTGGGGATATGAGGGCACAGAAAAAGGTAACTTCACCATACCGTGCGGTGTGGCTATTAGTAGAACAATGAAGGGTGTCTTTGTTTATGTGGTTGACAGAAATAATAACAGAGTGCAAAAGTTTGATGCCAATGGGGAATTTATCCTTGAATGGGGTGCCAAGGGTAAGGACGATGGGTTGTTGCATTCTCCATGTGGCCTTGCAGTGGATGCTAACAACGATATCTATGTTGTGGATACAAACAATAACAGGGTGCAGAAGTTTGATCCGGAAGGAAAGTTTTTATCTAAGTTTGGAAGGCAAGGTTGCGGGGATGGCCAATTTTTGCTTCCGCAAGAAATTGTTGTGGATAGTAAAGGATTTATTTATGTAACAGACTCAAATGACATGGTTCAGAAGTTTGATAAGAATTGCAAGTTTATTAAACAATGGGGTGGTAAAGGTATCAAGAAAGGGAAATTTTGTTCGCCGCGTGGAATAGGGTGTGACAGGCTCGGGTTCTTATATGTTGTAGATGCGGGAAATCATAGGATTCAGAAATTTAATATGAATGGTAAGTTTATTTTACAATGGGGAAGTAACGGATCAGATGATGGGCAATTTGCTTTTCCACAGGGGGTGGTGGTTAGCGAAAGTGACTTTGTTTATGTAACTGATACAGGGAACAATAGGGTGCAAAAGTTTGATGCTGATGGCAATTATATATCAAAGGTATCGGGAGAAGGTACGTTGATTGGGCAGTTTCTCGGCCCGTCAGGTATTACAGTAGAGAATAATGATATTTATGTGGTAGATTCTTTTAATAACAGAATACAAAAATTTGGTAGTTGAACGTTTATACCCCAGCTGAGTATAAGATATTCTTGAAGCTGGAATAAAGATGGGCTTTTATCTGAATTGTCCGGTTAGCCTTTTGCAGTGCAATAATGTTCCATAATTTATGGATATTTTTCAACATCATAGTGTAGTGAATTGCCTAAAATGCCTAAATTACTTAAAGTGCCTAAAATTTATAGTGTTGTTTCTTATTAATAATAAATAACATTCTATAATTTTAGCTCATTTTAGGCACTTTAGGCATTTTAGGCACTGGATGTTCGCACCGATATCAGCCAAGCAAATACCTAACCGGACAACGCTGAGCTTTTATCTGAATTTTCTGTAATAGAATGGTATTATATCGTACCATGGATGGAATTTCAAACATGCTAAAACTGTTTGGTATTACGGTTTTATGTCTATTAATTTTGCAAATTTTTCCATGGTGTATAAGATTTCCTACAATGTTGTTTTACCTGGGACTAGCTAAAATGTCGTAACGTGTCTTACCTTAAGGTGGTATGGTTGTAAGTAGGTCTTTGGCATATGCTTTGCTGAGTTTTAGTATTGTAGATTTAATGTTGTATAACATCTTGCATTTAATTTTGTTGATCTGTAGGCAAAACTATTAGTTTTTCTGAAGGATAACGTGGATTAGATGTAAGTTATACCTTTATTACAATATTAATAGGAATCAACTGCAATGCTAATAAAACTGCAAAGAGAAAATATTTGTGCTGATATATTGCGGGATATGGTTGATGGTATAATAGTTGTTGATCGTGAAAGTGTAATAGAGTCCATTAATCCTGCGGCAGAAAGACTTCTTAGACATCTATCTGTTTACCGTGAAGGGGAGACACTTGAATGTTTAGGTGATTATTATATAAAGGTGCCAATAGGGTTAATACTAGAAGACAAGAAACAGCGTTTTTCACACAAACTGCTATTTAGAGATATCTCTAATAAGAAGATTATAATATCAATGACTATTTCCCCGGTTCGAGGGGAGAATGGGAATAGTGGAGCTGTTATTGTACTCAGGGATATAACTGGGGAAGAGAGATCACAACAGCAGTTTTTACACATGGAAAAACTCGCAACTGTGGAGAAAATGGCTTCAGGGATTGCCCATGAAATTAATAACCCCTTGTCAGGCGTAATGGGGCTGGCCCAGCTTATACAAACAACCCCTGGACTCCCAGATTCAATTAAAGAAAATATTGAGAAAATTCTTTCATATACTAACCGTGCTAAAAATATAATCCAAGACCTTCTTCTTTTTGCTGAGGGTCGTGAAATGGTGACGTCCTTTGCAAATCTTAATCAATTGCTGGATCAATCCATTGATATGCAACTATACAGCATGCAGTCAATAGGGATTAAAATCATAAAAGATTTTGATTTAAGCATTCCGGATTTGGCGGTTGATATGGCTCAGCTTAATCAGGTTTTCTTTAATATTATTAGTAATGCGGAATATGCATTGGGAGAGTATGGTGGTAACAGGATTTTTGAGGTGAAAACAGAACGAAAGAGAAATAGTGTATTGATTTCCTTTCATAATACAGGGTACGGTATCTCAAAAGATATAATAAATAACATATTTGATCCTTTTTTTACAACAAAAGATGTTGGTGTGGGGACAGGGTTGGGATTAAGTATCTCGTATGGTATTGTACGTAAACACCAAGGCGATATTTATGTAAAGAGTGAAGGTGACGGTAATGGGGTTACTTTTTTTGTTGAATTGCCTGTAAAGGTGGCTGTAAGTAGTGGCGGCAATACTATTCGCAAAAAGAATACTAGAAAAAATGTAAAATACGGCCAATCCGTAAGTTTGTAAGTAGTAAAATACGGCTAATCCTTATGTTTGTAAATAAATGATAGTATTTTAGGGAGTGAGGAATTCCGAAAATATCTATCTTGCATAAATCTTCACATTGTCTTTGCCTAGATTTCAATCACCAAATTATCAACGTTGCTAAAATTGTGCTTCCTTATTGTTCAACCAACACCTTCCTAAGTTTCATTTCTCTTCTTCAGGACAGAAATTAGTGCTTTTGGTTTATGCTCTAATGGTCCATAATATATAGTATCCTTTATTGATAAGACTGTGAATACAGAACTGTAGCAATATTCAATGTCCTCCGGACGGTAGCAATATGGCCCTATAATTTCTGATTCTAAATGGCTGTAACATTTTAATAGTAGGTAGCCCCCTGGTTTTATCAATCCGTTAAGGGCTGAAACGTAATTTGGGATTTTCTCAGGTGGGAAAACATGGGAACATCCACGGTCAAGAGCAATGTCGAACTGTCTGTCAAGTCTGGAATCAAGGATATCGTCCTGCATAAAAGACAAGTTCAGGTCGCTATTAATTGTTATGTCCTTCGCTTTTTCTATTGCGGCAAAAGAGATATCTGTTCCGGTAACTTTAAAACCACGTTTTGCTAATTCTATTGCTTGAGTGCCGGGTCCAGTTCCTATATCAAGAGCATCTCCGGATATCATCTCTAATCTATCCAACGCTTCTTTAAAATCAGGATCAAGGTCAGGGTAATACCACGGCATTGTTTCCGCTTCCTCATCTCGATATTTTTCTTCCCAATCAGGGATATTGTTCATTTTTGTCATGTCTGCTCGATTTATATCCTTACACCCATATAAAGGTGCCTAAAAATTCCTAATCTTACAATCAGATTTACGTTCACGTTTTCTCATTGTAGCAGTTCTAGGTCTTTAATCATTACATACTTTTAAACTCCAATAAGTATAACATTTTCTTTACTGTTCTTATTAGTAAATTATTGTCCCTTAAATGGACAGATATTCCAACCCGGTACCACCACATAAGAGTGAGGTTAATAGCGTATTTCACCTTAAATGCGTTTTGAATATCAAAAAAAAAATGTCGAATCATAAAGATTTTTATACTCTGACATTCAGTATTCTTTCTTCGATATTTTATACCTTTAACCTATTTCTACTCTTTAGCATTGTACCGAAGGTACACTGCTAAGGATAAGGCGTTACTATACCGTTGCCCTGTAGTGCCAAACATACATTGATTCAGCAAAAACTTTATACCAGTATCAAAGATTCTTACCTTGGGGATAGTATATTTAAAATTGGGTATGGTTCCCCAATCTTCACAGAATAAGATGGTTTACAGGTTCTATGTCTTTCTTTATGGAATCGATGTATCTTGCTATACATCAGATGGTTATGGCGGCTAAACGTGGTTTTGGCATTTAGGTGTTATGTTTGGCATGTAACGTGCTAATGTAAGTAAATAGAAAAAGTTCCTTTTCTTTTTACATATAGTCAAAATGCTCGACTATTTTACATTACGTTATTTTCTTGTATGGGGGAGAATCTTAATGGCTGTCATATATAAAGGTAAAAAAAAGCGTGTTTGTTTGGCTTGTAATAGGTTGTTTATGAGTTCTGGCCCTTTTAATCGTAGATGCAGCAAATGTTGTAGACATATTGTCGTTGATTACCCGCCGATTGTTTATAAGGTTCATAAGTGGTAGACAATGGCAGACTATTGATAATGAATAATATATGTTGCTAAAACAATCTTGCGGGGTGCGAATGGAATATGCCATTTTGTAGGGGTTCAATATTTTGAACCCCTACATAAAACTTCTTTAAATAACATAACATGGAAAAACAAATAAACGACAACTCTAAGTAGTGTGCTTTATTCTGAATTCTGGGTCCAGTATTCTGTATTCAGCATTTTTTTTATGCCATGGTTATACATTAAACAGGAAATGCATTATATCGCCGTCCTGCACAACGTACTCTTTCCCTTCAACTCTCATACGTCCGTGTTCACGAATATTCTTTTCGTTTTCCAGTTCCATAAGGTCATTGAAATGGTATGTTTCCGCACGAATAAACCCACGCTCAAAATCTGAGTGAATAACACCCGCCGCCTGTGGCGCTTTTGCTCCTTTTTCCACTGTCCATGCCCTTGTCTCTTTCTCCCCTGCGGTAAAATATGTTTGCAAGCCCAATAGATCGTACCCCTTTTTTGATAATATCTCCAGCCCAGATTGCTTTAATCCTAGAGAGCCGAGGAACTCGTGTCGTTCTGCATCATCTTCTATCTCAGCTATCTCTGCCTCTATTTCGGCGCAAAGCCAGACTACATCTGCGTTATAGGCCTTTGCATAATCCTCCACTTTTCTTACTTCATCATTTCCATCAACAACATCATCTTCATTAACATTACAACAAAAAAGTATAGGTTTTGCAGTGATCAACGATACTTCCGGCAGATTTTTCCATTCATCTTCATTAAGGTCTGAGTTCAGCGCCAGGTTACCATTAGAAAGGTGCTCAGTAAGACGCAACAAAAGTTTTTCTTCACGAAGTGCATCTTTGTCCCCTGAATGGGCCAGTTTTTTTATGCTGTGTTCTCGTCTCTGAACAGCATCCAGATCAGATAAGATCAGCTCTGTATGAATAGTCTCTATATCTCGAATCGCATCAATGTTTCCGTCCACATGGGCAATGTCATTATCTTCAAAACATCGCACAACATGTATGATCACATTTACATTCCGAATATGTGAAAGAAACTTATTCCCAAGCCCCTCCCCTTTGTTCGCCCCTTTTACCAGCCCAGCTATGTCGATAAATTCAACAGTAGTAGGTATTATCTTTTTTGTCGTTATCTTTGATGCAATACGTTCTAATCGGTCATCCGGTACTTCCACCACTCCGGAATTCGGCTCTATTGTGCAAAAAGGATAGTTTTCAACCTTAGCACCAGCCTTTGTTAACGCATTAAATGTAGTGGATTTGCCCACATTGGGCAATCCCACAATTCCACAAGTCAATCCCATGTCTGTTTTCCTTTAATATAATTGTACTTACTCATTTGCCACTGTTTAATGGCAAATTAACAGCAAATGTAAATAGATATTATTTTTTGCTATGCTAACGGTGTTCCTGCATTTGTTTTCTTTATATTCTCCTAGCGTGTCATCTGCCACATCCTATACGGTTGGATGATAAGTTAAGCATCAAAGAGGTGTCTGCTGCAGCTTAGTCTGTTATGCAGGCTAAACTGATGTGATATAACTGCAGTTTCTGAGACTAATCACGGTTAGTCCAGATACTAGTTCACCAGATACTAGTTCAGTTGTGTCTTAATGATGTATATTGATACAGCTCTAAAATAGTAAAGTAATAGTTATAAAAATTCAAGAGTTTTTTATAGGCATTACATTAGTAGTTGAAGTATGGACGGAGTCGGCTTGTAGATTGCTTATAAACGTTTAGAATATTTCAATAAATATAAACTTGTGGATTTTAGATGTTGGCTGTAAATGGGGAGTAGTCGAAGATTGCCCCGTGTGGAAGCGGGAGCGCTGTTGCTGTTTATAGACAGGTAATGTGGGATTAAAATGGGACTATGAATAATCATTTCTTTTTTTTGAAAGGTAAAATATAAGATTAAAAAGACCTGAAACACTTTAATAAATAAATCTGGTTTTCGCGTAATTAGTTTGAACAAATCTAGTGCAAAGATATGAGTTACATGCGTAATTTATTACATATCGTGGCAAAGCCGCAACCAAAATACAAGATACCTGATACTGGAATCTAGATACTGGCAATCAGTTAGATTTCTAATTTTTTTCAAGATGTTATATGAAAAAGAGGCAAACTCAATCTAAGATATAACATTTTAAAACAGCACAATAAATTATCAAGCATCTAGTATCAAGCATCCAGTAACTATGCCGTTTTAAATAATTTAACAATGCACAGTAAAATTTACTTTCTAAAAAGAAGTTTTTATAAAGTAATACTATAAGTCTTCATTTTTTTCAATTCTTAATCAATTAATTAATAATGATTTATGTAATATATTATCTTCTCTAA
Organism: Candidatus Anammoxibacter sp.; assembly: GCA_021777055.1. GTDB lineage: Bacteria > Planctomycetota > Brocadiia > Brocadiales > Anammoxibacteraceae > Anammoxibacter_A. Next base: position 7,336 of record JAIQZO010000042.1, on the reverse strand, counting down.
GTCATTTATGTTTTTTTTGCGATTTTGACACGATGATCTATTTTGTTCTTTCTGTTGTTTTGATATTTATTTCTATAGCCTAATTGACTGATTACATAAAAAGCTGGGACTAATATTGTTCCTACTATTGCAGAGACCAGCATCCCCCCAAAAACAACTGTCCCCAGGGACTGACGACTTTCTGCTCCGGCTCCTGATGCTATAACCAATGGAAAAACACCAAGTATGAATGAGATCGCGGTCATCATCACCGCACGAAACCTAAGTCGGGCCGCTTTGATTGCTGCATCCACAAGAGATAATCCCTCTTCTTTGAGTGTTTTGGCAAATTCAACAATCAGGATGGCATTTTTCGAAGCCATGCCCACAAGCATGATTAGGCCGATCTGGGCATAGATATCCAGAATGTGCCCCATTACCTTCATCATCATGAATGCTCCTATCATAGCTGTGGGAATTGAGAGAATTACTCCCCATGGAACGGACCAGCTTTCGTATTGGGCAACTAAAAACAAATAGACTAAAACCATTGCAAGGCCGAATATAATTGGTAATTGAGAACCCGCCTTAATTTCTTGATAAGACATTCCAGACCACTCAAATCCCATTCCATCTGGAAGCACCTGCTCTGCAAGGCTTTTCATTGCAGTAATGGCTTCTCCGGAACTGAATCCGGGGCTGGCATTCCCATTAATTTGTGCGGAACGATATATGTTGAACCTGGTAAGGGATTCGGGGCCCAGCATTGAAGATGTTTTCGTTAACGTTCGAAGAGGAACCATAATACCCTCAGTGCTTCTAACATAAATACGTCCGATATCGTCAGGATTGTCTCGATAAGGTGTCTCGGCCTGAAGGATTACCCTGTAAACGCGCCCAAATTTATTAAAGTCGTTGACGTAAAGAGAACCTAGTTGTGTTTGCAGACTTGAGAATATTTCCCTCACAGGGATACCAAGGGCTTTTGCTTGTAGACGATCAATTTCCAGTTTTACCTGTGGAACATCTGCACGAAACGTGCTGAACACATTTTGTAACTTAGGGTTTTGGTTGGCTTCAAACACAAACCCTCGCATTGCGGCTGAGAGATCTTGTGGATCTCCTCCTCGTCTATCTTGAAGTTGGAATTCAAAGCCACTTGTATTACCTAAGCCGCTAATGGGAGGAGGCGTAAAAGCAATTAAGTTTGCTCCAGGGATTTTTGCCATCATTCCCCATATTTGCCCCACAATGGCGTTGCTCGATAGTTCGGGTGCGGTGCGGTCTTCCCAAGGCTTGAGCTCACTAATTACCGTTCCAGAATTTGATTTGACACCGCTTAATAACCCCATACCTGTGAAAGAAATTATGTTATCCATTCCTGGAAGTGTAGAGAGTAGTTCTTCCACTTGCTTGACAACATCATCGGTTCGATTCAGAGAGGCTCCATCGGGAAGCTGGATGTCCACAAAAATAACACCTTGATCTTCCTTGGGAATAAATCCCGTGGGAGAGTTTCTTAAGACCCAATAAGTTCCTCCGCTGATAAGCAAAAATATCAATGCCGCAAATACTAAACGTCTGACAATAATTTTTACACAGAACAAATAACCCGAGGAAATACTCTTAAAAATTTTTTCAAACCAACGTAGCGCAAACCATGGGCGAGATTGCTGTTTTCTGAAAACTGTAGAGCACAAAGCAGGGCTCAAGGTTAAAGCGTTTAGAGAAGAAATAGATACAGCTATGGCTATCGTTACAGAGAATTGGCGATAGAGTTGGCCGGAAATTCCTGACAAAAATGCAACCGGCACAAATACGGCCAACAATACCAGTGTAGTTGCAATGATAGGACCAGAAACTTCGGTCATAGCCTTTTTACTTGCTTCCTTGGGTGACAACCCTTCCTGCATATGACGTTGGACATTCTCTACTACTACGATAGCATCGTCCACAACGATTCCGATGGCCAATACCAGGGCAAAGAGTGACAATGTGTTAATGGAATATCCCAAAGCAAGTAAAAGAGCAAAGGTCCCTATTAAAGACACCGGAATCGCCAGAGCCGGAATCAATGTGGCACGCCAGTCTTGAATAAAAATGTAAACCACAAATATGACCAACCCCAAAGCAATAAGCAGTGTCAGTACAAGCTCTTTCAAGGAGTTATTGATAAACCGAGTGGTGTCATATGGGATTTTGTATTCTATATCTTCTGGAAACCGTTCTGCCAATTGATGCAGGGTTGCCTCGATATTCTTTGCAACGTCCAGAGCATTGGCTTCCGGAAGCTGATATATAGCAAAATTAACAGTAGGGGAGCCATTCAATCGAGAAAATATCTCTAATGTTTGTGAACCAAGCTCAACACGGGCGATGTCTCTCATTCTTACAACTGAGCCATCTGCTTGTGCCAGGATAATAATGTCTTGGAATTCTGAGACATCGGAAAGTCGTCCTTTAGCTTGAATAGTGTACTGAAACTGCTGGTCTGATGCTAAGGGGGGTTGGCCCACTTGTCCTGCTGCCGCTTGTATATTTTGATCACGGATAGCGGCAACAACATCCTCTGTAGTGATTCCCAGATTCACCATCCTGTCAGGATTCAACCAAATTCGGATCGAGTAATCTTGTGCTCCAAAAATAGAAACCTTACTGACGCCTGGAACTCGTGATAGTACATCTTTAACATTTAGACTGATGAAGTTACTTAAAAACAGCTGATCGTATGTCCCGCCTGGTGATGAAAATGATATGATTTGCAAAAATTCAGGAGATTGCTTTTGTACTGAAATACCTGAACGGGTGACATCCTCCGGCAACTTTGGTGTTGCTAGCGACAATCGGTTCTGAACATTCACAGTTGCCATATCTGGATCAGTTCCAATTTCAAACGTAATGTCCAGAGAGTACATTCCATTATTAGAGCTTTTTGACGACATATAAATCATGTTATCGATTCCATTAATCTCTGTTTCAATAGGAGCGGCAACTGTTTCTTCCACAATTCTGGCATTAGCTCCAGGATAAGAAGCGGTGACCTGCACTTGCGGAGGTGTTATTTGCGGGTATAAAGAAACGGGGAGTTTTAATAAGGAAACTAATCCGGCAAGCACAATCACAATAGAAATGACATATGCAAAACGAGGACGCTCTATAAAAAAATTACTGAACATAAGTCAATTCTCCACTGGTTTGGATGTTGCCGTCATGGAGGTTTGTACGGTGATGCCGGGACGAACTTTTTGTGCACCCTCAGATATCACCAACTCGCCCACCTCCAAACCTTCCTTAATGACACAATTAACTCCAACCTTGTCGCCAACTTTAACGTAACGTCTTTGCACCTTTTTCTCTGAATCAACCATTAGAACATATTTCCCTCCCTGGTCTTCCTGAATCGAGGCCTGGGGAATTATCAGTTCTGCCACCACATCGTCTCGCCTAACCAAAACTTTAACAAATTGTCCGGGCATCAATAGTCGTCGGTTATTAGTTACTTTCTCATTGCCGGGTAATACATCTTTACTTGGATTAGGGAAAATCGCACGAATTGTGATAGTTCCCGTCTTTTTATCCACTATGTGACTTATATAATCCTCTCTTCCTTCAAAAGGATAAATAGTTCCGTTTGAGAGCTGAATCCGTGGTATGAAAGTGGTAGTTTTTCCCTTTTTGATTTGGTTTTGAAATTCCGTTATGACATCAGATTCACTTACAGTAAAGAGAACATAAACGGGATCCATTTGAACAATAGTAGCAAGAGTTCCGGAATCCGGAGAGACTAAGTTGCCAACGTTAAAAGAAACGCGACCAATTCGACCATCGATTGGTGAACGAATCTCTGTATAACTGAAATTTAATTTGGCCTGATCCAACATTGCCTGAGCATTTTTTAACTGTGCCTCTTCTCTAAGAAAATCGCTTTTAGCCTTATCAATATCAGTTTGGGATACTCCGCCTTTGCGAACCGTCTCTAACCGTTGCAAATAAGATTCAGCATTTTGGAATGTAGCTTCCACAGCGGCAACATTGGCCTCCGCAGCCTTGACGTCTATCTGATAAGGGGCTTGCTCGATTACGAATAAAAGGTCTCCCTTTTTGACCTCTGCGCCCTCTCTGAAATTTCGTTTCTCCAAATAGCCTTGCACTCGAGCCACCAGGTTGACCGTCTTTTGAGCAGCTGTGCGTCCCACCAGTTCGTAATTTTTAGTGATATCCTCTTGAATAACTGAAGTAACAGTTACTGCCGGGGCAGGGCCTTGTTGTTGTGAAAGACCGCCATGTTTTTTACTCTTACAGCCTAAAACTGTAATCAACAACACAACTCCCAAAAAATAATAAATGAGTCTGGTTTTCTTCAAGTCAAAGTTCCTTAAGTTCTGAATTATTAAATATTTGTTCTTCTTGCGCCGGTGCAGACTCCATGAAAGGTCTCCACCCGCCACCAAGGGCTTTATAAAGGCGAATTAAATTTGAAGTGACTTTGCCTTCGCTTGCAGCCAATTGATCCTGCGATAAAAACATGGTTCTCTCTGCATCCAATACGCTAATAAAATCAGACAGTCCGGCGGTGTATAACTCACGTGCTAGTTTTGCTGCCTGTTTCGCTGCCTGTGAGGATTTTAGTAATGATTTTCGACGAACTTGTTCATCCGCATAATCTATCAACGCATTTTCCACATCTTTTACTGCTGTCAATACCGCGGATTCATATTGGATCAATGCCTGTTTCTGTCGCTCGCCTTCTACTTTTATGTTTTGACGAATACGGCCAGCATCAAAAATCTTCCAGGTGATTTGCGGCCCAATTTGAAAGGCGGCAGCTGAGGTAGTGAATAAGCTAGATGCGGACAGTGATTCTAATCCCACCGAGCCAAGTAAGGTTAGTTTGGGGTAAAGTTCCGCAGTGGCAACACCCACCAATGCAGTTTGGGCAGCTAGTTCCCGCTCTCGATATCGGATGTCCGGCCTGCGGCGTAATAGATCCGCAGGAACTCCAATAGCCACTTCTATGGAAGTAATTGGAATCTTTTTATACATTTTCAACTCTTTATCCAATGATCCGGGAAATTCTCCTAAAAGAACCGCAAGGCCATTTTTCCCCTGTTCAATACCTGTTCGTAACGTTGGAAGTTCTGATTTGGTACTTTCAAGGTTATATCTCGCTTGTTCCAAGGAGAGTTTCGTCGTCAGGCCAGAGTCCAATCTGTCCTGAACGATTTGTAAAGTCTCTTCTTGTGATCTTAGATTCTTCTCTAGGGCTTGTAGTCGTGCCTGAAATGAACGAATTTCTACATAATTCAATGCAACTTCCGCAACCATACTAACTAGTGTGTCGTTTAATTCTTCCTGGCGTGCTTCTGTGGATGCAACCGCCGCCTCAACTGAACGGCTTATGCCCCCAAACAGATCGACTTCCCAACTGGCATCAAAAGACCTTGCATAAAGACTGCTCTCTTCTCCGGTATTTGATTCCCCACTAGTTTTCTGACGGGTAAAAGAATCCTTTGCATCTATCGTTGGAAAGCGCGAGGATCTTGCAATTCCTCGCCGTGCACGTTCTTCTATCAATCGTGATTGTGCCAACTTAAGATCAAGATTACCTTCTACTGCACGTTTAACTAACTGTGTTAATAATGGATCTTCCAGAGTGTTCCACCAGTCGGCCAACATTTCACGGGTAATTTGTTTAATTGGGTGAGTGTCAACCTCTACACTTTTTTTTGCTGTGTCTCCCGGTTTTGTTTCCGTTGACCCTATCTCCTGTGAATGAAACTGATTTGGTACCTTGGCATTTGGTGGCGCATAATCAGGGCCAACAGTTAGGCATCCTGTAAGAATCAGCAGGGACAGGCATGTAACCAGTAGTAAGCAAAGTCTGTTTCTTCTTGTTTTCTTTTCTTTCAGCAAAAACATAATTAGTACCATGATCTTTCTAAAGTAAGAGCTTTTTTAGTTAGAAATAAATTATATCTATCAGGTCGGGCGAATCAAAACAATTAATTATTCATTCATTCATTCATGAGGTTCATACATTTTAGATTTCCTGACAGCTGCGAATTATAAGTGGGTTAAATAAAGGTACATCCCTCTTTAATCTTAATTTCCTGGTCTATTTTTGGTGAGCATGTAGGTTTCTTTAGCAAATCATGTGTTACATATTGTTGCAAATTGTTTATGTTTCCTTTTGTAGCAGCATTAACATCATATAACTGGATAATTCATATATAGATAAGATAGTTAGATCATATATTTATAAAACTTGTGATTATCCAGCTAAAACAGTTTGTAACATTAAGTGTCACCTTTATATTTTGCTATATTTATAATCAAATGCTAATAATTTTGATTTATATTCTTTTAGTTGATAAGAAATACGCGTAAGATTGGTTTTTTATAAGCATATATGCTATACCGGGTTGTTAATATAAGCGTATTGTTTCAGATCTCCTTTTTTTTTAACAACTGTTTATTGTTTCGGAATTACTTCCATCTTGGCACATAATGTGCGAGTTGTATAATTTAGAACAATTTATTTGAATTAATAAGATAGTGATTGAAAATGTGATATGTCCAAAGTATAGGGTGGCAAGCCGCAACCAAAATACAGAATTCAGGAGTTAGGAGACCGAATTCAGAAAAATGTTAGTGCTCTAAAGGCCCCACCCCAAAAGGTGTAGCAATGGAATATTGGAGGGATTGATGCGATTGTATTGCTTTTTCTGTACTTTAATACTTCATTATTCCTTTTCCAATAAGAACTTTGGCTTATTGCTAATGAAAATCTTTCTAAAAAAGAAGTTTTTATAGGGTAACACTATAAAACTATATCACCAGCGGTTCAATTGACTGCGGTAGCTTGTCGCTACCATATCCCGAGGTATTCTGCGGATCGGTATACCTTCCATGCCCGTGGTTGGACTGGTCGAGAATGAGTCCGTTGCTACCGCTGGTTTTATGGTTTTAATACTAGTACGGCGCCATCGTTCTGATGATGGGTTTGATTTCTTAAGCCTTCTCCGTCGTAACTGCTCAGGTGGATAGGCTGAAGGCTGAAGACTAAAGGTAAAAGGATAAAGCATTTTAGGTTGCCAGGCTAATGGCAAAAAGCAAAAGCCTCAGCCTTTTTGCCTTTAAGCTTTACCTTCAGGCTTCAGCCTATCCACCTGAGAAGTTACTATCTGTTAACAAAAAGAGTTTAGATTACATGGCTATCTAAAGTGGACCCAATGTCAAGACTGATTTCTTGAATTTTTAAGCTACATATCCTGCAGTAAATATTGTTATATTTAGGTCTATTATTTGATTTGATTTCTGTGTTTCTCGTATGACGTCAATTAGCTTTTTAGTCCAA
>JAIQZO010000041.1 GCA_021777055.1 Candidatus Anammoxibacter sp. | reverse complement strand
ATTAATTAAAAACAATACTATTAACTTTAGGCACTTTAAGTAATTTAGGCATTTTAGGCAATTCACTGCCGTATGATGTTGAAAGATATCCATTAATATGGAACATACTGCACTGCAAAAGGCTAACCGGACAACGCTGATTATACATAGTTAAACTATTATTATTTTTCTCAAATTATTAGTTTAAAGGAAGAATTATGCTTAAAGGAAGAATATTTAATGCCGTTCCAGATACCATTGACTTTAGGGATATAATGTATGAACCCCCTTTAATTGAAGTACCAAATGAAATAGATGTAGAAGATTACAAAATGATTAACGGCAATGACGTTCCTGATCAAGAAGAAAGTCCTAAATGCATTGGTTTTGCTTTATCAAATGTGGCGAACTATCTCATCCGCTCTTCAGAAGAAAAGACCGATATAATACCTGTTAGCCCACACATGTTTTATGCTATGTCAAAAAGGTATGATGAGTGGAAAGGAACTGATTATGATGGATCAAGTGCTAGAGGTGCTATGAAAGCCTGGTTTAATCACGGTGTTTGTTCTATCCATACTTGGGATAAAGAAAAAAAAGATAATTCATTTAATCAGGACATGGCTAATGAAGCCGCAGACAGACCTTTGGGTATTTATTACCGTGTTAACCATAAAGACCTTGATGCAATGCATGTAGCAATTGCGGAAGTTGGCGTGTTGTTTGCCACAGCAATGATCCATAAAGGATGGCGCCCGGACAAGGACGACCTTCTTGCTCACGATGGAGTGATAGAGTTTGGAAACAACCCCGATGACAACCTCGGTAATCATGCTTTTGCAATTATAGGTTATGACAAAGAGGGATTCTGGATACAAAATTCATGGGGTTGTAAATGGGGACGAAATGGCTATGGACACATTAGTTATGGAGACTGGTTACGAAATGGGAATGACGTTTGGGTATTACGATTGGGAGTCCCAGTTAAAACAATAATCAAAGCTACATTTCCATTTGAAAAGATTGATTTCAACCTTAATTATAAATATTTAAGATCCCATATTATTGATGTAAGCATGGGATGCAACAATAACCATAATAATGATGAGTCAGAAAAAGCACGAAAGAAATTTGGTATAACCAAAAATGATATAGTTTCTATCTTTATGAGAGATTTTGAAGATTATACAAAAGGCTGGGCAAATAAACGTATTATGTTATATGCCCCCGGATGCATAGAAAACGAAGATGAAATCTTAGAGCAGATTAGTATTTTACGAACAATTCTAAAAGAAGTAGAAGTATATCCTTTAGCTGTAATCTGGAAAGATGATTATTGGGATACAATATATGACATATTGAACGGGGCAAAAGCTTCTTGTGATCCAGATAATTTATTTGATTTGGAAGACGAAAATCTATCCAACCGTTATAATTATTCTATGGAAGTCTTTGCGGGCAATTTACATGGCAATCTCATGTGGAATAAAATGAAAGACCACGCTTTTGATCTTACTAGAAACAAACAAGGTATCATGAACTCTGTAGTTAATTTTCTAGCAGACATCAGAAAAAGCAACAATAATATTGAAATAAATATTGTTGGCAATGGGGCAGGCAGCATATTTCTAGCGCCTTTTATCCAATTGCTAACCACTAATGGAAAAATAACATCAGGACCAATGAAAGGTGAACAAGGACTGAGATGCCATATTAAGTCATGCTCATTGTGGGCCCCTGCATGCACAATAGAACTTTTCAAAGATACTTATCTTAACGCTATTAATGATAGACGTATTAACAAATTTACACTATTTACCCTCACTGAGGAAGCAGAGCAAGAAGATAATTTCTTACAAATCTATAGGCGATCATATCTCTATTTCGTATCCAATTCTCTAGAAAAAGAGCAAAATAATTCTGTATTTGGCCTTGAGAACAGCAACGATGGAGTTCCTATCTTAGGAATGAAACATTTTATAAACACAGGGCAAATTAATTCAGGAGAATGTAAACAGGAATTAAAAGATTTATTTACAAAAAAAACAGATGGTTGTGAATGTGAATTGATTATAACTCCATCTTGCGCAGCCCCTAATTTAACCGCACTCCGACATAACGACTTCCCTAACGATTTATCTATACTAAATAGAACGCTTGACAAAATGATGGCGACTAACACCGCAGACAAACAAAAGATTGATTTTCCATGGAGAAAAAGCACGGGACGAATCAGCAAATCATACTCTAGTGGTCCAAGTACATGGCCTGGCCGACGAGGAGGCCCAAGCAGATGGCCTGGATTCAGAGGCGGCCCAAGTACATGGCCTGGTCGCAGGGGTGGTCCAAGTACATGGCCTGGTCGTAGGGGTGGTCCAAGTACATGGCCTGGGCACAGATAAAAATTATTATTAATCTTATTCTTATAGGTAGCAACCGGAGCAGTCTTGAAGGCTGCTCCAAATATTCTTTTATCTCAGCGTAAGCTTTACGTATAATTTAAATTAATGCCATATATACTCAAAAGTAATCTGACATTCGAAACTTAGCAATCCATCTTTCAGTTATCTTTGCATTTTATTAAATCACAATTGGAAAAAGATATCATAATCTGGAGAAGCCACAAACCAAAACAGATGAGCCAGGAAACAGAATTCAAAATAAAGTATAGATTTGCACTTGTTTTATAATGAGTATTAATTGTAAATTTGTATTCACTTCCTACTTCATGTGTTCTATTATTATCACTTTCGACTCCAGAATTCGGTATTCCATAAAAGCTACAAAGTCTCTCTAAAAAGAAGTTTTTATAAAGTAATACTATAAATATATTATCAGTGAAGTGAGAAACAAACTTTCGTTTGCATCAATTTCACTGTCCGGTAAACCAATGTTGGATCCTTCCATATCCCTAATATAGCGAAATTGATAGGCAGCATCAATGCTATATCTCTTTGTAGTAATTCCTATCCCGAGACTAAAACCTAAAACATCTATGGGGTCACCATCAGGGTTTTTAGGTTTGTCATTAACGTTAAAGCTGGATGCGCCAATAGATGGTCTTTGTTCAAAAAACAAACCTCCTCTAAACGCAAGAATACTATTTTCACGAAAAGACAAATATTCAGCGCCAAATCTAGCGGATATTGTATCATCTATATTATCATGTTTTGATCCGTTTCCAATTGGCCTTGTATCCTTAAGTGCAATACCTCTGTCATCTTTTGTCTTTTGCGTCCACTCACTCCAGTCTTCCCAGACAATATCAAAAGAGAATGATAATGCATCTGACAACCTTAGACCAAATCCTAAACCAGCAAACATGGGCCAGTCTATTTTTATCCTGGATTTCTCTTCATCAGGAGAGAAATCAGCAACACCCTTTAGACGAGACGAACCACGGCTCCAAACTTTCATTTCCCTATCAAACCTGGCAGTATAGGCCGAATGAAAAACCGCGCCTAAAGTAAATTTTTTACTATCTTTCTCCCAGATGTCCCACATTATTCCAAGATTAACATTGGCCCCATGGTAATCACGAGAAGAAACTTTTCGCTTGAAGTTTTGATGTTCTAATAATCCAGAACTTAAAAGCTCAGATGACACTAATAGTGTTTCTGTCCATGCGTGTGAATTAAAGAACTCATCATCAAAAACGTTTACCGTTAAGCCAAACGACAGATTGGGGCGCAAAAGAAATCCAATACTGGGAGATAAAGCACCTACTCCACCACTAGACTTAAAATCTATTTGTCGTGAAACAAGGCGTGGTACTTTACGATCATTAACGAAATCTGTAAAATTAATATCTGTATGAAAATCCATCGTTTGATGATAATTAATAGCCGAAACAAAGTTTTTTCCAAGGAAATTAAATGGATATACAAGACTTAAGAAATTAACATCCCACCGTCCAACGTCTTCGTTGTCTAAAGTATCCTTAGAAGTGTTCTTAAAAGGAAAATCTAGAGTGTCACCCCTTACACTAAAGTTCTGATCTGTTATCAAATATGATCCCACAATTGAGAGTTCAGATTTTTCCAGTTGAATCAAACCTGCAGGATTCCAGGACGCAGCGGTTGCATCATCTGCAACTGCAATAAATGCACCACCTTGCCCTAGGGCTCTAGCACCAGAGCCCATTGGCAATGGTATTGATTTTATCGGAATATCTTGTGCCGAGACCGGTTTAGTTGTTAATAAAACTAAAATAAGGCAAAAAAGTATACAGGCTAAATATTTAGTTAAGAAACAAGCATGCACCTTTGATACCGTAAGTCTAATTTCCACTGATTCCCTAGATACAGAACTCCTCGTTTTCAAAGAAGACTGCGTAAGATATGTCATTTACCCCTCCTTTGGCTTAGGGTAGCAATTCATTTTCACAACTTTGTAACTAAATATATTTGTTTCCAGTAATTCAATAGTGCGGAGATTCAACATTTACTAATTACTTCGTTATAACCAAATCATTAACCATTACTTCTTCTTCTCCCTTTACCCTTCTTACCATGCAAGATTGTCTATCAATCTGATGCACTTTCCCAAGAACATCTACTGGTTCCTTTATCTCTATTCCGTTTGCAGCCGATTCTCTATACATAAGAAATTCCATGTTCATTAAGAGGCCGTCATCTTTGCCCAGGTCAACAAAAAACCTTTTTTTGGAAACCTTGATTACTTTGCCATGCAGCATTGGGAATTTCTGTTTTACCTTGAATACAAGCCCCCTCATTGACAGTAATAAACTCTTTATACTCTTATCCTCCGTATAAACATCCGTTGTTAAAATTATATTTGTAGTTTCAGTATCAACAAGGTTTATAGTAATGTTAAGACTTTTCTCATCTTCTGCTATTGTCCCAAACAGCATGCCATCTGCAGCCCTTATCCGCCCAACCTTAATAGCTGATTCGAGCTCTTTAAATTCTTCATTTTTAATCTTGAGTTCTTTTAAGAGCTCCACTAATCGTTCTTTATCCCGTTCTACAAAATTAAAACGCATTGGCTCTTTAAAGAAACTTTTAAGAAGAAACGGGTAAATAAAGTTCGATTTGTCACTTATCGTACCAATAGCCCCAAATGGCATCATTGCTACTGAGTATCGGGAATTGGTTTGCAGGAATTCGTATGTCTTCTTTTTAACTATAACTGTAGCTTCATCCTCTTTTATACCTAGAGTATTTTCAACACTTATATTAATGTAGTTGTTACCCTCATTAAGAAAGACTACATGATCCAAGTATATATCTTTTGCTGATTCGCATTGAATAACCGTATCATTAATTTTAAGTTTCTTCAGGCCTGTCTCATCATGTGCTTCAATACTAACAATATACCGGTCCTCATATACCGTCATGGATTTAAGGTCTGTAACAATTTGCGGACCTTTATCCATATTTCTCTTATTACGATTAGAGGCGGTAACGTCTACATCTTTAACCGCAGACAAATATTTTCCAGCTAATATCGTGGTTAATCTATTATCTGTTAAAGCTATCTCCGGATATTTTTGCAACTTTGTTCCGGCATATTGTGGGAATAAATTATTTAAAGAAGTAGCCATTAAAACATCATGGGATTTTTTATTGATCAGACTTCTCTTCTTTTCCAGAGAAAACTTACCATTTACAACATTACCGGCAATATCTTCCGCTTTTAAAACCACTGTATCGGTTAGAGATATATCAACCCGTTCTCTAAAATCGATCTTACGTCCCTTTCTCACCGCTATTTCTTTGTCATTGATCCAGAAGCGGTTTATCCCATAATTATCCGTCAGCGCCCCGGAAACGATTACCATCTCTCTACCAGAAGATCTATTTTCAGCAATGTCGTACAATAATATAACTGGTGCTTGTGCATCAAACGTCAATTTCATCCTATTGATTCTTAAATTTCCAACAAGGTCAGACGCTTTTATAATGATAGAATTCTCACCCGGTTTAAGATAAATCTCTTTCTTAAAGCGAACCTCTTTGGCTGCCAATTCCACAAACTGTTTTTCATCATTGATCCAAATATCACCAGTAAAATAGTCATCTTGAACAGTTCCTTCAAAATTCAATCTATTTATGTTAACATAATCACCAGTTTTGTATGAATTTACAATGATGGCCGGAGGATTCTTATCAGAATCGTTCAAGGCCAAAATTGCAAACCGCGCCTTATTCAAATAAAATTTTGCTTTTGATGTATCGACTGAAGTAAGTGACTCTTCAAGCTCCTTCACTGCGTCAGAATATCTGCCGAGATTATAATAACAAATACCCAATTCACGGTGAGGATAATAATCCCAGAAGTGCATACCATAACTACGAGCTCTCTTTTGGTCCAGAGACCTTACTTTTAAAGCAGTATGAAAGTCATTTATCGCTTCATTCCATAAACCAGCTTCTTCAAATCGTCGTCCACGCGCATAATAATTCCACCACTTGCCCCTATGCAAATTAAACTCCTTAAGTATTTCTTCTTTTGTATGCCCTGGTTCATAGTGTTCACGCCAATCATCTGCACCAATATCATTAATATTCAAATATGATATAAGTAAGACTAGAAATATAATCTTTATAAATAGTAGTCTTATCCGTACCAGCAAGGACATACAATACTCTCCATTTTTATCTCTTTTTTAGTATTATTTCCTTTAACTTCAAAGCTATATTTTTTGCATTTATAAGTGACATATTATCATCTTGAAAACGGTATTCAAATGCATCAATCAGTGTCGTTGCAGTCTCCACAACTTCCATCCTTAACACAAGATCATTTGAGTTATAATCATTTATAATACTACTGAAACAGATAAAATCAGCACCCATGATTTTACCCAGTTCTATGCGGTACTCTTTATCGGCAAGGATAGATCCACTCAATCGTTGCTCTCTTAGTACGGCTTTTAAATTTGCAAGTTCCCTCTCCACAACACTAATACCTGGAAACTTTCCTAGCTCACTAATCACTCTCATTCTCATCACTTCCATTTCATTCTGGCTCGAAATAGTCTTCATATTCGTGTTAAATTGCTTTATCGAAACAGGAATCGTAGCTGCTTGTTTAAAGTTTATAGATTTTTCATCTAAAGCATTTTCTATCTCAGGCCCTTTTATACCAAACGCATTTATCTGCGAACCTCTTATATGTTCCAACTCCTTTATAATTTTATCTATGCTATCTTCCAACTCTTTTTCTTTCTTCACAAAGTCGTTGCCATTCACAACTGCAGAGGCAGATCTTTCATTAATATAGTTAACACGAGTAACTTCATTGGGATTAATGTATACCAATTCTTCATGGTCCGCTTTTCCTTTTTTATTTATGCGCACATTTACGCTACCCACAGGTAATTCATTTATAAATGATCCATTTGAAGAAGTCTTTCCAATGATATTATTACCAGCAAAAATATCTGCATCTTTTAAGTTTGTTGTGATGTGGAGTGTTCCATTTAATATATGCGGATCTTTAAGTTTCGCTTCTTTTAATAAACGACTATTCTTCCCTATATTTTCCGGTGGAATGAACCCAAGAGGAAGGTTATTATCAAAGTTACCGGTTAATACCGGGTGTTGTGCATTCTCCGTCTCATATTTAACCATATTGCTAACATAGTCAAATGCTTCTGTAATAGTTATTACGCCATTATAATTCCCTGCAATATCAGCCTTACCGTACAATCCATTAAGAAGGAAATATGTAAACGCACCATGCCCGCCACCCCATTTTTCTGATTCCTGCGAGATCTCACCTGCCCTACTTGCAGTCATCATAGCCCATCCTTCCCTTGTGGAACCTAAGGCGGCTAATGCGTTATTAATTGTGTTTGCTCCCCCTCTTGCCATAAACCCCATATCTGCTATTTTGCCAGCATGACAAGCATCCGCAATAAAGATTAACCTATTGGCAGATATATATCTTTTCATATCTGAATTAATATAGTCCATGGGATAGGCAGTGGAAGAGAGCCTGTTTATCATCGTGTCATGGGTAAGAAGGTAAAGATTTTCCGGTCTATCAGGTTCCGGTTCCCCATGACTGGCAATGTATATAACGATAAAGTCATCATCTACAGCCCTTTTAAGGAAACCGGTTAACGCATTTTTGACTGCCTCCAGTGTCGCTTCCTCATTTTTTAGCAATAAAATGTTTTCAGGATTAAAACTACCACCATACGGACTTACAAGGTAATCATAGAAGGCCTGGGCATCTCGATCCGCATATCTTAATTGAGGAATTGAATGATCTTTAAACCTTGATACTCCTATAACTACGGCATATCTCTTTACACTAGTACTGGAAAAATAGTCGGTGGGGGGAAATACTGGCTTACCTCGTATGTAAAAACCACCAATAGACTCATTGTTCCCATCTGGTGTGGAGTCTATTGAGGCAGGTAAGATTATACCAGTTCTAATTAGTTCAGAATTCTTTTTCCTGCCTTTAATAACAGTACCTTCTTCTTTACCAATCTCTACTATACTATCCTCCGCATACACTTCTTCTCTCTTGTTTGGGTAGAAGATCACCTTTGCACCACTTCCTTTGGGTATCTCAAGCCTGTCACCTCTATTTAATTCCACCATGATTGCAGCTTTAACTTTTTCTCTGATTCCGCGCCTTACGCGCCAGACCTTTCCCCTTATATCTTTTATTAGTGCTGCTCTCTTTTCTCTTTCATTACCAATTGCTAGATTCCCAATAATCACATTCACTATCAAGACAGAGATTAACAGGAACAACGCCTTGGTTTTAAATTTTATCATCATACGGTTCCCCATTGCTTAAATCGCAACTAAAATCAGTAAAAATAGTACAACTTAAATGTTAATATCATTCAAGCAATTACAATTAATGGTCTCACCAATCTACTTTACACATCAGAAACGCCATCCCAATCGTGCGGAGGTGGCGATTTCATAAAAGCAGCACATCTATTAAGGTACAACCTAGTGGGTCCATCATAAGGATCAATTTCAATCGCAAGCGCAAAACTTCTCTCAGCCTCTTCCCATCTTCTTCCTTTATATGATTCTAATCCTACTGTAAATAGTTCTAGCACCCTTTTACTCTTTTCACTTAATTCTTCCTTCAATGACAACAATTCATACACATTTACAGGGGTAGCGATACCTTTAACACGAATAATATCCAACTCACGGGCAGCAACTGTGTGTTTCACAAGATTGTATGTCTCCTCACTGATCATAATATTTGTTCCATAGATTTTATTAGCACCCTCAAGTCGTGCAGCGACATTAACATCATTACCAAGTACGGTATAGTGGTATCTATTCCTGCCTCCAACATTACCAACAACAACGTTTCCAGTGTTAATACCAATACGCATGTTTATATCTGGCAGATTACTTTCAGAAAACCTTTTCCGTAGGACGTTTAGTCTCTTCTGGCTCTCTAACGCCGCCAGGCAAGAAAGGACTGCATGGTTTTCATTATCCAACGGAGCTCCAAAAAATGACATAATTGCATCCCCTGCATACTGATCTATAGTTCCTTTATATTCTATTATTACATCTGACATCTCAGTAAAATAACTATTTATGAATTCTATTAACTGTTCAGGGGCAAGATGCTCCACTATTGATGCAAACCCTACAATATCAGAAAAGAAAATTGTTACATATTTATTTGAACCTCCTAATTTGACATTTTCCGGATTTTTTAACAGTTCACTGACTATTGCCGGATGTAGATAATGCTCAAACACCCTTTTTATTATTTTACTCCATCTATTTTCATCTGTATATTTACACACAAATACAGCCGCAAATGTTAAAGGTATAGTAACTGACGGAGAAACAATATCAATCCATAATCTATTAGTAATAAATAAAACAAGGCACACCGTCAAATAGACAAAACTAATGAGAAATGTATAAATTAGACTTTCAATTAATGATCTCCGTAAAGAGACATAACATACGGACAATCCAATTATCAGAATTATCATCACAATACACCATGCAGGAGCCCGTGTAATATACTTTTCCTGCAGCATTGTATCTATAACATTTGCCCATATTTCAACTCCATAGGTAGACCTTATCAGATCATAATGTTTAGAATTGAAAAACGGCGTAGGTTTAAAATCCTGGTGCAAGAAGTTTGTTGTACCTATCAACACAATTTTATTAGCAAAGTTATTTCTAAAATAATCATGGTGACCTTCATAAGCCATTTTCCATATCTCATAAAATGGGAGCTGGTGATACGTCCCGCTAGGACCTGCAAAATTAATCATCATATCACCATATCTATTAAGAGGAATAACCCGTGCCCCTAATTTAATCATCTTTTTTTCAACATAAATTTCTTTTGGTTCTATTTTATCTATAAACCTTGCAAAAACAGCTAAACCAAACGAGAGGTGACCTTCTCCTTTACTATCCATCAATAGTTGTGTCTGCCTCCTAACCGTATTGTCAGAATCATTTGTTAAGTTTACAAAACCAATGTTATAAGGATTCACACCAGATAGAATCGGAACAGGTTCTTTTACCACGTAGAGATCTTCCACCTTCTCATGTATAAATGTCTTCGCAAGGATAACATTATCTGCATTTAGCAGTGCAAGGGCCAAGATTCTATCATGCCCTTCAGCTTCAATTTTTTTGGACAAGGGAGAGGAGAGTACAAAGTCCAATCCTATCGTCTTTGCCCCCGCATCTGATATCTTTTCAATAATTTTTGCAAAATGAGGCCGCCAGAATACCATTGGATCTTCTATCCTATCCAAGGATTTCTTATCTATCCCTATAATAACAATACGGCTATCAGGTTCTTCCATACCTCTTAAAAGAAATCGATAATCCAGAGTCTTTAACTCTAATCGTTCCAGCAAATCAATCCGGAAATAGCTGGCAGAGAAATAAAAGGTAATAATTACCGCAGCACATGACAAACCGACGAGGTAAAAGCAACGTTGTCTTTTTTCTTTAACGTGCATATTTATATAAGTATATCATGGGCTATTATATAATGAAAAATACGTAACTATTAGGTGTTCTGTAGTCAAAATCCAGAATTCAGTACAGAATCCTGTTTTCTGACTACAGAATTCTTACTTTATAATAAAATGGTATTACAATGTCTGTAAAAATTCAAGAGATTACTATTGTTGAACTAAGATCAAATCAAAATTAGAAATTAAAAATAAATACCTATTCAAGGCAAAACAAGGAAAGGTTGTATTCGTTGTTAGAAAATGTAAAATATTCATATAATTATTTTTAAATTGCTACAGTAAATTATGAAAAGAGAAAATGGTTTTAGAGTATCTATTAATTAGTGCAAGTCTTGGCGCTTTATTCGGAAGCCTAATTGTTTTCATTATCTGGCTTATAAAAAAGGGTAAAATAAAGAGTGAGATTACAAGTCTGCAAGAGAGACTTTGTTTAAAAGAACGTGAGTGCATAGAGAGAAAAGAACAACTGCAGAGATATGAAACCATAATTGAAGAGAAACAGGTGCTCTTGGCAGATGAAAATAGACAAAGGGTAAAGGTTGAAACACAACTGGAAAATGAACAAATATTTAATAAAGAGAGACGTAACATCCTGGAGGACACCATGAACAAGCATTTTCAAAACCTTGCATCCCGCATATTTGAAGACAAAACGCAAAAATTTACGGAACATAACAAAAACAGCTTAAATGGCCTACTGAACCCCTTACGGGAGCAAATAAAGAATTTTGAAGGAAAGGTTTCAGAGATCTATGATAAGGAATCCAAAGAACGCTTCTCGCTAACAAAAGAGATTGAGAAACTACGTGACCTTAACATACGCATTAGTGATGATGCGGCAAATCTGACAAACGCACTTCGGGGCCAATCTAAAACCCTGGGTGACTGGGGGGAGTTTGTCCTTGAGAAAGTGCTTGAAATGTCAGGTTTGACAAATGGGAGAGAATATGAGACACAAAAATTCTTTAGAGACAAAGATGGTGATGGTAAAAGACCTGATGTCATCGTACATCTTCCTGAGAACCGTACGATAGTTATAGACTCAAAGGTAACGCTTAACTCTTTTACCCGATACTGCTCCGAAAATGATACGGAAGGAAAGCAAAAGGAACTCGCGAGGTACTTTGATGCTGTACGCTTACATATAAAGGAATTAAGCAAAAAAGAGTACAAAAATATTAACGGTCAAGATTCTCTGGATTATGTCCTTATGTTTATACCTATAGAACCAGCATTTATGCTGGCAGTATCGAACATGGAGCTTTTCCAATTCGCATTGGATAAGAACATAATTATCGTATGCCCATCAACATTAATTGCCACACTCAGGACCGTAAAGAATATCTGGAAGATTGAGTACCAGAACCGCAATGCTCAGGAAATTGCAGATAAAGCAGGTAAGATGTATGATAAGTTCGTGGGGTTTGTTGAAGATCTGCAAAATATAGGAAACGCAATTAACAAAACCAAAGAAGTTTATGACAGCTCATTGAAGAAGCTTTCCACCGGGCAAGGCAATTTGGTAAAAAAGACAAAAGAGCTTGAAAACTTAGGTATCAGAAACGCAAAGAAGTTGGATAAGGAGTTGGTAGAAAGATCCAATGATTAACCAGTATATTTACATATTAAATTTTACAGTATAAAAATCATGTATATCAAAAAGAACTTAGATTCAGAAGAGAACAGCGTTGGCAGGGACGAGATGAGGGAATTAGACAGAAAGGCGATTGAAGAGTATGGCATTCCCGGAATTATATTAATGGAAAATGCAGGAAGAAATGTAGCAGAAGAGGTTATTCGTTCCGTGGATGGGGATAATAATAGGATTGCGGTAATATGTGGTAAGGGAAATAACGGTGGTGACGGATTTGTAATCGCACGGCACCTTTACAATAGCGGATATGATGTTATCCTATTTCTTATGGCAAAGGTAGACGATATTTTAAGTGATGGAGATGCCGGACTAAACCTCCGAATCATTAAAAACATGAATTTTACAATAAATGAAGTCCTTGGCAACGCAGACATAGAGAGCATGATAAACAACATTTCCGGTTGTTCATTAATAGTTGATGCCATATTTGGCACAGGTCTGAAAGGCGAACTAAGAGAACCGGCAAGGTCGATAATAAAACGAATAAACAACTTAAACATACCTGTAATTGCGGTGGATATACCGTCAGGGCTGGATTGTAATGAAGGAAAAGCATTGGGGGCATGTCTTAAGGCAAAAAAGACCGTTACATTTGCATTGCCAAAAAAAGGTTTCTTTGCTGGTAATGGCCCTGAATATGTAGGCGAACTTCTAACAACTGATATTAGTATCCCAAAGGATTTATTCCTGTAATTAACACCGAATCCTTAATCATGATCATACTCATAATCCATCTACTAAGATTACGAGTATGATTAAGATTACGACAAAAATAATTTACAACTATTTGCAGGTTAACAAATCTAGACGTAACGGCATATCCTATTTAACTATATATATCTAGATCTTTTCAAATAAAATATCGCCATCTTTAAGAACTGCGGAAATCTTATCCCCGGATTTAAATTTTCCGTTAACAATACTTAACGAAAGCGGATTTTCAATCTCACGTTCAATTGCTCTCTTTAACGGCCTCGCTCCATATTGCGGCTCATAACCATCTGACACCAATTTCTCTTTAATTTCATCTGTTAATTCAAGGGTAAGGTCGTCTTGCTTCAGCCTTTTTATAAGATTATTTAATAGAATCTCCAGGATTCCCATGATGTGTTCCCTGGTTAATGAGTGGAAAACTATCATATCATCTATGCGGTTCAAAAACTCTGGCTTAAAATATTTTCTTACTTCGCCAAGGACAAGCTCTTTTGCCTCTTCATGACTCATAATACCGGGGCTGGCCACAAATCCGATATCGTGCTTTTCAGAAAGTAGTTCACTACCGATATTAGAAGTACCTATAATTATTGTATTTCTAAAATTTACAACATTGCCATGGGCATCGGTTAGTCTTCCTTCATCAAAAACCTGAAGCAGCATATTAAAGACATCAGGATGCGCTTTTTCAACTTCATCAAGCAAAAGTACAGAATATGGCATACGCCGTATTTTCTCAGTAAGCTGCCCTCCCTCACCATAACCAACATACCCTGGTGGGGCTCCAATAAGTTTGGCAACCTCATGCCTTTCCATATACTCTGACATATCCAATCTTATTATACGTGATTCATCATCAAACAGAAACTCTGCCAGTGCTTTGGCCAACTCCGTCTTTCCTACACCCGTTGGCCCCAGAAAGAGGAAAGACCCTATAGGCCTAGAGACTTCACGTAGGCCGGCCCTGTTTCTTCTTATGGCATTAGATATGGTCTCAACCGCAGCATTCTGCGCTACAATACGTACATGTAGTTTTTCTTCCATATGGGCAAGTTTCCCTGCTTCGGTCTCCAGCATCTTTGATGCTGGTATGCCTGTCCAGCTTGATACTACCTTCGCTATATCTTCTGATGTTACAGAGCTGTCCTTATGTTTCAACTCCTCTTTCCATTTAGTTTTCTCTTCCGAAAGCAACTTTTCCACTGCAAGAAGTTTAGAATGATGCTTTGTCGCTTCCTCAAATGCCTGCCTTGCAAAGGCATCTTTTTTACTTGCAATAAAGGCCCTTCTTTCATTTTCAAGCTTTTTTATGTCCGGAGGTGTATAATGCAACTCAAGGTGTTTCTTTGAACCCGCCTCATCAAGTAAATCTATTGCCTTATCAGGTTGCGCCCTGTCAGTTATGTATCTATCAGATAAACGGGCGGCATCATTAATTGCATCTTGCGTATAATTTATATTATGATGTTTTTCATAAAATACCTTAATACCTTCCAATATACGAACAGTCTCATCCATTCCAGGCTCACTTATAGTAACAGTTTGGAATCTTCTGGCAAGGGCACGATCTGACTCTACATACTTTCTGTAATCATCATACGTAGTCGCGCCAATTAATTGAAGTTGCCCCCTCGCAAGGGCTGGTTTTAAAATATCATGCGCACTCATGCCACCACTGGCACCACCACCACCAACTCCAACGACAGTATGGATTTCATCTATAAAAAGAATAATACGACCACCGGCATCTATCACTGCATCTTTAATCGATTTCATTCTCCCCTCAAATTCACCACGAACCCCTGCACCAGCTATTAAGGCCGCCATATCAAGGGATAAGATACGTTTTGAAAGAAGCAATTGTGGAACTTCTGCCGCGGCAATTTGATGGGCAAGCCCTTCGACGACAACTGTCTTACCCACACCTGGCTCGCCAACTAGAACCGGATTATTCTTCTTACGTCTTGATAGTATCTGCACAATCCTTTCTATCTCTTTCTCACGTCCAATTACAGGGTCCAGGGTCCCCTGTCTGGCCAACTCAGTTAGATCAACAGTATACTCTTTAAGCACATCACGTTTACTTTCATCATCTTTATCTATTATTTTACGTCCACCACGCAACTGTTTAATTGTCTGCCTAACCGCATCAGGCTCAAGACCTGCATTCCTAATGATTGTAGCAGTATTGCCTGCTTTTTGATCAAACATTGCAAGAAACAAGGCCTCAGAACTAATCAGTTTATCTTCCAGGACTGTTGATTCGCCAAGTGCAATCTCAAAAACGGTCTCAACTTCATGGGAAACCACCAGCTGAACATTATTTGTCTCACCGTAGTGAGCAACCAGATTATCCAATGAAGAATATATGCCATCAATAAGCTTTTTCTTGACCTCCGCCCCATCCATCCTCAACTCTTCAATAATTGAAATGATAGACGAATCATCCTGCACCAAAAGCCCAAGAAGTATAAACTCCGGGGTAAAAACATTACGTTTCATATTCACCAGTTCCATAGTGCCTATATTAACGGCATCAAGGACTTTTTTTGTGCAATACCTTACGTATTTCTGCAACATAAGATTCAATAATAGTTAAGATTTATGGTATAAAATAAAGACCAGATCTATTTTCATAAATTTATGCATTAAGGGGTTAAAATGAGAAACAATTAACTATTCAGCGCAAATATTACATTGCACCATTAGAAGAATGGTTAAACAGGTAAAACATTCAGGGTTCAACGTTCTGCATTCGTCAAATGTTTTTTTTGTTGACCTTTATTGACCTGTACTCATACAGCCCTATCAGAACTTATCAATCAACGGACAATCTGCCACCGCCACCAAATGGTCAATTTATTTTCTATAAACCTCTGAACCTTTCAACCCTGAACCTCTGAACCATTGAACTATATATTAAGTGGCAAAAAATAAAAAAAGTTAACAATCCTTTAGACTACTTAACCCCATATTCTCCCGTACTAAACCCATTGTCTCTTTTGCAATATCTTTACACCTCTCAGCGCCACGCTTAAGTACACCGTATAAATAATCACTGTCATCAATGAGTTCGTTGCTCTTTTCACGAATGGGTGTTAATTCTCTAACCATATTTTCATGCAGCATTTTCTTACAGTCTACACAGCCAATCTCTGCCGTTGCACAACTTGATCTTATCTCTTCAATCTGCTCCTGAGTAGAAAAACCTTTGTGCATAGTAAAAATGTTACAAATCTCAGGGTTACCAGGATCGTTTCTTCTTTTTCTATTTTCATCAGTAACAGCAGAGGCAAGTTTTTTCCAGATAGAATCCGGTGATTCAACAAGCGATATGTAATTGTTAAGACTTTTACTCATCTTTGTCTTACCATCAAGGCCCATAATTCTTGGGACCTCAGTCAAAAATTCCTGTGGTTCAGGAAACGTACCACCATATTTATTATTAAACTTGCGAGCTATTTCACGTGCAAGTTCAATATGCTGTATCTGATCCTCACCAACCGGAACAACCTCTCCTTTATAAAGCAAGATATCCGCAGCCTGCAAAACAGGATAAGTAAATAAACCAACATTTATATTACCTTTATTCTGCATTGATTTATCTTTAAACTGTGTCATTCTTTCAAGATGACCCATTGATATTACAGAGTTTAAAATCCACGCCAATTCAGTATGCTCTGGCACTTGTGACTGGACAAATATTGTACACTTATCAGGATCAAGACCCGCACCAATGTTTGCAGCCGCAGCATTCAGAATTCTCTGCTGCATGCTCTCAGGTTTATAATCAATTGTGATTGCATGGTAATCCACAATGCAAAAAAAGCAGTCATAACTATCTATTAATCTAACCCAATTACTGATAGCGCCAAGATAGTTGCCTAAATGAACATCACCGCTGGGCTGAATGCCACTAAAAAGTTTTTTCTTCAATTTAAATCACCTTATTACTCTAATATAAACTCACTTATTCAAATCGTAAATTTAATAACATTTCATTTACTCTAAAATTCTATGCCATTTAGATCTTATTATTGCAGGATATCACATAGTCCAGCATCACCGCAACCAAAATTGTTGTGGAGGGATAATGGAATCTTGCAAATAGTTTGACTTTTAATTCTTAACGAATATGATTTTTTTAAACCCAAATGAACTATTTAATATGGTTCCAAGAAAAAGCACTGGAGAAACGGAAAAAACAATTACCAACCCTAAGATGGCGTAATAAACTTACCAACGTTACCTTCTTCTAGTTACTTTTTTCTTGAACTTCTTTTTCCTCTCTTCTACAACAGCTTTCGGCCTGAAAAATATTCTAAACGGTATTTCAGGGAAATCAAACTCTTTGCGCAGCTGATTTGAAAGGAATCTTTCATAGTCACGATCAAACATTTTTTTATCATTTACAAACAATGCAAACGTAGGAGGTTTTACATCAACTTGTGTGCCATAATAAATCTTGGCCTCTTTTGCCCGTCTGGCAGCAGGTCTATTGACTCTTATCGCCTTTTCAAGAAAATTATTTAATTGAGGCGTAGAGATACGTACTTCTGATTGTTTAAATAGATCCTGAGCAAGTCTAATTGTTTTAACCACATTCTCTCTATTTATGGCACTTATAAACGATATAGGGGCAAAAGAGAGTCCCGGCATCAATTTATTTATATATTTCGAAAAATCACTGGTCCCAGCATTTTTTACAAGATCCCATTTGTTGCAAACAATGATACACGGTTTTACCTGTTCTTTTATATAATCACCCAGTTTTTTTTCTATCTGTGAAATCTTAAGCGTAACATCGATCATTAACAAAATCACATCTGCTCGTCGGATCGCCCTTTGGGTACGTGCCGTGCTATAAAACTCAACAGAATCCTTAATGCTGCTTTTCTTTCTAATTCCTGCAGTATCAATAGCAAGGAAGGTTTCATCCTTTATTGTGAATTTTACATCTATGGAATCTCTTGTTGTACCTGCCACTTCACTAACAATAACCCGCTCTTCTTTTGCAAGCGTATTTATTAATGAAGACTTCCCGGCATTCCGCCTCCCAACAATAGCAAGCTTCATACCATCCATTTCGACCGAATCATCTTCTCCTTTTTCATCTGCATTAACAGAAGATGTTATTTTTTCCAATAGTTTAGTCCTGCCATACCGTTCTACAGCAGAAATCTGTAACGGAGTCCCCATGCCCATTTTGAAAAACTCACTTACAGATAATTCAAATTTATTTGAATCAACCTTGTTCACCACCAATTGTATAGGTTTATCCAATCGGCGAAACCTTTCTGCAATTGTAACATCAAGAGGTGTAATACCATCATGCACATCAACAACAAATAAGATCAAATCTGCCTTATTAATTGCAATCTCTATTTGCGCATTTACTTCATCATCCAGATGGTCAACGTCATTAATACCAATACCACCAGTATCTAATAACTCAAAGTATTTACCACGAAAACCAATTCGAACTGAAACCCTGTCTCTGGTTACCCCGCAGACTGAATCCACAATAGAGATCCTACGGTTTGCAAGACAGTTAAATAAAGATGATTTCCCGACATTTGGTCTGCCGACAATTATAACAACAGGAATGGACATTATTTTGAATAAAAAGGCCGCTAAAAAAACAAAGCAACCTCAAGCTAGACCTTTGACTAACCTAAAAAAAAACTTTTATAAACTAAAAAGCCGTAATAAACACATCTGAATAATAGTTTAACTGGTATGGAAAACTTTAGAAGTAGACGTTGTATTTAAGCAGGTATAATTTTGAACTGACAATAGAGGAAGAGAGATGTAAACACTATTGATAAGTTACACAATAATATAACAAGAATAACACCTTAACAAAGTTATACTCAATATGATCAGAAGAAAGAGAGAATTAAGATCAAAAAAGAGCGATCTAATCTTCTTATACAGAATCCCTCTGCAGGATTCTGTATAAGAATAATCGTTGTTCATACTCATAAAACATCAATGATAACTTGCTCTAAAAACACTAAACTTAACACATAAACGATAAGCAGCAAAACTAGTTACTCCTTAACGTCATCACCAGCGGAGCTATCATTGTTATCACTATTCTCATCAACGGGTGTCTCTTCTATTGTTGAAGTATCATCTTCGTCCATTGTATCAAATTCATTTTCCTCTATATAAACATCTGAAATATCCGTCTCGTCTACATCTTTTCTCATCAAGAGGTAAACAATCGTTTTTGCTGAACCAAGATATGCCAATGCAAAACCAACAACAAGAATCTTAACCGTAACCAGGCTTAATAAAACAGAAAGCGCCATCAATTTCTCAGCCCAATTTGTCAAAGTAGAGAATCCTGCACAAAAATCTGGAGCACTCACACCTACAATGGAACAATATCCCGGATTAATTCCCACTGCAGATATTATTTCCCTAAACTTCGCGCCCATACCTATGCTTACGGTATCAAATGTGATATTTACAACGAAACAGGCCAGAAATGCAACAAATGCTATACAAAAAATACCATATACAGTGCTTGTTATAAAATATGTTAGATATTTCCTTGGTTTTGAGAGAACATAACTATATGCTCTACTCATAGCATCAAATGCGTCGGAACCTTCAGCGCTAATGGTAGGAAACATTAAACACAATCCAATTACCCCTATTACGCCAACAAATGCAGTTAAAAAGCTGAAGAGCAGAGTTAGTGGAAAACTCACGGCTAGAAAGATATCTCCAAACACCCCAAATTTACCTATAAATCCGCAAAGCACATTACAAAGAGTAAAAAGAATAACACCTAGAGCGGGAACTATTGGAGAGCAAAAATAAGACCAGAATTTTTTTGTTGAAAACTTTAATGCGTCAACCATCCTGACCCCCTCATCTTTTGCATACTCAACCGCAGCTATACGGGTTATTGCACCACCAATAATCGACCAGATTATTAGAAATGTAAAAAGCATAACCACTGACGAGATAAGCTGACCAACACTAAATTGTGTCATCATAGACTTACAAAAAGCTAATAGCTGACTATAAGGGCAAAGTTTTGATGAAAAAAAGGTATCATTTATTATTACCTTCGGGTCTAATTTTATAAGGCCAATACGTCCGAAAATAGCCGTAAGAATTGCAAATGAAATAACGGTTGTAACAACACCACTAAAGGCCAGGATTACTTTTTTAGGATCAAAAGCCATCCTAAAAGCACGAAAGATATCCCTCCAATCTTTTTTTATCTCTTCCATCAATTTTTCTCCTTTGTAAAAAAAAATACTACCCGCAAATATTTCAAACTGAATTAAATTGAACTTTTAACATCAAGGTTTTGGTTTCTACATCCATAACATAGATAATTTTTGATTATGTAATGTGAAATTTACAAAGTCAAGGCCTTTTTAGAAATTGCTTCAATCATCATAAAAGCTTTCAGTTTCTAATTTTGCAGGAACTTCCATCTTATAATCTTCATTAAGCCAATGCCCTAGATCAATCAGCTTACATTTCTTACTGCAAAATGGAAAGGTTGGGATATCTTTTAAATCATTATACTCCATCTCTTTCTTACAATATGAACACTTAATTTTAGGCATTATTAACTTTAATATTACAGTTAAACAAAAAGTACAAAGATATATAACTAAAGACTTGCAATAAAACAAGTGGTTTTAAGCAACGATAAAAACATTTCTACAAAAAAATTTACTCTTTTTTCTTTTCCACCTTCTTCTCCGCCTTTTTAGTACCCTTGCTATCGGATTTCGTTTCAGATTTTGTATCAGCTTCTTTTTTACTCTTATAATCTTTACTTCTATAATCAGTCTGATAAAACCCCGAACCTTTAAATAAGATAGCCGCCCCAGCGCCAATAAGCCGTCGAACTTTATCTTCACCACAACTAGGACAAGTAGTTATCGAATCTTCTGTAATTTGCTGAAACATCTCAAACGAATGTTCACACTCCGTACATTCATAATCGTACGTTGGCATTTTTTTATCTCCACAGCTAATTGTTATGTTTAATGGAATGAAAAATCAAGAGATTAATATTAAAGGTTTCAGAAAAAAAATTTATTGTTTAATATTTACGTAATTTGACGCCTAACTATCTTTCTCTTCCTGGTCATTTCCGGAATCATCGGTATCACCTTTCTCTTCTTTCTTTGAAACCTTAACTTTTGCAGGTCTTATTACTCGATCAAAAAGCATAAAGCCCTTCTGCAATTCCATTATAACTGTATGGTGAGGATGATTATCATCAGCTTCTTCTATCACCGCTTCGTGCATAACCGGATCAAATGGTTTGCCAACAGTCTCAATAGGTTTTACATTGTAATCTTCCAATGTCTTATAGAATTGCCCTTCCACCAGTTGAATACCTTCTAATAGTTTATCAAAGTCTTTTGCCTCTTTAGTAGAAGATATGGCTCTGGAAAAATTATCCAGCACATCTGTTAATGCAATAGCAAATCCTTGAATGGCAAAACGTCGTATATCCTGGGTCTCCTTATTCTTCCTTTTCTGAAAGTTAAGATACTCCGCCCTTACCCTTTGAAGTTTATCTAAGAGCTCATCACTCTCTTCTGCCTTTTTTTTAAGCTCTCTAATCTCATCCTTAGTTAGTTCTGGCTCATCATCCTCTACTATCTCTTCTCTATTCTCACCATCTTCTTCTAATACCTCTGTTTCCACATCTTCCTGAATACTTTCTTCTGAGGCTTTAATGTTCTCATCTTCCACAGGTGTGCTTTTATCAGTTTCGGCATCCGTTCCATGGGATAGAGAATCATTGTCATCTATGTTTACTTTTTTTTCTTCTGCGTCCATAAAATCTTAACCTCTTATATTAAAACTATAGTTAACATTAACCAAAATAGCCCTTTAGTTTTGCAAAAAAGTTTTTCTGTTTGGGGTTCGAATTTTTATGTTTTAAATCATCAAATTCTCTAAGCAACTCTTCTTGTTTGGCAGAGAGTTTAACAGGAGTCTCAACGATAATGTGCACTAAAAGGTTTCCCCTACTATAACCATATGTGTCTGGCAACCCTTCACCTTTTACAGACAACACATCTCCGTTTTGAGTCCCTTTAGGAACCTTTAGTGTTTTCTTCTCTTTTAAAAGTGTTGGCACCTCAACTTCACAACCCAAAGCAGCTTGTGGAAAAGAAATTGGTATCGCACAAACAATATCGAATCCGCTCCTCTCAAATAACGTATGTTGTTTAACATGTATATCACAGTATAAATCGCCGGAAGGAGCACTATTCTCTCCACACTCACCCTGTCCAGTAACACGCAATCGTGTAGAATCCTCAACACCACGTGGAATCTTTATCGTTATTGTAGATTTCTTGGGATACTGTCCAGAACCTCTGCATTTTCTACAAGGAGTTTCGATTAGTTTCCCTTTTCCCCTACATTTTGGACAAGCACTCCTAACCATAAAAAAACCTTGAGAATGCTGTACCTCTCCCATACCTTTACAGTAAGGGCATGAAACAGGACTCGTCCCATCCTGCGCTCCAGAGCCTTTGCAATCTGAGCATTTTTCCTTCTTTGTTATCTCAATTGTTTTCTCAATTCCTGTTACCACATCCGCAAGCTCAACTACAACATCACACCTGAGATTTTTTCCAGGCCTGCCGCCACCTCCGCCACGCCTTTTACTACCACCAAAAAAGTTCTCAAATATACTACCACCAAAAATATCTCCAAAAGCATCAAATATATCCTCTGTTCCGCTAAAACCTCCTGCACCTCCAACACCTCGTAGTCCGTCATGACCAAACTGGTCATATCTTTGTCTCTTATCCGGATCGCTCAAAACACTATAGGCCTCTGCGGCCTTTTTGAACATACTTTCAGCTTCTTTGTTATCTGGGTTCTTATCCGGATGATACTTAATCGCCTTTTGACGATAAGCCTTTTTTATGTCACCTTCACTTGCGTTTCTTTCTACACCAAGTACCGTATAATAGTCTTCTGAGATCATGCTATGATTATTAGGAAAGAAGTATAAATAAAACTGGCTGAATATTTTTTACGGCAAGTCACACTCATGGAACAAAAATAAATGGCTACAGGAGCTATTCCTGTAGCCATTTAAAGTTTTAAAGTAAAACAGCAGATTACTCTGACATAAAACCAAAACTACATTCATCAATAGGGTTTTATATCATTACTAAGCTACCAAACTTGTTATTGCTATTGTAATCAACGTTCATCAAAACATCTAAACGCATCTTCAATAAAGATAAATTAAAGAGCGGTATTAATACACACTACCATCAATTGCCTCAAATTCACCCTCTTCATCTTCGCTCTCTTTAAGGTCTGTAACCATTGCATTTGTAGTTAACATAAGCCCCGCAATACTTGAGGCATTCTGCAATGCAACCCTGGTCACTTTAGCCGGATCAATTACGCCTGCTTCAAACATGTCAACATATTCTCTAGTACTGGCGTTGTATCCAACAGTTTTATCTTTTTCTTTTACATCTTCAACTACAACAGCACCATCAACACCTGTATTCTCTGCTAATTGGCGCAAAGGGGCTTCCAAAGCCTTTGCAATGATGTTGATAGCAACATTTTCTTCACCATTAAACTTCTCTTTAGAATCGAGAAGCGCCGGTATAGTCCTTATTAAAGCAACTCCACCGCCAGGCACAATACCTTCTTCTACTGCTGCCCTTGTGGCATGTAAAGCATCTTCAACACGAGCTTTCCTTTCGTTGATCTCCGCCTCTGTAGCTCCTCCAACATTTATAACTGCAACACCACCTGCAAGCTTAGCGAGACGTTCACTCAATTTTTCTTTATCATAATCTGACGTGGTCTGCTCTATCTGCTTTTTTATTTGAGATATCCTGGCCTGAATATCAGTTTTCTCCCCGGCACCCTCAATAATAGTCGTGTTGTCCTTGTTAACTGTAACACGTTTTGCGGTACCAAGATCATCTAAGGTCAAATCTTCAATCTTTACACCCAGATCTTCAGTAATTGTACGTCCATTCGTAAGAATAGCAAGATCCTCAAGCATCGCTTTTCTTCTGTCGCCAAACCCTGGGGCCTTAACTGCAGCACAATGAAGAATCCCACGTAATTTATTTACAACTAACGCAGCCAATGCTTCACCTTCTACATCCTCTGAGATTATCAACAAAGGCTTCCCACTGGTAGAGATCTTCTCAAGAAGCGGTATAAGCTCCTTCATGCTAGAGATCTTTTTCTCATGTATAAGAATGTACGGATCTTCAAGCACTGCCTCCATCTCCTTAGGATTGGTAACAAAGTATGGTGATATAAAACCTTTGTCAAACTGCATACCCTCTACGACATCAAGTGTTGTCTCCATGCCTTTCGCTTCTTCAACTGTAACAACGCCATCTTTTCCGGCCTTGTCCATTGCATCTGCCAATAGGTTACCAATTTCAGCATCACTATTTGCAGAAATTGTTGCCACTTGGGCGACCTCAGTTTTACCCTTCACCTGTTTACTCTGCTTCCCTATCTCACCAACAACAATTTCAACCGCCTTATCAATCCCTCTTTTAACAGCCATAGGATTGGCTCCAGCAGCTACAATTTTCAGTCCTTCTCTATAAATAGCTTCTGTAAGTATAGTTGCAGTTGTGGTCCCATCACCGGCAATATCACTTGTCTTAGATGCAACTTCACAAACCATCTTCGCTCCCATATTCTCATATGGGTTTGATAACTCAACTTCTTTGGCCACAGTCACTCCATCTTTTGTAACAGTCGGAGCACCAAAACTTTTCTCAAGAATAACGTTTCGCCCTGTTGGACCTAAAGTTACTTTAACTGCATCTGCTAATTTTTTTAACCCCGAAAACATTTGATGTCTAGCATCCCCATCAAACATTATCTGTTTTGCTGCCATTACTTATCCTCCAAAGCAAAATAATTGAACCCACAAGCGGCCAGATTATTTGTAATCAGTGTTAAAATAAAAAGACCGCTAAAGTTATCGTACAAATGATCACAACTATGCTTCAATAGCAAGTATATCGCTTTCTCTCATAATTAAATACTCAGTTGAACCAACCGAAACTTCTGTCCCGGCATACTTGCCATAAAGCACATTGTCGCCATTTTTCACAGATAACGGTGCTCTTTTTCCATTGTCCAGAAGTTTTCCTTCTCCAACAGCAATAACTTTTCCCTTTTGAGGCTTTTCCTTCGCAGTATCAGGTAATACTATCCCCCCTGCAGTCGTCTCTTCAGCCGCTAACGGCTCAATCACAACACGATCATCTAATGGTCGAATTGCCATCTTATACTCCTCCTACTTTTTATGGTTTTATAAAAAAAACGTAATTTATTTTAATATTATTATATAGTAATGAACGATAGAACAATGAGCAGAGATTACATCATACCGGGCATTCCACCCATACCAGGCATTCCACCCATTCCGCCCATGCCACCCATTCCGCCCATGCCACCACCAGGAGGCATTGCAGGTGCAGGTGTCTTATCAGGAATATCACCAATCATACAATCAGTTGTCAGCAATATACCCGAAATACTTACAGCATTTAATAATATATTTTTCACAACCTTTGCAGGATCAATTACGCCCCTCTCAACCATATCGCAGTATTCTTCCATATTAGCATCAAAACCGAAGTTCTCATTATCAGAGGCCAAAACCTTCTTTACTATAACGGCCCCTTCATAACCTGCATTACTTACAATCTGTTTTATCGGTGCAGAGAGTGCCTTTTTAATTATTTCTACACCAACAGCTTCATCACCTTCAAGATTTAATCCATCAAGAACGGGAATGGACCTTAATAATGAAATACCACCGCCAGGTAATACTCCCTCTTCCACAGATGCCCTTGTTGCATGCAACGCATCCTCTACCAGAGCTTTTTTCTCCTTCATCTCAGATTCAGTCGCAGCGCCGACATTAATCTGTGCAACTCCGCCGGACAATTTTGCCAACCTCTCCTGAAGTTTCTCTTTATCATAATCTGATGTAGTTATCTCTACTTCTCTGCGGATTTGATCAATACGAGCTTTAACTGCGCTATTATTCTCAGCACCCTGTACTATAGTCGTATTGTCCGAATCAACCGTAATCTTTTTTGCTTTGCCAAGATCATCCAGTTCTACATCTTCAAGTTTTGAACCCAGATCTTTAAAAATAGCCTTACCACCAGTTAAAATAGCAATATCTTCCAGCATAGCTTTTCTTCTATCACCGTAGCCAGGGGCCTTAACCGCTGTACAAGAAAAAGTACCACGCAGTTTATTTACAACAAGAGTAGCCAATGCCTCGCCATCAACGTCTTCTGCTATTATTAGAATAGGCTTCCCACTTTTTGCAATCTTCTCTAATAACGGAACCAAACTTTTAGCTGAGGATATTTTATCTTCATAAACAAGGACATAAACATCCCTTAAATCGGCAACCATATTATCTGGATCTGTAACAAAGTGGGGAGATAGGAAACCTCTGTCAAACTGCATACCCTCCACCACATCAACATCGGTCTTAAGGCTTTTGCCCTCTTCTACGGTTATTACACCATCTTTGCCAACCTTTTCCATTGCAACTGCAATCATTTTCCCTACATCAGGGTCATTATTAGCTGCAATAGTACCGACATTTGCAATATCGTTCTGATCCTTTACCTCTTTACTTATGCTTTTAAGATGATCAACAACCATATCAACCGCTTTTTTCATGCCACGGTTAACAGCCATCGGGTGGCTACCGGATGTCACTGCTCTAAGCCCTTCAAGGAAAATCGCTTCCGCCAATACCGTTGCAGATGTAGTTCCGTCACCAGCCACATCACTCGTCTTAGAAGCAACCTCTTTAACCAGCTTCGCCCCCATATCCTCATAAAGATCCTTAAGTTCAATCTCTTCCGCCACAGTTACACCATCTTTTGTAATTGTTGGCGATCCCCAGCCTTTATCAAGGACTACGTTTCGTCCTCTAGGGCCTAGAGTACTCTTAACAGCCCTGGCCAATTTGGAAACGCCCCTTGCTAACGCAGCACGCGCATCTTCATTGAAAGATAATTGTTTGGCCATTTACTATAGTCTCCTTTCGTAAATTAAGAAAATACAAATTTAAAATTTTATTTTTAATTTTTTAGTATGGTCACTTACCACTATATTCGTTCAATTGTTATTTTTAGCTTTCACATTGGAGTTACAAACCCATATCTTCTACCGTACTAAACACTGAATGTAACATTTTGTAGAGAAATATGTTAAGTGAAGTATAGAAAGGTGACACAAAAAAAACTGTATCTAGCAAACATCATACCAATTTTATAATAATCTGTCAAACGACAAAGAGTGTTATACTCAGGGAGGGTTTTATAACAAAACAAATAACAAACTAAATCCATAGAAAACCGGTATGAAGTCAAATTAGCATTTATTGCTACAACATTAAATAATTACGTAGATTATGTACCATTTTAAATATTATTTTTTTGATTATTATGATATACTTAATTCAGTAACTAAACAAATACATTTTTAATGAAAAAACAAAAAAAAAAATATCAGACTCAAAAGAAAAACATTGCCAAGACAATATATTCCTATCTAAAATACATACATAATAAGATTGCCAATAGATACAAGTTTGACTCATTATGTATATATGATACGCCGTTTACAGATAATGATAGCAGGGGAACCTTAGAGAAGATCTTCCACTGTATAAAATACTAAATAAACGTTTGGACGAATCTCAAGAAATCCCTAAATGCCATAACAATGTTTCCTGATTGATAAAATCTGACTCAGTTTAATACTTTGAAAAAAACGGCATTATTGACATTTTGTATAAATGCAGTATAGTAGATGGTATTATTTTTAGTTTGGGTTATCTGCCTTGATTTTACAACCATTTATGACAAACTTTTAGCAAAGTCATAAATGGTGGTTGTTTACACTTTATTTTTTGGATTCTCTTCTGTTAATGGAAACTGTAGTTGCAAAGCCTAGGTCACACACGAAAGTTAACCAATCATAAAGTCCAACCAAACCGTAGCATAAAATTAAGATCGCATAATACCAACTGAGTATATAAAAACTTTTTTAAAAACGAAAATGTATCATAACCGCAAAAACAATTTCAATTTATCCATTGGAAGCAAGTGGACTAGGACGATAATGATTTTGATTATCGTAAATGTATCTGTTTTTATTATCCAGTTACTTTTTTCAACACTAAGTAACTACTGGTCTACAAGCCATACTGAGATGTTCACCAACTCACTTCCAGGAGAATTACCTTTACATCCATGGTACTATCCAGCTACAGACATTTTTACCAAGCTGTTTTGGCTATACCAACCGGATACAATTGGAAATGGCTGGTTATGGCAGTTAGCCTCATATATGTTTTTGCACAGCGTAACAGACCCATGGCATCTAATATTTAACATGCTGGTTCTTTGGATGTTTGGTACCGAGGTTGAAAAGGCCATGGGGACAAGGAAATTTCTAGGGTTTTATCTATCTGCTGGCATATTTGCCGGCATTTGCTGCTGTATTTTCACTCCACACAACCCCATATTAGGTGCATCCGGAGCAATATTTGCTATAGAAGTGGCATTTGCAATGTACTACCCAAATAGTGTCGTAATCTTTTATTTTTTCCCCATAAAGGCAAAGTACTTAGTGATGCTATTTGCTTCTTTTACAATCATAAACTGTTTGTTGCCTAAGGACGGAAATATTGCCCATTTTGCCCACCTTGGAGGACTCTTATATGGATTCCTGTTTGTAAGATATTCATCCACGGTAAATAACTTCATCAAAACACGAGCAGATCGAAATCAATTTAAGAAAATTGAAAATCAACAGAATTTCCAGGTAAAAGTGGATAAAATACTTGAAAAAGTACACAAAGAAGGCATGGGAAGCCTTACAAGAAAAGAGAGAGCTTTTTTAAATAACGCAAGTAAAATTTATAAGCAAAAAAAAGAAGGGATAAAATAATTACAATGATTAAGTTAGGAGTTAGTGGTGCGTGTGGTAGAATGGGATTAAGAATTATCACCCTTGCAAATAAAGGTACAGATTTCACATTAACCCATGCGATAGAACATGAAAACCACCCTGACATAGGAAAAGATATAGGCTTATTAACAGAAAACAGGGAAATTGGCGTAAAAATAACCAGCAAAATAACAGATGGCGATGATATTGACGTGTTAATAGACTTCTCCTCACCAACTGCAACCATGGAAAGGATCCGGGAATGCAGCAAGAGCAATGCTGGTATTGTAATAGGTACAACAGGTTTAAATAACGATCAAACTCTTGAAGTGACCGCCGCAGGAAAAACAATTCCATGCTTGATTGCTCCTAACATGAGTGTAGGGGTAAATCTTATTTTTGATATAGTTGTCCGAGTGGCAAAGGCATTGGGAAATGAATACGATATTGAAATAGTTGAAACCCATCACAAACTAAAAAAAGATGCGCCAAGCGGAACAGCACTAAGGATAGCGGAAAGAATATGCGAAACCACCGGAAAGAGCATGGATAAGGATGTTATTTACGGACGGCATGGACAGGTTGGGGAACGCAAAGAAGGAGAAATCGGAGTACACGCGGTAAGACTCAGTGATGTGGTGGGAATACATAAAGTCATATTTGACAGCAGTGGAGACTGTATTGAGATCACCCATGACGCACACTCAAGGGACACCTTTGCATCCGGAGCATTAAAAGCCGCCAAGTTTATAGCAAACCGTACACCTGGTATGTACAATATGAAAGATGTATTAAACATCAACGCATAAGACAAATTTTAATGCCAACATTTTATGATAAAAAAGAAGCATATTTGACAAGTAGTGAAAGGAGATTTAAATGGGAAAGATTATTGGGATAGATCTTGGTACGACAAATTCTGTTGTTGCTGTGATGGAAGGGGACCAGGCCAATGTAATAACAAATTCGGAGGGCAACCGAATAACACCTTCAGTTGTTGCGTTCACTGATAAAGACGAACGTCTGGTTGGTCAGATGGCAAAAAGACAGGCGGTTATAAACCCTAAAAACACAATCTATTCAATAAAGCGGTTTATGGGCAGACGGCATAGCGAAGTAGGTTCTGAAGAAAAAATTGTCCCATATAAAATCGAAGGCTCACCTGAAGAGCTAGTCAAAGTGCACATTAAAGACAAACAATATACTCCCCCTGAAATCTCTGCAATGATCTTACAAAACTTAAAAAAGACAGCGGAAGATTACCTTGGAGAAACCATTGAAGATGCGGTTATTACTGTACCTGCATATTTTAACGATAGCCAACGTCAGGCAACCAAAGATGCGGGAAAGATAGCCGGCCTAAATGTTAAAAGGATAATTAACGAACCAACGGCCGCGGCACTCGCCTTTGGCCTGGACAAAAAAAACGCACAGAAAATTGCAGTTTTTGACCTTGGTGGTGGAACATTTGACATATCAATCTTAGAAGTCGCGGAGGGAGTGTTCCAAGTGTTGTCAACTAACGGAGACACTCATTTAGGTGGTGATGATTTTGATAAAGTTATCATGGATTATATAGCTGAAGAGTTTAAAAAAACTCAAGGAATAGAACTTCGCAACGACGCAATGGCATTGCAGCGTCTAAACGAGGCGGCAGAGAAAGCAAAATGCGAACTCTCAACCTCATCATCTACAGATATAAACCTACCGTTTATAACTGCAGATCAGTCAGGTCCGAAGCACCTGACAATGTCCATAACAAGGGCAAAGTTCGAGCAATTGGTAGATCACCTTGTTGAAAAATGCAAACATCCATGCGAAACAGCTATGAAGGATGCAAAGCTAAGTCCAAATGAAATAGATGAGATTGTACTTGTTGGCGGTTCGACAAGAATACCTAAGGTTCAGGAATTAACAAAAAGGCTCTTTGAAAAGGAACCAAATAGAAGCGTAAACCCTGACGAGGTTGTTGCTGTTGGTGCAGCAATCCAAGGTGCTGTCCTTTCCGGGGATGTTCACGACATACTTCTGCTTGATGTTACACCATTATCTTTAGGAATTGAAACCCTTGGAGGTGTATCAACCACACTAATTCCGAAAAACACTACTATTCCGACAAACAAGAAGGAAACATTCTCAACTGCAGCAGACAGTCAGACAGCAGTTGACATACATGTACTTCAAGGTGAGAGACCAATGGCCACGGACAACAGAACCCTTGGCAGGTTTCAACTAACTGGAATCCCTGCAGCTCCGAGAGGAATTCCACAAATAGAAGTATCATTTGACATTGATGCCAATGGAATACTTAATGTGCATGCCAAAGATTTAGGTACCGGCAAAGAACATTCTATTTCTATAAAATCTTCATCTGGACTATCAGAAGATGAAATAAAAAAGATGCAGGATGAGGCGGAAAGTAATGCAGAAGAAGACGAAAAGAAACGTCAATCTATCGACACTAAAAACCAGGCAGATCAATTAATCTACACAACTGAAAAGACTTTAAAAGAGCATGGCGATAAAGTAGACGAAGATGAAAGAAATACCATAAATGCCGCTCTTGATAAATTAAAGAGTGTAAAGGATTCAGATAATACGGAAGAGATCAAAAGCGCAATAGAAGAGCTGACAAACGCATCTCACAAATTAGCGCAGGCAATGTATGAAAATGTCAGCAAGGAGGCTGCCGCAGAAGGCGCTACAGCAGATCCAGGTGCTGAAAACCAGGATGGACCTCAAGAACCTGACGGACAGGATAAAGGAAAAGATGGAGATGTTATAGATGCTGATTTTAAGGTAAAAGATTAAAATAATGATTCAGCATTAAAGAAAAAGCACTGCTGTTGTAGCTTACGATATACAAAAGTAGACGTTTATATTTGTAGAGACGTAATATTTGCGTCTCTACGTCATATAATAGTATTGCCATGTAAAAACATAAAATTACTGATTTTCAGCCCAATCTTGTTAATGACAAGCTGCAACGGACCCTGAAATGGTAAAAAAAACAATTTTACCTTTACCGGAATAATTTCTTCATCATCATTGTTTAATAAAGTAAAAGGATAAATTGTTTTATAATTTTAAATAAAGCAATAAATGATTTTATGCATTTGTTTACTATACTCAAAGTGATCAGGAACGGACACTGTTTTCATGATAACATTTGCATATAATCAAACCTTATATTAAATTAATTAATTTAAAACGGAGTTAAAATGTGGCAAAAATTTCTGGTAACATAAGAGCTGCCTTTGTAGGTATTATGCTTTTTCTTTTAATATGTAACAGCAATTCATTTGGAGCAGAAGCAAGTGACGGCCTGCATGCAAACAAGGATATTCCTAATATTACATCATCTGAATTAAAGAAGAAAATAAGGAGTTACAGAGATACAGTTGTGGTTGTGGACTTCTTTGCAACATGGTGTCCACCATGCAAAGAAGAGATACCTGGATTTATAAGCTTATATAATAGGTTTAAAGATAAAGATGTTGAAATAATAGGTATTGCTTTGGACTTTGAGGGAAGCAGTGTGGTGAAACCGTTCGCAAAGAGAATGGGTATAAATTATCCACTCTTTATCGGAGGGCACGACATGAATGAGGAGTACGATGTGACTGGAATACCCACAACCTTAATTTTTAACAAAGATGGAAATTTAAAGGTACGGCATGTGGGTTACGCATCAGAAAAAGAGTTTGAAACCGACATAAAAAAGCTGCTTAAATAAATCCTAAAAAAATAAAGCTATCCGGTTTACATATAGCAAACCGGATAGCTTCATTACACAACATATCAACCAGTGTACATTCTTTTTCCTATATCAAAAGCAGCATTTAAATAGTGCGGCGACTTTAACACATCATCCTTCTCTTCAATACCACCAATAAAGAGAGAATTCTTTTCATCATAAGCGGCATCGATCGTAATAAAAAAAGCCTTTGCTGTCATTATCAGCCCGCAGAATATAGAGTCCTTTTTATCACCTCCAACCGACAAAATGATGCCACGCCGATTACTCTCATGGCCATTATCTACTATCGGTTTATTCAAAAGGAATTTCCTTGCCCAAAACATCTGACATCTGTCGATAAGCGCCTTACACTGCGCTGTAAGTCCAAGAAAGTAGACCGGCGACGCTAATACGATACAGTCCGCCCACAGCAAGTCGCTGTAGACATTTTGCATATCGTCATTTAGTCTGCACTTACCTATCTTTGTACACGATCGGCAACTTGTACAAGGTTGAAAATCAAGATCACTTACAACGATTTTCTTTCTATTTACCGTATTATCACCATTACAGCCGAAACCCTCAAGAACTTTATCAAGCAACAACTCTGTATTTCCACCTTTTTCCGGACTGCCGGCAATACCTAAAATATTTATTGTCATGCAACTTTCACGTTAACACTGCCCTCCCAGAGGCCGTGCATATTGCACCTGGAAATTGCTCTAAAACTGGAATCTAACCCTGCGTGACTTAGCACTACCGGAATAGTAATTTCAGGTTTGGTCATAACCGCAACAAAATCAAATCTTCCAAGGTGAACTTTTCCAATATAGAGTTCAATCCATTGAATAAAGTGCTCATTTTCATTAGGATGTGCAATTTCTCCAACCTTAATCTTTACATCAAAAAATTCACCCGCAGTTATAGTGTCAGGTATTTCAATAACAGGAGTATGCTTCCTCTCCATTTCTGATGGTTCTGAGCCTTCAATTTTATTTACCTTACAAAACAACGCTTTACAATCTGACATTATCATTCCTTTCTTAAAAAATATACAAATACTTTATTAATCGTAATTATATGATACCTTATAAACGTTGTACTGATCAAGGCAATATTAAAAGATAAAAACAAACCTCTACTTGATTTTACATATTCAAATTTGTTGTCAGAAATTAAACATTTAGTGACCCAGATTTTGGTGGAATTTAGATATTATAATTGAAAGGTTTTACTGTCGTAGCATTAGTTACATTTAGAAAATCACGATTGAATAAGATTCAAAGATAGCCGAAAGAGCTATCGCTATACAGCAGAGTTCTGATCACTTTGACAATACAATAATTTTCAGTCATTCAATGGTGGTTATGGTAATAACCAAATCATCGCTAAACGAAGGCAGTTGCAAGTTCCCTTTTCCTTTTTCAATTTCGATTTCAAAACTTTGCCCTCTCCCATTACTCGGAAAATAAAAATATCCTTCATATTTGTTATCTTTTAGTAGTAAACCGGAAACTGTTGCAGATTCAGGTTTATAATGGTATCCAGATTGCCCATTTGGTGATTCTAAATAGATGATCACTTGATTTTTATCTTGTAGACAATAACTGTTGTGCACAGGATGATCGTGCAAGATATCGTGTGATGGTATCAAGTTTTCATACCCCTTTATATTTTCTACAAATTTAATAAAAGAAGCAAAATTGTTTTCTGATAATAAATTCAGGCGGTAAGATGACTTCCTCTCTTTAGGAAAAAGAAATTTTTCCATATTCACACTCTCTGCAATTTTTGATAGCCCTTTGTACACGATATTTTTATCTTTCATTCTATATGCATCAGAATATCCACCTGCAGATTGAACACCAGCCATAAACATCCGCCACCA
This sequence comes from Candidatus Anammoxibacter sp., assembly GCA_021777055.1. Classification (GTDB taxonomy): domain Bacteria; phylum Planctomycetota; class Brocadiia; order Brocadiales; family Anammoxibacteraceae; genus Anammoxibacter_A. The sequence goes on along the minus strand of JAIQZO010000041.1, from coordinate 15,827 downwards.
GTATTTTCTACCTCTTACTTGTAAATAATCATCTTCGTTCACTTCTAAACTATAGTATCCATAGAAATATCGTCTCTCCTTTGATTTATAATCCCAATCAATATTCCTTACTGAAACAGTCGGTTTATTATAATTATTTTTTGCATCAATATGCTCATCATATCTTCCTAAATCTTTCACTATCAGATCTAAGCCTTTGCATTGCATAGAAAACTTACCCATTCTTGCCCCACCTTCATCATTCAACGTTAATAGCACATCTATATTGTTTTCCTCCTCCCACTTATTGACTGTTTTTATAATTTCCCAAACCCATTTTTCACTTTTCCCTGTTCCGTTACCAATTTCGTTCATAATATCAAAAAAAACATTGCCAATATGAGCAGTAGAATCCAGTATCATACGCACGTATTCCTTTTGGTGTTCCAAAAGGACAGGATTTTCCATGGTCACAAATTCTTTTGGACCTGCATATGCAGAAATATCTGCATTTATATTATTTTCAGGGTTGTAGTAGGAAACATCCCACGAGTTATTCCACGTAACAGCCTGCCAAAGTTGCAAATGTACAACAATTCCATTTTGATTCAAAAGCTGGCATGACTTCTTTAATTCGTCAAAATATTTTTTATTAAATTTTCTCAGGTTAAACTTGTTGGGATTATCTTTTGCTCTAAGAAAAATATTCTCGGCAGGAGAATCAACAATGAAACTGGGCGGGTACGACCGAACATTAGTCATTCCATAACGCTTTGCCCATTTAACCCAATCTAAAATGTTATTACCATCACCTTGCGGAAGAAATGTTAAAATTCCTTGCGGACTCGGCCCAAAAGCAATAACAGGCTTCCCATTAAAAAACATACAAGCTATATTAATGTTACTACTCTTAATTTCTAACCCCTCAACATTAGAATAGACACTTTCAAAAACTAATGTAAAAGCAAGAAATAAAATTATACTGTTAACTTTCATTATCAAACCTTTTGTTTCCATCTGCTTGTTTTATACTGATTTATAAAAAAGGAAAGTCTAATTTATGTAAGACTGTATTAAGGCGAAAGGGAGTTAAATAGATATAAGAAAGGGCAAACAATATACCCCTTTTTATAGAATTTACCCCCTGGCAAAAGCATTCTTTAAGGACGAGACTTCGTCACCAACCGATTGTATTTCGTTTAAATATTTAGCAGGGCGATCACGCCGAACCCACAAAATTAGAGACAGAAGAATTGTTAAAATCTCAGCAAGACGTAAAACCAATGCAACAGAAAAAGATAATTCGGAGCTTTCAATATAAGGTTTCAAAAGAAAAACGATTAAACCTTCACGCACACCTAATGCTGAAAAAGAGATCGGTATTCTTTCAAGTAACGCAACTAATGGAGTTGCCGCAATTATAAACAAAAAATCAATGTCTAAAATACCTAAAGATCGCGAACAAAAATAAATCACTAACCCATAAGACACTTTTTCAAAAACCGAAATAAGATAATATAAAAGGATGTAAATCCTTTTTTCTTTAATTAATGAAAGGGAGGACAGAAAATCATTGATTTTACGATAAAATGTTACAGGTAGAAATTTTATTTTTCTGGTTAATTGTAAACTTCTGCCTTTTGGTATAATAAAAAAGATAAAAAACGTAATTGTTATAAACAAGAAATATCCAGCACCAATTAAGACCTCTTTATACGGAATATCAAATAATCTCAGAGAAAATGATAACATTAAAGATATCATGGCAAGCGAAGATAGCATACCAATAAATCTTTCGATAAAAATTGACGATACAATCTTTGATAGAGAATTATTATATTTTCTCACATAATAAACTTTATAAACATCTATGCCAATATTTGAAGGCGTGAAGACTGGAAATACTCGTCCCTTTAAATATGCTATTACAGGGACATAATATGGCACCTTAACATCATATAATCTCAAGAGTATATTCCATTTCAAGCCCATAATAATTTTATCTGCTATAATAAGGAGAAAAACTACTATAAAATATCCAATGGATACATTCTGGAAAGTTTGCACAATCTGTTTCCAGTTCAGCATTCTATAGATAAGAAAGCATATTATGCTTAAAAAGATGATTTTCCCGATTATTAGTATCTTGTTTCTGTATTTTCGAAACCAATGGATTTTCAATATTTTTACCTTCTTACAAAAACAACCTTTGCGGGATTCCCCTGGATAATGGAATTATCAGAGACTCTACCTGATACTACAGAATTTGGTGCAACAATAACATTATCTCCAATGGCCGCGCCATCTAGTATTGTGGAATTTGCACCAATCCAAACATTCTTCCCAATCTTAACACCTTTTGATGTCTTTTCCTGCATACAAATAGGGACATCTAATTTATCATATTTATAATTATTCCCTATAACAGCAACATTTGGGCTTATCAAACAGTAATCACCAATAACAACCCCCATCTTGCCCGCCGAAATAAAGCAGCATGTTCCAATACTCACATTACTGCCAATTGTAAGATTTCCATCAGAAGCCTTTATTTTACAAAACGAGCTGATCTGTGTTTTTCTCCCAACATTTAGTAATCGGCTTAACTCTACTTCCGCCCTAGGGCTTATCTTACACCTAAATTTTATGAAATATATTACCGTAATTAATACTTTAGGAAAAAGAAATCGCTGAATAAGTTTTCTTAGTTTCATATTCATACATCAGAAAGTATATTATTTATTTAGAGTAATACCATGTTTCATCAGTATCTCTTTTATATCACCAACATTCTTAATCGCAACCACTTCATCCATTGAGAACTTTATATTAAATTGACCTTCTAGTTCAGTTACTAACATTAAACCCACTAACGAATCCCAGAGATCTACATTATCAGGCGAAGTTTCATCCGTAATTGTATCTGCCTTTATATTTAAGACATTAGACAAAACAGACTTTAATCTTTCCATACTTAATCCTTTCTTATAACCAGAATAAAATCTAAATACGGATAATCTTTTCTTAAATCAAACTCCCAAATTTCTTTTTTTGTCTCTTGCTTTATAAAATCAAATCCGTTATTTTTGTAAAATTCTTTAGCAGGTTGGTTTTTTTTTGTCTGAATGAACTCGCCTATAATAGTTTTAACGTTCTCTTTCTTTGCATGTTCTATAACATACGCAAGCATTGTTTCTTCAACCTTTCGACCAAGAACTCTACAACTAAGCAAAAATGTATCTATTCTCCATGTAACATTCTCCTTTATTACTATCACCACGCCAGTTATTCCATTATCACCAAATTTATCATCAACTTTAACAGAAACAACGAGAAATTTATTGCTATTTGCATATTGTTTAATATCTTCTTCAAGATACCGTTTTGTTGTCACATTGAATTGATTTGTTTTCTGGGTAAGCTGTGCAATCCTTGGAATAGTAAATTGGTTTGCCTTTTCTATTTGGACAACTGTTTCTAACTTTCTAAGATATTCTGTTATATCAGTCATCTTTTTTCTTATTTCTTGCCTGCTTTTCTGCGCCGCATACATTTCACCTTTTTTCTTGTCCTCTTCTGTAATCTGAAGCATGTTGAAATCATTTATCCCCATTATTGTTCTTAAATAAAGCGATGGGTCTTCTGGAAGATCAACAACAAAGACTTCCGGCAAAGCATCTTTTACCATCTCCCTGTTTAATTTATCATCATCAATAAAAACCAAACTTTCCAGGCCTATATTTATATCTTCTGCAATAGCCTTCATATTTGAAATTTTATCATCCCAATTTATTTGCATAGAGGAAAAATGTTTCTCTTTTAAGATCATATAGGGATGTTCATTAAACACTTTTAATACATCATCAAAGTTATTTTTACTATTTACTGCCAGTATTACACCCCGGTTGAAAAGGGAAAGCAAATATCTTTGACATTCTTGAAACGGTCTTCCTTCTGAAGTGGGACCAAGTTTTATTCCTTCTAAACCATCTTCACCAATAACCCCTCCCCACAATGTATTATCAAGGTCTAAAACAATACACTTTTTAGTGAGATATAATATGGGTTTAATATACGAAAGATATTCGTCTACTAATTCGGGTATGTGCCTTAGGTCTAATTTCATATCTCCCAAATAGTACATCTTATAATCAATAATGTCTTTTTTACCGATACTTGAGCAAAAAGAGTTGTAGTCAAAAACAAATATTTGATTATCTGACTTAAAAACCCTCCTCAAAGAAGAATTAAGTTCCTCTGTCGCTTCTATAAAACCAAACTCTTGTTTGTTTTCTAGTATACCTAAAGGAGAATGTAACGGAACTTCGAAATTATGTAACAATACCTTGGTAGAAGAATGGTATTTTATTTTCTGTATTAATGATTGTGTTTCGTTTACCTTTTCACAAACCCACACTTTTCTTTCTTTATCTGACATATTATAAGGCAGAAAGTATTGTTCGCCCCAAACTGTCATGGTATCTATAAAAACAATGATAATATCTGGCGCGAATTTATATAGTGCACTATCTGCATTTAATATTTCCTGAAAATATTGGTTATAATCACCAATATAAAACTCGGGAAAAATATCTAATTCGCAACACTTTACAAGCAAAACCTCTTTTATTCCATTAATAGTGAAACTGGATTGTATCGAGATCTTTATAGTTTTATCACATGACAATTTCCATTCTTTACTTTCCTGCTCTATAAGTCTGGATAAACGAAAATAATCTGCTATACTTTTACTCTCTTTTGTTGATATTAGTTCTTTAATTTTTCTCATGAGAATACAGTCGAATATTCTATCGTCTTATACGGCTATTCTTCGCAATACTTCAAGCTGTCATAATCCCTAATCATCCTATGCGCGCAAATATCCTTGTTCTTTGTACCATGCTGATGTCTTGGACAATCCTTCTTTAAGACTTACTTTAGGTTTGTATTCGAGTAAGTTCTTCGCTTTTCTAATGTCAAAAGACCTACTCTTAGTGAAGAAATCCACTCTCCTTCTATATATAGGCGGTTCTATTTTTAATGGAACACAAATACGTTCACAAACACTTCCCAGCAATTGAAATGGTTTCGCGGGCAAATGTATCTTTACGGGCTGTAAGTTTTGTCCCTCCGCAATAAGATCTACAATCTCATTTAAACTTAATATTTCTTCACCACCTATAATAAATGTTTCACCTATTGCGTTCTCATTCTCCGACGCCAACAAAAAAGCATCGACAAGATCGTCTATATATACCATATGATAAAAGACGTTACCTGGGCCTAATATAAGAACATATTTTTTTAATGCCATTTTAAACAATTTAAGTAGACGCATATCTCCTGGACCATAAATCGGAGAAGGCCTAATAACAGTCAATGGCAATTTATTCTCATTTCCAAACTTTACAGCCGTTAGCTCACCTTTTAATTTTGTTATTTGGTATATATCACCAGGTTTAAAACGATACGTTTCGCTGGCAGGAGGATTCTCAATATGACCATGAACGCCACCTGTACTACAATGAATAAACCTACTAACATTATATTTTAAAGACGAATTTAATAGATTTTCTGTCCCCTTTACATGAACGTCACTATAAACATTTTCTCTTATCGCTGCTGTCCTGAAAACGGCCGCAATGTGAAATACTTTCTCAACTCCTTTAACTGCTCGATCAACTGCAACTGGATCAGTTATATCCCCTTCGACTACTTCCACACCATTGCGATCAAAAATATTCATTTTTGACTTATCTCTAACTATGGCTTTTACATGAACACCTTGGCTACATAGTTTTTTTATTAAATTGCTTCCGGTAAAACCAGTTCCGCCAGTTACCAATACTTTCATCTTTTTTAGTTATTTACTATTGTTAACGTTAGACAAGACAAAACTTATGATGATATCTATAGTATTACTGTATAAAAACTTCTTTTTAAGAATGAAGTTTTATAAAACCGACGATATCTTAAAATGTATATATTTGCTTCGCGCATTTTATAGACATAACGTCATATATTCTCTTCAATCCAATCATATACACCGTTTAATCTCTTTTGATGTGCGTCGTAAGTGTGATTTTTTTCTACAAACTTTTGGCCATTCAACCCTAGTTCAGAACGCAAGCCATCATTCACAACAAGTTCAACAATACCTTTAGAAAAATCTATAGGGTTCGGTAAAGCAAGATACGCCTCTTTCTTAGAAATGATTTGCGTATGAGTAGGTAAGTCAGTGGCTAATACAGCTGTGCCTGAATGTAAAAACGGAAAGAGTTTCATTGGTGTATTAATCCCACGAATCCTTGGAACTGCTAAAATGTCCCCCTCAATCAAAAACTGATCCAACATCTCCAAAGGTTTTGGACCTAAGAAATGAGTCTTTCCATCTATTCCCAACCTATCAGCCTTTTCTTGATATTTAACAATGTCTTCAGGAACACCTCCAACAATTACTAAATCAACCTTATCAGTACATTTGCAAGCAAGCTGAAAACTTTCTAGAAGTAAATCTATTCCTTGATAATGCTCAAGATTACCAATATACATAATCATCATTTCTTTAATACCCAATTCCATCTTTAAACGTCCTGTTCTTTTTGCATAAGGGTTACGTAGTTGGGAAATATCATGAAGGACAACTGTCTTTTTTGATCCATTTTTCTTGCATAAATCTGCCAAGGCATTACAAACCGGTAGATTAACGAGACTCTGACGGATAGCAGAACCTTCAAGCGAATTAAATATGTTGGAGAAAGGCCTTAAGACAGGTTTACTTTCGACTAGTTGTTGAGCTATTGATGAGTCAAGGTCATATACATAAGGTATTTTATAAATAAATTTGAAAAGCAAAGCAAAAAACACGGTCTCCTCTACAGCGTGAACAACATTATATTTCTCCCGGCTTAACATGGACAACGCCTTAAAAAATAATTGAATGTCACAATACAATTTTTTTAACGAGAATCCCGGACGCACATTTTCTGCATATTTTGTTTTTGGAATTCTATAGATTTTTAAATTTTCAAGACATATATCTTCCCCTTCATTAAAAGTAAGAAGATCAACTTGTGTATTGTAACGCTCTGCCAACACGCGCAAAGCAAGAAGATCATCAATAGGAGTTCCTCTATTCTGATAAAAAGGATGTGGCGCTATAAATAGAATCTTCATTGTTTTAGTTTAATCCTGTTTTAAAATGAGCTGCATTGATTTATTATTAAGATTACTTGTCTTTGCATATGCTAAACATTTCATCCTAATGTTTTATCTATTGGTTTATACTCAAAGTAATCAGGATAAAAATTGTTCAGTTCATTAATTTCATTTAATCTACTATGCTCTGACCATTCAAGTTCTTCTGCCATATAAAACGATATCTCGTCCAACAGCACTCTCTTAGGGCAATGTGAAGTACCTAAATCTGTCCGGCGTAGAATAACATCTGAAAGCTTCATAGCCATCTCTTCACGTATAGCAAATAACGTTTGCCCTCTTAAGACAAAGGAGAGTTTATCGTTTTGATTAGATTTAGCTCTATCTTGTTCTCGCCCAATATTCAAAACCGTCTCAACTTCATCACCATAGTTCTCAACTAGCGGTGCCATGGTTTCTTTATCCAGTATCTTTCCCCATTTATTAATTAAACTCTCTTTATATAAAGAAAAGCTATCAATATTTCCACCAACTAGCTGATGTTTAAGGTTAACTCGTTTTATAAAACTAGCTGGATATAAACTCCTTAAAATCTTTGACGTAACGTAAGCCGCCGTTGTATACTTCACACCAATGACACTAAACATTCCTTTAATACCGTCATTTTCATGGTCAACAATTTTGAACTTTTTACTGATATTGGGCTCTTCATCTTCTAAAAATGGTTTATTACTAACAGGCAATAGTCCCTGATGTACAAACGTTACATCTTTAAGTTCCAGTTTAGCCATTGGGTATGCTTCATTAAATCCATGAATCAATTGCATACACTGATCCAGATTGCTTTTATAGTCATCTGGGTTTCCATTAAACGGAAAATATTCCGTTCCAACAATTGATTTGCCACGCCATGGCACAACAAAATATAGTCGGCCTTTATCTTTTTTATTACTTATCCCTACGGCATTATTAAATGGAAAAATCTTTTTAACCACAATATTAATACCGCTTGCAAATCTTGTTTGTAAACCACAATGCAAATCGGTATTTTCATATATTTCACTTATCCACGCCCCTGTGCAGTTTACGACCTTTCTTGCCCTTATGTCTAAGGTGTCGCCATTTAATTGATCGTCAGCCTTAATTCCTGTAATTTTATTCCCGGTTTTAATTATTTTTACAGCTTTAACATAATTAGTGGCTAATCCACCTAACTTACAGCCTGATTTTATAAATGCTAACACTAGCCTCTCAGTATTAAGGCAAAAGCCATCATACCACTGCACTCCTCCTTTTAGTTTATCTTGATTTAAATATGGGATCTTATTATTCGTTTCTTGAACTGATAATATTTTCCCATTTGGAATATATTTTGACTGATCAAAGATTTTATTACGGCCAAATCCAATCAAATCATATAAATACATCCCTAATTTCATCGCCTCTTTTCCCTTAAAACCATGACCGTAAACAGGCATAATACACTTTAAAGGATGAACAAGGTGTGGAGCCCACATCATTAACTGTTTTCTAGACAAGATTGATTGTCTTATTCGACGAATGTCAAATTGTTGTAAATAGCGTAGTCCTCCATGGATTATTTTCTGGCTGTTTGCCGAGGTCGCCTGAGAAAAGTCTCCCATTTCTATCAATCCTACAGAGAGTTGCATCTGCGCGGCTTGCCATAAAAGTGCTGCCCCATGAATCCCTCCACCAATAATCAGCAAATCAAATTCTGTATTAGCAAATTTTGTTAAATCACGTTTCATTAGACAATTAAATTATACGGCTGATAGGCTCACGCCCTAAACATTCTGATTTGTCTTTTAAAAAATCTAAATATGTCATCTCTAGTTCCTAGAGGAGAAACATTAGCTTTAAAAGATAACAAAATATCATGAACTGAATTAGCCGGGGTATTAATATTAAAAGGTCCATCTATTATAATCCCAGATTCTCCAACTCTAGATTGTTCTTCTGGAAACGGAAACGGATCTGAACCTAAAAGTATTTTCATATTATAATTTTCAGCAATTTTGTATAGCTGAGGTTTCGGCCATAACGAAGGGCGAGATCCGCTATCCCCTATAAAAAGGCTTGCAGAATGATATCTCTCAATAATATCCCTAACAATATCACCCCTCTTAAAAAACCACTTACCAACACCCCAAGCCAGCACTGCAATTCCGTTATTATCAAATATTCTCTTAATGACCTCTTCTATGGGTAAACCATATTCAATTTTCAGAGTAGATGCAATCGAAAGCACTTCAAGTTTTTCTTTGGTTACTACCTGTCGTCCTGCAAACAAATAACACTGCGGCTGATTATTTTTCAGAAGTACGAGGGAACTATCTTCTTTCGTATTTGCAAAGGTATACTCAGATTTATCACTAAATCTGCCTTTACTCTTGAACATAGAGAAATAATCGTTCTTTTTACTTTCAGTAAGAAAAATCACTTTATGAGCACTATAATCCCCTGGATATTTGGATAAATAAGCCTTATCCAGATTCTCTATTGTTGCGTCAAAAAACCTATCAAGATCATAACAATCATAGATATGAACATGACCGTCTATTATCAATTTTGTTTCAGCCATTATTTTTTTGACAGGAGTTACGAAATATTCTCCCTGTAGAATTCCGTATAATAGGTTTTAGATTCTGCCACCCTAATTGTGCAAATTTATCTCTCAAATTTATAATCAGCTGAAAATAAAGTTCTTTTCGAGTTAATGGTTCAAGGTTCACAGTTCAAAGGTTAAAGGTTAAAGATACGGAAACAAGAAAAAACGTGGAACGTTGAACCTTAAGCCTTTAAACCCCAAAAATTTCGAATATTTTTGGCTAGATCTTAATTATCATTATTGTTGGCCCAGGTAATCGTAACTGTTCGGCGTTAAATTCTTTAATTATCTCTCCTTTTGAAAAGAGATCTTCATAAAACTTTTTGTAAGAGGGGAAATTTATACTTTTTTTGTTTTGTATCATGTATGAAGCATATGCATAACTGCTTGTAACAACATATTTGTATCCATCTTTAATATAAAATTCCAAATCATTAACACCAACCATTTTTACAGGGTTTGCCATATCTTTATCATACTCTGTCGTAGCATAAGCATCTTTATCTGAAATCTCTTTGTCCCGCCACCAAATATGCCGTATCTCTTTAATATCATATGTTATTTCATACTCCCCCTTCATCTGATACGAATAATATTTTTCTAGATGTGTGGTAAATTGGCCAGGATTAATAGTTTTAGATCTTTTATAATACTCCTCAAGGTTATTTTTGCTCATTTTTAATACCGGAGATTCCTCATCAAGGATGAGCCTGGTATTAGCTGGAATATTTGATTCTATCCAATATTTAGCAAGTGTCCTGGTATCTGTTTTTGAGATGTAAATATTATTTTTAATAATAAATACCAGAGGAAAGATAAGCAAGACAAGCACAAGATCATTTATCTTAAACTTGTTACCAAGCCTACCATGAATTCCGCAAAGAAATATTCCAGCTGCAATCGCAAAAAACGGATATACTATTAATTGGTGTCTTGCTTCTGTGTAAGAAGGACACATCACTATGGAAATAATTGAAAAAAGAATGGGAAATGATAAGAGTAACACCTTTTTTATACAGGGTTTAAACAAAATAAAGCATATGGAAATAATAAATATAATACCAATTATTATTCCAACTCCTTCAGTTTCCAGCATGATTTTCACATAATGTATAAAGGAATTATAGATATAATTTCCTTGATAATTCTCCGGGAGAAAATTTGTCGTACCCTCAAGCTCAGCATAGCCCGGTATTTTTAGCGGAGACACTTTATTAAATAAATTTATAAAGCGCCCAAAAGCGGCTCGCCGACCATGATAATCAAGGAAGTTGTAAGGTGATGCAAGGAAATGTATACCCCAGAAACACAACAATGTATATAAATAATTCTTGATTATCAGAATATTTCTTTTACTAACACAGCCATATATTGTTGCTATTAATATACAAGGCAAAAGTGCGATAGAATAATATTTTGTTGCCGCTCCTAACCCTGCAAAGAGTCCGGCAAGAATAAAGTCCCTCTTTTTATAATCATTATTTACAATGTTTAGTATATAAAACACAGACAAAACAGAAAAAAATGTTGCAACAACGTCAGCCTTTACATCCTGCCCGCAAAAGATATGACCATAACTTAATGCCAAAAAAACGGAGGAGTATAAACCAACATTTTTTGACCAAAATTTTTCCCCTATTTTATAAACAACGTATATAGTGGATACTCCAAATAAAGTTACTGTAATCCTCCCTATTAGGATAAATGCCCATGGATCCTGAAAATATGAAATTGCAAACGAATCAAGAGTAGGAAAGAGACCAGTAATCTTTCCAATCACAAAAAAGATCCCATATTCAAAAAACAGAAAATACATTAGGAATGCAGGCTTGTGAAACCAATGAGGATTCAAGTCTCCACTACCAAAAGAAACCGCACGGTTAACAAAGTGCTGTTCATCACCATAATAAGAGAAGGGATAACCATGCCAAATCCCCCATAACCGTAAAACTAAAGCAAACATAATGACAAGAGAAATTGGACTATGTATCAATTGCTTTATTAATATAAAACGTGATTTCTTTAGAGGATTCATATTAACTCAAAAATATTTAGATGCACTATATATGCACCTATGTGCAAAAATACACCAACATCATTACAATTAAAGAAAGCAAGTTTAGCAGATAGTGCAATTTCCTTTTACACCACAAAGCCCGAAATCTTATGAAAGTAAATTTAACACAAAAATATTATAAAACAGACTGAGTGGTAATAATGTTAGTACATAGTCATTGTTCTAATGACTGGATCAATTTCTTAAATCTTATCCGTTTTAGCTACTCCTACGAATGGACTGAAGGCTGATGGCTGAAGACTGATGGTAAAAGCATAATGCCTTTTAAGTGAACTGGCTAAGAAAAAAAAGCAAAAGTTACAGCCTTTTTGCCTTTAAGCTTTACCTTTAGCCTTTAGCATTTAGCCTTTAGCATTTAGCCTTTAGCCTATCCACCTGAGCAATTACTACCTGTTAACAAAAAGAGTTTAGGTCACATGGCTAATGCCAATGCAAAATAGACGTTGTACTAGTATTGAAAACTGCAATCATATGGGACAGATCTCTCATAAACAATGCACAAAACCGCGAAGCACTTATATTAATCTGCACAACATTTATTAATACTTTCTTTTAGATGACCGGACTAGCTACAATAATGACTTTTCAACTTTATACTCTTTCAAATCTTTGGCATGAGTAAAAATAAAGATCTCGCCGATTAATCCGATTGATATCGTCTGCACACCTAAAACCATTAAAATAACTCCTAGCAACAACAGCGGTTTGTCTGCAATGCCACCAAAACCAAATAACCTATAGGCACCAAAATAACCCACTATACTCGCGCCAACTGCGCCTATTGACATACCTATTAACCCAAAGAACCGAAGAGGTTTCATTGTAAATTTTGCGATAAAAAATATAGTAAATATGTCTAGCAACCGGCGAACATATGTTCCAAACCTCAATACTCTTATTTTGCTATCTTCTTCTCTCTGTCTGGCATTTATTTCTTTTATCTTGAAACCATATTTATCCGCTAATATGGGAATAAATCTATGTAAATCGCCATAAATATTAATCTCCTCAAACACATCTCTCTTCATCCCTTTAAGGCCACAACTAATATCATGAAAGTGCGTTGAAGTCATCTTATTTATTAACCAGTGGAATAGAAAAGATTGAACTTGATTAAATTTTGAATCAAGCCGTGGACACCTCCTTGCAACAACAAGATCAACCCCCTGCATCAACTCATGCCAAATCATATTTACACTTTCAGGATCTACTTGGAAATATGAAGCTAATGTAAAAATATAATCACCTTGCGCCTTTTCTACACCTACTGACAAAGCAACCGATTCGCCCAAGTTTTTATTTTGTTTAATTATTTTTATACATGGATTACCCTTTTGAAGAATAGTTAAGTCATTAATTGCATCACAAAACTCTTCAGGTATAACAAATATAAACTCATAATATTTTTCTAATCGTGCAAATGCAGAAGAAAATTCAGAGTAGAGCTTGCATAAATTATCATATCTTTCTACAACTGGAACAATTACAGAAATGTCAAATTTGTTATTTTGATACATGTATAACTTTCCAAGGATTTAATACAAGGTTTAAATTAGATAATGATTACGCTGATAAAAAAACAGATTACAAGGACTTGTATTAGTGTAATTGTACATAATCTGCGTAATCAAATTTTTCTTATTACACAACAGTACACATATAACAATTTAAAACAAAAACCCCAATGCAATTAATTTATTCTTTCGAACAATAGCAAAACCACTTTGAGCATCAAATGACAATATAAACTAGTAAATACTGCAAAAAAATTTTGACAACTAACATGTACTAATTTTGTCACATGTTAGCTGATAGCAGGTTGACTTTGCCCTTATCTCTCTTCTTTGGATTCACCGTTTTGACAATCATTTCCCCTATAAATCCCAGCAGCAATAAATGTACGGATAGAAAGAAGAGCAGAAAAGATATTGAAGCAAAAATTATAGGAGCTGATTCCATAGAATCAAGATTCAGGTACAAGTTTATTGACAATAACGCAAACACTCCACCGGAGATCAAAAATGGAAAACTTAATATTGCAAATAATAGCCCTGGATTCCTTGAAAAACCAACCAACATTTTTACAGTAAGTAAGTCTAAAAACACCTTCCAGATCCTTGATAAACCGTATTTGCTCGATCCAAATTTTCTCGCATGGTGATCAACAACAATTTCTGTATATTTTATACCTCCAATGGACGCCATTGCCGGTATAAATCTGTGCATATCAGAGTATAATCGGGTTCTTTTTATTGTTACCCCCTTGAATGCCTTTAATGAACATCCGTTATCATGTACCTTTATCCCGGTAACATGTCCCATTAACCAGTTAGCTACTTTTGATGGTACCTTACGAGAAAACAGTTTATCTTTACGATCTTTTCTCCAACCACAAACTATATCGTAACCTTCATCAATTTTTTCTAACAACTTCTGTATATCTTTGGGATCATTTTGCAGGTCACCATCCATGCTTAAAATAATATTACCTTTTGCATGATCAAATCCTGCCTGCATTGCGGGAGTCTGACCATAATTTCGTCTAAACTTAATAACTTTTAGTTTTTCATCCTTTTCATGAAGATCTTCTGCTATTTCAGATGTTTTATCGATACTACCGTCATCAATAAAGATTATCTCATATTTTTTATTTATCCCATTCATAACCTTAGACAATGATTCATACAGGAGAATAACATTCTCTTCTTCATTATAGAGAGGCACAATGATTGAAATGTCAATAGTATCCATATTATTACTACAAAAAACCTATCCAGAGATTAATAACTCATTTTTTATTATCGAACCTTTGTTCCAGTTATAAAGTAGAATTTTACTTTTAATAAGATTTTGTAGAATAAACACAGATTAATAACAGGCCGAAAAAGAAATACAGCACGTAACTTGTCTGTATATTTAGCCAGAGCCTCTAGCGGAATGTCCTGTGAAGATCTTGGTAAGTATTTCGGAGGAATATCAGGAGCGGGGATCACAATGAGGTATAATAAGATTTGTAGAGAGTTAAACTGAAAATGGAAAAAGAAGTGTTAAAAGAGATAAAGTTAAGATATCCATTTGAGAATTTAGTAACGGTAAACGGTATAGGCAACATACTAGGAATCACTATAATGTTAGAGACAGGAGATATAAACAGATTTCCCCGCGTCTCAGATTATTCATCGTACAGCAGATGTGTTTCATCGGAAAGGCTATCTAACGGAAGAAAAAGGGGGAGAATAACAGGAAAAATGGCAATCGGTATTTAGCGTGGCCTATGTAGAGGCCTCAAACTTTATGCGAAGATATTGTCCCAATGCAAAGAGCTGCCATCAACTCAAAGCGGGTAAAACAAATCAAATAGTAGCGACAAAAGCGTTGAGTAACAAGATAGCGAGAGCATGTTATTTTATAATATAATAAAAGATCAGGCAGAGTTTAATCTAAAGAAGTTGTTTAAGTAAAAGTGGATGGGGCGGGGAACCAAATATAGTAATTATAGTGGTTGTAAAACCATAAGCTAGTGAAAGCCGTTCCATCCACAATAGCGAGGAGAGTGCCAATGTGAAACGATTATCAGGTAGAACTGCAAGCCGTGCCTAGTGTTGGTAATTAAACCACAAGGTCTGATTGGGAAGCTGTTTTATCTTATATGGGAATCTGGTCGTTCTCTAGTAATGCCATATTCTTCAGATTAGAATAGGTCTGGATATAACAGGTTTTGTCTTTTCTTGAAAAGTTATAAACTTTATTTATACAAGACAAAGTATTGTCGGGTTCGTTATCTTTTGAAGATTGATAAAGCAAAAGAGCGATTTTTTTGCGCAAGGGAGGTGTTTGTACTTGGTAACAGTTAAGCTGCCTAATGCAGATTATGAGGTGTCAAGTAGCGATTTTGTGATTTTGTGAAGTTGATTGTCTGGAGTTACCAAGACATTTTGTAGAAAATCTACAAGCTTATTGCCTTTTAGTTTACACGTCTCTAGC
>JAIQZO010000005.1 GCA_021777055.1 Candidatus Anammoxibacter sp. | reverse complement strand
GTGATATGAATAATCTCTTTCATTGATGTCTGAGTATTCTCTAATAAACAATTCTATCTCGTTGA
Organism: Candidatus Anammoxibacter sp.; assembly: GCA_021777055.1. Classification (GTDB taxonomy): domain Bacteria; phylum Planctomycetota; class Brocadiia; order Brocadiales; family Anammoxibacteraceae; genus Anammoxibacter_A. The sequence continues at coordinate 2,457 of JAIQZO010000005.1, read as the reverse complement.
TTAAATTTGCTTTGATTTTAAGAAAAAATCCACATTCAAAAGTTTCAAATGCTAAGACTTTAAAATCATTAACTATTAACCCGGCAATTAAATACATGAATATATACTCTTGATATGCTATACTTGTTGGATGAAAAAAAACGATGCACGAAAACTATCAACAGAAGCCCAACAGCAAATACGCAACCAAGCAATTCGTCTTAAGAAGTCAGGAAAGACCTACGGAGAAATATCCGAAATTACTTGCGTTCATAAATCAACGATTTGCAGGTGGTATAAAGCTTTTCAACGAAAAGGCTCTAATGAGATTCGAATTAAAAAAAGAGGTAGACGTAATGGTAGCGGCCGTAAATTAACCACAGGACATGAAAGAGAAATCCAGAAAAAGATTTATGATAAATGCCCTGATCAGCTGAAATTTCCATTTGCATTATGGACTCGTAAAGCAGTTCAGCAGTTGATCAGAGAACACTATTCAATTGCAATGCCGGTACGAACAGTAGGAGAATATTTAAAGCGTTGGGGATTTACACCACAAAAGCCATTACGCAAAGCATACAAGCAGAATCCTAAAGCTGTTGGTGAGTGGCTTGAAGAAGTATATCCTGTAATTGCAAAAAGGACAAAAAAAGAACAAGGAGAAATCCATTGGGGAGATGAAACGGGTGTTTGTAATGATAGCTACCACGGCAGAAGCTATGCACCGCGAGGCAAAACACCCGCTATCAGTTTTCACCCTAGATGTAAACGGGTTAATTTGATTTCTACGGTTACGAATCAAGGCAAGGTCCGATTTATGGTTTATGAGGATAAAATGAATTCCGATACGCTTATAAAATTTATGAAACGTCTTATAGAAGACTCTGGGAGAAAGGTGTTTTTAATTCTTGATAATTTAAAGGTGCATCATAGTTACATTGTCAAGGATTGGTTAGAAAAGCATAAAGATCAAATAGAGCTTTTCTTTCTTCCATCTTACAGTCCAGAGTTGAATCCTGATGAGAATTACCATCCTTTTTTCTCCACAAATTGAAAAAAGATTAAAACTTTTAAAATTATATTTTATGTCCTGTGCTTGTAAATATCAATAAAAAAGGGGACAGGTACATAAAGATTGATTAAAAAAGGGGACAGGTACATAAAGATTGACATGAAGAGAAGAATTGAATAAAATTTCTGTCAAAGAAAAACAAAGAAATTTTCGTAAAATTAAAGATATGGAGGATTAAATTATGGCAAGAATACCGAGGTTGTTAGTAAAAGGAGAAGAGACCGTATATCATATAATTTCACGTACAGCGTTGCCTGGTTATGTCTTAGGTGATTGTGAGAAGAGGAACAAAGGGGACAGGTAAATAAAGATTGACATTGGGAGCAGAATTGAATAAAATTTCTCTAAAAAAAAGACGGAAATTTATGATAAATGGGAATAAAAGGGGACAGGTAAATAATGGTTGACATGAAGAGCATAATTGAATAAAATTTCTGCTAAATAAAAAACATGGAAAGTTAGGATAAATTAAAGATAGGGAGGGTTTGATAATGGCAAGAATACCCAGATTGTTAGTAAAAGGTGAAGATACAGTATATCATATAATTTCACGTACAGCGTTGCCTGGATTTGTCTTAGGTGATTGCGAGAAGGATTATTTGTTGAGCCTTATAAAAAACTTAAGCGGTATATTTTTTGTAGAGGTGTTCGGGTTTTGCATTATGGGTAATCATTTTCATCTCCTTGCTAAGATGAAGACAATGGAAGAGTATAGTGATGATGAAGTCAAAAGAAGGGTGGCACTCTTTCGTAAATGTGAATCCGGGGTGATAACAGATGGGCAAGTGCCATTCTTCAAAGAAAAGTTCTCTAATTTGTCGGAATTTTTGAAAGAGCTAAAGCAGAGGTTTTCCAGATATTATAATAAACTTCACGAACGCAGGGGGTATTTCTGGGGAGATAGATTTAAGAGTGTAATAGTGGAAAGGGGAGATACGCTTATTAACTGTCTGGCATATATTGATTTGAACCCCATAAGGGCAGGATTGGCAGAAAGACCGGAGAATTATAGATGGAGTTCAATGGGGTATCATGTTCAGACTGATAACAAAGACGGGTTTTTGTCTACTGATTTTGGATTAAGCTATTATGGAGAGATGTCGGAAGTTGAGAAGTTAACGGATTATAGAGAGTTTGTCTATGAGAAAGGGGCAATAGAAACGGTAAAGGGGTTTTCCATTAGTGAGGCTGTTATTAAGAAGGAGAGGGATAAGGATTATAAATTGACAAGCATGGATAGGCTTAGATCCCGAACGGGGTAAAATGGGGACAGGTACATAAAGGTTGACATGAAGAGAAGAATTGAATAAAATTTCTGTTAAAGAAAAACAAAGAAATTTTCGCAAGATTAAAGATATGGAGGATTAAATTATGGCCAGAATACCGAGGTTGTTAGTAAAAGGAGA
>JAIQZO010000040.1 GCA_021777055.1 Candidatus Anammoxibacter sp. | reverse complement strand
TTGATAATTTTACAAGCAAACATATTAAGCGATAAACAATATATTTTATATTAAGCATTATTTGGATATCTATAATTATTAAAAATACTATTTCTGGATAGCTTTTTTCAGGTCTCTTATTGACAACGCTACCAAAATTTTTATATATTTGATTTACCTAAACGTCTATCATAATAGATATAGAATGCATATGATGTGCCAATTTCTTTATTGTAAAGAAATTTCAGATGTTTAGGGGATATCTATATAGATAATAAGAAGATATAGTAATAAATACTATTTCCCTCTCATTGCTTTTCTAATAAAGTATTGTGGAATTTAGGTGATTATCCCCAATGTTTGCATAGTTAGTTTTATATTAATACATGCTGGCGTTTAAAAAAACCTGATGTTGTGCTTGTTAAACCTTTTTGGGCATCGACGTTTGACATAATTACTGAATTCTGTTACATTCGTAAAATCATGGAATATACATTAAATCAAATAAATGAAATTATAAATGGACAAGTAATAGGTGACGGTAATATAAAGATAACCGGTGTTGCAAGTGTTGAGGTGGCTGCGCATGGTGATATTACTTTTATAAAGGGTGAGAAGTTCATTGAAAAAGGGGTTAATTCCAAGGCTTCTGCTATTGTTGTTCATAGAGTTATTGATGAACTTAAGGTGCCTTTGATTGTAGATAAAGATCCCTTTATGGCTTTTGTGCGATTCCTTGAGGTGCTAGCAAATGAGAGAATGGAAAGTGAGCCAGGTATTCATAGTTCTGCTGTGTTAGCAGATACAGTAAAAGTTGGGAATGGGGTGTCTATTTGGCCTAATGTGGTTATTCGAGATGATGTTAAACTTGGAAATAATGTGACGATATTTCCAAATGTTTTTATTGGAGAAGATTGTGTTATTGGTGATAATACAACTATTCATGCAAACGTTTCTATCATGGGAAAGACGTCAATTGGGCAAAAGGTAACTATACATCCCGGTTCGGTAATAGGAGGGGATGGATTTGGATATCTTCAGAAGGGGGGGAAACATGTTAAGATTCCACAGGTTGGTGGCGTGCAGATTGGTGATGATGTGGAGATAGGAGCGAATGTCACCATTGATAGGGCTGCATTGGATAAGACTATTATAGGCAATGGTGTGAAGATCGATAACCATTCTCATGTGGCCCATAATGCGGTCATCGGTGAGAACACTATGCTAATAGCGTACGCAAAGATTGCTGGGGGGGCTAGAATTGGAAAGAACGTTATGATTGCGGAGGATGTGGGGATTAATGATCATGCAACGATAGGAGATAACTGTATCGTTGGTGGTGGTTCGAACGTGTACAAAAGTCTTGCTCCAGGATCTGTGGTTTGGGGATCGCCTGCCAGGCCTTTAAATGATGAAAAGAAGATACAATCAATAATAACGAGGTTGCCGGATATGAGAACAAAAATAAAAGAGCTTGAGAAGTGGAAAGTAAAGAGTGAAAAGTGAAAAACTAAAAGTGCAAAGTGAATTGTATTTACTTGCAAACTCTTGTTTTCTGAAATCTCTATTCCACAAAAGCTAAAAATTTTTTTCCCGCTTTTCACTTTTAGTTTTTCACTTTTCACTCTTCACTTGCTTTTATATTTGGTCTCTAAGCTTTGCCCACATCAATCCCAGGTACTCATAAAAAACGGTTTCAGCCTTAACAATTTCTTTACCCTTTGGAAAAGGTAGTACGAATCTAGATCGTTGTGGTGTGATAGATTTGTGTCCAGTAGGTGCAGGTATAGGGTTCATACCTTGCTTTTTGAAAAGAGCTATGGATCTTGGCATATGTGAGGCGGATGTTACAAGAATAAACGGACTCTCTTTAACTAGCTCTTTGATAAACATTGCCTGATCTTTAGTATCCATTGATTCAGATTCTAAGATTATATCGTTCCTATCCACTCCTATAGCACGAGCAACCTCTAACATGATTTCTGCATCCGTTCCAATACTTCCTCCACCAGATAATAAGAGCTTACTATTGGGTATTTCACGATAAATGCGGATGCCTTCAATCAGACGTACTAATGAAAAGTAGTTTATTTGACTGGTAATTGTGTAATCAGGATTAAGAGTGTGTCCTCCTCCTAGGACAACAATTAGTTCTATTTGCTCTTTTTCTAATGTGTTATTGTCGTTAAGCATACTTGTAACATCCAGAACATTATATCTGTCTTCCAGGGATTTAAGAAATAGATCTGGCATACCTTTGCAGCTAAAGAGCAAGATGATGAAGACTCCAATGGTCATTAATACCTTTCCGGCTTTTTGATATCTTGTAAACCACAAAAGGAAGAGTGCTGCCAAAAATAGGTAAGTAACTAGAGGTAGAGGGAAAAGGAATTGTGAAAATATTTTTTTGAAAATAAACATTTGTAATAATCCTTTTATTTTATCTAAGGTGGTTAGGTTCATAGCTGATAGTACATAGCTTATAGTTCATAGCTATCTATCAGCCATCAGCCATCAGCTCTCACCTAAGAGGCATTTGCCATTGTTCTTTTAGCGTGTAAATGGTCTCTGAAACTATGATATTATTATTGTTGTCTCTGATAATAAACCTATCGTTATTTGTTACGTTTCCAATAAACCCAAAAGGTACACCCTTTAATGTCTTTTCAAATAAACCTTGGTTTTCAGGTTTTATTTCGACTAGAAACCTGCTGTTTGATTCGGAGAATAAGAATGCTCCTAATGCCATGGATTTATTATCGGTAGGTATGTTTCTTATATTCAGGTCCATTCCATATCCACCGGCAAAGCTCATTTCCGCGGCCGCTACGGCAAGTCCTCCTTCCGAGCAGTCATGGCACGATCGTATCAGGCCCATAGAGGATGCGTCTGATAAAGAGTTCATTACCTTTTTCCCAAGCTTTGCATCTACTTGTGGAACCTCATTTCCTGTATATCCGTTTACTAGAAAGTAGTGTGAACCACCTAATTCGCACTTAGTTGTACCTACAATGTAAATGAGATTTCCCGGCGTTTTAACATCCATGGATACCGCTTTTGTTACATCCGGCATAACACCAATAGCCGATATAAGTAGTGAATGTGGTATCGATATGGATTCGCTACCGTTGTCAAACTCATTATACAGACTATCCTTACCTGAAATGAAAGGGGTTCCGTACTCTATTGAGTAGTCATGACACGCCTGGGCAGCCCTGACTAAGGCTCCAAGGCATTCAGGACGTTCAGTGTTGCCCCAGCAGAAATTATCCAGAAGTGCGACATGCTCAATGTTTCCACCCACAGCAATTATTTGCCTTAATGCTTCATCAATTGCAGATGCCGCCATATGATATGGATCAATATCTCCATATCTAGGGTTCATTCCGTTTGAGACTATGATTCCCTTATTTGATCCGTAAACAGGGGCAACAATAGATGCGTCCCCGGGACCGTCATTTTCAACTCCCTGTAACGGTTTTAATATGCTACAACCTTGTACTTCGTGGTCATATTCCCGTATAATTGACTCTTTACTGCAAACGTTCCAGGAAGAGAGGATCTTTTTTAGATTTTCGCCAAAATTTTCTGCAGTTTCTCTGTTTGTGCTTAATGGCTTATTTACTGGGTCAGAAATGTCTTTTGAGATATTAATTCTTTCCAGCCCTTTTAGATCAGGTTCATCAAACTGAACTGGTTTCCACTCTGCTTTCCTGGTAAACCGTGGTAAGCCATCGTGGAGAAATGACATATCAATGTTACCAACCGTTTTTTCTCTAAAAACCAAGTGTAGTTTTTTTTCTCCGGTGAACCGTCCAATGGTTGAAGCGTCTACATTTTCTTCGGCAAATATCTTTATTATCTCCTCTTCGTTTTCAGGTTTAACTGCCATTATCATCCTTTCCTGCGCTTCGGATATCCATATTTCGGCATATGATAAACCTTCATATTTTAGCAAAACCTTATCCAGATAAACTTCCACACCTAGATCTTCTCCCATTTCGCCAATTGCAGATGACAATCCACCACCGCCGCAGTCTGTAATACAATTGTACAGCCCTTTGTCCCTTGCTTTTAATAACACTTCTGTCAGTTTTTTCTCTGTAATGGGATTACCAATCTGTACTGAACAGTTTGCATCCGCTTCGGATTCCTTATCCAGGCCTATTGATGCAAATGTTACTCCATGGATTCCATCCCTTCCTGTCCGTCCGCCGGCTAGTATTATCAGATCGCCTTTTTCAGGCTCTTTCTCACACATATCAACCGGTATTAGCCCTACGGTTCCGCAAAATACTAAGGGGTTTCCAATATACCTTTTGTCAAAGAATATTGATCCGTTTAAGGTTGGTATCCCCATACGGTTGCCATAATCACGAACTCCGTTAACAACTCCATGCATAATCCGTTTTGGATGAAGAGCCCCTTCGGGAACTTTATGTTGTGGCAAATCAGGGGGACCAAAACAGAAGACATCAGTATTTAATATGGGTCTGCCACCAAGTCCGGTACCCAGAATATCTCTGATTACACCACCGATTCCTGTGCTGGCTCCTCCATATGGCTCAATTGCAGATGGATGATTGTGTGTTTCTACCTTAAAACAGATATTCAGTTTTTCATCAAATTTAATTATACCGGCATTGTCTTTAAAAACAGATATACACCACTCTTTATTTATATCTCTTGTTGATTTCACAATAGTCGCATTCAACAGGTCGTCAATTACATTGCCGTTATATTCAATAACACCCTTAAAAGTCTTATGTACACAGTGTTCGGACCATGTCTGTGCTATTGTCTCAAGTTCCACATCATTAGGTTCCCTCCCAAGTTCCGTGAAATGATCCTGTATGGTCTTCATCTCCAGCAGATTAAGGGATAATTGCCAATTTTTGCTGATTTCGATTAGTTCGGTGTCACTCTTGCCTATGACATTAATGACATTTACCGTAAATGATGATGAGCTCTTTTCCGAAGGCTTTTTAAAGGAGCTTATTGGAGGAGCGTCTTCATCAAAATAGGCATTTTCAATGGTAGGATTTGCGAGGATCTTGTTTGCAATCAGTTGACAATCATCATCTTGCAGACTATTGGGAAAGATGTATCTTTTTGTCCGTTTAATAGACTGTACCATTAATCCCATGTCAATAATACCTTTAAGTATCGATGCTTCTGAAGGATCCATTACTCCCTGTTTGCGGCTTATTTCAATAATTTTTTTGTCTTGTTCTCTGTTTTCTCGGTCTTTTTGTCCAGGGTTTATGATGTACCCTTGTGTCACCGTGTCGACTAGTAGTTCCTGACAAATCTTATTTATATCATTATCAGATAGTTTGCCGTCAATCAGGTATATATCGTTTGAACGTATATCATTTACAGATTCAAATCCCATGGTTGCGACCTCCGCGATTAGGCGTCTTCCGTCCGGGTCTTGCAAGTTGGGTTTATAATAAACTTCTATTCTTGTTAGCATGTTCTTTTGTATTAAAGAGAATTAATTTAATGGTATAGGAATTTTAATTTGTAATCCGGTAAATAGTTGCAAATTATTATTAATGTTAGGGGGACCACACCCAAACAAAAATCTTTTCTCCGTCAGCACTTTTCGAATATCGAACAGTTGAACAAGGGATTGCAGAATTACGAAGTTTTAATCCTTCATAATTCTGCGGTTCCTTGTTCAATATTCTGCTGTTTAAAGAGATAAGATTAAACTACTTTTATCCAATTGTGAAGGGGGGTCGATAATCATAACCGCCGTGCGGTAGTATCAAGATTAATAATTCGGATGGGATTAAGATTTTAAATGCCAAGAGTTTTCCGAAGGCGCTAATCTAATCTAATATAATTGGATACCCTGCGTTGACCCATCCACTATATCCTCCATCCATTGACATTGCATTGCTGTATCCCATTTTTTGGATGTTATCTGCGGCAAGTGCAGAACGGAATCCTCCTCCGCAATAAAGTATTATTTCCGCGTTAGTGTCTTCTATTGTTTTTTCGATGTCACGTTCAATTATTCCTTTGCCTAAATATATGCTGTTTGGAAGATGCCCTTTTTCCCATTCGTCTTGTTCTCTGACATCCACCAAATAAAAGTTGTCTCGTTTATCTATTTTTGCTTTTACAGTATTTACATCTGTCTCTTTTATCCTGCTTTTTGCTTCATCAACAATTTGTAAAAATTTCTTTGAATGATCTTTCATAATAGGTCTCCATATTTAATAGAAACGCGATAAGTTAATCGTTTTTAATGTTATAATAGGCGTTACGATGTTTCCTTGCGTTAGCAAATATTTCCTTTAGTTGATCATCATTACATGAAGATAGGTTACTACTAATGCGGGAGAGCTCTTTAATAAATAAGTCGATGGAGTTGATAATGTTTGATCTGTTCTGCCCACAGATATCTATCCATAAGTTAGGATCACTTGCTGCAATTCTAGTTAAATCTTTAAGTCCTCCGGCACTAAACTTCCATTGCTCGTTTTCTATAATATTTGCAATAGCATAAGCCAGGACTTGTGGAAGGTGGCTTGTCCTGGCAAGTATGGCGTCATGCTCTTCCGGTCTCATGGAAATTACTTTGGCTCCTAGAAGTTTCCACATCTTTGTCAATTTATCTATTCCGGATTTGCTGTTTGATTCTGTTGGTGTGAGTACGCAGATGGAGTTGACAAATAGATCAGATTCCGCATACTCAGCCCCTTTATTTTCCGAACCTGCAATAGGGTGCGCGCCTATGAATTCAAAACAATCATTAGTTTTTGCTCCTGAATTTAGTGTAGCATCTTTTAGTTCCTGTAAAATAAAACTCTTTGTACTTCCTACATCAGTAATCAGCGCCCCTTTTTTTAAATAGGGAATGGCGGACTTAAGGTTTTGCGTGATAAGTGATACCGGGGTAGCCGCTATAACAATATCTGCATCTTGCACGCCATTTCTAATATCCATTGTTCCACTATCGATAGCGCCTATATTGACTGCTGCGTTTATAGACTCTTGACGCCGTCCTATTCCGATAATGCGCTCTACCAGATTCAGCTTTTTTAATCCTAGTCCAATGGAGCCACCGATAAGTCCTGGGCCTATAATCGCGCAGGTATTAAATATATAATTCATGTTTTTAATTACGGTAAGAAGCAATATTAAATTTACCCATTTTGCGAACGTTTTTACATTATTATTGCCTAAACCTAACCACTAAATCCTCAAAGTAGCTAATGCAGCGTTTCTGGTCTAGTTCAATTAGTCTGAACAAATCTAACTTAAATATGCGCGCAAAATGGGTAAATTTAATATTGCTTCTTACCTAACGTAGAATAACCTCTTGATTTAAACTTTCATTCTATACTGTGAACAGAGAATCTAATTACCAATATTTTGTTCTTCAAACTTTGAAAGGTCTTTAAGTGAAATACCTTCCCGCCACAGAAACAGTATACCTATTATTGTTATTGGAATTATGCTTATTCCCCATAAGGCAATGGCATAACTCTGTGAAGTTGCAATTTCTATATTAAAAACTTCCAGTGCCTTTTGTGTCGCGAGATGAAATAGGCCTATATATCCCGGGGCTTGTGGGAGTGCAACTGCAAATGCTAAACACACCGCTACAAGACAGGACCCAGTAAATGGAAGAGCAAGGTCAAATGAGAAGCACAGAGCATACATGGATACTGCCGTTAATATCCAAATAACCATAGTAAGGAACAGGATCCAGACCATATGCTTCAAATTTCCTAAAATTTGTAACCCCGCAATAAACGATTCTAGCATATGTTCTAGACTTGCGCATATTCTTTTGGGAAAATAGGCAAAAAATTTGTGCAAAAAATTCGTAACTTGTCTAGGGTATATAACAAAGAGAGAAAGTAACACTATTGCTACTATACCTGCTGCGGCAAAAATGCCTATCCATTTTTTTATGCTTTTTAGAAAAGATATCCCTGTTTCATTTCTTTCATGGTTGATGTTATCTGTTTGGCTTTCGTATGATGACTCCTGTACTGTGTTTATAGTTTTAATTTCGTTTTCATTAGGAGATGGGATTAATATTAGTGTTACTATTGCAAAGACTATAAGGCCTAAAAGGTCAAAAACACGTTCAAGTACTACAGTTGTTATTGTTGATGCTACTCTTATCCTCTCTTTTTTGGCAATCATGGCAGGACGGATCACTTCTCCCGCACGAGCTGGGAGTATATGGTTTGCCAAGTATCCTATACTGACGAATGAAAATGTGTTAACAAAGGAAATTCTTTTTATGGGCAGCATTATACTTTGCCATCTCATAGCACGTAATATATAGGCTAATAGGGAGGCTGCTATTGCAGGTAAAATATAGAAATACTCAGCGTCGTTGAAAGATTCAATTAACATCTTCCATTCAATATGGCGTGCAAATAACCATGTGCATAAAACGCTGATTAATATTCCAGTACATAATATAATTGTTTTTTTTGGTACGTTCATTCTTCTTGCTTTCTGCCTATTTGAGGATAATTCCTATAAGTACTGATTTAAGGTTGGGTTAAACTTTCTCTCAGGTATCTTCCTGTATATGAGTTTTCTATTCTTGCTATCTCTTCTGGTGTTCCGCATCCTATAATTTCACCACCATTATCCCCTCCTTCTGGTCCAAGGTCAATCACATAATCTGAACATTTTATTACATCAATATTATGCTCAATAACAATAAGAGAATGTCCTAAATCAACAAGCTTGTTGAAACAATTTAATAACTTCTGTATATCGTGAAAGTGCAGTCCGGTAGTTGGCTCGTCAAAGATAAAAAGAGTGCCGTCCATGTTGCTTTTAGCCATGAATGTGGCTAATTTAAGCCTTTGGGCTTCTCCTCCTGATAATGTTGTAGCTGATTGCCCTAATCGTAGATAACCAAGTCCTGTTTCCTGTAAATACTGCAGCCCGACGGAAATCCTGGAAGAATCCTTAAAAAAAATGGAGGCTTCATCAACTGTCATATTAAGTACTTCATGGATGTTCTTATCCTTGTATTTGATCTCTAAGATCTCATTTCGAAAGCGTTTGCCCTGGCAATATTCACAGGTAACGTATATATCAGCGAGAAACTGCATCTCGATCTTTTCCTGGCCACCACCGTCACAATTATCACATCTTCCTCCAGGTATATTAAATGAAAAATGCCCTGCTTTCTTATTTAATGCCTTTGCGCTCTTTGTAGAAGCAAATAATTTTCTTATATCATCAAATACCTTAACGTAGGTTATGGGGTTTGATCTTGGCGTTTTACCGATAGGGGACTGATCTGCTAGTATTATATCTTTTATATATTTCGTGCCTGTAACGGATTTGTGTTTGCCTATATTTCCAGTATGTAGACTGATTTCTCTTTTAACTGCTCCGTAAAGTGTATCCTTGATTAATGTACTTTTACCCGAGCCTGAAACACCGGTAACGCAAACAAATATATTAAGTGGCAAACTCACGTCTACACATTTTAAATTATTTTGTGTTGCCCCTTGTAAGGTAATCTGCTTTTTTGATAATTTTCTGCGATTAGTAGAGAAATTGATACTGTTTATTCCTGAAAGATATTTTACCGTAAGTGATCTATTTTTAGATTGTTTACCTTTGTTTGATAATATAGTACTGACGTTTCCTTGATAGACAACTTCTCCTCCGTTTTCACCTGCATCCGGACCGATATCTAATATATTATCTGCCGCACTTATAATAGCTTTATCATGTTCTACAACAATTACGGTATTCCCAATATCCCTTAGCTTCTTAAGTGTCCAGATTAATCTATCCGTATCTCTGGAGTGGAGCCCGATGCTTGGTTCATCAAGTATATACAATGTGTTAACTAATGATGACCCCAGTGATGTTGTCAGGTTTACCCTTTGCGCTTCTCCTCCGGAAAGAGACCTGGTTAATCTATCCAGTGTCAGGTATCCTAACCCCACATGTACCATATATTCCAGCCTTTTTTCTATTTCATTAAGAATCATGGTGGCTACATCTTTTTCATATTTGCTAAGTTTTAATCCTTTGAAAAAAGCGTATGAACTTTCTATATTCATCGCACAAATGTCGGCAATATTGTAGTCTTTTATTTTAACACCTAGGGCGGCGCTGTTTAACCTGACGCCGGAACATGAGGGACATCTGTTGTACCCCCTGTACTTACTTAAAAACACCCTTACGTGCATCTTATATTTCTTCTTATCAAGCTTTTTAAAGAACTCTGTTATACCGTAAAAATCCTTTGTCCCATCCATAATTAAACCTAACTGCTCATCATTAAGATCATTGTATGGTATGTCAATGGGTATCTTGTGCTTTGGTGTACTCTCTATTAACTCTTCCTTAAAAGGTAGAAATTTTGGTGTATTCCATGGGGCGATAGCTCCTTCTTTTAGGGATTTTGTCTTATCCGGGATTACTAAATCCATATCAACTTCAATAATATTGCCAAATCCCTGGCATGTTTTGCATGCCCCCAAGGGGTTATTAAATGAAAATAGCTGAGGTTCTGGTTCTGGGTATTCAATTTCACATGCATTGCACATAAAATTGTTGCTGTACTTCCATTCTATCTGCCAGCTTGTCGATGTCTTGTTTTTATCACATGGAAATGCAATGTTCATCCTACCAAAACCTAGGGTATAAGCGGTTTCAATAGCATCAGTAAGGCGTTCCTCTATGTTATCTTTAATTTTAACCCGGTCTACTATTCCAAAAATATGTTTTAGTCTCTTTTTCTTAGTTAATTTTGAAGATGCAAGTTGATCACTGATGTCCACAATTTCACCAAAGGCCAAAATGCGTACTATACCACGCTCTTTTAGCATAGCGATACAGTTTTCAATATCAATATTTTGTTTTATTTCAACCGGAAAGATAATGAGTGCTTTTGTATCAATTTCCAGAGTTGATATATCAGATAAAATGTCTGAGACGGAATTCTTTTTGACAATACCGCCGCACTCTTTACAAAAGGTATTACCAATTTTTGAAAAAAGAAGGCGAAAATAGTCGTGTATCTCTGTAGCGGTGCCTACGGTAGACCGACGGTTTTTTACAGGATTTTTCTGCTCAATCGCTATTGCTGCCTGAATACCCTCTATATGATCCACATTAGGTTTGTCAATTCGTTCCAAAAATTGGCGAGCATATGATGAGAATGATTCAACATATCTCCTCTGCCCTTCCGCATACAGTGTATTAAAAGCAAGGCTTGACTTTCCTGAACCGCTAACGCCAGTAATAACGGTAAGTTTATTTAGAGGGATCTTTATATCTATATTTTTTAAATTGTGGACGTTGATCCCCTTTGCGATTATAAATTTTTTCATATGCTGTATGCTGATTGTTATGAACTGAAGTACTGTAGATTATGTGAAAATGTCTGAGGCTATTGTATTAGGGGGAGACGCTATGGATTGAAAATGTTATTCATTTTCGATCCCTTAGGTGGGGAAATTACTTTGTGGGATAACATTTAAAATAGAAAATAAGACTTAATTTGGATTAAACCGAAAATTTTTGCAATTCAGCTGTAAATCCTTTAAGAAGATCCATTGATTCTTTTGGAACGTTGTTAAATTCCATACCAAAACATACTTTAGTCTCTTCCATTCTGTAATTCTTTCTAATTGCAGGAAGTAAAATATCTTTTTCTGATCCTGGTAATTTTAAAATGACGCATACATTGTTAGGTGATATAGATAGTATCATTTCTATATCTTTTTTACTTATGGTTGATTTCAGTACGACCATTTGACATCCTTCATTACTAATATCAAGCACGCTTGCATAAAACATTGTCGTTCCAAACTTTATTCTGCAGGGTAACAAAAGCGTCATCCTTTGTTGCCGTCGGATATTACAAATTTCCGCCTCTTTTGGGTACTCTATTACCATTATTTGTATTGGCGTAGTAACAATACCAAGAATATTAGATTTGAATCCGTAAGCGATACCCTTGAAAACATATCTGCAAATAATATCTATCCCACCCGCTTCGTTGCATTTATCAACAAATGAAGAGTCAAATAATAAAGGGAGGGTTGTAATTAAGTATTTACCTTCTTTGATTCCAATTAATTCACACTTAATCTTTGAACTGAATTCAGATATCTCTATGTGTAATTTGGTGTTAATGTCAATAATTAATTGAAACGGTGGTTTATTAGATGATGACTTTAATTCCTGTGCAACTTTCTTATATTTCTCTACCATAACTATTCTGATGTTATATACAAACAAATCTGAAATTATGCTAAATAATTATAAATTCCATGTTCTGTTTTTGGCATTAATATAACATTCATAATTGTTTATGTCAATAGATGCTATTTTCTTTATATGATGATTATGGATTGAAATATTGTTAATTAGGTGGAAATATCTGAAACTATTGCTTTATCGGGGGTTAGGTAGGGGAGTGACTTTCAACATTACATCTAGAAAAGAAGACAAAAACTTGATCTATATTAACCCAGACATCAACCTAATGAAGATGTAAACTTTCTAAGAAGATTCTCTGATTCTTGACAAAGATCTTTAAATTTAATCCCAAGGCTGATTTCATCACTTTCTATTCTATAGTTTTTCTTTACGCCCTGGAGTTGGACATTTTCTTTTGATCCTGGTAACTTTACAATAACGCATACATTATCCGGGGATGGATAGAGCATCATTTGGATGGTGCTATGATCCAAAGAGGATTTAAGGATTGCAAGTTGGCATCCTTTCTCATTAATGTCAAGTATGCTTGCATAAAACGTCCTAGAGTTAAACATTACCTTGCATATTAACAAAACGTGGTGCCTCTTATACCTACGGAGATTACAAACTTCCGCAGATTTTGGGTAATCTATTACCATTATCTGTATAGGAGTAGTAATAATGCCGAGAATATCAGATTTGAACCCGTAGGCGATACCTTTGTATATATATCTGCAAATAATTTCAATTCCGTCTGAGTTGCTACATTTATCAACAAATGAGGAGTCATATAATAAAGGGAGGGTTGTAATTAAGTAGTCATCTTGTTTGATGCCGGTTAATTCGCACTTAATCTTTGCACTGAATTCAGGTATCCCTATGTGTAATTTAGTGTTGATGTCAATAATCAATTGAAACGGTTGTTTTTTTGGTGGTGGTGTTAATTTATCAACAACGTCTTTATGTTTATCTGTCATAAAATTTTTAATGTCTTATATACATAAATCTGACTATTAAACGGATAATTATGAATTTTACGCTTCAAATTTTTGTTTTTGCTATTTGAATAACATTCATAACTATTTATGCTTATGCCACAAATTGCTATGGACAGAAAACGTAAAAAAAGTGGTTTGTCGAATTTGACACGGTTTATTCATTAAGATGTGTTCAATTCTTTTAAAGTAATTTACAAATAATTCTTATAGTTTAATTCATGCATAGTTCTATGACAATGGCAAATTGCAATTGCCATAGCGTCGGAAGTATCGGTTAGTTTCGGGAGTTCGGAAATGTCTAATATATTCTTTACCATTTCCTGCACTTGCATTTTTGTCGCATTTCCAATACCGGTTACTGATTTCTTTACAACCGTTGCGGCATACTCTGCAACTGGTAAATTTGCTTTTGCCGCACAGAGAATTGCTATACCCCTTCCTTCACCAACTTTAATTGCACTTTTAATGTTTTTGCCGAAGAAAACCTCTTCAACTGCAACGTTTGCAGGTTTGTACTCATGGATAATGTTATCTAGACCCTCGTAAATTATTTTCAGCCTTTCAGGAAAAGAGAGTTTGGGGGAAACTTTAATGGCACCGTAAATAATTGGTTTTAGTTTGCCGTTTGTTACTTCTATAACACTATAACCGGCAATCCTTGTTCCTACATCGATTCCTAATGTTCGCATGGATTCTAATTAAATAATCTTGCAGATTTAAACAAATAAAATTCTGTGTTAATTTATAAAAACTTCATTATTTGGTGGTGATGTCAATCTCTTTTTGAATCTTATATAACATGCTGTATTCTCCGTCAGCATGGTACAACTCTTCGTGAGTACCTTCTTCTGTAATCATTCCGTCTTTTATTACCATTATTTTGTCACAGTTTTTGATAGTTGAAAGCCTATGCGCAACAACAAGTGTTGTTTTACCTTTCATTAAACTGTTTAATGTTTTTTGTACCGCTTGTTCTGATTTTGAATCCAGAGATGAGGTTGCTTCATCAAGGACAAGGATAGGAGTGTTTTTTATAAAGGCCCTTGCAATTGCTATTCTTTGACGCTGACCACCGGATAACTTACCGCCCATTTCACCAACTATTGTTTTATAACCGTCAGGTAGACTGATTATAAAATCGTGTATATCTGCTGCCTTTGCGGCTTCCTCAACCTTACAGTCTGATGAATCCGTGCATCCATATCTGATGTTATCTTCTATACTTCTATTAAATAAGAAGGTTTGTTGCGTTACCAACGCTATATGGTCACGTAGAGATTTAAGCTTAAATGACATAATATCTTTGTCGTCTATCTCAACAGTTCCTTTGGTGGGCAGGTAGAACCGAAGTATAAGGTTTAGTATTGTGGATTTTCCGGAACCGCTATGTCCTACAATTCCTACCACAGATCCCTTTTTTATCTCAAAATTAATTTCTTTTAAGACTTCTTTATTACTATATCCAAAACTTACCTTATTAAACCTGATATAATTGTCCAGGCTCTTAAGCTCTTCAGTTCCATCTATCCTTTTATTTGCGACTACGTGGTCAAGTATTTCAAATACTCTGCTAGAGCCTGACAACGAATCCTGTAAAGAATTATAACTCTTAGTAAGTTGCTTAATAGATCTGAAAACCATGAATCCCATTGCAGTTATAAAACCGCCAAGCTCTCCGGCAGTTACTTTACCTGTAGAGACAACATACCCCCCCAGAATTACGACCAAAGCTAGCCCGAGACTGTAAATAAATTCTGTCATTCCGTTGCTGGTTGCCCGCGCCATGGAAGCCTTTATTCTTTTCTTAAAGAATCTCTGGTTTATACAGTGGATCTCTTCGATCTCCTGCTTTTCCATATTGTATGCCTTTACAATACGTATTCCACTAAACATTTCTCGGAGTATATCCGTAAGATCTGCCAAAAACTTAAGGCTGCTTTTCCCGTGTCTTTTTACCTTTTTACCAAAAAAGAGAACAGGCAGGGTGATTAATGGAAACAGGCTAAACGATATAAGTGTCAGCTTCCAGCTAAAATAAAAAGAGAGCCCTAATCCAAAAGAGAGTTTCATTGGCTGTAACAGAACATGACTGAACAATATATTAATGGCCCCTTGTGTTGTTGTAATATCGTTTGTTATCCTTGAGATTAGGTCTCCACTTTTTTTGCTTTCAAAGAAACTAAGTGGTTGTGGTAAAAGATGTTCGCAAACGCTGTTCCTTATATCCCTTGTAATACCCCAAATAACATAATTCGAGAAATATCTTTGGCCATAGAATGATAAAAAAATGAATGGTGCTAATAGAGCTGCAAGTATTCCAATACTAGTAAATGAATCGGTAGTCCTGTCAATATAAGATCTGGCCCTCTTTACAAGATCTATTTCTTCTATCGATGATTTTGTTTTTTCAATCCAGGTATTATATGATTGCTTCTGCTCTGCTGACATTTCAGGCGGACCATCAAGAACCATACTGTCGTTAGTACTAGTTACACTCTTTTCGGTGATTAATTTGTCTATTACAGGCTTTACCAACGCCAATTGTATGCCGGTTAGAGAGGTATATATTGCCATGCATACAGCGGCAAGACATACCATTTTCCAATGGCGAAGTCCAAATTTATATATTTTGGCACAATCCTTAAATAGCTCTATTCTTAAAGCCTTACTTTTAAATGAATTAGACATTAAATGTTTTTGTTTATGTTGCTCTTGGAAAATGATACTTGCTAATGTTACTATAGAATAGCGTTTTTTGGTATGACAACTATGCCTGCAGGTGAGACATAAAACCGTTTCCTGTCTTTTTCAATATCATATCCGATCTCAAAATTGGGAGGGATATTTACAAATTTATCAATGACTGCCCTTTTGACCTTCGCATATCGACCGATATTGACCCCTTCCATTAATATTGAATCTGTAACATGGGAATAGCTATTAACACGAACCCTTGGAGAAAGGATGCAGTTTTCCACCTCTCCTCCACTAATAATGCAACCTTCAGATACCAATGAATCAGTTGCTGCTCCGATACGTCCTCGTTCCTTGTTTGCAAAGACAAACTTTGCAGGTGGAAGGGGGTGGTAATATGTCCTGATGGGCCAATGTTCATTATAAAGGTTAAAAACAGGAGCCACTGTCACGAGGTCCATATTTGCGCTCCAGTAGGCATCTATGTCGCCTACATCTCTCCAGTATCCTCTTTCTTCTTCTGACATCCCGGGGACATTGTTTTCATAAAAGCTGTAAGCGAATACGTTATCTTTCTTTATCATTGCCGGAATAATGTTTTTGCCGAAATCATGCTCACTCTCTTCTTTGCTATCTTTTCTAACATTTTCAATGATAGTATCTGAATTAAAAATGTAATTACCCATGGAAATGAGCGCCATGTCAGGATTATCAGGCATTGGTTTTGGCTCTTTCGGCTTCTCCTCAAAACCTATTACCCTCCAGTCACTGTTAACCTCTACTACGCCAAAACTACTTGCCATGTTAATTGGGACAGGTATGGTGGCTATTGTTAAATCTGCGGATTTCAGGTTATGAAAGTCCATAATTTGACTTAAATCCATTTTATAAATATGATCAGCTCCAAAGATGCAGACCCTGTCATAACCTTTGTCTTCAATAAGATTCAGGTTTTGATAGACGGCATCAGCGCTACCTTTGTACCAGTCACTGCCTATCTTCATTTGAGGTGGAACGCTTTCAATGAAATATCCAAGCATTGGAGGTAGGTACCACGCCAATGAGAGATGACGTGTCAGCGATTCTGACCTGAATTGCGTAAGGACCTTTATTTTGTGAAAACCTGAATTAATAAGATTGCTTAAAACAAAATCTATTATACGATACCGACCCCCAAAGGGAACCGCGGGTTTTGCCCTTTCTTTAGAGAGAGGCATTAGCCGTGTCCCCTGCCCTCCGGCAAGAATCATTGTTAACGTATTTTGTGTCTTTCTTATCTTTATACTCATATAAGAACTCCTTTTTTAAGAATACACTGTAAAGCCGTAACTTCAGCTTAATCAGTATCTATTTCTATAAGGATGTGGTGAAAAACTACACTCTTTTTTTATGTGTTGAAAGTTTTGTATCTACTTAGTGTAGTCAGAACTCAGAAGAAGAAAACCAAACGGTATCCATGCCATTTAATAGACAGGTAAGAAGCTTACTAACCTATTATCATTGTTTAAAAAGTTATAGAAAGTTAATCTGGAAATTAGTGCGATATTCTCTATTTTGGTTCACTACTACTGTATTCTGTAAAATTACGAAACATAATTTATTTTAAACGCTGTAGGCGATCGGCCTCCACTTTTTTATATAATTCCAGATATTCTTTAGCTGATCGTTCCCATGAGAAATCTTCATTCATTGCGTTTTGCATAAGTTTTCTCCAGCTCTCTTTATCTTTGTAAACTTCTAGCGCTCTTTTAATGGCCTTTATAAATTCCACACCGGAGTATTTATCAAATTTAAATCCGTTACCGCATTTCTTATCCTGATCGTAATCCTTTATAGTATCGGCAAGTCCTCCGATGTTTCTTACTACAGGGATTGTTCCATATTTGAGGCTGTATAACTGATTTAACCCGCACGGTTCATATTTGGACGGCATAATAAAAATATCCGAACCCGCTTCTATTTTATGGGCCATTTGGTTATTAAATGATATCTTTATACCTATCTTTTCTTTATACTTTTCTGCAATTTCCATGAGGACGCGGTGATACTTTTCCTTGCCAACGCCAAGCAAGCAGATATTTACGTCCAGGTTCATGAGGTCGTGGATTGCATCCGTGAGCAAATCTATCCCTTTTTGCTCGTCCAACCTGGATACCATTCCTATTAATGGTGTGTTCCAATCTGCTTTAATGTTAAAAATAGAAAGAAGTTCTTCTTTGCACTCTTTTTTCCCGGACAAATCATTAACAGTGAACTGTTTCGCTATAAAACGGTCGTTTTCCGGATTCCATATATCGTAGTCTACACCATTTATTATACCATAAAGTACGTTGTTCCGGTGTCTTAATATGCCATCCAACCCGTTTCCAAATTCAGAAGTTTGCATCTCCAATGCATAAGTTTTACTTACAGTTGTAATAACGTCGGCAAAGGCAATACCACCCTTTAGAAGATTTATCTTTCCATGAAACTCTATTCCATCAGGAGTAAATATATCCCATGGAAGTCCCAGTGTATTCATTTTATGGGAATCGTAAACACCTTGATAAACAATGTTATGTATAGTAAACATCGTACCTGTTTTGTCAAAATATCTGTCGTCTCTATACTCTGTATTTAGGTACACAGGAATAAGCCCTGTAGGCCAATCATGACAATGTATTATATCAGGTGATATACCAAGCTCTTTGATTGCGCATAAGCAACCTTTTGAGAAAAACGCGAATCTCTCTGCGTTATCATGGTGCTCTTTGTTATTTGATTCATATATGCCGTTTCTCTGGAAATAATCACTGTTTTCTAGAAGGTATACTGGTATACCGTCCCCAAAGACGGTTTCAAATATCTCCGAATTAATTATTTTTCCAGACATGTTAACGGAGATTCTTTTACCCGTGCTTTTAATCTTGAACTCTTGGTCATCAATTTCATTGTACTTTGGTAGAAATACAACACAATTTTGCCCTGATTTGTTTAACATCTTGGGTAACGCGGAGACCATATCTCCCAAACCACCAGTTCTTGCAAATGGGGTTATTTCTGATGCGGCAAATATTACATTCATATGAAAACAAGAAAACCTAAAATGGGTAATGCCTTAAACAACATATGTATTACTTATCGGCTCGTAATTATATCTTTTAAAGTTGATAATGACAACGAATTAGAAAAATTAATTTGTAGTATTTCGTATAGATAAAGAGTCGTTGTTTATTTGTTTTGGTGTAATTATTCAGAATACAGTAGTCAGAATCCAGAATTCAGAATATAGCACTAGCTTTTTAGATTAATTTCTGACTAGTTGCCGGTTCGCAACAACAAATGCTAGGTTAAGTAGCACTCAATTTTAAGAAACATTTCTTTAATCGCAAGGTCCTCCAATAAGATCGGTTTGAGGCAAACGCCCATAGGACAAGTTCCTCAACCTAACAATATTTATACGGTACAGATTGGCAGGCATGACGTTTACCTACCAATTAAATGGTCTCAATATTGTGTTGGTTTTCTCATTCAGAATTCTGACTCCTGAATGCTGAATACGCTAAATAGATACGTTTTGGTGATATGTATCACAGATTATTAACATATGAATATGATAAAACTTAATAATAGTAGAAAGTGTTTTTTATGCTTGTGCTGAGTATTTATATGTTTCGTCAAAAAACAACTCGTGTTAAGAAAGGAGGCTGTTTTAAGTTCATAAATTTTGTGTTGACTGTGTATAGTTAATAAGTGGACATTTTTTACACGTATTATATTATTTGTTGTTTATCTCATATAAAAACAAACTTTAAAATAATAAATGAGGAGTTTAAATATGATGAAAATAGTTACTTTGGTAATTTCTTTTGTAATAATAGGTGGTGTTCTTGTAACCGGTACATTTGCTCAAACACCAACTCCTACTATTTCGGCGACACCAACACCATCGCCAACAGAAACAGCAACACCTACTATTACGCCAACCCCAACTGCAACTCCTGATGATCAGAATTCAGAATTAACAATTCATAAAATGGCGGTTAAATTTATAGGAGACGAAGATGAGGTTATGGTAAAAGGTAAGTTTATAGTGGACCAGAACGATTTAGGTGTTGATTTTGTAAGTGACGATTTGACATTTACAATAGACGATTTTGAAATAATAATTCCTGCTGATTCATTTGTGCTCAATGATGGTGTTGCTGTTGCTTTTGGCAGTGTGCAGGGTTTTCCATCTATAGTTTTGGCAAAAGATGACGACAATGGGAATAAAGGTAACGGAAAGAATAAGGGAAAAAATAAAGATAAAGATGATGATGACGAAAGTGATGATGATGACGAGGACGACGAGGAGAGTAATGATGACGATGGAAGTGAAATGGAAAATGAAGATGTTGAATTCAATCGTAGCGCTGATACTGCCATAATATGGGTGTTTGACGGTGATGTAGATGGTTCACATGTCAATGCACATCTTGAAGAGTTGAGTATTGATGAATATACATTTAGTATTAAATTAAAAACATTGAAAGGAGAACTTGCTGGTACTAAGAATCCATCAACTGTAGTTCTTAAACTTGGAGAAAACGTGTGGGAAACCACAGTTCCGTTTAACGAGTTGCGGTTTGAATCAGATGATAACCAAACCGGAGAAGATATGGATTCAGATAGTGATGGAGTTAACGATAGTGAGGACGATTGCCCTGATTCTGATCTAGGTGAAAATATAGTTATTGATGGTTGTGATACAGATGTTTCCAATGACATGGTAAGAAATGGATGTAGTATCTCTGATTTGATTAACAAATGTGCTGACCTTGCAGATAACCACGGTCAGTTTGTTCGATGTGTTTCGCAACTTACTAACACGTTGCGCCGTGAAAGGATTATTACCGGAAATGACAAAGGAGATATTCAGAGCTGTGCGTCAGGTTCCTCACTTCCATAAATATCTTTTTTTTTCGTTAGAGTAAAGGCGAAAGGATTAAAAGGAAATGTTTTTGTAAGAACCTGTTCATGTAATTACATGGGCAGGTCTTGCAGGAAATAAAATGGGTAAGATGATTTACTTAAGCTTTTAATTTATAATTAGTCAGGTTTTTTGGTAATTTGCAAATGTTATAGATTATTAATGCTAAATATGTTAGATTAAACAAGTTGATATCCTGAAATGGTTGTTTCATACTGCAAATGTAATTTAAAAATTGATTATTAGCGGGTAAAAAGTTAGTAAGCTGATCTGGTAATGAATTGTTGCAGTCTTTATCGCATACTCGTGAAATTTCCGTCTACAAAGCTTTATGATCACATCTTCCCCAATATTAATCGGATTATTTACTAGTGCGATTATTTCCGTCTTAGGGGCGCCGGTATTTGGGTATTTGTGGGGGGCTGTACATCCAGGCTCTACAATGTTTGTTTTAATGGCCATCGTAATAAGGGTTTCAAGAAGGCGAAAAGAAGAGTTTGTTACACTTGTGACAATAATTGCAGGCATATTTCTTTTTGACTTCTTTATGAACAAATATTACGAAAGTAGTTCAGTTGTAGATAATGGGACTATTCTGTTAGCCGGAAGCCTTGTTATCCTGGCGCTAACAGTCTTGTTGATATCTGTTATTGGTTTGGTTGAAAATGATGACAAAAAGGCTGTTTATGCTTATTTGGGGATGCTTGCGTTTGTAATTTATAATTATGGAATAGTTTACGGTGGTATTACCCCAGGGGTTAGCGATGGTCCGAAATTGGCTTCAATTATTTCCATTATTCTATTAAAACAAAAAAAACTTGAACAGTTTGATGCACTCTGGTTTATTCTACTGATTATGGGAATTTTGGGAAATTTTCTTATTCCTTTGCTGCCTTTCGGTGGGGTAATGAGTGAGACGTTTTAAAGTGAAAAGTGAAAAGTGAAAAGTGAAAAGTTTTTAACTTTTAGTTTTTCACTTTTCACTTTTTTTTATGTCATCTGCACAGTCGGTTACGTTGCCTTTGATTAGCTTAACAGTATGAGGGATAACTTTTATAATAAATCCCAAGCATTCAGACACTGCTTTTGGGCTTCCGGGAAGGTTGATAATTAACGTTTTGTCCCTTATTCCTGCAATAGCACGAGAACCAATTGCAAACGGAGTAACTTTGTAGCTTTCCATTCGCATAACTTCGGCAAATCCGGGAAGCTCTTTTTCTATAACTTCTTTGGTTGCCTCGGGTGTAACATCACGAGGGGAGACCCCTGTGCCACCTGTTGTTAAAATTAGATCGCAATCCATGGATAATTGTCTGAGTTTTTCAACAATCAGCTCTCTTTCGTCCGGAATAACATCGTAAGTGGTTACAATTGCGTCAATATCCTTAAGTCCGGATTTTATAGCATCCCCGCTCTTATCTTCACGTTCACCACGTGCACCTCTGTCACTAATTGTTAGTATCGCAGTCTTAATCATGTTAAACGGCCACGTTTATGGATTTTTCCATTAATTGAAGATCCTGAAAGTTTTTACATTCAGCATAATCAGGGATTGTAAAGACACCGATTATCAACTCTTTCATTTTCATATCGGTTTCCCTTGCAAGTCCTAGTGAGAAGAAAATGCTTTCCGGTTTACAAAGTTTTATTATTTCCCGGTTATTTAACTGAATACTTTGTAAATTATTTGATTTTATAAAGTGCTTCTTGAATGCTGCCCATCTAAGGTCAGTGACAGATAGTGTATACTCTTTTGATGAATTATCTTTGAACGTAATAGTGTTGTAGAATTTGCCGTCACTGCACCATCCGGCTTCCACATTTATTATCTCTTTGCATTGGACAAGACCCAGCGCCCTTTTTCCACCATTAAATATATCCTCAACGCAGGGGTCTACAAATTTATCCAGAAATTTTAAACGTTCATTATCTGTTAGTATTTTGCGTACTAACTCCGGTTTTGTATCATCGGAAATCTTATAATCTTCAGTATTTGGCGGATTTGGGATATAGCGGTCCAAAACAATATCGACTTCATAAAATGTATCGATTATTACATTATTACCGGAAAAGAGATCTTTTTTCTCAAGATAATTGCCATCAACCTTTACCGGTCTAATCCACGAACCGTCTTGGTCAATGCCGGCAATACAGACACCGTCTCCTTTTCTTTTAGTATTGGCTAGTATTGTAATACGTTTTTTCATTCTCCCGAGATGATCCTTATCAAGTCGCCTGATTGATCAAACTCCATCTCTTTAAACGGAGACAATAATTTAATGTTTTTACTGGTTTCAATACCTTTAGTAAAACTTTCAGAAACTATCACCTCTTCTAATTCCAGGGTGTTCTTTATCCACATAATCTTTGCGTTTTCAGGTTTAATGAGTCCGGAAGTGGAGAGTGCGGCATCAATGGCTTCCCGGTCAGTTTTGAATGTCATAGGGATCTTGGCCCCTTCAGGCCTTTGACCGGTAATGCAGTTCACATAAGTTGCATTGTAGTCTATCTTGTCCACAAGACGTTGTGTTGTAAAGTCTGCAAGTCCTATGCCGCATGCATTGCCGTGTGATTTTGACGTGAGGTCTCTGACAAATATTCTTGCTGCTCCGCTAACTGGTTGTGCTTTCTTTCCAACAACGTTAGTGTCCATGCCTGTACCGCTAAGATCCTTGCCCATTTCATCTACAATTAAAAGATCTGGCAGGGAGAATGGTAGTTTTGCAAGTAGCTCTACAGATTCGGCTTGCAGCTCCGGTTCTATGTCAAGGATTTCATCGGGGTTCATCGCTTTAATCTTGGCGGTATCTTCGTACGCGTTCTCAAGTATTCCCAGCCCGAATAGTATTTTTACGTTTGAAAGTATGATAGGGGCAACCGATTTTATGATCTGGTCAAAGCTGTATTGATTAATGGCGCGGTGATACATGGTGGCGCCTTCCCTTTTACCAAGGCCGATAAGGAGCATCTTTACAATTCCACTCTCTATGGTACCGGTAAAGCGCGTATGTACTTTTATACGGTTAAGTACCACAACATGATCCGCATCTGACGCGTTCTTATCTAAATAAACAGGTATGCCATATTCGCTGCGTCCTATTTCCACTACATTCATAGATGATTTTACAGGAACACCCATTCTCTCTTCTGAGATTCCGTATCTTTGCAGTACATCTTTTTGACCCTCAGCGGTACCTCCACCGTGGCTTCCCATAGCGGGAACGATAAAAGGTTTTAAGCCCAGATTTTTTAATTCATCTACAACGGTTTTGGTGATAAGTTCGATATTTGAGATTCCTCTGCTGCCAGAAGTAATAGCAACGGTGTCTCCTTTTTTCACCTTTGATGATAATCCCAATCGAGATAGCTCGTTTTTAATTTCACCTGGTATATCGTTAATAAGAGGCGCTTTAAATTTTTGTTTGATTAGCGCGATTTTTGGTAGTACGTTTATCATCTTTATGCCCCTAAAAAGTTTCTATTCTTTCTACTTTTCTAGTTTTATTTTCTGCTACTTGGAAATCAATACCTTCGGGGACAAGAATCCCTCCGGATATAATAAGCTTTATTGCCTCTTCTACGGCGAGGTTCGTATCCATAATGTCATCTTTTGCCAGATATATCAAAAAACCGGATGTTGGATTAGGTGTAGTAGGTATAAAAACGCTTACAAGGGTATTGTTAACCTTATTT
This sequence comes from Candidatus Anammoxibacter sp., assembly GCA_021777055.1. Taxonomy (GTDB): domain Bacteria; phylum Planctomycetota; class Brocadiia; order Brocadiales; family Anammoxibacteraceae; genus Anammoxibacter_A. The sequence goes on along the minus strand of JAIQZO010000040.1, from coordinate 38,607 downwards.
GTTATGGAACCGGTAACAAAACCAAAGACGCTTGTTCCTTTCTTGGGATACTCGACTAAAACTACTTTTTTGAATGATTGTTCATCAGATGCCGAGAATGTATGTATAACCTGTTTTGTTGATGAGTATATACCTTTGATAACAGGTGTATTGCTTATTATACTTTCGTAAAACGAGATTATCTTTCGTCCAAGGAAATTTGAAGCGAAGAAACCTATTATATAAAGAACTACAAACGTAATAAAGATACCAACCGCAATCAATATGGGATGTAAAACCGCATCTGGAAGGCTGGATTCACTCTTTAAAAACTTTTTTAGTATTGGTAGGAACTCCGTTCCCACAAAACCGAAGAGAAACTTAACAACAAAGAAAGTTACATATATAGGTAAAATTACCAGAAAACCCGTAAGAAGTCTGTTTCTGATAAGTTTTCTTAATTGAGAAAGAACACCTTTATTTTTTTTTGACATATATAATTTATTTATATTTGGCATATCTGCCAAACATAGGCCATGATACCTGCAAGTAAAAAGTTTAAATCTGCTAAAGCTTCGCATAGCATGCCGTTCCGTAAAATACGTTTATGGAAAAGGTATAAATAAGAGCAAGCATATGCAATGCATGGCAATAAAAATAAGCTAAAATTAGAAGTCCATCCCACTATAGGGCTGATAATGAGCAAAATTCCAGTAAAGAATGATATAATGGCAAGTAACTGTTTTGCCTTTTCTTTTCCAATGGCAACAGGTATTGTCTCTTTTCCTACAAGCCTATCACCTTGCATCTCTTTTATACCGAGAAACACCCCTCTAATAAATGAGATGGAGAATGTAAATGCAAATGCAACTACTAACTCAGAGATAGAGTTTGTCATATTACCAAAAAATAGTATAAGGCTTGTGCATACAGCCCATGCAATACTGGAAAATATCTCTTTTGAACCTGGGATTTGCGCTAAGCTGTTGTATTTTATAAATTGCGGTAATTTCTTAGGATTTATTTTTAAACTGTACAAGATCCCTAGCACAGCCGAAAAGAGTAAGCAAAGAAAGACCGGTGTGTTTACAAAAGATGCTAGTATGATGGATAAAACTGCACCTCCTATTCCCAATCCTAAAAAAAGACTGTGGTGTTTGTCATAATACTTTGCCTTCTGCGGTTCGTTAAATTCTATTGATTCTTTATTTGCCAGGTTGTTAAACATGTAAAGGGAAAAAATAAATAAAAACGCAATTATGCAGAAAAACAGTTGCGGTTTAATGTTAAGTAGTACTGTATTTGCGTAACTCATAAAACCGGCTCCGATACCCAAATAAAAGCTGGAGCCTATCATAAAGCGTCCAAAATTGTGTATGTATTTCGATGCCGTAGATCCAGTGTCTTGGTTACAGGACTCTATTTTGTTAACAACTCTGTTTATCATCCAGTTTGGTGTTGATGCCCCTGCCGTCACACCTATTAGCCCGTATCCCATGAGTTTTTTCATGTCAAGTTCCTCTTCAGTTTCTATAAGAAATGTAGGCAGGTAGGTTTCGGATATCTCTGCTAGTCTTTTAGTGTTTGCGCTGTTTCTGCCACCGACAACTACCATGGCGTTAACTTCTTTACTTAAATCCACGATATCTTTTTGCCGTTTGGATGTGGAGCTGCATATTGTTGCAAACACTTTACACTCTTTATGCTTCTCTTTTAATATTTCTGCAACTTGATTAAAGACCTCCTTGCATTGGGTTGTTTGTGATACAACACATACTTTTTCCATTTCAGGTAGCTTAGAGATATCGTCCACATTTTCAACCACATAACCGTTATCTCCAGTATATCCCAAGAGGCCGTCCACTTCCGCATGTCCTTTATCCCCTACTATTACTGTGGAATAACCTTGGGCGGCATACCTCTTTATAATTACTTGAACACTTTTTACATTAGGGCATGTGGCATCGCAAACCTTTGCACCTGAATTCTCAATCTTTTCTTTTCTGTCGGGTTTTATCCCGTGCGCCCTTATTACTACGTTAATGCCATTAGGATTTGTATCTTCATCCAAAACAGATATCCCTTTTTGCTCCAGAAATTCAAGGACTTGTGGGTTATGGATTAACGGGCCGTCAGTGTATACAGGTTCTTCCTTTGACGCTTTGTTTGCTGTGTCAAGTACAATATCCATGGCCCTTTTAACGCCCATACAAAACCCTGCATTTTTAGCTATCATTACACGCATTTTAATCCTTTTGGCAAAAACTCTATAAATCTACAAACTTTGACAATAACAAAAGAAATATTATATCATTTCTCTTTTTAATAGTCTGCTTAATACTTTAATATCTTGATTTTATAAAATACTAGCAAATCAACTAAATCTTGTCAAAATAGAATTTGAGTAGAAAAAAACTTTAAATTTAAGATGTGGTGTGGTTTGGTGTATAAGGCTTTATCTGCAGTGTTTACGTTAGGTTAGTCTGCCTTATTGATTGAAAACAGATTAAAATATTCTATACTATTATTCTCTCTACACAGAAATTAAGAAGATTATAAACTTGATTTTTTTTTAGAAGGCTTGATTTAAGGCGGGATATTAATTTTCTCTTAAACGTTAACAGGTAGTTCTTATTAATGAAATGAAAGATATCTTTGTAAAACTGGGTCCCAATAGCTATGAAATAAAAATAGGTTGGGGTATTATTAGTCAAATAGATAATCAGATAATCGATCTGATTGCGGCATTTTCGCCAAATCCTATAACGGCTAACAAAGTAGTTATAATTACCGATAAAAATGTGGCGGGATTATATGCGGGTTCTCTGGCAAACAAGCTGGAAAAAAAGGGTATTTTAGTAAAACAGGTTTCTCTTATACCTGGTGAAAACCAGAAAAACTATTCTACGCTCGAAAAAATCTACAAAGCCTTTTTTGAGCATCAAATGGACCGGAAATGCTTTGCTATTGCCATTGGTGGTGGCGTAGTTGGTGATATGGCTGGTTTTGCCGCGTCTACATTTATGAGGGGCATACCATATATACAAATTCCAACAACACTGTTGTCGCAGGTGGACAGTAGCGTTGGCGGTAAAACTGGTATAAATCACCCAAAAGGGAAAAATATGATAGGAAGCTTCTATCAGCCAAAAGGGGTGTTCATTGATACAAGTACGTTAATTACCCTCCCAAAGGAAGAGTTGCTGGCTGGTTTAGTGGAAGTAATAAAATATGGAATGATACGATCCGAATCGTTGTTTCATTATATAGAAAAGTATTCGGTAGATATTCTTCACCTAAATGAGAGAGCCTTAGAATACATTATATATAGCTCTTGCAAGATTAAAGCAGAGATAGTGGAAGAGGATGAAAAAGAGGGGGGAATTCGGGCCATATTGAATTTTGGGCACACAATTGGCCACGCTATTGAGGCGCTTACAAATTACAGCAGGTATCGGCACGGAGATGCTGTGGGAATTGGTATGGTTTATGCTGCCAGGATTGCAAGCAAGATGGGCATCGCTGATAATTCTGTTGCTGTTAGTCTGGAAACCTTATTAAAGTCTCTGAATCTTGACACTGAAGTTAATGATATTGATCCAAAACAGATAATCGAAAAACTGTATCAGGATAAGAAAACAATTGGCGGACGACTTAGATTTGTCCTGCCGGTACGGATAGGGGAAGTTGTGGTTACAGATAGAGTTTCGGATGATATAATCTACAATGTCCTAACTGAATAGAGTTAAATCAGTACCAAAAAAAGTGCCGACTTGATATTTAAGCACTTTAGGCACTTTAGGCACTTTAGGCACTTATATACGAGTAGATTATAAAGAATATATAAATTGGTATGGTTTGATATAAATTAATCAATCAAAATAGTATGACGGAACTTGAAGAACTCGTAAAAATTAACCTGACAAAAGGGATAGGCTCCGTGATGTACAGGAGTTTACTTCAACGATTTGGGTCAAATAGTGCTATACTGAATGCTGAAAAGGAGGAATTAAGGAAAGTACCCGGTATCGGGCCGAAACTAGCCCAGAATATTGTAAATGCCTCCAGAAGTAATTGTGTGGATGAAGAATTTAATGCAGCGGAAAAGGAAAATATAAAGATAGTGCCTTATTATAGCGATGATTATCCCTGTAACCTTAAGGTAATTTATGATCCACCTCTGGTTTTGTATATAAAGGGAAACGTTACCGAAAGTGATATTATGTCCCTCGCCGTAGTGGGGTCCAGGTCGTGTTCATATTATGGTCAGGTTCAGGCAGATAAATTTGCTAGGGCTCTTACGCAGATCGGGTTTACAATAGTCAGCGGTATGGCCAGGGGGATTGATACAATAGCTCACAACTGTGCATTAAAGACAGGAGGGAGGACAATTGCTGTTCTTGGGTGCGGTTTGGGGTATACATATCCGAAAGAGAATATGATGCTTGCGGAAAGGATTGCCGAAAACGGGGCGGTCATTTCCGAACTCCCATTATCTACCCCGCCTGATAATCGTAACTTTCCCCCTAGAAATAGAATAATAAGCGGTCTTTCCCTTGGAGTTGTAGTTGTTGAAGCAGCACTTAGGAGCGGCTCTCTTATTACGGCCCAGTGGGCATTAGAACATGGTAAAGAGGTGTTTGCCGTGCCAGGATCAATAGATAGTGCTCAAAGTAAAGGTACACACAAGCTGATTAAAGAAGGGGCAAAACTTGTTGAGGGAATTAATGATATTGTTGAAGAGTTGGGGCCTTTATCAGAATCATTAAAAAATAATAACGGAGTAGACGTTAAAGATCCCAGATCTTTACGTTTAAATGGACAGGAAGCGAAGATATTTTCCATACTTTCAAGTGTTCCAATGGGTATAGATGATATTATTGTTGCTACAAAACTACCTGCATCTGTAGTTGCAAGTACTCTTATGATTTTGGAGATAAAAAAGGCAGTTAAGCAGCTTTCTGGTAAAAGGTTTGTAAAATCATAGTGATATTTAAACTGATCAGAAATTCTACATTTAGCGATCAGTCTTTGCATTCTTTACAACTTATTTCCAGTCGCCTAGTTAGACGACATCTGTGGAACCAGTAATGATAATATATAAGTCTAATATAATCAAAACCTAAATCACTAAATATTGAGTTTCTGATCACTCTGAGTACATTTATTCTCGATTTCTTAGCTTCTTAAAAAATTCACGTCTGGAAATTTGTGAGTTGTCTTCTACTGCTGGAAACTGAAATACATTTGATGGACAAACATCGACACACTTCCCACAACAATCACACTTTTCCTCTATAATGGACACTCTTTCGCGAAGATCAATAGCTTCCTTCGGGCACTCTTTAACGCAATTGTGGCATGGGAGATTATTTTTGTCTAATTTTTGGCAGCGAGCAGCGAAAACATTGATTCCCTGTTCTTTCCCTTGATCGGTGCCTCTTTTTGATAAAATAATCTTTAAGAAATCTAGCATTATTCTTCCAATAGAAATTTATCAAGCAAAAATTAATAGAAATGTTTATAATTTAGTGTACTACATTTTTTTTGATCTAGTTATTTAAATTTTAAATTAGGATATAGATTCTTATATCGTAATTGTTGGAATTTATCTATTAAAATTATTATTAAGCAGCGTTGCCCGGTTAGAGATTTGCTAGTAAAAAATTTTTCAATTGTTATCGAAAGCGATAATTATCTTTTAGTAAACAATCTAGAATTGTCAGAGCAAATAGATTATTTAAGAAAATATAATTGGAGTAGTAATTTAGGATATGGATTATTACTCCATCGTAATGAATTTGTATGTTATGGTCGTGTTCTTTGTTATCTGGGAGAAGATAATAATTGAGGATGAAATGGTTATAGGGAATATATTGAAGAAGGTTTAGTTAGAGATATCTGCTCTTTCTTTGACAATGTTAAATAACAATTTGATCTATTAATTTAATTTACCAAAAATAGTTGTATTTTACTGATCATTTGTCTACAATTACACACTTTTGATAAGTAATTTCTTAATTATCAGAAGTTGTTGATCCTGTATAATGGGTGCGATATTTTATGGATTATCAACGTATTTATGACATTACTTTATATAAGCCATATATTTAGCTTACATTGCTATTAATGTTTTATTGGTAAGTTGTTTTTGTAATGTACTACTTTGTAAAGGCAGGTTATTTAGTGTAAATCTGACATATTCGTTTTTTACGAGTAGAATGAATACACAGATTTAGTATCCAGCTGGTAGATTTTGTTATTGAGAGTTTTTTTTTAAATAAAACTGTAGTAAAGGTTTGATAAATTATCTAACCATTTTAATTTTGGTGGTTATAAATACATAGGATTTTTTTAATTTTATTTTACTACTATCAATCAATTTACTTTTTACTTTTGCCCATGAAATCCATGAAAATGCATAAAGTACGTTTTGTGCTTTTTTCTTTAATTTTATGGGTCTTTATTGTTAGGATAAACCGGATTTAGCCATTCCTTAGTTGATACTAATATGTTTTCCGACAAGACATCAGTTTAATAATATTATTAAACGTTTCATCTATAAGGTGTTAATCTGTAATCTGGTTTAATTCCGAATTTGGATTATTAATATAAATGGGGGGAGGATTTGTAAACTTATGAAGAAAAATGATGTAATTATTTGTTTGCATAAAAAAGATTTATTTGCTGCTTACAATGTAGGATTAAAGTTCTTTGTTTTGCCTTTGCTGCTTGCATTTCTATTTGTAGGCTTAATTTCTTTTAACGGGAACGTATTTGCTCAAAGTTCACCGTGTCCGGAAGATGCACCTGTTAGAACGTTTGATTTGTCTGCTATTACTGTTGATATCGTGTATAACAATTGGGGTGATAATGATGAGGTGGCTCCGGCTGATCCGACATCTACGAAGACTCCCGGTGGTAAGATGTTTGCATTGGAAAAACAGTCTTACACCGGCCCGTCAGGTCCTAACGCACAGAATCCTTATAACAACTCTGATAAAATAAAGGCGGCAGCTGCTTTAAATACTGATACGCCTTCATATGAGATACAGCCTCTGGTTATAAGATGTAATGTGGGTGATTGTATCAAGATAAATCTGACAAACAAAGATCTTCCTAAAGCATCTGTTATGATCAGAAGGGCACAGTATGATGTGCTGGATTCAGAAGGAAATTTAGTAGGTAATAATGAGACTCCTGGTTCTTTAGATAGGGGGCAGTCTAAAACTTATACGTTTTTTATAGAGGATAAGGCTGAAAATATGGGCGCATACCATATTGGTGTCATGTCTGAATCATTTATAGATCTCTCTTACAGTGGACTTTGGGGTGCACTTATTGCTGAACCTAAAGGTTCTAGATTTCTTGCCAGCTTAAATCCTTGGAAGGCATCAGGCGGAACATTGATGGATGAAGGAGCTTTTGCTACCAGTGAGACACCGCTGACATGGAGTGACTGGGAAGCGATTGTTGTACCTTGTGAGGGTGTCGAAGCGGGTATTAGCCCATCTTGTGATCGTTACCTGAATTCACCAGGTGCGTTTAACAACGGTTTAAAGGATGGAAAGATTGCCATGGGTGGTGCTCCTACGGATAACCCGCAGGGTTCATTCCGTGAAGCTGTTTCATTCTTTCACGACGGTATATTTATGTCGGGTGGAAGATTAAACAATCCAGGCAAGAAAATGAAGTATCCGGTACGAGACCCTGAGATAAAGAGGGAATTTCACGGTGATCCGCGTGCACTTGAGGAAGGCGCCATAATTCTCCCTGTTAAAGGTGAGAATCTTGATAGCGGAGAGTGGGCGTTTGCAGGTGGTACGGCGGCTTCTGACGGTGGAAGTCTCTTTGGACAGAGGTATGCATTTTCAACTCACGCAGGAATACTTGGAACAAGAGGATGGCCGATGATGGGTACCCCGGGACCGGCTGACCCTAATCAGGAACAGAATAATAATAGTAGTTGGAATGCTGATTCATTTTTAGGCGTTGATGAAGATGATGGAAGTACATCTGAACACCAGACAAACTTTGGTAAAGGTTATAATTATCGTTCAGACCCTTTTTCATATCACAAGGCTATTGATGAAGATGAGTCACAATCTTACAGTAGTTATACATATGGAGAACCGTCAACTGCTTGCCCTCAGGCGTATCTTGGTGACCCCATGGTCTGGAGGGTTGTACACGGTGGTGGTGAAGAGCACCATATCTTACATATCCATGGCTTTACCAGGTGGGCGGAACAGCCTTATGAAGAGATGGTTGCCGATCCTCTTACCGGTGAGGTTTTAAAAGATGCCAACGGTACTCCTGTAAACGGATCCCGTTCATATTTGCGAGGGATGTTGTCTACTGGTGGTGAAGGCGGAAATCTGGCAGAGTCTCTCGTCCGTAATGCTGCATTGTTAAAGCACAGAAAGGATACCAGGACAACGGTTACCAATCTGGCTGACGTAACGATGCTTGCACCGCAGGAGGTCTTTGACCTTGAGTTGGAGTGCGGAGCAGGTTCATGTCATGGCGGGGCCGCCGATTGGCTTGAGCATTGCCATGTTGCTGACCATTATACCATTGGTATGTGGAGATTTATGCGTGTTTATGATACAAGGCAATCAAACCTTGCTGCTTTACCTGGACGTCCAAGACCAGTGCAGGCTGTTAATTCGCAGGAACTGCTTGAAACTGGCGAGACCTTAGATGGTAAAAAGTTTTGCTCCACCAGCTTAGCTGCAACTGATCCGTCAAATACAAAGGCGTGTCCTAGTGTAGATTTTGTAGAAAATAATAGCCTGGTTGCCATTGAACCGTGGGTAAAGCATCTTTTACCTTCAAGGGGTGTGCAGAGAGAGGGTGCTCCTGACATAAAACTTCATCCTGACAAAGGCATGGTTGATGCTGAGTGGAGAAACCCGGCCTACGATCCTTTTGATGCTAACAGGAACGGTATTGCCCAGGATATTGATGGTGATAATACATGTACCGGAGATGAGGATGAAGAGCTCTCATTTGCGGTAGAAGGTGATAATACCAGTGATGTGGTTGATGGTAATGGAAATGCAGTTGCCGCATGTGCTGATGGTGGTGATCCTGCTGACTGGGTTATCAATCCTCCTTGCGAATCTTTGAATGGATCATATGATCCTAATTCAGATTATGGACAGATGAGCATAGAAGGTTTAAGGGCACTATCTTGTATAATAAATGGTTACGATGGTGATCACATGGATTGGAAGATCGTAGATACAGATAATGGTCCTCTTGTCCTTAATCAGCCTGATGGACCTCTGTTTCAAAACTTTGTTGAGGGCATAGGTGACCCGCAGGGCCGTTGGTCTAGATACAGAGATACAAAGATGTATGCGCTGGACAATGGAGTGGCTACTTTAGCAGAAGATGGTGGTCTGGTTGGACCTCGTCCGGGTTATAGGGCAGAGATGTTGTTTAACCCGTTAAGCGGTCGTTTGGAGTTTCCAACACTGCGTGTATTTCGTGGTATGAGACCTCCTTTTCCGCCTAATAACCATTCAGGTGCACCTACTGTGGGTGAGAAAAGTACTATTGCGGGAATTGCACCGGATGCTACCCGTGATGAAGCGGTAAAGGCTATTTTGGCTGCAGAGAAGGAGGATTTAGGGAAATATCCTGATGGACTTTGTCCTCCAAATGCTCCCGTTCGTAGCTATGATCTTGTAGCTACTATTGCGCTGGATATATCCGGTCGTTCTGATCAGGGTATCAGGGGGGTAATCTATAACAGGTTTGGTGATTCTGACCCTAATGCGATTGTACATTCCCTTAGAAATGATGAGGTGGATATTCTTGGGCATAAAAGGTCTCCTGAGCAGCTTGCCATTCGTTGCAATGTGGGTGATTGTGTAGATATTCAGTTCCGTTCTCACGGAACTGATTTCAATCCCATACAGGACAACTTTTCCAAGCTTAATATGCATATCCATATGATACACTTTGACCCAACTGCGTCAGATGGTGTTATTACTGGATATAACTGGGAGCAGTCTGTCAGACCATGTACCGATATAGGACAGGTGGTTGACGCTGTATCTGGCGTAAAAGATATTTTTGGTGAAACTGCGCTTGGGCTTGCCAAAGAGATGCAGTATACCACTGAAGGGCCTCCAGCTCTTGGAGCCGGTGAAGGACCTACTCATAATGTTTTAGTTCCTGATGCTACGGATGGTATTGCAAACGCGGCAGGCGTTGATCCTATAGGAGTTGAGCGTGTGGCGAATGCGTTGTCATGGAGCGGAAGGCCGTGGGAGTATACTCATTATAGGTGGTATGCCGATATACAGATGATGGCATTCTGGCATCCTCATATAGGTGGTTTTATCGCCTTCCCGTTAGGTACAGCAGATGGTACTATTGTTGAACCTAAAGGCTCCTTATATAGGGACAGAATTACTGGGCAGGAGAAGTATACAGATACAAATAAGGTTGTGCAGAATCCAATATTTGTAAATTTGAATCTTGGTGATGGATTGAGAAATGCTAACAGTGTGTTTCCTGTTTCAGGAACACCCGAAGGCTTTCCTTTAATATCAGATGCAGGTATTGATTCAGGCTTTGGAGGGAATCCGGTGTTAGGATGGGCCCTTGGAAGGTTGGATTATGAAGAGCAGACAAAGATGATAAATGTAACTGCTGCCCTGGATAACAGAAAACCACAGACAGGTGAAGATATACCTCTGTTTGGTAAGGTAGATTTTAGAGGGGGGCCTTCAGGCCTTGCAGCGGATGACTGTGGAGGAATTACTCAAAAAGAAAACTTACGTCTCTTTGTTGAAATTGCAGTGAAAGGTAATGATCCTTCTACTGTAACGCCGCAGCCTGAGATATTTTTGAAACATACAAATGGTGATTGTACTGGTGATTCATCAGGTGCTTTGGTTACCGATGATTCCAATATGGGTGCTGAGGCAAGTATAGTAACAGCTAATAAACAAGGAACGCTTAATACAAACAGGATCTTCAATAGGACAAATTCGCTCTATGATGTTGATCCTAACAGTTTTCAGCGTATTGAAGATAGTGGTAATACTGAGAATGTTGATATCATTACAACCGCAGATAACGATCTTGGTAGGAAAACTGAAGCCAGTTTCCGTGAGTCAGTGTTCTGGTTTATGGATGATGTCTACTTAATGGTTGGTGAAGGTACTAACGAGGAGCCGTTTAACAATAGACTTCCGGCAACAAGTGGTGTAAGCGCTATAACATTGCGCAATGAGCCTCTTGATAGAAGAGTAAGTCTTGGTGGTTTGGAACAGCATAAGGTATTTACCAGCAGCCCTAGTGTTGGAGATATAAATGGTGATCCCTCAACACCATTAATGCTTGCTCACCCTGGAGACCGGTATGTTGTACGTACCTTTATCGGTGGTACTCAAGACATGCATGCTTTCAGGTTCCTTGGGCATCGATTTGGTAATGAGCGTTCAAGTGCCACTACCAATCCGATTGATACGTTTCAAAATGGTATAGGTTATTTTAACACCTATGAGTTAATGGGTGGTGCCGGTTCCAGTTATATTGATGACAGCGGTAGGCAGCATAATATGCCGGGTGATTATCTATACTATCTACCGGTAACTGCTACTGATTTAGAAGCAGGTGCATGGGGGCTTCTCAGGGTTGATCCAAGCGCTACTGATAGTTCAGGTGGTAACCTCCAGCCGCTGGATGATACTCCTGAACTGATAGCTGGTGGTGATCCGTGTGAAGGAAAAACTGTTAACAGTTTTGATGTAACTGCTGTAAGTATTAGCGATTCTAAGGTTACCCCTTTAACTAGAAGTATATTTGTAAGAACTGATGCTTCTGGTGAACCTTTACCGGGTGTAGTAGAAACAGCGCAGCCATTAGTTTTGCGTGTTGTTTCTGGAGAATGTATAGAAGTTACATTACATCCTCATAAACTTGATAATGTAGATAGAAGGGTTGGATTAACTGCCGGTATGTTAGTAGCTGATCCTAAAACGAGTTATGGTGTAAATGTTGGTAAAAACCTGGATAACGGAGGTAGTGACCAGACGGTTGGATCTGTGTCAAAAGATCCTACTGGCGCGGTAACATACCGATGGTTAGCATCAAAACAGGCTATTTATGATTTGGCTCATGAAGATATAGGTACTGACGGTGGTGTTAAGGGTTGGGCCGGAACTGCTTCAGGTACACAGGAAAAAGAACTTGGGGCTGTTTATCTTTCTAGTCTTGTTGATCCGGTTAATGATCTGAATGAAGGTCTTTTCGGAGCAATTATTGTAGAACCGGATGGGGCCAGTTGGGTATCTGACGGTGGTGTTATGGGTGATGTGGTTGCTGATATAACAACACCGGATGGTGAATTTAGAGAATTTGTAGTAATTATGCATGAGGCATCAATCTTATTTTCATCAAGTTCTAGGCCTCAGAGGAATTTCCTGGGAGGAATTAATTACCGTACTTCAGGAGATGGTCCGCCGTTTGTAGACGTTGATGAAGGATTGGTTTTCAATGCTGAACCGGGAACACCAACGAGAATTCGTTTGATATACGCTAACGGTTCTGAGGATCGTACTTTCACAGTTAACGGACATCGTTGGGGTGTAGAATCAGACACTGAGGGCTCGAGGAGTGTAAGTGTTATTTCAACGAATGTTGGAATGCGTTATGACATTGAGCTGGAAGGTAATGATACTGATGGTGATGGTAAAGCAGATCCAGGAGTTAGTAAATTTGAAGGTGATTATTTCTTAGGAGTAGCAGAACATCGTAGCGCAATGGCAGGACAATGGGGAGTTATTCGAGTTGGTGAAAGACCTGTAGGTGTTACTATAAACACTGTCCCGCAAACGTTTAGAAAGTCTATCTTCCTGCAGAGTGTTCTTGTTACAGTTACAGATGCAAACGGACTACCTGCTCGAGGGGTAAATGTTAATGCTATTGTTGGTGGTTCAGGAACTGTTTTAGTGGTTCCAGAATCAAAAACCACTAATGTATTTGGAAATGCACTTTTTAAATTTAAGTTTGGTTTGGATTCTGCGAACGGTATGATTACATTTAGAACTGATGATGGTTCTACTGCAGCACTTGTTCAAGATGGTACTTTTCCATTTGCTGCTACAAAATAATACAATGTAAATATCATTAGTATTATTTGTGGATTTATTAAAAGACCTGTCTTGGCAATATTGCCAGGACAGGTCTTTTTTTTACTTTTTTTTAATTTGTGTAACTATTCAGTAAGTTGCGGATATCATTGTTCCCCCATTAAAAAAGCAATGTTATTGAATTAAGGGATAAAATCCCTCTTTAGTAAATAGGGATTCAGGAGTTTTGTTTACTTTCTTTTTAAGGTAAAAAGCTTTAAATTTCTTAATTCAATAACCTTGCCTTAGAAAAGGCGGATTCAGGGGTTGTTTCTTTTTCACATGTTATTGAACAGTTACAAGTTTGCATTAGGATTGTCCGGTTATGCTTTTGAATCTTTATTTGTTTTTCAAGTGCTGTCATTCCCACATGTTTTTTTTTTTTGCAGGAATCTAGGGTGTAAATCTTCTGGATATCTGATGTAAACATTCAGGTATGCGATACCCTATACACAAAAAGTTCTAACCGGAAATTACTAGTATGCATTAAGGAATATAGTATGGTTATATCAAGATCAAAAATTGTGTTTTTTCTAATTTTATTATTGTCAACTGGATTTTGTAAATTACAAACTACTGTAATCAGGGCATCTATATTATCTGAGAAAATAGATTCTAAGTCTGTTTTTAGAAACCGTCTGTTTTCGAATGTTTTTACAATACCGCTTGTGCCAAATCATGGTGGGGGCCAGTTCCCCTTGGGATTGGCTATAGATGCGGTGAGTAATGTTTTGTTTGTGGCGAATGAAGATAGTGATAATGTTACGTTTATAGATTGCAATACAAATCAAGTTATGATGGCTATTGATGTTGGTGAAGAGCCGCAGGATGTTGCATATAATCCAGATACAGGTAAATTATATGTTACTAATTTACAAAGTGATTATGTAACAGTTATAAAAACCAAGCGTAAAAAGATTATCAGGAACGTGCGAACCGGGGGTGAGGGGCCATCAGGTGTTGACATAAATTTGAAAACAAACAGAATATATGTCACAAATATGCATACAGGTGAGGTAACGGTAATAGATGGTCGATGGGACAGGGTGATTGAAACGATTAAAGTAGGAATAGCCCCTATAGATATTGCGGTTAATGCAGTTACGAACAAAATATATGTTACGAATTTATTGGGAAGTACTGTAAGTGTAATTTCAGGTGTAACAAATGAGGTTATTGGTACGATTAATGTAGGGCTTGACTGTACAGGTATTGCTGTCAATTCAGTTACAAATAGAATATATGTCTGCAATCCTGGAGAAATAGTAGATAGTGTATATGTTATAGATGGTGATACAGACCTACTTATTGATCGTATAATTATAGAGGATCATTCGTTTTTTGCTGCAGTAAATGAGAATACAGATTTGATATATGTTACAAATGCATTTGCTAATAGGGTTGACATCGTTGATGGTCAAACTAATATTCCTATCAAAACATTGAGGCCATCTGGTGATGCTGTTACAAGGGTAACAGTAAACCCTCAAACAAATATGGTCTATCTTGCAAATAGAGATAGCCATAGTATTGACGTTATTAATGGTGATACTAATGAGATTGTTGATACAATTAAATTGCACCATGGCCCTCGAAGCATTTATGTAGACCCTTCAACAGGTAAGATATTTACTGTAAACATACTTAGTGGTGAATTGCTTATTATTGATAGTAGTACTAATGAAATATTAACAACAGTACAAATTGGCAAAGGGGCAATAAATGCTGATTTAAATACAAATTCCAATAAGCTTTATATTACTAATATTTCAAGTGGTGATATAAGTGTGCTAGATATAACGACGAATAATATAATTTCCAACATAAATGTAGGTGGGACCCTAAATGGTGTAGCAGTTAATTCAAAAGAGAATATGGTATACGTAACAAATAAAATAGGAAATGAATTAACTGTAATAAATAGTTTAAATGATGAAATCGTAGAAACAATTGTTGTTGGGAACAATCCTGAACATGTTGCTGTTAATCAAGATACCAATATTATTTATGTTTCGAATAGTAGTAGCAATGATGTAAGTGTGATTGATGGTAAAACAAACAGCAATATTGCTAATATTTTGGTTGGCAATAGTCCGGACGGTATTGTAGTTAATCCAAATAATAATAAAGTTTATGTAGCAAATAAGGAGAGTAATACTGTTAGCATTATCAATGCTAATAATAATGTGCTTTTAAAGGAAGTTGAGGTAGGCAGTAGCCCAACAGGAATAGCTGCTAGTCTATTGACTGACAGAGTTTATGTTGCGAATAGCGGGAGTAACGATATTAGTGTGATAAATGGTACTACTGATAACGTTGTTTTAAGAATAGACGCAGGGATAAACCCTGAAGATGTTGCAATTAATCAAACAACAGGGAATGTTTACGTATTAAATAAAGAATCAGATGATATAACAGTAGTAAATGATTTAGATCTGGTTATTAGAAGATGATTGTAATTATTCAGAATACAGTAGTCAGGATTTAGAATTCAGGATATAAAACTGATTTTTAATTTATTAGTATAGGAATTTTTATTTTAGGCTAAAAACATTTTTTATAACCAAGATGTAACTATTATATTTGTCATGGGTTTGAATGTAGAATAGGTAGAGGAATTGCGAAACCCATCAAAAATTCTAAAGATATGCAAAATACCCCAACGGGGTTATACATACCAGCCCAGGGCCGAGACCTGGGTCAAAGGTAACCATTAAATTGCACCCTGAATGGGTGCAACATATTTTCCCGATTCATAGCCAATATATGTTACGCCCTTACAGGGCTAAATTTTTTTGTACTTTTGTCCCAGGGAGTTGCCCTGGGCTGGTATATTTGCCCCTTTCAGGGTCAAATAAGAGCAATGTTCATAATCTTAATCGTTATGGGTGGTTCAAAATTTGTAGTAAATATTCACTAAAGACTTTAGCGTTGCCAGTTTTGTTTTCAATATTAAACGTTTCCCCGTGAAAAAGTGGAAACATGCTAGAATGGCAAAATGGGAAAAATATAACGCAATTACGAATATTTACCTCTATTTTTCAAGCTGCTTGATATAAAAAAAGAAAAAATGGAATTTCAAATTAAAAATTAGGTAGTTATAACATGTGAATGAAGCAACTAAATGTAACATTTATAATCTGCAACTACTGTCTGGACATCTGTTGTATCGGGTGTCCTGGGTGAAGAAAGTTGTAAGATATTAATTACCAATGATTAATGTGGATTTTCTGCTTATTATCGTCGGCCCTAAAATATTTAGTTTTTTTCTCGTGCATAAAAGTTTGTTGTGGTATAATGCGCGCCACAATGTTTGTATACATTGCTTACACAAAAACAATACATAAAAACACAGAAGGGTTTTGTTACGCGAATCTTACAGGGACAACGGTAAAGGCAAACAGAGAACAATTGCTAATATATATAGATGCTCAGAAGAAGAAATTAATGCAATAAGTTTGCATTAAAGCGTAAAGTTGGTTTAAGCGAACTTCCCTTGCGAAAGAGGAGTGTTGAAATTAAGTAAGGCCTTCGCGTTGGAGAAGTTTTCTTTTGGCGTTGCTATCAGATTAAATTGTGGTACAAATTTTAGCAAAACTGTATTGAATATCCGTTGTTGTAAATACAAATTACTTTGTTGAAAGGTGTCAATTTTCTGGTAGAATATAGGTATCAAATAACAGTAATAGTTAGTGTGGATTAAGCCTTTACATAATACTCTTATATTCCGTGCTAAACACTACTGATGTTGAGTTATCTTTTTTTTAGTTTGTTAAATTTTAGAAGTAAAGTAATATCATTTCTATGTTTTAATAACAAAACAAATAAAGAGGGAGGGGTATGTGTATTATGGGAAAATTTAAAAATTTAGTTCAAAAAGTTTGTACATTTTTGCCTAAAGGATTTGTAGTACTTGGTGTTTTTTCGTTATTTCTAATACCATTAACTACCAATGCTAAAGAAGTAATAATATGGGAATTAGATAACTGGTTTTCTGTTGAAGGAGGCTCAACTCCGGACGGAGAAATAACAGAATTTGACATTGAAAGGGGTGACACAGTAACATTTATTAATCAGGGAGCTACAGACCATGACGTAGGAAACTTATTATTTTCTACTCCAGAAGGAGACACATTTTTTGATAAGGAATTGTTCGGTGGTGCTGCTCAATCGCCAGGCGATACTTTTACTACTGAGCCCATAGATCTAGTAGGAGAAATACCTTTTCAATGTTTTATACATGGTTCACCCGATATGGCCGGAGTACTTATTGTTAGTGATTCTGGTGTAGAACCAACGCCAACTGGAACTGGCGAGCCAACACCTACTCCAACTGGTACACCTACTGAACCTGAAGCTACTACTTTATCAATTTCGTGTGATCGTCCTTTAAGAACCCTGGCAAACATGCAAGTTTTACGCCTGAGTTTTGTAGAAGAAGCAGAATGTGTTATAACACTTGTTGACCCAGAACCTGATGTAATAATAGTATCTGACAGTATTGGCCTTCCTATTAGATCAGTAGCAGTAGTTCCACGGTCCGGGGTAACTGATGAAAACGGGTCTGTCACGTTTAGAATTGTAACAGCTATTCCTGGTTTAAATGTTGCTATGCTATCTTTTGGTGTATTAGACGAAGAAACCGGTGATGTTACTTATAATGCGGACGCAGTTAGGGTAGGTTCTGGAAGTGGAATGCTTGTAATTACAGCTCCTCGCACAGAATAAATCAAAATTTTAAAAACAAGGTGATGTAAAATTCAATGTGACAGTTCAGAATAATCTTAATTGTTGTGGTTGATGAATAATAAAACAAACCGTGCTGTAATATAAGCCTTATACTAAGGTGCTTACAAATGTAACTCTATAGGCCGTTTGGAGAGTATATCTCTGAACGGCCTATTTTTTTTAACTAATTTTGCAGCTTTTGCTACTCTTTACATATATCGTTGTTCTTGACTCTGTTTCCCTTTCCCATTTCTTCTTTTCTCATCTTTGTAAAAATCGTTGCCCCTGTGGGTTTATAATACTCGTTATTCCGTAGCTTTTCTGACATATAATTCTGATTAATATACAATCCGTAATCATTATGAGATACTTATAATTCCTGCAATACTCTTCTTGGTTTGTTTATAAAGATCTATACCTTACATGAGGAAAATGTCCGCATTAGGAAAAAACTCCCGAGATCCGTAAACCTAAAATATGATAGCTGGTTAGGACTCAAATTCAACAAGACAACTTGGAACATCCATTGTAGATACAAATTACTTTGTTGAAAGGTGTCATTTTTTTTTTGTAAAATGAATATAGTCATCAGATAATAGTAATAGCTAGTGCGGGTTAAGCATTACATAGTACCCTTAGATTCCGTGCTAAACACTACTGATGTTGAGTTATCTTTTTTTTAGTTTGTTAGATTTTAGAAGTAAAGTAATATCGTTTTTAAATTTTAATAACATGAGCAGGAAGGGGAGGTAAGTGTATTATGGGAAAATTTAAAAATTTAGTTTAAAGTATTAATAACAAGACCGATAAGGAGTGTGGATATGTGTATTATGGGAAAATTTAAAAATTTAGTTCAAAAAGTTTGTAGATTTTTGCCTAAAGGGTTTCTAGTATTTGGTGTTTTTTCGTTATTTCTAATACCATTAACCACCAATGCTAAAGAAGTAATAATATGGGAATTAGATAACTGGTTTTCTGTTGAAGGTGGCTCAAGTCCGGACGGAGTGACGACAGAATTTAATATTGAAAAGGGTGACACAGTAACGTTTATTAATCAAGGAGCTACCGACCATGACGCAGGAAACCTATTATTTATTACCCCAGAAGGAGACACATTTTTTGATAAGCAACTGTTCGGTGGTGCAGCTCAATCGTCAGGTGATACTTTTACTACTGACCCTATAGATTTAGTAGGAGAAGTACCATTTCAATGTTTTATACATGGTTCACCCGATATGGATGGAATACTTGTTGTTAGTGGTGGCGCAACACCAACACCAACGCCAACAGGAACAGATACACCTGACCCTGGTAAAAGATTTCTTTTTGAGTGCGATAAACCCGTTACATTTGGGCCTGCAGGTATAGAGACTCTTACCTTAAATGTTGGAGAAACTGTATCATGCGTTCTAAAACTTACTGGTGATGGTGACAGAAACATTACTAATGTTGTAAGGGGTAATGATAGTGTAGTTAGCATTGTGTCTGATGAAGAGACTGTTGACGGCGAACTTGTTGTAGAAATAGAAGGGGAGGAACCTGGCATGGTTTGGGCTGCATGGGGAATTGTCAAACCACAAAGGGGATTACGTAGAAACCGCTTCGATAAGGTTGATTTTGATGAAACCAATGCATGGGGATTTGTTATTGAAGTGGTTGATGAAGAATAAATTAAACCGCGCTTTAATATAATGTTTATAAAAGGGTGCTTGTTAATGTAACTCTATAGGCTGTTTGGAGAGAATATCTCTGAACGGCCTATTCTTTATAAAACTAATTTTGTAGCTTTTGCTACTCTTTACTTATATTATTCCGGCAATTAAATACGAGAACATATTGATTATTTATTTTCTTATTATCAAAGAAGTTACTCAATGATAATCATAACCTAGATAATTGTCGGGTTAATATCTTTGTTCTTGCCTCTGTTTCCATTCCCCCATTTCTTTCTCCTCTTTGCGAAAATCGTTGTCCCTGTGGGTTTATAATACTCGTTATTCCGTAGCTTTTCTGACATATAATTCTGATTAATATACAATTCGTAATCATTAGGATATACTTTTAATCCCTGCCATACTTTTCTTGGCTTGTTTATAAAAACCTCAGCATTGTCCGGTTAGCCTTTTGCAATGCAATAATGTTCCATATTTATGGATATTTTTCAACATCATAGTGTAGTGAATTGCCTAAAATGCATAAATTACTTAAAGTGCCTAAAATTTATAGTGTTGTTTCTTAATTAATAATAAGTAAAATTCTATAATTTTAGCTCATTTTATGCATTTTAGGCACTGAATGTGCGCGCCAATATCTGCCAGGTAAATACCTAACCGGACAACGCTGTGATAATATAAGTTATTAGAAAAAAGAGGTCATTCGCAGAATTTATTGGTAAGAGGGTGAGTCTATTTTCTTAAAAACGGTTTAATGATTTTGCGCCGGCTATAATAAATTTACAACCTTTTAGATATTATTTTTTTGAAAGGACGGATATGAATCAAATCTTTAACAGCGTAAAAAGTTTATTTGAAAAATATGTGCCCGTAAAACCTGCAGTGATTGCAATTGCGTCATTATCAGTGTTATCATTAACGGCGAATGCAGCAACTATTGAAATCTGGCAGTTAGATAACTTTTTTTCAAGAGTAGAAAATGGTACTCCCATTGATCGTGATGGTCCTATTACACCGACAAATATTACGGTGGGAGATACTGTAAGATGGACAAACAATGGAACTACAGTGCACACAACAACAAATGCTAATATATTAGAGGATAGTATTCTTGAAGGAGATTTGTGGGATTCCGATGCATTGGGCGTAGGTGAAACATTCAGCCACACATTTAATGATGAGGGTGAATACCCTTATTTCTGTACAATTCATGGTGGAGGGGATATGGAAGGTAGAATAATTGTAGCTGGTGCACCAACACCAACAGAAACACCAGCCCATCCTAAAAGATTTCTTTTTGAATGCGATAAACCAGTTACAGAAGGTCCTTCAGGCATAGAGACTCTTACCGTAAATGTTGGAGAAACTGTATCATGCGTACTAAAACTTATCTGTGATGGTGATAAAAACATTAGTACTGTTCTAAGGGGTAGTGCAAGTGTAGTTAACATTGTGTCTGATGAAGAGACTGTTGACGGCGAACTTCTTGTGGAAATAGAAGGAGAGGAACCTGGCATGGTTTGGGCGGCCTGGGGTATTGCACCACCACAAAGGGGATTACGTAATAATCGCTTTGGGAAGGCGGACTTTGATGAAACCAATGCATGGGGATTTGTTATTGAAGTGGTAGATGAAGAATAAAATGAACAGCGCTTTAATATAAGGTTTATACGAAAGTGTTTGCTAATCTAAGTCAATAGGCCGTTCGAAGAGGAAATTTCTGAACGGCCTATTTTCTTACTAATTTTGTAGTTTCCGTGATTCCTTACTTATCTCTTTGCGTTTGCTTTTGTTCTCTTGTATCCGTTTCTTCATCTCTTTATCAAAACCATTATCCCCGGGTTTATAATACTCTCTGTTTTGCAGCTTTTCTGGCAGATAACTCTGATCGGTATACCCGCCGTAGTCATGGGGGTATTTGTAGTCCTTACCATATTCCATATTTTTCATCAGTTGTGTAGGCGCATTACGAATATGTAAAGGTACCGGTAACGGACCATATTCTCTTACATCTGACAAGGCTTTTTTATATGCTTTGTACGAAGCATTGCTTTTTGGTGTACATGCTAGATATGTTGCACACTGTGCCAGAGGGATCCAACCCTCGGGCATTCCTACAAAATGGAGAGCATCCTTTGTTGATATGGCCAGTTGAATCGCTGCAGGATCTCCGTTTCCAACATCTTCGGAGGCAAATATGACCATGCGTCGTACAATAAACATGGGGTCTTCCCCAGCTTCTAGCATACGTGCCATCCAGTATAGTGCTGCATCCGGGTCACTGCCACGCAAGGATTTTATAAACGCCGAGATTATATTATAATGTTCATCTCCACCTTTATCATAAATAAGCGCACATTTCTGCAACGCCTCCTTTACAATCTCTACATTGATAATCTTTTTCCCATTAGCATCGATTGGAGTTAGTGTGGCCGCAGTTTCCAATGTGTTTAACGCTGTACGTACATCTCCGTGACAGTAATCGGCAATAACGCCCGTAATCTCCTTTTCCAGGTCTATTTTCTCGTTGCCAAGCCCTTTTTCCTTATCAAGTATGGCTCTGTTTATTACAGTTTTAATATCATCGTTTGACAATGCATTTAATACCAATACCTTGCAACGTGATAAAAGGGCTGAATTTACTTCAAATGAAGGGTTTTCTGTTGTGGCGCCGATCAATATAATGGAACCATCTTCCACATGGTGCAGAAACGCGTCCTGCTGTGCCTTATTAAAACGGTGAATCTCGTCCACAAAGAGGATAGTTTCTCTGTTATAAAGTTTCCGCTGCTCTTTCGCATCGGCAATAACAGCCCGGATCTCCTTAATTCCAGACAAAACGGCAGAAAAAGAGACAAAATTGGCCTTCATGGCCTTTGCAATAATAAATGCCAGTGTAGTCTTGCCCACACCGGGAGGTCCCCAGAATATAATAGAAATCAACTCTCTATTGTCTATGAATTTCCTAATGATTCTGCCATCACCCACAATGTGATCCTGGCCAACAAATTCATCAATCTTTTTAGGTCGCATACGTTCAGCAAGTGGCTGTCTCTTTGGACCGGCACCTGCCAAATCAAACAGGCTCTTTTGTATCGGTTTCTTTGTCAATTGAGATATCTAATGTTCACGGATTGTTTATGATGCAATAATTGAAAGTTATGATTGTTGATCATAAGGATATTATATCAAAATGCATTCTTACAAAAAGGCAAAAAAGTTAATGATAATTTAGTCTGTAAGATTAATCCCACTTCATAATGTCACTAGGTATTAACACTGGTATTTTGTCAGTAATATACCAACTGTAAAAGTCAGTTACCTTGAGGAATCAACTGTGAAATCTACTGTTTTTTTAGATTCAATGAATTTTCTCAGATAAGCTTCAATGTTATTAATAGTTGCTTGGACAAATTTGGGTTATATTTTGTTGTTCTCCCATAAATGTCCGTGATGACTCCTCATAATATTGTTCTTGTTCTGCATTTTTTTTAAATCGATATCTCTTCTAATATCAACAGCTAATGACAAAAATAATTCTTTTGCGTATGAATGGCATAGAATTAGCGATAGAAGAAGTATGTAATAAACATTTAACAATTTCAACATGTCGTGTTGGAACGATTTCTTTGTTATTTAAACAACTAAATTCATACAATTTTTTTTAGATTAATTCTTAACATAGTTCAAAAAGGAGGGCAGTTATGTGTATAGATCAATGGTAACAAATATCTTTATTTGAGTAACCTGTTAATCAATATTCAGTTAACGGGCATTTGAAAAGTTCAATTATATTAATAATTATTTAAATATTTTAAGTATATTTTAGGGGGAAAATCATGAAAAGAAAAATATGGATTTTAATTGCAATGGCTGGATTATTGTTTACGAATAGGGCGTACGCAGACCTTGGTTTTTCATACCATATAACCTCTTTTCCGGTTAACAATCTAACCGTGATAAGTCTTGATGGTGCTAATTACACAAAAAATGTTAGTGCGCAATCCACACTTTCTGCCGTTATTGATGTTGAAATTGATGCTGGCCTTTTCGGTGTAATACATAGCTGGTCAACTTGGTTAAATACTGACCCTGTTGGAGTTCCAGGGGCGAACAAAGTTCAGCATAAGAGCGGTGGATTTGTACGAACTTACAACAACGGCCCTGGTTATGTTAATGAAGTGGATAAAGAAGTTGCGGTTACGGCTGATTACAGTACTCTTGCGGTTAATAATTGCAATAAACTGGCGGACGACTTACGTAATCAAGGATATACAAATGAT
The DNA here is from genome assembly GCA_021777055.1 of Candidatus Anammoxibacter sp. Classification (GTDB taxonomy): domain Bacteria; phylum Planctomycetota; class Brocadiia; order Brocadiales; family Anammoxibacteraceae; genus Anammoxibacter_A. The sequence goes on along the minus strand of JAIQZO010000040.1, from coordinate 14,790 downwards.
GAAATATTTTCAGAAGACCACACTATTCAAATAGACGTTACCCCTTCACTTGATTATGATATAAACCATAATGGTGAGGTAATTCATGAGGTCCCTAACTCAAAGACTGTAGAGTTAGTATGTAAAGCTTTTGAAGTTGTTGATGACGGACCTACAAGGGAACCGTCACCTGAAAAGGCGCACTTATTATCTGCCGTATTAAATATGCTTTATGAGGAAGAACCAACCGATTGTCCAACGGAAGTAACTGCAAGTGCGGTTTTCATTGCCGACGTCCCCGGTGTCTTTACATTTAGATTTCGTTCTATTTTTGGTCAGGTATCTGATCCCATAGATTTAACAGTACAACAATCAGACTTTAACCCCGGTACTGGGATATATGTGAAAACCTATGTGCAACCATTTATGACAGGCGAAGAAGCTGATCCTATAGTTATCGGTGGTGGAGATGTAGTACCGAATAATATTGGTGACAAGAAGAATCCGGAAGATCATCCTGATGGTGATGATTCTATAAATATAGATGATGCAATAATAGACGTAACTGGACCCAATTTACATTGGGATACTCTTTGGATAGAAATTATTGATGCCGGACCTGGAAGTGTGGAAACTTCTGACTTTGATTCTTATAACGTAATTTGTAACTATGAGGTCAATTCCAACCTTGCTCCAGTCGATGGATATAAAGATAACAGCAGGGAAGATGATAATAGCAGAGATTCAGGCTCCGTAAGTCCACTGATGGGCCTTATGGGAACAGTTCAAGGATAATAATAGTAGGAAACAAGTGGTATCATTACTTATCTTCCTCGAATTTCCAACATCATAAGGTTTTGCCTCATCATTTCTTTTGGAGCGCTTTATTCATTATGCAATAGAGCGCTCCTTAAAACTTAATGACTCGTATCTATTGAGTGTATTCGGGATTCAGAAGCCAGAATTCAGAATAAGGTATCAATACGATATTTTTTATTTAATTGTTTGCCAAAACCTATGTAAGTTTGTTTTTTCACTTAAATGGTAACTGATCTGCGAAATTTAATAACAGACCCCTGAATCCCCTCTTTTTAGAGGGGACTTTTGGTCAGTGGAGAAACATTTATCTTTTTTTATTGAATTGCAGGTTAAAAACAGATGCCATTAATCCCCTCTAGTTTAACCCAGGAACTAGGCTTTATTCCGAATTCTGGTTTCTGACTACTGGATGCTGAATAGATAAAATACCTCAGTCTAAATATTAACCAATTTCAGCGAAATGGATTTTCCGCAAAAGGTGTAAGAATTTAATGCTGTTTATCTGTTTAGTTCTTTTGTAAAGAACGATAAAGTTAAAGATGGTTCTTGATATGGAGTGCTGTAACCATGTTACTGCGCTCAAATAAAGCATCAACACGGTTGATGCACTCCAAAACAAAACTTAGAGACATTGTTGAACTTCTACAGTCCCTTCTTCTTCTTCCTTTGTCTGCACAAGCATTCGCACCTCTTTCTATATGGTATTGCTGATCCATTTATTTCAAGGCTAAAGCCATGAGTTACACGCGTTAATTTCCCTTTACTATGCGTAACTCAAACCTTCAGGTTTGATGGTGAGTTTCGTGGTTATCATGATAAAAGAGCATTAAGATCACCGCAGGTATTGTAACCCAAACCTTCAGGTTTGTTCGGTTGTTCCAGCATCCCTTCTCTTTAATACGCTGCGCTAAACAGATCAGAATTATTAAAGTTAACATCTCTAGCACTTATAGTTGCATGGACAAATTTGGGTTATCTTTCATTGCTTTTCCAAAAGTGTCTGTAAAGCTGTGATCTAAATAATTCCCTAAGCTTCATCGTCGTATGTTTGTATGTGCTTATATAATTACACCTTATGGCAAATATGGTATTTGTGGGTAAGTATGGCACTGTATTAGCTAATAAGAACAATATGTAACATACGTTCCACTGCTTCAACGTTTGACATTTGAACGAACTCTTTATGATTTAAACAACTAAATTCTTTAAGCCTAATTTAAACATATCAATTCTTAAAAGGAGACAGGTAGTTATGTATTAAGATAAATGGTTATAAATGTTTTTATATGAATTTGCCTATTAATCAATATTTGAGAAGGTAGGCATTTGGAATACTCAATTATATTAGAAATTATTTAAATATTTTATGTATATATTTTGGAGGTAAATTATGAAAAAGAAAATATGGATTTTAATGGCGATGGTTGGATTATTGTTTACGAATAGGGTATATGCAAGCCTTTATATTTCACACGAGATAACTTCTTTTCCCATAGAGAATCTGGCCGTAATAAGTACTGATGGTTCTAATTACACAAAAAATGTTAGTGCGCAGTCCACTCTCTCTGCTGTTATTCATGTTGACATGGATGCTGGACTCTTAGGTGAGATTCATAGCTGGTCAACATGGTTACGCACTAATCCTACCGCGCTTCCCGGGGGAAACGTAGTTGATCATTTAAGCGGTGCATTTGTACGAACTTATGTTGGCGGTGGTCTTAATTATATTAATGAGGTGGATTTAGACGTTGGAGTGACAGCTGATTATAGTTCTCTGGCAGTTGATAATTGTAATACATTGGCCGATGACTTACGTAATCAAGGATATACAAATGGAGAAATTTTTTCAGAAGACCACACGATTATAATCAACGTTACACCTGAATTCAGCTATTCTGCAAACTATAACGGTGATCTTACTTCAGAGGTTTCAGCTACTAGGACAGTAGAATTAGTATGTAAAGCCTTTGAAGTTAATGACGATGGCCCTGAACATAATCCAGCACCAGCAAAGGCACATTTAATCTCAGTTGGATTAAATATGCTTCATGAAGAGGAACCGACAGATTGTCCAACTGAAGTAACTGCAATCGCAGTTTTTTACTCCAATGCACCGGGGCAATTTACCTTTAGATTTCGTTCCATTTTTGGTCAGGTATCTGATCCGGTATTATTGACAATGGATGCACTAGACCTGAACCCCGGTACTGGATTATATATGAAGATCTATCAGCAACCATTTATGGCAGTTGAAAAGTCTGCTCCGTTTGTTGTTGAGGGAGGGGACGGTTTAGTTGGAATGAATCATGGTAGTGACCTGATAGATGCGGGAAAGATTCCTGGCGGCGAAGAACCTGCAAATATTGATGGCAAAATAGTAGATGGGGCGGATGCAAATGAACATTGGGATACTTTCTGGATAGAAGTTATTGATGCCGCACCTGGAAGCGATGATACTTCTAACTTTGATTCTTATAACGTGATTTGTAACCCTAAGGTCAATCCAGGTTTTGAGCCAGTAGGTGAGTTTGGTGTTGAGTTTGAAAATGAAGAAGAGAATACAAGAGGAGAAACAAGCGGAACTTTAACCTCTCTTCATTAATTTATTTGAATTATAAGGTCTTGGATCATTGTTTTTTCGGAGCGCTCTGTTCCATATTGAATAGAGCGCTCCTTAAAGTTTAATGCCTTAGTATAAGTTTAAACTGATTTCAGTGAAATGGGTTTTTCATAAAAAATTTAAGAATCTAATACCGTTTATCTGTTTAGTTTTTTTGTAAAGAACGATAAAGTTGAAGATGGTTTTTTTATATGGGGAGCGGTAACCATGTTACTGCGTTAGAGGAAATAATAGCAATGTTACTGCGTCTTTTGTAAAGCATCAACACTGTTGATGCTTTACAAAAGAATACTTAGAGACCTTGTTTAACTTATACAGCTTCTTCTTTTTCAGCCTCTGTCTGCATGCCCAGTCACACCTCTTTCTATTAGTATTGTTGATCCATTTATTTCAAGGCTAAAGCCATGAGTTACATGGGTTAATTTCCCTTTACTATGAGTAACTCAAACCTTTAGGTTTGATAGTGCGTTGTACGGTTATCATGATAAAAGAGCATTAAGAGCACCACCCACCGGTATTGTAATGCAAACCTTCAAGTTTTTGCGATTGTTTCTGCATTCTTTCTCCTTAATACACTGCGCTAAACAGATTAAGGTTATTAAGGTTAGCAGGTTTTGTGCTTATAACTGATTGGACAAGTTTGGTTTATATTTCATTGTTCTTCCAAAAATGTCTGTAAAGCAGTGGTTAATATAATAAGCTAATATTAATTTTTGCGTGTCTGCATTTGTCTGTATACCAATGGTTTACAATATATATATGATTTGCATAAATCAATGGCACATGGTTTGTTTATATGAACAATATGTATCAAATATATTGTTCTTAAACAAAGAGATGAAAATTTATTGTCCAAGACTTGTTCCGACGTTTTGTGTTGGAACAAGCTGTCTCTTATCTTAAACAACTAAATTTTTGTATCTGTTCAGAATGTATTACACACCGTTTGCTTACGCATCCATCCCTCTTTCTAGAGGGATTAACAGAGTTTGTTTTTAACCTATAATTCAATCAAAAAAATAAATGTTCCTCAACTGCCTAAAAGTCCCCTCTAAAAAGAGGGGATTTAGGGGTGTGTTATTGGATTTCGCTAAACAGTTACAAATTTTCACTAGATATTCTTTAGATTAATTTCTAACAAAGTAATTTCTAACGAGCTAGGTTTGAAAGGAGGATAGTTATGTATAAAGATCAATGGTTGTAAATGTCTTAGTCCGAATATGCCTATTAATCAATATTCATGTAGTAGGCATTTGAAATGTTCAATTATAGTAATAATTATTTAAATATTTTACGTTTATATCTTGGAGAGAAAAATTATGAAAAGAAAAATTTGGGTCTTAATTGGAATAGTTGCATTATTATTTACGAACAGGGCATATGCGAAGCTTTGTACGGACCTTAAAATAAGCTCTTTTCCTGTTGAGAATCTGGCCGTAATAAGTGGTGATGGTTTCAATTACACAAAGAATGTTAGTGGGCAGTCCACTATTTCTGCCGTTGTTGATGTTCATATTGAGGCCGGGCTTCTAGGGGAGATTCATAACTGGTCAACATGGTTATATACTAACCCTGTTGCAGTTCCTGGTGCGACGGATTTCGATCATAAGGGCAGTGGATATATAAAGGTTTACGAGGATGATGGACTTGGTTATGTTAATGAGGTGATTCAGAGTGTTGAGATTGAAGCTGATTACAGTTTTCGGGCAGTAAATGATTGTAATAAGTTGGCTGACGACTTACGTAATCAAGGATATACAAATGATGAAATCTTTTCAGAAGACCATACAATTCTTATCGATGTCACCCCTAAACTTGATTATAGCATAGAGTATGATTATGCTGGACTTCATGGGCTCCCAGGTAAACGTGTAGTCGAATTAACATGCATGGCCATGGCCCTTGAAATTGATGACAGTGGCCCCACTCGTACTCCTCGAGATGCACATGTAATCTCCGTTACGTTAGATATGCTCCATGAAGATGAGCCGACCTCTTGTCCGTCTAAGGTAACTGCATATGTAACTTATGTTGCCGATACAGAGGGAATTTTTTCATCACGTTTCCGTTCGGTTTTCGGTCAGGTATCTGCACCAATAGAACTGGAAATGGAAGAGTCAGACAGGCAAGGTGATTTATATATAAAAACGTATCAGCAGAAATTTATGGTAGGTGAAGTCCCTGATCCTATCCGTGAGAAACCAGGTAAACCGGTTTCAAAATATGATAGTCCAGACGAACTTTTTGCTCCTGATGCTGGTCACAACCCGGAGGGAGATGTTGAACCGATTGACAAAGGTGGGATACAATCAGACCTAGATGAACTTTATACTGAACAGGCAGATTCCAATGTCCATGAAGACTCTTTATGGGTAGAAATTCTTTCTGCAAGTTCTGATAGTATTGATAAATCAGATTATGCCAATTATAAAGTGACTTGCCGTCCGGAAGGTGGTATAGATCCCGCCAAGTCAGATGAATTAACATTTGGGGATGGGGACAATGGTAGAAATACTAGTGGGACTACTCTATTTCTTCCGTAAAATATCTGATTTGCAAAGATTAGGGGTATTAATTCTTTTGCTGTGTTTTATTTGATATTGAATTCTTATAGAGTGTTCCTTGGAGTTTAGTTATCGAATATGTATAAAGTAAAAAAATATTAAAATATTATAGGGTGTTCCTGTGCTTTTGCCCGGGAGCACCCTATCTTTAATAGGCGTTATCTCTAGTCTTTGTAATAAACTTGTAGTCCAGGTTTATGTTGCTCAGTTCCTTGTAATACCAGGAATAGAATGGTAAAATTTCTTCAAACAACCAGATTTCTTCTAAGTCGGAAATGTAAAATGTCGAAGAATGAAAAGATTTGTCAATAACAACGTGTGAAGATTACCATTACTTGAAATGAACAAGATTCCCGGTTACACAATAACGAAGAAACTAAACGAGACAAAATATTGTTCAATTTACCTGGGGTATCAGAACGCAACAGAAAATCGAAGATCTTTAATATTTAGGATCTTTAAACGTACTGCGGTTTCGGCCGTTGAAGCATTAGAACTTAAACATGTTCATATGTCTATTCAAAAAGCGGAGTGTGATTTTGTTGAAAAGGCTTATGATATTGTTGAGTTCAGGGATGAAATTTGTTTAATCTTTGAAAAGATTGAATCGATTACACTTCATCAATTCCAGGATAACAAACTGCTTAAAATAGAAACTTTCCTAGAAATAGCTGGCCAGTTAGCAAAGGCTGTAACTGCTATCCACGACAAAGGGATTATCCATTCATCTATCAGACCAAATAACATACTCATCAGTAATAAACTCCATCAGATAAAACTTTCGAACATTAGACTGCTTTTTCGTCTACCTAATGAAAAAGAGCAAATCTATAAAAAAGAGTTTATAGCGAATGTTTTACCATTTATCTCCCCTGAACAGACCGGAAGGATGAATAGAGAAATGGATTATAGGAGCGATTTCTACTCCCTGGGTATCACGTTCTATAAAATGGTAACAGGTGAACTACCATTTATATCAAATGATCCCATGGAGGTTATACACAACCATATTGCCGTTAATCCAAGCTATCCGTCCGAGATAAACAGTGGCATTCCATGTGTGGTATCTGACATCATTATGAGGTTGATCACCAAGAACAGTGATGATAGGTATCAAAGTGGCGAGGGACTTGAAGCAGATATTGAGAATTGCCGCTACCAATTGAAAGAGAGTAATAAAATAGAGGCATTTACCATTGGTAGGCGCGATATTCCAAAGACATTTCAAATTTCTCAAAAACTTTATGGACGGGAAGATGAGGTAGAGTCTTTAATAAGTGCTTTTGACAGGGTAGTAAGTCGAGGTAGTGTAGAGATGGTGCTTGTTAAAGGGTACTCCGGGATTGGTAAATCGGCGCTTGTTCATGAAATAAATAGACCTATAGTCCAAAAGAAGGGATATTTTATTAAAGGCAAATATGAACAATTAAAGAAGGATATTCCTTATTCTGCAATTACACAAGCCTTTGGTGAACTTGTTAAGCAGCTGTTGACTGAAAGTGAGGATATGATCTCTAAATGGCAAGAAGATATTTTAAACGCCTTAGGTCATAATGGCCAGGTAATTATAGATGTCATTTCGGAACTTGAATTACTTACAGGCAAACAACCCCCTTTAAATCAGTTAAGTTCAGCAGAATCTCAAAACAGGTTTAACATGGTATTTGAAGACTTCATTAAAGTGTTTACTAAAAAGGAGTATCCACTTGTGATCTTTTTAGATGATTTACAGTGGTGCGATTTATCCAGTTTGCAATTGATAAAACTCTTGATGGAGAGTGATGAAATTGGTCACCTGCTTTTGATTGGAGCTTATCGAGATAATGAAGTTGATTCTTCCCATCCGTTGATGATTACATTAGGTGAACTGACAGACAAAGAGAGCAATAAATTTTTACAACCTGGAGAATTGAGATCAATTATTCACCGCATATCACTTAATCCATTAGAGGAAAAAAGCGTAAATGAACTGATTGCAGACACTTTAAATTGCGATATGGGAAAGTGCAGTTCTTTGTCCAAATTGGTTTGTAAGAAAACAGATGGGAATCCCTTCTTTATAAAGCAGTTTTTAAAGGTGCTCTATGAAGAGAAGCTTCTAATACGTAAAGTGAATGAGTACAAAAAGCAAAATGTAACAGGGGTTTCCGATTCGTCAAAGGTTTTAAGTTTTAAATGGTGTTGGGACATAGAAAAGGTCAATCAAATGCAAGCCAGCGATAATGTTGTAGATCTAATGAGTTGTAAACTCAATCGCCTCTCAGCAGAAACGAAGAGAGTGTTAACGTTGGCGGCATGTATTGGAAGTAGATTTGATCTTAGTATATTGTCCGCTGTTAATGAAAAGACCGAAGAAGATACCTTTAAATCCATATCCCAAGCAATTAATAGGGGCTTTATCGTTTTTACTGAGAACAGTTACAGCTTTTTGCACGATCGTATACAGGAGGCAGCATATAATCTTATACCGGATAAGAATAAATCCGTATTACACTACAAGATAGGACGGTTAATGTATAGACTGGCCAATGTTGTATCTGGAAGAGATAGTGAAACCGAAGGCTTCAGGCATGGAGAGTACGATACGGAGCCTAATATTCACAAGCTATCAAAGGAATTAGAAAACAATATATTCTCTATTGTGGACCAGATTAATCATGGAATTGCTCTTGTAACGGATCATGAAGAGATGTATTACGTTGCCTGGTTAAATCTGATAGCAGGAAAAAAGGCAAAGGCCGCAACCGCATATGGGCCAGCATTAAATTACTTAAAGACCGGGATGGGGTTGTTAAGGGAAGAGTGCTGGCTGGTTAATTATGATCTTGCCTTTGAACTCTTTATGGCGTGTGCTGAATGTGAATACCTTAACGGCAATTTTGAAGAAGCGGAGACTCAATTTGATTACATTATTAGAAAAGCGAAGACAAATATAGAAAAAGCAAGAGCGTATATGATTCGGATAGATTTATATACTAATCAGGCAATGTATATTGAGGCTATCAGGTTGGGAGTAAAAGGATTGTACATGTTAGGGATAAAACTGTCTGATTCACCGGGTAAATGGGTGGTGATAAGAGAGTTCATAAAGGCACGCTGGCATTTAAGGAAATATAAAATAGAGGATTTACTAAACGTACCAATAATTTATGATACTGAAAAAAATACGACGCTGGAACTTTTTATACATAATATTCCTCCTGCTTATTTCCTGAACATTGACTTAGCTACTCTGATAATATTAAAAATGTTCAATTATTCATTAAGATATGGAAACTTAATGGGTAGTCCTGATGCATATGCTTGTTATGGATTTGTAATTATTTCTATGGTGTTGCATGATATTTACGGACCAACGACAAGAGTGTTTGTTAAAGACATTAGATCCGGGTATAAATTTGGTAAATTGGCTTTAGCCCTTAATGAGCAACTTGCCAATAACCAATTGAGAGCGAAGCTTTATTATGTGTTTGGTGCATTAATTAGCCATTGGAACAGACATGTAAAGATAAGTTTAGATTACCTGAGGATGGGATTTCAATATGGTTTAGAAGATGGTGATCTGCTGTTTTCAGGATATTGCGTATTTAATATTTTTACCTGCATGATAGTTAAAGGTGATAATCTTCGTAATATATTTGACACAACTACTAAATTTGCAAGTTTTATAAAAAGATTAAACAATCCGGAGATTATATGTGGCTATATTTTATCACAGAAACTGATTTCGCATTTACAAGGAACTGGAACAGACACCTATAGTTTTAATAGTAATGTTTTTGTAGAAGATGATTTTCTTAAACAGATGAATGACAAAAATATGTCTGCCGCAATTGATTTTTTTTTCGGTATCAAATTAATGATGGCGTTTCTATTTGGAAACTATTCTATTGCTCTGAATATGGCATTGGAGTCATGTAAGACGCAAAAGCGTAACCTGAGTATTGCGCAGAATTTTCTTCCATACCTGTTTTACCCCTTAACCCTTGCTGCTATCTATCCAACTTCCACTGCGAAGAAGAAAAAAATGTATTGGAAGACCATGCTCAAAGGGCGAGAGAAACTTAAAATGTTATCGGTGATCTGCCCTGAGAATTTTCTACACAAATATCTTCTAATTTCTGCAGAAATGGCACGCATAGCAGGTAAAGATTACAATGCCATGGGGCTGTATGATCAAGCGATTGCATCTGCCCATGAGAACGAATATACCCAAAATGAGGCCATTGCCAATGAGCTTGCCGCAAAGTTCTATTTGGCTAGAGGGAAAGATAGAATTGCTAAAATTTACATGAAGGAGGCTTATGACTGTTATCAAAAATGGGGAGCAACAGGAAAACTGCACGACCTGGAAGAGAGTTATCCGCAACTGGATCTGGTGCCAGAGTCGATAAAAAGCAAAGGATATGAAAACACAAATGTACAAGTGGCAAATCAGCTGACATCTTTAGATATGGCGTCAATATTAAAGGCGTCACAAACACTATCAGAGAACCTGGATCTGGATAAACTCCTTTTCAAATTAATGAATATTGTAATAGAAAATGCGGGAGCTTGTAAGGGATACATTATACTTGAGCATAAAGGGCGACTTTATATAGAAGCAGAAAGTGCCATTAACGGTGCAACGAACATAGATAAAATAGTTCCGATAGATACAAGAGACGATATTGCCCATTCCGTGATTAACTATGTAAAGAGAACTATACAACACATTGTCCTTGATGGCACCACTGATAATAACATGTTTATATCAGACCCGTATATAATCAGAAACCGTCCAAAATCTACCCTATGCATGCCTATTGTTAAGCAGACCAGGCTAGTTGGTATTCTTTATCTTGAAAACAGCATAACATCAAACGCGTTTACTACGGAGAGGATTGAGACATTAAGGTTGTTATCCTCTCAGGTGGCAATATCTCTGGAAAACGCCGTCTATTATAGGAACTTACAGGGATTAAACAAAGAACTAAAACAGCTTGTAACTGCAATGGAGTCTATTGATGAGGGCATTGTTATTACAGATACTAAAGGTAAAATATTTTATGCCAACCCTTCTATAGAACGCGTAACAGGTTATAAACCTGAAGATGTTGCGGGAAAGAATATGAGCATATTTAATAGTGATAACCAGAAACAGACGGCTTACTATGATATGTGGAACAGGGTTGCCTTGGGAGAGGTGTGGAGTGGGCAAATCGTCAGCAGGAAAAAGGATGGCACGCTGTTTACTGAGAGGATAACTGTTTCCCCTGTGTATGATGCAGTTGGCAGAATAGTCAACTTTGTTGCAGTAAAAAATGACATAACTGGAGAAATAAAACTGGAGTCACGGTTGCGTAACAAGCAGAAATTAGAGTCAATTGGCACATTGGCAGGAGGGATCGCGCACGATTTTAACAACCTCCTCATGGCAATAATAGGATATACTGAATTAACCAGAGATGAGTTACCGGAAGAGAGCGACAATAGGGATAATTTAGACCAGGCTTTAAAGGCCTCTTATAATGCGACAAATATGATACAACGCATCTTGACGTTTAGCAGGCAGGGCGAACAGGGGCAAATGCAACTTAATATTACATCCATAGTGAAAGATACGCTGCGATTAATAAGTATGTCAATGCCCACAACAATTGAAATGGAGCAGAATCTCGACCTCGAAATTGGAGAAATATTGGCTGATCCTACTCAGATACAACAGGTATTAATTAATCTTTGCACAAATGCGAAATATGCAATGCAAGAGAATGGTGGAAAATTGAGAGTAGAGCTTGGCATGGAATATGTTGATCTTGATTTTGCGGATAGTGAAGGTTTGCAGATGCAAAATTGTGTAAGGTTAAAAGTTGTAGATAATGGTATAGGTATGCCGGCTGAAATTGTGGAGCGTATATTTGATCCTTTTTTTACAACAAAAAAAATTGGTGATGGAACGGGTATGGGGCTTGCAATTGTACATGGCATAATTAAGAACCATGGTGGGGCTATTACAGTCTCAAGCAGGCAGGGAAAAGGATCAGAATTCAGTATATTTTTCCCCATAGTCAATTAGTCATTTTAAGTATCTATTTAGCTTCTATTACTCACCCGTCTGTTTATACCTTTATACCTCTACTCCTATATTCTATACAAAGGGGAATAACCGCAGGTGTTTAACGGGTAAGCCCTATCTAGAAAAAGTGGATTTAGGGGAGTGTTATTAAATTTCGCGGCGTTACAATTTTAGTGTTATACCTTCACATTTTGTCTTTCTCCGTTCTTCAACAACGTATCTCTTTCCTCTATCTGTTTGTTATAATCACAAATCTTCAACTGTAAGTTTGGCAGCGGCTATGCCGCACTATATCTATGTTGTTAATAGTGGCCCGGACAAATGTGGTATTTTTCCACCTTTCCCCAAAAATGTCTCTATTCTATAAATCAAACATCTTTCTGTTATCAACTTTTAGACCACACATGTCGTTATCTGGTATGAAGTTGCAATAAATATAAATTTTGTGCAAATAAATGGTATAGGATTAGCTGATAAAATAAGTATCGTTTTACACCGTAAAGAGTTTTCTTTATCAGTAACACGGATGATTGTTAGAACATTAAAAAATCATAAGACATAATATGATTATAAATATAATTTAAGTTTAACTATTTAACCCGGAAAGGTGGTGTATTATGTCTAACAAATATTAACCCAGGTGATTTTTAGGCCAAAAAAAATAATGTAATATTAGTGGGCTATAGGGGGCTATTGTTGTTGCAACCCAGAATTATGATCTGAATAATTAAACAGATACAAATTAATGTATATATAATTAAAATTCAATTATCTAAAATTCAAAGGAGTTTATTATGTCAAACAGAAAAGAAAAGATAATTCGTGGAAATGAGAATACACTGTTTCCTGCATATTCATTTACTGATATTGTTGAATTCTTTTTTCATCAACTGATAATGTCTGTAAAGAAATCGTGAAGATTGTTACTGATACCTATGGAGTTAATAATGTTATCAGGTTGCGTGTTTAAGGTGATAGCGCAAACCAGGTCAATATAACCAAATGTATCAACCGGCAGAAGTTTTGTATCACTCAGTGTTCCACAAATAGGTAATAGTGCGTCCGACGTATTTAGTGCTGAAGATGAGCGTTCTTTAAACAAAACTTTTGTTGTCGACTTTAGTGATGAATGGGCCCTAAGTGTAATTCCAGATGATGAGGTCAATACATTTGTAGTTGATCCTTGGTGGTTTCAACAGAGTGGTTCAGTTAGGGTTAATATACGTCCGGTAGACCCAGCAAACGAACCTAATCACTTCCATCTTATGTATGACGTTGCAGCTATTGGTGCTTGCATTACAACAAAAAAGATTGGTGATGGAACGGGTATGGGCCTTGCAATTCAATTGTACATGGAATAATTAAGAACCATGGAGGGGCTATTACTGTCTCAAGCATGCAGGGTAAAGGAACGGCATTCAGTATATTTTTCTCCATAGTCAATAATGAATCTGGATAGAAATATTCATAGACAAATTAATCTTTGCAATTATATATCTTTTTCCAATAAAAGAGCCTTTCAAAACATTTTCAACGTTAACAAACCTATTACCTTACAACCATTCAAATCTTTTTCATTCAATACTCGAAATAGTTTTCCTTGAACAGACAAATGTGGTTCTTCTTACAATTAGTTTGCAAGGGCTTGTATGATTTTCAACGAAAAGTATCCCACGTCGTGAAACCTATATGCTTTTCTCTTGATAACTTAGATCTTATTATTAACTCCTTCGAGTTTACTCGTATGACTCTGGTAATAACAGTGATTTGAAATTCCATAGTTATATATGCGAAGCATATTTACAAATCTATTCACCGCTGTATAATTTATTGTTTTGCCAAGAGACACCATTCATCAAGGGTTTTATTCGCCAACGTCCGAGAACGATAGTCCCAAATATGCTTGAGCTTGTCTTTCAGAATCGTGATGATATTAATCGTTTCATTGAGCGGCAAAAGTCGTTTCAGATGATCTTTATGGTTTTTCTTGCGAATATTTCGTCTGTCTTTAATCGGAATCTCGCTAATTTGTATTTGTGCATCTATTATCTTTAGCCTCTATATTTTCCCTAAAATTTTTGCATTTCATCATGCCAGTATCCCATTAGCAACAATCATATTTCAGATATAAACTCCTTACATAAAACATGTTATGTTGAGGTGGCAGTTAGATAATAATTGGAAACAATCTTAAGATGTAAACATTTAAAAAGCTCTTTTATATAATCACAGACTGTAAAGTTTATGGCAATAACGCTTTATGTGTTTCTGGTCAAACACTACTTATTTTTATGAGGAAATATTTTTTTTGTTTTTTTGTTTTTGGTGTAAGGTTAGTTATATAAACATGTTACGTGTTGTTGGCCTCCGTTTTGCTATGTTTCTAACTATCTGTGACTTAAGTGTTTACGTTGTGTTAATGCGAAAATTCCATAAGCATAAAAATAATAAAAACTTCTCTTGCTAAATAAAAATAGCAAGCTATAATCTGTCCTGTGAGTTGCAAATGATTGTGACTTGCGAGTGAAACCAGTAAGTGGATATATCTTACTGTAATGTTCTTTAAAAATACAACGTACGAGCACAAGAGTTATATATTAGAAGTATTAAATGTATAACGCTTGTAGTCAATTCTGAAACATAAGCAAGAAAAAACCAAGAGATAAATTTTTTGAAGGGTTTGATCTTGGCTCAGAACGAACGCTGGCGACGTGGATTAGGCATGCAAATCGAACGAGCCTTTACTTCGG
>JAIQZO010000039.1 GCA_021777055.1 Candidatus Anammoxibacter sp. | reverse complement strand
CCATACGAGTAAACTCGAAGGCGTTAATAATAAGATCAAAGTTATTAAAAGAAAAGCATATGGATTCCATGATACACGATACTTTTCATTGAAAATCATACAAGCTTTTACAAACTAATTTGGAGAAGAACCATTAATATTAACCCGGCAATTAAATAGATCAACTATGCTGCATACGCAATTTTTGGATGTTTAAAATATTTCTTTACTCTGCTTAGAGACTTTTGAAGTTTTCTCAGATGATATATTGCATCGTTCTTGAGTTGATCTTTTGTACTAGCTGGTGTTTTGGAATGGACTCCAGCTTTTAGATTACAATAAGAGCAGACTAGAACAGAATATAAAACATTTCGAAGATTTTACAAGGTCTGGCACTAAATTTCCCAAATTTCCCTGACACTAAATTTCCTTCTGCTGTAAAAGCATCTTAAGTGAATGTGACGTTAGTTACGCAAAAGGTGATGACCTGGCAAAGTTAGTAAAGAGTACAGTACAACAATTAAAGCTAACGCCTGCAGATATACCTGATAAGGCTAAAGCAAGTGATACTATTAAGCGTCTGCTTAGTAACTTAGCCTCAATTACTCAGGGTGTCGCAGAATTAAGAAATCATTATGGAACCGGTCATGGGAAACTGGGAGCAGACAAAGGATTACTGCCTCGGTATGCTAAACTTGCTGTAGGTGCAGCTTCGACACTCGCTGTTTTTTAACTGAAACACACAAGGTGAGAAAAGGCAATGAAAGCTAACAAGCGCACTGACACGAACGCTCACAGCTGTGCGTTTTTCCGATTTCGATTAAATTACTGGGCTCAATTATAGGCCAAATTCTGTGCAAGTAACTCGCGCGGTCATACGCAGTGTTATAAATAAAAAATGAATAAATATACGAACAAAGAATTTATTCGTCATACACAGAATATATCTGTTATAAGGTGGCAGTCTGCTTACCTTCCAATAGTAGAAGTTATAAAGCATATCGATAACTATCAAAAAGAAAAGATCTTAGATTTTGGTTGCGGATCAGCTACAGCCAACCAAATAATTAGGGAAATATATGACTTAAATATAGATGGTGTTGATATTTCTCCCGAAATGGTACATGTCGCAAAAAAAAATGACAGTGCTGGAGAATACAGAGTTCTTGAGGAAGATGGTATTATACCATTTAAGAGCAATAGTTATATCTCTTGCTATGCTTCATTTGTATTTGTAGAAATGGAATCAAGTGAACAAATAAAGCATTGGCTAAAAGAAATATATAGAATACTCAAAAGTAGAGGTTTAATCATACTGTTAATACATAATTTATCTTTGGTTGGTAAAGTTAATCCTGTATATTCACAGATAGTCAAATTTGGAGAAAAAAGAAAGAAGTATAATATTGGAGATCAATTTGAAATTACCTTATATGGTGTTTCTGAAAAAAATCTTCCTGATATAAGTTTCAAAGATTACTATTGGCCTATTGATATGTTTAAGAAATTTGTTAAAAATATAGGCTTCAAAAATTTTGATTATAAAGTACAAGAGAATAATAATTTCATTAAAAAAGAAATAAAAAACTTACATAATCATGGAATTAAGATGATTGATACTAGGGAATTAGAAGGAATAACCGGAATCGTAACTGCACAAAAATAAATGTACAATTCGGGGTCAAAACTTTATTGACCCCAGAAGTGTACAGAAATGTATAACAAGTATTTCCTAAGATTGTTGTAACAATAAAGACTTGACCACTAAAGAACCTCCAATCCTTCAAGCATGATGCTCCGGCATTTACTGATTATCAGATTAAAGAGTTACGATCTTTAAAAACCGCTCCGGATTTAATATTTCTCTCAGCCGAAACTTCCCATGAAGCCTCCATAATTATCTCAAAGTTACGAGACGCTGGCTTTAATCAGCCAATTATGGGGGGTGATGGATATGTTGATAAAGACCTGATTGCCTTAATCGGAAAGAAGGCCAACAATACGTACTACACGACACATCTTTTTTATGATGCCGCAACAAAGAATGATGCTCTTAAAGATTTTATGGATGCGTATAAATCTTTTTATAAGAAAGAGCCCATTAACCCATTTGCCGCATTAGGATATGACGCAGCAAAGCTTGCCATTAATACCATTCAAAAAGCAGGTACCACTGATGCGGAAGCACTTTTAAAGACCTTAAATAATACCAACGGTTTTAAAGGAGCAACAGGAAGTATTTCCTATCGGGGAGGAAGCCGAGTACCGCTTAAGTCTGCGAGTATTGTGCAGATTAAAGACGGCCGATCATCTTTGGCAGCAGAGATGACACCAGATAAGTTCCCAGCACCGGGTAAATAAATTACCAGACCTGAATCCCTCTCATGAAAATAATTATCACATCTTTCCAGTTGTATTCTTTCTTTATATTTATATAATCATGATAGCTACTCCAGTTAGACTTACTTACATCGTATAACTATACCTACCCAAACAGGATTTAGATGTATAGACAGACTTAATTTCATGCCGTACGATTCACCGTCTACGATAACACCTTTAAATCTACCTTTAGAAGGTAACCACTACTGTCACGTTTGCGATTGTAGTATATGCCATAAGCAGTCTGTAACCACTGCATTACCTTAGAAATATTTAGCTTGGTTGTTCTTAATAACTACTTTTTCTAAATATGAAACAAAAGGTTTATTATTTTCACTAGCAAGGAATATTCCCCCCCTACCAACATCTCTGACCAAGAATCCCCCTAATTGTATTCCTAATTTCCTTGCTATGGAACCCCTTACAACATTGTAAGGCAATACCTTACAAGCAAAACATCTGACTATTTTACTCTGGTTGACAAGTAGCAATGATTGTGATATAAGTCTTATATTGTTAACAATAAATTAAGTTAATTTAGGTTTACAGTTGTGGTGTATTTACAATGATATCACTTTGTAAAAACTTCTCTTTCTATAAAGATTTAGTAGCTTTTATGGAATATGGAATATGGAATTCAGATGTCAGAATAATAGAAAATATAATGCAGAAAGAGCATACAAATTTACAATTAATAATATAGTAAAACAAATACAAATCTATACTTTATCTTGAATTCTGTTTACTGTGTTCTCAATTATGGTTGCGGCTATGCCGCACGATGATATTACCCTGTAAAAGCTTTTCTTTTTAGTGAAATTTCTACCTAGAAGTTGTTATAGATGCAAAACATGTACAATTCTGCAAGGTACACTGAAACGTTTAAAAGCAGTCTGCAAGAGTGATCTAGCTGCAAGTGATTAGAAATTCGACATTTGGTGATTTAGGTTTTGGTTAGGTTTTAATGTTATGTTTAAGCAGTTCCGCAAGAGTCGCCTTGAGACTGAAGTTTAAACATGGATAAATTTATTGTAGAAAATTGATAAAAATAGAAAAGTAGAGACCTTGATATTGTTCCAAATTGGACAATATTAGGCGAGCTTTCCGCCTGATATTGTTCTATATAGCATGATATCAGGCAGGGTATTATTTGATTTACTTAGAAAAGTCAATAATTTGTTCTAATTGCTAAGAGTTTCCGATAATATAAAAAAACTTTATAGTTACTTGTTAGTTGCAATATGTACAATGATTAAATCATCGTTAAAAATCGAAACATTCTTAGAGTATTTACTTCCAGGCGTGATTTTTGTTGGCGGTCTCTTTTATTTATATGGGCCGTTGATATCAAGCTATTTCCCATTGCTATCATTAGATAATGTGCCTGTTGGAGAGCGCGCCTCAATTCTTGCAATTAAATTTACAGTTTTAATTATTATTTCATTAGCAGTTGGGCTTGTATTTAAGCATTTAGCAGACATTACAATTGTTGCAGTCGTTCAGGATGATGCAGAATCAGAGAAATCATCACGGTATACACGTAAATTATTGCGGACAATTTTCAAGGTATATACATTCAATCTTATTAGTGACCCAAGAGTAAGTGCCATTACTCGTTACCTTAAATCAGAAAGAAAAGAAGTATTTTTAAGAATGGTTGACTCATGGGCGCAAAGCACTGAAGTCAAATTAGAATCTAATAGCGAAAAGATACATGTTCATCAGCATATTATTGCGCATTTAAAAGTCCTATCTGACAATTCACGGGCAATAGTAAACGAATTATTTGATAATGTTAATTACACGGGTACATTGTTCCTTTCGGTTTCACTGTTATGGCCACTGTCGTTAATTGCGGTCATAGTTAAACACCATTTTCAAGCTCACATGCTAGTTCGCTATTATATACTGCTTTCTATTATAAATTTTGTTATCTACATTTCGGCTGTAGTCTCGGCATATGTGGTGAAAAGAAGGTTTCGTCACCTTTGTTCTCAAACCCTTACAATTGGTATTCAAACATTCATAATCGAAGAATCAGGAAACAAAAATGCCTAACATGCGGGTCAACTTGACAAACCAAAAGGACCTTTAGGGTCAGACATTGACAGGTTGTCCGAGAATGATTGCAGAATGACAAATGACTTGGTGAATATCCACTGGACAATTTGCTAGTCTTTCTTCCTGTCTTGACATGACAGCCTAACTTCTTGGTATTGAAAATAATTTAAGGCGTTATATACCGTTTCTAGTATTAAAGAAGGTAACAATATTTTATATTTTATATCTTATGCTGCTTTTGCTTTCATCTGTAATAACTTTTTCAAATTCCAGCCAATACTCATCAACTTAAACTCGCCATTTACTTTTTCTTTTCCACGCAGCAGAAATGATCTATACCCAATGTTAAATTTTAGATGACCAAATATTGGTTCAATTGTATACTGACGTTTAAAATATTCCGCTTTGCCTTTTTCTGTCATTAGCTTTTTGCGCATCTTTTGTAACAACGGTTCTCTTAGATCAATTAATAGCTCTCGTTCTTTAGATTTTGTGCATAATAGGCGTTTATCGCAACTTGCACACTCTGATCCCTTATAAACCTTATGATTCCATTGTCTGGTCTTGCTCTTGTTCTTGCGCGTCTTCCAGTATTCTACCCTTTTGCCTTCGGGACATATATAGCAAGCAATTGATGCATCATATTTGAAGTTCGTGTAATGATAACGATTTTTCTCTTTTTCATATTCGCCGGTTTTGTATTGATGGAAGTATCTATCTGGTACATGTCCTTCTATTTCCTTTGCTTCTAAATATTCGTAGTTTGCGTAATTACCGTAACCACTATCTGCGATTACTTCTTCTACCGACTGCTGCGTGTTGGAGTTGCTCTTTTCTATTATTGGTTCTAATTGATTACAATCGTTAGGATCCATTGATGCTTCTGCTGCCAAGATTACTCCATCCTTGCTTACTGATGTTTGGCCGTTGTAACCCGGACGAATATCTTTACTGCCTCCTGCTTTCATATGGTGCGCATCATTATCTGTTAAGTTTAACTTGCTTAGATTCTCTTCCTCCATCACTTCCAGTGCTGCTTCTATCTTTGACTTTAAGTAGGTACGCTTTGATAACTTTTTCATTAACTGCTCGTCGGACTCCACTGATTTGCATCTCTTCTCCTCTTTCTCATCTATGGCTTCGGCCTCCTTTAATAGTTCTGATATCTCTTCCTCTATCTTTGTTAACCAGGCTGAAAATCCTTCTCTATCTTTCGTGCGTTTTGCGGATGCATTACCCTTTATCTTTGTTCCATCTATATATATCTTCCCTACATTTGTAAAACCTAGTTCCTGAAATATTCGGACTATTTCTACAAAATACTTCTCCATCTCTTGTAAATTATTCTTACGGAAATCACTTATAGTTCTATGATCCGGTCCATAATTTCCCATTAAGAATATGTAGATATGATCGCATAGACATTTCTCTTCTAGCTTACGGCTACTACGAGTTCCCGTTGCATAACCATAAAACAGCATACTTAATAATAGTTTGGGATGGTATGTCCTTTGACCTAGAAATGAGTATTTCTCTTCTATTGATACTGTATCTAATCTCCACACTATCTCTTTGACCAATCTACAAAGATGATCTTGTGGTATTACTCCATTTACATAATCTAAAAATGATTCTGGGGTTAAACATTGCAGGGGCTTCTGGAATTCATATAAGGCCTTAAATTTAGACATATGGTTAATTCTCCTTTTATCATCATTCCATCTATCTTGCCAGTCAGTTGTTTGTTTTTTTGCTTCTGCGGATGAATTTAAATAGGTTTTGGGAACAAGGATGAATTGCTTATATTTGGTTTTTTGCAGGAATTTCATTAAATGTAATTATATCATGAATTATCTTGTCCTTCTATTAGTTTCACTCACTGGAGGGAGATTTCTGCATCTGACATTCTCGGACAACCTGTTGATATTGTCCTATATAGCATGATATCAGGCAGGGTATTATTCGATTTAATTAAAAAAGTCAATAATTTATTATAATTGCTAAGAGTTTCCAATAATATATAGAAACTTTATAGTTACTTGTTAAAGCACAATTCCAAGAATGCCTGTTATACAAAAGCTAATAGAACATACTGAGTCTGAACTCAACGATTTAAAAGATAGACTTGGTACCGGAGAGCTTATTTTAGAAACCATTAAAGCTTCAGCTAAAAGGACTGAACGGCTATATCTTATTCAGATCACGTTTTGTACCTATGTGCTCCTTTCACTTGCGGGAATTAAAGATGTCGATTTCTATACAAGCGCTGAAGCCAAATTACCAGTTATTGGTCTTGCAGTATCCCTCAATATTTTTTTTATTTCCGCTCCAATAATTGCATTGTGCTTGTTTGCATATTTTCAGTTAAACCTTCGTATCCTCCAGAATGCTATGCTCTCAAGTAATAACGCTATTCAACATGGCCGTTCAAGTGGATGGCTAATTTTGTACTATTTTGGAGAAATAAGCACTAAAAAACCTTCCGATACCGTTCGTTTAATACGATTTGGTACTGGTCTATTAGCATGGGGATTACCAATTATTACTGCCTTTCTATGCTGGGTTAGAATCGCTCCGTTCGCCTGGAACACTCCAACTGGTCTAATTCTGGGAGGAAAACTTCCTAACCTCCCATCCCATTATTTAGTCGGGACTATTTCTCTTTTAACTGTTACTTTTGTGTTTCTCGGATTCATTTGGCGTAAGCTTGAATATGCGATTATCACAAAAACATATAAGTCAAACTTGTTTAGGAGAGCCGCTGCAGTTATTGCAGTTTTTTTTATAGGCATAATAACAGTACATACCGTTATAGCCTTATGGCCCAATCGTTTTTTTAGATTAGATTTATCGGAAGTGAACCTAGATGGTTTTGTCCTTACGGGTGCTAACTTCCGCGGAGCTAATCTCTATAAAGCAAGCCTTATAGAGGCTAACCTAGAAAATGCACATTTTGAAGGGGCTATTCTGGTATATGCTAATCTGTCTGGAGCCAACCTCATTAATGCACACCTTGAAGGAGCATATATGAGATATTCTCAGTTACGTAATGCAAGCTTAGTAGGTGCACACCTTGAGGGCGCGCAATTAATTGATGCGCATCTCGAAGGTGCGTACTTGGTCAACTCCCATTTACAAGGTGCAAATATGACTTCAGCTTATTTAGTCGGCGCTGAATTCTCCACAGTAAACCCTGATGACTATAAAAACCAAATTGCCCCAAAAGGAGGTGTTAAACTCCAGGGAGCAATTCTTCGCAATGCTCATATAGAAGGAAGTATTCTGAACTCTGCCAATTTGGATGGCGCGGATTTATCTGAAGCACATTTGAATGGGGCAATTCTTTCTTTTTCATCAATGCGTGGTGCAAATTTGGAGAGTGTAGACTTTAGAGGTAGCACAATAACAGAAATTAAGGATGGCCCTTATGATAGGCAAGAAATAAAATCTTGGCTTAAAGCCAACGCAAAACGTTTCAGCAAAGTCAAGCTTTTCAATGGTACTCTACTTGAACTAATTACGCGCCGTCTTGTTCCAAAGGACAAAAATGTTATCGAAATGAATGCAAATATTCCACAAAATATTACATGCTGGCATGAACCAACTGACGGGCCGTCTTTGAAGCAATGTGAGGATTTACGGCGAGAAGCCTTAATAAATTTGGCTTTAGGAAATAGTGCAGAAACAGTGGAACAGACACATGCTCTTCGGAAGGCATGGTGTGTTAAAGGCGTCAAAGATCACTGGAAAAATTGGAATGGCTTTACAGAAGAAGATTTTAAATTGGTATCCTGCATGGAAAATAAAAAGTAAAAATTCATAACAAAGTTCTTTTAGTCGACAACTTAACGCTGCGGCTGAAGAGCCCGTTAATATAAGAATAGATGAAAGATTCATATCGATTCTAATTACTATAATGGTATAATAATTTTTTACCTAAAATGGAGGAATAGATATGTCAACGTTACCACTAGAAAAAATGGCAGTTTCAGAAAAACAGCAGATCATGGAAGAACTTTGGAGCGATCTTTGTTGTAATCAAGATCAAATCCCCATTCCTGATTGGCACAAAGACTTATTGGACAAACGTGAAAAATTAGTGAAGCAGGGAAAATCGACATTTGTTGACTGGGAATCCGCTAAGAAAAGAATTGCGGCTAAAATCTCATGAAGATTCATATCCTTGATCAAGCAGAAGACGACCTTGTAGATGGATACAAATTTTATGAGAACCAAGACAAGGAGTAGGAGCCTATTTCCTTGATAGCTTATACTCTGACATCGAATCTTTGACTTTATATGCCGGAATTCATCCATTAAGGCATAAAGGATATAGGCGGATGCTTTCCAAGCGATTTCCATTCGCAATTTACTATACAATTGCAGGGGATAAGATAAAGATCCATGCTGATGTTGACTGCCGCAAAGACCCTGCTTGGATTAGAGACAGATTAGGCACATAAGGGTTGTTCTTATGGTGATTATATTTTTTCAAGAATCAAAATAATATCTTAGAAATTTTGCAAAATTATAGTGTTCGCTTTTGAGGATCTACATATTATCTAGAAGCAGATTAAATTTAGTTTTAATGTCATGTGGAATTTGCAACATAAAAAAAATCATCGAAAACGATTGATAAAAATGGAAAAGTACGGTTTGTGAATATCATTTCATATTACATGATATCCAACGGTAATCTTTCCGAATATCATTTCATGCGGCATGATATTCGGAAAGATATTCCTTGATTTACTTGAAAAAGTTAATAAATTATTTTAAATGCTAAAGATTTTCGGAGGTGGTCAGACCTGCTCAGCTCCTTGTTATGTGTTCAACTAAAAATCAATTCTCAACCAAATTAAAGAGAAAATAATGATATTAGATAATAAAAATGAAAATCAAAAAGTTTACGAATGGCTCAGGGAATACACTGAAACCGGCACAATAGATATCGTCACCGGTTATTTCACAGTTGGAGCCCTTGCATACCTGTCCAGACATATAAACAATAAGATTAAAAATTTTAAAATGGTTCTTGGAGATATCGTTAATATTGATATGATACAAGACCGTACAATTGATTTACTGAATGAAAACATCACAATAGAAGCGGCCTTAAAACTCTCTGCTATAGCAAAAGAATCTGTGGAGTTTCTAAAGCAGGAAAAAGTTGAAGCGAAAACACTTGAACCCAATTTTTGCCATGCAAAAATATACCTGTTCAATCCTGAACAAGATGACAGGCATAAGTACTTTGTTTCCGGAAGCTCTAACTTAACTGAAGCAGGTATTGGTTTAAAGGAGACGAACAATATCGAGCTTAATATCGCTGAAACAGGCAATAACAACCAATATCAGGAATTAAAGAAATGGTTTAATGATTTATGGAAAAGCAAAGAAGCACATAAAACAAAAACAATCATTGATGAAACCGGAAAAAAACACACCACTCCATTTAAAGAGTATCTGATAGAATCCATAGAACAAATATTTATCAAATACACCCCAAGACAGCTTTATTATAAGGTGCTGTTTGAACTTTTTGGCAATCAGCTTCTCACAGAGCAGGACAATACTGAATTTAATCGTCAGGTTGGCAGGCTGGAAAATACGACCATATATAACACATTGTATGATTTCCAACAAAAAGGAGTTTTAAGTTTAATAAAAATGCTTCAAAAATACGATGGAGCAATTCTCGCAGATGCTGTCGGCCTTGGAAAAACCTGGAGTGCTCTTGCTGTTATGAAATTTTTTCAATTACAGGGGCGTGAGATTATTTTAATTTGTCCTAAAAAGCTTCAATATAACTGGAACAGATATACCCGGCATCAAAGCTCGAAATTTGAAAAAGATAATCTTGAATTTTTTATTCGTTTCCATACGGATTTAATTTATGGAAGAATGAATAAAGAAGCTTACAGGCTTGAAAGAACTGATACTTTATTCATCAACGATAAACCAAGGCTTTTTGTTATTGATGAAAGCCATAATTTAAGAAATAGCAAATCAAACAGATATCAATTTTTTGTAGAAGAGATCTTAAAAAAGAATGATGATGTTAAAGTCTTAATGTTATCTGCAACCCCAATAAATAATACGCTTATTGATATACGAAATCAGTTTAAGCTTATTAAACAAGGTAACATAGATGGCTTTTATGGGACCCATTCCATTAGAAATATAGACCACCTTTTTGGCAGAGCACAAAAAGCGTTCAAAAAATGGCGTGATGATGACAGTCCGAAAATAGCCGACTTTATCAAAATGCTGCCTGCTGATTTTTTTAAACTCACCGATTCCCTTACTGTAGCCAGAACCAGACAAATGATCGAAAAGCAAAAAACAGGGCTGCATTTTCCAAAGAAACAAAAACCAAAAAATATCTTTGTTACACCCAAACAAATCGGTAATTTTGAAAGTTTCGAAGAACTTTTTGATCATTTCCCCCCCATGCTTTCAGGATACCAGCCTTCATTTTATGTAGAGCAGACAAAAGATGTGGATAAACTGCACGATGAAAGGCAAAGAGACCGTTTTCTCGTAAAAATGTTATATATTTTACTTGTCAAGCGACTTGAATCTTCATGGTTTTCATTTCATTCAACGACTCAAAAAATACTAAATCATCACCAAAATGCATTGGATAAAATAAATAAATATATAGACAAACAACAAGACCAGGATTTAACCAGTGAGTTAGAACCGGATGTTTTAGAAGATGACGAATTTGAAGATATTGCTGATGATCTTTTTGATAATTTGACCCTTGGCAAGAAAAGAAAGGTTCTTTTGTCGGATATCGATAAAGCAGGAAACCTTCATAACTATAAAGCGGATCTTAAAAAAGATATTGAAGCGCTTGAGTCATTAATTAATAATCTGGAAAAATTTAAAAAAACCATAAAATCTGAAGTGGCCGGTAATAAAAACCATAAAAGTAAAGATGATAAACTTCAATCACTGATTGAAGAGATTAAAGAAAAAAGAAAATCCGGTAATAATAATGACAACCCAAAAGTAGTAATTTTTACAGTTTACAAAGACACAGCATTCTATCTGTTTGATCAGCTTAAACAAAGAGGCTTTACACAGATGGCTGTTGTCAGCGGAGATGTTTCTAAAACGGATTCTTCCGAACATGAAACAAAATTGTTCGAACCGATCCTTGAAAGATTTGCCCCTTTTACTAAATTATTTAACGAAAAAGAATGGGGCTTTGCACCCGGTGAAAATAATCTTTCTAAAGTGGAACAATACAATCAGTGGGTAGAATGGGCAGCAGAGAATAATAAGAAAGTTCATTCCAAAATAAGAACACCCATAGATATCCTCATCGCTACCGATGTTTTAAGTGAAGGTCAGAATCTGCAGGATTGTGATATGGTTATTAATTATGACATACACTGGAATCCGGTCAGAATTATTCAAAGGTTTGGCCGTATTGATCGGCTTGGCTCACCAAATAAAGAAATATATGGCATCAACTATTGGCCGTCGGATAATATAAACAATTATCTGAATCTTAAAGGCAGAATCGAAGAGCGCATGACAATGATGAAACTTGCAGGCTCTGAGGTTCATCTCGAATTTTCAGACAGTTTTAAAGAAATGGCATCAGATGATGACTTTGAAGACAAACTGAATAAAAAAATGCTGTTGCA
Source organism: Candidatus Anammoxibacter sp. (assembly GCA_021777055.1). Classification (GTDB taxonomy): domain Bacteria; phylum Planctomycetota; class Brocadiia; order Brocadiales; family Anammoxibacteraceae; genus Anammoxibacter_A. The sequence goes on along the minus strand of JAIQZO010000039.1, from coordinate 72,895 downwards.
GATGCAAACTTCATGGGACGAGATTGAAAAAAATGATGCAGGCCTTGGTTTTGATAATTTATCTCTTGAAGACTTTCGTCAAGACCTGCTTGAAGAATTTCAAAAAGATGAAAAATATTACAAAAAAATGCCCAAAGGTGTATATACCGGTTTTAAAGCCAATCAATCCGTCTGCCCGGAGACAGGAATTATAGCCTTGCTTGGATATCCTTCCAAACCACCCAAAGTATTAAACCATGAATATCAAACCTATGACTTGATCTACATAAATAAAAACGGGAAACAGGTGCTGCTGAATCAAAAAGAGGTTTTAGATGCACTTTCCGGGCATAAGGGAGAACCTCGATTTGTCCCGGAGAAAATTGAAAGAGGAGAAGCGTCAGCAATAAAAGAACTTGTAGATGCTATGAGAAATTGGATTGATTCACAATCAAGTGAAGAGGATATCCAGGAGGACGGCTCCATTAAAAAACGGGCAGGAGCAGAAACAAAAGATATCCTTGCTAAATTGAAGACAGGGGACAGTTCAGCAGTAGAGCGGGTAAAGAAAAATACAAGTGCAAGTGAAAAATATAGATTACAAAATTTCGATCTGATCACATGGTTTCTGGTTAATTGCGAATAATGAATTGTGAATGGGGAAAAGATGAATTTAGACTATTTTAAAGAACAAGATAAATTTTATAAAGGACTTCAAACCCTTTTTCATTCCTTGAATATTCCTGTTAATTATATTGATGACAAACCGCTGAGACCACAGGATATTTTATCAAAAACGTATAAGGATACGAACCCTGCATATCAGCTTATGAGCGATGTCTATATCCTTGGCATGGTGGATGACAAGGCTTTCTCCAGTTCAAAAAGTGCAGATATTTCTGAAATAAAAAATAAGGAAAAAGGGTATGACGGTATTCTGATTTTTGGTGTTACCCTGAAAGACAGAAAAAATGACCTTTTACCAACCCGGACACAACTTGCAGAAATCACGAGAGCCTTTAACCGTGAGTTTTATTACACGCCTGTTGCTGTTGTTTTCAGGTATGACAATTTTATATCCCTTGCTAATGCTGAAAGGCAAAAATACAAACATGAATGGAGAGAAGGTGAAAAGACAGGCAAGGTTTCCATTCTGCGTGATATTGAAATAGGAAATCCGCACACCGGCCATCTGAAAATACTTGAAGAATTAAAAATTACCCGGTCAGGCAAAAAAGGAATCAATTCTTTTGAAGGGCTTTATCAATACTGGCAGGAAGTATTCAGCGTCAATCTTCTTAATAAAAAATTTTATTCCGAACTGTCTAACTGGTATTTCTGGGCAATTAAGCATGTGAAATTTCCATTAGAATCTCAGTATGTTGATGATAAAAATCAGCAATATAAGGCTCAAAGTGTTATCCGCCTGCTTACCCGCCTTTTGTTTGTCTGGTTTATAAAAGAAAAAAAACTGATACCCGAAGAGTTGTTTGATTTAAAAGATTTGCAAAATAATATTTTAAAAAAAATTGAACCCGAACATTTTCTTGGACAAAAACAAGAAAACAAAGAAAGCATCTATTATAAAGCCATTTTACAAAACCTCTTTTTTGCCACGCTTAATTGTCCGGTAAAGCCGGACAGCCAGGATACCAGAGAGCGGGGTTTCAGGGGTGATGAAAGTTACGGAAAACATCGTGGTATTGATTACCTGATGCGGTATAAAAAATATTTTAAAGATCCGGATGCATTTCTTGAAATGGTCAATAATGTTGTCCCATTCTTAAATGGCGGTCTCTTTGAATGTCTTGATGATAAAGACAAGAAAATCTATATAGACGGCTTTTCCGATAACATGAGCAAAACAGATGGTGTAGCCAATTACCTGATTGTTCCTGACTATCTGTTTTTTGGCAGAGAAGAAAAAACCGATTTAAGTTCTGATTATGGAACAAAAGACAAAGGCACAAAAGATGCTGCGGTAAAAGGCTTAATCAATATTTTGAAATCTTATAAATTCACTATTGCAGAGAACACCCCCATTGAAGAAGATGTTGCCCTTGATCCCGAACTTTTGGGAAAGGTTTTTGAAAACCTGCTGGCCAGTTACAATCCCGAAACAAAAACAACCGCAAGAAAACAGACCGGCTCGTTCTATACTCCCAGAGAAATCGTCAATTATATGGTAGATGAAAGCCTGATTGCCCATCTTAAAAATTCTGTTTCAAATTGGGATATGGACGAAAAAGAGTTGGATGATAAATTGCATCAATTGGTCTCTTTTGAACCGGTGAATCCTTTTGAGCATAGCACCAGACTGACACAGGAGATTATCCACTCTCTTGATAATTGCAAAATTCTTGATCCTGCTTGCGGCTCAGGTGCTTTCCCCATGGGTATTTTACAAAAGATGGTGCATATCCTGCAAAAAGTTGATCCGAATAATGAATACTAGCAAGAATTGCAATTGGAAAAAGCAGAAAAAGCGACCAAAGGGGTTTTTGCCATAAAAGACAAAGAAGAGAGAAAGCAGCTTCTGGATGAAATTAATGAGGCGTTTGATCAATCCATCAACAATCCAGATTACGCAAGAAAACTCTTTTTAATTGAAAACTGTATTTACGGTGTGGATATTCAGCCCATTGCCGCCCAGATTTCAAAGCTAAGATTTTTTATATCCCTTGTTGTTGAGCAGAAGGTGAATAAGGAAAAGGAGAATTTCGGGATAAGACCGCTGCCGAATCTTGAAACCAAATTTGTTACAGCCAATACGCTTATCGGCATTGACAAGCCGGACGGCGACCTGTTTTACACCAAAGAGGTGCAGGAAAAAGAAGCGGAATTAAAAGCAATCCGCCATAAACTGTTTGGGGCCAAAACCAAAGCAACCAAGGTGAAGTACCGAAAAAAAGATGAACAACTTAGAAATGAGATCGCGGATATCCTGAAAAAAGGCAATCTGCCGGTTGAGTCTGCCGAACAATTGGCAGGATGGGACCCCTATGACCAGAATGGGGTTTCACCTTTTTTTGATCCTGAGTGGATGTTTGATGTTAAAGATGGGTTTGATGTGGTGATTGGAAATCCGCCGTATATGAGAATTCAAGGGATACATGCATCATCAGAAAATCAAATTAAATATTTTAAGTCAAACTACACGTCAGCAACAGGCCGTTTTGATTTATACTGCTTATTTACAGAGAAAGGATATAATTTAACTACGGAAAATGGCCTTGTTAACTACATTATGCCACATAAATGGACAAATGCATCCTTTGGAAAGGGATTACGTAGTTTTATTTCAGATAAAAAAGCTCTGAATAAATTAATTTCATTTTCTGAATTCCAAGTATTTACCGCATCAACATACACTTCTTTAATTTGGATAAGTAAAAATGCTTTGGACACTTTTAGCTATGTTGAATTAAATAAAAATTTAGAATCAGAATCCGCATTAAATAAATGGATAGGTAATCTAACCGAATCTTGTTTTTCAAAAATCAAGTCTGACTTGGGCAATGATGCTTGGCAACTGGTACCTGATCAGTTCAGAAATATTTTTGAATATTTTGATAAAATGGACAACAAACTGTCAGATATTACGGATGGAATTTTTCAAGGAATCGTTTCGGGTGATAATAAGGTCTTCATCCTTGAAATCCTTTCTGATGATGGTGAGTGTTTATTATGCCATTCAAAATCTTTGGATAAAACAGTAAAAATTGAGAAAAAAGTTGTTAAGCCGCTTGTATCTGGCAAGGATATTTCGAGATACTATTTGTCAGAAATTAATAGTGTCATATTGTATCCGTATAAGGATATTCAAGGTAAAACATCCCTCATTCCAGAAAAATCTTTTGAAGAAGAATATCCTTTAGCCTACAAATATCTTAAAAATAATTATGAAAGATTATCAAAAAGGGGAAGTAAAAATATGAAATACCCAAGTTGGTATTCTCTCTGGAACCAAAGAACGATAGAACGATTAAGCAAAAAAAATAAAATTATTACACCGGATGTCTGCTATGGCCCACAAATGTGGTTAGATGATATTTTTGGATATTTTCACTTAGATACGAGTTACGCAATTATACCAAATAAATCTTTTATTCGATTTATTCACTCAATCTATTTTATTCTAAATTCTAACTTATCTTGGTTCTTTTTAAAAAATACAGGTGCAGTGCTACGAGGTGGATTTTTCCGATTTAAATCTAATTATTTAAATAAATTTCCTATTCCAAATATTGAAAGATTGGAAAAATTTCAAACACTATCTGCTTTATTAACACTAATGGTAGGATTTGCCTGTTGTTTATATAATAAGACTTTTTATGACAAACTTGTGACTACTATCGATGCTCTCATATTCGAACTCTACTTCCCAGACCACATGAAAGAACGAAAAATAGATGTCCTGCAATTTGTAGAAAAAGACATTGAAGAAGTCATGCAGGGAAAATCATTTGAAGCCCTGAACGCCCCCCAAAAAGAACAGGTAATAGCCGAACTCCACACCCGCTGGAGTGATCCGAATAGTGAAATTGTCAAACGGATGAACAGCTTTTCCGAAAAATCTCCTGAAATCTTAAAACCAATCATGGAAGGGTGATACATGGAACAGAATTCAGAAATAATCATTTATACCGCTTCCGATGGTACAACAAAACTCCAGGTGCAGTTGGAAGATGAAACAGTCTGGCTGACACAGGACCAGATGGCAATGCTGTTTGGAAAAGCAAAATCAACGATTAATGAACATATTAAAAACATTTATGCCGAAGGAGAGCTTGAAGAAAGCCAGACGTTAAAGAAATTCGGAATTTCCGAATTTCAGCAAAAAGCCCCGAATTATTATAATCTCGATGTTATCATTTCAGTGGGCTACAGGGTAAAATCAATTCAGGGAACAAAGTTTCGGCAGTGGGCGACTAAACGGATTCATGAATACATTGTAAAAGGTTTTACAATGGATGATGATCGCTTGAAACAGGAAGGCGCAAGGTCAAGATATTTTGAAGAGCTTCTCCAAAGAATCCGGGATATCAGAAGCAGTGAAAGAAATTTTTACCAGAAAGTAACCGATATCTATGCAACCAGCATTGATTATAAAAAGGATGCCGCTCTGACCCAGGAATTTTTTGCAACCGTCCAGAATAAAATGCACTATGCCGTCCACGGCCAGACAGCAGCAGAAATGATAAGCCAAAGAGTGGATGCAGATAAACCTTTCTTAGGGCTTACCAATTTTCAAGGCAAATATATAACCACAAGAGATATTTCCATTGCAAAAAATTATCTGTCAGAAGATGAGCTCAAGCAGCTCAATCTCATCGTCTCCATGTATCTTGATTTTGCCGAACTCCAGGCAACAAACGGCAGGTTAATGAAAATGAACGACTGGATTCAAAAACTTGATGATTTCCTGAGAATCAGTGAGAAAGAACTTTTAACCCATGCCGGAAAAGTCAGCCATAAAAAAGCTGTTGAAAAAGCAAAATTTGAATATGACAAATACCGAAAAGCAGAGGACAAAAAATATATCTCTGATTTTGACCGTGAAATGAAAAAATTATTGAAAGACAAGAAAAACACATAACAAAAAAATGCAGCGGATCGCAAAAAGCCGCGCTCTTCAACCGGACATTATAGGAAAGGAAACATTATTGTGTAAATGCATTCATAAAGAAGTCGAATGTTTAAATCATTATGAAATTATTCGCAAGTATAGATGCCATGATTGTGGTGAAATAATGATGTGCGCTTGTGAGGAAAATTTTGCTCGCAAGTATCTACCACACCAAATTAGTACAGGAACAGTTTTAGAAACTCAAGAAAGAGTACCTGTAACACTTGGTTTTCAAGTTACTATTTGTAACACGTGTAAGGGAATTCCAGAGGAGGCTCATCCAAAAGCAGAAATTTATGGATTATCAAGTAAAATACTAAGATACTACTGGAGAGAGATACAAATCCAAACTATCGAGAGATTTGGTAATTGGGCATTATCACAAAATTATGACGACTGGTTGATTGCATCTGCTGAAAATCGAGATAAATATAATGAAATTGAAAAGAATGTCATTCAAGAGATAAAAGCTGTTTATGCCCAAAATCCCAAATACATATTTGAAAAAGGGCTAACGCAAGAAGATATTATAAATGATTACAATGTCACCGTTATAAACGTCGAAGCTGAATATCAAAAAAACGACAAAAGAAAGAAGACGATTGTACACAATCAGCATGAATTTACAGCAGAACAATTTACAGCAAATTATTTCAAAGAACTTGGCTATAGGGTCCTTGAAACAGAAAGCATTCCTTTTCATGTGATATTTGGAACTCTGATGTGGATTTTGATACAGGATCCTAAAGATGAGCAAAATAGATTTGTATCATTTGGTGAAAGACTCGCCTATGAACAAAAAATGCCTAGTAAAGAAATTACGACTGTGTTACCAGATGATTTTGGAACACGTGGTTACTATACAAGACGGCAGGAAATAATCGAAAAACATATTTCTGAATTGGCACCTAATGAAGAAGCATTAGACTGGCTATTTGATTATTGGCTTGATCATAGTTACGAACTACGTAATTATTTGTGTGCTCATAAAGATCAAGATATTGAAAAAGCTCAATATATAGTAAAAAGACTAGGATTGGAAAACATCAAAAAAGTATTGAAGTACCTCATAAAAGATTACTGGAATAGATACTTAGGATGGCCCGACCTTTTCGTTTCAAATGATCAGCATTTCTTTTTTGTAGAAGTCAAGGCTTCAAAAGATAAGTTGAGTGAAGTACAAATTAATTGGATTAAGGGTAATCACGAGAAACTCAATTTTCCATTTAAGCTTTTTAAAATTCACAAAAAAAGTGAGCAATTTAGAAAAACAACCACAGAACAAAAACAAACACCCGACGCGGTACCGCGTCATTTTTCGGGTTAGTATTTCGTACCCAGGCGGCGGACTTCGTCCCGCCGCGCGGGTGATGATCTTGTTAAATTTTTCTGAATCACAGAATATGAGTGAAAAACAATTATCTGAAAAATATCTAAGTATTTTATATGATGATTTCACTATTAGTACTGAAGTAAAAGGATGCCATTTTTCAGGTAAAAAAATGAGATTAGATGCGGTTGTTAAGCCTCGGGATGTGACTCATTGGAAAAACAAAGATGTTTCGTTAGGCATTGAATTTAAAGATTCCGAAAGATATTTCACGAACTACGATACTAAGAACTACACCAAATGGCTAGCACAGTGTGTAGATTACACAAATACGGAATGGAATGATTTTGAATATATATACATATTTACTTGTCCTGGTATTTTAAAAGATATACCTGATAATATTATTCAAGATCAAATGTTTTTTACTCATTTTTTTGGTCAATTGGGTATTGGTGAGCTTACTGAGATCCCAGGTTATGGCCTCACTTTCGCATTACACAATACTCACAGAATGTGGTCAAAAAATAATGGCGTAGAGCAAGCTAAAACTTGGTCGTTAAAACGGAAATTTGGAAGTAAATAAATATAACTATGAAATACATGTGATGACAAAAAACGCCGCACCTTATTAAATCGTTATGTTTTTACAAAAAAAAATCATGAACTTACTAATCCTTCTTGAAAATACAGATAAGGATCTTGATAAAATTCAAAATGCACTGAGAAATACCGAGTGTTCTTTAACAGTTGAGGAAGGGAAGATTACTATAAAGACCTCAACTTTAGTTGGAGATGTTGACTTAGAAGATAATAATGCCATCTCTCAAATATGGGAGGAAGTCAAAGATTTTATCGATATAATAAATGGTTCTGCCGTTGTTGAGGGTTTTTCAATGAGTTCAGTAAACCTTCATCTTATCAAATACATCGATGCTAATGGTGAAACAAAAATTCTATCGAATATTAGTAACAATTATGCCGTATTGCCTGGACTTAGAGGAAGTGAACCTGATATCTCGCAATTTATACCACTTGCTTTGGGTGATAAAACAGTAGCAAAAGCCCTAAGACTTTGTAGCAGAGAGCTTGATTGGATAAATCTATATCGTATCTATGAGGTTATATCCGAAGATGTGGGTGGCTTAGCTGGTAAAGAAATAAATATTTTCACAGGTTCTGCTAATAATAGTTCAGTAACAGGAGATCACTCTAGACACGGAAAGATTAATGTTGGAACTCCTAAAGAAACAATGAGGCTTGCTGATGCTCAACATCTGATAAAATCAAAGGTGAGGGAATGGATGTATAACAAAATCAATTCATAATGAAAGACTAAAACAGCAATAAATAACATAACAAAACATTTAACGTGGACTCGCTAAAGCTCGCCAGTTAACTCCACGTTAGTAGCAAACAAGTCGGTCTTGATTCAATAAATATTAAGGGGTAATCATGTCTTATGTGGGGAAATGGCGAATTACTGAAACATCTGCTTGGGACACTGAGTATCTTGATTAATTCGAAGAAGCCAGTGTTGAATTCACTAAAGAGTCTGGCACAATGATATTTGGCTACATTCATATTGAAATGGATGTAGTGAAAGAGAAAATTGGTGGTATAGAAATTCTCGGGTATAGTTTTCTTGGAAACGACTAAGATGGTGAAGTCTATGGATGGTGTTGGTTTCATCAAACACAAACCAAAGACGAGATGGAAGGAAAGATATACTTTCGTTATGGCGAAAGTTCTGAGATCAAAATAGCAAGATACAAGAAAGGATGCTAACAAAAAGTATCGAGCTGACCGAAGAATACTCTTCCGGTTTGCTGGCCTCTCTGCCAGCTTATACTGGGAGTTGTTTATATCTGGGGACACCATCTAATTTAGCTTTACCGCTTACATATGTCAATTAAATAGGTATGGTGTCCCCAGATAACTAGTAGGACCACAAAGCTGGGAAGAATTATTTTTTAAATTAACAGGGCTCCCTAGCGTCAGACCTTGAAAACAGAATTTAATACAGGGCTCCCTAGCGTCAGACCTTGAAAACAGAATTTAATATAACCTTTTTCTGTTTTCAAGGTCTGACGCTGGACTTGATATTTCTGTTTTCAAGGTCTGACGCTGGACTTGATATCCTCTTGATAAAAGTGTTAGACCTGGTGTAATCTGCTGGTTATATTTCCTCAGATGGAGGATAGAAAAAGTTTTCGATTGTTTTAAAAACTCGTTTAAGGAAATAAAGGCATGGGCTAACGGTAACAAAGCAACTCAAATACAGGGACATTTTATTTGTCTGTTTTACAACTTCATACAGTTTCTTTCTGAGAAAACGAAAAAGCTTGAATCCTGCGAAGATGAGAAAGCCGAGAAAAAATATGCACAAAACTTGGAAGCAAGAGAGAGGAAAGCCGCTGCACTAGGCAGGTTTATTCATCCGCTCATATATACAAGTCGCAGAATCAGTCGTATTTCGTGCCAGTTTATTAACTCTGTCAGAAATCATTTTTTCTTGAAAAAGCCTCTGTGTCTTATTCTACCTATATTCGCTGAGCGATTAAAGCGGTACCTGTGATAAATTCCCGGACACCGTTGAAGAGCAAAACTAGAGCAAAACTAGAGCAACAACGGTGTCCGGGTTTTTATCATAGGTACCTCCTTAATCTCTCCGCGAAGCAATTTTCAGATAAAAATATGAAAATTTAATATAAGTTAGGTAAACGGAGGGTTTAATTATGGCAAGAATTCCACGATTGTTAGTAAAAGGTGAAGATACGGTATATCATATAATTTCACGTACCGCATTGCCTGGTTATGTTTTAGGTGATGTGGAGAAGGATTATTTGTTGAGCTTATAAAGAATTTAAGCGGTATATTTTTTGTAGATGTGTTTGGTTTTTGCATTATGGGTAATCATTTTCATCTGCTTGTTAAGATGAAAGCAGCAGAAAACTATAGTAATGAAGATGTAAAAAGAAGGTTGTCGCTTTTCCGCAACTGTTAAGTCGAAGTGATTACTGATGGTCAAGTACCATTCTTTAAAGAGAAGTTTTCCAATTTATCTGAATTTTTGAAAGAGCTGAAGCAGCGGTTTTCCAGGTATTATAATAAATTACACGAACGCAGAGGTTATTTCTGGGGAGATAGGTTCAAGAGTGTAATCGTAGAAAACGGTAATACCCTTATTAACTGCCTTGCATATATTGATTTGAATCCCATAAGGGCAGGATTGGCTGTAATACCGGAGGATTATAGATGGAGTTCCATGGGCTATCATCTGCAGACTTGCAACAAAGATACGTTCTTGTCTACAGACTTTTGCTTAAGTTCTTATGATGAAATGTCGGAAACTGAAAGGTTAACAGATTATAGAGAGTTTCTTTATGAGAAAGGTGCAATAGAAACAGTAAAGGGAATATCGATTAATGAGGCTGTTATTAAAAATGAACGGTATAATGACTATAAATTGACAAGTATCGACAGGCTTAGATTCAAAACAAGGTACTTTACAGACAGCGGAATAATTGGTACAAAAGGGTTTGTAGCACATTATTATGGGACGTTTAAAAGATGTTTTAATACAAGCAAGCAAAAGAAACCAAAAAAGATATCAGGACTGGATGGTATTTATTCACTTAAACGTCTGTCAAATGAAACGTAAAGTATAAAGTAAATTAAACATGGAAAGAGTGCCATGTCTTTGTTAAGGATAACAGGAAACGCTTTATATTTAAACCTTTTCTAATTATCATGAGAAGGAATATGCATGTCGTTTTATTGTTGACGGTCAAACAGTCAAGAGTAATAATATTCTAACCAGCTAAAAAAACTACAGAAGAACTTCTTGGTTTTTTTGTAAAATTCGCGGTTGCCTATTCTTGCATTACAAAAATGAATAATATAAAAAGAAAAGTCTATATTGAGACATCTATATCATTCTTGAAAAGAAAGGTTAATGGTATAATTAATAAATGCCAAAAGTTTTTAGTTGGAAAGGAAATCGCTTTCATTTCTTTTCAAATGAGGGATATCCATTGGAACCAATCCATATTCATGTTCGTAAAGGGGCAAACAGGGCAAAATTTTGGATAGAACCAGTTGTCATCCTTGAGCATAATTATGGTTTTTCAAGTAAAGAATTGAATGATTTTAGGAAAGTCATAGAAAATAAATCCCCATTAATAAAGGAGAAATGGAATGAGCACTTTAACATTTGAAGCGAGCGCTACAAAGATTTGGTTTGATGATGAAAATATGTGGTTAGCTCTATCTGACGGTCGACAATTATCAGTACCTTTAACTTATTTTCCTCGTTTGTTAAATGCTAGTTCTGAACAAAGAGAAAAATTTGAGTTAAGTGGTGGTGGCACAGGCATTCATTGGGAAGAAATTGATGAAGATATTAGCGTCCCAGGATTGATATTAGGGAACAAAGATTTGACGTATCTGAAAAAAACAATCTAACCAACTTATTCACCGGGCGTAAAAAAATGAGCTGGTGGTTCACACATTATGTTCCACTATGAATCTATCTTCAGCCAATAAGCCAAAAAATCTATGGAGCGGCGTTCTCGAACTTTGTGGCATGTTTTTGATACTAGTCTCGTTCTATTATCAATCTTTCTATGAAGGCGATGCATTAATTGCTCGATATGACAATATTCGATTTAAGCTTGAACTCATAGAAAACGAAATAATTCACAATTCAGAGTTACCCGAGATCAAATCAGAATACAACCTCGGCCACATTTGGAAAGGCTTTAATACGAATAGACACAACGTGAACGAATTATCCGAAGAACATATCACCACAATTGACGAAATAAATGCATTTATATCATCGGTTCGTGCGTGGGTTTTTATCGTAGGTTCGTTATGTTTAATTGCTTCAAAGTATTTACAGTATTTTTGGTATCCGGTACTAGCGAAGGTCAAGTCCAGTGTCGAAAGTGTGGATTAATATCCACAACTAATAATTTGAGCAGATAAACTGCTCAATTCATCATTATGTTTCTTCAACCGAGTACTTTTAGGAGACGCTTATGAGTGTTGCATTCATCACTGGTGGTGCCACTGGAATCGGTGCCGCGACTGTCAAGAAATTTGTCGCTGAAGGTGTTCAGGTTGGATTTTTTGATTCGAATTCGCAGCACGCCCATGTACTTTACGATGAACTCGGAGCCGATTCGGTCCTCTTCATAGAAGGCGATGTAAGAAACTCAACCGATCAAGCTGATGCAATCCAGCATACAATTGATCGGTTTGGAAACTTAGATATTGTATTCGCAAATGCTGGAATCCACCAGTCAAATTCAATCCTGAATATTACTAACGAAGATCTTGACTTGATCATTGATGTCAACTTGAAAGGCGTCGTTTACACAATTCGCGAGGCAGTGCCACATATGATTTCTACAGGCGGCGGGGCAATCGTAATCATGGCCTCGGATCAGTCATTTATTGGTAAGCGTAACAGTTTAGCATATGGCTTAACTAAAGGAGCTCTCGGCCAGATGACAAAAAGTTTAGCATTGGATCTTTCAGAGCATCAGATTAGGGTCAACGCAGTTTGTCCTGCTACTATTAGAACACCGCTCTCAGAAGGGGCTATTCGGCGATTTGCTGATCGTGAATTTGGTGGAGATACAGAGCGTGCATGGACAATAGAAGCAAAGTCTCACCCCATTGGGCGTGTGGGCACACCAGAAGAAGTCGCTGAAATTGTCTATTTTCTGGCTTCTGATTCAGCAAGTTTTGTTACCGGGAGCCTGCATCTAGTTGACGGTGGGCTTACGGCCGGATAATAAATAGAAACATAACAACGCGGTCGAGCTGACTGCTAACTCGTGGGCGGTTCCGAGTTTGTTGATTAAACCAATGTTTTTTGTTCTGCAAACTTAGCTGCTCAACCGCCACGGCAGCCAATGTCCGGTTGAAGAACGAGTAATTTTAAGAAAGATCTCTTTGATCGCAAAGTCCACCAACAATCGGTTTAGACAGAAGCGCTTATGACTCACTCCTTAACCGGACATTAGTTTTTAGGATACTATTATGAAATACTTATTGATTTTATTTGTTTCTGCCAATTGCTATGCAATGGATATCAGTCTCCACGAAGTAGCTGAGGTTTCTTCATTAAAGGAGACGATATCTGTCCCAAAATGGGCGAATAAAGAACAAATAAATCTATATAAAATTCCGGTTATTAATTCCGAGGAAATAATACGTGCAGACGTCAAAATTACGGTAATACCTGCCATCACGCAGGATATGATTACGGAAGCGCTAGAGAAAATGAATAAAGATCAAAGGCTAGCATTAAAAGATGAATTGAAGCCGACCCCAGAGGGAATAGACAATAGCATAACGTTAATCTTAGATAATGTTGCTAGTCATCATTTCAAAGAGTATAGTGGAAAGAATATAGGAAAACCCCTTGCTATAGTTGTGAATGGCAGGGTTTTTTCTATGCCAGTATTGAGGGCTAAGATTTCTGATGGTCTTTTAAGAATCTCTGGTAGGTTTTCTGAAAAGAAATTAAAAAAGATATTTTTACCTACAGAAAAAAAGTATTCTATATAGAATGATTATTTGCCAAAATCCAAAACCTAACAAATCATTTCGCCTGACCTTGTCTCGTTGACACGCCACAAGTCCGGTCTATTCTAAAGTTATGTCTAAAGCAAATGCATAAGAATAGGCAATGCTACATATGGATTTCAGCTTTGTCGTTGGTAGTTTATATTTTTTTTGTATTTTTATCGCCGGGTAGTTATTTCGGAAATAGAATTAAACAGAAATACAATAATATTATCAAAATTGAAAGAAGCTAAGATATTGAATACTCATATATACAGGGGCTTCGTTCAACAAAATTTTTATCCGTACATGAGTGTATAAGAAAAAGTAGACACCTCACCTTAAGAAATTATTTATTGTGATAGTGTAGTGATAATTGTTTGTGCTCAACTACGGATAAAATCCTTAGCATTATTCACTATTAAACTATGAAAAATGAAGATTACATAAATTATAACGAATTGTGGGATTATGTTACTGATAATTTAGTAATTTTACCTTCTTCAATCCATGGGCCAACTCATTGGAAAAGTGTTGAAAAATACGGTCTTTACTTATCACAAAAGACTGGTGCAGATCAAAATGTTGTTTGCTTATTTGCAATCTTCCATGATTGTAAAAGAATTAATGATGGAAAAGATATGGAGCATGGCCTTCGTGGTGCTAATTTCGCAAAACTTCTAAGAAACAAATATTTTGGATTAAATGATCGTCTATTTGATCTGCTTTATCTGGCTTGTAAAGGTCATACTGAAATTATCATCCATGAAGATCCAACAATCGCTACTTGTTGGGACGCCGATAGATTAGATTTAAGAAGAATAGGAATACAACCTAATGTTGCATATTTAAATACAGAAATTGCTAAAACAATTGTAACCAACAATAGCTATGAAATAGTAAATAGAATTACTAATAAAAGAGATAAATAGCTGGGGATAAACGTGCAAAAGAATCCGAGTGTCATACCTTGACAGGTTGTACGAGAATGTAAGATACTGATTTCAATGGCTTCACTTGATGCTTATAGCAAATATTTCCTGGCACCTAATTTCTAAAAATGAACCTTTTATTTATCCGTTTGGTAAATATTTCTTTAATTATATGGCTATTTTCAAATTAAAAAACATGTGAAACAGGTTACAAACCTGCTCCTGCAAGAGTAGTTCCGTATTAGGAAAATTGCGATTAACAACTGGATTTTTTTAAGTCAATAGATTTTCTATCTTCTTTATCAAATCCTCTTGATCATCCTTGAACTTCTTATCTACTTTTGCAGTGTCCCACATTTTGATAAACTCCTTATTTACCCAGTTGTCATAATCTAATTCACGACTTGTATAAGGGGGAAACTTTGCATCTGCCCCTACAATGATATCCACAAGCCCTCCGCTAAATGCCAGCATACCATTCCAGCTATTACTTGTAATATTATCAATTTCCAAATCTTTTAATGAGTATGAATAGACATTCTCATTTTTATTGCCAAACAGCTCTATCATACTATTATTACCATATGAGGCGATATTTGGTATCAAAATTTTACCACACCTTGCGGGTTCTTTTAGTACCCTTATTTTTTTAAAATAATAGACAGCATAATATCCGGAATGGGGATATACGGCATGAGAGCCTAAAGCGGCAAAGACGACAGGTCTCTTTTTTATCTTTATAGCATCATCCCAATATACTTTCACCCGTCCTTTTTTCCATTTTTGAAGACTTTTTGTATCTGATTTGGATTTAATTAGCCCCATTGTCTGTTTTTCCAAATGAGCGCCGTAAATAATAAATTTTGGTTTAATATTATTAATGCTAATTGGCCTGTTAGCGCCAAGATCGAATACCACACTTACGCTTTCACGATCAAATACATGTGAACCTATCTTCATACCATCGCCATAATCCTCTCCTTTAGGATCATAGGTGTAAAGAAAATGATAATTGACAATTAGCTGATTCTTATTTACGTTTTGAATAGCTGAATAGTATACAGTCAGATGTTCTGTTCTACCTTTCCGGTTTTCCAGCTTTGTCCTTATACCATTGCCAAATACCTTTGTTATTGTATGTAACTTACTGTCTTTATCACCATTAGAAGAGAGTACTCGGCCCAAGTCATTGTAAAGGACATCAATATCATCTATCTTTGCACCAATTAACTGGCGGGGTTTGTTCGGATGACTCCTATCTCTTCTCCTTTTTTTGGGAAATTCTAACTTAATGGATAGGTTTATACCTTTATCAATAATATTACCGGTATCAGAATCCCTATTTAAAAGATAATCTATCGATGTTGGTAGGTATCTCTCTTCATTATCTAAAAATACAAAAGGGGCATATTTTTTCGCCAATTTATTAATCTTTGACTTGTTTAGCCCTGCAATATATTTCTCAGGAACAAAGAGATCCTGCTCCCAAACCGGAACTTTAAATTTACCTATATTTCTATTATTTGGTCTGTTTATATATATGGTAAAAGTGTGCTTACCCGCTTGCGAAACATCAAAATTTATAATAGCCGGAGTAGTAAATTTCTTTTTTTCTCTTTGTTTCTTACCATTAATAGATTGCTTCGCATAATACTCTTCTTCACCTTTAATTAGATCTTTTATTTCAACTTCAAGGACGCCATTATTATTTTTTATTATTTTGAATCTTTCAGGATAAACCCGTTTTTTATTACTCATTTTAAACCTTTCTAATAATAGTAAGATCAAATTATGCAGTAATCATTAAACAGACATTTCTCAAGAGAGGGGAAATCGCATCTGACCTTTAGACAACTTTTAATTCTAAGGTAGACGGAAAATCCCCAGTATTATGCGCTTTGCAGTTTAGATAAACTCTCTTTTTTATTGGATAATAGCTATTGCTTGCCCCATCTTAATATCATCGCCTTTATTAACCAAAAAGCCGTTATCATTGTTATCTTCACTATTCTCATGGTTGATCACACCGGGTCTAAAAATAAGACAATGGGTAGATCCTCCAAACTGAAAATAGCCTAACTCTTCTCCTTTTTTGATTTTGTATCCAGGTTTGATTTTTTCATCCAGAACACATGAGGATACCTCTGCCATGCCAATGGGCATTACGCCCATTAATCCGATTTTAGGATTGTCAGCTTCAATTAAAATAATGGCACGCGTGGCGACATGGGCTATATAGCCTTGAGACTGATCCGGGCTAGCAGGATCAACACCCTGGGACTCTATACCGGAATAATAGGTTCCCTGTTTGATATAGGCTTTTTTGATTGTGCCTGTGACCGGGCTATGCCAACGATGATATTTCATTGCAGAAAGAAAGGCCTGGTATACATCTCCCCCCACAAACTGATCTACTACAGCTTCGTCGTTGCCCAGCATATCCATAAGAGAGTAGGGTTGGGATTTTATCCAGAACCAATCTCTCTTTTTTACACGACTTTGAATATCATAAACTTCCGAATCGCAGGCACTAACTATTACATTATCGTTTTCTGGTTCAGCAATAGGACGCTTTTCTGGCTTAATTTTTCTGATAAAAAAATCATTCCAGGAATCAAATCCCATGTAAGTATCATCTGGATTATATTTTATATATTTTTCCATACCTAATGTTTCCAGTGCTTTTTTGCTCTGCCAGCTACCTCCTTTTTTCAACACTTCACGTGAATCTTTAGTGTTCAAATAGACACCGTAATCATCTAAAATCTCTTTGAAAATTTCATTAACTTTTTCATTACGAAAAGCTGCAAATCCGGCCGGAACACCCTGGGTCCAGTTGAGTATGGAGTTGATGGGAAAACCTACAAGAGGAGTATCGTTATATTCCGGCGCATTACTCAAAGCCTCATTGATATAGTACAACATCTCATTGATACTTGTTAAACAGATATAAGGTTCAGGGATAGTTTGGTAATATAAAGGAACTTGATCGATCATCTGAGTGAAATACATCCGTACAATCGGATCTGTATCGATTAAGTCTTTGAGTTTCGCTACCGACGGTCTAAGTGCTATGGTTTTAACTTCTTTTTGACTATCACCATTAAATCCTGCTTTAAGAACAATAGTATAGTTTTTTGCTTCTGCTCCTGTTGCATAGGTGCTAATGACAAAGCTCAAGAAAAAGACACATATCCATATTCTCTTTTTCATAATTCTCCTCCAAAGAAAATGTTATTAAGTGTAGATATTATCATTTCTCTTTCCACATCATAATATTTACTTAAACAGCATAACCTGTCAATAATTTTCGCACTATTTCTGAGAGTAATGTCTGCTCCGTTTGAAGTAATATATGGAAATGGTTTCCCATTATACACCATGCATAACACTCTGCGTCGCTTTTTTCTAAGATCCACCGGAACCTACGCATCTTCTCTTTTTTATCTTCATCTTTTTTGAAGTAAATTTATGATCTATCCCTCAACGAAGACCATAATGTAGCGCTTCTGGAAAATCAATTCTTGCTTGTCTTGGCATCTAAAAATTTTATCTATTTTACCTGTGTAAATCAACTTATCTATGATATTGTGGAAAATCTTATGGTCAAAAATATTAGGTAGAGTAGAGAGCAAGCGTAGCGGCAACATCTAGTAGCCCTATTTCCAGCTCCCCCCTCGTCAAACCTAAAGTTCAGTTTTCCTGAATACGTCTTTCCTCTCATCTTCTTCCAAGAGGCTCTCGCAGTTTAAATCCAGGGTGCGGTCGTTGATATTCTATAAAGTTTAAGAGTAAGGAATATTTTCCCCCAGCCAACACCTCTGCTCCTAAATTCCCCCTAATTGTAGTAAATATTGTCATGTAATGAAATACATTACAACATAGTAATGCAATACCTTACAAGCAAAACAAAGGACTATTTTACTCAGGTTGACAAGTATCAATGATTGTGATATAAGTTTTATAT
Organism: Candidatus Anammoxibacter sp.; assembly: GCA_021777055.1. Taxonomy (GTDB): domain Bacteria; phylum Planctomycetota; class Brocadiia; order Brocadiales; family Anammoxibacteraceae; genus Anammoxibacter_A. The sequence continues at coordinate 54,476 of JAIQZO010000039.1, read as the reverse complement.
TGTTAAGAATAAATTAAGTTAATTTGGGTTTACAGTTGTGGTGTATTTACAATGATGTCACTTTGTAAAAACTTCTCTTTCTATAAATATTTTGTAGCCTTTATAGAATAAGGAATACATAATTCGGTAGACGGATGACAGAATAATAGAAAATATAATGCAGAAAGAGCATACAAATTTACAATTAATAAATAGGGTTCTTCTCCCAATTAGTCAATGAGGAATGAGAGAAAAAAAGAATGGCCAGATTCTAGATTCGAACTTATTTTTGCAAAGGACATCTTGGTTTCAATCATTTGGGCAAATCTTAACAGCTCTTTGGTTGAAGAAAAAACTAAATATTTAACTATTCAATTCCTAAAAGATAACAATGGAATAAGGTTGTAGGTGGTATTACTTTACAAATACATTTATATTGATCCAAAATTAAACTACGCTTGTCAATTTAGAGTTAAAGGTGTAATGGAAATGATAAATCGTCATATTGTAATATTTAATAATTACTTATTCAGTTTTTCAATTTTATTATTTGCTGCCGGTCTATTTTTTACATTATTACCAGACGAATATGACAACTTGCTCGAACAAGAAGCTTTAAAGATAAATGTTTTACTTTATTATATTGTTGAATTTTTAGGAATATTATTAATAATGATAGGAACATATTGTATTGACCGGGCTACAAAGGGTACTTGGTGGAGAAAAAAAATATAAGTATCGACTCTTTTCAAAATTAGTGGCTGCATTTAACAAATCAATCCTTTTCCCGTATACAACCTCTGCGTTAAAAAAATCCGGGGCACTTATTGATAATTTAGTTAATCAAAAAGAATATATCCGTAATTTGATGGCGAAGTATTGACTAATTGTAAATTGAAATATTCTAACAAACTCAGAGGACCCGAAATTCCATACCACTGATTAAATCGTTATTATATTCTGAAACTGTAAGCGCAAATTTAATTTGAAACTAATAATTTATTAAATAGGTTTAACAATGAAAATTAAAAGCACAATTTTTGTATTGCTTCTGTCCTGTATCATTTTCAATATTCCTGCTTTTGCAAAATCACCAGTATGGAGAATTAGTAAAGATAGAAACCATGTCTTTATAGGTGGTACAATCCATGTGCTAAGCAAATCGGATTTCCCCCTGCCTGAGGCATTTGACTCAGCATTTAATAATTCAAATCTATTGGTTTTAGAAGCAGACATACAAAAACTTCAAACTCCTGAATTTCAGAAAGCAATTTTGCAAGAAGCAATGTATAAAAAAGATGAAAGCATTGCAGACTTCTTAAAACCTAATACGCTTCAAGCCTTGAAAAATCATTTAACAAGCCGAGGAATTCCATTTGAACAGATGTTGAAATTTAAACCAGGTTTACTGTCAGTAACTCTTACCATGGTTGAGCTACAAAGGCTTGGTCAAGTCGGAACAGGAGTGGATGAGTTTTACAATCTGAAAGCCTTGAACGAGAGACGTGAAATCAAATATTTAGAAACAGCTTCTGATCAATTAAAATTCATTGCGAAAATGGGGGAAGGGGCGGAAGACGAATTTATAAATTATACATTAGTTGATCTGAAAGATATATCTGAACAACTTCAGTCGTTAAAAACTGCATGGAAAACCGGCGATAACTTTCAGATGCTAGAAATTGCAATGGCTCCATGGAAAGATCGTTTCCCGAAAATATATAATTCTCTTGTTGTTGAACGAAATAACAAATGGATTCCTCAAATTGAAACAATGCTAAAAAATAAGGAAGTTGAGCTTGTTTTATTTGGAACTCTTCACCTTATCGGAGAAGATGGTATCCTTTCGCAATTAAAAAAACTCGGTTACACAATTGAAAATATCGAAAAATAAATTCAAACCGGGAATATAACCAATCAGTTGAGCTGCCAGCGTGTAGATTGCGATTTTCGTTAAAACCGTGCAGATTCGTTTTCATATAGCTCGCAACTCACCTTCACGTAAGACATAGGGATATAAAAATATTGAGACCGCGATTGGCAAAGTACAATATTGCATATCAAAATAACATTTGCCAATATATCTATTTGCCCCTACCTGGTTACAAACAAAACGTAAACTACGCTTCTATTTTAGTTCCTAACAACTCTAGAAATTTATTCATCCATTCCGGATGACCAGGCCAAGCCGGTGAAGTAACAAGGTTTTTATCCACACACGCATTTGAATATGTGTCATTATTGTCTATCCATTTTGCACCGGCGCTTATCAAGTCGGGTTTAATGGCTGGATACGCCGTACACTCTTTACCTTCCAACACCCCTGCCGCGGCTAAAATCTGTTGACCATGGCAGATTGACGCAATGGGTTTATTGTTTTCCATAAAACTTTTAACTATTTCCAAAACTCTTTCGTTTAAACGTAGGTATTCAGGTGAACGCCCGCCAGGAATAACTAAACCATCATATTCATCTACTTTGACATTGTCAAAATTTGCATTGATTGCAAAATTATGACCCCTTTTTTCAGTATAGGTCTGGTCACCTTCAAAATCATGTACCGCGGTTTTTACCAATTCACCTTTATCTTTTCCCGGACAAACAGAATCTACCTTATGCCCTACCATAGTTAACATCTGCAAAGGCACCATTGCCTCATAATCTTCAACAAAATCTCCAACGATCATCAATATCTTTTTTGATGCCATTTCAACTCCTTTTTAATTAAGTATGGCATATTTTGCATGCCGTTTTAAATTTATCAAGATAGAAACAATAAGCAGAACATCGTCTCTTTCTATTTAATTCATACAACAAAATCAAAGTACGTCATTTGCTTAAAGTAAAAGCGATTTCACCGTTACGCCTCTCATTTAATATTACATCTCACGCTAGGCTTTTGTTCAGTTCAGGTGGATAGACTAAAGGCTGAAGGCTGAAGGTAAAGCTTAAAGGCAAATGGTTGTGCCTTTTGCTTTTTGCCATTAGGAAGGCACCTAAAAGGCTTTATCCTTTTACCTTCTGCCGATTTACCTGAGTATTAACTATCTGTTAACAAAAAAAAGTTTAGATCACAGGGCAATCGCCAATACAACATATACGTTGTACTAGCATGCCTGTTCGTTTTTATCTTGTTTACGCTCATTTCTATTCAAAAAAGAGCAAGAAGCTATGTGAAGAGAAGCTATGTGTCAGACATTGAAAACAGAATCCAGAATCTTGCCTATTTTTTTTCTAAGGTTTTTCTTTGTTCTGATTTGACAACTTTTACTTAAAGTCGTCTTATTTACGGCGCTTTCACTTACTTCTAAAACTACCCCTATTTCTTTGTTTTTTCCCCTGTATTATTTTTCAATATATAGATCCCTACATCTCTTGAATCTACTAGGAATCAGCTTTTTTTTCAAATAATTTTATCTTTTCTATTTTATTATTATCTACTATAACCATAATATTTTGTCAATAACAAAAGATCTGAATTTTTGAATAATAAAGTATATGTGAAAAAGGTTGTTGTTTTAGAAAGGCCCTATCTCCAGATCTCAAATCCGCAATAACTTTAAGCAGCATCTTTAATAAAAGTTGTAACCATAGTTTATACATCTGCTCCGGATCCGAAATCTGAGTCACAGAATCTGCCTCTGTCATAGCACCAAAGTTAGCCCCAAAATGGAAGATTATTATCCAGCCCTCTCAGGACTAATATCTTCGCCATGATTTTATACTCCTCAATCACTTGACTGCATTCTTTTACCAAAGTATAATTGTTCGGATTTTCATTATTGGAGCGATAGAGTTAGAAAAAAATAAATCTTCTTCCCATCGCGTTCGTATTGTCTGATAATTATTAGACCCACTCATAATCTCTATGATATTCCTTGCCTTTGATTTGCATTTATCTAACCACTTTGTTGCGGCTTATGGATTCCTATATAAAAGCTATATTATTCTTACCAACTCTCTTATTTCATTACTTTTGGAGTTTATATGATACAGACGATAAAAAAGGTTCACGCGATGCTTGGCCCTGGTTTACTTTGGGCAGGCGCAGCAATTGGAGTATCTCACATCGTACAATCGACGAAGGCTGGGGCCGATTATGGATTTGCATTAATCGGTATTGTAATCCTTGCAAATATCTTGAAATACCCATTTTTCGAAGTTGGTCCTCGGTATGCAACTGCGACAGGTAAAACCCTTCTAACTGGCTATAAAGAGCTTGGCAATTGGGCTTTTATTCTCTACTTGATCTTAACATTCTTTACTGTTTTTACTATTCAGGCAGCTGTTACTCTAGTTACAGCTGGGGTAATCAGTTGGTTTTTTGGTGGAATCGCATCGCCTGTCTTAATAAGTATAATTCTTCTCATTGTTTGTGCTCTTATCCTCGCTTTTGGACACTATGCTCTTCTTGATAAAATGGTAAAGATCATAATTTTATTGCTTACAATTACAACGTTTATTGCCATTTTTGCCGCAGCAAGACACTACTCTCCTGAAAATTTGGCAATGCCTTCCCCAGAACTTCTGAGCAAAGGTGGACTACTCTTTATTGTTGCCTTAATTGGATGGATGCCTGCGCCAATTGACATCACTGTATGGAGCTCAATCTGGACAGTAGAGAAGCGAAAAGAAAATCCTGAAGCAACAACACTTAGAAATGCACTTATTGATTTCAATGTCGGGTATATTGCAACAATCTTTATCGCTGTGGGCTTTTTAACTCTTGGTGCATTAGTTATGTTTGGTACTGGTCAACACTTTTCCCCTAAGGGAGCTGTTTTCGCTGGGCAATTTATTGATTTATACACTGCAACAATAGGCCCTTGGAGTAAATACCTTATCGCCTTTGCTGCACTAGCAACAATGTTTTCAACTACAATAACCTGTATTGATGCTTACGGTCGTGTTCTCAGTAAGTCTCAATCACTTATCTACAAAGGAAGTGACGAAGATGAATCAACCTATTATTATTGGATAATTGTTGTCATTGTGGGAACAATATTGCTGATCACAGGATTATCTGCGAGTATGAAAATGATGGTTACGATTGCCACAACACTCTCTTTTATAACAGCCCCGATCTTAGCAATTCTTAATTATAAGGTAATCACTTCGAAGCTTACCCCTGCAGAGGCACATCCACCATTGTGGATAAAAGTACTTAGCTGGACTGGAATCCTTTTTCTTCTCTGCTTTACCATTCTTTATGTAAAGGTAACTTATCTCAATACATAATATCCTCATACTATTATATCCGTCACCTCTTTTAGGTTGTCATGATGAAGAGGCTGTAAATCTTTATTAAAAATAAGACCTATCGCAAGATTCGTAAACTTGACAACAAATAAGACAATTAATTTAAGCTCATTTTATTCCTAAGCTTGTTTAATTTTGCTTTTAAATTGAAAACAAAATTACCGTAAAACATTTGAATTTTATTTATCATTGTATTACTATAAAAATCTCTAAAAATTAATTTGTTTTAGCTTCTGATTTGGATACATGAATACGTTTACTGAATAGGATTCTAGCTTTTTGGCACTTTGTGATAGTCTTTATCAATAAAAACTTGTTTACTTAAAAGAAATTCCTATAAATACTTTTCTTTATTGTTTATAGTAATTCTTCTGCAAAAATTACACAATCTATGTTACATACTCAAATTCATGGAGAAAATTATGAATGTACCAGAAATAACAAAAGTAAAAGAACATCTTGATGAGTTAAAAGAAAAAGGTTTAATCAATAGTTGGGAACTACCATATGAAAATCTCTTAACAAGATTAACTGCCGCTATTTTTTTTCTTGACGCAGTTGATGAATCGAAACTTGATGAAATATGGAAAGAGCTGAGCAAGCATCCACGATTTGTCTACAAAAAAAGTGAAAACCAAAAACTGTCGAAATTAGAATGGCGAGTTGAATTCAATGAAGGCTTTGAATTGTAAATGTTTATGGTAATCACATAAGAACAACTATTATTCTAATCTAGCCCAAAGTACTGATATTGTATATTATTAGATGGTCAAACTGAAAGGCTGAAGTAATCTCAACGGTTCCGACGTGCTCTAATCAAGCTTAAGGCAGACCTTTAATTGTTCTGCAAGTATTTCAATCTGCGGCGATTTCATCATGTTTTGGTGATTGCCTGGTACTTGGATTATATCAACACCTTCCGTGGTATAGACTCCCCATCCTAAATCAGGTTCTAAAGAAATATCCTCTCCTCTTTCAGTAGCTTGAAGCAGTATTATCTTACCACGATAGGTGTTGGGTTCGTAACGATTTGCTGCTGCCACGTTGGTTTTATAAACGTTCATTAGACGTTGGGCTTGTGTTAAATCAATATCCAACGGAAAGAGATTGACTTTCTTGCCTTGCTCTATAACATAATTCAACTGTTTTTCAGGTGTGAGTTGTCGCAGGTGCTCTAACGAAAGGGAAATCTCTTCTTCTGCGAATAGGTCTACCAGTAATTGTGCATCGTCTCCCGGGCCATGATGTTCTTGCGTAGAGGAAGGTACTGGTGTATCCAGTAAAGCTAGGAGAGAAACTGACTCACCTTTCGCCTGTAACAGACATGCTATTTCAAAAGCAACCAGTCCGCCTAGGGACCAGCCTCCAAGTTGGTAAGGCCCCTCAGGTTGAAGGGATAGTACCTCGTCAAGATAAAATTTAGCCATATCGATAACTTGTGTGTAAGGTACTTGTCCGGCCTCCATTCCAAAAGCTTGCAAACCATAAAAAGGTTGCTCTTTACCCAAATGTTGTGCTAATCCTAAATAGCAAAGGACATTGCCACCGGCAGGATGAACGCAGAAAAACGGTGGCTTTTCACCTTTGGGTTGAATAGCAACCAGAGATGACCAAGGTAAAGGATCTACTTGTTTGCGTAAAATCGTAGCAAGCTGTTCTATAGTTGTGTTTTGGAAAAGCGTTGCCAATGGTAAGTGTTTCTTAAATTGCTGTTCTATTTGTGCCATTAAACGAACCGCTATTAATGAGTGCCCTCCAAGCCCAAAGAAATTATCGCTGATGCCAATAGGACGTTTATCTAATACGCTTTCCCAGATTTGTACTAATCGGAGTTCAACCGCATCACGCGGTATTTGGTAATTTTTTTTGGTCAAAAGAACATCGGGTGTTGGCAGCGCTTTACGGTCAATCTTGCCATTTGGTGTTAAAGGCAATTTATCCAGCACTGTAAAACTAGCTGGGATCATATTTTCTGGCAAACGGGCCTTGAGCCAAGAACGCATGTTTGCATTTAGCTCATCAATGGGCATGGCTAAGGTAACATAAGCAGCCAAACAGGAATTATCTTCTTGATTATGAAGTACAACCACAGCTTCTTTAACAACTTCGTGTTGACTTAAGTTAACTTCAATCTCTGAGAGTTCTATACGGAAACCTCTCAGTTTAATTTGATGATCCAACCGTCCTAAAAAATTCAAGGTTACCGTCAGGGAGCCAACGAGCCAGATCGCCGGTTTTATAAATACGTTTATGCTTGTCAAATATTTCCATTTCTATAAATTTTTCTGCCGTGAGTTCTGGGCGGTTCAGATAACCTCTGGCCAACCCTCTACCTGCGATACAAAGTTCACCGGGGATACCTGGTGGCGTTGGGTTATGATTTGCATCTAAAATATAGATTTGGGTGTTCGCTATTGGACGGCCTATGGGCACAAGGTTTAATGTATTACTTAGTAGACATTCCCAATACGTGACATCCACCGCCGCTTCAGTTGGACCGTAAAGATTATGTAATTCTGCCGTAGGCAGGCTCATAAAAAAACGTGACACAAGTTCAACTGGTAATGCTTCACCGCTACAAATAACCCGTTTCACAGAATGGCAATCTTTCAAGCTTGGCACTTGAAGAAAAACATGCAACATGGATGGTACAAAATGGAGTGTTGTAATCTGTTCTTGTTCGATCAATTTGATTAAGTAATCACTTTCCTTATGCCCACCCGGTTTTGCTAACGTTAAGCGTGCGCCTACCAACAAAGGCCAGAAAAACTCCCAAACTGAGACATCAAAACTAAAAGGCGTTTTTTGAAGCACATTATCAGCAGCCGTTAATTGATAGGCGTCTTGCATCCATAACAGACGATTACAAATACCTTTGTGTTGGTTCATTACTCCCTTAGGTGTCCCAGTGGAACCGGACGTATAAATCACATATACCAAATTGTCCCTTCCACTTTGTCTGGGGGGATTCTCTCCGGAATATACCTCTATCTGTTGCCAATCGCTATCCAGACAAACTACTTTCGCAGTTGATACTGGCAACCTTTCCATCAAATGATTTTGGCTTAATAATACAGGAGCAAAAGAGTCTTCTAACATTAACTGCAAGCGTGAAAGCGGATAATCTGGATCAAGAGGTACATAAGCACCACCTGCTTTTAGGATACCCAACAAACCAATCACCATCTCTAAAGAACGCTCTACACAAAGACACACAAGGGTTTCAGCTTCCACTCCTAAAGAGATCAAATAATGCGCCAACTGATTTGCCTTCATGTTCAGTTCTCGATAGCTCATCTGTTGGTTTTCAAGAACTACCGCTATATTGTCTGGCGTTTTCTCAACCTGTGCCTGGTATAAATCCACAATTGTTAAATCATCGGGATAATTGGTTAACCTTTGGTTCCATAACATCAATTGTTCCTGCTCGGTTCCAGTTAACAAGTGTAATTGGTGCCAGGTGTAGTCAGGTTTAGCAACCATACCATTTAATAAAATACTTAAATGGGCCAGCATTTTATCTATACTCTCATTTTGAAAACGATTGCTATCGTACGTGAGTTTGAAATGTATTTCTTGCCCGGGTATCACTACCAAAGTTATAGGATAATTTGTATATTCAATAGCTTGTAAATCTGTTATTTGCAGTGATCCCGCGCTTTGTTTATCTCTTAGTTTCTCATCCACCGGATAATTTTCAAACACAACAATCGTATCAAACAGGGATAAACCATTGGGTACTGCACTCCAATCTTGAATATCCGCCAGGGCCGCATAAGCATATTGATTATTTTGTTGTTGCTGCTGTTGGATTATTTGCAAAACACTGAGAATATCACTATTTTCTATTTTGACCCGCAAAGGTAATGTATTGATAAACAGTCCTAACATTCGATCTATGCAGGTAACTGGCACCTGTCGACCAGATATGGTAACACCAAAAACCACATCATTCTCTCCACTATAGCGACTTAAAAGGGCAGCCCACGCACCTTGTACCAGTGTATTGAGTGTTAAACGGTACTGACGGCTAAACTTTTTTAACTCTTGACTAAGTTGTGGTTCAAGGGTTAGTGTTAATTCTTGATATTGGGATTGACCATCATTGCATTGCATTATTGGTAGTGGTGTAGGTGATAGAAATCCTTCCAGTTGTTCTTGCCAATACACTTTGGCTTTTTCCTGATCTTGCTCAACTAGCCAATTGATATAAGCCTTATAAGGACGGACAGATGGCAAGCTAGGGTTTTGGCCCATATCAAAAGATGAGTATGCCGCAAATAGTTCGGTAAATAGAATCGGTAAACACCAACCGTCCATTAACAGATGGTGATGATGCCATACCAAACGTGATCTACAATCGGTCTCCAATATCACTTGAACTCGCATTAAAGGCGCATGGTTGATTTCAAAACCCTGAGAGCGTTCAGCCTTCAGTAACTTTTGCAGTTGCTCATTACGTTGTGTTTCTGAAAATTCCCGCCAGTCAAACGTTTGACATGAGAAATTTACCTTTTTGTATACAAGTTGCAAAGGGTTATCCGTTTCATGTAAAAAAGCAGTACGCAGAATCGTATGGCGATCAATAAGATATTGCCAGGCATCACAGAAGGCTTCTATATTCAGTTGGCCATTTAAACAGAAGTGGATTTGTTCAAAGTAAATCCCACTTTCCGGAGCATACAATTTATGGAACAACATGCCCTGTTGCATTGGTGACAAAGGGTAGATGTCTGCGATATTGTCCTTGTAACTTTGTGTCAGCTGATCCAATTGCGCTTGCGTAAGCAATGACAATGGAAAATCAGACGAAGTATAACCAAAAGAGACGCTACAGTGCTCTATCAGTTGCTCAAGTTGAAACTTATAGTTATAAACCAATTTTTTGATTGTTTGAGTCTGATACTGTTTACTACTAAAACTCCAGGTGAGACTTAGGCAACCATTTATCATTTGTCCATTGATTTCAATCAGGTATTTGCGTTCCCCAAGCAGACTGTGTGAGCGCCCTGTCTCTTCCTCTGCAAGACTAAACATACTATCATCTACACTTTGATCAAATTGTCCCAAATAGTTAAAAAGGATTTGTCCCTGTGGTAGGCTTTCCTGGCAAAGATAGCGCAAGACTCCATAACTAACACCTTCATGAGGTACCCTTCTTAACTGTTCCTTAACATATTTCAGCGACGTGCCTATATCTGTTTCTATGGGTAACTGAAGTGAAAGTGTATAGAGAGCAGTGAACCATCCCACTGTACGCGACAGATCTATTTCCTCAAACAAATCAGCTCTGCCATGTCCTTCCAGGTCAATAAGGTGGTGTCTCTCTCCAGTCCAATTGTGCAGAGACAGCATTAAGGCTGTTAGTAGCAAATCATTTATTTTGGTACGATACGCTGCGGGAGCTTCTATTAGTAAGCGTTGAGTCATCTCTGATGTAAAATGGATTGTGTAGTGTTGAACATCAACAAAGCGGTTACTACCGTTCAGGTTATCTACTGGTAACGAGGTTCCGGTAGGAAGTTTTCGCCAATAATCGGCTTCAGCTACTAGGAATTCCTCATCTTGCCATTTGACTAGACGTTCTGCCCATACTTTAAATGAACTTGTTTTGGCGGGCAATCTAATAGCTTGATTAGAAGCTACTTGATTGTAAACTGTCTGCAAATCTTCTATTAAGATACGCCAGGAAACTCCATCAACTACAAGATGGTGAATACTCCACAATAAGCGGAATTCGGCCCCTAAATTAAACATCACCAAGCGAACCAGCGGACCGTTCTCTAAATTAAAGCTCGCCTGCCAAAAATCAGATCGTTCCCGTAACGCCTGCAATTGTTGTTCTTTTGATAAATAACTCAGGTCTTCTATATGGAAAGGAAGTTCCTCATCCTGTCCATCAGGTGAAACAGTTTCATTCGATTGTTGCCAGCCATCGCCATGTTGATGATAACGCATACGCAACGCATCATGATGTTTAAAAACCATAGTCAACGCCTTTTGCAATGCTACTTCGTTCATGTTTGCTGGTACTGCTAACATTATGGCTTGATTAAAGTACCATGGTTCCACGGGTTGGCGAGACAAGAACGCTTGTTGAATAGGCGTCAGTGGCACTTTCCCTACCACAGGACCTTGATCAATCTCTAAGGTTGACACTGGTTTTACCACTTGCGCAAGTTCTGCAATGGTCTGATATTGAAACAGATCTCGTGGACTTAGTTCTAAACCTACAGTACGAACTTGGGCAACTATCTGGATGCTTAGTATCGAATCCCCTCCATGTTCAAAAAAGTTATCATGAATCCCAATATTAGCTTGTTTTAAAACATGGTTCCAGACTTCAACCAGGCGTTGTTCTGTGTCTGTGCGCGGGGCTTCGTATGTTTCGAAAAATGTTGTCAAATCAGGTATGGGCAATGCTTTGCGGTCAATCTTACCATTGGGCGTTAAGGGTATTTTCTCCAGCACCGTGAAACTAGCTGGCAACATATATTCTGGTAATCTTGCCTTAAGCCAGGTGCGTAGAACACCAGACACATCGTCAATTGACATGGTTAATGTAACATAAGCAGCTAAACTGGAATTGTCCTCTTTATTATAGAGCGCAACCACTGCTTCTTTAACGGCTTCGTTCTGGCTCAAAGTGACTTCAATTTCCGAAAGTTCAATGCGAAATCCTCTTAGTTTGACTTGATTGTCAAGACGTCTTAGAAATTCAAGGTTACCATCTGGGAGCCAACGCGCAAGATCACCGGTTCTGTAAATACGTTGACGTTTACCAAACATTTCGATTTCTATGAACTTTCCTGCAGTTAGTTCGGGGCGGTTTAGGTAACCTCTGGCCAATCCTTTACCCGCAATGCACAATTCTCCGGGAATACCTGGAGGTGCTGAATTGTGGTGCACATCTAAAATGTAAATTTGGGTATTAGCTATTGGAACGCCTATGGGCACACAGTTTAATGGATTATCTCGTTGGCATGCCCAATACGTGACGTCCACCGCAGCTTCAGTTGGTCCATAGAGATTATGCAATTCCACAGCTGGCAGCCTAGTAAGAAACCTCACCTCAAGTTCAACAGGCAATGCTTCACCACTACAAATAACCCTTTTTAATGAATGACAATCTTGCACGGCTGGTTCTTGAAGAAAAACTTGCAACATGGATGGCACAAAATGGATCGTCGTGATCTGTTCCTGTTCGATCAATTTGATAAGATAATCACTTTCCTTATGTCCACCCGGCTTTGCTATCGTTAAGCGTGCACCTACAAACAATGGCCACCAGAACTCCCAGACTGATACATCAAAACTAAAAGGGGTTTTTTGTAGAACAGTATCTGCAACCGTTAATTTATAAGCATCTTGCATCCATAACAAACGGTTACAAATCCCCTTATGTAGATTCATAGCACCCTTCGGTATCCCTGTGGAACCCGAAGTATAAATCACATACGCCAATTCCTCAGGGCCACTTTGCCTCTCCGGATTTTCCCCGGAATAACACGCAATCTGTTCCCACTCGGTATCTAAACAAACCACATGCGCTCTTGATACCGGAAACCTCTCCATCAATGGACTCTGGCTTAACAGCACCGGCACCGAAGAATCCTCTAACATGAACTGCAACCGTGAAAGCGGATAATCAGGGTCAAGCGGCACATAAGCTCTACCTGCTTTTAAGATCGCCAACAAACCGATTACCATCTCCATTGACCGCTCAATACAAATACCTACTAAACAGTTATCAGTATGCAGTATACCGTTATTCTTGCAGCATTTTAGGCTAAGCAGGTAATGAGCAAGCTGATTAGACTTCCTGTTAAGTTCCCGGTAGCTCAGTTCATGGTTTTCAAAAACAACTGCTACATTATCAGGTGTTTTCTCCACTTGTGCCTCAAATAAATCAACTATTGTTTGATCTTCTCGATAATTAGTTTCTGTTTGATTCCATGCCAGTAATTGTTGCTGATCAGTTTCAGTTAACAAAGAAAATTGCATAAGAGTTTGTTCTGGGTTTTTAACAATCCACTCTAATAATACCTGGAAATGTTCGGCCATCCGGGTGACTGTATCAGGACGAAACAGATCGGTATTATATTCCCAATAGCAAACAAATTGGTCGCTTTGTTCTGAAACACTTAAAGTTAAATCAAATTTAGTTGTCGTATTCTCAGGTTTCATCATAGACATCTTTAAACCGGTGAAGTCCAGTGTCTCTTGTGGAGTATTTTGTAACACAAACATCACTTGGAACAGCGGCGAATGGCTCAGACTACGAGATGGATTTATCTGTTCAACAAGATATTCAAATGGTATATCCTGATTACTATAAGCCTCCAGTGCCGTTTGTCTAACCTTTTTTAGTAATTCAGTAAACGTTTGCTTCTCATTGAGTTCCGTGCGTAAGACTAGCGTATTCACAAAAAAGCCAATCAGATTCTCAGTTTGATGCTGGGTACGATTAGCAATTGGACTACCAACTGCTATGTCTGTTTGACTGCTGTAACGTGACAATAAAACCTTAAAGGCCGCAAGTAAGGCCATGAAGTCCGTCACACCATGCTGACGACTTAACTGTTTAATGCCATGTGTTAGTTTTAGAGACAAAGTACTTTGCAGGTGTTTACCCTGATAGCGCATCACAGCAGGGCGTGGGTAATCCGTAGGTAACTCTAGCAATTCTGTTACACCAGTAAGTTTCTCGATCCAATAAGTTAATTGTTGCTCTAAGATTTCACCTTGTAGCCAATTTCTTTGCCAGGCTGCGTAGTCGGTATATTGAATCGATAATTTGGGTAGTTGTGGTTCATGATTTCTGGCATAAGCGTTATATAAATGACTCAATTCACGAATCAGCACACCCACAGACCAACCATCACTTATGATATGGTGCATGTTGAACAGCAATATCTGCTCTTGTTTGCTAAGTTTGAGCAGTTGTAAACTCAATAAGGGTCCTGAATTCAGATTAAATAGTGTTTGAGAGTGATCTGATATCAATTTTGTAACCTTCTGTTGTTGTTCTTTTTCTGCTAAATCACTGAGATCTGTAACCTTAAAAGGGTTGTAAACTTTGTTAATTTGTACTGTGGCCTCACCATCTACCACCGGGAAACATAGACGTAAGCTTTCGTGGCGTTGAATTAAAGCAGTTAAACAGTTTTGTAAGACCGTTTCATTAAGTTCGCCTTCTATATGTATAGCCGCAGGAATATTATAGGTAATGCTTTGGTTTTCAAGTTGTGCAAGAAACCACAATCGTTGTTGGGCAAATGAGAGAGTTAATGATTTCTCATCAGCTATACGAGGAATATTCATCCACCTTAATTCTCTTTGATAACCCAATTGTTCCGCAAGTGACCATGTAAAGTCGCCTAAGAAATTCTCTTTATATGATGTTTTCCACTCTTCTGCAACTGTGGCATCAATCTGCTGATGTGAATGGAATTTAATGTCACCTAGCATTTTGCCCACGGCATGAAGCCCATCTGTCATCCGCTGTTTTTTATCCTGGTATGGGAGCAACATATTTGAATCAAATGGAATATCCAAAAATTCGCATAGTTTTTCTATATTGGGTTGTGGATGCTTAACCAAATCTTCAAATTTCAGGGTATAATGTCTTGAAGCCGGAATCGTTTCCAGGAACTTAATGATATTTTGATGGCATTGTAACCATAAAAATTCCGCCAGTTGAGAGGAAGAACCAGAACCGGCAAGAGGAAATGCATAGGGATGACTGGATATGATTTGTTCCAGTCTGGCGCTTTCAAAAGAGTGGATCATGCCATAAGGGTGGCGTAACAAGTGAATATATACGGCATTGTCAAAGTATTCTTCCCCTTGCCTCAAGATATTTATATCCAATGCATAGAACGGGGTTTTATCAACCAATAGTTTATCACCAACAGCAGTTTGCAAGACATTATAAAACTGTTTTATGTCCAGGTCATTCTCTTCATAGGATCTCATCTGCATTTTTGCCTCTTCAACATCACAATTTTCTATTTCCATTAACGCACGAATAGTGCCTTGTAACCAGAAAGAGTCACGTTCCATGCAGCGTGAGTAACGCTCTTTGAGGTTATTAAACCCCAATAGTTCCATTTCAGGAGGGGCAAACAAACCAGGGTGTCCCCCGAGAATAGATCTAAGTAAGGTCGTGCCGGAACGTGGCGGGGCAAGTATGAAGACGGCAGGTGAGTTTTTATCTGAACTACTCGAGTTATTAAAGCTCAATTCCGGTAACAATTTGCGAAATTGTACCAGTTTTTCCAGGGAAACCTTTTCCCGGCTTTTAGGGCACGAATAACTGTCGTCCATTTTTTCCGCGAGTTGCGGATAGTGTATCTTTAAGTAGTCACCAAACTTAGCAATGGTTGAGGCCTCAAATAAAGCATAGATGTAGAAAATCTCTCTAGTCTTATCGTTTAATTTATTGATAAAACGCATACCGCTGAGGGAATGGCCTCCCATGGCAAAGAAATCATCATGAATACCAATACGATCAATGCCTAATATTTCTTGCCAGATATTCGCAATTAGTTTTTCTATCCCGGTTTGCGGTGCAATGAATTTTGTTGTTCGTACTACACCGGGTAGTGGCAATGCTTTGTGGTCAATCTTGCCATTAGGCGTCAAAGGTAGTTGCTCTAAAACCGTGAAGCTGGCTGGCAACATATACTCAGGCAAACGAGCTTTAAGCCAGGTACGCAGGACTCCTGCAACATCATCAACTGGCATGGTCAAAACCACATAAGCAACTAAACGATCATTACTCTCTTGATCAAGAAATACGACAACTGTTTCTTCAACGGCATCATGTTGGTTCAAGGCTGTCTCAATTTCCCCTAACTCGATGCGGAAGCCTCGTACTTTTACTTGCTGGTCTAGGCGTCCTAAGTATTCCAAATTACCATCAGGGAGCCAACGAGCCAGATCTCCTGTTTTGTAAACACGTTGTCGTTTGCCAAATATTTCGATTTCTATAAAATTTTCAGCAGTGAGTTTAATACGGTTAAGGTAACCGCGGGCTACACCTGCACCACCAACAAGCATCTCGCCTGGTACACCTATGGGGACTGGTTGATGAACCGCATCAACCACCCAGACTTGTACGTCTGGAATAGGTCTGCCTATAAGACTATTACTATGGTTTTGATCTTTTATTATTGGAAAATATGTATTATGTACTGTGGTCTCAGTAATGCCGTACATATTGACTAATTTTGGGTTATTATCGGCATGACGGGCAAACCACTGTTGTAATGTACTAGTATCCAACGCCTCACCACCAAAGATTACTATTCGCAATGAGAGTTCATCTGGTTGATTATCAACGTTAATTAATTGCTTAAAAGCAGAAGGCGTCTGATTAAGTATTGTTACACCCTGCTCTATGAGCAATTGATAAAAGACCGAAGATGAACGGCTTGTATAGTACGGCACAACTATAAGTTTACATCCATAAAGTAATGCTCCCCATATTTCCCAAACTGAGAAATCAAATGCATAAGAGTGAAACATTGTCCATACATCATGGTTATTGAAATTATACCACGCCTCTGTTGCTGCAAATAATCGTGTCACATTAGAGTGAGTTACTTGGCAACCCTTTGGCATCCCAGTAGAACCCGATGTGTAAATCACATAGGCCAAATTTTCTGTCCCACCTTGTCTCATGGGGTTTTCCTCAGAATAAGTTGCAATAGATTTCAACTCCCTATCCAAACAAACTACATTCTCGATAGAAATAGGTAACCTTTCCAACAAATGACTTTGGCTCAATAACACTTTTACTTTAGAATCTTCCAACATAAACTGCAAGCGTATAAGCGGATAATCAGGGTCAAGGGGCACATATGCGCCACCCGCTTTTAGAATACCCAACAACCCAATAACCATCTCTAAAGAACGCTCCATACAAATACCTACGATAGTTTCAGCACCTACCCCCAAAGTCATTAGATAATGTGCTAACTGATTGGCAGACTTATTTAATGCCCCATAGCTGAGCGCATCTCCTTCAAAAACTACTGCGATATTTTCAGGATTTTTATCTACCTGACACTGAAATAAGTCAATAATTGTTTGGTCTTTAGAATAATCGGTCTCAGTTTGGTTCCAGGCAAGTAACTGTTCTTGCTCTGCACACGTTATCAGAGGTAATTGGTAAATTGTCTGTTCCGGGTTATTAATAATTCCCTCTAATAATACCTGAAAATGTTTGGTCATTCGGGTAATTGTCTCAGGATGGAATAAATCCGTGCGATATTTCCAATCACACACACATACTCCTCCCTGTTCTACAATACTCAAGGTCAAATCAAATTTAGCTGTAGGATTCTCAGTTTTTAGAAAAGTCACTTCTAAATAGGATAGTTCCAGCTCTTCTTCCGGTGTATTTTGTAACGCAAACATTACCTGAAACAACTGCGAATGACTCAAGCTGCGAGATGGATTCATCTGTTCAACCAGATATTCAAATGGTATATCCTGATGGCCGTATGCCTCAAGTGCGGTTTGTCTAACTAATTTTAGTAATTCAGGAAATGTTTGATCTCCTTTAATCTGGGTGCGTAAGACCAGTGTGTTCACAAAATAACCAATCAAGTCCTCGGATTGGTTATGAGTACGATTGGCAATGGGACTACCCACAACCAGGTCGGTTTGACCGCTGTAACGATACAGCAAAACCTTAAAGGCGGACAGTAAGGTCATGAAAAGTGTCACGCCATGTTGACAGCTTAGCTGTTTTATCCCTTGCGTTAGTTCCTGCGATAAAGTACTTTGGATGTGTTTACCCTTGTAACGCATCACTGCTGGACGGGGATAGTCCGTATGTAACTCCAATAATTCCGGTACCCCTGTGAGTTTTTTTCTCCAATAACCAAGTTGCTGCTCCAAGATTTCACCTTGTAGCCAATTTCTTTGCCAGGCTGCGTAGTCGGTGTATTGAATCGGTAATTCGGGTAATTGTGGTTCTTGGTTTTGGGCATAAGCATTGTATATCTGACTCCATTCGCGAATCAGCACGCCCATTGACCAACCATCGCTGATAATATGATGCATGTTGAACAGTAAAGTTTGTTCATATTTGTTAAGTTTGAGAAGGTGCAAACTCAATAAGGGGCCGGTACTCAAATCAAAAAGTGTTTTTGCATGATCTGCTATCAGCTTTGTTACCTGTTGCTGTTGGTCTGCTTCTGCTAAATCACTGAGGTCGGTAATACTTAGTGGATTATAACTGTCAACAAGTTGTATTGTCGCCTCTCCATCTACTATGGGAAAACATGAACGTAAACTGTCATGGCGTTGAATTAAAACTGTCAAAGAGTTTTGTAACGCAGTTTCATTGATTTTGCCTTTCAAATGCAAGGCTGCCGGCATATTATAAGTGGTATTTTGGCCTTCCAATTGTGCGAGGAACCACAATCGTTGTTGAGCAAATGACAATACAGCTGATTCGCTATCAGACAATGGTACTATTGGGGGTAACTCCGAGCCGCGCTGTTGCTTATCTAACCATTCAGCTTGATCCTTAAGAAGTGCTTGTTCAAATACCACTCGAAGCGGCATCTCAATTCCAAAGCTCGAACGAATACAGGATACTAATCTGGTAGCCAACAGTGAATGACCTCCTGATTCAAAGAAATTGCTACTGATACTCGTTACTTCTATACCAAGCACTTGTGACCATAAGTTACACAATAAATGTTCTGTTTCGGTACGTGGGAACTGTTGCTCTGCCTGGATAGACAGGTCAGGTGTTGGTAATGCTTTACGATCAATCTTGCCATTCGGTGTTAAGGGTAATTTATCTAACACGGTAAAGCTAGCCGGTAACATATACTCAGGCAAACGTGTTTTGAGCCAGCTACGCAGAATTCCAGGCACCTCATCAATCGGCATTGATAATGTAACATAAGCAGCTAAACTAGGATTGTCTTCTTTATTATGAAGCGCTACTACAGCTTCATTAACTGCTTCGTGCTGACTCAATGTAACGCTTATTTCCGAAAGTTCAATGCGGAATCCTCGCAGTTTGACTTGATTGTCTATACGTCCTAAGTATTCAAGATTACCATCAGGCAGCCAACGGGCAAGGTCACCTGTTTTGTAAACACGTTGCCGTTTACCAAATATTTCGATTTCTATAAACTTTTCTACAGTTAGCTCAGGTCGCTGATGATAACCGCAGGTCACACCAGCTCCACCAACATACATCTGTCCTGGGACACCTATAGACACTTGTTGATGATGAGCATCAAGTACCCACACTTGCAGATCAGGAAGAGGTCTACCTATAATATTTTTAAAATCGTTCTGCTCTTTTGTTATTGGATAGTAGGTTACATGTACAGTTGTTTCAGTAATTCCATACATATTCACTAATTCTGGTCTCTTATCTTCGTGACTGGCAAACCATGGTTTTAGCATTTTAAAATCAAGGGTCTCTCCACCAAATATCACTAACCGTAAAGAGAGTTCGTCGGGTTTATCATCAACATTTATTAGTTGTCTAAAAGCGGAAGGCGTTTGATTGAGTACTGTTACACCTTGATCTATGAGTAATTGATAAAATTTTGAATGGGTACGACTTGTAAAATAGGGAACAACAACAAGTTTGCCACCATAAAATAAAGCTCCCCAAATTTCCCATACTGAAAAATCAAAGGCATAAGAGTGGAAAAGTGTCCAAACGTCCTGTTGATTAAAGTTATACAATGTCTCTGTTGCTGCAAATAAGCGTGTTACATTAGAGTGAGTTACTTGACAACCTTTAGGTACACCTGTTGACCCTGATGTATAAATGACATAAGCTAGATTTCCTGGCCCACAGTATCGTATTGGATTTTCTACAGAATAACCAGCAATCTGATCCCACTCACTATCCAAACAGACAACTTTCATCTCCAATACTGGTAACTTTTTGAGCAAATGACTCTGGCTTATCAGCAATGGAACCTCTGAATCTTCCAACATGAACTGCAAGCGTGATAGCGGATAATCAGGGTCAAGAGGTACATAAGCGCTACCCGCTTTTAGGATACCCAACAGACCGATCACCATTTCTAAAGAACGTTCAACACAAATACCAACTAAACTGTTATCAGTATCAGTGTTAAAGCTAAGCAGATAATGGGCAAGTTGATTAGCTTTCAGGTTGAGTTCCCGATAGCTCAATTGTTGGTTTTCAAAGATTAGGGCTAAATTATCAGGCGTTTTCTCAACTTGCGCCTGGAATAAGCCCACTATCGTCTGGTCTTTGGGATAGTCGGATTGAGTACCATTAAACTTGTAAAGAATTTGTTGACGTTCTTTTTCTAAAAGGAGATTGTATTCTTTGATTCGTAATTGATGATTCCCACTCACAGTTTCTATTAGGTTACAATAATGCTCTAACATTCTCTCTACAGTCTCTTCTCTATATAAGTCAGGATTATATTTAAGATGTAATTGAAAGCTGTCCTTTTCTTCAAAAACATCTAACCCTAAATCAAAATTGTCTTCCTGGTAAATTCCTTCTATTGCTTCGAGAGAAAATTCTTTATTCGAGAAACTCACCAAATCATCAATAACAGATTCTTCAACAAAATTCTGATAGGCATAAGCGATCTGAAACAAGGGTGAAACATTTGACGTTCGTTGAATCTTTAAATCTTGTACAACTCTCAGAAAGGGATACCCTGAGTGATACAAGGCATCGACCTGTGTGAGCTGGAGTTGCTTGAAGAACTCCAGGAGCCTTGTTTCCGGCGTGATCAATCCTCGAATCCCTACCATATTGATGCAATAGCCCATCACAGATTCAAACTTTTTTAGTGGCCGAACTGTAACAGGCATTCCTATGATAATGTCTTCTTCGTGAGTATATTTATGCAGAAGGATCTGGAAGATAGCTAAAAAGAGAATTGAAGGCTTTAATTTCTGACTTTTTGAAAACAAGACCATCCACTGCGCTAGTTTTGCAGGAAGTTTCTTCGTGAGAGTTTTCCCATGCAGGCTTTGGGTTGAAGGTCGGGGGAAATCAGGAAGAACTTCAAGGATCGGCAACTCGCCTATCAATTGCTGTTTCCAATAGTCAGCATTTCTCCTTCCTTCCGGTGATTCAAGTATCATTTTTTCCCAGCAAACAAATTCCTGATAACTGCTTATGTCTCTATTTTGCGAAGGGGCAGTTCCCTCTACGATCAGTTTATACGTTTTCAGTAGGATCTCCATTAAGAGCACAACAGAAGTTCCGTCGGATACTATATGATGAATCGTAATCAGAAGAATCCAGTCTCTGTTTTCTCTGGTAAAAACCTGCATTCGGGTTAAAAGACCCTTTTCTAAGTTAAAGGATTGCTTCACTTGATCTTTTAGAAAACGGAGCAACTCCTTATTGTTCTGGATAGTAATATGTTCTTTTTGAATCGTTGTTTTGCACTCATTAGTTATATAATGATGAGGAATTCCATCTTTTTCATAAATACGCGCTTTTAAGATTGGATATTGTTTCAAAACAAAATCCCACGCTTTTCCTAGATATTCTAGATTTATATCACCTGAAATCTGATAGCAGATAGGTATATTATAAGCACTCATGGATGGGTTTGCTATTTGGAGCACCCAAATACCTTTTTCGCCTTCTGACAATGGGAAGTCCATAGAAACCTTATTTTTTATATTTACTGTTTCTTCTTCTATCTCATTCGTTTTCACTGGACCCGCCCAACGTTTTTTTCGTTGATAAGGAATAAGCAATTTATAACTTTGTCCCAGTGATCGGTCTTCTGATGACTCTTCTTTAATCTGTTTAATCTCTACTTTGTGAGGAACCATGATTAAAGAGTTAACTCGGGAAGCGAATTGTTGACTCACATAAACAGATAACTGTTGAATGTTAACATATTCAAAAAGTAATGTCGGCGAAAGCTCTTCATCGAGTAATGATTCTAATCGTTTAACAACTTGTACTATTCCAAGAGATCCTATGCCCATTTCAAAATAACTTTGATCCACTTGGATCTGATGCGCAGACTTTTGAAGCTCATCTGCTATAGTTTGTTGCAGGAATTTTTGAATCTTCTCCTCTGAAGACAGAGAAGAAATCTGAGAATTTGTAGCTGCCTCCTCCGATTTTGCAAATTCCCACCGAGTTACAGTTTTCTTTTTAAAAGTCGTCTTTTCTATTGCGTAAGAAACTCCTCTTAGTTTCATACAGACATTTCCTTGTTCATCATAAATATCGATGTCAAGTTTGTGGATTTTATCAAACGGCACACTGCTGTCCGAATAGCGTACCCAGGCATACATCTCTGACGTACAAGGAGCAAATATTTCCAAAGATTCCAGTGCAAATGGTAGGGATGGTCTCAGAAGAGTCTCACGGCTACCAGGTAATTTCCCATTTTTAAATATCAAGCCTATAGAAGCTTGAAGTGCGGAATCCATTAAACTGGGGTGCAGAACATATTCACTTTGTGTATCTTGAATGGAAGAAGGAAGCCTTAGTCTTGCAAAAACCTGATTTTCGCCTTGATAGATTTCCCTGATTCCCCGGTAACTGTCACCATAATCTATTCCTATCTCTTTGAAGGTTTGATAGCACTTTTTAGCATTTAATGTCCCTTGGTCCATTTGAGACTGGAGATTTTGAATATCAAGAGGAGATATCTCTTCTTTTACCTTAAATTCCGCTACTCCCTGGGAATGAACAATAGCGCCTTCTTGATTATCTGATGTCGTATATACCTCATATCGGATCAGTCCACTATCTTCTCCAAACAACTCGATATGGACTTTCTGGGCAAGCCCATTGACAACAATGGGCTGTGCCCACACGACACTTTCCAGGTAAATGGCCGTTCCAGCTTCTGACTCTTCGGAAGCTTTCTCCACTGCAGCTCTGGCCATCTCTAAATAACTAACCCCAGAGAAGACTTTCTCTCCTTTTATTTTGTGATCGTTTAAAAAGAACTCTTCACCGGTGAAAGTAGAGGTAAAACTCTGTTCTGATTAACCAGATGTGTTGTCGTGCAATAGAGGATGAATGACTGAAACAATGGCTCCTGCTGTTGTAATAACACCCTTACCTTGATTGTCAGAAATCCAGTACCGTTCCCTTGCAAAAGGATAGGTGGGTAGTGACGTTTTTTTAGAATTTCGAGAAAACAGTTCGTGGAATTCCAAAGAGTATCCTTGAATATAGAGGTCTGCAATGGTTGCAAGATGCTCTAAATATTGAACTCCATTTGCACCGTTTCTACACTCTTGGATGCATTGATTCCCACAATTTTTTAAGAACGTCTGCTCTCGTACTTTACCTTCTTGAATCTCTGAACAATAAATCTGACTCACTGTTTCAGTTTCACACCATGTCTCCAAAAAACTAATCATCTCCTCTTGGTTGCGGGCAATACAAGAAAATCGATGCTTCAAATGCATTCGGCCGACAAATAATGTATAACTCAAATCATTCATAGAAAGTTTTGGTGTACGCTTACAGAAAGAGAGAAGATTTCGTATCTGAGCTCTTAATTGTTCCGATGTCCGTGCTGAAAGTACAACCAAATAACCCGGTGATTTGATGGTTTTTTCAGGAATTAAAGGGGCCTCCTCGATTACCAGATGGGCATTAGTACCATTAAAACCAAAAGAACTAACAGCTGCTCTTCGTGATTGATTCTTCTCAATTTCCCACTCTTTTAATTGCGTATTAACATAAAAAGGACTGGATTCAAAATCAATCGCCTGATTGCCTTCACGGAAATGTAACGATGGGGGAATTTGTCTATGTCGAAGTGAGAGTAAAAGTTTTAAAACTCCTGCAACTCCAGAGGCAGTTGCCGTATGACCAATGTTAGTTTTAACCGATCCAATAGCACAAAACTGCCTCTTTTCTGTCTCCTGGCGAAAGGAACGAGTGATGGCATCATATTCAATGGTGTCTCCTAATTTAGTCCCTGTCCCATGGGCTTCTACCACCTGGATGCTCTCAGGATGGATTTTAAATTTATCATACACCGACCGTTCCAATCGTTCCTGCGATTTCGCACTGGGAGCGGTGATTCCATTAGTGTTACCATCCTGGTTGATTCCACTACCCACAATCACTCCATGAATGACGTCTCCATCTTGTAATGCATCTTGTAGACGCTTTAAGACTACCACTCCTACACCTTCGCCTGGAACAAATCCATCTGCCCTAGCATCAAATGTATGGCATCTCCCTTTAGGAGAAAGCATGCCTGCACGATTGGATATTTGGTAAAATCCAGGAGTCGCTTGTAAGAATACTCCACCAGCTAATGCCATTTCCGTCTCTTGTGACCATAATCCCTGACAAGCAATATGAATTGATACTAAAGAACTAGAACAAGCGGTATCTATTGCAACCGCAGGGCCCTGGAGATTGAGATAGTAAGCAATCCGGGCTGGAATTACAGATCCAGCATTACCCCAAAAAGCTTGTGCTGGAGGTTCTTCTAAGAAAAGTTTAGGATAATCTGAGCCACCACAACCCACATAAACACCACACTCTTTTCCTTCCATACTCTTTCCCGCATACCCTGCATCTTCTAACGCTTTCCAGGACTCTTCCAGGAACAACCGTTGTTGAGGATCCATATAGGTAGCTTCTTCGGATGAAATCTTAAAAAACAGTGGAGCAAAGAGTGCGATGGAATCTATAAAACTTCCTTGACTGCAGTATTCTTGCCCCAAAGATGCAGAGGCAACACAATCAGAACACCTCCAACGAGATACCTCTTTCACCAAGTCTTTTCCCTCTTTGAGATTCTCCCAAAATTCCTCTAAGGATTCTGATTGGGCAAAACGTCCACTCATACCGATAATGGCAATGGAATCATCTGTTGTATAGGATCTATTTCTATCCTTAGAATTATCAATATTTTTTAAAAAGCGACGCTTTGATGATAATTTAGATGGAGCAGGTTCGTTGTTTGGCAGGCAACTACTTCTTTGAACAATCCCTTTGGATGAACAGAACTTTTTTGTAATTGTTTCTTCCCACGTTGATAAAATGTATTTTGTAAGTTCATTTACAGAATTATGTTCGAATAAGCTTGTTGTTTCCAGTTCAATTTGCAGTGTTGCATTGACCACTTGAACGAGATTGACTCCTGTAATGGAATCTAACCCATAATCAGCAAAGGATTCATCGTAATCAATCGCACTTAGCTCTACTTTTAATGCCTCTGAAAGTTTTTCTGTAATGATTTGACTCGTATAGTCCTTCCTCATCTGATCGGTAACATTTCCTGAGTAGGACGAACCATTCCATGCTTTATTCTCTATTTTTGTTGGAGACACCACTTGAGGTACAATAGTCCGAATGGAAGTAATCGACTCTTTATTACGTTTTGACACTACGTTATCCTGTAGTTGGATATCTTTAACTACTCTTTGCCGCACTATTCCATCACTGCCAACAGCAATAATCTGCTGCCCAAACTTATGAGCGTTTTGAGCCGGGAAAAAGATCGACTCAAAACCCTCTTCTTCTAAAACCTCTTGCCATGTCTCAGGACTTAATCCCGGGCAGCCTTCCAATCGAAGTGCAGCGTCTTCATACAACCACCACCCCTCAAGTAAACCAAATGTCAGATGGGTAAATAGTGACCAACTGCTAATTTCATTGAGCAACAGAATTCCTTGATTTTTTAAGGTCGATTTAGTATTGCGTATAGTTTCTCTGATATTTGGTGTTGCATGTAAAACATTAGCGGCAATTACAAAATCGTAACGATCTTTGGCTACGGATTGTCCCGCCAGGGACTTAGATGCATCAAAGATGGAGGTAGTAAGGGCTGGAAACCCGGGTTGATAGTTTTTCTCGGCATGCATCAAAAAGGCTTTGGACAGATCCGTGTAGCAGTATTCCTCTATAAACTCCGAAAACTCTTCTAACATGGCGAGGAGTTTCGCTGTCGTTCCCCCTGTACCCGCTCCAATTTCAAGGATCCGTATCTTAGAACCCCTGTCACTCTTTAGTTTTTGTCGAATGGCCTCTACCAGGGTGTTGCCCAGCACTTCATTAAAGTAATCAGAATGCCGATTTCCCCGGTAAATGCCCTCCACTAATCTCATGGAAGGGTCAGGAAACATCACATCGGTAGCAAGCTTACTTCCACTCAAGATATATGGCAATGATGTCAGACAGGCCTCCAGTAATACAACCTGGGCTTGTTGATCTGGATTCTTCATCCATTCGGTTTTTTCCTTTTCCCACTCTTCCCACAAGAGAGACAGATCTCTGACTTTACGCGTAACGGTATATTCCCTGCTGAGTAATTTCTCTTTCTGCAGGTAGCTAATACTGGTACGTAACCATCGTTCATAAAATGGTGCAGGTTGTTTTGTTAAGGATAAATCTCGAAATTCTGAAATCCCCTTAGTAAACAACCCTAAAGAGGTAAGTGTGGCAGAAAGGAATTCGCCGAGTAGAGAATCCATTGCCTCTGTCTGCAGCCCCCCATCCAGAGCAGAAAGCTGTTTCAGTGAATCTTGCCTGGGCAGACTCTCTTTCAATTGAGGCAGTACCGAATCTGAAACCTTGGGGTAACAGCTCATCTCTTCCCTTACATGAAAAGCCTCAACAGCTTGAGCTCCTATGGTCTTGATCAGAGCTATCTGACTTACTTTAGAATTTACCAAAGTTTGGAGAGTTTCCATGGCTTCCCGGGGTTCAATAGAACCGATCCCCGCGCGCTCCATGCGTTTGTTATAAGACTCATCGGTTACAATACCCACACTACCCCAGTATCCCCAATTCATTATCTTTACTGGATACGAGCGACTCTGCTGCAACATTTGGGCAAAGCTGTCTTTAAAAGTGCAGCCGGCGGCATAGTTGGATTGACCGGGAGCCTTAATAAAAGATATCATAGAAGAAAAAAAGAGCATGAAATCTAGCTCTTCGTTTCCAAAAACAGTATCCATATTCACACTCACATCGACTTTAGCAGAAAAGCCAACTCTAAATCTTGATTCTGTCATTTGGGCAAGGCTTTGATCTTGAAGTACTATGGCAGAATGGACAACACCATGAATCTTGGGATAAGTTGCCTGAATCTTTCGAAATGCCTGCTGTAAGGAATCTAACTTTGCGGCATCTGCTTGAATATAAAGGGGCTTATTTCCGGACATACTAAGAGAGTTGATTTTCCCTTTTACGACGTCATTTTCTTCCCTTCTCCCAATCCAGACAATATGGGCTTCGTAATGCTCTATCATAAACCGACTCCACACTTCACCAACACCACCAGCGCCCCCAATAACTACATACACTCCCTCTTTTCTGTACAATGAAGTTTCTTGATTCAACGTTTTAACACTAACTAATTCCTGCCGAAACCACTCTTTGTTCCGATAAGCAAATCCATTTCCATGCTTATCCCAGGGAAGGATAAGACATTCATAAGCAGAAACTGATTCTAGGGAATCTAGATCCAGTAAACGAAGTTTCCAGTGAGGTACCTCTTTAGCCAGGCTTCCGATTAGACCAAATACTCCCGCGTGCGCTGGAGAAATCGGCTCTCTCTTTTTTACTAACTGTGTTTTGTTAGTTATAATTGTCCACTCAATCTCTCTGGCAGCATACCCTAAACCCAAAAGGGCCTTTACTATACGAAAAACCTTAAGCACCCCTTGCTCTTGTTGCGCAGTCAAAGAATACTTATCCGTAGTTTGAGAAGTATCAGGAGTTATCCACAATAAATGATCAAATGAGCAATTTTTCAGCTTTTCTTGAATCTCCTCGATTGTTGATTGTAAAGACAATTCTAAAAGAGCGGCGTTTGGATAGGATTTCTGAATCCAGGTTAGCTGCAGGTGATTCGCTCCAAGTAAGAGTATTTTTATCTCGGAAGAGACATTAATCCTGCCTTTTAGTTCAGGTGCAATTGTCTCCCAGACAGGGGCAAATGAATGCAAACCAATCCAGGTTCCATCACGGGGCGTATCTACAAGAGGCCTTTGTTTTAATATTCTAAGCCCTCCTTCAAGCGTCCGTAACGAGAATCCTCTCATCTTTACACAAACGTTTCCTTGTTCATCACAGAGGTCAATGTCTATTCTCTGGACTTTGGCCGATAGTGCGCCCTCGCCTGAGTAGCGTACCCAGGCGTACATCTTGGATGTACAAGAACTTACGATTCTCAGGGATTCCAGTGCAAAGGGCAGCAATGGTTTCAGTAGCGTCTCGCAACTCTCCAATAATTTACCATTTTTTAGCATTAATCCAATAGATGATTGAAGCGCGGAATCCATCAAACACGGATGCAGGACATAATCACTTTGTGTATCTTGAACAGAAGTAGAAAGGCTTAATCTTGCAAGAACCTGATTTTCTCCTTGATGGATTTCATGGATTCCTTGGTGTCCCCCTCCATAATCTATTCCCATCTCTTTAAAGGCTTGATAGCAGCTATCCGCATCCAAGGTTCCTTGATTCATTTGTGACTGGAGTTCCTGCATATCAAGATGTGAGACCTCTTCTTTTTCCCTAACTTCCGCTACTCCCTGAGAGTGAACTATTAACTTTTTTCCGTTATCAGATTCAGTATAAACTTCATATTGGATCTGATTGCTATCGTCTCCAGATAATCCGATATGTACTTTCTTGACTGAACCATCAACAACAATGGGATGTGTCCACACAACATTTTTGAGGTAAACGGCCATACCCTCATCACTTTCTCCAGAAGCTTTTTCTACTGCTACTCTGGCCATCTCCAGATAGCATACTCCTGGAAGGACTTTTTCTCCTCTAACTTGATGATCGTTTAAGAAAAACTCGTTCCCAGTGAAAGTAGAGGTAAAACGTTGTTCTGATAAATCAGAAGTATTTTCATGCAATAGAGGATGAATTATAGAAACAGAACCTTTTGTGGTTGCGGTGAACAATTTACCTTGCGTTTCTGGAATCCAGTACCGTTCTCTTGCAAATGGATATGTGGGCAGACTGATGCGTTTCGGTTTAGTTTCACCATAGAGTTTGTTCCAGTCCAACGGCACCCCCTTAACCCATAAATCAAGAAGTTTCGCATATTTCTTCTTGGTAACCCAGAGCTCAACTGTCTGCTTCATATCGTCATCAGCAATAATTAACGATAGCGCTTCCTTATTCCTTTTAACCTCCCCACGATAGATATTCGGAATGCCTTCCTCACCTGCTTGTTGCTGTTTCAATTTGCGTTCCAAATCCTTAACAGAAGAGGCTAACAATCCAAGTCGCTCTTCCATTGCTACTCGACCGGTTTGTAGTGTATAAGCAATCTCCTGAAGATCTGTTTGGTCCGATGAATTCTGAATCCAATGAATCAATTGAACCACTATCTCATCGAGCTGTTCCCTGGTACGTGCAGAGATAGGAATTATTACCGGTGATAAATTCAAACCAGGAGCTCTATTTTCACTGATTCTCAGTGAATAGGGTCTATACTCCTCTATAATCACATGAGCATTGGCTCCTCCCGCACCAAACGAAGAGATGCCTGCAATACGGGATGTCTCCTCTATCGTTCCATTTACGTTTCGTTGCGGACGTTTCCACTCTTCTAACCTCTGTTGCACCTGAAAAGGTGTCTGAGTAAAATCAATTTCCGGGTTCAGTACATGAGAATGAAGAGAGGGAACCAGTTGCTCATGTTGCAGCTGCAGCAGAATCTTGGTAACCCCGGCAATACCCGCCGCACTTTCACAATGACCAATATTTGATTTTACCGATCCAATGGAACAAAATTGCTTTCCATCACTCTTTTCTCGAAATGCACGGGTCAAACCTGCAATTTCAATGGGATCTCCCAGGGATGTTCCTGTTCCATGGGCCTCAACATAACTTAACTGTTCTACACTAACCTTGGATCGTTCTAACGCCTCTAAGACTAAGATCGCCTGAGCTTTTGGATTGGGGACTGTGTACCCGTTCGTTTTGCCTCCGGCATTAACGGCAGACCCTTTCAATACTCCATAAATATGGTCACTGTCTTGTTCTGCCTGCTTTAAGGGTTTAAGGACAATAGCCCCTACTCCTTCCGCGTCAACAAATCCATCGGCTTGCTCTCCAAAGGACCTACATTCATTACCGCCGGATAACATTGTCATTTCTGTCAGCCCTAAATAGTGAACCGGGTCAATAATGAGATTGACTCCCCCCGCAATCGCACACTCACTCAATCCGCTATAAAGACTTTCTAAGGCTAAATGGATAGCCGTTAGAGACGAAGAACAGGCCGTATCTACTGCCATAGATGGACCTTGAAAATTAAGAAGATACGAAATCCGATTGGCAATGGAGAAATATAAAGGTTGAGGTGAGTACCGGGAATTCATTACCCCTACAAAGACTCCTATCTTACGAGTCTTACCTAAACTATCAGGAGTATATGCGGCATCCTCTATTGATTGGTAAGAGGCTTCTAAAAAGAGGCGTTCCTGAGGATCCATTCGTTCGGCTTCTCTCGGTGAAATGTGAAAGAATAAGGGATCAAATTTATCGATGTCTTCCAAGAAGCCCCCCCACTTGGTATAGATTTTTCCTGGCTTTCCTTTTTTAGTGTCATAATATTCTTCCCAATTCCAACGATCTTTAGGGACCTCTTCAACACAATTAACCCCTTGGGATAGATTCTTCCAAAACTCTTCCAGGTTTTTTGACTTAGGATAGCGTCCGCTCATCCCAATAATAGCAACATCAAAGAGAGAATGAATATGTCCGGAACCTGAATGGATAGCATCAAAAGAGTGCGGCCGACTTCTTTTTACCTTACGGACCGATTTCCAGCTTTTTGTGGTGGAAGAACCAGAGAATGGAGAAACGTGATCCTGAAAGGATTCCACTGTTTCCAGTGGTAGCATTCTCAGCAACTCCTCTCTTCTGTTTTCCAAGAAATAATCCACTAATCCATCAATACTTTGCGCCTCAAAAAATAGAGTACTCGTTACTTCCGGAAATACTTTTCGTAGTTGCTTGGTTAACTGAACCACCAAGATGGAATCGAGCCCATACTCTTCGAGCGGTTTATGCGATTCTACCTGTTGAGGACTTGTTTTCAGGGTTTCTGCAACCAGCTTTTGAAAATAGGAAACACTTTTTTCCCGTAGAGACTCTTGATGGTCAGAAGAGGTACTTGGATCTCTGTCAGAAGCGAATGATTCCAAACCAGTCCGGATCTCTTTATGGGTCGTATGTGCAACAGGTTTTTGTTTTAACGTCCCAAGCTCTCCCTCAAGCGTTCGTGAAAAAAAACCTCGCATTTTAACACAGACATTTCCTTGTTCGTCACACATATCGAGATCCAGTTTTTGGACTTTATCCGATGGAGTGCTGTGACCTGAGTAGCGTACCCAGGCGTACATCTTGGATGTACAAGAGCCTAAGATTTCCATAGAGTCCATGGCAAATGGAAGGGATGGTCTAAGCGACCATCTACCAATGCCCAGTAGAAGTTCGCTCCCGGAACTTACTGATTGACTACCATCCGATAGTACCTTATGTTTGAGCATCAATCCGATAGATGATTGAAGCCCAGAATCCATTAAACCTGGATGCAGGACATATTCACTTTGTGTATTTTGAACCGAAGAAGGAATACTTAACCTTGCCAGAAGCTGATTTTCTCCTTTATGGATTTCTTGGATCCCCCGGTGTCCATCTCCATAACCAATCCCCATCTCTTCGAAGGCTTGATAGCAGCTTTGAGCATTCAAGGTTCCCTGATTCATTAGAGACTGGAGATTATGAATATCAAGTGGAGGAGCCTCTTCTTTAGTTCTAACTTCAGCTATCCCTTGTGAGTGAGCAACAACTTCTTCTTCACTATCTGATTCTGTATATACCTCATATTGGATCTGACCATCGTCTTCGCCAATCAATCCAATATGTACTTTTTGACCAGAGACATCGACAACAATGGGTTGAGCCCAAACGACATTTTTAAGGTAAATGGCCGTTCCAGCTTTTATCTCTCCCGAAACCTTCTCCACCGCGGCTCGTGCCATTTCCAGATAGCATACTCCGGGAAGGACTTTTTCTCCTTTGATTTTGTGATCGTTTAAGAAAAACTCTTTACCGGTAAAAGTGGAAGTAAACCGTTGCTCGGTTAAATCCGAGGTGTTTTCTTGAAGCAGAGGATGTATCATCGAAACACCTGTTCCTGATCTTAAGGGAACTGCATTACTTTGGGTTTCCGGTATCCAATATCTTTCTTTAGCAAATGAATAGGTGGGCAAACTGATGCGTTTGGGTTTAGTTTCACCATAAAACTTGTTCCAGTCCAACACCAAACCTTTAACCCATAAATCAAGAATGTTTGAGAGCTTCCTTCGCTGAATCCATTTCTCTATCGCTTCTTGTAACTCTTCATTAGTTGCAAATACCCCTAAAGTCTCTTTATTTCCCTTAACCTCTCCTTGATAGAAATCTTCAATTTCTTGCTCTCCTGCAAGGTATGCCCCCAGTTTTTCTACTAGCTCTTTGATCGAAGTAACAACAAAGACTAACCTCTCGTCCATTGCTTCTCTACCTGCCTGAAGGGTATAAGCGAGGGATTGCAAGTCTACAACGGGAATTGTTGCTATAGATTGGTTAGGAGACTCTTTTCCCGCACCTAAACAATAGAGAAGTAAGGATTCCATCGAATCATGCTTAATCCATTCATCTAAATCCAATTCAAAACCGTATTCCTGGCAAATAGTTTCAAATAGTTTAGTCATATGAATAAGTTCAGCACCATAGTCTGAAAAGCTTTGCCCTGTAGCCAGTGTATCTCTTTCTACATTGAGAAGATTCGATAGTATTTCAACTATCTTCTTTTCCAATTGGGTCTTGAACCCTAACTGTTCTTTGCTATCCTTATTAGGTAGTTTTACAGGTAACTGCAGAGAAGAACTTAAGAACTGGAATAAATCCCTTGCCCGTAGCTCTAATTGCTCTTTCGTCCGCGCCGAAAGCGGAATGATAACAGGATCTTTTGTCTGAACATTAATGCTGGAAGGAACTTCACTCCTTTTTGGATGATATTCTTCTAGAACTACATGTGCATATGCACCAGAAAACCCAAAACCACTAATTCCTGCTCTTTTTGGATTCGGGAACGAAGCCTGCCAGGGGATATTTTTTTCATTGATAAACAATGCGGATCGATTTAATTGAATATACGGATTTAGCTCTTTAAAGAAAGGCATAGCCGGAATTATTTGTTTCCTCATTTGCATGATAACCTTGATGATTCCCGTTATCCCAGCGGCACCTTCTGAATGACCGATGTTAGCCTTTGCTGAGCCTATGGCACAGAAACCCTTTTCTGGAGTAAATTCCTGAAATGCTTTTGTTAAAGCAGCAATTTCAACAGGATCGCCCAATTTCGTACCCGTTCCATGAGCTTCTATATAGCTCAGTGTTGACGGATCAATATCTGCATCTTTCCAGGCAGTTGTAATTACGTTTTTCTCACCGGAAACACTGGGCGCAGTTAAAGAGGGTGTACTTCCGCCATGTAATGCAGCAGAACCTTTTACTACAGCATAGATCGTATCACCATCTTTTATCGCTTGATCCAGTGGTTTGAGTAGAATGCTGGCAATCGCCTCTCCTGGGATGTATCCATCCGCTTTCGCATCAAAGGTATGACAGCGTCCAGTAGGTGACAAAGCACCAATGCTTGAGAAATACCGATAATGCCATGAAGAGAGTAATAAATTTACACCACCAACAAACGCCATCTTGCATTCTTGATTTCGGATGGCCTGACACGCTTGATGGAGCGCAAATAGGGAGGAAGAACAAGCAGTATCAACTGAGACACTTGGCCCAGTCAAGCCAAAATGAAAAGAGACACGATTGGCGATCACTGTTTGTGAATTGCCCGTTCCTACATAAGGATCAATAGGCAAATTCAATTCCGATATTTTATCTGCATAATCATGAAAACAAACACCGACAAAAACTCCCGTATCACTGCCACGAATCTGTGTTATCAGGCCAGCATCTTCACTGCATTTATAAACGCTTTCTAATAATAGACGAAGCTGAGGATCCATCCACTCTGCTTCTCGAGGAGAAATATTAAAAAATGAGGCATCAAATTGATCAACTCCATCTATGAAGCTTCCCCATTTACAATAGGTCTTATCTTTTGCTTCCGGATTTGAGTCATACCAGGGCCCATAATCCCAATGATCGAATGGAACTTCTTTGATTAAATTTTTTCGACTTTCTATATTTTGCCAAAAATGCTCTACATTATGTGATTCCGCAAAAAGACCACTCATCCCAATAACTGCAATGGGCTTAATTTCTGAAACTGAGTTTATAACCGGCCTTATTCTGGCAAAACCTGCGCGCCTTTTTATAATACTCGAAACGACATCTTCTTTACTTTTTCTTGCTTCATCTGAAGTTCGAGCACTAAACTCCCCGTTGAAATGTTTTACAAAGATGGATTCGTGTTCTCTGGCAAGGTACTCTGCAAAGGTTCTAATAGTGGAATATTCGAAGAATATTGTTGGCATAAGTTCCAGTTTATACTTTTTGTTGAGCAGCTTAGCAAAATCCATCAAAATAATAGAATCAAAACCATATTTATCCAGCTCTACGTCCAATTGTATTTTTTGGAGATCTAGTTTTATGGTTTTTGATACTTCTTGTATGAGCATGATCTGGATTTTTGCCAACAGACTCACTGTATTAATCTTACTGACAGTTGCCGACTGGGGATAGGTACTCTCTTTTTGCAGTGTAGTTTGAGAAAATAGAGTCTTTCTCATTTTAGAAACCAAACCTTCCATAACCAAGATTTGGGAATGGTTGGAGTTTAAGCTTTTATAAAATGCCTGAATTCCGGTTTCTGTTTGCATAGCAATCATTCCAGTGGATTGCTTCATCTGCTCTTCACTTACAGCATCCACTACCATACCACCTTCGCGCCATAGTGGCCAATTAATGGAAATAGTTTTTCCTTTTCGGTCTTTTAAGGAAACAAGTTGATTGCGGTAGTCTGCAAACCGGTCCATAAAGGCATTCGCTGTTGCATAATCAGCTTGCCCTATATTACCAATTGCCCCAGCGCAAGAAGAAAATAGGACAAAAAAGTCAAGTTTGATATCTTCTGTTGCTTTATCAAGATTTACTGTACCAGTGATCTTCGGAGCAAATACCTTTTTGAATTCCTCCGCTGTTTTTTTCAAAATAAAGTTGTCTGAAATCACTCCGGCAGAGTGAATGATTCCATCAAGTCTTCTATATTTACCTTGAATAAACTCAACGAGTGATTTAACTTACTCCAGGTTAGAAACATCTACGGTTTGGTAGTCAACATCTCCTCTCAGCACTTTTAGTTTATCGAGAACGGATTGCATTTGAGGAGAAAGCACTGAACGGCCTGTTAATATGATTTTTGAATCTTTGGTCTCTCTTAGAATTTCTCTGGCAAACAAAATCCCCAAAGCTCCTAACCCTCCAGTAATGAGATAAACACCATTGTATTTCCAGGGTGATAGTTGAGCAGGTTTTAAGCCCTCACCTACGTTATTCCAATAGGCAAGAAGACGCTTATGCTCTTTATAACGAATGTGAGAATCTTGGGGACATCTGCTGTTTTCTTTGGCTATACCGAGTATGCTCTCGCAGGCTTCTTCCGGATTGCATTCTATAAGTTGGCCAATCATTTTAGAATTTTCCAGATTCACGGTTTTAAGTAGTGCTGAAAGCCCGGCAAAAAGTGATTGTTCCAGAGTATTTGGTACAAAAATTTGAAAAAGAACACGCACTTGTGGTTTCTTCTCTAAAGTTTTCCGGATAATCTCAAAACAGCGGATAGCATACTTGGTAAAGCGTAATTCGATTTGATCTTTTTCTGATTTTAAGTTCTCACAATGACTTCCCGGAATCAAAGATTGAAGTTCATTTGCCTTAACTGCAGGCATTTCACAAAGCATAACCTTGTGCTCTCCGTATTCTTGTTGAAATGTACCAGGTAGTATTTCAGTTTCTTTCCAAACCGGAGTTACAAGTAGTGTCCCAATGGAATCGTTTGCTTCATTAATAATAGACCGCTGTTCTACCAAGTTTTGAATTATTTTTTTTGTTGTAAATCCTTCCATTAAACATAGTAATTCTCCATCCATAGAAAATAACTGAAGGTCTATTTTAGCAATCTTATTGTTGTTCAGTTTCTTTTCAGCAATGCAAAAATATTCACTATTTTGAAATTTCGAAGAATCACCTTTCACTACTACTTTCTCAATCATAATTGGCATCGCATGATTTTCAACTAAAAGATCTATTTCAGTAGTCAAAGAGAAAGTAGAAATGACATGACACGCATCAATAACAGATGGGTGAATTACATAGTCAGGTAACTCTTTAATCATAGTTTCTGTTAGTTGTATCTTTCCTACCACTTTACTTTCATTGATATTGTAAACTTTTTGAACACTATACAGACAACTTCCATAGAATTTTTGTTTTGGTTGACTATAAAATAAACTTCCATTACGAATCAAAGTAGAGTTGTTTACATAGTTAACAAACAAATCTTTTCCAGTCAAAGATGTAGAAACTAAATCTAAAACTCCCTCTGCTGCTTCTGTTTGTTGATTTTCATTATTTTTTGAGTAAACTGCAGAAAAATAGATTTTATTGTCAAAGGATTTACCTTGTAAAAATACTTCTGCTGTTTCTGCAACATCCAAACTAAGTGGACTTGCGTAAAGAACTTTTTCTATAGAAAAACTCTTGCCATTGAGAATTTCATTGCCCACTTCAATCATCATGGATAAATAGGCTGCTCCCATTAACAAAGGAGTTCCAGAGACACTATGATCCCGTAGCAATGGAAGATCATGATAAAAAGTTCTTTTTTTATACTCAGTCACAAGATTTTCTGTTTGTGTTTTATCTAATTCTATTTTTTGTTGGGAACGGGGTTCTTCCACTAACACACTGAAAGAAAATCCTAGCATTTCCACACAGAGATTTCCTTGTTCATCACAAATATCAATATCCAGTTTTTGGACTTTATCCGAAGGTGTACAACCCACGGAGTAACGTACCCAGGCGTACATCTCAAAAGTACAAGGAGCCAATATTTGCAATGATTCTAATGCAAATGGTATGGAGGCTTTCAATAGTGTTTCGCAACAGTGGGATAAATCACCATTTTTGAGTAGAAATCCAATAGATGATTGAAGTGCGGCATCCATTAAGCTTGGATGCAGAACATATTCATCTCGTGTGTCGTGAACAGATGATGGAAGATACAGTTTTGCAATAAGCTGATTTTCTCCCTGGTATATTTCCCGGATTCCTCGGTGTCCATCTCCATAAACTATTCCCATATTCTTAAAGGCTTTATAGCAAATATCGGCCTTCAAGGTTCCTTTATTCATTTGTGTCAGGAGGTTTTGAATATCAAGATGATGGGCATCTTCTATTTTCTTAAGTTCTGCTACGCCATTGGAGTGAACAATTTCTTCTTGATTTTCTGATTCCGTATAGACTTCATATTGTATCTGACCGTCGTTTTCACCATACAATCCGATGTGTACTCTCTGACAAAAACCATTTACGAATATAGGTTGAGCCCACACAATATTTTTCAGGTAAATGGTCATTCCTTCGTTTATCTCTCCTGACGCTTTTTCAACTGCAGCACGTGCCATCTCTAAATAGCATACTGCCGGGAGAACTTTTTCTCCATTGACTTTATGATCGTTTAAGAAGAACTCTTTACCTGTGAAAGTTGAAGAAAAGCGCTGTTCTGATAAATCTGAACTATTTTCGTGCAATAGTGGATGAATAACTGAAACAGAGAATCCTGCTCTTGGTATAATCCCATTGCCATGGGTTTCTGAAATCCGGTACAGTTCTTTCGCAAAAGGATAGGTCGGCAGACTGATACGTTTTGGTTTTGTTTCACCATATAACCTATTCCAGTCCAATACCAACCCCTTAACCCATAAACCTAAAATCTTTGAATATTTTCCTTTATTAATCCAGGACTCTATGGCTTTTTGTAAATCTTCATCTGCTGTAAATACAGCTAGGGTCTCTTTATTTCGTTTAACCTCTCCTTGATAAAGGTCATCAATTTCTTGGTTTCCAGAAATATAAGCAGCCAGTTTTTCTTCTAGCTCTTTCATGGAAGTAACAACGAATCCTAACCTCTCTTCCATTGCATCTCTTCCGACCTGGAGGGTATATGCAAGTGATTGTAGGTCAATTAATGAAGAGACATGAAGAAACTCAAATAGATCTCTTGCCCGTTGTTCTAATTGTTCTTTTGTTCTAGCCGAAAGGGGTACGATGAAGGTATCTTTTGTTTGAATCTCAATAATTGCATTAGATTCACTCCTTTTTGCACAATACTCTTCTAATACAACATGTGCGTTCACTCCTCCAAAACCAAATGAGCTGACTCCAGCCCGCCTCGGAATTTCAAACCCTGATTCATCTTTTAAGCAGTTCCAATCCTTACTTTCTTGCAAAATGTAAAAAGGCGTATTTCTTAAATCTATGTAGGGGTTTACCTCCTTACAATGAAGAGTACTCACAAGTTTTTTGTGTTTAAACTGCAGTAAAACTTTGATCACTCCCGCAACTCCAGCGGCTAACTCCAAATGACCTATGTTGCTTTTTACAGACCCGATTCCACAATGGGACTCCCTGGCAGCATCGTAACCAAATTCATGGTATAGTTCATTAAATGCTGTTTTCAGTCCTTTAATTTCAATGGGATCTCCTAATTCCGTACCTGTGCCATGGGCTTCTATATAACTGATCGTCCTGGGATCTAATCCTGATTTTTTATAGACTGCTTTAAGGAGCTCTGTCTGCGCTTTTGGATTCGGAGCTGTCAAAGAGTTTGCCTTGCCTCCATGATTTTCCGCACTTGCCCGAATGAGACCATAAATGTGATCACTATCAGTTTCTGCATGACTCAGCCGCTTAAGAAACAGCATTCCTACTCCTTCTCCGCGGACATAGCCATTAGCTTGAGTGGAAAAAGTCTTGCACCTACCATCTTCACACAACATCCCTGCCTTATTAAAACTGATATGAGCTTCTGGTGTGAGAATGGCATTGACACCTCCCACAATAGCCGCATCGCAACTTCCACACTCCATTGCCTGCAATGCTCTATGAATAGCAACTAAAGATGATGAACAAGCAGTTTCAATGGGTTCACTAGGCCCATGAAAATCCAAGAAATAACTCATCCTGTTCGGACCTACCGAAGGTATCATCCCTGTTGACGTATAACCCTCAATGGCAGTGCCTGCCTTTTCAATTATTCCACTATATCCGCTACTCCCTGTTCCTACAAAAATCCCTGTATTGCTTCCGGAAAGAGTTTTTACACTGTACCCCGCATCTTCTATAGCCAGATAGACATAGGTCATCAGAAGCCTTTGTTGAGGGTCCATCAACTCGGCTTCTCTTGGTGAAATCCCAAAAAACAGAGGATCAAACTCAAATAGATTGTTGATAAATCCACCCCATTTAATACTACATTTATTCACTTCTTGATGAGGATCACCATACAAGGTCTTCCAATCCCAACGCTCTTTAGGGATTTGTGAGATACAGTCTTTCCCTTCCACAAGGTTTTGCCAGAATTGATCAAGATTCTCTGCCTCAGGAAAACAGCCGCTCATTCCTACGATTGCAATGGGTTCAATTTCCTGTGCTTTACCCACAATATCTTTAGTTGTCACAAATCGAGGTCGTCTTCCTTTCAAGGTGAATGACGGTTTTTCTTTGTCACCTAATACCTCACTCAAAGATGGTGCCTTTGTTTCCATGCGAAACTGTTCTGCAAAAACAGATTCATGTTCACTTATAAGGTAGTTCGCAAGACTTCCAATGGTTAAATGTTCAAAAAATACCGTAGGTGCCAATACTAAATTATATTTTTGGTTAAGCTGGTTGGTTAGATCTGTCAAAGTGATCGAATCAAAGCCATATTCATCAAGTTTTCCTTCCAAGTCAATATCTTGCTGATTTAATTTCAATGTCTTTGATACTGATTGAATGAGTATGCTCTGGACTTTAGACAGCAAACTTTCTGTATCAATGCTACTACATAGTTCTGCTTGAGGAAGTGGACTCTTTTTCTTGAGAGCAGGTTGAGATAGTAAAGTTGTACTTATCTGCACGTCTGTCTTTTTCAGAACAGGTGTCTCAAGTAATGTCCCTATGGAATCGTTTTCTTTAGGTGTTTCAATTTCACCCTCTAAGACTCTAGACGAAAACCCTCGCATTTTCACACAAACATTTCCTTGTTCATCACAAATGTCAATATCCAGTTTCTTGATTTCACCTGATAGTGTGCAAGCACCTGTGAAGCGTACCCAGGCGTGCATTTCAAAAGTACAAGGGGCAAATATTTCCAACGACTCCAATGCAAATGGTAGGGACGGTTTAAGTTGTACTTTGCTACCATGCGCGAATGCATCACTTTTAAGCATCAGTCCAATGGTGGATTGAAGCGTAGCATCCATTAAACTTGGATGCAAGACGTATTCATTTTGTGTCTCTTTAACTGAAGAAGGAAGGTTTAGCTTTGCTAGTAGTTGATTTTCCCCTAGATATATTTCCCTGACGCCCTGGTGTCCTTCTCCATAATCTATTCCCATCTCTTTGAATGCTTGATAACAATCTTCTGCGCTCAAGGCGCCATGATTCATTTGAAAATGAAGTTTCTGAATATCAAGAGTAGTGGGTTCTTTTTTTTTCTTAAATTCCGCAGCTCCCTGGAAGTGAACAATTAATTCTTCTCCATTCTTTGATTCCGTATAGACCTCATATCGGATCTGACCATCGTCTTCTCCAAACATTCCGATATGTACTTTTTGGGTGGAACCAATTACAACAATGGGCTGCGCCCAAACAATATTTTTGAAGAGAACGGACATTCCTTCATTTATTCTTCCAGAAGCTTTTTCCACTGCCGCTCGTACCATCTCTAAATAGCATACCCCGGGAAGGACTTTTTCTCCTTTGATTTTGTGATCGTTTAAGAAGAATTCTTTACCTGTAAAGGTAGAGGTAAAGCGTTGTTCTAAAAGATCAGAATTGTTTTCATGGAGCAGAGGATGAATTCTGTGAATATAAGATCCTGCAGTTGCAATGAACCCCTTACCTTGGGTTTCTGAAATCCAATATCTTTCTTTTGCAAAAGGATAAGTGGGCAAACTGATCTTTTCGGGTTTGGTTTCACCATAAAGTTTATTCCAATCCAACACCAACCCCTTGACCCATAAATCAAGGAGGCTTGAGAGTTTCCTTCGCTGAATCCATTTCTCTATCGCTTCTTGTAACTCTTCATTAGCTGTAAATACTCCTAAAGTCTCTTTGTTTCGTTTTACCTGTCCTTGATAACACTTTTCAATTTCTTGATCCCCAGAAAGATACGCTTCCAGTTTTTCCTCAAGCTCTTTTATTGAAGAAACAATGAAACCTAGCCTCTCTTCCATAGCCTCTCTTCCTACCTGGAGGGTAAAAGATAGATTAATTAGATCCAATGATGAAGTACCAGAAGGCACATTTTGATTTTCTTGTTCCAGCTGAGTGGATTCCTTGTATATGGGATTCTTAGAATCTTGTACAAAAGCATGCTCTTTTAAAAAGTGCAGCATATTCCTGGCAGATTCTAATAATTGCTCTTTTGTTCTTGCGGAGAAAGGGACAATTACAGGAAAACTAGAGGCCGAAATCGCGACCTTGTTTTTCCGTTGAGAATCCTGATACTCTTTTATAATCAAATGAGCGTTACTTCCTCCAGCGCCAAAGGAGGAGATACCGGCTATTTTTGGAAGTTCTTTTACATCAATAATAGGGCAATCCCAATTCATGAGCTCCTGGTTGACGACAAAAGGGGTATTTTTAAAGTCAATGTTAGGATTCAAAGTAGAAGAATGAAGAGATGGTGCAATCTGTCCGTATTTCATCTGGAGTAATACCTTGGTCAATCCGGCAACTCCGGCAGCTCCTTCACAATGACCGATGTTGGATTTTGTTGAACCAATCCGGCAAAACCCCTTTTCCTGCGTATATTTCCCAAAGGCTTGGCTAAGGGCTGCAATCTCAATGGGGTCGCCTAGTTTTGTACCTGTCCCATGGGCTTCAATATAACTTATATGCCGTGGATCAATCCCCGATTCTGACAACACTCTTTCAATAGCATTGCGCTGCGCATTAGGATTAGGAACCGTATATCCGTTGGTTTTCCCACCATGATTGATCGCGCTGCCTTGAATGATTCCGTATATGTGATCGCCATCCTTGATAGCTTCATCCAGGCGCTTTAACAAGACAACTCCTACTCCTTCTCCTGGAATATACCCATCTCCGCCTTCACCAAAGCTTTCACAATGACCTTTGGTAGAAATAAATTGCCCCGTACTGAGCATCAGATACTTATTAGGATGAATACTTATATTCACACCTCCGGCAAGGGCCAAGTTTGTTCTACCTTGTCTTAAGTCCTGACAAGCAAGATGGATCGAAGTTAACGAAGATGAACACATCGTATCTACGGTCATGCTGGGTCCATGAAGATTAAAAATATAGGATACCCGATTCGCAATACTAGACAAACTGCCCGCAAATCCTATCCGATTACCTCTCAAGCTCTCTTCTGCGCCCAAGAGTTGGTACTCTCCAAACATAACTCCTACATAAACACCCACTTGCCCTTTTAATTCACTATCTTTGCCTATCTGTAAACGTTCCCGGGTATAACCCGCATCTTCCATCGCCATCCAGGCATGTTCTAAAAAGAGACGTTCTTGAGGGTCTGTCATATCCGCCTCTCGTGGCGATATGTTAAAGAACAGAGGATCAAATTCATCCACACCATCAATAAAGCCCCCCCATTTACTGTAATGAGAACCTCTTTTACCGTAATCTTCACTAAAATATTCTCTCCAATTCCAACGATCATCAGGAACCTCAATAATACAATCTTTTCCATCTCGCAGGTTCTTCCAATACGCCAGCATATTGGCTGATTCCGGATAACGACCACTTAATCCGATTATAGCTATATCTAATGGTCCGGAAGCATTCGCCAGGGCCCCAGGAGTTTGTAAGTTTGAAAATCTCCTTCTTCTTTTTTGTTTGGTCTTCAAAGCAAATGCATTGGCTGATGAGGCCATGGGTTTTGTCTCTTTAAGAAAACCAGCATCTTCTTGGAAAAGAGATGCAAATTTCTCTTCATACGACTTGATAAAGTAACAAGTCAATTCTGCAATGGTTTGATATTCAAAAAAAAGAGTTTTTGAAAGAGGGCCAAATGTTTTTTCCAGTTGATTGGTCAAATTCATGGCAAGGATCGAATCGATCCCGTATTTCTCAAAAGGTGTTTGTGCATCAATTTTAGAAATGGGAAGTTTAAACAGAGAAGAAAACTGCTTCTTCAGGTACAGTTCCGTTTTTTCTTC
Organism: Candidatus Anammoxibacter sp.; assembly: GCA_021777055.1. Taxonomy (GTDB): domain Bacteria; phylum Planctomycetota; class Brocadiia; order Brocadiales; family Anammoxibacteraceae; genus Anammoxibacter_A. The sequence goes on along the minus strand of JAIQZO010000039.1, from coordinate 10,778 downwards.
CAGAGTTTTAGGATCTACACAGGGAATAATGGTCTTCTCATCCACTTGTTCCTCTAGAACACCATTTGTTTCAAAGAGTAGGGAGCGCATTTGACGCAGGTTTCCTTCCATCACCATGGATTGCGATTGATTAGAATTTAAGCTTTGATAAAATGCCTGGATTCCTGTTTCCGTCTGCATGGCAACCATTCCAGTTAATTGTTTCATCATTGTTTCACTGGTAGTATCGATACCCATACCACCTTCTTTCCACAAGGGCCAATTAATTGAAATGGTTTGTCCATTTCGCTCATTTAAATCGACCAATCGGTTCCGGTAAACTGCAAATTGATCCATAAAGGCATTAGCAGTTGCATAATCAGCTTGACCAATATTACCAATTGCAGCAGTGCAGGAAGAAAACAAGACGAAGAAGTCCAGCTCAGTACCCCTGGTAGCCTCATCCAGATTTATTGTTCCTGTGACTTTTGGTAGAAGGACCTTTCTGAACTCATCAGCTCTCTTTTTCAAAATAAAGTTATCTGAAATCTCTCCGGCACAGTGAAGAATTCCATCAAGTTTTTTATATTTACATTGAATGGATTCAACAAGTAAATTGACTTCATTCAGGTTGGCGACATCAACTTTTTGGTAGTCAACTTCTCCTCCCAGTGCTTTTAGTTCATCGAGAATAGATTGCCTTTGAGGAGAAACCGCAGAACGACCCGTTAATATGATTTTCGCATCTTTGGTCTGTCTTAGGATTTCTCTGCAAAATAAGATCCCTAAACCTCCCATTCCTCCCGTAATGATGTAAACACCTTGGTCTTTCCAGGGTAATCGTTGGGCGGGTTTCAAACCAGCCTCTTCCTTCCAAGTTGCAACAAGACGTTTATGCTCTTGATACCGAATGTGAGAATCTTGGGGGCGCCAGCTGTTTTCATTAACTATGGCGAGTAGCCCTTCCAATGTTTCTTCCGTATTGATTTCGATAAGTTGCCCTACTATTTTTGGGTTTTCTAGGGTCGCCGTTTTAAGTAGTCCTGAAAGTCCGGCAAAAAGTGATTGTTCCTGGGTATTATGTACTAAAATTTGGATAAGAATCATCCCTTGCGGTTTCTTCTCTAAAATCTTCCGGATAATCTCAAAACAACGGATAGCATACTCAGTAAAGCAAGATTCGATTTTATCTTGTTCTGATTTTAAGTTCTCACAATGACTTCTTAGAATCAAAGATTGAAGTTTCTTGGCCATAACTTCCGGCATTTCACAAAGTAGTAATAGACGTTCTGCATATTCTTGTTGTGTTGCACTCGTCTGCACGGCCATCTCTTTCCAAACCGGCGTTGCAAGTAATACTCCGATAGAATCGTTTACTTTAGGATCTCTAAGTTCTCCCTCTAAGACTTTAGATGAGAAACCTTTCATTCTTACACAGACGTTTCCTTGTTTGTTACAAATGTCAATGTCAAATTTTTGAACTTTATCCGATGGCACATAGCTGTCTGAGTGGCGTACCCATGCGTACATCTGAGATGTACAAGGGGAGAAGATATCCAATGATTCCAATGCAAACGGAAGGTATGGTTTAAGTAAAGCTTTTCTACCATCTAATAGCGCACCATTACTGAGCATAAAGCCAATAGTTGATTGAAGAGCTGAATCCATTAAACTCGGATGAAGAACATATTTGTCTTGTGCCTCTTTAATAGAAGAAGGAAGGCACAGTTTTGCCAGAAGCTGTTTTTTTCCTTGATAGATTTCCTGTATTCCACGGTATCCTTAACCATAATTTATTCCCATCCTCTTAAAAGCCTGGTAGCAGTTTTTAGCATTCAAAGTTCCTTGATTCATTTGAGACTGGAGATTTTGGATATCAAGAGCAAGGACGTCTTCTTTTTCCCTTAATTCCGCTAGCCCATGGAAATGAACAGCAGAAACTTCTTCATTATCAGATTCTGTATATACTTCATATTGAATCAGGCCGCTCTCTTCATCATACAATCCAACATGAACTTTCCTGGCAATACCATCGATAACAATGGGTTGAGCCCAAACAATATTCTTAAGGTGAATGGTTGTTCCTTCTTCTATCACTCCGGAAGCTTTTTCCACTGCAGCTCGTACCATTTCCAGATAGCCTACTCCTGGGAAGACTTTTACTCCTTTGACTTGATGATGGGTTAAGAAAAACTCTTTACCAGTGAAAGAAGTGGTAAAACGCTGTTCTGACAAATCTGAAGTATTTTCGTGAAGCAATGGGTGAATTACTGAAATAGAACCTTCCGCTGTGGCAATAGTCCCTTTACTGTGCGTTTTTGAAATCCAATATCGTTCTCTTGCAAAAGGATAGGTAGGCAGGCTAATCCTTTTGGGTTTACTTTCACTATAAAGTTTATTCCAATCCAACACCAACCCCTTGACCCATAAATCAAGGATGTTTGAAAGCTTCCTTCGCTGAATCCATTTCTCTATTGCTTCTTGTAACTCTTCATTAGTGGCAAATACACCTAAAGTCTCTTTATTTCGTTTAACTTGCCCTTGATAACACTCTTCAATTTCTTGATTTCCAGAAAGATATGACTCAAGTTTCTCTTCTAATTCATGAATTGAAGTTACAATGAATCCCACCCTCTCTTCCATTGCCTCTCGTCCCACCTGAAGGGTAAAAGAGATGTTAATTATATCCAATGAAGAAGTATCAAAATGCTCATTTTGATTGCTTTGTTCCTGTTGTGTAGCATCCTTGCATATGGCACTCTTAGAACCTAGTACAAAAGCATGCTCTTTTAAAAAGTGCAGTATATTCCTGACTAATTCGAATAATTGCTCTTTTGTTCTTGCTGAGAAAGGGACAATTACAGGAAAACTAGAGACCGTAATCGCGGCCTTATTTTTTCGTTGAAAATCCTGATACTCTTTTATAATCAGATGAGCGTTACTTCCTCCAGCTCCAAAGGAGGAAATACCGGCTATTCTTGGAAGTTCTTCTCCATCAACAATAGGGCAATCCCAATTCGTGCGCTCCTGGTTGACTACAAAAGGGGTATTTTTAAAGTCAATGTTAGGATTCAAAGTAGAAGAATGAAGAGATGGTGTAATCTGTCCGTATTTCATCTGGAGTAATACCTTGGTCAATCCGGCAACTCCGGCAGCTCCTTCACAATGACCGATGTTGGATTTTGCAGAACCAATCAGACAAAATCCCTTTTCCTGCGTATATTTCTCAAAGGCTTGGCTGAGGGCCGTAACCTCAATGGGATCTCCTAGTTTTGTACCTGTCCCATGGGCTTCAATATAACTTATACGCCGTGGATCAATCCCAGATTCTGACAACGCTCTTTCAATAGCATTACGCTGCGCATTAGGATTAGGAACCGTATATCCATTGGTTTTCCCACCATGATTAATCGCACTACCTTGAATGATTCCGTATATTTGATCACCATCCCTGATGGCTTCATCCAGGCGCTTTAACAAGACAACTCCTACTCCTTCTCCGGGAATATACCCATCCCCACCTTCTCCAAAACTTTCACAATGACCCTTGGTAGAAATAAATTGCCCCGCACTGAGCATCAGGTACTTATTAGGATGAATACTTATATTCACACCTCCGGCAAGGGCCAAGTTTGTTCTTCCTTGTTTTAAGTCCTGACAAGCAAGATGGATCGAAGTTAACGAAGATGAGCACATGGTATCTACGGTCATGCTGGGGCCATGAAGGTTGAAAACATAGGATACCCGATTTGCAATACTGGCAAGACTACTCGCAAATGCCATTCTATTACCTTTTAGACTCTCTTCTGCTCCAAAAAGCTGATACTCTCCATACATAACACCTACATAAACACCCACTTGTCCTGCATGATCTTTCTCCTGGACTATCTGCAAGGTTTCCCTGGTATAACCCGCATCTTCCATCGCCATCCAGGCATGTTCTAAAAAGAGACGCTCTTGCGGATCAGTCATCTCCGCCTCTCGTGGGGATATGTTAAAGAACAGAGGATCAAATTCATCCACACCCTTAATAAAACCGCCCCATTTACTATAGAGTGGACCGTCTTTACCGTCGTAATCTTCACTAAAATTCTCTCGCCAATTCCAGCGATCCTCAGGAACCTCAATAATGCAATCTTTTCCATCTCGCAGATTTTTCCAATACTCCAACACATTGGCTGATTCCGGATAACGACCGCTTAATCCGATTATGGCTATCTCTAATGGGCTTGAAGCGGTAGCCCTGGCTCCGAAAGTTTGTAAGCCTGAAAATATCCCTCTTCTTCTTTTTTGTTTGGTTTTCAAGGCAGATGCATTGGCTGGTAAGACCATTGGTTTTGTCTCTTTAAGAAAACCTGAATCTTCTTGAAAAAGAGATGCTAATTTCGCTTTATACGACTGCATAAAGTAACGAGTCAATTCCGCAATGGTTTGGTATTCAAAAAACAGAGTTTTTGGAAGAGAACCGAATATTTTTTCTAGTTGATTAGTTAAATCCATGGCAAAGATCGAATCGATCCCGTATTTCTCGAAAGGCGCCTGCGCATCAATTTTAGAGAAGGGAAGTTTAAGCTGAGAAGAAAACTGCTTTTTCAGGTACTGCTCTGTTTTCTCTTCCAGTGTTTTAGGATCTAAACCTGAAATAATGGTATCTTTTGATGGTTGCGGTTCACTTGACATCACAGCACTCTCATTCCAAACCGGTGTTATAAGTGATATCCCGATAGAATCATTGGCTTTAGAAGCTCCAATTTCACCCTCTAAGACTCTAGAGGAGAAACCTTTCATCTTTACACTGACTTTTCCTTGTTCGTTACAAATGTCAATGTCAAGTTTCTGAACTTTGTCTGATAATGCCTTACCGCCAGAGTGACGTATCCAGGCATACATTTCTAATGGACAAGAATCTAAGATTTCCAAGGATTCCAAAGCAAATGGTAATGATAGTTTAAGCTGTGATTCACTACCTTCCTGAAGTTCACCATGATTGATCATCAAGCCGATAGAAGATTGAAGTGTGGAATCCATTAAGCTTGGATGTAAAACATATCCATTTTGTGTATCTTTGACTGAATGAGGAAGGCTTAGTCTTGCCAAAAGTTGATCTTCACCTTGATGGATTACCCGGATGCCATGGAACCGTTTTCCATAATCTATTCCCAACTTTTTGAAGGATTCATAGCATTCTTCCGCACTCAACGTCCCTTGATTCATTTGCAACCGGAGATTCTTAATATCAAGGGTATGAGTTTCAGCTTTTTCCTTAAAGTCCGCTACTCCCTGGAAATGAACCACAGCGGCTTCTTCGTTATCAGATTCCGTATATACTTCATATTGGATTTGACCATCGTCTTTTCCATACAATTCGATATGTACTTTCTGTACAGAGTCGTTAATGACAATGGGTCGAGCCCAAACAATATTTTTGAGTTGAATGGACATTCTTTCTTCTGTCGGTCCACACGCTTTCGCCACTGCAGCCCTTGCCATCTCTAGACAAACAACACCGGGAAGCACTTTTCTTCCTTTTACTTTATGATCGTCTAAGAAAAACTCTTTACCTGTGAATGTAGAGGTAAAGCGTTGCACAGAGAGATCAGATGTGTTTTCGTGAAGCAGTGGGTGGAGAGTCCATCGATTTTTCGTATCGCCTAGAATTTCTTGCTGTTTTTCACCTGCAATCCAGAAGTGATTATTAGAAAAAGGATAGGAAGGTGCTGGAATTCTCTTTGGTATGGTTTCATGCAAAAATTTCCAATCAATTTCAAATCCCAATATCCACAAAGTTGCAAGCTGTACGAAATCCTTTTTATCTAATGCAGAATCTATTACTTGTTGTCCAGACTTTCCTTTCAGTAAATTGTTGAACTTTGAATGTGCGTTCCTACTGTTCTCCTGCCAACAATTCTTTATTCCTTCCTCTCCGTTAAACCACAGCTCTAACTTGCTTTGAAGATCTGCAAAACTTATGACTTTTATTGCCAACCTCTCTTGCATTGCGGTTCGCCCCATCTGAAAGGTATAGATAAAATCACTAAAGCTGACCTGCTCTTGATTCTTTTCTATCCAGGCAAGAATCTTTGTGGCATAAGCCCTTAAAAGCTCCATGTTACTTGCAGAGAGGACAAACAGATAGAAATCTTGTGCTATTTCGCTTTTTTCTGGTTGTGGATACTCTTGTAAGACAACATGAGCATTTGTCCCTCCTGATCCAAAGCTACTTACACCGGCAAAACGCAGCTGATCTTTCGAGACATTCCACGCGCGATGTCTGGATACAATATATAAAGGTGAATCTTTTAGTTCGATCTTAGGATTAAGATTCTCAAAATGGATTGAGCTGGGAAGCTGATTCCATTGCATAGACAAAACGATCTTTAAGAGTCCCGCAATCCCTGCTGCAGCTTCCAGATGTCCCAGATTACTTTTCAAAGAACCAATTCCACAAAAAGAAGTCTTGTTAAGTTTGGAAAAGTCTGCAAAAGCCTGCTTTATTCCCTGTACCTCAATGGGATCCCCTAATGCTGTACCCGTTCCATGGGCTTCTAAATAACTTAAACTTTTCTGTTTAATCCCGGCATCTTCCCAGGCGGACATTAATAGTTCTGTCTGTTTCTGAGGATTGGGAACCGTCAATCCCGCGGAAAGTCCCCCGTGATTAATGGCGCTTCCCTTTATCACCCCATAAATAAAGTCTCGTTCCCCCATAGCTTTTTTTGCGGGTTTTAAAACAAGCATTACTGCTCCTTCAGAGCGAACATAACCATTGGCACTGGCATCAAACGTCTTACACCTTCCATCCGGTGATAGCATCCCCGCTTTATAATAAGCCATGCTATTTGCCGAATGACAGATCAAATTCACTCCACCAACCAAAGCCATAGAACATTCACCCCGTCGCAGCGACTGAACCGCAGTATGAACCGCTACCAATGAAGAAGAACATCCCGTATCAATTAGAATACTTGGACCAGAAAAATCAAAAAAGTACGAAATCCGGTTAGCCAATACAGCCAGGGAGCTTCCCGTTCCATAATGGGCTTCTACTTCCACCCCTGCATCTTGCAACAATTTGCTATAATCCGATCCACTAGCACCAATAAAGACGCCCGTATCACTGCCCTTCAAATCCCCTGGAAGAACTCCCGCATCCTCAAGACAAGACCAGGAAAGCTCCAATAATATTCGTTGCTGAGGATCCATCATTTCTGCTTCTTTAGGAGATATTCGAAAAAAATCTGCATCAAATGATCCAGCATCCCGGATAAACCCTCCTTTATCAATTCCCGGATAGGTTTCAGCGCTTACGCTCTCCGGCCACTGAAATCGCCCTGGAGGTAACTTTCCAGTCGCACTTCCTCCAGTTTGTAAAAGTTCCCAAAGCTCACTAGGTGTTTCGAGCCCACCAGGAAGTTTGCAAGAGATCCCTATAATAGCAATATCTGCTGAATCAGTAATTGCGGATTGGGGAATTTTTGATATATTTGCAAAATTAGAAAGGTTGGATTCATTTGCTACCTCTTGTACTTCATCTTCCTTGGAAATACCGAGAGTTGTAACCAGATACAATACCACTTTACCTATGGTATTATATTGAAAGAAAAAAGCGGAATCCAAAGAGACTTCTAGGTTTTCGATAATTTGATTTTGTAATTCTAACAAATCGGCTGAATCCAGTCCCATCTCCATCAAAGGACGTTCCATATCAAAGGCTTTTTTGTCCTCTCCTAACAGTGTATTAACCTTCTCTTGGAGAAACTTCGTAATCTCTTTTTGTGAAGGCTTTTCAGGGGAAGAAAGAGTCGTTGCCGCGGATTTCCTATCCAGGCCGCAATCTACTGGTTTTTCTCGCAAGCCGAAAGGTATCCTTTGAGCGAAGATGTCATAGCGAATCAAAGGCCCAAAGCCTTCATTAGTTGTGTCTTTAGGACGATACCCTTCGAGTTCTCTTTCAATGGTTGCACCATGAGCTTCATGGAAAGAGAGCATGGAGTCATGGATCTTGCCATGTTCATTTCGGTAGTGAATATATTCTCGAAACGAAAGATCACCGCCAGAATCATAATCCGTACATAGAGTGACTCCCACAACAGATGTAACTCCGTTCATTACGCTGCATCTTTGCAGCATGAACTCAAGGAGCTGATCTCCGAGGCGCAAATCCTGAACTTCAGGATGAACGTTGAGGGCCAAGAATTGTACTACCTCCCCCTGTTCATTGTGGAGACGGTGTACAGTTAAAAAGGTTTCTCCATCTAACTCTTCCGCACTTTCAATCCGTTGGCTGTAAATCACCCCCAGGACATCTCCTCCTTTCTCTAAAACAAACTGTCCTTGAGGGTATTTCTCTATACGGGACTGAATTTGAGAGTCAGGAATTTGAAGCTCTTTTTTCCAACATAGCTTTTCTAATTGATAAAGCATTTCCAGATCTTTAACTGCTGCATGACGAATAATATATTCACGTTTTTCAAAATGATTCAGTGTTATCCGGCAAAAATTCAATGTCTTCGGATAACGTTTGAGGGGAACTTTGCTGAAAAGACCGACATTTGCCGCTAAAATTACAAAGGATTCGGCGCTGATTAAATACTGATGAGAAAAACTATGCAGGGTATCAAAGTAAAAATTCTCCGATACCTCCAGTTGCAGATAGCTTTCCTGAAGAGAGAGTGAATGTGCTTCCAAGACTAATAATCCACCACGATCAAGAACTTTAGCCCAGGACTGTAAATGTGCCTTCCACCTGCTTAGCACCTGTAAAGAACTCAGCAGGTTGCCATGTTGATCAACATACCACCCTTGTTCACCTCTAGAGAGAACCTTTAAAGATCCATCCACTGCCTCGGAAGAATCAAGAGAGAAATTATGATCTAAAAAGGATCTCACATGGAGAATATCTTCCCCCTTAGAGAATCCTCGTTTAGAAAGATCTTTAAGGAGCCCGGTGGAATCGTTTATGTCACCTAAAAGAGTTTGAAAGGGAAGTCCTTGTAAGTTCGCTTCCGTTGCTTTTAAAGCTGTCCGGTTATAGTCAATTCCAAGCAAGCTTAAGGGAAATTGTTTCAAATACTTACCACGCGCAGTCTTATCTTTAATTGCTTCATAAAGCTGTTTGAGGAAGGTCCCATCCCCACATCCCATATCAGCAATAGCTTTGGGCTGCATCTTTAAAGGAAGTTGGTTAAAAATCTTGAGGATCTCTTCTTCTGCGTCTTTAAAATAACGGACATGTTGATACCCACTTCCGAGGACATTCAACAATCTATCCACGTGTGACTCTTCACCTCGTTGATTCCTGCTAAAAACAGAAGCCATATCACCAAACAAAAGTTGATCCATCTTAAAAAGCATCGGGCGGTAAGATGGACCAATGGCTAACACTCCTATTTTGTTGAAAATCTCCTCTCCCGGTTTTGTCAACTGCCATTCTTGCTTAGAGCCTTCAATCCACTGCTTTTGAAAAAACAGAGACTCTATCTCCTGTTGAAGATTCTGAGGAAGTTTTTTTAATCCCTTCAAACACTCCTCGTTTTACGCAAGATTCCAAAATAGGAACTGCTACATAACCATGACTATAAAAATTTAGTTCTGATAGCATTTCTCTCTCCTTAAAACAACTTCAGGATTCGCTATTTCAATTCGTACGAGAAGTTTCATTATGTAGAAATGCGAACGTAAATATTACTTGAAAAACATCATACTTAATTGTGTTAGTCGTAGGCCCAGAATTATGGCTATAAAAATTACAGCAACTTAACTTTTTATTAAAGTAATGTGCAAAAAAAAAGCCTTACAGCTAAAGACATTCATTTAGAATCCCTTCGGCAGTATGGCTATCTTTTAATTTACTTATTTGTAAACTGGTAGACCCTTATCTTTGCGTCACCTGTTTTATAAGGTGTTGCCCTTATCGTGGGTGCATGTAATAATTATAAACACTACTTTCAACGTACAATATCCATAATATTTTGTCAATAACAAAAGATCTGAACTTTTAAATAATAAATTAAATAATTACCACTCTTTTTCAGCTATACTTACGTAAACATTTATTATGTAAGGTCTATTATTAACTGTAGTTACCTGCCTCTACACTGAAGAACACGGGTATCTTCACCTATCCCGTACTCCGACAATCGCATCAAGGACTTGTTGTGAATAATTGCTAGCGGACTCTCCCCTCAAATCACGGAATGACTTATAGTGCTCCCTTTTCATGAAACAGCCCGTCAAAGAAAGGACTAAGAGTATGGGGACGAATACTTTAACCACTAAGTTCTTTATAAATGTAGAATAATTTGAAGCGAACATATATAGACACTCCTCTACTATGCAAGCAACTCTCTGATAAATAAATTAACTCTTTTGGGCGAAATGTGTACTCAACCTCCTGAGAAAATCAATTCGGTTAGCACCCATAAACATGAAAATTTTTATGGCACACTATGTAGCTTAAATATTTAAAAAATCAGTCTTGACATGGGCTCCACTTTAAATAGTTATCTTGAATTTAACATTAAAATAACTTAACATGCCAGAAAATAATCCGTAATTACTTAAAGAAAGAAAAAGAACGTATCCATAAAGGTAAACCAGAACACCTTGTAGGAAAACAATATAATAAAAAAGAATAATTCAGGCTGTGTGGATTACTGTGTTCTGCTTCAGACGGAATCAAAATTTTCTCAAATCTAAATAAGCTATAATATGAATTAAGAAATAATAGTAATTTAGAGGAGAAAGAAATGTCTAAGAAGAAGCGTAAAAGGATAAGTACTGAAGAAAAAGTGAATATA
>JAIQZO010000038.1 GCA_021777055.1 Candidatus Anammoxibacter sp. | reverse complement strand
TGATTTTGATTTGATGTTATCTGGTATTGAAGTTACGCCTGGTCAGGCATATGATATCCCTTTAGACATTCAATCCACGGCTAATGATTTTGAAAATATTATTTTAGAAGAGGCCGGAAGTACGGCGTCTACAGGGACCCCTTATAACTGGCAGGGGGAAAGGGTGATGAACCTTAGTGGTGCCAGTAAACCAATAGATGTTGCCCGTCCGGAGGAGCTGTTTGGAGTACAGGAAGAGTTGCCTGATCTTAAGGGGAAAGCGTTTAAAATAATGTCAAAAGAAGCCCTTGAATCCCCAGCAAAGTTAACAGAACAATATTTTGATAGTTATTCTGGAGCAAAGGATTATTTACAAATAAATTGGACGGAGGAGAAACAAGGATTATGGCAAATAGTGGAAACTGAGACAACAGAAAGCGAAAATAGCGTTAAAATCCTCTTCACCCCTTGATAAGCGAGGTGATAATGGTAATGTACAGGTTCTAAAATTCATAAGTCAATAGGGTTCAAAGGAAAACGGAGATGGAGAGCTTTTTAAATCCTTTTGGTATAGCGGCAGATGAAAATGGGAATCTCTTGCCTAATTTTCTATCCGGCCTTTAATCGCAATAACTACAAATATTGTTTTTACGGTTGATGTGTAAAGAAAACCTTTTAACCTGTCGCAACACGGTTTGCATATATCTCAATCCTTTCTTCTTTTAAATCATTTTGAAGGGAATAGGTTGTTTTCTTACTCCACTTTTTCTCCCTCATTGGATTTCCGGAGACATCGTTTACCATTTTTTTTGGAATTACATCGGAAATCTCTTTTTCTATCTTTCTCTCTATTGTATTGCACGCACTTGGAGTTGTAGCACATTATCGAAAAGGATACAAAAACAAAGAAATAAACTAATATGGCTTTATAGTTATTTTTTTAATAAAAACCAATAATAGAGGAATGGAATTTCATAAATATAACGCTTTTTAGGTTCTCAGTCATCTTAAAAAATTTTTATTTTTGTCACAAAGAGGATGATAAGTATAATGCTTAATCGTTATTTTATTGACGGAATTGTAATAGACGGAGCAACAAAATGAAAATATTAGTTATAAATACAGGAAGTTCATCAATAAAATATCAATTATTTGATATGAATATAAATAAAGCGATAGCTTCTGGTATCCTTGAGAAGATTGGAGAAACTGATGGTAGATTAACCCACTTTGCGGATTCAAAAACTGGCGAAAGAAAGAAAGTTGTAAAAGATGGAAAGATTGAGGATCATCAAAAAGGCCTTAATCAAATAGTTGCTCTGCTTTTGGACAGAGAATTTGGGGTAATCAGGGACATTTCTGAGATTACTGCTGTAGGCCATCGTGTGGTTCACGGAGGTGAAAATCTTAGGTCTCCCGTGATTATCAATAATGATGTTATAAATGTAATAAAGAAAAATATACCCCTTGCCCCCCTCCATAATCCCCATAATCTCACAGGGATAGAGATTGCCGGATCTATCTTTACTAATGCGCATCAGGTGGCGGTATTTGACACGGCTTTTCACCATACTATTCCGGAAAAGGCTTATCTTTATGCGCTTCCCATAGAATTTTATAAAGAGCACAAGATAAGAAGATATGGATTTCATGGAACATCTCATTCTTACGTTTCTGAGGAATGCTCTAAATATTTAAAGAAAAATCTGTGTGAATTAAATATGATAACGATTCATTTAGGTAATGGGGCAAGTATGGCTGCAATCAAGAATGGGCAATCTATAGATACTACCATGGGAATGACTCCGCTGGAAGGTTTGGTAATGGGTACCCGTTCAGGAGATATAGATCCTTCAATCGCTATTTTTCTGGCAGATAACAGGAACATGTCTATCAGAGAGATTGACAACGTGCTAAACAAATCAAGCGGTCTGAAAGGACTTTGCGGATCAAACGACATGAGGGATGTTTTACAGAGAAAAAATGCGGATGATTATTTGGCAAAAATAGCTTTTGATGTTTACACATACCGTATAAAGAAATATATAGGGGCATATTTTGCCTCCCTTGGAAGTTTGGATTGCATTATCTTCACTGGTGGTATAGGAGAAAATTCATCTGAAGTTCGCCAGACAATTTGCCATAATCTAGAAAATCTGGGAATAGAGATAGACCAAGACAAGAATAACGCGGCTGGAAATGAAGCCAGGGAGATAAGTGTTTTTAACAGTAAGGTAAAGGTGATGGTTATTCCTACTAATGAAGAGTTAAAGATCGCACAAGAGACAAAAAATGTTATTGAAAATCAAGGTTTCTAAACATTGTATTTGTTCTTCCTATTGCGTCTTTTTTTACTGGGCTATTAACAAAGCAGAATATTGTTCATCCGTTAATTTTTGCAAATTATTAATATCGCCAATCTCTATAATAACCTCTTCTATTATATTCGCCATCTCACTGCTGACACAACATGATGTATGCAAACGAAAAATAAACTTTCTATAAGGCTTCATTTTGTTAAACTGGACAGACCAATACTCCTGTAATGGAGAACCTAACCGAACAAGGCTTACAAAAAATTCCAGTATATCTACTTTGTCTCTTAACTTAAAATAATAATAGCATGTTTCTTCCAAAGCGCTTTCAACAAAATTTGTATCATTGTTTTCCGGTCCGTGTACAAGGCGAAACCCCTTATCTATGAGCTTATGAATCAGGAATATGGCAAGCTCTCTACCTGGAATAAAAGATTCATTCTCTTTTTCGCTTAGTTTAAACTTTACAGATTGGAAAATAATGGCAGTTCCTTGCATTTTTACCTTTTTATTTATATTAAATGTAGTAAAGGTAACATTAAATTGCTCATTTTAAGTAAAACGTATAAATAGACAAATGGTTATTCTGTCATTTTCTTTTAACGGTGTAAATAATTTTTTTTATAAACTTTTCCCGTCCTTACTTAAACTAATTAATATACTCAAATCTATGGAATACATTGATACACTAAAAAGCACAATTAAAGATCTTTATAACAGAAACAATGTGATACATCCTGCCGACTGGGAGCTACGCCAAATGGCAGAAAACATGGGAACCTTAACAGAGTTCGGTAATGTTAACTTTTCTACTAGCGTTAGAAATAGAAGTTCTGCCGTAACGGTATATATTGGCTGTGAAAAAGTTCAGCAGGAATCAATAAATGAACGGCAAAAAGCAATCATGGCAAATGCGCCGGAAACTATAAAAAAGGTCAATGAGTATATAAAGACGGCCCCTCTTGTTTGTGTTGAACAATTTACCGGACACAATGAACTTTTTAACCCTCACTGCCGGTTATATGTATCAATGCATCGGAAAGATTGTATCCGCATCCCTTTCATGTGGAGTAACACGCTCTTCCAGGGTAAAAGGAGTGAGGGGCATCTTCCTGCATTGGATATAATTTACGTCCCGGAGTGGCAAGAGAAAGACAGGCAGATATTGGTGATTCCTGAGCATGGTATAACTTATATATTGGGAACCGATTATTTTGGTGAAGCAAAGAAGGCCAATCTGCGTATGGCCATGTGGGCAGCTAAACAGGAGGGGATGCTTGGTCTGCACGCCGGATCAAAGATTCTTAAAGTAAAAGATAAAGATGGGAGTTTAAAGAAACAGAGCATGATCATTTTCGGACTATCTGCAACTGGTAAGACGACACATGCATGTCATGATCATGGACTAACCGGTGAAGGGGAAGGTGTTGAGATTGTTCAAGATGATATCATCTTCTGGCGAAAAGACGGCTCCGCGCTGGGAAGTGAACGTGGTTTCTTCATAAAAACTGATGGCCTAAACCCTGAAACTCAACCTCTTTTGTATAACGCTGCAACAAAAAGAAAAGCGGTTTTTGAAAATGTTATGGTAGATTACAAAGGTGATGTTAGTTTTCCGGATTGCACTCTTTCCGGTAATGGTAGGGGCATTATACAGTTGAGTGATCTAGCGCCTTATGCAAGCAATGATATAAACATACCGCCGGTTGATGAGCTAGATGGTCTTATCCTTGCATTTATTACCAGGAGGAATACTGTACTTCCTATAGTTTCAAAGCTCACCCCAGAACAAGCGGCCGTTGCTTTTATGCTTGGAGAGTCAATAGAGACCTCTGCCGGTGATCCTAAAAGGGCTGGGGAATCTATAAGGGTTGTGGGCACTAATCCGTTTATCGTTGGCGATCACGGTGAAGAAGGAAATCGATTTTACGATTTTGTTAAAAATAACCGTAAAAAGATAGAGTGTTATCTCTTGAACACTGGAGGGGTTGGTGAGATTATGGAAGTGGATAGTAATGGACGAAAAGTAATGAAACGGAAGGTTACCAGGGTCGAGATCCCTGAAATGGCGTCAATCATTAGGGGGATTGCCAGAAAAGATATAGAGTGGGTTGCAGACCCTTTCTTTAACACGATGGTTCCAAAAGAGGTAGAAGGTGTTGATATGACTCGGTTTGACCTGAAGAAATTCTATACTGATGAACAGATCAATACCTTTGTAAACAATCTCAAAACTGAAAGAAGGGATTATTTGCCCAAGTATAAAACATTGCATCAAGAGATATTGGATGCGCAGGATTAGAAGTGTAAATACCTATTTTAATAACTTTTGCAGACCAAGGCAAAAATAGTTACACTTTGCACTAGCGTTAATTGGATATACAGTATTTGGATTTTGGTTAGATTTGCTTCTTTTGATTGACCTGTTCCGCAAGCGTAGCCTTCACTACGGAGTGGAAATTGAGATTGATAAACATGCAAAGATAGCCAGAAAATAAATTACAAAATGTCAAATTTTTGCGCCTGAGTGAAGTATATAAACGAAATTACAGGACACAGATAAAAATGAGAGAGATACCGGCAAAATTGGAGAAATACCTTGCAACCCTTGATAATGAAAAGCGAAAAAGACAACATGATCTGTTTTTAACCATTTACGATAAGGCAAAAGCCGCCAACCTTCAAAACGCAAGGCACTGGACAATGAGACAGGTGATATCTGAAAGATCTTTAAAAGAGATTGATAAAAGGTTTGCAATATTATTGCGGAAGAAAAACAATAATAATTGCGATGGTTAATTATTTTGCATATCTTTCTAATAGAAGCAAGTATTTACAATAATTAGTAAACATTCTATTCAGGAGTATAATAATGCATATATATCTTGTACAGCATGCTGAGGCATTAAACAAAGAAGAAGACCCTTCACGCCCCCTTTCGGATAAGGGGATAAATGACATTAGAAGAGTTGCGTCTTTTGTCAGTGAGATGGGTATAACGGCGAACCAGATTATTCATAGCGGTAAGACGAGAGCCATTCAAACTGCTCAGATGCTTGGAGATCATCTTGAGATAGAAAATGGAATAATAGAATCAGAGGGTCTAGCACCCATGGATGATCCTGAGATATGGTTAGACATAATTTCCGATACGACCAAAGATGTTATTCTCGTAGGGCATTTGCCTCATTTGTCAAGGTTGGTTTCGCTAATGACCAGCAGTGATGCAGATAAAGATATATTAGATTTCGAGATGGGAGGTCTGGTGTGTCTAAAGAAATCAGACAAAGGAAAGTGGTTATTAGACTGGGTAATTAAACCGGGGATGCTTAAATAATGATAGCGGGATTTATAAATCTCCCATATTTAAAGATGATTTTCTAACTCACACAGAGACACAAAGACACTGAGATCTCTAAACTTTGTGTTCTTTGCATCTCTGTGAGATATTTTTGCTTTTAATGGTTTCATTAAAGCAAAAGAAAGCATAAACAATATTTTTTCTGAATTAAGTTTGAATGAAATTACTTTACGGATCTCAAGCTATTATCCCTGAGGGGAAGTTGGTAGATTATTGCTTAAATCCACTTCATCCAGATGGAAAACATAAAGCCAGAGTATTTGAGAAAGCACTTGGAATTACTCAAAAGAATAGCGTAAAATTGAAGCAATTAGTATTACAATCCGCGGAATTTGGTGAAATAATTATAGAACAAGAAAATAATTTTGGGAAAATATATCGTGTTGAAAATGAAGTTGAAGGACTTAATCAAAAAGAGATTTTGTGCACGTTATGGATAATACGTAAAGGCGACAATATACCATATTTAACATCGTGTTTTATTAAGACAAAAAAGGTGAAAATATGATACAAATTCATGATTATGTTGCGGTATTAGTAGATATCGAGAACACGTCTGTTACACGAGGGACTACAGGGACAATTGTTTCCAAGCTTTCAGATACTCATTTATTAGTTGAGTTTTCAGATAGTGAAGGACAAGTTTATGAGCAAATACCAATACATCGAGATAATTTACTTGTTTTGCATCAGATAACAGAGAACCTTAAGGTTGGTTAAGCATTAATATATTTTTTAGTAAGATGTTTTTCGATTAGAAGATTTACAGGATTTGGCAGCTATTGCCGAAAGACGAAATGAATCAACAATAAGTTAAGTATTTACGATTTACAGAAAAAGTTAGGGACAGATCCGATGTTCAAGCATGAAATAGCAAAGTCAGTAATAAAATAACTGAAAAAGATAAATAACCAGAAATACCAAAGGTCATTTCCTCAAACCAATCACTTCAAGAATTATCAAAAACAAATAGAAAGAAAATAATTATTTAACTATTGTTGGTATGAATCAAAATATAGGAAATATATATAGTAATTATATTGTTGCTTTTATAGATGTATTAGGGCAACAAAAAACGTTTAAATCATTTGAAAATATATTACTAAATGAAGAAAACAAGTATAAAATAGAACAAGGTTTACCAATTTTAGACCTTAAAACAACCTCTTATGTGAAGAATTGGCGAGAGGTATTTAACAATTACTTTAAGGGAGTCTTTAAAGAAGAACGTCCTGTCCCACCTGGAATTTCAGCAGATAAGATAATTGAATTTAAAGAAATGCGAAAATCAAATATAAAATACAAATGGTTTTCAGATTGTATGCAAGTTTCCGCTTCCCTCCATACTCGTAAATATCATTGTCATGCTGTAAATGCAGTGCTTTCAATGTTGACAGCCTGTGGGCAACAGCTTTTGATTTCATTAGGAACCGGAAGGGTTTACAGGGCGGGCATTGATATAGGTATTGGGACTGAAATTGAAGAAAACGAAATTTATGGTCCTGTTATGTCTCAAGCATATCAATTGGAGAGCAAAATAGCACAATATCCAAGAATTGTCATTGGTGGGAATATTAAAGAATATTTTAACGGTTTATTAGATGGAAAATCACAATTAAAAGAGCAAACAGGGGAAGATATAGAGGTTTGTAAATCGTCAGCAAAAGCATGTTTGAAATTTATAAAATTAGATTTCGATGGATATCTTATGCTTGACTATTTGGGTAAAGAGTTTACAGAACCAATGAAGAAAAGTTTAGGAGCAGACTTTTATAAAATTTTTAATTCGGCTTTTAATTTTGTTGAATCTGAATATTATAGATTTGCCAAGGAACGGGACAATAAATTAACACATAGATATTATTTTCTTTATCAATATTTTCTACAAAATAAATCTAACTGTTTGTTATAAATATTTGGTTGTTCCGCCAATTAGTTAAGCAATGCATGAACAGTATTGGGACTGTGCCCATATTTATTGATTCGTCATAAGCTGTCGTTTGTAAATATGCGAGCTGGTCATAGTCTATAATAAACATTCTTTTTACTAAAAAAGGTAAGAATGAATGTGTTTCACCTAGAAGCATCAAAAAATAACCAACGCTTTAATTTAAAATCGCACACCGTTGGGGCTCAATAATAAGCGGTTGGTTTCTGAAAAGCCTTTAACATTTTTCGCGTTCATTTCTCTGCAGAATAGTTGAATATTGGAAAAGTAATAAAAATTAAAACATTGGTAATCTTCCATTTTCTAACCACGCATTTTCAACGCGTTCAATATATTCCTCATAAGTCTCATCAAATACTTTCTTGCCTCTAAATTTACCCTCATTGAAATATTGGTTAATATCTTTCTTTATTTTTTCAACACTATCGTTATCTATCTTAAAAATAATCTTTGCAAAATAGTACTGTACAATTGCAATAACCAAAGAAGTTACATCGAATGTTGTGGTTAATAAACGATCTTTGGAGATATTCTTATCTTTTGGTAAATTTCCACTATGAAACATACTATTTCTTAACATATTTATCCATTTAAGTTTTTTTTTATGATTTCCGTTGCCTTCTTTAGGATATAAGTCAATATTAATTAAAAAAGATTTTAATTTAAACAATGTTGAGGGTGATAAAATACTAGGAATCCGAGCCTCTATATCTTGTATTATATCGGTATTAACATTATCTTCTTGTAAAATTTTGATGAATTGAATTTTTGCTTTTTCTACTGTCTGTTTCTGTAAATTTCCAACAATGTTTTGCTTTTTGTATTTTGATTCTCCGTTGTCTGTACACCATTTTTCGTATATTGCATTTAAAGCAGAATTTGCATAAAAAAATAGCGATCCAATATCTTCAAAAGAACAAGCGTGAACTAAATTGACGAATGCGGTCTCTAATTCAAGATTTTTTATCTCTTGTATGCTTTCCAAATCCATATTGAATGAATAATAAAAATCATAATTGACAATGCGTGTTTTATAGTTCTTGCTGAGTCCTTCACGTAAATCAGCCTCTAAATATACGCGTCTGCCAGATAAAAAAGATAATACTAAAGCGAAATCGTCAACATTTGTTAGCTCATCTGTTAATGTATCATATAGAAGAGATTGAGATATGTTGTTTTTATCAATTTCTACGATTGCTGTTTCACAAAATTGCCCTGACTGTCCTTCTTTATATTTTACAGAACGTTCAGTAGATTCCCCTATCTTGATACTGAAAGAAAAGCTAGTTGAAGGGGCCTGCTTTAAAAGAAGAATGTTTTTACAATGATGTGTTGTTACTTTTATTGTGAAATTTCCAGTACGTATTTCTTTCGCATTACATAACCCATGGTCAAAATTAAATAGCTTAAATTGTTCCATTTGCTGTTAACCCTTAATATGTTCTAAACAACCCTATCCATAAATAACCAACGCTTTAATCTAAAACAGCGCCGCGTTGGGTCAATAATAAGCGGTTAGTTTCTGATAAACCTTTAACATTCCTGGCATTCATTCCTTTGCAGAATAGTTGAAAATTGGAAGACCAAATAAGGAGGATATCTTTCTTAATATCAGCAATATTCCATAATTTAACGGAATGATCTTCACTTCCACTTGCCAATATCTTGCTGTCAGAGCAAAAAGATACACTATGAACAAAAGCGTTGTGACCTACCAATGTTTTAATCAGTTTTCCGCTCTCAATGTCCCATAAGCGAATGGTCTTGTCTCTACTTCCACTTGCAAGCATTTTCCCGTCGAGACTGAAAGATACACTATTAACACGATCGCTATGTCCTTCAAGTCTTTTTATCAATTTTCTGCTCTCAAATTCACATAAGTGTATGGCATTGTTCATATCTACAATTGCAATCATTTTTCCTTCAGGACGGAAAGATACGCTATTAACATAACGGTGGCCCCATTCCGATCTATTTATCAGTTTTCCGCTCTTAACTTTCCATAATTGAAACGCGTTCAAACTTTCACTAATAAGTATTTCCCCATCAGGACAGAAATATAAATTTTGAACACCATCGTTCTGTCCTACCAATGTATTTATCAGTTTTTTGCTCTCAACGTCCCATAAGCGAATGGTCTTGTCTTCACTTCCACTTGCAAGCATTTTTCCGTCCGGACTGAAAGATACACTATTAACAGCAGCTCTGTGCCCTACAAATGTATTTATCAGTTTTTCACTCTCGACTTCCCATAAGCGTATTATAGTCTTTTTATAACTTCCATTACTTCCACTTGCAAGTATTTTCCCGTTAGGGCTGAAAAACACATTACGAACAACATCGTTGTGTTCCGCCAATGTTTTTATCTTTTTCCCGCTCCCAACTTCCCATAAGCGGATGGCATTATCCTTACTTACATGTGCAAGCGTTTTTCCGTCCGGACTGAAAGATACACTTCTAACAGCATCGCCATCGTGACCTTTCAATATTTTTATTTGTTTTCCGCTCTCAACGTCCCATAAGCGCACGGACCCGTCATGACTTCCACTTGCAAGCATTTTTCCGTTAGGACTGAAAGATACCCTCCAGACAGAATTGCTATGTCCTACCAATGTATTTATCAGTTTTTCGCCCTCAACGTCCCATAAGCGTATAGTCTTATCCTCACTTCCACTTGCAAGTATTTTTCCGTCAGGGCAGAAAGATACACACTTGACAGAATCGCTATGTCCTTCCAGTTCTTTTACCTGTTTTCCACTCTTAACGTCCCATAAGCATAGGGCATTATCCTTACTTGTACTTGCAAGCATTCTTCCGTCAGGACTGAAAGATACATCAGGAATCTTGCCGTAACCTACCAATTTTTTTATCAATTTTCCACTCTCAACGTCCCATAAGCGTATAGTCCCGTAGGTGCAAACACTTGCAAGCATTTTTCCGTCAGCACTGAAAGATACACTATTAACAGCATAGCCATCGTGACCTTTCAATATTTTTATTTGTTTTCCGCTCTCAACGTCCCATAAGCGTGCGGTCCCGTCATGACTTCCACTTGCTGCTATTTTCCCGTCAGGACTAAAAGGCACACTCCAAACATGAGAATTGTGCCCTTCTAAAAAAGGTTTTTCTCCAAATTTAACATTTGCCATATTGCTGTTTGACAAATCCGCATCTTTCAAGAATGCATTTGTAAAAGTAACAGAGGAAAGATTTGATTTTGATAAATTTGTCTGGTGCAATACAGAATCTGACAGGTCAGATCCTGGAATACGAACGCAGCTCAAGTCCAACCCTGAAAATGGAAATCTCATTGCATTTAATATTGTGGCTGCATTGGAAGAGGCCGTCTCTATCGCGGAGTTGTTCTTAGATTCATCCAAAACAGCCAATAAATTTTCTTTGGTTATATCCATTTCCGATAGGAAATAAAGAATTGCCGGTACTTGAGTGAGCAATCTTTTATTTAGATTTGTCCAGTTATTTTCTTTTAGGGTACCACAAAGCTTTCTGGCAACGCAGAACTCCTGAAAAGATTTATGCATGAAACGATATTTGTAATCACCTGTTTTTTGGATTGGACATCCGGAACGAGCCAGAATATCCTTGGGCTTGTTAGAGGCGAAGAACGCTGTTAATTCACTAAGTTCCCCTTCATCATCTTCTTTTTCATATTCAATTTCTATTTTGCCTTCCAGGAACATCCTAAAGGATAACTTTTCTGCGAATCTAAAGAATGTTTTGATCTTTAATTTTGCTTTTTCCCTCTCAAACCACTGTTCAAAGAATTCCTGATAAAGCTTTGCTCTCGTAAAGTCACCCCCAAACCTGGCTTTTGGAAGAGTTTGCGTAATGATACTTAAAAGCAGAGGATTTGCAGCCAGCTCTCTGAGATTGTAAAGCCGGGTTATTTCTTCTTTAAATTGCATCCAATCTTTCCACTCGCTACATTCTGAAGGAGCATATTTTTTCAGGTAACTTTCCACCTTTTCATCAGAGAATGGAACAACATATAACGTCTTTAACGAGTCACGATCCGGTCTTTTAGAAACAGTGTCTTCTCTACAAAAGCGAGAGCGATAATCTTCATTATCTTCTAATATCTGGGCTCGGCAGGTAATAATAACTTTGGCCTTCCATTCACTTAATCTGTTTGTCGTAAAAATGTTTTTCTTCATTCCATGTTTATCTTCTCTGTCTAATTCCAGTTCATCATAACCATCTAAAATAAACACAAATTCTTTATTCTTTTGCAGGTCAGAAATTTCCTGGATAGATAGGCCGATCCGCTCAAACTCATCTTCTATTATCCTGCCACGGTTAATTGCATCCAAAGATGAGCCTAATTTAATAAGCACAGGAAGGGGGGCATTTTTGTTCTCTTGATATTCATTAATAAGGCGGAGAGTTAAATGGTTACAAAAAGTAGATTTTCCCGAACCAGAATCACCCAACAGAAGCAAAACAGAAGATGTGCCATTAAGGGACTTATTTACTTCTTGCTCCAAATCGTTGTCACTTTTACGAGAATAGATGGTTTCTCCACAATTTAAAGGAATATAAAACCTTAGGGATGGGTGGTTACGAATTAAGTCCAGGTTCTCTTTAATTGTATTTTCAGATTTTGGTCTCTCAGCATATGTAGACTTGTAAGCTATTTTGACAGCGATATTGCTATCGGATTTAGACTTGCGCTCCCAAAGGGGATTCCAGACAACCCCTTTTGCCTTTTCATTATTAGGACTTGCCCATATTATTGGGAGAGTATTGTTAGGTACGTTGTGGTCAAAGATTATCAATGCTTGTGAGTCATCATAACCAAGGGGGCCCTCTCCATGTTTTCCTTCAGGATAAAGTTTCTCTCCATACTTTATACACATCAATTTAAGTCTTTCTCGTTCTTCTTCATTAGAAAACACCTCTGATTCAGGAGAAAAGGCTTTGTATTCTTCCGTTAACTCTTTAGCTACAATAATTTCTTTAAAAAGGTGTGTATCCTTTAATTTCTTTAAACCTTTATCAAAAGCAAGTAAAGCCAAATAATACTTATCAATTTCTACAGATTTTAGTTTTTTTTTCGCAAATCTAATTGCCTGGCTACCGGAGCCTATTATATCATCAAAAAAAATAACCGCTTTGATTCCAGACAAATCAACTTTATCAATAGATTCATTGGGAAAAACATTCTCCGGAAGCCCTAAATCCTTCCGATAATCATACAGAAATTTGCCACCACTGGAACTTGGTGTGTTTCCTAAAGGAAATAATCTTACATTCTCAAAGTTGTTATTAAATAAGGATTTTAACTCTTCTGAGAGAATTTTAATATAAGCATTAACCCTTTTTGTCTCATGATATTGTGTCTCTGATAAGATCAAGAAAGCATCATCTACCTCACTTGGTTGGAAATTGTGAAACCACCTTATTATTTCTTTCCTTTTATCGTCTCTTATTCCAAATGAAGAAGGACTAAACCCCCATTCATCAAGGATTTCTTCTATATCGTCTTTTCTATTATTAATTTTTTTATCAATAGGATCCATGTTGTCTTATAAGGATGAAATATTTATTTGCGCTTTGATAAGGGAACTTAATTTGTATAAATATTACAGACAGAGCTGCAAAGTGGCAAGTAAAATCACCTTCATTGTACGTCTTAAATTTAAAAGAGTCATCAGGTCAACCTGGATTTGGCAATGTTGCATAAAATAGATGAGAGTATAAATTAATTATTCTTGACTAGATGTAGAAATATATTAGCATTGTATGTCACGTAACTAAACATAACTTAAGATACATTTGGTTTACGGCGGTTAACGGAAATATAGCAATGGAATATCAAATGTGGGATACCACAGATAAATATACCCGTATAAAACTATGTAAATTTGAATCTTTAGACTCAGCATACGAAGCTAGCTTTATGGGTGCAGATGCACTTGGGTTTCATATCTTTAAACATCATGATTATCAGAAAAGAGTACGTAAATTTAGAGATATATTTCAATACTTGCCAAAAAGTATAAACAAAACTCTTTTGACTGATATCAGTATAGATGATCTGCTAAACGTATTATCAGATCTCCAGGGTGATATCATTCAACTCTATCCTGACTGGACAAAAGAGGAAATTACAAGACTGAGGGAGAACGTAACAAGCCCCATTAGAATCCTAAAGGTTATGTCTGATAAATCTGAAGAAAATTTTACAAGTAACGCCAATGATTTTCTTAAATATTATGAAGATACAGTTGACGGTTTCCTTTTAGATAGCTCCCGCAACGGTGGGTCTGGACGGATAGCTGATTGGACTTGTTGTGCAGATATAGTAAAGAATACGCACTTGCCTATATTTCTTGCAGGAGGGTTAAATGCTGACAATGTTAATGAAGCAATTAAAAAAGTAAGACCGTTCGGAGTAGATGTTGAGACCGGAGTTAGTGACAGAATCCTAAATGGACCTTTAGTCAAAAACATGATGAAGTGTCATCAATTCATCGCTGCAGTTAAGGAAGAGGATCGGCAATTATCTACGATGAAGCAAAAAAATGCGTACTAAGGCAGCAAGTTGTTTGCTCCGGCGTGTTTATCGTGACTACCAAGAAAAAGATGTTTTTCAAATTTCAGCCTGAAAGGCTTAAATATACTAGCCCAGGGCAACGCCCTGGGAATACGGTTACAAATAATTAACAGCCCTGTAAGGGCGAAACATACATTTGGTTATTGTTATAATATTAAATCATTCATATAGTGGTTATGGTTGTAAATGACAAAAAATATATTTAAATATAAATTTGAAAATATGTTGCACCCCTTCAGGGTGCGAAATAATGGTTATCCTTAACCCAGGGCGTTGCCCTGGGCTAGTATATTACAGCCTTTCAGGCTTTATTTTGAATGTTATCTTTTTCTGAAAAGTTGCTTTGAGATGCTTAAGGAACTCTTTTTTAGAAAGTTTAGCTCTCAACCTTTTTTAAGGATCAGAATAAACCCTTAGCCGAGTACGAAAATTAGAAATGGGATAAAAATAATTCCAACTATTATTGAAATTGAGACTAAACTTGCGGCGAATTCTTGATCCATTTTTTCAATTGATGCATAAGTGAGAGTGTTATAGCCAATTGGCGCGGCAGATCCAACTAAGATAATTGATTTGTTTAGCCCATCAATGTCAAAGATGGTAACAAACAGAACCCCCAATCCTAAACCTACTCCCATCCTTATAATTAAGCTTACAGTTAAAGGGCGGCCATAAACTATACCTGGGCGAAAATGGATTCCTAAGGCCAACATTAAGAGAGGGGCCATTAGATTTCCTAAGATGGAGAAAATATTATTAAATACATCAGGAAGAGGCATGTTTGTAAGGTTAAGAATAATTCCTATAAGCATTGCCCACATGGGTGCTGAGGTTAGAACTCTCTTTATTGGAGATGAACTACTTGTGCCTGCTCCATGTTTACAGGCTAGATAATAAACAAAAGTGAATGTTAAGAAAGAATTAGTAAAGTCGAACATTAAAGCACGAATAAGCCCCTCTTTTCCATAAGCCGCTATGAAAAATGGTAGAGTAAAGCCTATGTTCATGATTAGAGTTCCTACCAATATAACCCCCATTGTTGTTTGCTTTAATTTGAGATGCTTACCGACTAACCTCGACATAAAATAAGTGACAAACACGATGAATATTGGCGCTAATGGTAAATAGATAAACTCCCACGAAAGCTCTATTCTGGGTAGATTTAAAAGCAAAAGCGCAGGTACCGCGATATAGAACACTATTTTTAGAAATATATCACCATGTTCTTTTTTGAAAAAGTTAGTTCGTTTTAATGTGTAGCCTAAGATGAAGATTAAAATTATAGGCAAGACTTTGGCAATTATGGTGTACATGGGTTTGTTGAGTTAGTTGTGGTTTAGTAGTATATTAATTTGCATCTTACTTAGTTGATCTGTTACTAGCTGCAAATTATATTAAAGTAGTAAAACTGCCTACCAAAAATCTTTTTCCTGTTAGTCTTTTTTGAATATCGAACCATAGAACAAGGAACCGCAGAATTATGAAGGATTAAAATCTCGTAATTCGCAATTCCTTGTTCGATATTCTGCGGTTCAAAAAAAAGTATAAAATACTTTTTGCCAATTATGAAGGATGCCCCTAATTGCGCTATTAATCTTAATTACAGTATGTGGATTATGAGTACGATTAAGATTATGATTAAGATTATAAATTTGTTGCTACTTTAAAAATTTATAATATCCAAAGATTTTACCTGTATTATTAAGTAAATCTTTATTTATATCAACCGTTATGTAAAAATAACGTATTTGTTCTGTGTGCATTACACACCCCGTCTGCTACGCAGCCACCCCTCTTTCTAGAGGGGATTATACAGCGGGATTTTAAATTTATAAGTTCCATTTGATTAGTGGGGATTTAAGAGTGTTTTACTGTACTTAGCGGAGTATATACTAAACAACCAAATAATCCTAATGTAGGACAATTACCATGAGTAATATTATTGCTTCAGAATCTGTTGTGTTTCAGGCCAAAGGGGTAACCAAGGTCTATGATATGGGGGAAGTAAAGGTAGAAGCTCTACGTGGAGTGGACATGGAATTAGATTCTGGTGAGTTACTTGTTTTGCTTGGGCCCTCAGGCAGTGGAAAATCTACGCTTCTAAATATTCTAGGCGGATTGGATACGGTAACATCTGGTTATGTTACTTATGGAAATCAAGATATAACCTGTGCTACAGACAAAGAACTTACTGATTACCGTAGATTTCATGTGGGCTTTGTCTTTCAGTTCTACAATCTTATACCAAGCCTGACAGCACTAGAGAACGTTTCCATTGTTACCGAGATAGCGCCGAATCCTATGCGTCCGGAGGAAGCTCTCAAACTTGTGAACATGGGAGAGCGTTTTAACCATTTTCCGGCCCAACTTTCAGGTGGAGAGCAACAGCGTGTCGCCATTGCGCGCGCAGTTGCCAAGAACCCTTCGGTCTTACTCTGTGACGAACCAACCGGTGCTCTTGATTCTGCCACTGGTATTATCGTCCTTGAGGTTCTGGAACGTATAAACAGGGAATTAGGGACAGCAACTGCATTGATCACCCACAACGTCGACATTGCTGACATGGCAGATCGTGTAATATTCCTAAATGATGGGCTGATCTCAAATGAACGTAGGAATGAACACAAGAAGTTTGCACGCGAATTACATTGGTAAATTTATATTTAGGTGAATAGGCTGAAGACTGAAGGTGAAAGCTTAAAGGTGAAAGATAAAAAGATCTTGCCGTTGAAGTAGTCTTGCAGACGACTTCAAATGGATACACTAAAACGTTTAGAATATGTCAGCAAGACAGTTAAAGCATCAAAGGCCTTATGCTCTTTCCTTCAGCCTTTAGTCTTCAGCCTATTCACCTAAGTAGATAAGTATGAAAACTATTAACATTAAAATTTTCCGAAACCTATTGGGCATAAAAGGACAGGCGATTGCGATTGCTTTGGTAATTGCAAGTGGTGTCGCTACTTTCATCATGTCTATTAGCATGATGCAATCTTTAAAACTTACACAAACGACGTTTTATAAAGATTATCGTTTTGCAGAGGTCTTTGCTTCTTTGAAACGTGCACCAGAAAGCCTTAGATTGCGCATTGAGAAAATTCCTGGTGTTGACCGTGTGGAGACACGGATTTTTGCTGCTGCAAACATAGATATTCCACACTTTTCAGACCCAGCTACAGGACATATTATTTCTATCCGTGACACTGGAGAACCATTGCTCAATAATCTTTATATCCGTCAGGGAAGATTACCAGAACCTTTTCGTGAGAACGAGGTTGTTATTGGTGAGTCATTTGCAGAAGCGCATAAATTTAAACCTGGTGATGAATTTGCTGTTATCATTAATGGTAGGCGTCGGAACCTTACGATTGTGGGAATAGTTCTTTCTCCTGAGCATATCTACCAGATGCCTCCGGGGGCAATATTCCCTGATTTTGAACGTTATGGTGTTATGTGGATGGGCAGGACCCCGATTAGTACGGCTTATGATATGGAAGGTGCTTTTAATGATATAACTTTAACATTGTCTTCCGGTGCAAATATTAATGACGTTATTAAAAGGATTGATGAAATTTTGAAGCCATATGGGGGGCTTGGAGCGTATGGTCGTAAAAACCAGCTTTCGCACCGATATCTTTCTGAAGAATTTAAGGGACTGGAGCAGATGGCAACTATGTTTCCCGTTATCTTTCTTGCGGTGGCGGTATTTCTTTTAAATGTTGTTATAGGCCGTCTTGTCAGCCTACAAAGAGAAGAAGTTGCAGCTTTAAAAGCATTTGGATATGGTAGTTTTGATATAGGGCTGCATTTTTCGAAACTAGTACTATTAATCGTATTGGGCGGATTGGCAGTGGGTATTTGGGGTGGTGTTTGGCTTGGGCAGGCAATAAGCACTATATATATGGAATTTTACCGTTTTCCTTTTCTGAAATATAAACTACAGCCTGAAGTTGCAATCATTGCTGCTTTTGTTAGCATCGCGGCGGCTATTCTGGGCACTTTGTACTTTGTGCGTAAGGCAGCTCATATGCCTCCTGCTCAGGCAATGAGACCGGAACCACCGGCTACTTATAAGGAAACATTGCTGGAAAAGGTGGGGGTTAAGCGATTACTGTCGCAACCCTCCCGTATGATTATAAGGCATATAGGACGTACACCATTTAAGTCATTGCTTTCAGTGACTGGTATTGCTTTTGCTTGTGCAATAATGATGGTTGGTAGTTTTCAGGGAGACTCTATTGATTACATGGTTGATGTGCAGTTCGGACTTGCACAACGGGAGGATCTTGCCGTCACTTTTGTTGAACCAACATCAAAAAGCGCGCTATATGAATTACAAAGTCTTGAGGGTGTTGAATACGGGGAAGTGTTTCGTTCTGTACCTGTGCGTTTAAAATACGGACATCGCCACTACCGTACAACAATTCAAGGGATGGAATCTAGAAGCAACCTTCAACGATTGTTGAACATTGACTTAAAACAGATTGACCTTCCTCAGTCGGGCATTGTATTAACAGCTCATTTGGGTGAAATGCTTGGCGTTTGTGAAGGTGACAAACTTACGGTTGAGGTTTTAGAGGGAAGTAGGCCGGTATTGACTGTTCCTGTTGCAGAGCTTGTCAGCCAATACATAGGCGTATCGGCTTATATGGAGCTTTCAGCACTTAATCGTATTATGAAGGAGGGTAATGCTATATCTGGTGCCTACCTCGCTGCAGACTCACTGCATTTTCAAGAGATCTTTAATAAACTAAAAGAGATGCCCCGTGTCGCAGGTACTGAAATAAAGGAAAAGGCGATAACAAACTTTTACGAAACCATGGGCGAAACTATCCTTATCTTTACCTTTATAAACACTCTCCTTGCAGGTATAATTGCCTTTGGGGTAGTATATAACAGCGCAAGCATAGCCCTGTCAGAACGCAGACGGGAATTGGCAAGCTTGCGAGTGTTGGGTTTCACCAGAGGGGAAATATCATACATATTAATAGGAGAGCTTGGTATACTCACTCTTGTTGCATTGCCGTTGGGATTTCTTATTGGGCGAGGTATGTGTGCCTATATCTCAGAGAACTTAAAAACGGATTTGTTTAGAATACCTTTGATTCTTGAGGCGAACACATATGCATTTGCTGCTGTAGTAGTATTGGTTGCCTTATGTATCTCCGGGTTGGTAATACGACTCAAACTGAATCATTTGGACCTTATTGCAGTTCTAAAGACAAAGGAATAAATATTAATGAAATTTCGTAGACGAACTATACTGTTTCTTATACTGGCGATTATAATATTTGCAATTGGTTACGGATTAGTACCAAAACCGAAATTTGTAGAAACTGCGGAAGTGAGTCAGGGATATATGAAAGTTGCAATATATGAGGATGGAAAGACAAGGGTTATGAACCGTTATGTTATTTCCGTCCCGGTTGCCGGTTTTACTCCTCGTATCAAATTTGACGTGGGAGATTCGGTTAGCAAAGGTCAAATGATAACCGAACTAGAACCTTTACGTTCAAATGTTCTAGACCCAAGAAGCAGGGCAGAAGCAAATGCCAGGATTGCGGCCGCAGAGGCGAAGTTAAGAGCGGCAATGGAGAATACTCAGGTTGCAAAGGTTAGCGATGAATTTGCAAAAAAAGAACTTGAACGTGCCAGACTGTTATTTGAGGATCTATTAATAACAGAGGAAGACCTGGATGAGGTGGAGACTGAAAGCCGTCAAGCAGAAGCAACATTGCGCTCTTTTGAGTTTGCGGTTGATGTGGCACGGCATGAGAAGAGTGCGGCTCTTACTGCGTTGGAATTTTCGGCGGCAAACGAGCTAAATAGTTATGAAGAAAAAGTTATTATTAAATCTCCGATAAACGGACGTATTCTTAAGATTAACCATGAAAGTGAAGGTGTTGTTCGGGAAGGGCAAGCTTTGATTGAAATAGGAGATCTTCAAGCACTGGAAATTGTGACTGATGTACTTTCTGCCGATGCAGTAAGGATTACTTCCGGAACTCCTGTTCTTATTGAACGTTGGGGTGGTGAAAAACCTCTGAAAGGCCATGTGAGGGTTGTTGAACCGGTGGGTTTTACCAAAATCTCTGCCCTGGGTGTGGAGGAGCAAAGGGTACTTGTTATCTCCGATATAGTTTCTCCTCCTGAAAAATGGGAACAGCTTGGTGATGGATACAGGGTTGAGGTAAGTTTTATTATCTGGGAGGATGAGAGTGTGTTACAGATACCAACAAGCGCTATATTTCGGTTAGATGACGAATGGGCTATATTTGTTATATCAAAAAAAAAGGCGCAGATACGCATGGTGAAGGTAGGTTATATAAACGGCATGACTGCCCAAATAGTTTCTGGTATTGCGAAAGGAGATACAGTTATCATTCACCCTGACAGCTCTATTAAAGATGGATCACGTGTACGCTTTCTCAATAAAATATAAGGGATAAGGTGGCTGTGAAAAGTTTAATTTTCTTATAAAAGTCGTTTTAACTTACTAAATTAGAAACGGATTGGTAAACAGTTCGCTTTGCAGCAGATTTGAAAGTTTGTAAGTTCAAACTGTTTGCAGATCTAATCTATAAGTTTGGCCCTGTAAGGGTCAGATATACCAGCCCAGGGCAACTCCCTGGGACAAAGCAGGAAAAAGATATAGCCCTGTAAGGGCGTAACATACATTTGATTACGTCGGTTATATATGTTGCACCCATGCAGGGTGCGTTTTAATGGTTATCTTTGACCTAGGGCGATGCCCTGGGCTGGTATGTTTTACACCGTTGGGGTATTTTATATAAATTGTTTTCTTTAAAAACAGTTTAAACTTACGAAATTTTTTTAGTGAAAAATATATTTTGAAATCTGTCATCAGATTTCCCGATGAGGAATAGTGTACTAATACACTCCATTAATTATGGTAAGATTGGGCCAGTGGTGGGAAAGTCTCTCTTCAAATAAACGAGCGGACACATGGAAAAGATTACTTGGTACACCTGAAGGACATATTCTTGAGATAGGGCTGATAATGGCCTTGTTATATATTACATTGTTATGTCTATGTTATTTACGTATTCCGGATAGAGCCCATTTATATTTAGGAATGAGTGCTACAAATGTCGTTTTCGGCAGGGCAGCCGGAATTTCGTTCGGTTACACTTTTGGACTAGATCACATAATAGTAATAACCATTAATATTATAATAGAGTCAATTCTAGTCCTCATCTTTTACCCTCTTTTTGTGTTTAGCTGGCGAAGCCTTTTGATAATTAGGGGACTCAGAGGTTTCATGAAACGTATACACATGGCGGCAGAGAGCAAGCAAGACATGATACGCAGCTATGGAATAATCGGTCTTTTTATGTTTGTATGGTTTCCATTCACCATGACCGGTCCCATGGTTGGTTGCGCGATAGGGTACCTTATAGGACTTCATCCATGGCGAAACTTAACCATTGTGCTCTCTAGTACTTGTTTAGCAATCATCTGTTGGGCATTATTTCTTGGAGAAATTCACGATAGGGTTGCGCAGTACAGCCCATATGCTTCTATTTTCATTATAACAATCATAATTCTTATTGTAATAGGATTCTATGTCTTAAAATACCTTCGGAAAAAATAAATTAAGGAATCATCCATTAAGGGGTAACAAAACATGAAAACAGAAAAAAAACATTCCCGACAAAATAAAAAGAACGTTGAAGTTCCTTTAAAAGGGAAATGTATCCTTCATGAAGCAATTTATAATAAAGGTGCCGGTTTTACAGATGAAGAACGCGACCAATTTCACCTTCATGGTTTGCTGCCCCCTACGCCATTGTCATTAGAACAGCAGGTTGCCTTGGAAATGGAACATATAATGGCAAAGCCCGAAGATTTGGAAAAATATATAGGATTATCTGCCCTACAGGATCGAAATGAAACCCTGTTCTATAGAGTTTTAGTTGAAAACCTTTCAGAGTTGCTACCAATTGTATATACTCCCACAGTGGGAAAGGCTTGTCAGAAATTTAGCCATATTTTTCGCCGCCCCAGAGGGCTTTGGATTACACCTGATGACATGAATAATATTCCAGAATTGCTTCGGAACGCCCCTAATAAAAATGTGAGCCTTATAGTTGTCACAGACAATGAGAGGATTCTAGGGCTTGGTGATCAAGGTGCTGGCGGAATGGGTATTCCGGTGGGAAAACTTACCCTCTATACTGCCGCTGCAGGGATTCACCCTTCGTCATGTCTACCAATTAGCCTTGATGTGGGAACAGACAACGCTGTTTTACTGCAGGATCAATATTATATGGGGTGGCGGCATAGACGGCTAAAGGGGAAAGCTTATGATGATTTTATAGAAAATTTTGTGGAAGCTGTTCGGGAGGTGTTTCCTAATGTACTGCTGCAATGGGAGGACTTCCATAAAAATATAGCGTTTCAAGTCCTTGACCGTTATCGGCTTCGTATTACAAGCTTTAATGATGATATCCAAGGTACATCTGCCGTAGCCCTAGCCGGGATTCTAACCGCAACGCGTTTTGTTGGACAAACTATTAACGAACAAAGGGTTCTTTACGCTGGAGCAGGTGCGGCAGGAATAGGGATTGCCAGACTTGTTAAAACCGCAATGCAGGAAGAAGGCGCGGATGAAAAGACCATACACAGTTCACAAGTCTTTTTTGACCGTCAAGGTCTTCTTTATAAAGATCGACTTATAAAAGACTCTCATAAGATTGAATTTGCCATGGATCTTGAAACAATGAATAAATATGGGTTTATTGAAGGTGGAACAATTGATCTTGAAGAGATTGTAAGGAAAGTTAAACCAACTGTCCTGATCGGAACCACTGCTACACCGGGGCTCTTTTCAGAATCTATTATTAAAGAGATGTCAAAGCATGTTGATCGGCCAATAATTATGCCATACAGCAACCCTACGTCAAAAACGGAATGCATGCCGGAAGAGGTATTAACCTGGACGAATGGAAAGGCATTGGTTGCAACGGGAAGCCCATTTCCGCCGGTAGAATATAACGGCCAAACATATGTTATCGGACAAGGGAACAATGTCTTTGTCTTCCCGGGTATAGGGTTGGGAAGCATAGTTGCAGAATTACGGCAAATTCCAGACTCAATGTTCCTTATTGCGGCACGTATACTATCTAACCATGTGGAAAAAGAGAGATTTGAGACGGGTGCTCTCTATCCTGATCAAAGCAATCTTAGGGAAGTGTCACGGGACATAGCGATTGCTGTTGTAAAAGAGGCAAAAAGGCTAAATATTGGAAGGCTTATTGATGACGATTGCATTGAGAAGGTGGTTGATGATGCCATTTGGCATCCTGACTATGATAATTACATACCTGCGGGAAAAGGGCAAGACGGGGAATAATTGTGTTGCTCGGTTAGTTATTTGCGTCGCACATGTGTGCGCTAACGTTAAATTAGCGCCTACGGCGGACTTTTTCGCTATCGAGTCAACATCAAATTCGTAATCGTAATTTTAAACCAGCCATAACGATTAAGATTATAAACATTGCTCTTATTGACCCTGAAAGGGGCGGATATACCAGCCCAGGGCAACGCCCTGGGACAAAAATACAAAAAAAATATAGCCCTGTAAGGGCGTAACATACATTGGCTATGAATCTGGAAAATATGTTGCACCCATTCAGGGTGCGAATTAATGGTTACCTTTGACCCAGGGCGTTGCCCTGGGCTGGTATGTATAACCCCGTTGGGGTATATTGCATATCTTTAAATCTTTCTATTTTAAGACTTTTTGATGGGTTTCGCTATCGCTCTATCCATCCTATATTTTAACTCATAACAAATACAATAGTTACATCTTGGTTTTAAAAAAAATGTTTTTAGCCCAAAATGAAAATTCCTATACTATCAAGTTATAATGTTTTAAATTATAGAAAATTATTATTAATAAAAGATAGCCGGGGCAACCCCTTTTTTTATGGAGACAAAGAAACTAATAAATAACTTTGTATTTGTATTCATTGCCGGAGGTTCTTGTTCAGGTAAAAGTATTTTAGCGGATGCAATTAAGGATTATTTCATAGATACATCAATTATTAGACAAGATTGGTATTACAAAAATATTCAATTTCAAGAAGATGATACATTGGAAAGATTTGAATCGTTTGATCTTGATTTACTATTCGATAATATCAGAAAGATAATTAATAATGAAAAAGTATTATTACCTACATACAGCTATAAATTACATCGACGTATAAACTTAAAAAGGTCTTTGGACAAAAGATCAAGAGTAATTGTTATCGAAGGGTTATATGCAATCAAGATCTCGAAAATCCTAAAGGACAAAAAATGGTTCAATAACATCCCCTATTTAAATATCTATCTTGATGTGCAGGAGAAAACAATGATAGAGAGAAGAGTAAAAAGAGATTTAATACGTACAAATCAAGGGGAAAACGATATAATTTTGCAAATGAACAACTATGTATTGCCTACCTTTCGTAGGTATATAAAGTGTCAGAAGAAAGACGCAAAGATTGTATTGGAAAATAATAGTAATATTAATTTCCAATACAACAGATCTTTTTTAGATATAATTGCATTTATGCATAAAGTTCTTTATCCTGGGTAGCGTTTGCATTTATAGTCTTTTTATATATCATTGATAAGTCGTTGATTACAATGTCGGTTTATGACTATAAATCAAGGTAACCGCAAATTCATTTTTGTTAAGGAAAATAATAGTTAACATTTTCAACAAATGGACGGATTAAGATGATTTCTAATAGGAAAAAATATATAGAAGGCCTGCTTTTTCAGAATAAAAATATATTATCTCAAATTGGAGTTAAATCTATTGGTATTTTTGGCTCTGTAGTAAGAGGGGATGACAATGAAAATAGCGATTATGATATTCTTGTTGAATTCAATAAAGATTGTAGAAAATTTTCCAATTTTAACAAACTTTGTGAATTTCTAGAAAATAATATCGGAAATAAATTTGATATAGTTACTAAAGATGGATTAAGCCCGTATATTGGAGAGAAAATATTAAAGGAAGTAGAGTATGTCGCTATCGATAATTGATTTATTAAAACATATTTTAGATGAAGCAAGATTTATTTACAAAGAGAAATCTACATTATCAGAAGATCAATTTATGTTTGATGAAAAGGCAAAAAGGGCATTTGTTCGAAGCCTTGAGATTATTGGTGAAGCTTCGAAAACCATTCCAATTGAATTTAAAGAAAAACACAAAAATAACATAAACAGGTATCCTTAAACATTGCTTAACATATTGTTAACATACACGTTACAACATCAAACAGACCGTAATATGGCAAATGTTGGTATATTATTTGCGTTCTGGTAGAAAGAAAACAGGCTTTTTAGCCAATCATGTAAGCAAATTGACAGTGAAGCTATAATCTAAAAGGAGAAATGGAGTGATATTATAATGCGTTAAGTATGAATTTAAGAAAATGATGTTATCTCTCTATATCTTCGAAATTGGAGAGGAAAAACATTGGCCAGACTAGATGGCCGTTATAAGGTGCACTCGTAGTCAATTCGAGGTTGTTCTTGCCCAAGGCTGAACATAATAAAAACCAATCATATTTAAAGTAACATAAAATAAATTTAAAAGGAGAAAAACTGTGAAACAAAGGACGTTTTCGAAATTATCTATATTCGTTTTGGGTGCATTCATAATGATTGCCAGTGCAAAGGATGTACAATCTGCTACCGCCCCTGACGGTTTCGATAAATATCTAGTTTATATGGCTGCTGGCGTATACAACCCGTCTGACCCGGATTTTGTGCCGCCTACAGGAGATTTCTTTCATAGGGAGATTATGGGGCGCTCCGACGAGGAGATTGAAGAGGAAAGGGATAAAGCTATTGCTTTTTTTGCTGATCGTTTCGGTATAGACGTGGATGATCCCGGTGTGATGTTTATATCTTTTATGCTTGATCCGCGAAATGAATACCGCGCCTACACAATTTCAGGAGTAGGAGTGCCAAAGTCTGGCTATATTATTCGCGATGGAGGGTACATGGTGTCTGTTGTTGATCCTGCCGGAATAGATCTAGGAGGTGACTTCACAGGTACTAATGCTCCTATAGGTACTTTTTTCGTCTATGGAGACTATAACATAAAGCGTGGACAAAACCATAACAATATCATCATCCACTATCAGTCTCTTTTTCCCGTTAATCCGCCAAACGAGCATGGAATAGGTTCTCTTATCTGTGAAACCATACACGAGGATTGGGGGACTGGAAGAGCTCAGGGAGTTTTCGAAAATGTACCACCACTCGATGATGGACGAATTCATGCAAACTTCCGAACAGTCCTTACGTTTTCAGGTCTCGGTGCAGTACCTGAAAACTAATTAGATAATTGTTTAGAGTGAAATAGTTAATACGAGACTTCTAAAATGAAAAGCCCCCAAACATTTGGGGGCTTTTTTTATTGGTAAACCAAAACTTTATGGTCGCAACACTATCTTATCTCCCAACCTTACCGGTGTTGAACTTATAGTTAAATTCTCTTTTTAATACCGCAAAAGGTTCTTTATCATAATATTCAACTTTAGGTATTGGCCTGCCACCTTCATCTTTTATAGACCAGTGTGGCTCATCGGGATACACAATGTACACGTAAAGGATTCTATTTTTAAAACGGTACATTACCAAGCTTGTATTTTTTTTGCAATTTTGACCATCCTTGATATGCTATTATATATAAGTAGTACTTTTTGCATTTTTGTAATAAGACAAATATAAACAGCATTAACAGACATGAATCAAAAAAGAAACATTTTCTTAACAGGCGCACCTTCTTCAGGTAAAACTACTGTTATTAAAAAGGTGATTGAAGGTCTTGATTATCCTGCAAACGGATTTTACACTGAAGAGGAGAGAATAGATAGTAAAAGAGTTGGATTTTTAATGAAGACTCTTGATGGTAAAATGGGTTACCTTGCCCACCAGGATATAGAATCTGAATTTAATATAAGAAGATATGGGGTAAGCATTGAGAATATTGAAAGGATTGCAGTGCTTTCAATCACCCCGGTAAATAGTAATATCATTATACTTGATGAAATAGGAAAGATGGAGTGTTTTTCCACTTCTTTCAAAGAGGCCGCTACTAATGCGCTTGATGCTCTAAATGTGGTGATAGGAACAATTACTTTTGGTGGTGGTGATTTTGTCCAGAAAATAAAGGAGAGGGCGGATATAGAAATAATTGAGGTGACAATGGAAAATAGAAATTCACTGCCGGAAGTGATTCTATGTAAAGTGAAGGGGTTAATAAATTAGACCTGTTGTCAATAGCCTTTATACGCCTTAACTACCAATTGTTCATAGACATTACAAAAAACATGTTGTGTTTAAAGGCAGAAGGCATGAAATAATTTTATAGAAATAAGTAAATTCTCAACATTTCCTACTTGTTTAGTAATCATGGTTCGCATTACATAACAATAGGTCACTATAGTCTAGCTGCTTTTCTCTTAAAAAGAAGTGTGTCTGGGCGTGTTTAGTATCAATCTTGTTTCTTCGCTTTTCTAATCGCTTCTATAATTAATTCTTTAGGTGGCGAGGCGGTAATCTTTCCGTGGTAAAAATAAGAGCGGCATTTTAGACTATAGTCAGAGGACTTCTTAATTGAAGGATCGATATCTTCATTATTTATTCTAATTGTTGGAGATCCTATAATATGTAGGTTTTTTGCTTCTTGCAGATTGGATAGTTTTATAATCTGTATTTGGGCGTTTGTTCTTTCTTCTGTTAACGCATCCTTCAAATCTTTTAACACATGTTTGAAATTAGGACATTTCTCATTATAAACCAATAGGATGCTTAAAATCGGCATAGGTTTCTGTGTAATGGTTACAAGAATTTCGCCGTTGTTATCTTTAAAACCTTGGCCGTATATTTTAGAAAGTTCATCATTAATAGTTAAATAGATGTATTTCCCTCCCTCTCCTTTTCTTATAAAGAGGCTTCCTGACATCCCCATGGAGAACATCCTGCCTGAATCTCCAATTCGTCCAATTAGTCTCCCTAGGTTTTCGCCGGGATAGACATATCCATTTAAAGCGGGAATGTCTTTTATTCCATTCGCGTTATGTCCATAAGGAAATATAGCATTATTGAAGCTCCAGAAGTCTTTTTGATTAACAGACCAGGATAGAATGGAATTCTCAACAGTAATAATACTAGTCATTTCCCATGGTATTTCAGCATGTACTACAGCTCTTTCAGTGGATTTGCTAACACACCAGGACAAAATAGTGCTGTATTCAGGTATAATATCATCAATTTCCCAGAGCCCTTCATTATATACGGGCGCTATTTTTTCATCACTGCTATTTGACCAAACATCAACGCAAATGGTCCATATGGCACATATTGTTAAAACTGTTTTTATTATCAGATATTTTCTTTTATTCATAAAAACAATATAACATAAATAGAGAAAACCCTCTATTTAAAATCCGGAAATGAATTTTCTGGTTTTTAGAAAAGACTTGAAGTTTACCAATTATTTTTCTAATATTATCAAAAAAGTAGAAAATTTCTTACAATCTTATCTAAAGTAAAACTATGGAAAAGGATATACAGCTAACAGGGTTGGGAAATGCCCTTGTTGATCTG
This sequence comes from Candidatus Anammoxibacter sp., assembly GCA_021777055.1. Taxonomy (GTDB): domain Bacteria; phylum Planctomycetota; class Brocadiia; order Brocadiales; family Anammoxibacteraceae; genus Anammoxibacter_A. The sequence continues at coordinate 2,382 of JAIQZO010000038.1, read as the reverse complement.
CAATATGAAGTGCAGGATCATGAACTTGCCGACTTGGAATTTGAGAAAGGCGCAATGACTCTTGTTGATATTGTAAAACAAAAGGAAGTAATAGCTAAATTTGCAGACAGAATGCATCACAAATGCAGTGGTGGTTCTGCGGCGAATACAATTATTGCATTTGCAGCATTTGGTGGGAAAGCGGCATATAAAACACATCTTGGAGCTGATGAGCTGGGAGATTACTATTTTAAAGAGTTTGAGGATCTGGGAATTCATCTCCATTCTGAACAGATCGATACGGACCCCACGGGTACATCTTTTGTGATGATTACACCTGATTCTGAAAGGACAATGGTTACTTCCCTTGGTGCTTCCGCGAAACATGGTAAGGAACACATTGATGATGAAATTATTGCCCGCAGTAAATGGCTCTATGTTGAAGGGTACAAATTCTCTGAACGCGATTCTACTGAAGCAGTGCACCATGCTATCAATATTTGCAAAGAGAATAATACAAAGATTGCACTCTCTTTCTCTGATAAATTTATCATTGATGTCTTTAGAGATAATCTCGAATATGTTGCCAAAAACGCTGATCTTATCTTTTGTAATGAGGCGGAAGCGTGTGCATATACAGGACTTTCTAGCGCAAAAGAGGCGTTTGATAAGCTTTGCGAAACAACTCCGAACGTTGCGGTTACAATGGGTAACAAAGGTTCTCTTGTTAAGTGGGGAGATCAAAAATTGGAAATGCCATCGTACGAGGCAAATCTAATAGATACTACAGGAGCAGGTGATATGTATGCCGGTGGATTCTTATACGGCATTATAAATTCAGATGATCCGCATATAGCTGGGCATTTAGGCTCATATTCCGCGGCATTAGTTGTAAGTCAATTTGGCGCTCGATTAAATAAGGATCACGGAGAAATAAGGGATAAGATCCTGGATGACCACAAAAATGGGAAATTGAGATCTAATTAATATTGTTTTTTCCTATAAAGCATAAACGGATACCAAAAGCTCCAGATCTAATTGACTCAGCTTTTGGCATCCGTGTTAATTTGTTTAATAGCCAAAGTAGATGACAGCGAGCCATCTGCTTCATTATTCACGCCGCTGTTTGGTTTACATGAACGTCCATTTGAGGGTATGGTATGGAGATTTTCTCATTATCAAACGCTTTCTTTACACTCTCCTGCATATCAAAATACACACCCCAGTAATCTGCCGAATTAACCCATGCGCGAACTACAAAGTTTACTGAACTATCTGCTAATTCTTTAAGGGCAATAAATACTGCGGGGTCTTTAAGTATTCTTGAGTCTGCATCTATAACATTTTGTAAGATTGATTTAGCGTTATCAATGTTATCGTTATAGCTTATACCAAAGATCAGATCAACTCTACGCCTCGGTTCAGTTGAAAAGTTAACCATAGGGCCTGTTGAAAGTGGAGCATTGGGGATAATTATAGTTCTATTGTCAGGTGTCTTCAAGATAGTGTTAAAAATTTGTATTTCGCTGACCGTACCTGCAAATCCTTGCGCTTCAACAAAATCACCAACCGTAAATGGTTTAAAAATTAGAAGCATTACACCACCAGCAAAGTTTTGAAACGTGCCGGACAATGCCATACCAACCGCTAAGCCAGCGGCACCTAATATGGCAATAAAGGATGTCATCTGGAGACCAATCATACCTGCAATGCAAATAACGAGCATTACTTTTAACAGTATGCCGGTTATGCTTTTTAAAAACGGGAATAATGAAGGGTCTATTCCTTTCTTATCCATAACACGTCCCATTGATCTTACAATAACCTTTATAATCCAAAGCCCAACGAAAAGTGTTACTATGGCCAACAATAATTTGGGGGCGTATCCAACCCCAAGTTCCACTCCTTTGCTTAAGTAATGTTCAACGTTTTCCATTTTTTCTCCTTACCAAGTATTTGTTATCCATAAATCTTCTCACAAAAAGGCAAAATTGTTTAATTAGCTGTAACTATTTTTATACCCTAATGCCGGATATCTATACTATGCTGAGTCATAAATGAAATATTTGGTGATCTAGGTTTTGGATAGATTAGGATGTTATGATTGCGCGATTCCACAGGTGTGACCTTAGCCACATTGAGAAAACCATGATTGAATAACATTCAAAGGTAGCCGAAAGATGGATCGTGAAATACCCCATTTATGACTCTGCTGGGTATATACTTGTTTAATTATTAAAATATTAGTCTTGTTAAAAAATATCAGCATTGTCCGGTTAGCCTTTTGCAGTGCAATAATGTTCCATATTTATGAACATTTTGCAACATCATGATGCGAAAAAGTACCTAAAGTTAATAGCTTTGTTTTTTATAAATAATAAATTTCTATAATTTTAGGCATTT
>JAIQZO010000037.1 GCA_021777055.1 Candidatus Anammoxibacter sp. | reverse complement strand
CCATACGAGTAAACTCGAAGGCGTTAATAATAAGATCAAAGTTATTAAAAGAAAAGCATATGGATTCCATGATACACGATACTTTTCATTGAAAATCATACAAGCTTTTACAAACTAATTTGGAGAAGAACCATTAATATTTGTGAATATGTATTCATTATTGGAATGATTGAATGTTTGTATCGTAGTTGTTATAAGGAGAGTGGAAATTAATAAATTACCAATTTTACTTCAATAATTTATGTTAAATTTGTTAGGGTTCAAGATTTTGCCCACCTACAAATGAGTAATTTACAATGCAAGAAGAACAACCATTAAGAATCTTATCAGTAGGATCTTATTCTGATGACCTAGACGCCGGTATGGGCGGCAGTATAATAAAGTTGGTTAACCTGAAAAAGTATAGGGCCAGACCTTGACAGGTAGTCCGAGAATGCAAAATCGCAAAATTTCGATGCTGATATTAAAAGACTCATGGATTGCAAATTGGTCTAAATACATGTTCTCGGACAGCCTGGCCAGATGTTCCCCCTGTTTCATCATTGGTTTGGATAAATAATAAATCTAACGTTAGAATTGGTACAATGTATTGGGGCAGGTCAAACACAATGCAAAAAAAGGAAGTGTAACAGTACCAGGCAATCTATCTGACGACCTCATGCCAGGAACCTTAAACAGCATTTATAAATAAGCAAAATTAAGAAAAGGATAAGATATGCGTTATGCCATCGTCATTGAGAAAGGGTTGGGAAATTATTCTGCATATGTCCCGGCTTTACCTGGTTACGTTTCTACTGGTTTAACAATTGGAACAACTTGAGAATAATTAAAGCAATAGATCCTATTCCATTCAGACCTGAAGATTTTATTAAAGCTGGCATGCTGATTGGGGAGATAAAGAAAACCGGGAAAAAAGTATTATAATATTAACCCACCTCTTTTCTAATAAGTAGTTTAATCTTGAAAAGAGATTTCTCATGTTCTGTTTAATATACACCTTTGCCATAAACAATAAAGGTCTTGTCTTGCAATATTTATATCATATAATTTAGTGTATTATCAAGATTAAAGACGTGACATTTGCCTCTTACAAAAAATCAATTGAAAGAATATTTTTAGAAAACTGATACGCATATGCATAGAACATTAATTTATATAGTTTTATTTCTTTTGTTTATTACTGGATTTAATGAGAGTAGGACGTTTAGCGCTTCGGCATCAGAGAAACCAGTTTATAAAGACTCTACCGGTGATGAATACGAATATGAAGGGCAGTCAAGAAACAATCTTGCTCACGGACATGGAGTGGCAAATTACTTTTCGGGAGATAGATATGTGGGTGAGTATGTGAATGGTGAACGTAATGGTCAGGGAACTTACACTGTGGCAAGTGGTGGTAAGTACGTAGGGGAATGGAAAAATGATAAAAGGCATGGTCAAGGAACCCACATTTACGCAGACCGCAGTGAGTACGTAGGAGGTTGGAAATATGGGAAACAGAATGGACAAGGGACTTACACTTACTCTGACGGTGGTAAGTACGTAGGGGAATGGAAAGATGGGAAACAGAATGGAAAAGGAACTCATATTTTCGCAGACGGCAGTACTTATATAGGAGGATGGAAAGATGGGAAGTGGCATGGACAAGGAACAGCAGCTTACGTTGGAGGTGGAAAGTACATAGGTGAATGGGATGACGGCAAAATAGATGGACAAGGGACTTTCATTTGGGCAAATGGTGATAAGTATGTGGGGGAATGGAAAGACTATAAACATAATGGGCAGGGAACTAAGACGTGGGCGAATGGTGATAAGTACACAGGGGAATGGAGAGATGACAAAAAGCATGGACATGGAACCCTGACTTTGGCAGATGGTAGTAGGTACGAAGGGAAATGGAAAGATGGAAAAAAGTATAGGCAAGAAGCTTCCACTTCTACGAGCAGTGATAAGGATGTGGTAGGATTGGAGAACAGCAACAAGCGTGGACAAGAAACTTACACTGCCATAGGCAGAAGAAAGGACGCGAGGAAAACAACTTCTAAGTCTTTAACGAAATGGTTGGCGCCTTTACTTTTGGTATTATTAATGCTCCTATACATTATCTTGAGTAAAAGGCTCAACCGTAATAAAAAGAAAGCTGATTTTCGTGAATACTACAGACCTGTTTTTGCGCTTGTAGCAAAGATTGCAAAATCTGACGGCCCAGTTACTTCAGATGAAATAAAAAGAGTGGAAAGCTTTATAAAAGGGACTTTCAAGTTTAATGCAGAAGAAAGGAGCTTTGCAATATCAGTTTTTACAGAAGCAAAAGATAACGATGTTACGGTTGAAGAATATTTGAGTCAATTTACAAAAATAGCAGGTACTGTTAATCATCCTGGCTTAGTCTATTTCTTAGTGGCGGTTGCTTTGGCTGATGGGGAATTAAAAGCTAAGGAATTAGAGATTCTTCTTCTTGTCGAAAAAATCTTAAAATTACCAAAAAGTTTTGTAAAAGATACGCTTCGAAAGTATGGTTGGCATGAAAATGAAGACAATGATGAGCACACTGATAATTCTGGATTATTAAAACATCACTATGACGTGTTAAACCTAACCGAATCAGCAACTAATGATGAAATTATGCAGGCTTACCGTAAAAAAGTAAAAGAATTCCACCCTGATAAAGTTTCATCAAAAGGATTACAAGATGATTTCATTAAATTCGCGTCAAAGAAATTTATTGAAGTCCAGGCCTCTTATGAAGCAATTAAAAATAATCGAAGTTTGTAGTAAACATCTTGGGGTAGAAAGCCAGTCGTTAAATTTCCCAGGTAGTTCACGTAATACAAGTGCTGGCCGTAATTTTCCTTCTTTTTGATCTGTTTGAGGAAACTTGAATAGAACAATCTGGCCTTCAGAAATCATGAAAAGTTTTCCTTTAGATCACTTATTGAATAAGGAGATTTTTCGTCTTCCATCCCTCTCATTGCTGAAGAAAGTGAAAGATCATTCCATTCGCTATTTTCTTCTTTAGGGTACTTCTGGGGAGAATTCTTTATTGTTTACAAAATTTAAAAGTATTGTAAAGAATAAAGAATTGCCCCCAAATTACCCCCTAGCTATTAATTCTTTCTCTTAGAACAACAGATTTATTTTCTACTGCTTGCTCTCACACGAGGTATATAATGTTCGGTTGAGGAGTGCGCCCTAAGCGCGTCTGTCTCTAACCGATTGTTGGTGTACCCTACGACAAAAGAAATGTTTCTTAAAATTGCGCGCTCTTCAACCGGACATTGGCTGCAGCGAAGCGGTAGCCAACGCGGTGCATCACCAGGGCCAAAGCAGCAGGCTTTAGAAGCTGGTGCATGCACTTCTGGGATTACTACCTTATTATTTTTAAATATGGTATGACTGAAGCAGCAGAAGTAACTGCGGCAAATGTTGTTCCAAAGCCCGCTTCTTTCTCCTCTGTCTTTACAGTCTGACTAAAAAAGACATGGTCACCTACACTAATTTTTATTTCGAGGAAATTACCTTTTTTAAACCATCCTTCCTCACTGGTGTATGGTTGTGCACTTATTGCCAAGCTTTGCCATACATTGAGTTGTCCATTCGAATAAGCCTTTTTTTCAACTTCATCGATTATGCGGTTGAATTTTTGCTCAGTTTTTTTTATTTGTTCACTTTTTTCTGCGATCAATGATCCATAATGCACCTCCATTGCCTGGCTTGACTTTTCTTTTTCCTCAAGCTTAGCAAGAAGCTCAAGTTTACTTATTATATCTGGCTGCTGAAGCTTGTTTGACATAATTTCAACTTTGGCTTCTAACAATTGCATGGCTTTTTCATAATGCCGTTTTTGAGCAGTCATATCTTCATAAAGTTTTTGAACGTGAGTATCATATGCATCTTGCAAAATTACATTTTCTTTTATTTCAGATTCAATAATTTCTTTATATTGTATTTTTGTTGAAATTTCAGTACTCAACCGTTCCTCTAATGAACGCACATTAGCGTTCAACAGATTTATTTCGGATTGATATCTTTCAGCTTCTCTTTGTTCTTGTAACTCTGCGATCTGTTTTTTACTAGAGGCGCAACCAATAAATATTAGCAAATAAAACGATAACAATACCATGATAGAATTTTTCATTTTTTTCTCCGCTCAACAATTAAGCTTATCCAGCAATCCAACAAGGAGCTGACCAGATCTGGCAAGCTCCAAAAATACTTAGCCGTTAAAATAAATTATTGACTTTTGCAGTAAACCAAGCAACATCTTTCCGAGTATCATGCCATTCGTAGCGATATGCAGCATGTATACCTTCCGGACACCATGTTACATGGGATGATATTCAAAAATTATACTTTCCCATTTTTATCCATTTCCTACAAAAGGTTTTTTTGTTGTGAATATTCCGCTGGATATTAATACAAAACTTAATCTGCTTCTTGCTAAATTGAATATCCCTAAAAGCGATCACAATAATTTTAGAAAATAGGTACCATACTACCGTGGTTTTTGTAAAAAAATATCGTTTTGAAAAATCAAAAAAAGAGAACCGTTACCATAGGCTAACCTCAATGTTTAGATCTATCCACTTTATCTAGGTCTGAAAACATCGTCTCATCACCATGAGTGTGAACCCCTTTTACAACATTCCCATCCCCAAATTTAGTATAGACACTTCGCATTCTATTATACCACCTAAAGGCTATCCAGCAAACCCTGTTACTGTGGGTGAACATATTCGGAAGAAACGATTAGATGATAATCTTATTCAATCAGACATAGCAGAGATTGTCAGCGTATCTGAGGCCACTATATGGAACTGGGAACATGGGACACAACCTGACGTGAAACACGTGCCAAGTATTATTAGGTATCTAGGGTATCTTCCGTTTGATAAGCCTGAAAATATTGGCATTTCTGAAAAACTGAGGTTTTATAAACTTATCAATGGATTAACCATTAAACAACTGGCTAAAGAAATGGGATGCAATCATGAACAATTAATGGATTGGATGGGTGGGAAGATTACGCCATGTAAGAAGAATTTGGGAATGATTGAAGAGTTTGTTTAGGTTTTGTCGCATAAATGGGCATAACTTGTTTATCGCCGATACTGGCCGATACGGGGTCAAGTCTTTATTGTTTACAAAATTTAAGAGTATTGTAAACAATAAAGACTTGACCTCGAATATGACCTGTTGACACTCTTGCTATCCCGGGAGCCTATCTATCGGTTTTGGAAGTTATCGTTAAGATAGATATTACTACCTTCCCTCAGAGACCAAAAGGCCGGCTACTCCAATTACTATTCACAAGGCGACTTTATAGGTTTGCTTTCACTGCACCCCATAGATTTGCTGAGCTCACTTACTGGGCCTTTGTTAGTGAACTTAATGCTTCGGATTACCCTTTACCCCCCAAGCTACGTAGATGAACTTCTCAATCTCACGGTTGATGAGATATCCAGGCGAGTTTTAGCTGAGTTTGCTAATTTGGCCGATACGTGGCCGATACGTGGCCGATACGGGGCCGATACGGGGCCGATACGGGGTCAAGTCTTTATTGTTTACAAAATTTAAGAGTATTGTAAACAATAAACAGGCTGTCCGAGAATGCCAGAAGCCGGAGCAAACACCCCTCCCGCCAAATTAATAGAAGGCCTTGAGAATTAATGCTATAATTAATACAAATGAATCCTCTAAAAGAAACCAACTATAAGCAATTTATCCTTGTCC
>JAIQZO010000036.1 GCA_021777055.1 Candidatus Anammoxibacter sp. | reverse complement strand
TTGATAATTTTACAAGCAAACATATTAAGCGATAAACAATATATTTTATATTAAGCATTATTTGGATATCTATAATTATTAAAAATACTATTTCTGGATAGCTTTTTTCAGGTCTCTTATTGACAACGCTACCAAAATTTTAATTATTAACCATTCAGTAAACCTAACTTTAAGATTAATTTTTCACGAATTTGTTCTGGTGAAAGGACAGAATCTATATGTCCATTATTAATGGCAACCTTTGGCATACCCCAAATTACGCTTGTTTCTTCATCCTGTGCAAACGTTGTTCCTCCAATGGATTTGATGTGCCCAATTCCGTCTGCTCCATCCTTTCCCATGCCAGTCATAATAATCCCTATAATAGTATCTTCATTATTCTTTGTCGTTGATTTCATTGTAACATCTACAGACGGCTTTACAAAACACACTTTAGGGCCATTGGAAAATTGCACTCTCTGATTGTCACAAAGTTCCAGATGAATTTCACTAGGAGCAATGTAAACCGTTCCTGCTTCTAAATTGTCATTTTCATTGGCAATCTTTACGTTCATCTCAGTTACTCTGTCCAATGTCATCCTAAGACCATCATTGCCACATTTTAACATGTGCTGAACAATTACAATGCTTCCATTTAACTTAGGTAAACCACTAAAGAGAGTTCTTAAAGTCTTGGGACCACCTGTTGATATACCTATGATAACCAGTTTTCGTTTTGTCATTATTAAGTCGCTCCTTGAACTTCCTCTACGTATGGAAGATACTCTCTCACCGTTTCAAGAAGTTCCTCAGAAGTGAAAGGTTTTCTTACGTATTCTATTACACATTCTATAATGCTTTCCATTTTTGGGCCGGGATCATTTACTGCTGTTAACATGCAGATGATGTTTCCTTCTAGTAAGTCTTCTTTCTCAATAGCGGCAATGGTATCCCAACCATCCATTTCAGGCATCATAACATCCATAAAAAGCAATCCCCTGAAGCCACCTCGTAACATATCTATGCATTCCCTTCCACTTTTTGCAATAGAGATTGGATACCCATTCGCGTCAAGAATTATCTTTACTGTCTCTTGGATAGATGGATCATCATCCACAATCATTATGTTTCTAGACATTTAACACCTCTCATGAATATAATTTATATTTTAATATTAGAGTGGGATCGTAAAATGTACCGTCGTTCCCTCGTTGACACCTTGACTTTCAGCATAAATTGATCCACCATGCTTTTCGATTATGCGCTTACAAATAGAGAGTCCTAATCCTGAAGAAGATCGATCATGGCGAGCATTATCGGCTTTATAGAATTCTTCAAATATATGATTTAACTGGTCATGTGTCATTCCAATTCCAGTGTCAGTAATGGAAATTCTAACATCTTTGCTATTTTGGAAACCATCAATTGTTATACCTCCTTCATCTTTCATATATTTTACAGAATTACTTATGAGGTTATGAACTAACTCTTTAATCAGTACTTTGTCAATCTCAACTTGAATAGGAGAGTTTATATTATTCACAATCTTAACGCCATGTTCGCTAAAAATAGATGAAAGGGAGTCTAGGGTATCTATAATTTCATCTTTAAGATCCACTTTTTCCATTTTTAATTGTAAACGAGAGGAATTTAGCTGGGCAAGCTGCAATGTCTTTTCTGTAAGGTTTTTCATGTAACCTACATTTTTTATAGCAAGATCCAAAATTTTCTTTATTTCTGTATCTTCAATTTTCTTTAAAACCATTGGTAATAGTGCCACTAACGGAGTTAATGGTGTTCTTAGATCATGGCTGAGCTGGTTTATAAAAGCATCTTTCTGATTGAGCAGTTGATTTATCTCAACTGTACGCTGCTCCACTCTATCTTCTAGGTTCCTGTTTAGTTCTGCCAGTTGGTCTTGAAGTTGTTTGGTACGTAAAGCTGCCCTTACCCGTGCTCGTAATTCAAATGGATCAAAAGGTTTTGTAACATAATCAACGGCCCCAAGGTCTAGCCCATTGATTCGGTTTGTGGTATCATCTGTCGCTGTCAGAAAAATAATAGGAATCATGCTGAGGTCATTGTCACTCTTTAGAATTTTACACACCTCAAATCCTGACATATCAGGCATATCCAAATCAAGAAGGATTAAGTCAGGAGTTGTCTTCCGAACCATTTCCAAACAATCTTTTCCGCTACTGGCACATAAAACATCTAACTCTTCTTTTCCAAGACGTGCTTTAGCTATTACCAACGCTTTCTGATTATCGTCTACAATCAAAACTTTCATAATAATATCAATTTGTTCTACCTGTCGTGTTGTATAGTCAATCAGTACACTTTTAGTTCATTCTACCTTTAACGATAGCTATGCAAATTGTAGTTAGTTTCTTTAAAGTAATCATACATGTCTCTGTGTCTTTAACGGTAGCGGCTTCTTCTAATACAGTTGTGATGTCAGTCAAGAGTTGATATCCATAGCTACCACCGGCGCCTTTAATTTGATGAGCAAGGCTACGAAGTTCATCATAATTGCCTTGATCAAATGCTTTTTTCATAGCATTTATGTCATCTCCTAATGTGGCAGTAAAATCCTCTATAATATCTTCTAAGTCAGGGTCGTCAGCATATTCTGAGTAAATCACTTCTGACTCATTGTAAGTTTCTGTTGACTGTTTATGATTCATTCTCTATTTTGGTAAATTTGTTGATTGATATATAATCTCATTGGTTTATGCACCTTGAACGGGAAAAACCTGGATCTAACTATCAAATGGTCAACTGGTTTTGCGTAAACTTTGCTTATAGTATCGGGCCCTTTTAGTGATTATGTAGGTTAATTTCATTAATTTTTTTTATGCGAACATAGAGGTATATAAACTTAACTCCGGGGGTATGAATGAGGCATTTAATGCTTCATTTATCGGTAATCTTTGAATGTTATCCAATTGTGCTTTTCTCTATGTAGCTAAAACTATACTATGAGGAACATGTTAATAACATCTAAATTTGACTAAAAGTTGTGTTGCGTTTCTGTGCAGGGGATAACTACTCTTTCTGCGATTAATTGACAAATATTCACTATTTATTATTGGGACGGTAAAAGTGGTTATTGTCTGCATTGTCCGGTTAGCCTTTTGCAGGGCAATAAAGTTCCATATTTATGGCTATTTTCAACATCAGAGAGCCGAGAATTACCTGAATTGCCTAAAGTTTTTAGTGTTCTTTCTTATTAATAATAAATAAGATTCTATAATTTTAGCTCATTTTAACTCATTTTAGGCATTTTAGGCATTTTAGGCATTTTAGGCACTGGATGTTAGCACCTATATCTGCCAAGCAAATACCTAACCGGACAACGCTGGTTTATTGTGAGAGAATTAAAGTAGCTGTTTTTTACAAGATTGTGTTTATTTTGTCGGATTTATGAACATAGACTCAAAGATAAAGATCATCCACTGCAAAATGTTTTTTTTGCTAGTAATGGGCTTTTAATTGCTTATAATTGATTAGTCACATTTGAAATAAGATAAGAACGTTGGAGTGTGGCCACAAACTATTTTCTTAGTTGTGTGGGTGATTTTGGAACTTTATTATATTTTATAGAAGAAATAGTAAGCTTTTTTTGAGGAGTAAACGAATGAAGAAACAACGGTGCTTTAGTGTTATATCTAGATGTTTAGCCATTATTGCTTGTGGTCTTTTTTTTGTAAATAATGTGGTTTTGGCTGCTTGTGGTGAATTACAAACTGTGACTAGTCAGATTGACCAAGGAGACGCAGATGAAGTTAGAACGGAGATTGAAATGGGTGCCGGAGAGTTGGTAATTATGAATGGGGCGGAATCATTAATGAATGCGGAGTTTACTTTTAATGTTAATAAATTTGAACCTACTGTTGAATATGACGTAACTGATAGTATGGGGTTGCTCAGCGTTAAACCATCGTTTAAATTAAGATTTGGAGATCTTCGTGGATGTCTGCAACCCAAAAACAAATGGGATATAAAATTAAATAATGAAGTTCCAATGGATTTACATGTTGAACTTGGCGCTGGAGATGCGATACTGAACTTAAGTGATTTGACATTGACAAATCTTGATGTTGAAATAGGTGCTGGAGATGTTGATATAGATATTAGTGGTAATGATTCCATCAATAGTTTTGATGTAGAAGTGGGAGTTGGTGATGTGGTAATTAATCTAAGTAATACATCATTAGTTGCATTTGATTTGGAATTCGGAGCTGGTGATCTTGACATTGATTTTACTGGTGATAGAGAAAACGACCTTATGGCAAGTCTTGAAGTGGGCGTTGGTGATGTTGATTTAGAATTACCGACGGATATAGGTGTAAAAGTTGTCCCTATGAGAGGTATTGTTCCTGTAAATGCTCCTGATTTCAGGAGAGACGGTAATGCGTTTATAAATGGAGCATTTGGCCAAGCAGATGTTAATATTGTTATTGAAATTGAAATGGGTGTGGGAGGAATTACCTTAGAGTCAAAAGAATAAAAAAGAGAGGAGAATAGATTATGACATGGCCAGGCGAAAAACAGGCATGGGATATCCTTTCTGAACTTGATCCAACAGATGTGAAGATCAATGCTGCTGTAGATTTTGATTCTGCTCTTTCTACATATGTGTTGACCTGTTTGGGACAGCAAATTAATATTTCCTTATCTGATCGTAATATCTCTAGCAACACTGAATTAGGTAAACAGTTGCTTAATGAATTTGGAGACTATTCAAGGCTTTCGATTCTTCATTACTTAATTCATGCAAAAAACTTGCCGATATCAGGTGAACTGGTGAGGCCTTCAGATTTACCCGGTGGAAGTATATTTATAAGTGGTACTCATGTTATCCCGTTAGAAAAAATAGCTGACCGATTTGGCAATAATCTTGATGAATTCCTAATGGTGGGTAAAACTCTTGCTGGTACCCAGCTTGACTATGGAGATATATCTTTTGAGTTGTTTCCTTTTCCTTTGGTACCTATAGTCATTATTGTATGGGCAGGGGATGAAGAGTTTGCATCACGATCCTCTATCTTGCTTGATTCAAGTTGTTTAGTACATATGTCAACGGACATTGTATGGTCAACTGCTATGATGACCGTTGAAATGATGTTGGCAAATATATACTCATAATGCGGCGAAGCCGCAACCAAAATACAAGATTCCGGATACTGGATACTGACAATCAGTTAGATTTCTAGTTTTTTTCAAGAAGTAATATGAAAAATAGGCAAGCTCAATCTAAGATATAACATTTTAAGACAGCATAATAAATTATCAAGCATCCAGCATCCAGTAACTATACCGTTTTAAATAATTTAACAATGCACGGTAAAATTTTCTTTCTAAAAAAACAAGTTTTTACAGTGGAATACTATAGTGAACATAAATCCGACATTTAACAATTTAGCTTTTAGCTATTTTTGAGTGTTGTGCAATCGTGATTTTCTCCATTTAGCTTAGGTTACATCTGTGGAATCTCTTTGTCATAACTTCCAAATCCAACCAAAATCTAAATCACTAAATATCGAATTTATGTTCATTTTGAGTATAGTCAGGGATGTGTAAGAGGTTATTGATTAAGAGTATGATTCACTAAAGAGGGTACACTGGAAGAAATAATTAAAATAGACGGATCATTCGGTGAAGGTGGGGGCCAAATATTAAGGAGTGCCCTGACGCTTTCTACAATGATGAAGAGACCTTTTGAAATGTTTAATATCCGGGCTGGTAGACGGAAGCCTGGATTAGCTCCTCAGCACTTACAATGTGTGAAGGCTATGGCATCTGTGTGTAATGGTACTGTTAGCGGTGCGGATGTAGGATCATTAAACCTACGATTTTATCCGGGGGATATTGGTAATGGAGGTTACAGTTTTAATATAGGTACGGCTGGTTCTGTTTCTCTGGTGATGCAGACCATATTCCTTCCTTTGTCTTTTTCCAATGGGGCGTCTACTGTAACAATAAAGGGGGGGACGCACGTTCCGTTTAGTCCATGTTTTCATTATATTAAAGAACTGTGGCTTCCTTTTATGAAAAGGATTGGATTTAATGCAGATGTAAAGATGTTGCGTGCAGGTTTTTATCCCAAGGGTGGTGGTGAGATAAATATCTTTATAAAAGATGTTGGAAAGATTGCACCGTTAATCTTAACTGATCGGGGTAAATTGTTAAAGATAAGTGGCCTTTCTGCGGTTGGTAATCTGAATATGGCTATTGCCGAGAGGCAGAAAAATCAGGGGATTAAGCGTTTATCTGAGTTTGGAATTGATATCAGTCCTGAAATATTGACAATTTCCATGCCTGCCATTGGTAAGGGTACAATCTTTATGCTGGTTTGTGAATTTGAGAATAGCAGGTGTTGTTACTTCGGACTCGGAGCTATTGGTAAAAGTGCTGAAGATGTGGCAGATGAGGCTTATGACGGTCTGAGAAATTTTCTTGAATCAAGAGGGGCGATTGATGAACATCTGGCAGATCAAGTTATTCTACCGCTCGCATTTGCGAACGGTATGTCCAGGTTTACAATCTCACACATTACACGCCACTTGTTGACAAATGTGGAAGTCATAAAGATCTTCCTCGATAGGAGAATTCATATTAAAGGAGAAACTGGTAAAGCGGGGGAAGTTGTTGTTGATGCTTGTGAAAAATAGTCTCGTTTTTTGAATGATGCCCTACCTGATAATTCTGGAATATGATATTGTCAGCGGCTATTCGTCCCACTTTTCATATTCCTGGTTCTTGTTTGCGTTTTTTGCGGTATCAACTGCCTCATTGTGTGTCTGCTTTTGTTGTATTTCATGCAAATGTTTTTCGTAAACGTGATACAGTTCAAGTGTCACAAGAATTGCACCTATTGTTACGATGACTACCATTAATTGAATAAACTGCCAGACATGCTTTTGACATACAGGGATTAGCATCCTTTCATTAGTACATCTCTTAAAGTTCTTTGTGATACCAAAACATCTTTTTGCCATTATAATACTTCTCCGAATAGTAAGGACTGCCATTACGGCATTGTAATCTTTTATAAAGCAGCAAGGTTAATATATTAACCTTGCTGCGATTTTTAACCATTAATTTAGAAACAAATACTATTTTGAAACCTTTGCTTCCTCAATAATTGCACTGTATTTGTAACCGCTGCCAAAATCCTTATCAGAGTATAACTTTCCTGATATTGTTACCACATCACCAACCGTTGGAAGGTCCTTTGTTGTTATAACGATATCATTTGTATTGTTTTGCTCATATCCTGTACCATCCTGCAAATGCAGCCAGTTTTTTCCCATTATTTCCGGAGTAACCTTAACTACTTTTCCCTTTACAGTAACATCTTTTTCGTTAAGTTCGATTCTTTTTTCATAAAGTTCCATGACTGTATAAGCATTTGCACCGGATGCTTTTTCTACCTTTACGTCTAGTTTTGGGACAACAATGCCGCTGCTACCAGAGGTTGTTAGTTCCTGTTCTGCACTGCCGTGAGGAGCACTGCTTCCGTGACCTCCTCCTGCACCACCATGTGGAGCACTGCTTCCGTGACCTCCTCCTCCATGTGCGCTACTGCCATGAAGAGAAGTTGCACCCTGTTGAGATATGGGGCCGTCAGAAAATATAATTATATCAAAGGTACGATTAATTGATTTGGCTGTGAATTCATACATTTCAATACCAGGCATCAATGCAATATTTTCTCCTACAGTAACCTTCATCTGCCTAATCGCAACCCAAACCTGCCTTGGACCTATTTGTAAAAGGAGATAGGTGTAACCACCTCCGTCCATAGTCTCTAATATTTTACCCATAATAGGTGTTTCGGCCATTGCACCGCCACCTCCATGCCCACCACCTGCTGGCGCATTTTGTGGATTGGAATGGACTATATTCATAGATATGGTTACAGTAAATATTGATAATAAAGACAATATCGCTACAGCTTTTCTCATTCTCTAAATTTCCTCCTGTGATAAATGCTATCTACTAGATAACAATATCAAAAAACCAAAAAAATTGTAATTGTTTAAAGTTTTAAATTATTTAAAATGGGTACTGAATTAATAACATTGTATAAGGTAAAATTTAATAATTAGCTTACCTCAAATCTTATACCAAAACAAGCTTAAATAATTATAAAATTGTTAAATACTATAGGAAAGGCTGATTAGTGGGCATTAATGATTATTTTAATACGTTTATTGATATCATATACCCTCGCCAATGTTTCTCATGTGATACACCAATTGAGGACGACATGGAAAAATATGTTTGTCGTTCCTGTTTAGGAAAGATTAAGATTGGTGAAGATAACAGGTGTGTAAGGTGTGGTTTATCACTTGGGCAATATGCTGATATGGCGACATTTGGTTGCATTTCATGTAAAGATTTAAGACTGTGGTTTGATTCCGTACATTGTGTGGGAGAATACGCTGGAATAATAAAGGAGCTTATCCATAAGTTTAAGTATGGTCGTAA
This sequence comes from Candidatus Anammoxibacter sp., assembly GCA_021777055.1. Classification (GTDB taxonomy): domain Bacteria; phylum Planctomycetota; class Brocadiia; order Brocadiales; family Anammoxibacteraceae; genus Anammoxibacter_A. The sequence continues at coordinate 185,930 of JAIQZO010000036.1, read as the reverse complement.
TGAAGTACTTTATATTACATTGGGAGGCCTGCTGGTAAAAGGTGCCAGTTGCGTTAACATTATGAACCATATAGACCTGGTTGTTCCGGTTCCGCTTTTCTGGACAAAAAGGTTAAAACGCAGATTTAATCAATCCGAACTTATATCTAAAGAGTTGGCAAAGTGCTATTCCATTCCACACTCTAAAGGCAATTTGAGGCGTATAAGAGCAACAGAGACACAGACAAAACTGACTCGTAACCAGCGCATGGCAAATGTAAAAGGGGCGTTTAATGTTAGAAAACCCGGCAAGATCACAAACAAACGTATTTTACTTGTTGATGACGTTATGACAACTGGGATGACCACCTCCGAGTGCGCGCGAATATTAAAAGAGAATGGCGCTTGCAGGGTAGAGGTTTTTGTATTGGCAAGAGCTGGATCTCTATCGTTCTGACAAAGCGGGCGCAGCCTAAGGAAGGAGCATGTGATAAATTGTAAATGTAACACTCCTCTTCACATTATCTTTTCCAATCTCCAAATCCTCAACGTGGCTAAGATCGCGCTTCCGGTTGGGTTAATTAGTTTGATCAACTCTAACGTAAATCTGACAGTTACATGTGCAATTTATTACATCCACAGTCCTAAAAAGTTAAAACTGTCTTGAACGGTTTAATATTAATGGTAAAATGAGTATGTTAAATTAATTAAGTATATTAATATAAAAATTGGAACAGGCGTTTGATATGAAACAGCTTGCCGTCTCTGCTATTAGAAATGGAACAGTAATTGATCAGATTGACAGTAAAAGTACATTTATTGTTTCAGAGATATTAAAGCTACACGAAGAGGAACAGGAGGTGCTTGTAGGGATCAACCTTTCAAGCAAAAAGCTTAAAAAAAAAGGGATAATAAAAATTGCGGGTAAGATATTGACAAAAGAGGAGGTCAATAAAATCGCATTAATAGCTCCTGATGCAACTTTGAACATAATAAAAGATTATGAGGTTCAAAAAAAGATCAAGGTGGAGTTGACTGGAGCGATAAAAGAGATAGTGAAGTGTTTTAATCCCAACTGTGTAAGTAATCATCAGATAGTTCACCATCAATTTGAAGTTGTTTGCAAACAGCCTGTAAAATTGCGTTGCCACTACTGCGAAAGGATAATGACTGGAAAGGATATTAGGTTGATTTAGTTTGTTGCCTGTACATTAAGATATAAATGGAGAAATTAAAAAAATGGCAAAATGGAAAGGTAAAGTAATAGGAGGGGGTATCGGTTTTATGTTTGGTGGCCCGTTTGGAGCCATACTTGGCACTATGGCGGGTGATTTTCTAGATCGGAGCTCTATACGGATTTCTGGTTTTGGCGATAATGACTTTGATGCTATAAACAGCTTTAGTGAAACAGATAGATCATTTATCTTTACGACACATCTTGTTGGTACACTTATGTCTGTAGCAAAGGCAGATGGGCAGGTTAACCGACAAGAAATAAAGACAATCGAAAGTACGTTTATTAAACTTGGTTTTGTGGGTGATGATCTTGCTTATATCAGGGACCTTATCAATAAATTAACTTATGAAAATATAAATTTACAGGAGATGTGCAGCAAATACAGGTCTGTGGCAGACTATAATGAGAGACTCATGCTTTTGAGGATAGTTTATTTAGTTGCATTTGCTGATAATGTTTTTCATTCCAGTGAAGACAATATTATTAAAATGATAGTGGGTTACCTCGACATAAATCCAAATGATGCATTAAAAGTACGGTCAGAGTTTGTTAAAGAATCTAAGGCCAAAAAAAGTTACAATATCTTTGGAATCTCCCCTAATGCGACAAAAGATGAAGTCGACAGGGCATATAGAGACCTGTCAAAGAAATATCACCCTGATAAAGTGGCTCATCTGGGTGATGAGTTTTCAAAGATGGCACACGAGAAATTTCGAGAGATAAACAAGGCATATGAAGAGATAAAAATGGAAAAGGGGTATTAATCTAAAAAGCTCAAAAACAAAAAATATGGAAGGGACTATAATATAATGAAAGATGATGAAAATGACATAAGCTTTGGTGCTGAAAGATTTAGTTTTGGATTTTCTTTCTTGCTGACAAAGAATCTGATGGAGAAGATTACAGGTTCATCCATCGGACAATGGATAGCAGCTTTACTGATTCTTATGCTGGCTGCCATGTTTGGAATCATGTTTATAATTGGAAGTGCAGGATTGCTTAAAAGTGAAAAGAGGATAGAGACGGTTACTATTGAAGTTAACGAAGTTGGTGTGACGGATGATGGTGAAAGTTCGGAAATGGAATAAACATAATGTGGCGTGGCCGCAACTAAATTGGGAATACAGGATGTAAGAGACTGAATCTAGAATAACGAATAGATATGTAGTTATTTCACTGTTGTTTATCGTAAAAGTGTATGTACTTTTCAACTCTTGCTTTTTCTGGATCTGATTCCTGGTTCCTGAAATCTCGATTAAATGAAAACTAAACAATTTTTTCAGAAGTTTTTTTTTCATACTTTTAAATTAATACTATCGTAGCGTTAAAAATTACTACTCTACGTTAGCGTGATGGATTATTAGCGTTGGATATTGTATTCTTCTTCAATATCATATTAGGTTCCTAATATTTATAAAATTAGAAATTACGTCTGCTAAACGATGACATACCTTTTTTTACTTCATTCCTGGAGAGGTACATGCTTATAACTATTGTTAAATTTGCTTATCTTATGTCCCTTATAATATGGATAGGGTCAATTATCTTCTTCTCTTTTTTTGGTGCGCCCAGTATCTTTAAAGTTTTAGATCGAGAACTTGCGGGAAAGGTAGTTGGTGATATATTTCCTAAGTATTGGATGATCGGATATATCTGCAGTGCAACGGTATTAGGTTCACTGTTCTTGTTGAGAAAATACGGTACGGAAAATACAATGGTGCGAATTGTTCTTGTATCAATAATGTTGTTCGTTGTTTATGTTGCGGGTTTGGGTATTGGTACAAAGGCTAAAAGAATAAAAGCTCAAATGTATGCAACTGAAGATACGGAGATGAGGGAAGAGATACGCAAAAAGTTTATGAAGATTCATGGTATTTCAATGGCCATGAATATGACTACCCTTCTGCTTGGTGTCATTACAATATTTATTACTGCCTATCATGTTAAGATATAACCTTTGCTAGGATGAACATTCTAAAGACATAGCCCGGCGAAGCCGCAATCAAAATACGAGATTCTAGATACTGGATACATGCAAATAGTTCAATTTCTATCTTTCTTGTCAAGATGCAACATAAAAAGAGCCGAATTTAATTTGAGATATAACGTTTTAAGGCGTTTAAATAAATCATCAAGCATCTAGTATCAAGTAACCAGTAACTATGCTGGTACAAAGGGCTTAACAATGCACGTTAAAAATTTCTTTCTAAAAAAACAAGTTTTTACAGTGTAATACTATAGAGTTATAAAATATAGCAACGCGAAGCATTTATTTTAATGTAGGCTTTTGCTGACTTGAAAAACAGGATGGTGTTTTATGATACTGGAACGTATAAAAGAAGATATTGTGATTGGTGATGGTGGCATGATATTTGAATTGGAACGACGAGGGTATGCAAGTGCCGGTCCATTTACGCCAGAAGCAGTCATAGACAATCCTGACGCTGTGAAGCAAATTCAGACTGATTTTGCACGTGCTGGTGCAGATGTCATTCAGGCTTGTACCTATTATGCCCATAAAGAAAAACTAAAAGATATAGGTATGGAAGGTGCATTGGAAAAGATAAATAAAAATGCTGTCTGCATTGCAAGGGAAGTAGCCGATGAGTATGGGCTTATGGTTGCAGGAAATCTTTGTAATACCTGGGTCTATGATCCTCATGATGAATCAACTCATGGTGAAACGAGAAAACAGTTTGAAGAGCAGATTCAGTATCAGACCGATTACGGAGTAGATTTTTTTATTGCAGAAACAATTGAATACATTGGTGAGGCCAGGATTGCCCTTGAAGCAATAAAGACCTCAGGAAAACCTTCAATGATAACCCTTGGCTTTAAGAATGATACTTTTACGCTGGATGGAGTAAAAATGGAGGAGGCTTTTAAGTCTCTAGAAGATAATGGCGCCGATATAGTTGGTATAAATTGCTTTAGAGATCCGGAAAGAATGCTGCCTCTAGCACTACAAGTGAGAGAAAATGTGTCATGCTATGTTGCTGTTCAGCCAGTGGCGTTTAGATGTACAAATGATAAACCCTATTTTCAAATTCAGGAATTTGATGGCCATGTTGCCTTTCCCACTGAGCTGGACCCTTTTGTCTTGACCAGAAAAGAGATGGCTGCATATGCGCTCAGGGCAAAAGAGATAGGTATAAATTACATAGGTTCCTGTTGTGGCACCGCTCCACACCATATACGGGCAATGGCGGAGGCATTGGGAAGAACTGCGCCTAACAGTAAATATTCGCCCAGGTTAGATCTGCATAAAATAATTGGAGATGATGAGCATAGAAGAGAAAAAGATAAACAGATTTTGTGTGAACAGCGATACGGTAAGGCTCATTGGGATTCTTTGAATCAGCAAAAACGAAATTGACTGCGATATAATAAACAAATATATTCAAAACAAACTATAAACAAAAATCTGAGTAAAACAATGGTCCTATTAGAATTTAGTATGTTTCCCCTTGATAAGGGTGAAAGTGTAAGTGAATACGTAGCAAGATCACTGGAAATAATTGACAAAAGTGGATTGGAATACAGGGTTAATTCCATGGGAACGGTAATTGAAGGTGAATACGATGAAGTTTTTGCTGTGGTTAAAGAGTGTTTTGACCTGATGAAAGCTGACTGTAATCGCGTAATTACCACGATGAAGCTTGATTATAGAAAGGGTAAGGAAGATCGTCTTGTTACAAAAGTTCAGAGTGTAGAAAAGAAACTTGGAAAGGAATTAAAGACATAAAACATGCGGTAATATAGTTGCAACTAAAATTAAGGATATAGAATACAGGGGGCTGAATTCAGAAGAAAGTATAGGGTGTGTGTGGAGAGTACAGAAAAGAAATAGATTCTCTTTTCTCTGCGTTCTCCATTCTCTATGTGAAAAAAAAGATTTACGCGCCCAATATTATAATTTTTTCTGTGGTGAGGTGTTTGTAACGTAGTGATGGCATTGTAGTTAGGTGTGATTGTGTACGTGATAATGTCAGGCTATTTACTGTCTTGCATCTTATTACTAATTTTGCTAATATAATAAACAGCTATATAGCTGGAAGCGGAAGACTGGCTCGGAGGAAAAACATGAGTGACGATGAAAAAAAAGGAATAATGCTTGCATATGCAAGTGGGTTAAACTTCGCTGATCTGGAAAAAAATGACAGCATCAAAAAGTTTTTAGATATCCTTACTTCTAACGACAAAGACCCAAACACCCCTGGGTTTAAAGTTTGTGATTTTGGAACAAATGACAACTTAAAATCTGGCCAGATCCAGGTAATTGGCGGTGAAGACGTAAGAGACGCACTGAGTGAATGCTGCACTTTTGTGGGTGATGGCGGTCCAGCAAGATACATATTTTCACTTTAAACAACAATTAAATCTTTCAATAAACCGCTTCGTCGGGCAGCAATGAAGAGCCAGCATTGCCTCGACAAATTTCATGTGATAAGCCGCGGATATAAAAGGAGTTACCCAATAGGCAGCCGACGGATAACTCCATGTTCATTTCTCGCCCTTTTGTGATTTATTATAGAGAATTATTTGACCGATTTTGCTAATCTTACCATGTTAAGGAATTCATGACGGTATCCAAACTGGTCATCTCCTGTTGATGACTGTGCCAAACGGATGACATCATCATAATTAAATTCTTCTGTGTAAGTTCCGCCGCGAAGCAATTGACCAAATGCAGAAACCGAACAGGCAAAACGTACATCATCAGATGCCTTATCTATTCCTTTGTACTCATTTTCCACATTCACAGGTGTTGTCATTAAACTGCTCTGGTCTGAATCTGGCAGTTTGTAGCGAATCTTTAGGAATGCATACTCTTTATTAAGACCCACTTTTTTTGCCTCTTTGTCTTTCTTATTATTGGAATAGCGTAAATCATCGACAAATTTTCTGCTACTTCCCACAGGTGTAATCTCATATATTGCGGTTACCGAGTGTCCTGACCCTATATCTCCTGCATCAACCTTGTCATTATTGAAGTCTTCACGTCTTAGCATCCGTGACTCATAACCGATTAGACGGTATTCGGAAACTTGTTCAGGATTAAACTCAATCTGAATCTTAACATCTCTGGCAACAGTAAATAAGGTAGCTCCTGACTCTTCAACTAATACTTTTCTTGCCTCGTTTAGATTATCAATATAAGCTGCATTTCCGTTCCCGTTTTGAGCAAGTTTTTGCATTAATGCGTCATTATAGTTTCCCTGTCCAAATCCGAGGGCAGAAAGGAATATGCCTGTCTCTCTTTTTCTTTCAATATAACTTTTTAACTCTTCCGGATCACGAATTCCAACATTAAAGTCGCCATCTGTTGCCAATATTACACGGTTTACACCATTTTTGTCAAAGTTAGCTTCTGCCAGATCATAGGCCCTCTTTATTCCCTCGCCACCTGCAGTAGATCCCCCTGCGGAAAGGGCTTCCAGGGCACTCAATATCTTGCCTTTATCCTTTACGTTTGTGGGTTCCAGTACCGTACCTGCTGCTCCGGCATAAACCACTATGGCAACTGTATCATCAGGTGCCAGAGAGTTAACCATCAAGCTTAACGAATTTTTCAGCAATGGTAGTTTATCGTTAGAATTCATTGACCCTGAAACATCTATTAAGAATACAAGATTTGCCTTAGGACGTTTCTCTTGGATCTGGTCGTAACATTTGATGCCAATGTGCATAAGCTTTGTATTATTGTTCCATGGAGATGGATATACCGCAATAGTTGGTTTAAACGGTTTAAGTTTCTCTGATGGCAGAGGATAATCGTAATCAAAATAGTTTATCATCTCTTCTATCCTGACGGCATCTTTTTGCGGAAATATACCATTATTTAACTGCCTCCTTATAAGGGTATATGATGATGTATCCACATCTATTGAAAACGTAGAGACCGGTTCTTCAACAACTTGTTTTATGGGGTTTGGAAGCTTGCCATCGAACTTATCCCTTCCCACATCCTTATATTGATTTATTAATCGGTCGGCTGGAGCAGCAGGCATAATAGAGTTGGTTGCAATTCCTCTTTGATTTGCTGCAACACCTGCAGGTAGACTATGCAGGCGGCTTTCTATTGCTTTTTTTTCCTGTTTTCCTACAGAATATAATTCCGACTGTGATTTTCCTGATAACGATTGTTCTGCTGCAAACCTACTTTTTCCCGCCGGTTTAGCATCCATATTTCCCTCTTTTGACAATATATCCATTTCTTCTCTTTCCACAGACATAACATCACGGAATGAACCCTTATCATCTACAGTTGTAAATTTTTCCCTTCTTCTTTCGCTTTTTGTTTTTTTGCCCTTATCAAAATCATTCTGTGCAACAATTATTCCGGACTGGTTAATCTCTTCTGGAATATTTCTTGGTGATCCATAAAAAGAAAGCTGCTTTACGGAATTGTGATCTTTAAACAGTGTATAATAACTCAAACCAAATGCAAGAAAGACTATAAATGCTGCAGCACTGGATATAACGAACGGTTTTTTCATGGTGATTCTCCATAAAAAGGTTACAAAATTTAGTAATGTACCTTTTAGACGCCGTTTGCCTTCCAATCCTTTGATATTTTTTTCAGATGCAAATTTTTGTTCATTAAATTCACTTAAAGCTGCTTTAATTGTCTCTCTTTTTGAGGACTCTTCCGGTTCGGGAATCTCCAAATTCTTTAAAATTCTGTTTATATCATGCTTCATGATATGACCTCATTATGGTCTAAATATTTTTTTAAGCTTTTTTTTACCTGGAATACCCTCCAGGAAATAGTTTTCTCTGCACAATTCAGGATTACAGCTGCTTCTTTGTGGTTCATACCATCACCAAAAACGAGTAAAGCAGTCTCTTTTAGTTTTTGCGGAAGCTTATGAATCTGCTGAAAAAGATTTTCTGCCATAAACTCTTTGTCTTGATCTATGGTTAAACTGGGTTTTTCATCTTTAAAATAGCTTTGTTCTTTCTTAAGCCTTCTGCTGTTTGTTCTGAAATAGTCCTTAGCGGTATTAATCGTAACTCTATATAACCATGTCTGGAAAGTTGATGCTTCTTTGAAACCCTGTATCTTCTTTGCCAGTTTCAGAAACACTTCCTGTGTAATATCTTCAGCGTCTTCCTTAGAACCACTCCATTTATAAGATATCTTATATACCAACAGATATTGTTGTTCCACCAGTTGTTCAAAAGAGGCAGAACAACCCTCCTGTGCTTGACTAACCAGTTCGTAGTTTACTGTGTTTTCCATTTTTTTAAGAGTATATTGTCGTGAAAACCCCTTTTTATCCATTTTACATTCAACGAAAACAACATACAATCTATTATCGCTGAAAGTATAAGTTGATTTACTGTTAGACGTCTGATAATTGGAAATCCTTTGAAAAAATTTTAAAACTTGATTTAGGTCAATGAATTATCATGAAAAAAAGTTACAATACATAGAGAAATTAAATTTAATAAAGTTGTTTTTTCTTTTTCATTTTTTAAGAATTGAGGAGATTTAATTATGTCAAATGCAATGTTTTGTTATCAATGCGAACAGACTGCTGGTAATAAAGGGTGCACCACGACAGGGGTCTGCGGCAAAAGTCCTGAGGTCGCAAAGATGCAGGATGTCCTGATTTACATGCTCAAAGGTATTGGCTTTTACGGAACAAAAATTCTTGATAAGGGAGATAAAATTCCTAAAGAGTCTTGTGAATTCTTTACGGAGGCGATATTCTCAACCCTTACTAATGTAAATTTTGATGCAGAGAGGTTTGAAGAGTATATAAAAGGAGCAAATAAAGTAAAGAAACAATTGATGGAACTCGCTGGAGAGGTAAGTGATGCACCTGACGGAGCGGACTTTATTTCACCAGAGACAAAAAGCGAAATATTAGCAATCTCAGACAGGCCGAATTTGGGTGTATTAGATGACACATTAAACGATGATATTCGTTCGTTAAGAGAGCTCCTTATATACGGAGTGAAGGGAATGGAGGCGTATCATCATCATGCTATTGTTTTGGGAAAACATGATGAAGATATAACAAATTTTTCGTTTAAGGCTTTTGGGGCAACACTGAACAGGGATCTGGGTGCTGATGATTACGTCGGGCTTAATATGGAGGCTGGAAACACAAATATTAAATGTATGGAACTGCTGGATGCTGCAAATACAGGTACTTTTGGACATCCGGAACCTACTGAGGTTTTAATAAGCCAAAAGAAAGGGCCATTTATAATTGTTTCAGGACACGATTTAAGGGATTTGAATGATTTGCTTGCCCAAACAGAAGGAAAAGGGATAAACGTTTATACCCACGGAGAAATGCTTCCGTGTAACGCATATCCGGAATTAAAGAAGTATAAACATCTTATTGGAAACTTTGGAGGCGCATGGCAGGATCAGCAAAAAGAGTTTGATGGAGTTCCTGGAAGCATATTAATGACGAGTAACTGTCTTATGAAGCCGATGGAAGGGTATAAGGATAGAATATATTCATCATATGTTGTTGGTTGGCCAGAAGTTACCCATATTGCCGATGCAAACGGAAAGAAAGACTTTTCTCCTGTTATAGAAAAAGCACTGGCGCTTGGAGGTTTTACTGAAGATGAACCGGAGAAGAAAATAACTATAGGGTTCGGACGAAACGCCACATTAAGTTATGCAAATGAGATAGTGGGTGCAGTTAAAGATGGAAAGTTGAAACACTTCTTCTTAATTGGCGGTTGTGACGGCGCAAAATCAGGAAGAAACTACTTTACAGAATTTGCAGAGAAGACACCTTCCGATACAGCAATTTTAACACTAGGATGCGGGAAATACCGCTTTAATAAATTGGATCTGGGAACCGTTGCGGGATTGCCAAGGCTTCTTGACTGCGGACAATGCAATGACGCTTACTCCGCTGTTAAAATAGCGCTTGCACTGTCAGATGCATTTAAATGTGATGTAAACTCACTGCCGTTATCATATATAGTATCCTGGTATGAACAAAAAGCGTGTGCCGTACTCTTATCTATGCTTGCACTAGGACTCAAAGATATATATCTTGGGCCATCGTTACCAGCATTTATTTCACCAAATGTTTTACAGGTACTAATCGATAAGTTTAACATAAAGGCTGTGTCAACACCTGATGCTGATTTAAAGGCTGCACTAGCTTAAACACAATTTGTATTGTAAAACTTCTTGACGTAATTGATGGACGTACGTATTTAGGTCTAGATTTACGTTAGATTTGTTTAATCCGTAGGGGTTCAAAATTTTGAACCCCTACAAATCTTGTAAATCACCTTGTCCTAAACCTAAGCTTCTACACGAAGAGCCGTACCTGAATTAAGCATCTCAGGTGCATTCTCAAATGTGTGGTACTCAACAACCTCATCATTAGGATTGTGTAGCTGATGCCATGCCCAGACCGGTACTTCAAAGATATCACCTGCTTCGAATTCCAATTTTTTGTCTTCAATAGTAGCATACCCTTTACCCTTTGTGATTATAGCTATGGCATGGTATGTATGACGGTGTTTCCTTCCTTCTGATTTAGGAGAGATTTCTGAAAATGTAATGCTGTACTTTACGGACGGTAAATCTGCCATTGCAATGGGATGCTTTCTTTCCGCTGTAAATTTCTTATCAACACCCGTTTTTCTTACCTGTCTATGAATCAATGTTTCAACATCATCCGGCATCTCTGCCTTTAACTCCGATGGCACTTTTGGGAAATCTTTTGATGTAAACATAGTATACCTCCTGATTAATATACTGTTTTAAAATTTAACTTACTTATATTAATGGTAAGCAAAAAATAGAACAATGTCTATCATAATCTTTCACTTTCAAGTCTTGCCGTCTTTGTTACTGCTTGCCCCACATGATATCCAAAGTGAACTGCAACAGTTGCAATCAGATCACCAATGTCTTTTTCGGGAAACTCCTGTTGTATATTGTGTGGTTCAACTAGCCGTTCATTCGTTACTGATTTCAGGACATCTTGCGTAAGAGATAAAGCTTCGTTTAACATATTAACTAACTTTTTCTTTGGTATACCCTTCATTCTAAACTCAGCATCGCGGTCTCGTTGATAACAATGTCCTCCTATCCCGACACCAATGCGATGATTTAAATTACCAGTAAGATGAAGCGCCAAATTACCTATGGAGTTAGTACCTTTAAATTCCCTGTACCACAGATTTTCCTCTGAGACTTTATCTAAGATTCCTAAGAGCATATCGGCGTAAAACGCAATCTGATCCCACATTCTCTCTATATTCTTTGATGCAAAGTTATTCATGTTCTTATACTTTTACTTTCTTTTTGTTAAAGTTGTAATTAATACTTCCTGATAACTATCTCAATCGTTGAAAATTCATTTAAAATGCTCCATCGTTTTTTCAATTGGATATAACTTTGACCTTCTTGATATGGCTGGTAAAGTCTCATTCCTATCTTAATATCTCAAAATGGTGTTATGAAACTATTTTCACTTTCTGTCTTGAACTTTAATTTCTCACCGTTGACTTCTATTGTCTCGTCAATTTTCTCATATGATCCTATGAATTATTTGAAACAGGACTTACATGCTTAACAATGTGCTTCTTTCATTGTTGCTGTAAATTCTTCAGAAAGTTTGTAGATCAGTTCTTATGTATACTGTTTTTTTAGAATCTTTCCAAAACTTTTTTTTGATATCATTTCATTTAAAGATCATATTTTACACCCTTTAACGTCTTAAATACCCTGTATTCTTGTCTTTTCTTGCGTTTTTTGTACTTATTCTTACATAAAAAAATTCCACTCACTACTACTTAAAATGGGAAATAGTTCAGAATGTGACAAATGTCACAATGTTTAATAAATGTTCAATGTATAATCCAGATGTTTTATGTGACTTTTTATACAATTACAAATACTTTTCAATCGAAAAAGAAAGGAGGTTATAAATTTTCTACCATAGTTAAAATTAAATTATTTTTTTTGTTAATTATTAGATAGGAGCTAAAGGAAAATGAACATATTCAATTCAAGTAAAGAAAACAAACTTTATGGAAAAAATGATAACAACAAACTTGCGAATAAAAGTTTTAAAGGATTCTTTATTGGTTCTATAGGTTGTCTTGGTCTTATGGCATTGTCTATATTGCCGTCTGTACATAACCTTTATGCTCAAACACCAGATGGTATTGTCAAAACTATTGTTGATGGCCCTGATTTTGACAACATGGATGGAATTGATATTGTTGTTGAAGCAGGTAAGTCAAGTACTACTGAATATGAATTTAAAATTGATTATACAAATTCTAATAATGATGAAGTCATTGTTTTCGATGCAATTCCAGCTGAGTGGCAAGTTATTAATGTGGCAGGTCAACTAATAACGAATGGATTTGGTGGCGGTGATGATGGAAATGTGGGGACTGGGACTATAAGTGTTATGCCAGCCAACAAAAAAGCTAATAATAAGAGCGCTACAATTATTGAATGGACACCGGATCCAACATTAATTAACTCTATGATTAACGTTATAGTTACTACTAGAAAAAGCCCTGGTAGAAGGAATGAAAAGTATAAACCTACATCTTGTGGCCTTCTTTCATTAAATGATGGGGCTGTCGTACTTGAATTAGACCCTGCAACTGGTGAACCTAAAGAAGATCCAGTTACAGGAATTCCGCTAGCACCTCTTTTTGAGTCGGAGTCCTTGATCCTTGTTGCTTTAAAAGATGCCAATGATGATGGCGTAATGAATCGTGATGGAAGTGGTGATGAAGATGGTGATGGCCTTACAGATCTTGAGGAAGTAAGAGATTTTGGAACTGATCCGTGCAATTCTGATTCTGATGGTGATGGCCTGAATGACGATGAGGAAGTAACCCTGGGAACAGATCCTAATGACGACGATACAGATGGTGATGGTGTATTAGACGGCTCGGATATTGATCCCTTAGATCCAACTGTTCAATAAGTTTGATAAGCAGATTTTTTTAGAGAAGGCCCTTGTTAAAGAGGGCCTTCTCGCATTTATGATCAGCTAATTAGTTAAAGTAAATTTCAACATTACTTAAACACCATTGCCAAAACATTTAATTATTTTTTCTTACGGCTTTAATGCAAAAAATTGATTTAACGGGTGTTCAATAGATAATTTTTCTATGGATGAAAACTCTGCTTCCCTTGCTAGTTTCATAATTGCTGTTTCTCCGATAACAGTACCTAACCCTTCGCCTCCATACGCAAGGGATACGGTCATGCAATGAAGTGGGCTAAGGGCAGAAAAGGCCTTACCGACAGGGTCACGGCGTTTTAAAGGGTTCTCATGCACATTTGGTTCGGACCATACATAAAATCCATCATCACTCATAGCGCCGCGAATGGCTTTTAAAGTCAAACGTGGATCAACCATATCATGAATACAATCAAAACTGCAAACCAGATCATAGTTTTCATTATTAGGGATTTCATGTGCAGGGGCTTCCAAAAACTCTACATTTTTAAGACCTTTAGCCTTTGCCAAATCATTTGCTCTCTTAATGCTTGGGGGGTTGTAATCTATCCCCAATACTTTTGTGTTGGGAAAAGCTTCTGCCATTGCTATGGAAGATTGTCCGCAGCCACATCCCACATCAACCACTTTTGCGCTATTTTCCAGTCTGTTTATCAGCCCAGGTACTGAGGCTAACCAATCTCTGGTTAAGAAATTGACATATCCTGGACGAAAAAGCCGTTCAATTGCTTCTGGAATCTCATCTCCGATGTCTGAGTATGGAATGCCACCGCCGTCTTTAAAGATCTGCATAATTTTCTTTGTATTGAGTATTGAAGGGACCGTAAAATGGAATGCTCCTCCAACAAACATAGGGCTATCTTCATCTGCAAGTACCGCAGATTGTTCATCTGTCATGAAAAATTCGTGGGACTCTTCCTCGTATTCTATGTACTCAGCTGCAACCATTGCATTTGCCCATTCGCGGACGTAACGTTCATTTAAACCTGTTTTATCTGCCAATGCTATACTGCTTAACTTGCCAGCTCCTGACATTGCCTTAAAAAGGCCTAATCTGTCACCGATATATCCTAAAGCCATTGAAAAAGCACCGCCCATATCTCCAATTACACGTAAAGCGGTATCTTCCATTTTCTTCTTATCCATTCTCAATCCTTTAACTAATTATTTTAGTGTTTCTAAAAATACAATATAAAATCATAAAAGTAAATCTATCATAATTATCTCTAATTATTTTAAAAGTTATTATTATCCTAAGATAACATTCTAAAAAGGACGATTTACGTAAAATAGAAAAAACATGCAGAATATAATCTGGTGAATATTCCGTACGGTTTCAAATCCTAAATCAAATTACCAATAAAATTGTATAGCGAAAAAGTATCTTTTTGGCTATGTGAAATAACTTAACGGTAAGTAAACTATGGTAAAAAAATTTTACCTTACATCTATCAGAGTTTCTATTGCTTTTACCGATCTTTTAAACGGCCAGGTGTCTCTATATTCTTGTGCTGCAACAATTGCGCCGCTAAGAATTATGTAATAGGTGTCTGATATATAGTCAGCGTCAAGGTCTTTATACTTTGGTTCTGACTGAATAAGGTCCAGTGTTACATTTTTTAGAATAGTCTTTATGTTATTATTAAAGTTTATAGCTTCTTTAAAGATTGCATTCTCAGGATCACCGATTTCTGAGATCACATTAAAGAACGCACAACCCCTGTAATTAAGGGAAACTACTCTATCTTCAAGAAATTTAATACTTGCCATAAATCTGTCATAAGGAGTTTTTTGGGAACGAATAATATCATTTGTTACATTAAGCTGTATTGCGTGTTGTTCCTTTAAATAAATCAGACAAAGTTCTTCTTTAGATTTATAATGGGTATAAAAAGTAGGTTTTGAAACCCCGGATGCATTAATAATCTGGTTAACCACTGTGGCTTGATATCCCTGTCTATAAAACAAATCCGATGCGGCTGCAAGAATCTTGTCCTTCGCTTTAATTGGTTTTGGTTTTTGAGTCATAGTAGAATTATAATATTAACTAACCGGTGAGTAAAGCAAAAAATAGAAATTTTTCCTTTTTGTGAACAAAATCTTTTAGGTATTGTGGAAAATAAGAGGTAGATGTCCTATTCGGTATTCATTATCTAACAACCAGATAGAGTAGTAACTATTTTCATTGTGGCGCAGTGGCTTACGCTATGTATGGTATTGTCGCGTTCCTTTCAACTGATAATCGGTTCACTTTTTCTCAAAACGAAAGTTTAATACTCTCTTGTCGGTGCCATCTATAAATAAGGTACTATCCTATTACGGCCGCACTTCCAGTATTATGGCCTTACGTCCAGTTTTATGGTCTGCAATTAGTTGAAATATGGACCATCCTTCTTTGATTGTAGTGCGTACGATAGATTCTAAACGGCGGCGAAGTTATTTGATGTCTGATTTTGCGGGTGTTGTCAGGTCTATATCAGAGACATGTTCTTGAGCAAATTGGTTGATTTCGTCAGCTATTGACTCTTATGTGCCAAATCATAAGCATCGGAGTATGATATTATAATCTTACAGTTTAATTGATGATACGATAATAACAGACATATACCCTTTACCTTCTCCTTTTAATTCTGTCAGATTTCTTGTAATAAACGAATTTTTCTGCCCCACGTACGAGGCAAACAGGCTAGAATCCATGAGATTTAACTCTTCTAACAGATCAATTACAGCATCAAGTTTTTTCGCTACCTTCATTAAGACTACTGTATCAAATGACTGTAAGATTGGACGAAGTTCCTCTATGTTCTTTGATACAGGTACTACAGCCAATTTCATGCTACTTTCTATAAGCGGGAAGTTTGCCATGCATGCTGCGGCATTGTATGACGTTATACCCGGTATGGTTTCAATGTTTTCGTTTGGTATTAGCTTATGGATGTTCTGTAATAGATATATATATGTGCTGAATGTAAATGGATCTCCAAGGGTAAGGTAAGCAGCGCTGCTGCCTCCGGTAATCTTTTCAGCAATCTCTTTTGCGGCGTTGAACCATGCGTTATTCAGGACCGACTTGTCCTTGGTCATAGGATAAACCTGTTCGCAGATCTCTTTTCCTTTAACGAACTCTTTTACTATATCCAGTGCCAGGCTTTCATTTTTAAAGCTGGCCTTTGGGACAAATATATAGTCTGCTTTCTCTATTACTCTTACAGCCTTTAACGTTAATAGTTCAGGGTCACCGGGGCCTATTCCAATTCCATAGAAATTTCCGTATGTTGTATTCTTGTTTTCGTTATTATGTATGTTCATTTTTCTGCTTATATGTTTTGCGCTTGCTAAGTTCTTGCCATATTAGTTAGAATTCCCACTGATTTTGGGCTATTATACCATAAAGCGGCGACGCCGCAACCAAATTGGGAATAGAGAATTCAGGAGACAGAATTCAGGATAAAGCATATATTTGTAGTTATTTCACTATGTTATTTAACGTAAAATTATATCTGTTTTTCAACAATTGCTTTCTGTTGTACTTACTCCTAGCTCATGAATTCTCTATTCCATAAAAACAACAAAACCTTTAAAAAAAGAAGTTTTTATAAAGTAATACAATAGTGCGGCAAAGCCGCAACCAAAATAGTAGATGCTGGATACTGGATTCTAGATACTGGTAAATAGTTACATTTCTAGGTTCCCAGTCAAGGTGCAACATGAAAAAAAGACGATTTAGATTAAAAAAATAACATTTAAAGCCGGTTGAATAAATTAACAAGCATCGAGTATCAAGTAACCAGTAACTATACTGTTACAAATAACTTAACAATAGATATGCGCCAGATTAATAAAAAGTTAAGTCGGTTAATTGGTACAATTTTACTATTAATAACATGGTAAGATAACTACAAGTCTATGATATCTTATGATACCAGTCTTCAAAATTCTATATTCTACAAAAGCTACAAAATCTCTAATGAACCAGCATGTAATAAATTGTGCATGCAAGTAACATTAATTATTGCATGTGTATTCATTAGAGAATATGTTTCTTAAAGTAATGCTTTTCGGTGTTTATCTTATACAAATTACTAATTGTGCGGTGTTGTGGCTTTGTGCCATGAGATGCTGATTAAAGATTATGGCAGAGTTTGTGATTAGGGGATTGGGGCCTGATTTAACTATTCACGAAATATTTCAGAGTCTTAAGGATCATAGAGATATCTTTTTCCTTGATAGTGCTGTACCTGGAAATCCGTTTAGTAAATATTCGTTTATAGGTGTTGAACCATTTCTAAAAATAAAGTTAACAGGTTCAACTACAGTTATCGAAATGGGGAATGAGACCATTAGGAAATGTGGGGATCCGTTTGAGCATCTTAGAGACATTTTAAATGAATTTGAAATTAAAGATCTTAATGACGACTCACGCATAAAGGATATTCCGTTTCTTGGTGGGGCAGTTGGCTATATATCATATGATATGTGCCATTTCATTGAAAATGTTCCATACACAACAATTGATGATGTGGGTTTCCCAGAGATGTGTTTTGGCTTCTTTGATACCTTTGTGATGTTTGAGAATGGTTCGGATAGATGTTATATAATCTCATTAAAGTTTAAAAGTAGTGATAACGCTGAAGATAAGATCGATCGGATGATAAAGAGAATACACCAAGGGTATGTAAGGGGTAAAGTAGACGGATCTAAACAAGATTGTGGAAAACTAACAAAGTTATTAAACCCGATTAATCTGGAATTGAGTGAACAACTTTTTCAATCGGTTAATGATCTGCAAATGACAGCTAACCGGGGAAATGTTACATCTACGTTTACTAAAGAGGGCTATATTGATGCCGTTATAAGGGCGAAGGAGTATATAAATGCCGGTGATATATATCAGGTAAACCTTTCCCAACGTTTTAAAGCTGAGACAGAGATGCTACCTTATGAACTTTATGAGCGGCTGAGGGTTATTAACCCTTCTCCCTTTTCATCCTTTATGGGATTTGACGGCTTTTATACTATTAGTTCTTCTCCTGAAAGGCTGCTTTGCACACGGGCGGTTGATAATAATAACAGGTTTAATATCAAAAGGGAGGTTACTGCTCAGATCAGACCTATAAAAGGTACTCGCCCGCGATGTGTTGATTTGGCGGCTGACATGAAAATTAGGGATGAACTTCTATGCAGCGTAAAAGATAATGCGGAATTGACAATGATTGTTGATCTTGAGAGGAACGATTTAGGTCGGGTTTGTGATTACGGTTCAGTGAATGTAGTTGAGAAAAAGGTGCTGGAGTCCTATGCTACTGTGCATCATTTGGTATCAACAATAGAAGGTAATCTTAATAGGAAACACGACATTGTTGATTTAATAAAAGCTGTTTTTCCAGGTGGATCTATTACAGGTGCACCTAAGATTAGAGCAATGGAGATAATTGATGAACTGGAATCCACAAGGCGCAGTGTTTATACTGGAGCTATAGGTTATATAGGCTTTGATGGAAATATTGATCTCAGTATGGCTATAAGGTTATTTATGATGAAAGATGGAATGGCTTATTTTCAGGTAGGTGGGGGGATTGTTGCTGATTCTGATCCGGTTTGTGAGTATGAAGAGACATTACATAAGGCATATGCATTAATGAAGGCGATTGGTATGGGGTGAGCCTGGTGTTTTTTTTGCTCTCATATTCATATCGACTTTCCTCAATCTCCACATCCGTAACATCGCTAAGGCTAATCATCTGGTTCGCCGAAATCAGATTAAACAAATTAATCAAAAACACATCCTGGAATACTTGTAATTTTGTAAATTATTGCTTTTGTAAGCTATTGATATATATGACATCTTACAAAATGTGGCAGACAAATTCGCGGAATTATAGTGTCTGAATCAAAAACGAAAAACAGGAGTTATTTTTAGTCGAGCCTTTAGAGTTACAGATAGTGTTGTTGATGAAAAAACAGCTATCTTGACAATATTGATAATTAATGTTACTCTAAATTTTCTGATCAACATCTGAAATAATTTTTTTGATTTGATTTGTTACGTATTTCTTTATGAAAATATTTTAAACGTACTTGTTTTTATTTACGTTTTCTAACGGTGGTTTGAGTGGAGGGGGGGATAGATAATGCCAATTTATGAATTTGAATGTAGTGGTTGTAATGAACGATATGAACATTTGCAGAGGGCGGATGAAAAGCCTGTTTGCCCTAAATGTGGAAGTCTATCGTCTGAGAAAGTTTTTTCGACATTTTCAAAAGGAGCGTCATCTAATCTACCTTCATGCGAAGGAAGTGTTCCTTCCTGTGCTCCAAGTAAATGTGGTTCAGGTATGTGCGGAATGAATATGGGTTAGAGACAGGTTTTGCGTTACTAGTGGATAAATGCATATCGCGGCAAAGCCGCAACCAGAATACGGGAGTCAGGAGACAGAATTCAGAATAAAGCATCGATCTCTGTTTGTTTTACAGTAGAATTATTAATTGCAAATTTATGTTCACTTTCTGAATTATGTTTTCTATTATTCTGACTTCTGACTCCTGTATTCAATAAAAACTACAAAATCTTTTTAAAAAAAGAAGTTTTTGTAAAGTAATACTATAGTGCTCTACCAAATGCGTCCGGATAAAAAGTGTATTGATATTGAAAAAAATGTAGATTTATTTATTGTTTAGTTAAGGTTTATACCAAGAAAGGAGTTATTTATGTCTAGTAATAATAATGCTGGGGAGGCGGAGACGTTTTCCTGTAAGACATGCGGGAAGACTGCACCCGCAAGTGGACATTTGTGCACACCTGTTGTGCCGGAAAAAACTGTTGTATGTGATTACTGTGGAGATACAGCGAACGATCCAAGGCATGTTTGTGCTCCAAAGGTTTCAGCGCTTAAATACTCATGCGGCTCATGTGGACGTATTGCTGTTTCTAAAGATGACCTTTGCTCGGCGGAAAAAATTCCTGGCGTGAAGGAAGACACCGCTGAATCGGGTGGATGCTGCGGCGGAGGCTGTTCATAAAACGTTTTTTAACCGGAGTGATCACCAAGATTGCTCCGGTTAAGGCATTTATTGATTTTGTTCTGCCTCGCCAAAAGTATATTTTCCTTAAAATTCCCTCTTTGCTTCTAATAATCTATCTTTAAGCAGTGAACATCTATGGCTTATTTTATTATTTGCTACCGCTATCTTTATGGCCTTTTTAGTCCCAACAATTACCACTAGTTTCTTACCCCTCGTGATTGCCGTATAGATAAGGTTACGTTGCAACATGATATAGTGTTGAGTTGTTATTGGGATTACTACTGCCGGGTATTCGTTTCCTTGTGATTTGTGAATTGTTATGGCATAAGATAATACTATTTCATCCAGTTCTGACAGTTCGTATTTGATTGTGTTTCTGTCATATTCAATAGATACGTAACCGTCATTCCTATTAATACCTACAATACGTCCGATATCTCCATTAAACACATCTTTATCATAGTTGTTTTTGATTTGCATGACCTTATCATTTATACAAAATTTTCTGGCAAAACCTATGATTGATTTCTGATCAGGATTGAGTTTCTCCTGCAGCTGGCTGTTCAGTGCTGCTGCCCCTGTATCTCCTTTATGCATTGGTGTCAGTACCTGTATATCCTTGAAATTATCAAAACCAAAGATCTTTGGAATCTCATATTGGCACAATTTTGTTATATTGGAGGCAATCTCTTTTGGGTCTTCACACTCTATAAAAAAGAAATCCGGGAGTCCTTTTCTGCTTACACTTCGGTGATGATCTGAAATTGCTCGGTCTTCTTTATGAATCTCATTTCTTGAGATATCTTTGCTAGTTGGTATGCGATTCTTTTCGGGAAGGTTGTTTGTGAATATCCCAATTGACGGTAAGGATGGGAGTTCGCCATGATTAATCTTATGTGCATTTTCTACAATCAAGCTTTCACCAGACTGTCTGAAAATCTCTGTTAATCGGACAGTTGCAACCACTTCAGCGTTTATAATATCCCTTAACACATTGCCCGGACCAACGGAAGGTAGTTGATCTATATCGCCTACAAGAATTAGCTTAGCGGCAAATGGTACTGCTCTTAGTAAATGGTTCATGAGGTTGATGTCTATCATGGAAACCTCGTCTATTATTAGTATGTCCACCGGTAACTGGTTAATTTCATTAAACTCAAAGATCCTCTTTTTTGCACTGAATTTCAGTAGCCTGTGTATTGTCATTGAGTTTCGGCCTGTGGATTCGGAGAGTTTTTTTGCTGCCCTTCCGGTGGGAGCGGCAAGGAGTATTCTCTGTCCCTTCATCTCTAATATCTTGATGATAGAGTTAATTATCGTTGTCTTTCCCACTCCTGGTCCTCCGGTAATTACCGTTACGGAGTTCTCTATTGCTGTTCGGATAGCATCTTCCTGTTTTTCTGATAACTGTATATCCAGGTATTCTGATACCCAATTGACGGCTTTATCAATGTTAATATTTGGAAACTGTCCATGATAATTCTCTATTTGTATAAGTCTTTTGCAAACACTTTCTTCAGCCATGTAGTAACTTTTCAAATATACAGCGGTATCATCTCTTTCTTCAATATTGTTTACTACTATAAACCCGTTGTCCTTTAGTTCTAAAGTCGCGGTATCGATGTCCTCCTTTGAGACACCCAGTATTTTTTGCCCCCTTCTTAATAATTCCGTAAAAGGGCAGAATACGTGTCCCTCAATTGCAGTCTCATATAAGATAAATATGATTCCTGCTTCGACCCTGACTTTAGAGTTAAACGGTATCCCCATCTTTTGAGCAATGCTATCCGCAGTCTTAAATCCAATGCCCGAAATGTCCATTGCCATTTTATAAGGATTCTCTTTCAAAATAGCAATAGAGGAATTACCATACTCTTTATATATCTTTACTGCGTTCGCGCATCCTACACCACATCCTTGAAGAAAAATCATTATCTCTCTGATCTCTTTTTGTTCGTCCCACGCTTGTTTTATACATGAGATTCTCTTCTTGCCCATTCCTTCTATGATTGACAATCGACTTGCGTCATTTTCTATAACGTTTAATGTGTTTGCTCCAAACCTGTTTACTATCCTTTCCGCAAATTTCTCCCCTATTCCTTTTACTAATCCTGATCCAAGGTATTTTCTTATTGCATAAACAGTAGATGGAATAATTGAATGGAACTCAGTGACCTTAAATTGCTCACCAAATTTTTTATTAATTATCCATTGCCCCTTAAGTTCAAGGGTTTCGCCGGGAGATATTGATGTAAAGTTTCCAACTATGGTTGTAACATCATGTTTAGATTCTTCCTGAACAACTGCAACTGTATAAAGATTTTCTTCATTAATGTATACAATTCTTTCTACAATGCCGGTTATTGTTAGGTCTTTGATGTCTCTAGGACGGCTATTAAGCTTGTTGTGATCTTGCATTCTTTTTCAAATATTTTCTTTTGTAGGAAACGATTAAGGTATGGTATGTTGTCAGACTTATTATATCGGGAGGTGCTGCATATTCTCAACGGGGTTATTATTGACGTGCAACATCAATTTCTATTCTTAAACAGTAATACAAATTCTGTAAGGAGTTGAGATCCAAAGTGTGGCAACATTTCGTCCATTATTATCTTTATAGCTGCAACGGGTTTGTTTCGGTCGGTTCTGTATAGGCGTCTAGATGTTAAAGCATCATAAACATCCGCTATGCCACAGATAAGGGCAAACGGGTGGATATCATTCTTTTTTATTCCTGAGGGATAACCACTTCCATCTGCTCGCTCATGATGATGCATTGTAACCGTCCATGTATCAAAGTTTAAGAGTTCCAGATCATCTAATATCTTGTATCCAAGAAAAGGATGCAATTTTATCTGTTCAAATTCTTCGTCTGTTACTTTTCCGGGTTTGTTTACAATGTTTGTATCAATCTTAGTTGCCCCTATATCATGAAGAAAGAAATTTGCTCCTAATTCAGGCAAGTCATACTTATCTGTCTTTCCGTACATGGAGATTGCCAGAAGGGTTGCTTTAATTCCTACATTAACGCAATGGGTGAAAATGTTTTTATCATTAGAAACAACATTAATTAAAAATGAAGCGGTTTTTGGCTCTGCAACTATCATTTCAGTTATGTAGGTTAACTCTTTTTTTGATGCTTTTATCACTTCAGGTTCAGGATGATTAAAAAGATATTTCATCACCCCGAGGCCGTATCTATAAATGATTCTTGCACGGATGTCAGGTGGCGATTTTATGTCCCTGATAGCATCTTTTATTTCTGATGTTAAGAGATCATCTGAGTTTGTTGCAAAAATGTTATCGAAAATATTGTCAGGTGGAGGGTGCAATAAACCAGTTCTCTGATTGTGATAGTCATGTAGCACCTGTTTCTTTTCCTGATCCTCATTTTTTATAATAGTATAGTTTTTCTCCTCTTTTTCATTATTTATATCTTTTAATCCTTTGATAATAGCCTTGCTTCTTATTGTATCAACATTTGCTTTTTCTATACCGGCATCAAGTATCTTGTTTATTTGGTCATCTGATGTTATTGTGAATTTATCAACCCAGAATGGATTCTTGTACCAGGAACTTGAAATGTCGATAAACATTCCAATTTTTAGTTCAGGTGCTTTTATTGTAACTATCATGTTTCTATATTATATTTTATTCAAATATACTATAAATGGCTGAAAACATTATGCCTTATATACATTTTAGTACAAATCAAAAAAAAACTCTACACCCAATTCCTGGAAACAAAAGAAAATTTTAGACAGGCTAAATAGTTTAATGTTATACTGCTTGTAACTTGTCAGCGACATAAGGCTCAAGGATTTGGTAGTCAGAAAACGTGCGTGGGTTTCTCGATTTAGTAGTATGGAAGAAAGTTTACTATTCTGTACTTTCTGAATTCTGACTATTAGATGCACCTGGTTTACTCTGTAAACTGAGAATATGGTAATTTTAAGAATATTTGCTTAATGAAATATATAGCGGACTTCCATACACACTCATATTTTTCAAGAGCGACGAGCAAGAATAGTAATTTGCCTGGACTTTTTGCGTGGGCTCGTGTCAAAGGTATTAATGTTATAGGAACCGGTGATTTTACACATCCTGATTGGTTATTATGTTTAAAGGAAAATCTTATACCTGCCGAGCCAGGATTGTTTAGATTAAAGGATGAAAAAGCTCCAGATGCATTGGATGGTATAGAGCCGCTACCAATACCTACAAGGTTTACGCTTACTTCAGAAATAAGTTGTATTTATAAGAAATACAATAGGGTTAGGAAAATACATGTCATTCTTCACGTTCCAGACTTTGATTCCGTAGAAAAGTTAAATAAGCAGCTTGTTTTGATCGGAAACCTTGTGTCAGATGGTAGACCGATTCTTGGCCTTGATGTACACGATCTACTTGAAATATTTTTAAATATCTGTCCTCATGGATTTATGGTTCCTGCACATGTTTGGACCCCGTGGTTTTCCCTGTTTGGTTCAAAATCAGGTTTTGATAGTGTTGAAGAGTGTTTTGGAGATCTATCACCATACATTTTTGCATTGGAAACAGGACTTTCCTCAGATCCCCGTATGAACAGGCTGATTTCCGCACTGGACAGATTTACTTTAGTCTCTAATTCTGACTGTCATTCTCCTTCAAAACTTGGTAGAGAGGCTAATCTGTTAGATACAGGATTTGATTTTTTCTCAATGCGAGATGCTTTGAAATCCAATAACCGTAACGAATTTGTTGGTACTATTGAGTTCTTTCCTGAAGAGGGGAAGTATCATCTCGACGGTCATCGAAAGTGCAACGTATGCCTTAAGCCTGACGAGACAATAAAGATTAAAGAGATATGTCCCTACTGCAAAATGACGGTAACAAAAGGTGTGATGTCCAGAGTTCTTGAACTGGCAGATAGAGAGGTCCCGTCATTTACAGATAATGCTCCAATGTATAAATGCCTTATACCGCTTCCCGAGGTATTAAGTGAGATAATTGGTAAAGGCCCTACAACTAAAACTGTGTTGTCCGAGTACTGCCGAGTGATAAATCTGTTTGGGTCAGATTTCAATCTACTTCTTAATGTTCCAGTTGCTGAGATTAAACAGAGGTATTCCGCGAAGCTAGGTGAAGCCGTAAAACGTGTTCGAAAAGGTGATATTATCTGTGAGTCCGGTTATGATGGTAAATATGGTTCTATAAAAGTTTTTCGCAAAGAGGAATTAAATCCATCGTATGGGCAGATGTTGAAGTTTAATTGACCTAGTTATCTCTTGTGTTATTTCTTCAGGAAAGTGTTGATATTCACAGGGATAGCTCTTTTTTTATTTCTATTAAGAGAAAAAATGGTACAAAAAGAAATGTTGCGTTCTTCTGGTAACAGACTAAGCATCGGCGAGTATCTTATTGAGCGTTTGAAAGATTACGGGATTCGTCATGTGTTTGGTATTCCTGGTGATTATGTGTTGGATTTTTATGATATGCTTTACAAGAGTCGCATAAAGGTGGTTGGAACTGCGAAGGAAGATGGCGCGGGGTTTGCGGCAGATGCCTACGCTAGAATTAACGGTATTGGTGCTTGTTGTGTTACTTACTGTGTTGGAGGATTAAATCTGGTTAACTCCATAGCAGGAGCATATGCTGAAAAGGCGCCGGTTGTTGTGATTTCCGGTTCTCCTGCATTGCATAAGAGGGTTAATGATCCTATGCTTCATCATAAGGTAAGGAGCTTCTCAACACAAAAAGAGATATTTGATCAGATTACAGCGGCTTCTGTTGTCTTAGATGATGAACAAATAGCATTTCAGAAAATTGATGACGCATTGGCTGTTTGCTGGAAGAGTAAACGTCCTGTATATATTGAACTTCCAAGTGATATGGTCTCTGTAAAACCGCAATATCCATACATCAACAAATCGACAGAAGAAAAGAGTAATGGCTTGGCTCTTAAAGAGGCGTTAAAGGATGCGGTGTCAATGTTGAATATGGCTAAAAAACCGGCTATTCTTGCTGACGTTGAATTGCACAGGTATGAACTTGGTAATGAGTTGATAAAGCTTATGGATAAAACCGGAATTCCGGTTGCAGTTACGATTCTCGGAAAATCAGTAATAAGTGAAATGCGATCTGGATATATAGGTGTTTATGAAGGGGGGATGGGAAGGCCGGAGGTCCAGAAATATATAGAATCGTCTGACTGTTTGCTTATGCTTGGTACGTTTCTGACTGATGTTAATCTGGGGTTTAGTTTTAAGCTTGATAGATCACATACTATTGAGGCTACGTCTGAAAAGATACAGATAAGATATCACAATTATCAAGATATCCTTTTTCCGGATTTTGTAAAAGGACTGGTGAAGTCTAAAATAAAGAAGCGAAATGCAAAACTTCCAGATATGCCTGCAAAGAAAAAGCTTAGTACTAAGACATCAAATGTACCTATAAATGCCGGGCGTTTTTTTCTGCGTCTGAATGATCTTCTGGAAGACAACATGGTTGTAATTTGTGATATAGGTTTATCTCTTTTTGGTGCTATAGACCTGATAATGCACAAAAATACAGAATTTATAGCGCCTGCTTATTACACCTCAATGGGTTATTCAGTACCAGCGAGCTTGGGTGTAAGCCTTGCCAATTCGGAATTGCGGACGGTTGTTCTTGTTGGTGACGGAGCGTTTCAGATGACGGGTATGGAACTTACATCAATTGCCCGTCAAGGCTTATCGCCGGTAATAATAGTTTTGAACAATAAAGGGTATGCAACGGAACGTTATATTAAGGAAGGAGAATACAATGATATCCAAGATTGGCGTTATGATAAGATTCCTGAAGTTATTGGTAAGGGGTGGGGGTGTGAAGTGCGTACTGAAACAGAGTTTGTAAAGGCGTGGTCAGTAGCATGTTCTAATACGGAAAGTTTTAGTATAATAAATATCCATCTGGATCCATATGATAACTGCCCTGCGCTAAAACGGTTGGGGAAAAAGTTGAAGACAGGGAAGAGGCCGTAATTATATAGCATCGTGTGTCTTATTTTAATTCATTGTTACGTATAGTCTTACCCTGTAAAAACTTGTTTTTTTGGAAAGAAATTTTTATTGTGGACTGTTAAGTTATTTTTGCAACAGTATAGTTACTGGTTACTTGATAATTTATTCAGATACCTTAAAATGTTATATCTTAAATTAAATTCCTCTCTTTTTTGTGTTGCATCTTGACAAGAAAACTAGAAATCGAACTATTTGCTAGAATCCAGTCTCCGGCATCTAGTATTTTGGTTGCGGCTTAGCCGCATTGTAGTCTTACCCTGTAAAAACTTGTTTTTTAGCAAGAAAATTTTACCGTGCATTGTTAAATTATTTGAAACGGTATAGTTACTGGATGCTTGGTACTAGAAGCTAGATAATTTATTGTGCTATCTTAAAATGTTATATCTTAGATTGAGTTTGCTTCTTTTTCATATTACATCTTGAAAAAAGCTAGAAATCTAACTGATTGCCCGTATCCCGTATCTAGAATCCAGTATCCGGCATCTAGTATTTTGGTTGGGGCTTCGCCTCATTATGTATTTGCAGATTATTAGTAATGTATGGGGGGAGGGGAGGGATTGGAAACCAGAGATCATGATGAGTATAATCGTAATTTTGATCACTTTACGCGAACAAAGACTACAAATATAAATTTCGTGATAAGAATGCACGTCAAAAAATAACTTGAAGATCTGCCATTTACCGTCCGATTGCCTTTGTCCAAGATTCAATCGCTAATTTCGTACATAGCGCTAGGGTTATGCTTGCGGTATGGTTCTGTAAAGTGTAATAAATATGACCTAAATCTGAAAGTTAAATGTGCCGGTTGTTTTTTTGCAGCTTCCTAAGTTGATATGGTTGATTATAATTATACCCATTGAGGTTATAATTTGCTCTTATGTATCATCTTCTTTGTTTAAATTTATTAACTCACCATTTATTGATTTTTCGGTAACATGTAAGATTCCTGCTGATGTTGGCAGCTTAAATCTTTTGGGGCCAGCACTGCCAGGATTAAAGAAAAGTATGCCGTTTTGCTCCTTAATCTTTGGAGTATGGGAGTGTCCGAAAATAACGGCGTTGAATCCGGCTGCTGCTGGATTCAGATCTAGTTCATCAATATCGTGAATAAGGTATAAATAGAGATCCCCGATTTTAACAACTTCCGTTTTTGGAAGATAAGAGGCAAACATTCCGTTATCTGTGTTTCCTCTGACAGAATAAACCTTAGCAATGCTTTCTAAAGATTCAAGGACATCATTACTTCCAATATCACCGGCATGCATGATCATGTCCACGCCTTTAAATTCCTGTAAAACTTCTGGCCTGATAAGTCCGTGGGTATCTGAGATTATTCCTATTTTATAATTAATCTTATTTTTCAAGATTTTATCTTAAGTAAATATGCTCTTTTTCGTGTATAGTATTAATCATTTAGGAAAAAGTGCAAATGTTGTAGATTTTTTTTGTAGGGGAAATCCTTACAAGTGTTTACCTAAAAAATTTTGATTAGTTTCTTCTTCTAATATGTACAATTTAGTTATATTATCTATTCTATCATGTTTGTGTGTAAAGGTTTACTTCTAGTGTTAAGCGTATGCAATATTTATTATATAACCTTATTATCAGGAAAAAGTGCAAAAAAAACAAGTGTAAATATTAAAGAATTTATTTTTTTGTAGGGTAAACCCTTACAAGTTCTAAACTGAAAATTTTAATGAGTTTTTTTATATAAACAATTAGTCAAGATTGTCCGGTTGTGAATTTGAGTATAGATTCCGTAAGTTTACGTTGGATTACTGTCATTTGCATAACCGTCTTCTGTTTGTGTGAAATTTTAGACAACAGAAATCAGCAAAAAGTTTCAATAATCTAATTTATTATGTGAAAATACGCATTATTGCGCGGTTAGCTATTAGCATATAGATTCAAATTGCCAGTATCTAGAATCTCGTATTTTGATTGCGGCTTCGCCGCGCTATGTATATAGGTTTGATTAAATGACAAAAACAGTTGCGACTATAATTACGCCTTTAGGAGAAGGTGGTATTGGTGTAATACAGGTTGCGGGGGCGCTCGCTCTAAAGGTTGTAGGAGAAATATTTGTAGCGAAAAGGTTTAATAGCTTGGAAATGTGCGTTAACAATCAGTTGATTTATGGAGTTGTTTGTGATCAAAATAATAATCAGATAGATGAAGTAATAATTAATGTTTGCAAAGGCGAAGGAACAACTGATCTTGTTGAGATAAACTGTCACGGTGGTGTGTATGTTGTAAATAAGATCATGGAAACCCTGGAGTGTTTTGGTGTTTGTAAAGTAGAATGGCAGGAATTTATTTTAAACGTTCGCGATTTGCGTTTAAATGCTTTTCCTGAAATGGATTTAATCCGGAAAGAAGCCCTTGAGTTGCTTCCTGGAATAATGACAAGGCTTGGTTCAAAGGTTATTCTTGATCAATACAATGGTGCCTTGTCCTGGCGGTTATTTGAAATAATTGGAAAGCTTGAAGATGTTGAGCCC
This sequence comes from Candidatus Anammoxibacter sp., assembly GCA_021777055.1. GTDB lineage: Bacteria > Planctomycetota > Brocadiia > Brocadiales > Anammoxibacteraceae > Anammoxibacter_A. Next base: position 156,157 of record JAIQZO010000036.1, on the reverse strand, counting down.
GCTCTTGATGTAAAGGACCGTGCATCTGGTGTTCTTAATATTAGTTCTAGAATGTCTGTAATCCTGTCTGATATGAAAGATTTGATTGCAAGTTTTAATTTTGGTAAAGCTTTAACCCAACCTGAAAACGTCATTATTGTTGGCAGACCAAACGTTGGTAAATCATCATTGATAAACAAGCTTTTGGGTAAAGACAGGGTTCTTGTACATCATGAACCTGGTACAACAAGGGATCCTGTCTCCGAGTTTATATCAGTTGAAGGTATTCCGTTGCACATAATAGATACTGCAGGTTTAAGGGATACTGACCATGTTATTGAGAGAAAGAGTATAGAGCTTACTAAAGAATTAATGTCAAAGGTTAATAAGTTTATTTTAGTGTTTGATTCAGCCTGCCAAATAAAGAAAGAGGACATAGGGATTATAAAGTCTCTCTGTTCTGGGTTAAAGGCTAGACGTGATTCAGACGCAGATGATCGTTATGTACATTTAATACCAGTATTAAATAAATCGGACTTACCTGAAACTATTAATGAATACGAAATTATCAAATTACTTGAACATGGAAAAGAGTACATGCGGATGAGTAATGTTGTTAGATTGTCTACTCTTAATAATACCGGTATTGTGGAGCTGGAGAAGGCGATGGTGGCAGAATTTGATGATTTTATAGAGTATTGTCCCGGAATGGCTGTGCTGTTTACAGAACGTCAATTTGATTTGTTGAGCAACGCGTACAAAAAACTTGGAGGATTACAAGATTCTGCTAGAGGAAAAATAGACACAGCACTAAACGTGATTGAAGAATCAAAACATTTTGTTTATAATTGCATGAAATAAATAGTATTTATATTTTCAAAACATCATAGAGAGGCAAAGCCGCTACCAAATGCATGAATCCGGAGACTTGAATATAGATACTGGAAACTGGTAATAGTTCAATTTATAATTTTTTGTCCATATGTACAAAAAAACACAATCTCAACTTGAGATCTAGCATTTTAAGGTTTTCAGCTGGATTATCAGGTATCGCGAGTTAAGTATTTAGTAACTATACCGTTACAAATACCTTAATAAAGCACGGTAAAAATTCCTTTCTAAAAAACGAGTTTTTACATTGTAATATTATATATTCAAGTTGTTTAGCTTTTTTATCTAAGGAATGGGCATGTAATAAATTCCGCATGTAATTTATTACATGCCTATTCCTAAACAGACAAACATAGGATAAAGACCTATACATTAAGAAAATGAATAAACAGATACAAGCTTCGCACCTTGTGGAAGGTGCACAATACCTTATACGAGGCATATTAAGGAAACTGGATACATCAAAATCCTGGGCAAAGCTCAATATTGGGGATCCTCTGGAAGACCTGATTGGTAATGAATATTGTGTGCCTGAACATTTGCTTCAATATGCATCAAAGATCTTGGGCAAAGCAAAATATCCGCCGTCAAATGGTTATGAAGAGGTTAGAACTGCAATTGCTGAACATGCAAAAACAGCCAGAAACATTAACGGTGTCTCCCGTGATGATGTCTGGATTAGAAATGGTGGCAGTGAATCACTTTTGTTTCTCATGATGTCTTACCTAAATCCTGGCGATGAAGTTCTCATGCCAAGCCCAAACTATCCTGTAAATTCCGGTTATGCAAACCTACTTGGAGCGCAGCCGATATTTTATGACATAATGGATGATGGTCAGCCGGACATGAAGCAGATAAGAGAAAGAACGACCAAAAAGACAAAGATGATGATTACAATAAATCCTGGTAATCCTATGGGAAATGTCTTTACCAAAGAGAGTAATCAGCTAATTCTGGATCATTTTCTGCCCAGACCTGATGTGTTAATAGCAGAAGATGCAACATACTATAAAATTGTCTTTCCAGGGTATGAATATACTTCTATTGCAAGTCTGCCCCACGAAAATACAATTGCTGTCATTGACAGTTACAGCAAAAGTTATCTTATAACAGGGTGGCGCTTAGGAAATATAATCTTGTCTGATCCCAATGGATACGCAGAGCATTTAATAGAGAAAGGTCTCAATAGATTGGCGGATCTATTCATGTGTGCTAATATACTACAACTTGTAATACCTGAGGCCTTAAATGGTCCGCAGGACCACATTCAGGAGTTTATTAAAACCCTTGTGGAAAAGAAAAACCTTATGTATGAAAGTCTGTCACAAATTAAAGGGGCAAAAACTTTTGAACCCCAAGCAGGATTTTATATATTTACAGCGGTTGACATGGAACGATATGGGGCACAGTTAGACTTTGATCTCTCTGCTGACTTGAATGATGATGAGGGAATCCTTATTGTACCGGGTTCAGGCTTTGATCGTAAAGATAGAAAATATGGATATCTAAGGTTTGTTTATCTTGCACCAAAAGAGGTTTTGGAAAAGGCCATGGATAGATTCCAGAAATTTCTTGCCTCCCGTGATCATCATAGAACGTAAACCTGCAGGTGAGTAACTAGTGTTTAGATGATGAATCTAAATTAGTGCTTTTAGTTTGACATCTGACCATATAATATTAATGCCTGGTGGTCACTGTCTGCCAGTTCAACAATTAAATTAAGATACTATATTTAACCTTGGAAGCAATTATGATCGACTTGGATTTAATCATATTTGATCTTGATGGAACACTTATTGATTCTAAAGCGGATATCGCAAACGCTGTTAATTATATGTTAACCCAGCTTGATTTAAAACCGCTTGAAGACGAGATAATACATTCCTACGTTGGTAAAGGTGTCGCAAGATTAATTAAACGCTCAATTACAGATAATCACCTTGACGAATTTGATAAAGCCATAAGGCTGTTTAGAGATTATTACCTGGAACACCTCATGGATAATACAACCATTTATCCAAACGTAAATAGTATCCTTAAATACTTTGGCGGAAAGAAAAAAGCCATTGTAACCAATAAAGATGAGCGTTATACATCCCCCATTATTAATGACCTGGGACTTTTTCCATATTTTGATAAGATTATCTGCGGTGATACAATGTCAAATAAAAAACCCCATCCAGAGCCTTTAAATGCAGTGATTGACCAATTAGGTGTTGAAAGAGATAAGGTTCTAATTGTAGGGGATGGAAGTGCGGATATTGAAGCGGGACGAAGAGCGAACATTCATACCTGCGGACTTACGGGTGGTTTTGGAAGTAGAGAAGTACTGGTAGAAGCCGGAGCTCAGATCATTATTGATGATATTGCCGAACTCAAGAATTACTATTTATAAGAAGGTAGGGGTTCAAGATCTTGAACCCCTACAAATCTAGCGTAAATATGAATATAAGATGGCAAATAATAGGATTTGCCTAGGCAGCTAAACAACCGCGGCCTTTCGTCCCTTACTCGACTTCTTAGTGAAAACAACTGGTAAAAAGTCTGCAAGTTTTTCTACAAATACAAAGCTTAGATTTTGTTTCATGTTGGGAGGGATTTCGGCCAGGTCTTTTTTGTTCTTTTTTGGCATAATAACCGTCTTTATCCCGGCGCGCTTCGCAGCAAGTATCTTTTCCTTTATCCCGCCAACAGGCAAAACGTGTCCTCGTAGAGTGATCTCACCTGTCATTGCCACCGTTGGTATAATTGGTGTTCCATTTAATAATGATATGAGAGACATTGCCATTGTTACTCCTGCAGAAGGACCGTCTTTTGGTACGGCACCGGCAGGGATATGAATATGGAAGTCGTTTTTGCTAAAGCTGTTAGTTGCGATCTTGAACTCTTTTGTATGGGCTTTGATGTAACTCATAGCTGCCTGCGCAGACTCTTTCATCACGTCGCCCAATTGGCCGGTTAGGTTTAACTTTCCGTTTCCCGGCATTTGTGTCGCTTCAATAAAGAGTATGTCTCCACCTGCCTGAGTCCATGCCAGTCCGGTAGCCACTCCTGGTTCGCTTGCGCGTTCTGCAACATCTTGAAAAAATTTCTCTGGGCCTAATAATTTCTTTAGTTTCGTACTCCTTACCGTAATTCTTTTTGACTTGCCGCTTGCAATCTCTTTGGCACACTTTCTACAAATCGAGGCGATCTCCCGTTCCATATTTCTTAGTCCAGCTTCCCTAGTATAGCTTCTTATTATTTTCTGAATAACTCCGGAACCAAATTCAATTTTGCTGTTTTCAAGCCCATGTTCAGCCAGCTGCTTTTTAATAAGAAATTTTTTCGCTATAGAAACTTTTTCTTCTTCTGTATAACCCGGCAATTCAAGCACTTCCATGCGGTCCCGCAAGGCATGTGGAATAGTATCCAGCATATTCGCGGTAGTGATGAACATAACCTTTGTTAAATCAAATGCTGCATCCAGATAATGATCTGAATATGAGTAGTTTTGCTCAGGATCAAGTACCTCCAGAAGTGCGGATGATGGATCACCACGGAAATCCGAACCAAGCTTGTCTATCTCATCAAGCATAAATACCGGATTATTAGTTCCTGCTTTACGTAATCCTTGAATTATGCGTCCAGGTAAAGCGCCTATATATGTTCTACGGTGGCCTCTTATCTCAGCTTCATCTCTTACACCGCCTAGTGACATTCGTACAAACTTCCTTCCCATTGCCCTGGCTATTGATTTCCCAATGGATGTCTTTCCTGTACCCGGTGGGCCCACAAAACAAAGTATAGGTCCTTTTAGATCTTTTTTAAGCTTTAAGACCGCCAAGTACTCAACAATCCTTTCTTTAACCTTTTCAAGATCATAGTGATCTTCGTTCAGCATTTTATATACGTTGCTTATAACCAAGTTATCTTTTGTTGTAACTGACCATGGGAGTGATGCCATCCATTCCAGATATGTTCTAGATACGGTGTACTCTGCAGACATAGGTGACATTCTTGCTATCCTACCAAGTTCCCGGTCAACTTCTTTCCTGGCCTCTTTTGGAAGTTTAGCGTTCTTCAGTTTCTTCTTTAAATCGCTGGTTTCCGTAGTGTGCTCATCTTTATCGCCCAGCTCATCCTGTATAGCCTTGAGCTGTTGCCGTAGATAATATTCCCTTTGTGTTTTGTCAATCTCGGTCTTTGCCTGTGAATGGATCTTCGTAGCAAGGGTTAAGATGTTCATCTCTTTTATTAAAAATGCGTTTATCTTCTGTAACCTATCTTTTACGTTTAAAGATTCAAGTATGTCTTGTTTTTCAGGTACTGTTATGTGTAGGTGAGAAGCTACTAGGTCGCCCAGTTTGCTAGGGTCCTTTATGTTAATAAGAGCAATCTTCAGATCTTCAGGGATATTTGGTACCATTGCTATCATTTGGTTAAACTGATCTGAAATATTCTGGAAAAGTGCTTTAACCTCCATATCTTCAGGATCAAACTCATCCTCAAGTTCTTCCATTGTCACCTTGAAATAAGGTTTTTGTTTTACAAACTTCTTGAACTTAACCCTGGTAAGCCCCTGAACTAATATCCTCGCACTGTCATCAGGCATCCTAAGCATTTGTAATACAGTTGATTTTGTTCCTATATTAAAAAGATCTTTGTTTGTAGGTTCTAAGATTGCAGGATCTTTTTGTGCCACAAGCGCCAGCATTCTATCATTTGCCAATACCTCATCTATCAACTTAAGCTCAATCTTATTACTAATTGATAATGCAGTAACCATGTGCGGAAATACAATAGTATCTTTTACCGCCAGAACATTAAGCTCGTTAACGGTTTCTACGGGTTTTGATTTTCTTTTGCTACGGGTTTTCGGCAACGGGTTTTTGCTGCTTTTCTTTTCTATTTTACTTTTCTTTTCTATCTTTTTACTTTCTAAAGCCATTAAATCTCACCTCTGGTTATGTTTCAAATAGAGAGTTCTTTATCGTAATGTGTTTTATCTGCTTTTGGCAAATGAATTATAAGAAGACCATCTTTATATTTAGCTCCAATTTTATCTTCAATGATAGGTTTTGGTATAGATATTTCCCTCTCAAAATTACCATAACGGATCTCTACCTGATAAAAATGTGTGTTAGAATGTGTGGTGTTAAAGTCTCTCTTTCCGCTTATGACCAATACGTTTTCCCTGAGGCACATTTTTACAGTACTGGTATCTATGCCGCTAATGTCCATCTTGATCATAAAATTATCCATAGTTTCATAAACGTCTGTTGGCGGCCTCCATTGGTTTGTTGTTGTGAAGACAACAGGTTTATTGAAGATCATAAACTCTTTTTCGATCATAAAGCCTGCATTGAATTCTCCATCAGCGATTTTTTTCGGAACAGAGATTTCTGTTGTTTTCATTGTACTCTTTCTCCAGCATTTTGTTGAACAAAATTTTGAATAAGTTATCCAAGTTCTGAGATTTCATTATGTCAGAATATTCTCATCACAAAATTATAACCTTAGCAAATGCATTTCGATAACTCTTTTATGAAATTGATTTACTAAATAGTATACTAAAAATTTCTCATCAAAGCCAATAAGAGCTAAAAATCATGGTATTTGTCATAAAAAAAACGTTTTTTTTATAAATTTCATAGATCATTATAAAGACGTTACTGTGATTGTAGGATAAACATTAATAATCTACATTGCATTTTTTTGCCTAAATAGAATTAAAATATATGCTGATTGTTACGTTTGTGCAGATAATTTGGTTGCATAGAATCCGCGTGCAAAAAATGGAGATTTTAATGCATAAAACCAATTTATGTGGGGACCTCTATATCCTTATGAGAATTTAAATAAATATCGATAATGCCTGTTTATTATCGGCTCTATAGTTTTAAATGTGAGAATCTTTTGCACAATAGTTTTAAATGTGAGAATCTTTTGCACAATATACAGAACAGCCTTTTTGATATACTTAAAGCAATCAAAGATTTGACACTTAGTGACTGAGTTTTTAGTTAGATTTAAATGTTATGATTGAGAGATTACACAGGTGTAGCCTCAGATACATCGAGAAAATTGCGATTGTATAACATTCAAAGATAGCTGAAAGATGGATTGCTATATGTCGAATTTCTGATTACTTTAAGTATATGTAATTGGGTTTGTTTTATCAACGCAACTGTCTTACATAAATATAACAATATTCATTCCATTTATATCTGCGTTACATAAGGATCTTATAGAAAACTCATGTATTGATTCATTGTGTGCAGAAAGATTTTCAAACACATAAGCTGTGCGGTTAGTGATGTTGTTTTTTTGAAGTGCTTCTGCGATCCTTGTAGGGTTGTTGATATCGTCTGTCAAGACGGCAACCTTATTGTTTTCTTTTATGGTCTGTGTTAAACGCTCTAACTCGCCATCTCTGCCGTGAAGGCTCATGAACTGGGCGTCAGACCAGCTTTCGCCAATTCGTGCAAATGCAAGCTGTACAGAACTGATGCCAGGTATTACATTGCAGTTGTTAATCCCAAGCTTTTTTGTAAGTATCTTGGCAAGACTGAAGAATCCGGGATCACCGCTTACAAGAACAACGACTTTATTATACTCTAATGTTAACTTTTTTATGTTCTCTACAAGGTCATTGTAATCTCTACCTAACAGAATCTGTTTTGCACTTACATCGGGAAAGATTTCAAGAAGTCTTTTACTTCCGATAAGGATTTCAGATTCGATAATTTTATCTATGCCGATTTGCGTGATATAGCTTTTGTCTCCCGGTCCGCATCCGACAATAGTTACTTTTTTTTTATCTGGTATTTGCATTAACCTGTAGAATTAGTAAAACGTTTAAAAACAGTCTGAAAGGCTGCTCCAACTATAAATTCAACAATAGTTACTTTCATTTCCATTTTAACTCTTTTCACTGATTAAATGGGAAACCTTTAGATTTGCATATGTGGCAGACTGTACACCCTTTCTCTTTGAACTCTTTACTGTCTGGAGGGGGAGTTCTTTCTTGCTTTTTGTTCCTTACGGCCTTTCTAGCTGTAACATAGTTTTCATTATTCCACACTTCCTTAAATCCATTTTTTGTGAAATTGCCAAATGCAAACTTTTCGCTGTAGATAAAACAGCATGACATAACAGAACCGTCCCAGTTTATTACCGTCTCTTTCCAGAGCAAGTTGCATCTAAAGTTTTTACTCACGGTATTATTGTCGACATTGAAAATGTTATATTCGGGATTTTCTGGTAGCCACTGACTGTCTCTTTTTATCGCTTCTTCAGGGGTTTCAAATACCTCTTTTCCCATGTCGGTTCGCATCTTATTTATATTTAGCTTTATTCCAATCTCCTTTGCCATCTCCTTTGCTTTTTTTATTTCATGTTCATTGTGACTAAAGACGTGGAATAGCCAGATATACTTTGTGTAATTATTGTTGATCTCACGGGCCTTTTTTAACAGTAGTTTCATGTTCCTCATTACGGTCTCAAAGTTGCCGCCAACATGGTACTTCGCATATGTTTCACTACTTGCCCCGTTTGCGGATATGTATACTTTGCGAAGGCTTGTTCTTGCCAATGAGTCTAACTCAGTATCAGTGAGTTCCATGCTTAGGTTTGTGCTGATCTTTACATCAATGCCTCTGGCAGTAGCATACTCAACCATTTCTTTGAAGTTTTTATTAAGCAGTGGCTCTCCCCAATTATACAGCCTGACTAACATGATGTAGTGTCCAATCTCATCAATAATCTTTTTATAATCTGCAAATTTTATGAATCCATGATTTGCACTTTTATCCCTCTGCCCTGTTGGGCATAACGGACACTGTAGATTACAAAAGTTACCCGGTTCAATTGTTACTGAAACTGGAAAACAATGTAAATACGGACTCTTTAATTTATATTGTATCTCTGAGAGAATAAGGTTCCAAATCCTTGCAACCGTATACTTCAAGAAGAATTGATTTAGTCTAGATGGCATTTTGTTTTATGGAAATTTATTATGTTCCTTGCCTTTCAGATAATAAGGGGTTGTGTTGCAGAAGATATTGTAAAAGATACCTATAATACAAGGGTATTTAAGAATGGATTGTATTTTTTCTCGTCCCGCAGAGTTGTTGAGGGGCCATGTCCAGGATAGAGTTTTGTATCATCATTAAGTGTAAATAGTTTTTCTTTCACAGAGTTAATAAGTGTTTCGTATGATCCGCCAGGTAGATCAGTCCTTCCGATTGAACCCTGAAATACTGTGTCTCCCACAAAGATACTTTTATTAATTGCAAAAGATACACTCCCAGGGGTGTGCCCCGGAGTATCAAGTACTTTCACTGTGATGTTTCCTATATTAATGGTGTCACCGTCCTTGATGTGTCTGTCTATTCTTGGTTTTTCTACAGTATCAAAACCAAAGAATATAGCTTGTTCCTTAATGTTTTCCACAAGCAAGGAATCTTCTTTGCTGATTAAGAATTCACATTCCAAGGTCTGTTGAAGGTTGTATACACCGGCTATATGATCAAAATGTCCATGTGTTCCCAGTAAATATACAGGCTTCAACCCTTTCTTTTTAATAACTTGTGCAATCTTGTCCGCATCACCGCCAGGGTCAATTACAGCAACATGTTTAGTCTCTTCACAACCTATTATATAACATCCTACTTCCAAAGGGCCCACTACAAGGCTTTCTATTATCATTTCTTTCCTCTAAATTAAACACATAGCTTTATTACTCGTTAAGAGATAGTTAATATTCTACATAGTACTATATGCAAATACAAGTCAGATTATTTGTATGAAGTTAAAGCTCTGTACATTAGGTTCGTCCTTATATTAAAATTATCTTTAACAAGAATATTTATGAACTAAAATGAACGTTAGATTAGTATATTGAAGGATATAATTAGAAACCATTTAATGGTTTGCGGTGGTTCTTACAAATTATGTCTAAGACAAATTCTTTGATTACTTGACAGGTAATTAGGCATGTGTTACTACTGCCCGTCGGTGGGCAGTGCCCACCGGCTGGCTATATACGTACACTTAAGAGTTCAGTATACCTTTTACAATCTCTTGTACTTGTTTTCCATCTGCAACATCACCGTACTTATCCATTACTGATCTCATAATCTTGCCCATATCTTTAATGGTAAAATTGTTTTCAGTAATTATATTCCCAATGATTTTGCTAAGCTCTTCCGAACTCATCTGCTCTGGAAGAAATTCCTGTGCGATCTTAAGTTCACTTTCCAGTGAGGATACGTTTTCGTCTGCTCCAAGTTTTTTGTACTCATCAATAGATTTTTTTAATTTCTTTGCATAGCTATTAACCACATCAATGTGTTCAAATTCTTTGCCTGATTTTTCTGCAACCTTTATTTCTGCCATTATCATACGCAGAACAGAAACCCTTAATTTGTCCTTGGATTTCATGGCTGTCTTTAAATCATCAGTTATTTTTTTGTTAAAATCGCTCATGTTTACTATGGCATGAGCCCTATTCAAAGACGGAATTTATCAAATATTCCGTCTTAGGACAGGGCGTTAATTTATGAAAAAGACAGTTTGTTATCCAGCTTCTTCTCTTCTGGCAATACCGCCAACATTTTGTAATAGAGGAGAATTTGTGGTGGCAAGGTATTTCAACTCTTTTTGCGTATCACCGTTGAAATGTTGATGCCATGACCATGGAGGTAAATAGATGGCATCTCCAGCTTCCCAGTCAACTTTCTCACCTTCAATAACAGAATAACCTCGTCCTTCAAGAATAAACATCAGGGTTTCATAGTAGTGACGGTGTTTTCCGTCATTACCGCCTGGTTTTATGATCCCTATATTTACACTTATGGTAAACGATGGAATGTTTGCCAGAAATGATGAGCACCCTCTCTCTTTTGAATAAGTGGTGTCCTTACGTTGTTCTACCTGACGATCAATTACTGTATCAGGAAGTAAAACTTCTACATCATCTGTAGTTGTTCCGAAAGTTGAAGAACTGGCCGTAGTTCTTGCACCTACAGGCCTTGGTCCTGTACCGTTGCTCATAAATAGTTTCCTCCAATAAATCTGAAAATTGATTTTATTTTATTTGGTTTCTTCTTCTCGTCTGGCAATATTACCTACGTTTTGTAACAAAGGAGCGTTTGTGCAAGCTATGTATCTCACTTCTCTATCTGGGTCTGTGTTAAAGTGCTGATGCCATGCCCAAGGCGGTACATAAACAACATCGCCACCTTGCCATTCGACCTTAACTCCTTCAACTATCGAATAACCCTCTCCCTTTATTACATAAATCATGCTTTCATAATAGTGCCTGTGGTTTCCACCTGTAATTCCGGCTTCAATGATACCAACGTTCATACTTACACAGTGTGAAGGTAGCTTTGCAATGAAAACCGGATGCTGCCTCTCTGTTGAAAATTTACCAGCCAGAGTTTTTTCCACCTGCCTGTGTATTGCAAATCGTTCAGGCCTGAACTCAACACTGCCTATCGTTTTGCCTTCATCTTCAACCGCTTCCGGGTTGCTCTCCTGTGACTCTTCTGTGCTCATATCCCGACTCCTTTCTAAAAAAGAACTTAAAATGAAACTTTATAAATTATCACATTTTTCTCATATAGAAATTTGCAATAAATAATTATAAGTTGTTAACGTTGAATGGGGGTTGAAATGTTAAACATTTAGAAATACTAAATAAAATATAAAATACCAGATAAAATCTATTTTGTCAATTTTTTTGGCAATAATTGTTACTTATAGATAATCATTACAGTTAAAGGGCTGTCGTTTACCTTCTCAATCGTTAATAGCTTATTTTTTGACCAAATAATGTTATTAAACGCACAAGCATACGCATGTTTGGTAGACAACTTTATAGTAACTATTCTGTAATCGAAAAACAGGATCAGAATGAGCAAAGCAGCACCCACATTTCAAGATTTAATAGTTTGGCTCTAAAGCGCCCAAATTTGTGCGCTTTAATTTACAATCTTACAAAGTTATTTCTCAAAGAGGAAATTTATAATTTTATGTTTCAGCTACGAAGATAATAAATCACAATTTCTGTTAATAGAGATGAAGGTTTTAATTGAAGAAGGTAAATCAAGTAAAGTATGTTACCTAAAATGTTATTTAAGTTTTATTTGAAGAATCTTGCTATTATTTTGTTTTGGAGTATGATTTATGGTGTAGCAACTTTAATTGAATAAAAAATCACATATAGATGAAATCCGCAAATTGTTGGAAGCATATTCATCATCTATGTTGTATTCTGGATTCTGTCTATTTGATACTGACTGGTTACAAGTAAACATATATAAATTGAGGTATGGTAGATGAATTTCGAAAGAAAAACAGAGCTGATTAAATATATCTTTATAGCTCTATTTGCCTTTTCATTAATTATGCCGGATAAAGCCTTGTTTTCTCAGGTAGTTGCAGAAAAAGATACTGAGAACATTACACCTGAAAACAAGAAAGACTTTTTTAATGAATTTTCTGGAAGTTTAAAAATGCGTTATAAAGGTCGGTTCTTGGAGGGAGAGGACGGTTCTGATCAGGATTTTTATGAATCTCTGCGTTTAAATTATGGGGATTCGTATAGTGATAAAGTCTCTGCCGTCTTTTTTGGGACTTTGAGGGAGGACTTAGAAGATCCCAGTTCCCATTTCAGATCTATTGATGATACCCATGACATAACTTTAAGGGGATACCTTTATGAATTTTATGCTAATGTAAAACTTTCCGGATTAATTGACAGTGTAAAAATTGGAAGACAGTATTTATATGATGTGGAAAATTTGCATTTTGACGGTATTCATCTGAGCGTTAAACTCTTTAAAAATGTTCGATTTACTGCTTACGGTGGTATACCTGTACACTTTTTTGAATCCAGTTCTGATGGTGACTGGATTAGCGGTGTATCTGCAGAGATAAAACCATTAGAAAGTTCTACCCTGAGGTTTGATTACATATCTACGAGTGATAATAATATTGATATAGATGATCATCATGACAATCTTTTGATTTTCAGTGTCTGGCAAAATATCAAACAGTGGTGGAATATCTTTGGTCGATATTCCATGCTGGATTCAATAAGCAGGGATTTTCAGATAAGATCATCATGGAATTTTCCTTCAATAGATCTTGACATTCAGTTTTCATATTATAAACAGGCACAAAGACTCGATAATTATACGATAGAATTTGATGAATTCGTCCCTATCATGGGCGGATATGAACCATATGATCAGTATACTATGGATATTTATAAAGGGATTGGTGATCATATGGGGGTGAACGTGGGGTTTAGTTTCAGAGAACTATCGGATGAATCAGATGAGAAACAATTTAATCACGACTACGAACGGTACTATATTACGTTTTCTGTTTTTGATTTCCCCGTTAAGGGTCTGACTTTATCTGTTACAGGTGATGACTATGAAACTGCTGGAGATGATGTTCAATCTTTGAGCTTTGATGCAACAAAAGATTTTAACAAAAGGTTGAAGATCAGTTTGGGAAGCTACTACTCTTTGTATAAATTTGATAATTCCACCGCACCTGTACTTACAAGAACAGGTAATTTATCAACCAATCGCTTTTTTGTAAATGGGTCTATTAATGAGACCGAACGGGATAATGTGAGAAGTTATTATCTTAAAATAAAGAAAAAATTGTTTGATCGTTGGGAGATTACTGGAAAATATGAACTGGAAAAGTTTGATTCGGATACTTACCATACTGTTGAGACTGGGCTTAAACTAACTTTCTAAAAGACTTATAATTGATTTTCTAATAATATTTAAAACATTAATGTTCCAAAGAAGTGATAAACCTGATTATAAAAAATAGATATTGGATGTTTTCGATTTTGATAATATTGATCATATGGGGTGTAGGATGTTCCATCGGGTCTAAAAATAAGGATGGGGGGAAACCGGCTGGAAAAAAGACCACGGGCTTTGTTCATAGAGTACATACCGAAGGTGGAATAAAGTGTGAGAACTGCCATCTTCTTGCGTCAAAGAAAGATCAAGCTGGAATGCCCAATGAGATGCTTTGTGGGTTTTGTCATAAAACTGTTTATGATAATCAACCCATAGCTGAAATATATAATCTTAAAACCTGGCAAAAGACACATTTACCTGACAGGGCGAAATATACAGAGGTAAAGATGTCCCATCGGTTGCATTTAAGTGTTGGTGTGCGGTGTAAGGATTGCCATTGGAATGTTGCGGAAAGTACGGTGGTTACAGCAAAACATATTCCTGTAAAGGCAACCTGCTTTTCGTGTCATGAAAAATGGAATACCCCCGAGAAGTGCGATACATGTCATAAAGAGATAAGGTATGACGTTGCTCCGGCGGAGCATAAAAAGGGTAATTTTATTAAGATGCATGGACAGCTGGTTAGAGATGAAGCGATACATCATGATAATTTTCAGGTGGATAATCCAAGCTGTTACCAATGTCATTCCAGCTCCCACTGTATAGACTGCCACCAGGATCGCCCTCCTGATGATCACAATAATCAATGGAGATTAATTGGGCATGGTATTACTGCGGGTATAGACAGGAATAGGTGTACTACATGCCATAAGACAGATTTTTGTGTCCGGTGTCATGAAGGCACTAAACCGCGGAATCACTTGACTGCCAGATGGGGAAACCCAAACAACCAACATTGTAAATCATGTCATCTACCCATTGGTTCAACAAACTGTATTGTATGTCATAAGTCTACACCGAGCCATTTTGAAGGTCCCCCGGGTTCTCACACCGCTGGGTGGGGAAATCCGGTTAATAAACATTGTGCCAATTGCCATATTGAAAATGCCACATGCAGCGTTTGCCACAAGGGCACGCCAAGTCATATGGATACTGCCCCTGCATCACATACTGCTCGTTGGGGTTCTCCAAAACATAACCATTGTGTTCGGTGTCATCTCCCAATTTCAACTACACCCAGGTGTAATGAGTGTCATGGCAGACCGTCAAGTCATTTCTCTGATGCGCCTCCACGTCCAAATGATCTGGCCCATAGACGCTCTTTGTCCTGCAGGACATGTCATACTAGCGGTGGTCCTAATCTTGATCATGTAGATAATGGATTGAGTTGCATGATATGTCATAAGCCATAGGCGTTTCCCGTATCTTTTCTTTCTCTCTTTTTCCCAAAAACGATTTTCTGTCTGTTAAACTCTTTTTACCAATACTTCGTAGGTTTTGTAGGCTATATTCATGGATATTTATAATGTCTATTTACTTCCTTTATGTACTAACTGGAGGTAAATCATTGATATTCCATAAGTGGTTCGGAACTTGATTTATGAAGTAAAAATAACTCAAATAGGCCGGTTTTTTTTGCAAATCGATGTTATAATTAATTTGTAGTGAAATAGGCAGTGAATGGACTTTAAAGGCACTATTTTTACAACTTAGTATGAATTGAATTATAACTTTTTAATAATGGAGGAGAGGAAAATGTATAAAAAAACTATAGGTCTACTGCTTGCTCTTTCTTTTTTGGTGTTTAGTGTATCATATAATGAATCTCTTTCTGGAGAGAATTTAAAGAGAGGAAGACTTTTTTCTGACTTTGTTATGAAGGAGGGGTTGTTTTCAGGTAAAGGAAGGATAATCGGTACAATAATTGATAGAAAGGGAGAACCTGTTGCTAATGCAACGGTACTTGTTGAATCTATGTTAGGGGTGGGTAGTGATGATGCCACGGAAATCAAATCCGTGCAGACCAATTCAGATGGAAGATTTAAGATTAGACGTGTTCCTGTTGGTAGATACAAAGTTACTGTGGTTCCGCAAGAGGATGATAATCTTTTAAGCAGCGATAAATTCAATGTTAATGTCTTTGCGAGGAAAGCTGCAATTGCGGATATGGAGCTTTCAGCAAACATTCCGGATGGTGCTTCATATGTTGGTAGCGCAGCATGTCAATCCTGTCATGGTGGTAAACATAGTGCATGGATAGAGACGGCACATGCAAAAACACATTTAACTCCATCTATATCTACTGTTGTTGCACCATTCGATAATACAATTCGGTTTACTGGTGATGGAAAGGTTAAGTTCAGAGCATTTAGATCAGGGGAGGAGTTTGAAGTCACGGTGTTTGATCTGAATGATGAATCTGTTTTTGTAACACATGAGGTTGCAAGGACACATGGTGGTGTTGCTGTAAAAGGGAAACAGAGGTTTCATGTAAAAATAGATAACAGCCATTATCTCCTGCCGGTGCAGTATAATAACCGCAATGTTGATCCTGAGAATCCTGATGATGCATGGGTATCTTACCATCCAGAGAGGTGGTATAACGAAGATGGAACATTAAGGACACCGGATGTTGATAAACATTCATATGAACAGAATTGTGAGGGGTGTCATGCAACGGGATTAAAGATTGATAAAGTTAGCAATGAATTTATTTCATCATCAAAAGAGATTGGAATTGGGTGTGAAGAGTGTCATGGACCCGGTTCCATACATGCAAGTTCCGGTGGTGGAAATGGTAACAATATAATAAACCCGGCATTTATGACTGTTGAGGCTGCCAGCCAGACCTGTGGACAGTGCCACACTAGGGTTGTGAGTAAACCAGGTGATAACGGGGCAAACTTTGAGACCGGATATGCTGCCATTGTTGATGTTGAAGAGATTGTTTCATATGATGCTGGCAAGGATTTAGACAACTTTGTTTCTTTAACAAAACTTGATGGTAGTGCTACACCAGGGTTTTGGAATGATAATGATGTTGATGGTTTTGGCGATGCTGCATCTATAAATAATCATTCAAAGAAACACCATCAACAAGTTATAGATTATTCCAAAAGTCACCATTTTGTAGAAGCCGGCTTGATGTGTTTTGATTGTCATTCTCCGCACAGTAATGAGATAGAGGCCCAGTTGCGGTTGAATAATGATGACAACAGCCTTTGTTTGCAATGTCATCCTGACAAAGAGGAGATGGGACTTGTGGCAAATGATGAAGGTGAGTTTTTAAACGTACACACTAAGCATACATGGGACCCTGAGGATTCAAAGGCTAGCCGCTGTTCCGGATGCCATATGCCAAAGACTGCAAAGACCGCTGTGTTTACAGATATACATTCCCATGTCTTTGACATAATAAAGCCAGCGATAAGCCTTGCCATGGCAGAAAAGAATAGTGATGACGGTATAGAAAACGATGCGTCTTCTGTTATTATGAACGCCTGCTTTAGCTGCCATCCTGACGAAGATTTTGGTGTTGCACGGTTTACCGCATGGGAATCTAGGGTAGTGGAATAAGTTGCGTAGATTGTTTTTGAATGTAGTCTGACGTTAAGTTCCGGTTTGAGGTCAGGGCTTACGTCAATGGTCAACATTTTTTTTATTTTAATGGTAACTTGAGCTTAAGATTTGCTTGTCTTAAGAAAGATAAAAAGAAGGGATGCTAAAAATGAAGTTACGTAAATTTTTTGTCGTTTCATTATCATTTATTTTTATTCTCTGTATTTCATCATTATTGAACGCAAAGACTCCGGTAAGTATGGAAGAGCGCATTGAGGCAGGAAAAGGGCTTTTTCAAGCAAAGAATTGTTCGTATTGCCACTCTATAAAAGGAGAGGGTGGTAATTCTGGGCCTGACCTGTCAAAATGGGAGAGCATAGAGTCGCCTATTCTCTGGGCTGCAATAATGTGGAACCACGTTCCGGGCATGATAAAGACATACGATGAAAAGAAGATAGCCTATCCGGATTTTGAAGGTGAAGAGATTGCATATGTTTTTGAGTATATACACTCTGTAGCAGAGAATAAGGGTGGAGCCATAGCATTTCCCGGAGAAGAGGACACTGGGTCTTTTTTCTTCCAGTATTTGGGATGTAAACTGTGCCATGCTGCTAAAGGCGAAGGTGGTGAGTTAGGGCCTGACATTGCCAATGTTGTAAATAGTGTTAAGAGTGATGGCGAATTTGCCGGACTGATGATTAAACATGCTCCATATATGAGTCGGTCTGCGGAGATGCAGAAAATGTTGTGGCCCAAGCTGAAAGGAAACGAGATGGCTCATCTTTTTGCCTATTTTAAATCGCTAAAAAAATAAATATAAATCAGACGGTGGGAAAATTTTTGCATTTGAAATCTCTTAATTTAACCAATTTTCCTAAGACTATGAGTCGGAAATTCTCACTATTGCTATGGTTACTCTTTTGAGGTCTTCAGAAGTGAGGCAGTAAATAAACGCAGTCATAAATGATTTGCAAGTCTCTGACATAAAACGCATGTTTATGGAAAGGAGAAGGATGTCAAAATGTTTATCAAGAAAGATGTAAAAAGAGATAACAGGGCTAGATTTCTGGTCATTCTTGCATTTGCCTTATTCTTTATAGTAGTTTCTGTAGATATATTGAATGCGCAACGCTTGAATACATTTAATATATTAGTAAAGGTAAACGGAGAAAGTGATTCAAGCAGAAACGTTTCTGTTGACATTACAAGCCCTAATTTTATAGATGCTCCAGTTGACGATGTTACAAAATCTAATGGAAGGGTTAAGTTTTCCGGATTCGAGGCTGGGAGTTATACCATTACACCAGATAAAGAGGGCCATTTCTTTATCCCTTCTTCCTTGACAATTAATCTGGGGGAAGGGTCGAAAAATAGGACTCGAGTAACATTTCAATCAGGTAAAGGTTCTACACCGGAGGAAGATACATTTATCCCATTCCAAAATGATTGGGAATCGTCCGCACATGCTGATGAAACTGCAGAGGGGTTTACTCTCTGGAATGAAGATGGCGAGATTCCCACTTCCTGTTCAAGATGCCATAGCGTTTCCGGTATTCTTGATTTTCTAGGTGATGACGGAACCCCTTCCGGCGTAGTTGACAATGCTGCTCCTATAGGTACGGTAATTACTTGTGAAGTTTGTCATAATGATACTGCAATAGAGTTGGATAGTGTTACTTTCCCTACCCTAGATACAACTGTGCATAGCAATATTATTATTTGGTGTAGCCATATGATGGTTGATAAAAAAACGCATATATTAACAAAAGTGGAGACATCAGATTTTGAAGTTTGATAAAATTTTAGATGAGCAAGTTTGATGAATAATAATAAGAGTGAAAAAGAAAGGACATGGTGGAGAAAAGTATTATGTTTTTTTGGCATTGATGCGTTGTCTACCCCCAAATGGAGTGCTTGTCTCACTCCACGGTTTTTTATTATTATCTTTTCTCTCATCTGTTTATCTTTTTGTTCATTCCTAGGTGTTGCAAAGTATTCTGCTAGCCCTTCTTTCTGTAACTCATGTCATATTATGGAGCCTTATTACAATGCGTGGAAGGAATCAAAGCATAGTCATGTGACCTGTGTCGAGTGTCATTATTCGCCAGGTGAACCTGAGACCATTTTGTGGAAGAAGTTTCAGGCTCTTTCCCAAGTTGTTAAATATGTTACAAAAACTTATTCATCTAAACCATATGCAGAAATAGAGGATGCTTCCTGTCTTCGTTCAGGATGTCACTCTACTCGTCTTCTTAAGGGGCGTGTTATTTCAGAAAAAGGGGTCTTTTTTGATCATGCAGAACATATTATGAAGGAGAAAAAGGGGCGAGAGCTTAAATGTACAACATGTCATTCCCAGATAGTAGTGGGCAGACATGTTGAAGTTACCTATGATTCTTGTTACCTATGTCATTTTAAGAACTATAGTATCGGTAGAGATGTACAAACTCTTGGAGGTTGCTTGGGTTGCCATCGACTCCCAGAACAACCTTTTGTCATTGATAAAATAGCTTATAAGCATAAAGAGCTTGTTGTGAAAAGGGGGATTTCATGTGAAAACTGTCATATTGATGTGGTACAAGGAGATGGACTAGCGCCCCATGATAGGTGTTTTACCTGTCATAATCAGCCAGAAAAACTTACTCAGATTAAAGATGTTAAGTCTCTTCATGAAAACCATGTAACAAGGCATAACGTTGCATGTTTTCACTGTCATCAGGAGATTCGGCACGGATTCAGAAATAGACAAAACGGAAAATCCAAAAAGGTAGAATTGACTGCTTCAACTGAGAAGACAAGAACTGAAGAGTATAAACCGTCAGTCACATGCCTAAACTGCCATCAGAGAAAGCATAAGGGACCGCTTGCCATATATACAGGAAAAGTTGGGCATCTTGGAATGGAGGAAATACCTAGCCCTATGTACAGTGCCCATGTTGATTGTATTGGATGTCATGATAATGAGAAGATGGGTAATGATAACGGTGTATTTAATGGAACTACCTATATCACTTCTGGCAAATCTTGTGTAAAATGTCACGGTGAGGAATTCAATGATATCTGGAAAGATACAAAGGTTGAGTTAAAGAGGACTTTAGATAGATTAAATGAAAAGATTGATGCCGTGTACGATCTCTTTAAAAAGAGTTCTCTGTCGCAGGGAGAACTGCAGGAAATTGTAGAAAAGATGGATAAGGTCGTGTTGTGGTACAATTTTCTGAAGACGGCACATGGTGAACATAATATTTATCTGGCATCATGGATTATTCGTCAGGAAGATGCCCTCCTTTCTGAAATTGGAAAGAAGTTAAATGCAAAACTTCCTAAGATGTCAAGCCTGCCGTTAGTCTCTGGCAATTATTGCAGTACCCTTTGTCACACTAAAGTTGGCAGGCAAGCCATACCTATTAAAGTTAATGCTTTTGGGAAAGATATGTCTCACGTCAGCCATGCTATTATGATGCGTTGTGTGAAATGTCATAACATAAAGGGACATAAAGATGTCCAGCTAAAAAAAGACGTGCAGATAAGTGTCTGTGTCATGTGTCACTACTCATAGAAAGTAAGATTTTTCCGTTAATCTATTACTAAATTGTATAATTGTTATATTATAGGATTACCCTGTTGAAACTTCTTTTTAGAAAGAAATTTAATATCTAAAAGGATTAAGTTTATGGGAAAGCAGGCTTAATGGAATTTTGGTGAATTAGAGTGCTGACGTCGTAGTTTTTCTTTTGTTTTTCACATTACTTTAAACCTCCATTACTCCAATACACCTTTTTTTGGTTGCGGCTTTACCGCTTTATGTTGTTTTATAAATGTCCTAGAGTTTGGTTTATATTTTCATATTTTACTTTTTTGGAAATAAAGAGTATAAAAAGAGGACGTATACTATGCGTCTTAGAAGAGTTCATCGCATAATAGGCTTATGTTTTTCGCCATTTTTTATAATTACTGTAATAACGGGTATATGTTTGCTTTGGAGGAAGGCAGGCGTATATGGAAAAGGGACCAAAGATCTTTTTATTGGAGTTCATAATTGGGAGATAGTGACCTCATATGTAGGTGTTATTTTAGCAATGGGTTTGCTTTTTATGGCGATATCAGGGATAATTATGGCCTTTAAAAGAAGTGGGGGACGGTGATGTTTGTCTCATAGGGGCTCAACTAATTTGCATTTACAGTTAAATGTTTTTTTTAGGTTCTACGGAGACGGTGTTCTAGCTGTTTATAATAAATCTGTTAATTTTTTGGAGATATGGTTATATGAAGAAACTGGTTTTTAGATTAGGTTGTTTGGCTATTTTGTCTTTCGCCTTTCTTGGGAATATGAAAGATTCTCATGCAACAATCGATGTGGCATCAGCATATCAAATGGTGTGTGCATTATGTCATGGGGCCAATGGTGACGGTAGTACCCAGGGTAAGAAGTTCAATGTCCCTGATCTTACTGATAAAAAGTGGCAGGAAAGCGTGACTGACGAGCAAATGATAAAAAAGATGATTGACGGTGCGCCTGACAATCCTGGTTATAGTCAAGGTATTGTTCCTTTACTGGATATGCTTGGGGTAGATAACCCTAAAGATGAAGTTGCTTCTTTTGTCCCAATGATAAGAGGGTTTGCAAAATAAATGGGATTTAAACGCCCAGGGTGAGTTATGCTTGCCTTGGGCAATAATGATGTTATTGTTGTGTGCATCCTAAATCTTTTTCTATAATATTTATTAGTTCATGGCGCTTTAATGTTGCAGTTCCACTCTTCATGACAACAACTGCAGCTCCGTAATTTGAAAGCCTTGCCGCTTGATCAGGAGTTGCCCCTGAAGCGTATGCAAGAGATAAAATAGATACAACTGTGTCTCCTGCTCCAGTTACATCAGTAACCTCCTTTGTACCACAAACATCAATATCGGTAATCTTGCCTGCCTTTTCAAATAACAACATGCCGTGGTTTCCCCTGGTAATCAATAACTTCTCAACTTCCATCTCCATCAACAAAACTTTTCCTATATCAACGATAGTATTCGTCTCTGTAATCCTGGTATTGCTAGCCATTTCTGCTTCGGATTCATTCGGGACCGCAATTGTGACACCTTTAAAATCTCTGAGGCGTCTCCGTGAGTCCACTATAACTACTTTTTCTTTTGCAAACGTCTTGATTCGGCTAATGACATTATTTGTCATTATATTATAATCGTAATCAGATACTACCCAGACGGATACATCATTATTAACTTTTTCAATATACCTTAAAATCCTTTCTTCTAATTCAACCGGGATGGGGTGGTCCGGTTCTTTGTCTATCCTGATAACTTGCTGCTTTGTTGTATGCATGTCACCTGCAAGTATTCTGGTTTTTGAAGTAGTATTGTCAGATGGATTTCTAAACAACCCGTTTGTCTCAACGTTAGGTTTTTTTTCAAAATAGTCAAAAATGTAGTTCCCTGGGGCATCGTTACCAAGAATACAAACAGGATAAACTTTGGACCCAAGCTTAGATATATTGTTAATTGTGTTTCCAGCGCCTCCAGGGGCTATTGTTTCAGATTCATGTTTAACTACAATAACAGGCGCTTCCCGTGAAAGCTTTGTTGGCCTACCTGAAATAGTTATGTCCGCAACTATGTCCCCAATTACACCAATCCGGGCATTGTTAAAATTTTGTATTATATCTTTATATTCTTGCAGTATTGACATAAGAGGTTTTTTGTCACATTATTTACATTTCTTAAAATCTGTTTGAAGTTTGAGATAGTTTATCACAACGTTTTTTTTTTTTATAGTAGATTTTCAAAGAAATATTAAATATGACTTTGAATTATAAAATCGTTAGACATAGTGTCATTGTGTTTTTGGGATTTTAACCATGATTTCTTTTACTCATGCGAGAGGCATTAATAGATGACTGGTACCTTTCTCCGTACCTGGTCATATAGTCTTGACAAAGGAATATACCGTGCCTATAATTTAACTGCTTTGTAAAGACAGATACTTATAAACATTATCCTTGATAAACACAAATATTATATGACTTTTCAGGAAATAATTTTAAAGCTGCAAACATATTGGGCTGATTACGGCTGTGTGTTAATGCAGCCTTACGATATAGAGGTAGGTGCCGGAACATTTAATCCTTCGACATTCTTAAAAGCCCTGGGGCCAGATCATTGGAAGTGTGCTTATGTTGAGCCTTCTCGCAGGCCGGCTGACGGGCGTTATGGTGATAATCCTAATAGATTACAGCACTATTATCAGTTTCAGGTGATAATAAAGCCTGCTCCGGTAGATTCCCAAAAGATATATCTTGATAGCTTGAGATATTTGGGGATTGATCTTTTGGATCACGATATTAGATTTGTTGAGGATGATTGGGAATCTCCCACACTGGGGGCAACCGGTTTGGGATGGGAAATATGGCTGGATGGTATGGAAGTTACACAATTTACCTATTTTCAGCAGGTAGGTGGTATAACGTTGAATCCTATTTCCCTCGAGATAACATACGGGCTTGAGAGGATTGCCATGTTTATCCAGAAAAAGGACTCCCTTTTTGACCTTGAATGGGTTGAAGGATATACTTATGGTGATATACATAAGGAGGATGAAGTACAGTTTTCCACCTATAATTTTGAACAGACCGACCCGGAAATGCAGATAAAGCTTTTTGATATGTATGAAGCTGAATGTAAAAAGCTTTTAAAATCAGGGTTGGCACTCCCGGCATATGATTACGTCCTGAAATGCTCACACGCATTTAACATGCTTGATGCAAGGGGGGCAATCGGTGTTGCTCAGCGAACTGACTACATCTCCCGCGTACGTGAGATTTCCCGTGGAAGTGCGGTTGCATACCTCAAAATGCATAAAAAGAAAGATGATGATACGGTAAAAGAGTAGCCGTTTAAGATTCTCTGATCTTTATAATCATAAAATAGACAGAATGACTGTATCTCAAGATCAGTAATCTGCTGCTAATGAAACCGCCCATGACTATTAATTTGTCAGCCGACATATGTGGTATTAAATTGGTAAACCCCACAATACTTCCCGCCGGGTTTCTTGGGACTACAAAAGAGATTTTGAAAAGGGTGGCAAATAGCGGAGCCGGTGCTGTCACAATTAAGTCCATAAGCTCAGTTGCTCGCGATGGTCATAAGAATCCTACTGTTCTAATGTATGAAGCCGGAATGTTAAATGCTGTCGGGTATTCTAACCCTGGTGTTAAAGCTGCAGCTAATGAGTTTTCTAATATAGGGGAGATTGGTGTGCCGGTTATTGCCAGTATTATAGGGACCGAAGCAGACGATTTTTTAAAGGTGATTGATGGATTTGGTGACCTGCTTTCAAAATCAAAAGATAGTTCAAGTAGATTTTCCGCCATTGAAATACCACTCTCTTGCCCGCATACTCCGGGATTTGGAACCCTGGCAGGGCAAAGTACTCCAGAAGCCACATCTGAAATTGTATCAGCTGTTAGAAAAAAGTGTGGTTTACCTCTTTTTGTTAAATTATCTCCAAATGTTCCTGATATATCAAAATTAGCAATGGTTGCTCAAGATGCAGGTGCAGATGCCATTACCGCCGTAAACACAATGGGGCCGGGAATGGTGATAAATATTGATGCTCGTGAACCTGTACTGGACTTTAAGGTTGGGGGTGTTTCAGGTGCGGCTTTACGGCCCATTGCAGTCAGATGCGTGTTTGATATATATAAAGCGGTAGAAATCCCCATAATTGGAGTTGGTGGCATCTCTTCCGGAAGAGATGCTATAGAAATGATGATGGCAGGGGCATCCACAGTAGGAATTGGGACCGCAATATACGATCGTGGGATTGACGTATTTAAGGGTGTAACTGATGAGATGTCTGATTGGATGACGAACAATGGGGTTGGTTCTCTTAATGAAATAATCGGAGCGGCGCACAAATAAATTTTTAACGCGGGTTGGGAGTGTGCAATTTTTACACGTCCATTCCTTAATACAATATCTAAGAATAAAATGAGTGAACAGATTGAAATGGTTAAAATCTGCAAGGTGATTGAAGAGGCAGAAAGTGTAAGGACATTCATTTTTAGTCACAAGATGGACTTTGCCCCAGGCCAGTTTATAATGGTGTGGATACCGCGTATTGACGAGAAACCCTTTACCGTATCATATCATACCCAAGAGGAGTTTGGAATTACAGTATTCAGGCTGGGTGAGTTTACAAAGAGGTTATATTCAATGAATGTTGGTGACCAGATTGGTGTGAGAGGCCCCTATGGAAATGGTTTCAACGTTAGTGGCAAAGCGTGTGCAATCGGAGGTGGTGTGGGAATGGCTGCTATTGTGACACTAGCTACAGAGCGTGATGACATTGTCATTGTTCAAGGTGCAAAGACCGCCGTGTCATTGCTTTACAGGGAAAGGTTTCCAAACATGGTAATGTTTACTGATGATGGAACAGAAGGGCGGAGGGGTTTTCCTACTGATTATCTTTCCCAATTACAAGAGAAACATAAATTTGAAAAGATCTACACCTGTGGCCCTGAAATCATGATGAAAAAAGTCCTCGACTTTTGCCTTAGTCGTGGAGTTCAATGCGAAGCTTCACTTGAAAGATACATGAAATGCGGAGTAGGGGTATGTGGTCAATGCGTTTGTGACGGTTTCAGGGTGTGTACTGACGGTCCGGTGTTTTCAGCTGATGTACTATCAAAAATTAATGATTTTGGGCGATATTCACTCTCAAAGTCTGGGAAAAAGGTGAATGTTTGAAAATTTTTTAATTATGATGGAGTACAGAATTCAGGAGAGAGAAGCCAGAAGAAGAGAAGCGTCGTCTGTATTTTCATGCGCTGGAAATACTGTATCTTAGAGATATATTCAAGAAAGTTTTTAATGAATGATAACGATCCTAAGATAGGATTAAAAATCAAGGAGTTAATAATGAGGAAAACTCCGGAAGAGAGATTAAAAATGAGAGGTTCAATGTTTAGCTTTTCCAAAGCAATAATCTAATCATCAATTCTGCAAGAGGCGTGAAATGTTAAATCTTCAAATTCTGTGATTTTATGCAATAGCTGCCTATTTTTCATGTCTTATATAATAAAATCCCTAACCATCTCTTCGGTGGAAAATTCAAAGAAAACCTATTGCAGATTTTAAGATCGATGTTATCTTTATTTCTTGTTAACATTTTGTAGAGTATATTTTTACAAAAAGGGTTTTGCGTGATTTATATTTAAAAAAACAGCAATTTGTTAAATTTCAAAGATATTAATCATAAACAAGTTATTTTACTTTTGTTAAGTGTGAAAGGTAAGCACATGGGTAAAAGCACGAAAACCCATTGGAATGTGTTGAAAGCAGAATACTCAAATATGTGGAAAGCGATTGAAGGCAGAGGCGGAATGCTCGAAGAACTTACCATGTCGATTCATAAAGAAACCGGTGATTGCACAAGTCTAACTCCATAGTATAGGAATTTTAATTTTGGGCTAAATACGTATTTGACGAAGCCATTAACTTATGGCTAGAACCGGGACATTTTGCAAGTAACCTGCAGGTGAATTGCACGGTCCATTTATTTGTGATGAAGAGTACTAAGTTTTATAAGTTTCATATCCAAGTCAATGGAAAGGTTTTGCTTTACAAAGCATTTCAGTGGACAGGCTGCTGAATGAAGAGTTAGATTTAAAAACTATGAGATTGTGCAATCCATACCATAAAATATACACTTTGATAGTATGCTCTATTGTTTAAAGGCAAATGATTGAAATGAGAGATGAAGATAAAACCAAAGAACAATTGATTAAGGAACTAGGGGAACTGCGGAAACAGAGTGCACAGAAAGTAAAAGAGATAGAACAAACTAAAATACTTCTTCAGTCTATAATAGATGAGTCTGGGCAAATTGTGTATGTTAAAAAGGAAGAAGATCTATCCCATGTTTGGTTGAGCAATGAATTTGAAAAATCGTTAGGAATAAAACGTGAAAAAATACTAGGGAAAACTAATTGTGAGATATTTGGAGAAAAAACAGATGCAAAATTTGATGCAACAGAAAGGGATATCTTAGCAGGTAAAAGAACAGATATAGAGGAATCTATTAATGGTCGCATTTATTGGACAAAAAGATTTGCGATTGACATGCCTACTGGTAAAAGATATTTGTGTGGGACATCAATAGATATTACAGAACGCAAGCAAGCAGAGAATGTATTGCGAAAATATAAATTATTATTCTCACAAATAAATGATCTTGCTTATATTACAGATGATCAAGGAAATATCACATTTCTAAACAACGTATTTGAGGAATTGTCAGGCCATAAAATTGAAGAATTTATAGGAAAACCTTTTTCTCCTCTTTTTGATGATGATGACTTGAAGGTAGCGAATGAAATGTATTTAAGAACATTGCAAGGGGAGAGTCCTAGGTATGAATTGAGGTTTAAAGATACTGGCAAATTGCTTGAATACAAAAATATCCCTTTACAAGATGATAAGGGGGTGATTATTGGGGTGATGGGAATTAGTAGGGATATTACGGAACGCAAACAGGTTGAAGAAACATTACGAAGGAATGAACAACTCCTTCGGACTCTATCTGAAAACTATCCTAATTCTTATTTATCTGTTATTGATAAAGATATGAGAATTGGATTTACGTCTGGAAGGGAATTTAAAAAGCAGGGGTTAGATCCTAACCAATTTGTAGGTATGTCTATTTTTGATTTATTTGGAACGTATGATACCGATACATTGGAAATCGTTAAGAATAATTATCGCAAAGCATTTGTAGGAGAAGAAATAACATTTGAATTATATGTAAATAAACAATATCAAATATATCATATTGTTCCTTTGCTTGATAATAGAGGAAATATAGACCAGATTTTATCTGTAGTAGAAAATGTTACTGATCGTAAGCAACTGGAGAAACAACTTCGAGAGTCACAAAAGATGGAAGCTATTGGTACCTTAGCAGGTGGAATAGCACATGAATTTAATAACCTGCTAGCGCCCATTCTTGGATTTACGGAAATGCTTATGAGAGATAAATCTGAAAATGTCTCGGACTATGAGCGTCTTCGCTTGATACAGCACGCTGGAAACAGAGCTAAGAGTTTAGTCCAACAAATGCTCGCCTATGGGCGGCAATCCATGTCACAGAGAGAACTGGTAAGACTAGAGACGCTTGTTGAAGATACCATCAATCTCATTAAAAATACGCTTCCTTCTAATATTTATGTCAAAAAAGAAATAGAGGTACGTTTGCCTCTAATCTTTGGAATGCCTAACGAAATCCGTCAGGTCATTCTTAATCTTTGTCTCAATGCCAGCCATGCCATGCCCGATGGAGGAGAATTAACAATTCATTTGAAAAACGGGGGTTATCACAAATTTATTAACTCTGAGGGGCTGATAACTGAAGGAAATTTCGTTGGCTTGATTGTATGCGATACAGGATCTGGAATAAATCAAGCTAATATGGATCGTATTTTTGATCCGTTCTTTACCACGAAGGGAGTTGGAGAAGGTTCTGGATTAGGATTGTCAGTTGTTCAAGGGATTATGGAACAGCATCAAGGATTTATTGATGTAGATAGTAAAGTAGGAGATGGAACGACATTCCATGTCTATTTTCCCATAACACAAGAAAAGGTGAAACCGCCCGTTGTAAAAACCAAACCTCTATCTCAAGGGAATGAAAGGATTTTGCTAATTGATGATGAACCAATGATTACCAATCTAACTAAGAATATGTTAGAAGAATTGGGATACAAGGTTACAGAATTCTTGGATTGTGACGAGGCATTGAAGCTGTTTACTGAGATTCCTCAAGATTTTGACCTTGTGATAACGGATTATGGGATGCCGAAGATGAATGGAAAACAATTAACAGAGAAATTAAAAGAGATTCGACCTGATATTTCAGTTATTTTGTTTACAGGTTATGGTGATCTGATTGCAAGAGAAGATATTCATATATGGGGGATGAATGATCTGTTGCTAAAGCCTTTTGAATTAAAAGAACTTAGTGAGGTTGTTAGAGAGGTGCTAAATAAAAGGTCAGTAAAAGCGTAAGAGTTTCTTTAAACTATGAATGCTATGGTATTTATGTGTTAAAAGAAGAAGCGGACAATAGAGAGTACTCTTAGTGTAAACTTACGGCTATCTATTTACTGAATAACTCATTTTTCTGTCAACAAAAATAAATTTCTGTAGCTAGAACCTTGCTGGAGATCATTAATGTTTATGTGGTTCACAAAAATATTTTCGCAGAAGATATGATGAACTTTGATTTAATTGGAAGCTTAATGTACAATTATATAAGAGGGAATGATACTGAGAGTAGGCAATAAACAGATATTTAATTGACAATATTTAAATAATTTATGACGGTACCTTAAACCTAGGATTGTCAGCTAAAAATTTTTTAATATTAACTTTACATTAATATGTTAAAATCGAAGTTTTGTGTTGTCTATTAATTGGCTACAGCTATTTTGTCTGGTGAATTATTACTAAATTTAACAAATACGGTGTAAAAAAATGGAAAATTTAGGTGAAAACAGTTTAAAGATTTTGGATCTTGCAATTAAACAGGAGAGCGACGGTATTAAGTTCTATTCTGAAGCTGCGGATCAGTGTAAAAACCATTTAGGTAAGGCGATGTTTAAGTCATTTGTTGAAGATGAAAAAGAGCATTTACATAGATTAATGAACCTAAAAAACGCAGAAGCTTCATCTTTTAAAAAAAGCATAGCATCTGATGGGAAAACGGAGGGTGTCAAAGATAGATTGTTGTCTCTGCTTTCAGAAATGCGGCACAAATTAGATTCTGGAATGGAATCAGAGGCGGACGATATAGAGGCGCTTAAGGTGGCGATGGATATTGAAAAAAAAGGGCATACATTATATAGCGATGTGGCTAAAGAGTGTGATGATCCTGATGAAAAAGAGCTGTATAAGTTTTTAGCAAAAGAAGAGATATTGCATTATGAGATATTAAAAAACACATATAAATTTCTGGACAATGTGGATAAAGCCCACGCGAAGGAAGAAGATAGAGGTTATGACTTGTGGGTAAGGATGGTAAATGATATGTAATGTTAAAGATAAGGTATAAGGTAATAAGTAAATATAGAACGAGAGTTCGTTTTATTGTTTCTTGATTATTAACGCATATTTGATTACCTTTGACCCTTTTCTGTTATTCTTAAACTTTTCAAAAATGGAGGTATATAATAATGGGCGTAACAGATGAAATAAAAAAAATTGTTGAGACTGCTATTCAGCTTGAAAAAGACGGAGTAAAGTTTTATACGGACGCGGCAGAAACGGATCTCCACCCATTGGGGAAAGCAATGTTTAGTTCTTTTATAGAAGAAGAAAAAAAGCATATTAGAAAGTTGGAAGATTTACTTATGGAGAGTGGTAGTGGTGAAGGTGCTCCTGTTCAAGCTAAGCTTGAAGACATATTTGAGAATGTAAAAACCGTGTTTAGGAAAATGTATAAGGAAGACGAAGTTATGGTAGATGTAAATACTGACGATCTTAAGGCGATAAAAACAGCTATAGATTTTGAGAAAGACGGAAGTAATATTTATATCGAAGCTGCTAAAGCGACTACTGATAAGCTGGAAAAAGAGATTTTTACTTTCTTGGGAAATGAAGAAGAGTCACATTTGCAAGCATTGAAAAATATGCACAGGGAACTAGAAGATGCTTATAAACAAGCCGCAAGGCAAGAGGATAGGACCCGGTTGGACTGGGAAAGAAAAATGTTTATGAGGCCAGATGCCGAAGCGAAGAAAATAAGGGAAGTATAGCCTAAGTCTAAATGTGGAAATGGAACATGTATCAGTACAATGGGTTTTTATGTTCATCGCTTATAGCGTTTTCTGATAGGAAAGTGATAAGCAGGATAGTTCAAGTTTTTGAATTATCCTGCTTTTATTTTAAGGATTATAGACCTTATCAATGTTAAAGTATAAGAATACGGTACGTATCTGAAAACCTTATATCATCTCAAAAAAATGAAAATTTTTGCACGTCATACACATATTCCTGAAGTTGATATTATAGAGTTTCGCGGATTTTTAACAGAAGATACGGTTGGTGAAGTAAAGAAATATTTGTATTCCTGTCTGGAAAAAGGAATACATAATATGCTTATGGATTTTAAGCATGTCCGGGAAATAGACCGTAAAGTTATTAAGGTCTTGGGTGATTTCGGCAATGACGTTCGGTTTCGGTTCTTTAACGTTGAAGAGAATATCCGTTGGCAGATAAGAAGGTCGGGGCGGTACGATGTGTTTAAGAAAGTTTATGAAGGACTGGATGAAGCAAAAGTACTCTCTCTCTTTGAAAAAGATGTACTAAAAAAAAGGCAGATTAAGAAAGGTAGGGTAGAGAGAAGATCTTTTCCCCGAAGTATCAATATTTCCATACCCGCAGAGTTTAATTATATTCCTAATAAGGACAGGATGGTTACGGGTAGTTTTACCATCTTGAATATTAGTGAGAGTGGGGCATTTGTAGGTGACATAAAACTTACTTACAGATTAACCGGTAGGGTTTTTTATCCTCAACAAATAAGCGGACAGAAACTTTATAATGTAAGGTTCTCTTTATATGAAAATATGCCGGTTATTGAAGTTGGAGTAAGGTGTGTTAGGGACACCATAATCCGCGGAGAACTTCTTGCTGGAATTTTATTTCGAGATCTAAGTGAAGAGGGTAGAAACTTGATTATGGGATTTGTGAGTTCTAATTATGATCTAGGAAAGATATAGGTTATTGAGTCAAAAAATAAAATTAAAGAAATATTGCAGGGGTGGCACCTTTAAATACTTTGTTTGTCTGTTTCTTATTTAACTGTGCCAATCAGGTTGTAATCTTCTCTACTTGTAATTGTTACATCTTTAAACGTTCCGGTCTTAATGGCTTTTTCTGAAGTTATTATGATATTAGCATCAACTTCAGGTGCGTCTGCATATGAACGAGCAAGCCACATATTCTTTTGGTTCGGATTGTAATCATTGTGAGTAGCTTCAGAATCCTTGTTAGGATGCTGGAAGGGACTGTCAATTAGCACTTTTACTTTACGGCCAACCATCTGTTCGTTGTTTTCAAACATAACTTCTTGCTGGATTGACATTAATGTGTCAAACCTCTCATCTTTTAATCGTTTGCTTATTTGACTATTGTATGAAAACGCAGGGGTGTCTTCTTCACGTGAATACATAAATACGCCCAATCTTTCAAAACGTGTTGATTTTATAAAATCGGCTAATTCACTAAACCGCTTTTCTGTCTCTCCAGGGAAACCAACTATAATAGATGTGCGTAAAACAAGATCGTCAATTCTTTTCCTCAGCTTCTCAATTAATGTCTCAATTTGTGACCTTGATGTCTTTCGGCCCATTCTTTTAAGTATATGATCATTAATATGCTGAATTGGCATATCTAGATAGTTACAAATCTTTTTGTTCTGGCAAACTTCATCTATCAGTTCATCATAAAAATGGGCAGGGTGCGCATAAAGTACCCTTATCCATTTAATTGAATCTATCTCAGACAGCTTATTTAGCAGTATGTGTAACTTTGGTTTCTTGTACATGTCTGTACCATAAACGGTTGTATCTTGCGCTATTATGTTTAGCTCTTTTACGCCGCTTGCGGCTAATAATTCTGCTTCGGATAATAGATTATCTATTGAGGAACTTTTGTGTTTTCCTCGAATATGGGGAATTGAGCAGTATGTACAGAAATTGTTACAACCATCTGATATCTTGAGATATGCATAATGCTTAGGTGTTAAGCTTATTCGAGGGGTTTGTGCTACTAACTTCTTGTTTCGTTCCCGGTCGGTACATTTTTTGCTATTGTGAACCTTCTTTACTATTTGATGTTCATCAGCTTGATTGTCAAGTACGGCATTTGCCACATTATTAAATTCGTTAATCCCTAACAGAGCGTCGATTTCTGGTATATCTTTTTTCAGTTCATTTTTGTACCTTTGAGCCAGACAGCCTGTAACAACGATTCGTTTGCATTTGCCCTCTTCTTTTAAGTTAACGGTCTCAAGTATGGTATCGATAGACTCTTCTTTTGCGGAATTGATAAAGCCACATGTGTTTATTACTATAACATCAGCATCTTTTTTATCGCTGCAGATAACACCACCTTTTTCTGCTATATCTGCAATAATTTTTTCTGAATCAACCAGGTTTTTTGCGCATCCCAGGCTAACTATGTTGACTTTAGACTTCATCTTCATGCTTAAAATTATCCCATTCTTCAAGTGTTAGAAAAACTTCACGTGCCTGGCTTCCTTTGTATTCACCAATGATACCGTCATCCGCCATTAAATCAATTAATCGTGATGCCCTTGAATAACCAATACCAAGCCTTCTTTGTACCAGGGAGACAGAACCGCGTTGTGACTCAAGTACTATTCTGACTGCCTCACTAAATAACTCATCTTCTTCATCGTTATTCTTATTTGAGGACCCTTTCCATGCCTTTAGTTCAGAACTGTATTCAGGTTTAGCCCTGGCCTTCAGAAACTCTACAATATTCTTTACCTCTATATCACTAACAAACGCGCCCTGTGACCTAACTAACTTGGACGTTCCAGGTGGAAGAAAGAGCATGTCGCCGGATCCCAAAAGTTTTTCTGCTCCGTTTTGGTCTAGAATTGTTCTTGAATCTATTTTTGATGCAACATAAAATGATATTCTTGCTGGCATATTCGATTTGATCAGACCTGTTACAACATTAACTGAAGGCCTTTGTGTTGCTAGAATCAGATGTATTCCAACTGCACGTGATTTTTGTGAAAGCCTTATAACTGATCCTTCGACCTCTTTAGCTGCAACCATCATCAGGTCTGCAAGTTCATCTACAATTATTACAATGTAAGGTAGATGAAATGGAACATCATCTAAAACTGCATCGCTCTCCGGGCTCAGCTTTTTTTTAATCTCCTCCTCACCTAAAGCGTTAAAGGAGTCTATGTTTCTCACTCCCACGGATGAAAGAAGAGCATAACGTTCTTCCATTTTATTAACGGCCCATTCCAGTACGGCCGATGCTTTTTTCATATCCGTGATTATGGGGGAAATCAAATGTGGTACGTCACTGTAAGGGGAGAATTCCACCATCTTGGGATCAACAAGCAGTAACTTTACCTGGTCAGGTCGTTGGAAACAAAGGATACTCAGTATAATTGTGTTCAGACATACAGACTTTCCTGAACCGGTAGTACCAGCAATCAGAAGGTGCGGCATTGCTGTCATGTCTGATATAAGGGATGCTCCAGAAACATCTTTTCCAAGGATTAACGGTATTTTCTGCTTTTTCATATTAAAGCTGCCGGATGTTATAACGTCTTTCAATTTAACCATACTGCGATTTGTGTTTGGTACCTCAAGTCCAATTGATGCTTTTTTTGGTAATGGAGCAACAACTCTTACACTGGGTGCTTTAAGTGCGATAGCAAGGTCATCCGCAAGGGCAAGTATTTTGGCAAGCTTTACACCGGGAGCAAGTTCCAGTTCAAACATTGTGATAACCGGTCCTTGTTCAATTTCTACAACCCTTACATCTACATTAAATTGTTTCAGTGTCATCTGTAAGATGCTGGCCCTTTCCATTAACTGATTCCTGTCGTCACCCTTAAACTGGATACCGGGGTCTTCAAGTAAATCAATAGTGGGTAAGGTGTAATCGCTGTAATCTTTATTGTTGATCAGCTTTTTTATTGGTTTGGGTTGAGCTTTTTCAAGATTTCCCTTCTTTACTACTATACTACTGTCGTCTGTTTCATTAAAATCATTGCAATAAGTATTGTTATCTTCTTGTTCATTATTTTCTATATTTTCATTTATCTCTGATGGATCTTCCTCAAGCAAAACAGCCTCATGGTCAATTTCTTTAACCTCATCTTTGCTTTTTGATTTTATAAAATCATTTCTCTGCTTCTCTTGGCCTCTACGGATTTGTTCAAAAGATACGGGTCTTATTGGCCTATAATTATAATTGTCATCGGCATCGTCATTATTACCATTACCATTACCATTGTCATTGTCATTGTCAGTGTTTCTTATCTTTGGGATCTTTATCTTTGGGATCTTTAGCTTTTTTAGATTCTTAAAGAATGAAAGAAACTTAAACCAATCTTTTTTCTTAGTCGCTTTAGTCTCTTTAGTCTCTTCTTGTACTGATATTGGTTTCGTGTCGTTATTGTAAGAACTCTTTATTCTAAAAAGTATTGCAAATATACGGTTTATCCTCGCATCTGTTATTAAGATTAAGGCAATAATTAGCCCTGCAAGAAGAAGCAGGCAAGTACCCGCTATGCCTAAATAAGATGTTAGTCTTAGTGCGGAAACAAGGCCGAAAATTCCTGCAAATTCAGGTTTTATAATAGAGTTTTTAATAACACTGCTTGTAAGATATATAACAGGTGGTAAGCATACAAGGATTAAGATAATTCCTAAGCATTTTACCCATAAATCCCTTATATCTTTTCTCATTGAAAACGCCACTCCGAAAACGCCAAGGAGAACAAAAGGGATGTACGAAGTAACTCCCAGGCAAAGCATCATATATCCAGCAAGGTTTGCTCCTGCTTTGCCACAGTAGTTCTTAATCGGATCATTAACCGGATAATCTCCGAAAGGGGGGTCATTTGGAGAGTGCGAGTAAAAACTTAATATCGCAAAAACAGCAAAAGCTATCAGGAGGATAGAGCTGATTAACCTTGTAACATCTTTATTGTTTTCCATATTTTATGGCTTTACTTGTGGAAATCCATGCATTCATATATTGACATGAGATTAAGTAAGATCAGTTTAAGCTTGCAATGGTAGATTTTAGATTTATGAATGTAAACAGTATATTAGCATGTAATGAATAATGAAGCAAGACTATCTGAATAATATCCCTGTATCTACTTTAATTTATGTTAGATAATGACGTTTTTTTCTTTTTTTATAATAGATAAATTATATAAATAATCTATTATCTCTGGCCATCATTTGAAATTCTATTACAGATTGAAATGAGTTTAAGTAAATGTTACTATTTGAGCTTGAGTTTGTCTTATTATGTGTGATTATTCTGTGAAAATTTATTTACTATATTATGTGCTATCTGAATAAACCAAAGTTAATTAATTTAGTTATATTTACTGTTTTTTGTATATTAATTTTGTCTGTTTGTAAAATATATGCCTACGGACAGAATAGTGAATATATTGAGCAGAACAGAGCGATTTATACAAAGGATACGGTCTCTATACTGATAAACGATGTGAAAGGGCGGTTAGAAACTATTGATAAAGAAGCTGAGGAGGGGAGTTATGATGATAGGTTAGGAGATTTATTAAAAAAACAGATATCGGTTGCAAATGAGTTGCTAACTGTAATTGAACAAAAAGGTAATATTGTTTCTGTGGAGGGTAATATTGATGAGGAACTCAATAATAAGAAAAAAGAACTGGAATATTTATCCTCAAATGGTGAAAGTAGTCTTTCTGGCGATCCAAATCAGGAGGAGTTTGATCTTTTAACAGAAAAGGTTAAACGTCAGCGAGAAAGAGTAATTGAATTAAAAGATCAGATTGATGAGTATGATGAGTTGAATAAATCTGCCCCGGAACAGGAGGGGAAAACCATAGAAAGTAAGACGAAAGTCGAGAATTTAATAGATGCATTAAATGACAAGATACGCCTAGAAACTAATCCAAATGAAAAAGAGCTTCTATTGGTAGAAATGGCAATTGCAAAGATGGAGCAGCATATTTGCGCTGAGAAACAGAAATTTTTAGATGCTAATCTAGGAGGTATTAAGCAGTTATCACCTTTATTAACTGCAGAATTGTTGTTGGAAGAGAAACGATTAGAAATCTTTGAAAAAGAGCTGGATGTTTATAGTATATCCTTGGAGCAGGCATTAAAGGTGCAACAACAGAAGACGGAAAAGAATTTGGCCCACAAAGAGGCAAAGATTGCTAAGGCTGAAACACCAGAGGGTAAATTGGTTGCCCGCTGGGAAGCAAGGCAGGCACTTTCCCAGAAAAATAAGAGTGATCTAGATTCCATTGTGGTTTCACAGCAAAGGATTTTTAACCTGCTTGATAACAGGTTGCAAAGCGAGAAAGAGAAATTGCAATATTTTTCAAATAGGTTAAAACGCTTGGGCGCCTCTGCATTTCCAGCGGATAGGATAAAAAGGGAGTTGAAAAGGTTAAAGAAACTAAGAAAAAGCTTGAAGAAGATCTTACCGAAAGATTACAAAACAACCAGGGAACAATACGATGCACGGGAATTTGAGATAGATGATGAACTCCAGAATTTTGATGAGATTTGGACCGAGGGCTATGTGCATACTTTAAGTACACTGAGTATAGCAGAGCAAAAAGAGATTGTTGCGAAAAGAACAGAAATGGAAAAGGGCTACAGGGACGTTTTAAATAAAGAAAAAGAGGCTTTACTCAAATTCATAGACCTTGACCAAAAGATTCAAAAGCACATTTTGGATCGCCATGAGGTTTTGGAAGAGATTGAACGGATTGTATGGTCTACTATGTTTTGGATACAGGATGGATCGCCGATTAACTTTGAGATGATTAAAGAACTTCCAGGTGAATTGATGATCATTGGTAACTGGGCAAAGAAAACTAACTATACAAATGTATCGAAAAACATATTGCTAATATTAGAAACGTTTAATGGGATACTATTTGCCTCTCTGCTGTTTGTAGTTTTTCCTTTTATGTTGATTGCTCTGCGTATAAGGTTAGATAAATTTGTAACTAACTATAACAGGATGACCATCG
Organism: Candidatus Anammoxibacter sp.; assembly: GCA_021777055.1. GTDB lineage: Bacteria > Planctomycetota > Brocadiia > Brocadiales > Anammoxibacteraceae > Anammoxibacter_A. Next base: position 118,165 of record JAIQZO010000036.1, on the reverse strand, counting down.
AATATGGTCATAAATGGAAAAACAAGATCAATGCTGTGATTGTGGGGATATCAGGTTCTTTGACGTTACCTATCTATCTTTTTGTATTTGCAAAGATCATTGGGAAGACAGGGCTTCCGAACAATATTAGTTATATATTTGAACTAATTTGTATATTCTCCAGTGCATTCTTTCTTCTCTATTTCCTAAACCGGGCGTTTTTTCGTGTAAATGGTATAGCCGTGGTACAGTTTGGATTAAATTCTGAATCTGCAAAGGTTTTATATAGAGCAATTAAGGTCATTATCATTGCAAGTACATCACTACGATTTTCTGTTACAGTTGCAGAAAACGTATTTGCTCTATCGGCAATCCCCAGCCTTTTGCTTTTGTCTGAACTAATAATTATTGGTGTTACAATATGGTTGGCACTACTAGGAAAATCTGCGTTAGTAAAGAATGAGATCCTGTTAAAAAACGTTAAATTTTTGACTCGTTACTGGACATTGATAAGCTACGTTATATTTCTCATAATCATTTGTGCTTGGGTACTGGCAATAACTGGTTACAGTTATGCGGCATCTCAATTTATGAGGAGTTTATTAAGGTCAATAGTTGCAGGGTTTCTAATCCCTTCTTTTTACAAACTGGCTGTAAGTTCTATTGAAAACATATCCCGCAAGCGCAAAAGGCTACTTTGGGAACAAAGCCATAGTAAAGATGAAGAGGAAGATAAAAAAGAGGAGGAGATACGTTTAACAGATCAGGCTAAAAGTTTTGTCAGGGTTTTCTTTTATGTAATAGGTGGTTTAATTGCTGCAAATTTGTGGGGGTTGGATAGTAAAGCGTTCAAGACCTTTGATGAAATAATAGTTTATAAACTTACTACCGCATTAAATGAGTATGAGGTTGTTTCCGTGTCAGATCTATTTAGTTTCTTTCTAATTATCTTGATAACAATTTGGTTTCTGAAGAATCTTGCCGGGATAACGGAATACGCTATATTTTCCAGGTTAAAAATTGAGTCTGGGGTAAAGTATGCAATCTTAACTATTGCCCGTTACAGTATCTTTTGTATTGCCGCAATTATAGCTCTCGCGTCTGTTCATCTGGATATAGGGAGGTTGGGATGGCTGATAGCTGCCATGGGGGTGGGGTTGGGGTTTGGATTGCAGGAGATAGTGTCTAATTTTGTCTGCGGAATTATTTTGTTAATTGAACGTCCCATAAGGGTAGAGGATTATGTAACCATTGGTACAAGCATGGGTAGGGTTACACATATAAATATCAGGGCAACCACAATCCTTAATTTTGACCGACAGGAATTTATAGTTCCTAACCGTCTTTTAATAACTCAGGAGGTTATTAACTGGACTAGGGGAGATACTGTCATAAGGTTAATAATCCCCATTGGAGTTGCATATGGTAGTGATACTAAAAAGGTAAATGATCTTCTATTAGATATTGCTAAGAGAGAGCCAAATGTTCTGGATGATCCAGCCCCTGATGTCTTTTTTATAAATCATGGGGATAGTTCTCTGGATTTTGAGTTAAGGGTGTTTCTCCATTCGCCTTTGGTAAAGATGAGGACACTTGACACGATAAACAAAGAGATTAATCGTGTGTTTACTGGAAATGGGATTGAAATTCCATTCCCTCAACGTGATATTAATGTAAAGAATAATTAATAGTTTGTTGCTAGATTGGGGTATAATTATTTTAATATTCCAAATATATATGTTTTGTTGAGAATACTTTAATATAGGGGTGGGATTATGAATTACGAAGATATATTCAATGACAGTTACTCAAGAGTATTAAAAAGGGAAATTGATGGAAAAAATTTTTTTGATGTCTTCTATGATAAATTTATCGGATCATCTCCATTTGTTAAAGAGAAGTTTGCAAATACGAAATTGGAAAAGCAAAAGGAAAAGGTAAAGAAGTCTTTTTATCACCTCATACAGTTCTTTGTTACTAAGAATGTAAGTCCCTATATGGAAAATATTGCGAAAGTACACAGTAAAAGTAAAATGGATATAGAACCATATCTTTATGATTTCTTTACCCAGAGTTTGATAGATGCTATAAAAGAATTTGATACTGAATTCTGCGATGATGTTGAACTCTCCTGGCGTATGGTGCTTTCCTCCGGCATAACATATATGAAATTTCAATATGACAAATAGATTTTATATATGTTTGTATATTTGTCTGATCTTTGTACAAGTAGAATGTATATATCATATAACTTTACGATGTAAGATTAAAAAATTATTAATAAATGTTAACTATGAAATCTGAACTGTGGATTGAAGAAAAGTTTAAAGACATAATGGGTGTCCGATTTAAAACAGAGGAGACTTGCTTTGCTGGACAGAGCGCTTTTCAATCGGTGGATATTGTGAAGACTAGAGGTTATGGGAAGATGTTATTAAATGATGGGCTGGTGATGATATCTGAAAGGGATGAATTTGTTTATCATGATATGATTACCCATGTTCCACTTTTTGTACATCCTTTCCCTGAAAACGTTCTTGTTATTGGTGGTGGGGATGGTGGTACCGTGCGTGAAGTTCTTCGTCATACCGACGTTAAGAGGTGTACGATGGTTGAAATAGATAGAATGGTCGTAGATTCATGTAAAGAATTTATACCTCTGTGTTCTAAAGATCTTGAAAACCCAAAGGTAAAACTCATCATTGATGATGGTGTAAAATTTGCTAAAGATACTAAGGAAAAATTTGATGTAATTTTAGTGGATTCTACGGATCCCATTGGTCCGGCTCAACCACTATTTGGTGACGAGTTTTATGAGGATATCTATAACTGTCTAAAGAGTGACGGAATTGTTGTTTCTCAAGGAGAATCTCCATGGTACCAGGAAGAAATGCAAAGAAAACTTATGAAAATAAAGAGTAGACTGTTTGACGTGGTTACCATATATAACTTTAGTAATCTTACTTATCCAGGGGGGTTGTGGTCATTTACATTTGCATCAAAAGGATTGCATCCCATTAAGGATTTTGTAAAGGAGAGGGTGGCAAAGTCCTGCCTTACATTTAAATATTATAACGAAGCCATACATGAAGCTGCCTTTGCTCTGCCGCAGTTTCAAAAAGAAAATATTAGAGAATTTCTCAAGGGAATCTAGTTTTGATATATAAGTTTCAAGTGGAGTAAAAAAAAAGGCGCAAGAGAGGATAAATCCCCTCTTGCGCCTGATAAAACTTACCAAAACGACTTATTAGTTAAAGCAATTAATTACTTAACTTGTATAATCGCTGATGGTCTAGCATTTACATCTGCCCTAAATGAATCTACAGCTGTACTGCATTTGGTGCCAGAATTATCGTTTACAGTCAGAGTAACAGTAAATGTTCCTGATTTTTCGTAAACGTGTGTTACTTTAGCACCCTGCCCTGTGTTTCCATCTCCAAAATTCCAAGAATAACTCAGAGCGTCTCCATCCGGATCAAATGAACCTGAACCATCGAATATGCTCTCTTCTTCAAGACAGCAAACGAGATTAGGTCCTGCATCCGCAACTGGAGGTGTGTTAACTTTTACATTGATTGCTGTGGTGGCAGTTGAACACAAAGTCTCTTTGTTATCATCTGCTTTAAGCGTTACAACGTAATTACCGCCTTTGCTGTAAGAGTGGGAAGCATTAGGACCGCCTTGAATAACTGTGCCGTCACCAAAGTCCCATGTATATGTCAGTGCATCTCCATCTGCATCTTCGCTTCCTGAACCATTGAAAGCAACTTCTTCACCTGTACAAACAGTATCAATTGAAGAAAGTACAGCAGAAGGTTGAGTATTTACCTCTACAGGTATACTTCTTGATGCAATAGAACCACTCGTACCTTTTCCGTCATTAACGGTTACGACAGCTTTATAAGTTCCTCCTTGACTGTATGTGTGGGAAGGTGTAGGGCCATCGCCTGTGTTACCGTCACCAAAATCCCATGAATATGTCAAAGGATCACCGTCTGCATCGCTAGTACCTGATGCGTCAAACATAACAGTATCACCTACGCAAACAACATCAATTGGTGATAATATTATTACTGGTGGCGTATTAACAGATGCAACAATATTATAGCTCACAACAGAACAAGGCGTACCTTTTCCGTCGTCCACTGTTAATAGAACAGGGTAATTTCCACCTTGACTATATGCGTGGGACGCTGTAGCTCCATTACCTGTGCTACCGTCACCAAAATCCCATGAATATGTCAATGAATCACCATCTGCATCACCACTGCCTGAACCGTCAAAAGTAATTGTTTGACCAGTTGAAACAGGGTCCACTGAAGAAATTATCGCTGAAGGTATAGTATTAACTGAGACAGGTACACTTCTTGATGCAACAGAACACCTTGTACCTTTTCCATCATCTACAGTTAGGACAGCTTTATAATTCCCACCTTGACCGTATGCGTGTGAAACAGTAGCGCCTTCACCAGTTGTACCGTCACCAAAATCCCATGAATATGTCAAAGGATCACCGTCTGCATCGCTGGTACCAGATGCGTCAAACATCACAGTATCCCCAGTACAAACAATACCGATAGGAACAATATCAACTAAAGGTGGAGCGTTAACAGAAGCAACAATATTGTAAGTTACAGTAGAACACTGAGTACCTTTTCCATCGTCCACTGTTAATAGAACAGGATAATTTCCTCCCTGACTATATGAGTGTGATGCGGTGGCACCTTCACCAGTTGTACCGTCACCAAAATCCCATGAATATGACATTGTATCGCCATCATCATCACTGCTGCCTGAAGCGTCAAAAGTAATAGTTTCTCCTGTACATGCAGTGTCAATAGCAGAAATTATTACGGTTGGTAGTGAGTTAACCGATACATTTAAAGAGTCTGTAGAAACAGAACATCTTGTACCTTTTCCATCGTCTACAGTAAGGGTAGCTTTATAATTTCCACCCTGGTTATAAACGTGAGAAACTGTTTGTCCTACAGCAGTTGCTCCGTCACCAAAATCCCAGTTGTAACTAATTACGTCACCTGGCTCAACAGATGACCCTGAACCGTCAAATATTACTTCATTTCCGGTGCAAGTGATCTGATTGTCTCCAGCTTCAGCAATAGGAGATTTGTTTAAGTTAACTAAAATAGTATCATCACTAATGCTACATGCAGATTCTGAGTTGTCGTTAACAACAAGCCTTACTGTATACTGTCCGCTCATGGTGTATAGATGTGAAACATTGGCTCCATCGCCAGTTGTGCCATCACCAAAGTCCCATGAATATGTTAATTCGTCACCGTCAGCATCAGTTGAACCTGCTCCTCTGAATGATACATCGTAAGATGCATTTGCTGGCAGACAAAGATCTATATCCTGACCGGCATTTGCAACAGGTGGTGTGTTTATCTTAATGGTTTTAGTTATTCCGTCGTGGCTGCAAACCGTATCAGCATTATCGTTCACCATTAATTGAACCCTGTATGTTCCGCCTTTTGCAAAAGACTTAGCAATGCTCTGTCCTTCGCCTGTAGTACCGTCTCCAAAGTTCCATGAGTATGTTACCTGATCTATTGTATTGTCCGTTGTTCCACTAGCGTCAAACATTACAGTTTGATCAGTACATGCTATGTCTGGAGCATATAAAGCCGCCTTAGGTGGACTGTTAATATCCACATTTTGTGCAGCTACTGAAGTTTCACACTCTAAACCAGAGTTATCACTAACAGTTAACATTACGTTATACATACCACCTGATGGGAATGTATGTGTAACAATTGGTTCTGTGCTAGTTGTGCCGTCACCAAAATCCCATAAGAAGGTAAGTGCCTGATTATCCGGATCAAAAGATTTAGTCGCATCAAACGTAAGTTCGTTGCATGGACGCTCCCCAGTTACTTCTACCGGGGCTGGTGGTACTACTAATGTTTCAGGTCTGAAATAAATAGGAAGTAAGTTTCCATTGCTGTCCTTGATCCTTAATGCTGCGTGAGCATTTTTTTGAGTTCCCTTTACAATATGGTATTGAAGATACCTATCCTGAGTTGATGAAAGATTAATAGTGGTCTCTTTCCACTGACCGCTTAAAGAGTCTTTAATTAGATACTCTTCTTCGTTCAGGGTATCGTGTAGATGGCTTATGCCCCCATTATGATCAAGATCGTAATTCTCTACGGTTACACTAGATTCACCATTAGGCACTCTAGGGTAAAAATACATATCGTCACCTTTGCCAGGTAGTAAACGGAAACTAATGTTAGTACTGAAAACCTTTGCGCTGTTCGGTAATATGCTAACATTAAAAAGGTTTGCGTCATCACCTTCAGTAGCCTTAACTTCTATGGCAAACCTGTAATAATTTCCAACCGGTTCTCCATCGCTCTTATCGTATGGCCCAAAAACATAATATTCTTTATCATATCCTTCGCTGTCAAACTGTTTTTGGTCTAACAATTTGGAACCATATATAGATATTTCTGTTTTAGTGTCCCATTTATTTCTACGGCTTGGTTTTGCATCTATTGAGCCACCTGTATCTGGATCATACACTGATATCTCCAGTGGGTCAGTTATGTCACCAGGTACGTCAATATACAAAATCTGAACATGGTCCTCTGCTCCGCGCGTTGGATCGCCTTTAGGTCCAGTCACATAGAAATATTCAACCATCGAATCCTCTTGTGGCACAGTAAAGGCATGAAGTGTACTAGCCATTAGTGCCATCAAGACAACTACGTATAAATACGTAAATTTTCTCATATATTTTTTCTCCTTTTTCTAAAATTAAAATAGCTACTTTCATGAATTACAAAAAATAGGTTTTTTCTTTAAATTATTAACTATTTATTATATATAGACATCCTCCTTTCGAGTTTAAAAACATTTGGCAAAAAGAAATTCCAGTCTTGCATTTATTTAAATATCATTATATAAATGTATGGTAAATCTACTGAAAATTGTAATAATTGTGAATTTAATCTTAAAATCAGATTAATTTAACCATATAAATCAAAACACAAAGTGGTATATTCTTAATTGCCGTTTGTTTTACAGCCTTATGACATATGTAAATATATAAAAAAACATACAATACCTTACTTAAAAAGAGTACGAAATGCAATTGTTTTATTATAAATTCATTACAGAAAATCTGTAGAAATCCTTCTTTTGTATTTTATTGTTTTTTATAGTACCATCACTATGTCTACATTGTTTTTTAGCTTTGTATATATAGTGTTTCGCTCTTCCTCGCTTTTTACTGTCAGTTCCAAATTATAACAACAATATTTACCATTTTTGCTATTGTTTGAGACGCTAATTGTATACTTTTTCTCTCTAGATATTTCGTCTACTGCTTTTTTTACGCAATCTTGGCATTTGCCTATAACTTTATAGATCCATTGGCAGGGATATTCCTGCTTCAATGTTTTGTCCGTGTTGTGATGCTCAAACATGATGTATACTTATTTATTAAATTGAGAAGAATATCATCTGCCTTAATTTGACGAAGTGCGATGCACTAGATCTTAATTGTGCAGAATTGATACAAAACATACTAATTTAGACAACAAATAACGGTAAAAGTTCCTTTAAATAAATTTTTTTTAAATATCCTATCATACTGCTACAGGGAAATATAGGTTTTACAGAAAATTCTTCTTGTCTCATCTTTCATTGAGTACCCTATAATTTTTTTTTGCATGTCAAAAAGTACTACGCCAATTTCCTGTTTATCATTTAGAAAAGCGGAGGCGGCCTCTCTTACCATTTCGGCAATATTATTAAATATGTTAAGTTCTTTCGCCTTTTCAACCTCCTGAATTATACCTTCCACTGTCGTAGACTCTTTAATTTTTTCAATTACACTATTTCTAGTTAATCTTTTTTCTATAATATTAACTATAATATCATTTGCTGGCTTTGAGTTTGAACTATGTGTATTGAAATCACCTCTAATTAATTTTGCCAATTTTCCCGGATGTCCGGCAATGATTATTTCTTTAAATCCATGACTATGTGCGGCATTTAACATATAACCTACAAAGTTGCTCATTAAGACGACTTGTTCCTTCGCAAATCCGAACCATTTCTTTGTTGCGGTTTCTGCAAGATTTCCAGGCACTAGCACTACTCTGTTATGCCCAAGGGCGTTAGCTACATTCAGTTCGCACTTAAGGGAGGTCTTTATAGCATCTTCGGACATTGGCCTTACAAAACCGGTTGTGCCTATTATTGAAATCCCTCCACAAATACCTAGTCGGTTATTAAATGTTCGCTTCGCAATTCTTTCACCGTCCGGGACTGAGATGGTAACTTTAATATTACACTCTTTCGTCCCGATTACATCAAGAACAGCGGTTTGTATCATCTGCATCGGGACAGGATTTATAGCAGATAAACCAACTTCCACCTGTAAACCTGGTTTTGTTACAACACCAACACCTTTTCCGCCGACAACAGTAATTTGTTGTTTGTTGTTTGAATATGTGTTTCCTTTTTTTATATCCAGGCTTTGATCGTTGGCACTTATTCTTTGTATTCTGCAAAATATAAAAGCGTTGTTTGTTACATCCGGGTCATCACCTGCATCTTTTTGAACACAGCACTCTGCGTAATTATCTCCCAGCTGTTTTTTCTGTAGCTTTAGTTTAACTGCTCTTCCAATTGGAGTATTAATTTCTACATGGTCAGGTATAAATCCGTTTATTAGTCCTAATGCTGCACCTTTAGCAGATCCTGCCGCGCAAGTACCAGTTGTATAGCCTTCTCTTAATCCTTGTTTATTATTCATTCTTTAACCAGGTAGTTTCAATATGTAATACATTAGCAGAAAAAATCTTGTTCGTGGTTATTAAAGAAAGCATGCCAAAGTGTTATATATCAATATATGTATTATAGCACGTTTTCAGCTTTTTTTTGTATTCTTACAAATCTTTATTTTTATATATAAGCTTGATTTTTCTTTCCTTTTCATTAATAATACCCCACCTGAATATTTATGACTTTTCCACAGTGATTGAAAGAAATAATTTATGAATAAAGTAGAATTAAAGATTAAGAGGAAAGATGGATGCGAAGATATACCTCTTCCCGAGTATATGAGCCATTATGCTAGTGGTATGGATCTTTATGCCGCTGTGTCAAAGTTAGAAATCCTTGAACCTGGTGATATCAAACTTATACCGACAGGTATTTTTATAGCCTTGCCGGTAGGATATGAGGCGCAGGTAAGACCGAGAAGCGGGTTAGCATTAAAGAACAGAATTGGCATCCTTAATTCCCCTGGAACTATTGATGGAGATTATAGAGGGGAAATAGGCGTGATTTTATACAATATCGGTAATGAATGTTTTGAAATAAAAAGGGGTATGCGGATCGCCCAAATGGTGATACAACCTGTAGTACAAGCAGTGCTTGTAGAAGTTACTGAACTTGACTCCACAATAAGAGGTAAAGGGGGATTTGGGCATACAGGTCATTAGATTATATATATGGAAAGTTTTAAGATTACCTTGTATATATTCCCGAAAGGACTTCAAAATAGGGGAAATTTTCACCCGGACATGCAGTTGTTTTTACATGTCGATGTAAGATTACATTTTCAGATGGAATATTATATCGGTTTTGAAAGTACTTTATTAGACTCAAGAGGGAAGATATCTGGTTTCGTGTGGGCTTTTCATCTTCAAAATTGCCAACAAGGCATATTCCAATGCCGAAATGGTTATACTCTTTAACTCCAGCGTGTGCTCCATCGATTTGACGTTTCCACCTTGGACCAACTTCGATCTGACCATTGCCTGAGCCATTTCCATTACCAATTACAAAATCATACCCCAAACCGTTAACCCATCCTCTTTTTTCCCGGTGAAGTTTGTCAAACGTCGCGGCATTACCTGTACCTGATGCACTATGGTGTATAACCACATACTTCCATTGCCGATCTCCAGTGTATTTCTTTACATTTTCCGGAACTGGTGGTAAATTTGTAACAGGCACATTTATTCCAAGTGGAACCATGGGTGGTCTTGGCGTAAATTTTCCTGGGCTGGGAGTGCTTACTTTCGTGTTATGAGTTGCGCAGCCTGAGAAAAGTGATAATGAAACAATTGTAATCAAAAGAATAAAGAAAATTGTAGAATTTCTTTTTATATTCATTTTATCCCCTTATACTCTTTTAATGATGTCAACTAGTTTGGTTTAATATTTAGTGACAAAGTTTTTACTTTATATGTTCTATAAAATATTATCGACAATAGTATAATTTAAAATAATTTTTTTTTCAAAAAATTTTTCTAATATTGTTTAAATATATTATTGCGATATAACAAAATGTTATTGTTGTGGTCCGGCGAAGCCGCCACCTAAATCTGTAAATATCGAATTTCTGATTCTTTTAAGTCTAATACTATAAGCCTTTTTCTAGTTGCATTCCCTTTTTCGGTCTATGTAATGAGGCAAAGTACCCTTCAGGCCGCTTGCAATTGTTTCATTTTTCAGTACAGCTTCTGCCTCTACTAAATCACACAAATATATGCCGGCAACTTCGTTGTCAACAAATCTTATATTACTAAATGCACTATCTTTCAACTGTACCTCAAAGACCTTTCTAGCTTCGACACTATAAAAGTTTCTCTCTGGATCTGAAAATTGGTTTTCATACAAACAAATTTCCGTTATTTTTGATGTATCATCTCTTTTTATGCCTAACTCTTCATACATTTCACTAAGTAGGGCATCTTCATATGTACTGGTATCTTTTACATGGCCTCCAACAGAAATGTCTAAAGCTCCAGGCGAAACATCTTTTTTGCGGCTGCGTCTTTGAAATATTATGAAATTGTTATAAGTGACGACTACTGCATGAGAACATCGATGTCTTATGCCCAAAAGGTGACAAAGCCACCTGGGGAAACATATATTTTTACTTCCGCTAAAACATAAATTACCTTTCTGATCAACCACGCTTAGCAGTTCGTCTTTGTTCGGGCTTTCTATTACTTTCCCACTATTCTTCAAAACAGCAATTCCTGATAATACATCGCCATCATTTGACCAGTCTATTATCTTTTTTTGATGTTCTGTTGAGAGGTCCACTCCTTGATCTGCTTCTGTTGTTATTCGTCTTAACTCTCTTATTTCAGGAATAATGGATTCGTAAACCATTTAGTGTGTCCTTTGAATAAATCATTATAAAAACTAATTATCATATATTTTTAGTTGAGGTTGGCGTTTACGCGCGGAAAAGACGAATATAACATATGGCCAATTACAATATCTTTGGAAATCCTTTTAGATTAGCATCGGCCTGTATTTAGTAATCTGTTAAATGCTATGCTTAAAATAGATGGTTATTAGTTGATAAAAATGAAGATAAGGTCCAGAAATTACCCATTTCCTTCTTAAGTAGTATAAGATGATGCGGCAAACGCACCGCCAAAATAGATAAATCTAGATACAAGATACTTGCAAATAGGCCGGTTTAAATATTTTGTAGATTATCCACATTTAAAAAGCATGCCTTTACATGGTGGTGATATCATACTTTCTTTTTAATTGTGCTATTATACATCAAAATTTGTGACAACTAGCAAAATGATTATCATTTATCTCTATTAGCAATGGGGTGATCTTTAAGCAAATGTCCATCGCCTCTGGGCAACGGTTATAAAAACGACATCCGTTCTGATCTTCTAGTTTATTTTGTAGATCGTTTAAAATAATGTCAAGATCTCTTTCTCTTTCAAACGTGTTAATGCTTGGAATTGCAGCTAGCAAACTTTTTGAATATGGATGTAATGGATTCTTAAAAAAATCATTAGCTCTTGCTCTTTCTACAATATTCCCTTCAAACATTACTATTATATCGTCGCTTATATGTGCAGCAACGTTTAAATCGTGGGTAATAAAGAGGTATGATATTTTAAATTGGCGCTGAAGGTCATTTAAAAGGTCTAGAATTTGTGCCCTAACTGATACATCAAGGGATGATACAGATTCATCACAAACAATAAGTTTGGGTTTTAGTGAAATTGCTCGTGCAATAGATATTCTTTGCCTTTGACCACCGCTAAATTCATGGGGATAACGGTTTAGATAATGATGAGAAAGTCCAACCATTTCTAGTAGTTCGGAAGAGCTTTTTATACGTTCTTTTTTAGTTAAATTGGTGTGTATTGCAAACCCTTCGCTAATTAATTGACAGATGGTCATTCGGGGGTTTAGGGAGCCGTATGGATCCTGAAAGATGATCTGCATATCTTTCCTCATCTTCAGCATGCTCTTCTTTGAGAGTTCTAGTAAAGATATGTTATTAAATACTATTTTGCCTGCAGTTGGTTCTACAAGTCTTAGAATCATCTTCCCTGTTGTAGTTTTACCAGATCCACTCTCGCCAACAAGGCTTAAGGTTTTGCCAGAATTTAAAGTGAATGATACTTTATTGACAGCATGTGAATAGGTATGTGATTTTGAAAAGATGTTCTTTTGGTTTGGATAAAGCTTTGTAAGGCCTTTAACTTCTAGCAGCATAAAACTATTTTCTGGAGAGATGTTACAATTAAATGTCAAGGGTAAGGTAGTCAGCCCTTTAATGCAGGCCCTAACTTTATAAAACACAGGGAAAAGATTAAATCATACATGAAACTCTTAATCCTTTACCTGGGTTAGGCCAAACATATTTTTATAAATGGAAATTTGATATAAATGTACATTTATAAAGATTTAAACATTCGCTGCTTACTGTTTGTCTTTTTTACCATTTATTTCATCCTTTTTTGCAAAGGCTTTTTCTACAGTTGTAATAAGTGTGTTGATATCAAATGGTTTCTTTATAAAACCAAATGGATTAAGTAATTTTAATATATCTGGGGCAAGCAGATTATAAAATCCTGTAATTAGAATAAACTGGTAGTCCATATTTTGTGCATTTGCTGCACGCAGTAGATCTATTCCAGAAACCTTTGGCATACGTATATCAGCTATGATAACATCATAATCTTTCTTTTGCTCAATCTCTTCCAGTGCAGCAGAACTATTTGTCATAGTTGTTATAGAGTAGCCCTTGATTTCCAGAACTTGTTCTATAAGGTCGCACATTAAATCCTCGTCATCAATTACAAGCACTTTTCCTTTTGACATACTAAATCCTATTACTTTTATCTTTTATACAGTAATTATTTACCGTAATATTAATTATAATACAAAACCAATTATAAAATGTGCTACTCTTTTCAAAAATAAAAACAATTAATAAATGTTTCTCAATTGTAATAATAAATCAAATAATGAAAAAGAGCAAAAGTTATTTAAGCTAACAGGTAATCATTTACTGTTTCTTAACTCCTATCTCGTGGTATGACTCTAGAAGTTTGGCTGCATATGGATGTTTTGGTCCACTAAAGAATGCTTTAACTTCTCCTTGCTCTACTAGTTTACCATCATACATAACAGCAATGTAGTCTGCAACTTCAGCTACGACGCCTAAGTCATGTGAAATGAATATTATAGACATATTTAATGATCTTTGCAATTTCTTAATTATATCAATGATTAATGCCTGGATAGTAACGTCTAACGATGTAGTCGGTTCATCTGCAATAAGTAATCTTGGTGTACATATTATGGCCATTGCTATCATTATCCTTTGTTTCATTCCTCCTGACATTTGATATGGATACTTATTAAACACCTCTCCAGGGCTTTGAATTGCAAGTTTTCCAAGTATCTCCACCGTTTTCTCTTTAGCTTCATGTTTATTAAGGCCTTCGTGAAACATTGCGACCTCTTTTATTTGATCGCCAATTTTCATTACTGGGTTTAAGGAAGTCATCGGCTCTTGAAAAATCATGCTTATAAACTTACCCCTGATTTTCACCATCTCTTTTTCGGGTATTTCCAACAGGTTTTTGTCCTGAAAGAGTATTTGCCCTGAGACTGTTTTATCTATGGATTTTGGGATAAGGCGCATAATAGAATGGGCTGTAATGCTTTTACCTGAACCACTTTCACCTAAGATTGCTATTGTCTTTCCATTTGGAACAGAAAAACTTATACCATCAACAGCTTTTATCAACCTCCTTTTTCCCAGAAAATAGGTTTTTAAATCTTTTACTTCTAGCACATTGTTCATTATACATGCTTACCAATATTATCTGTTGTATCGTGTTTCATACAATCAATGTAATGTGCCTACTTTTAACCTCTATGGCTCATCGCATTTGATACTTAAAGATGTAAATAAAGTAGTATGGGAAAATTTTAACCAAAACTTAATTTGTTAGGTATATACTTATTTTACGCAAATGGCGTGCCTAACTTGCAAAGTTGTCATAAATCTTCTAAGGTTCTTTAGGTACTAAACTTACCTATTGATTGTTTTGGTGCAAAAAAAGAACAACAAGTGTAAGGTTGTTGTCGGGTTGTGGGGGGCTTAAATGTCCCCAGCCTGTAACATATTGCCTGCGTAGTAGTTATGCTATGTTGGTTTTGTGTTGGTTGTGTGTTGGAATATTGTCGTTGAAGTCTTTGATCTAATGCTACTTGTTTCAAAGAGAAAAACAGGTGCTTCTGCTTTGCCTATCTTTTTGTTTAACACTTGTATTTATTATATATGCAAAGTTATAGTAAAGTTCTTGTAGGTAATTACATACAAAAATTAACAGATTGTTAAAATATATGAATTACAATAAGTTTGCCACTACCCATTAATAATTCCAAGCCAGTCTTTCAATAAAAACTGTATCCTTCCAATTAACAATGACATTCTACCCATGACCGTATAACCAAATGATGCTCCAAATGAAATCATCAGAAACCAGATACCTATCTGAGAAATTCTTCCCCTTGTACCTTTATGCTCAATTGAAAAGAAGAAGTAAAAGAGGACAGATACTACACCAAGTAAAATCAAAAGTGTATTAATAGTAGACAAAAAAGGTTCTCCCTCAATGAAAAGAGGTTTTATTGATGGACCTACTTGCTCGAGTATAAATGAGGAGATTATTCGTGGTATGCCAATTCCTGCCCCTAGGCCAACAATGTATGCAAAAGACCACCTGCTTAGCCATGAAAGTGAACGAGAAAACCTTGTTAGTATAAATATACCTAGTGTTAACGGTATTAGTAGCGAATATTTTGGTGACGTATTACTTCCTGATGAAAAGATTGGCACTATCAACGGATCAAAAAGGTCAGGTTTGAGAAAGTTAAACCATGTAATAATTATTGTATAACCAAGTGAGACACCAACGTAAAGATTTTCCGCAATCTTAAAGATAGGTGTATCTTTATATAAAAAACTATACATGGCAAGGGTTAAGCCCGCGGAGACTATTATTCCGAAACCATCTGAAGAGAATGCTAGTTTGCCTGTTATTACAAGTATAATATTAGTTATAAAAAACAGTACTACGCATCCAATTAAGATTGTAAAACTTTTAGTATCTTTCATGTTTATTTCAATATCAGAAATGTTTCCTGAGGTCTGCTTCAAAAAATATCTATTAACTTATTCTTGTTCAATCTGTGAGCTGGGCGATTCTTTAATTACAATGGCATTGACCGTCTAAGTTTTAATTGCTTCTCTTTCTTTTATTTAGAAAATATAATGCGTTTCCTATGAAGACAAACATTATAACGAGGACGTGTACCACGCTTTGCGGTCTCATACCTCTTACAGCCATATCTTTCCTGTTGATTATTGATTCGTACTCTGCTGCACCTTTCAATCCACCCATTAACCCGTTCAATTGGCCTGACTGTAAAAATGGATACATATCCGGGCCAATAACCGCCGTACATCCAGCTGCCATATCAAACTTATATTTTTCTTTTCCATATGCAATCCAGGTCTCTATTGTCTGCCCGGCTGCTAGATCTATAACGTAGTCAATATCTTTTAATGAATTAACTCCATTAAGTGCGGCCATGCCAACGGTATTATTTCCATAATAATCATTTGGGAATGCGGTGAAGAGATTTTCTCCCATATTTATTATTAATGATGCCTGTCCAGGTTTAAAACCAAGGTAAACATAGTCTTTTCCAGATTCCATATTGTACTCTTTTCCAATGGAAACAAAGGCACTTTCCGCAAGACCTGCACCTCCTGGCCACAATGTCATACCAAGTACATTAATGCCTTTTTCAAAGCAGTGCCTTAGAAGGGCGATTGCCATGGGATGTAACTCTTCTTTGGAAGAAGGATCGTAATCTAATGCAAGAAGTACATGATCATTTTCACCTAGAGATTCGATTTTGTCATAGATATCCCTAACAGGCTTGGTTGCTGGTATCGGTAATTCAAACTTCAGAAGCAGGGAGACTACTACCGCAATAAAAACAAGGAGAAATATGATACGCCGATCAATGTTTAACAAACGTTCCATTTACTCATCTCCTCCCAGGTATGCCTTTTCTATGCCAAAGATGATTTTTAGAGAGGTGGCAATGGCTCCAAGGCTCACACCCAAGAGAATACCACGTTTTGCGGCTAGATTTGGTACCGCCATTATCCAGTCCGCAATGATAGGTATCTGTTCAGAGATAAGGGTACCAATGGGAACCCTTCCTATCATCACCAGGATAGCGGTAATTAGTAAAAGGGACGATTCCCAAGTTCTTGCACGAAATGTTCTGTAAGCGGCTGATGCAATAAAGAATGCGAGGATAGAAAATACTGTAGCTCCGGCAGGAACCTGAATATAACTGTAGATCCAGTCAAACGCGGTGTTTTCCTGCTTATCATGCCAGAAAAACTCTCCACCGTTATATAAACCAAATACTACTGTCCCTGCAGCTCCAATATATACAATTAGGCTGTAACCC
Organism: Candidatus Anammoxibacter sp.; assembly: GCA_021777055.1. Taxonomy (GTDB): domain Bacteria; phylum Planctomycetota; class Brocadiia; order Brocadiales; family Anammoxibacteraceae; genus Anammoxibacter_A. The sequence continues at coordinate 101,362 of JAIQZO010000036.1, read as the reverse complement.
CAACCAGCAACCTTTTGCTTTATTTTACTCCAATGAAGATGCAGCAAACTGTAAGCACCTATAAATACGGCAAACCCTGCTATAATTCTATCCCATCTTGTTGTTACTTCCAATAAATCCTGAGAACTCTGACTTGGGACGTAATATTGCCCTGCCATCATTATTCCCATTGTAAAAGCGATAATCAGTGGTATGGTTCTTTTTAGGAAATTCAAGTTTTTACTTTTGGTTTAAAATCGTTAAAGTGTTTTTGATCTATAAATTGAATATTAATGAGCATTAAAGATCTTGGTAATGAACTCTACTCCGAATGTTGCCAGTGCTGTGCCCGCGATGAGAACGATTATCAGGATACCCTTTCCTATGTCCTGTGCTCTGAGACTTCCCAAAAGGAGCGGCTCTTTTGATAGATACGCGCTGGCTGCATAGAGCTCTTCACCCATTAATGTATAGTCGCATGTTGTAATAAAAAATGGTAGCTGTGTATATGAATCAGTTCCTGCTATTTGGATTGCACCGGTTGCAGCACCTGTTTCTGCAAGTAGTAATGATTCAGCGTAGAAAAAACCCATGTAGAAATTAGCCGCAGGTCGTTCTCTGTTCATTATGCCGCTTACGGCCGCAACGTATGGAAATTGTTCTGCCGCAACAAGAAATGTATTTTCTTCTCTATATGCATCAGGCCTTCCAACCTCAAAATATGCCTCTTTTACAACCTCCTGGCTCACTGACATAACGATAGGATCATTATTAACAACCTTAAGGCTGGTTTCATACTCAGCTACACGTTTTGCAATCCTTCCAAGTATATTGACGGCAGCGATTGTGGAAACGCTTCCCATAGAGCTAAGTCCATGTACAAAGAGAACAGGCTTTCCCATTTCAGTTGCCCTGCCAAGAGCTTCTTCTACTGCATCAAGTCCTTTAATCTTCCGTAGCTTTATCACACCACCTTTACGTGCATGCCTTATAAAATAGAGAACTATTATAGAAAACACTATCATTATAACTAAATTGTTCAGCTTTGATATATCAAACCAATTATTTGGTTTTGATTCGGTTGAAACCGTAGCCAAAGGGAAACTGTTTATAATCGAAAACTGTATTTTTGTTGCTATGGTATCATTTGTAATCTTGGTATCAATTTTTTTACTGGCAAAAACCTTTGTGTCTGAAAAAACCAAAATGATTAACACAATCACAGAAAGTTTTACAAAAAAAGTTTTCATGTCTTTTCCTTTTTTTATTGTTCGATTGCCTCAATGTTTGCTCTTGGTACTATTGAAACTGAACCGTCAGGGAACTTTATTTCCAAAACCCTCAATTTTGAACCTGTTTCAACCAATTGTGGGTCTGTAGGAAGTGCATTTACAACCCCTATTTTTCCAAAAAGAGGATTTCTAATAATGCGGATAGGGTCTCCTATCTTGATTCCTGTCTGGTTATTTTCGGTATTAATTCCATCGCTGATGAGATGGTTGTCTGCTTTTATTTCATCAAGATATGGTATAATAATTTCGGGTCTGACAACACCTGCCCTTATCTGAGTAGCACCATTAATTGATGTCTTTTCTCCTGATCTCAGTTTTAAGAGATCAAATGTCTTTTGCGCTATCTCAATCTTACCAAAACCCTCCGTGATGATTATCGTAATACCAATAGACTCAGTTCCTGTTATTGCAACTCCAATATCATACCCAAGAATTCTTTTTAATGTCCCATCGTCAAATCCACCTACAATGATACCTTTGATTCCAACATCTATAGCTTTTTTTAATGTTTCATAATCAATGAACGCGCCGGTAACCACTATTTTATCTCTAAAGCTTTCGTCTAATTCATTTTGTGAAAGACAGTCCGACTGGTTTTTAACACCAATTTTCAATTCACCTGTGACTTCTCCTCCTATTCCGAATATACCCTGAATATAAGTAGCCGTGGTTTCGATCGTGACTCCTTCGTTTTCAATAGTATCCACAACCCTTCCGTCAATATGGGCGTTAACCTGAACCGGTTTTGGTTTTTCTCTGAGCAGTACCTGTCCTGTGATTGATGAAATGGTTTCTACTGTACCGTCAATTGGAGAAACGCATGTTGCTCTCAGGAATTTAAGCCAGGGTTTTGATTCCGCTAACAGTTCATTTTTTTTAACGGTATCTCCTTGCTTTTTTAGCATATATTCATTTATTCGTCCAGGCGAAATACCAAGTTTATTGATAATATTTATTGAATGAACCTTACCTGGCAATGCGGTCTCAGCTACAACCATGTCGGATGAAACTACATCATTTTTATTTACAAGTACCTTCCCAATTAGTGGTAGTATGCGCTTTTTCAGTACCCGTACTTTTTCCGATACTTTAAGTCCCGGTGTATATGCGTGTGCCATATTATATAGTATTGTGATATTTGTAATTATTCAGAATACAGAATTCAGGGGCCGGAATACAGAAAACAGAACTAGTTTTCAGGTTAATATTTAAACTGTGTATACCGGTGAGTAGCTTTTTACCGCCCAGTTATATGGTGTTAATCTCCCATTGTTTTTTTATTCTGCATTCTGACTCCAGTATTCTGTCTACAGGGAATATATACTAATATTTTAGTATGCTTTAAAGACATCTGTCCAACTGTTGATAAGTCTTTTATTTGCCTCTTTATCTTTACCCATCTTTAAAGGTCTTCCCCTTGCGTCTATTACCAGCCCAACGACACCACCTTTTATTTTGATTTTTATTGCTTGGCCCTTTCCATTACCTAAATCAAAACCCCTTTTGGGTATGACTTCAATTTCTGCTTCGACGTCAGTAGGTATTTCAATTAATACTATTTCTCCAGATTTCAGGAATCCTTCTTTGTTTGTCCCGTTTATATTTAGATTGAACGTTACACAGTCAACATTTAGTTTACTGATGTTTGAAACGGAGATGCAAGTTCCTAAATTTATTAGGCAATCCTTTTCAAATACCTCAGCAGCTGCCTTTTCATTTACAGTTGAAAGTACTCCCAGGTGTGGCATCATGAAAATACTGTCCACCGCTATTCGTGTAACACCCTCGGGTTGAAATGCGTCTATTAGCATCATCATTGATTGTTCACGCTTTGGTGCATGGGAGAGCACGCCTCCACTCCCAACCAAGAGGTCAAGCCTTTTCATATCAATCAATGTATCAATGTCATTTTGATCGAATGCCTCTGATATGTCACGCTCTTTTTGTACTCCTTTTAATCCAATGGCCAGGGCTTTATGCTGTTCAAATGCAAGTCTCAACGCCTCTCTAGCCAGGGCATGCTCAATTTTCAGTTCTTCTATGAGTTGCGGTACCGTAGTAGGCCGTATCATCTTGTTCTTGATCCTGTTTCTAACATCCGTTTCGTCTATGTCAAATGGTATCCATCTCTCAATATTTTCAATTCCTGTTTCTGCCAGTATATTAGAAACACTGTAGCTCATTCCCAGATTTGCACTAACGGTTCTATTAAATTCTCCATCAAAAACAGAAAACACATCTGTCGTTGCACCGCCAATATCGACACCGACAATATTAATGTTCTCTTTTTTTGCTATAGTCTGCATTATGTTTCCTACTGCTGCAGGGGTGGGCATTATGGGGGCTTGTGCCATTTTCATTAACTTTTTGTAACCCGGGGCTTGTGCCATCACATGTTCGAGAAACAGGTCCTGAATCTCCTGCCTAGCGGGGAATAGGTTTTCCCTTTCAAGTGTAGGTCGTATATTCTCTGTTATACGGACAGAACATTTTTCTTCTAAACACGTCTTGATTGTATCTCTTGTATCTTTATTCCCAGCAAAGATTATTGGTAGTTTATATGATATGCCAAGCCTGGGGGTTGGGTTTGCGGCTGCAATATATTCAGCAAGTTCTACAACGTGTGTTATTGAACCACCATCTGTTCCACCTGAGAGCAATATCATGTCTGGTCTAAGCCTTCTTATCCGGTCTATTTTTTCATGGGGGAGTCTGCCGTCATTTGACGCAATAACGTCCATAACAATAGCACCTGCGCCTAGAGCTGCCCTTTGCGCGCTTAGCGCACTCATTGATTGCACTGCACCTGCAACCATCATCTGTAATCCTCCGCCGGCGCTACTGGTTGAAATATAGAGGTCTATACCTGTATCGCCTTTCGCGGGAGTGATAATATTTTCTCCGTCAAGGATTTTGCGACCAGATATTTCTTCAACCTCCGAAAATGAGTTGAGCACTCCCCGTGTAACGTCCTCAAAAGGCGCTTCAACAGTTGTAGGCGCCTCTCCTCTAAACGTTTGGCGATATTCATTGCCTTTTTTTTCTATCAGTATTGCCTTAGTTGTTGTACTTCCGCAATCAGTTGCCAGTATTACAGTGTGGTTATTATCTGTCATATCTTACAAAAACGTTTCTCCGCTAATCTTTCAAAAAACCAAAATGGCAGCGGTCAAAAATCTATCAAATTCTGTTTTTTTCAATAAGTTTGATAAGTTTATCTATATTTCCTCTGTTTTCTAATGCGGTTAATATCTTATCATATTTGTGTTTAGGGTAAACAGTTGACGCAAATGGTCTGAAAAAGGTCATTAACTGATTGCCTATAAAATTGAGGGGACGATATGTCTCTAAAAAAAGTATTGCCGGTGTAGCCATTTTCCTGTTTAGGATACCGTCTGCAAGTTCTGCTAAAAACTCATTTTCATTATCACTAACATTCTTGTCATAATCTGACTGCTTTGCAACATAAAATGCATGTTTAAGTTCTTTAGTGAAATTATGAAATGTTTTCTTTGATATTTTACCTTTAATCAATATGTCTGGCCTTTTTTATCTTTAACCGTTTTTAATTTCTTTAATTAGAAGTAAAACATTATTTTTTATCAGTTCTCTTACTTGTGCAAAATTGTAAGTATTCATTGCTTTAGGATCTGGTATCTTCCAATCCACCTTATGCTTTGCAATTACATTAGGGCATTCATCTCCACACCCTAAGGTTATTGCATAGTCATATTCCACATCTGGAATTTGGGCAAGGGATTTGGAAAAGTGAGACTTTAAATCATATTTAACTTCATTCATGGCTGATATAGCTTTTTCATTTACCTTACCTGAAGGGTGCGAACCGGCACTATATGATTCTAGCGCATTTTTACCATACATCTTAGCGAAGGCTTCAGCCATTTGGCTTCTACACGAATTCTCTACACATACGAATAATACTCTTTTCATTAATACCGCCATAATTTCTTTTCTTAAATAATCTACTCATGCTTCATTGCCAATTCCTATGTGCTATGTTATTAATGTAGCGCTCAAGTATAGTTATTGGAAAAATGATTGTCAATTTGAAAATGATTTTGGTATTGAAAGATGGTTTTTATTTAAATATAATTCACGGCAAAGCAAGATGTAAATGGCAATGTTTAGAATATTGAATTCGTAAGACAGAATAGAGAATAAAAGCATGGGGTTTGCTTTGTTTTGCCATGTTAACTAGTAGTAAAATTTGTATGTACTTTCCGAATCTTGTTTTTCTTGCTTCTGTTTCTTGAATGTCATATAGAAAAACGAAGTTTTTATAAAGAAGCACTATCGTGTTTACTAGCATTTACATTGGGGTTGTAACTAGTGCTAGCTTTGAGTAAATTTTAGATTGGGGTATGTTTTTTAATGGTGATAAAAGATTCGAGAGTAAATAGAGTAAGTTTAAAGGCCTATGCAAAGATTAATCTGTTTCTTGAAATATTAGGGAAAAGGGAAGATGGTTACCATGAGTTGGTTACTGTTATGCAAGAGATAGATCTTTTTGATGATATTGAGATACAAGAGGCTGACAGTGGTATTTTAATAGTTTGTGATGACAATGATATTCCAACAAATAATGATAATTTGATATGGAAAGCTGCTCGTTGTTTTATGGATAGAAGTGGTATTAAAAATGGGGTAAGAATAAGTTTGAAAAAAAGGATTCCCGTTGGTGCCGGGTTAGGTGGGGGGAGCAGTGATGCCGCTGCGACATTGAATGGCTTAAATCAGCTATGGGGAACGGGTTATAGCTCAATAGAGCTTGTGGAAATGGCAGGTACTATTGGCTCTGATGTGCCTTTTTTTATTAACGGGAAGACTGGATTGTGCACAGGTAGGGGGGAGATCGTATCTCCGATTTCAGTTAACAATGAATACGTATATGTTATTATTTATCCAAACCTTAAAATCAACACAGCAAATATATATCAAAACTTGAAATTAGACTTGACAAAGGATATGAAAGATGTTAATTTTTTTCTAAATCAATTGTCAAAAACTAACGCTGCTGATTTAGGGAAATCTTTGTATAATAGGTTAGAGTTTACGGCAATCAGATTATATCCAGATCTTTTAAAATTGCGGGAATTATTAGGTAAGCAAGATTTCTGTGGAGTGCAGGTATCTGGCAGTGGTTCAGCTTTGTTTGGGTTGTGCGAGAGGAGGTGCGATGCAGAAGTGATTGGGGAAAAGTTGAATGAAATATGTTCAGCTAAGGTATTTGTTGTCTCAAGTGTAAAGTGATTTGTTTTAATACATGATGAATTTGACGTTAATTAAGGAGGAAGGCGTACCGTGAATATTACTGAGGTAAGGGTTAAGTTAACCGAAGAGAGAAGAAATAGATTACAGGCATTTTGCAGTATTACTATTGATAATGATTTTGTTGTTAGAGATTTAAAGGTTATTGAAGGCACTAGAGGGGCGTTCGTTGCAATGCCTAGCAGGAAACTGACTGATAAGTGCAAAAAATGCGGTTGTAAAAACTACCTCAGAGCAAAATATTGTAACGATTGTGGTGCTCAATTGGATGAAAATAGGGCAGAAAGTAATGACCGTGGAAGATTTAAACTTTATGCAGATACTGCTCATCCGATCAATTCAGAATGTAGAGACGAGATAGAGAAGAAAGTCCTTTCTGCCTTCGAAGAAGAGGTAGAGAAATCCAGACAGCCGGGTTATAAACCTCCTAAATATGACGAACCAGATGATATGGGAGACGGACATGGAGACGACGACGAAGACAACAACAACAACGATGAAGATAGCGAATTAGACGATAAAGGTGAATTTGGAACAGGAATATTTTCATAGATTATGGGTAGGGGGCAGGCGTTTTTCATATAAGATAAAAGACTGAAGTCTAAAGATAAAACGATTAAATAATGTTTTTTGATTATTTTCTGGTTTTTTCTTTAGCCTTTTATCTTATATATATTTTTTTGCCCTCCTTTATATGAAATCTACAAAGATTATCGTCTTATACTTAAACAGAAATTTAAAGTGGGATTTATTGCATACGTACATATTTTTTTATTTAAAATAGATAAATATAAAGGCGTAAAGTTTGCATTTATTTGATATTTTTTGTATTCTAAGAAAAAGAATATCATAGTGCTAACTATACGCCTTTTTTTATTTTACAGAATATTATAAACATAAAAATTCAATACTGGAAATTTCTGACAGTTTTGTTTGTTTAAAACATGATTAACCTAGATTTGTTTTCCTTGTTAATTCGTGATGATATGTGGGATTTATCTTAAATACAAATAGAACGTCTGATTTCTTGAATCAAAAGTAGATTATGGATAAGACTGGTTCTCAAATTTTAATTGATTCTTTGATAAATGAGGGTGTGGAGTATGTTTTTGGCATACCGGGTGGAGTTCTTTTGCCTCTGTTTGATACCCTATATGATTCACCATTAAAATTTATCTTGACGAGGCATGAGCAAGCCGCCGGACACGCGGCTGATGGGTTTGCACGGGCAACAGGTAAAGTGGGAGTCTGTTTGGCTACGTCCGGGCCGGGAGCAACAAATTTAACAACGGCGATAGCTACAGCCTTCATGGATTCCATCCCTATGGTTGCAATTACGGGCCAGGTTAAGACCCACTTAATAGGTAATGATGCGTTTCAGGAAGCTGATACAATAGGTATTACAAGGCCGGTTACAAAACACAGCTTTCTTGTCAGAGAAGTTAAAGATTTGGAAGAGACTATCAGAGAGGCGTTCTATATTGCCAGGTCAGGTAGGAATGGCCCGGTTGTTATTGATTTGCCAGGTGATGTTACTACAAATAGATGCGCCAGTGGCGGGTCGTCAAATGTGATTGATCTCCCGGGATATAAACCTCGCTTTTTTGGAAATGTAAAGCAAATTATGCTTGCCGCAGATTTAATTAACGAATCCAAAAAACCTGTAATTTATGCAGGCGGGGGGGTTATTACTGCTGGAGCCTCACAACAATTAATAGAGCTTGCCAGGAAAACCAATATACCTGTAACAACAACATTGCTGGGCTTGGGATGTTTTCCTGAAACGGACGAACTATCTCTGGGAATGCTGGGTATGCATGGGACCGCTTACGCAAACTATACTATCACAAATTCTGATTGTGTTATCGCCATTGGAGCAAGATTTGATGACAGAATAACAGGGCGTATTGATGACTTTGCCCCTAATGCGACGATCATACATATTGATGTAGATCCCACTTCTATTAGCAAGAGTATTAAGGTAGATATTCCTGTGGTTGGTGATGCTAAGGTAATTCTAGAAGAACTAAACAAATACGTGAAGTTTGTAGATCGAAAAGAGTGGGTAGACACAGTGTTTAACTGGAAAAAAAAGCATCCTCTGGCATACGATAATTCTGGTGAAAATATTAAACCGCAGTATGTAATAGAGCAGATACATAAGATCGCTGGTGATAACGCAATAATTACTACTGATGTGGGACAGCACCAGATGTGGACTTCCCAATATTATACATATACAAATCCACGGACATTATTAACGTCAGGTGGACTTGGAACAATGGGATATGGGTTTCCCGCCGCCATTGGCGCTAAACTTGGATTTCCTGATAGAAACGTTGTTTGCGTTTCAGGTGACGGAAGTTTCCAGATGAATATACAGGAGCTAAGTACTGCTGTTCACTATAACATTCCTGTTAAGGTTGCGATACTTGATAACGGATTCCTGGGAATGGTAAGGCAATGGCAAGATTTATTTTTTGAGAAACGGTACTCAAACACTCGTTTAAATGGAAATCCGAATTTTGTAAAGGTTGCAGAAGCATATGGGGCTGCAGGAATTCTAGTTGAAAGAAAGGATGATGTGATCCCTGCCCTGAAAAGGGCATTTGAAATAGAAGGACCTGTTGTTATGGATTTTAAAACAGAACAGGAAGAGAATGTTTACCCCATGGTTCCTGCCGGTGAAGCAATACATAGGATGATTGACGGAATGGCTTAAGAAAAGGTGGGGTTGGCGTTAACGCATCTTGCTCTTTACTATTTGCAAAAATAAATTTTGCACTCGGAGAAAATAAAGATTTACATGCCGTGGAGTGTCAGATTTATCTTGCCTAATAATTATCTAAGGCGATTCTCAATTAATAATTTACAGCGAAATTTGGAAGATAATAAATTACTATGGGAGTTAAATGAGTCGTTTCTTTGTTTCGTCGGATTTTAAGGGGAAAGAGGTTTTTATCGATGGTGTGGAAGCGCATCATATGATAAATGTAAAACGGTTTAAGCTGGGAGATAGGGTCTCTTTATTTAACGGAAATGGAATAGAGTGTTTTGGGAAAATAATTGATATTTCTGTGAATGGAAAGAGTTCTGAAAAAAAGGTCAGGATTGGTATTGAAAAGGTAGAGAGTGCAAATATAGAGATTGCAACGGAAATTACTATGGCGTTCTCTGTACCTAAAGGTAAACGATCAGAAATCGTTGTTCAAAAATGTTCAGAATTAGGAGTGAAGAACCTTGTTCCCATAATTGCAGATAGGAGTATTATAAGAAGTAATTTTGATAACAAGTTGGAAAAGTGGCAGAAAATAACTATTGAAGCCTCAAAGCAGTGTGGTAGGAATTGTACGACGAATATCCTTGATGTCTTGAAATTCAATGAATTAGAAGCTTTAATTGGTAGGCATGATTTATCAATTATGTTTACATTAAACAGTAAATCGAGACCTTTGAAGGAGGTAATAAAAGATTACCAAAATGCAAGTAGGGTTTTATGTATTATAGGTCCAGAAGGTGGATTTACGCAATCAGAAGTTGAAATGGCAGAACAATTCGGATGTGATTTAGCAAAACTCACATCCCAAGTCCTTAGGATTGAAACTGCAGTTATTGCAGTTGCATCCATGTTGATATATGAGTATGCTCTTTGAGCTTAATTAATACTGCTTACTTCAGATATCAGAAATATGCCGAGGATGCATTTGTGTATTGAAATCAACGATCTTTGCTCTCCTCTTTGTCTTTTAATGACTCTACAACTTCGTCAACTATTCCGTACTCCTTTGCTTCAATTGGAGACATATAAAAGTCTCTATCAAAATCTTCTTCTACCTTTTCTATTGGTTGACTAGAGTGTTTGGATAGAATTTCGTTAAGTACCGTTTTCATTCGCATTATCTCTTCAGCCTGTATTCCAATATCTGTTGCCGTTCCCTGCATTCCTCCCCAAGGCTGATGTAACATTATGCGTGTATGTGGAAGACTAAACCTTTTGCCCTTGGTACCTGCTGCCATTAAAATAGCTCCCATACTGTAAGCTTGTCCGATACAGAACGTAGCAACATCACATTTTACAAATTGCATAGTATCATAGATAGCAAGGCCCGCTGTTATTGATCCGCCAGGAGAGTTTATATATATATTAATGTCCTGACTTTTGTTTTCATTCTGCAGAAAAAGCATTTGAGCAATAACAAGGTTTGAAATGTTATCATCTATGGGAGATCCAATGAAAATGATACGATCCTTAAGTAGCCTGGAATAAATATCATAATGCCGTTCTCCATACCCGGTTTTTTCGATAACAAATGGTACCAACATATTTGATGCGCTATAATTATTATTCATTTTTTTGGTTTGGATTATAATTGCTATAGTTAATTATATATAATATTAAAACATAAAATGTTTGAAAGCTTTTATAATTAACTAGTTTTCGAGATTATTTGGAATCTTCTATTATGTTTGCTTCTTTGACAAGGAAATCCATAGTTTTGTCTTCACGTAGTTGAATCCTCATAGATCTCAGGCTACCTACCTTTTCAAGATAGTTATACATCTTTTCCATCGTCAAATTGTAATTGCGGGCATAATTTGCAATTGTTTTTTCTACTTCATCATCTGTAACAAAAATCTTTTCTGCATTTGCTATATATTCATGAATAAATGACAACTTTGATTCTCTAATGACTTCCCCTTCTGACTTTTCCTTTACTTCCTGCTCTACACCTTGAACTTCGTTTAATGGTTCACCCTTTTTTATCATGTCAGATCTGTATCTCTCGGCTCTCTCTTCTGTCATGCTAGTAACAAAGCCTTCGGGTAAGTCAAAATCCACAAGCTCCAAAAGCTTATCATTGATCTGCTTATATATATCAGCTTGCGAAATCATTTTTTCCTGTTTTTCCAGCTCTAGTTCCAGTTTATCTTTTAAATCCTCAAGGGAATCGCACTGTAGACTTTTTGCTAATTCATCATCGACCTTAGCGGCTTTTTGTCTCTTTATCTCATTGACCTTTATTTTTAGGTCGGCTTCTTTTTCTGAAAACTCAGCAACCCTGTAGTCTTTGGGCAATGTTGCCTTTACCACGGCTTCATTTCCTGATTTTAGGCCCAACAGTGATTCTTCCATGGAAGGAACATTAATTCCATCAATTACGCTGCCTGAAACAAAGACATCAATATTGTCGTCCTGGTAAACAGACTTCCCCTCAACATCCACGCTCAAATCACATATAATGAGGTCACCTTTCCGTATTGTTCCTGATTTAACAGTTGAAAGTTCAGATTGACTTAAACTTAAACGTTTAAGCTCTTCATCGACCATTTTATCTGTAACCTTTGTAGCTTTTTTGTGGACCTCTAAACCTTTGTAATCTTTGACCTCGAAATCCGGCTTTACCTCTAAAGTTATGTCAAAATTAAGCGGCTTGTCTAATGCAAAATCAATTTCACCAAATTCAGGCATACCAAGCGGTACTAACTTATTCTCTTCTATTGCTTCCTGGTACGAATTATTAACTATATTCTGTTTGACCTCTCCTTCGAGATGCTTTCCAAACCTTTTCTGTAACAGGCTTCTTGGAACTTTGCCCTTTCTGAAGCCAGGAACTGCCGCATTCTCACTGATTTTTTCAAACTCTTTTTCTAGCTCGTTGTTAATTTCTTCACAGCTAACCTCTATCGATATCTTTTTCTTACAGGTGCCCAGCTCTTCAATCTTTGTTTGCATAATATTGTCAAATAAAACAATAAATTAAATATCATTGGAGCGGGTGATGGGGTTCGAACCCACGACATCCACGTTGGCAACGTGACGCTCTACCACTGAGCTACACCCGCATGAATACAAAAAATACCAACCTCTAAATTATAAAACTAAAGTATTGATATTTGATTTTTCTAATTATACTTACTAAAATATTTAAATCAAGAAAATTTAAAATTTTCAAAAAAATGATTATTGATATGAGACTTTGCAATTGTGCATCAGTATGATATAATGTTAGAAATTAAGTGATTGTTTTACAATATGTTACGTCATTTGTCCCATTCCATAGTAAATATTGATAATTTATTACAAAAAGGTATAAAGGTGTATTAATTATGAAGAAATTAAGATTTATTCAGTCTTGTATGTTAGTATCATTTTTTGTTATGGTTTGTTGTGTTGCCAGAGCTAATGATAAACAGGAGACTAATACTGCTTCAATTACAAAGTCAGCTCCATCTAGCCCGGAGAAACAGGTAGGACTTGAAGACCCAAATAGTGGTAATGAGGAGCTCCCAGATGTTGGCCTTCCTAAGATAGATATGCCTGATATTTTTTTTGAAGAAGCTGACTTTGATTTTGGTGACGTCTATAGTGGAAGTAAGGTAGAGCATACCTTTAGATTTAAGAATAATGGTAAAGGTGAATTGAAAATTACAAAAGCTAAATCTTCTTGCGGTTGTACCGCCGCAATCATAAGTTCAAAAAACATTCCGGAAAATGAATATGGTGAGGTTAAAGTAACGTTTAACACTCAATCCAGGTCAGGGAAAGCAAAGAAAAGGGTGACTGTTTATTCCAATGACCCTGATACCCCTAAATATAAGTTGTCTATATTTGGTAATATATTGGAAGAGGTCGTTGTGAACCCTAAGAGAGTTGATTTTTCTCGAGTGGCATTTGAGAAAGGCGCGACAAAAGAGATATCAGTTACGTCAGGAACAGACCTTAAACTAAAGATTGAAAAGGTTGAATCCTCTAATCAGAGCGTTATTCCCACTCTGAAAGAGGACGAAAATGGTTATATAATTACTGCTTCGGTGAAAGAAGATACAGATTACGGACGTTTTAATGGAAGTATATTTGTTTCTACTAACAGTAAAAATCAGAAAAAACTTACAATCCCTTTTTATGGTGAAGTGATAGGTGATCTATCCGTTTATCCTCCACGAATATCATGTGGCGTTATTCCTGAGAAGAAAGAGAGGGTGTTTCCCGTATTTGCTATAATATATAATAATGATGTGAAGATAGAAAAAGTAGAGGCCTCTCCCGCTTTTATTGGAACCTCTATTAGTGAGACAAAGAGTAGCAGGAAAACATTTAAGGTACAAACTATTATAAAAGATAATGCACCTGTTGGTAAAATTAATGGCGAGTTGAAGATTTTTACCAATAGCAAAATACAACCTTTAATTACAGTACCAATTTCCGGTATGATAAAAGAGGGTTAAAAACACATTATCCCGTGAAACCACAACCAGATTTACGATTTAATTTGGAAAAAGTTGTAGCAGGGGTAATGCCTTAACCATTACATGTTGTAGTTGTAGGGTGTCAAAATCTTATCACCTTACATTTTAAAGATACGGGCATAAATGGTAGCATTCGATATTTTCACTTCCAATATCTGTAACCAACAAATATGATTTTAAAGATTCTAAATTCTGTTATTATTCTAGTGGTTTTGCTTTTTGGAAATCGATATGTAGACTGCGGAGTATTATCGCAAACCAAAGAGCAGGTTTCTATTGTTTTTACCGGGGAAGAAAATGGATATCTCAAACCATGTGGATGTACAGGAGGTCAGTTAGGTGGACTGGTTAGGCGTTATGAGATGATTGAGTCCCTGAAGGCGGATGGACATATAATATTGCCGGTGAGTTTGGGAGATTTGTCAAAAAGTCCGGACCGGCAGAGTGAGATAAAGATGGAGACTATGTTAAAAGCTATGGATATGATGGGGTACGTTGTCCATAACATAGGAGAAAATGATTTGGCAATGGATTTCGGTCTCTTATACTATCTTTGCCAGATGTACAACGTCGAATTCATTTCTGCCAATATTCGGTTTATAAATAATCCTGAAATTGAGATTAAACCTTATTTGATTAAAACAATTAGAACTAAGGAGTTTGAATTTAAGGTAGGTTTTCTAGGAATACTCTCTCCCTTTATTGTTGAAAGTGAATTACATAATATTGAGATTGTTGATCCGGTTAAAGCCCTTGGCCCGTTAGTTGAGAAGGTTAGAAATGATGTTGACATCCTTGTATTGCTGGCACATTCAGAAGGTGATGACGCGGAGTACATCGCTGGCAAATTGCCAGAGATTGATATTATTATAACCGGACATGGGATTGAAGACCCCGAAACATCTTTTAAAATGGTGAACGATACATTAATTTTGTCATCTGGGAAGTATGGAAAATATGCAGGAATCGTAAAGTTTTACTGCGAAATGGACAAATGGCATATCCTGCCTGGTAAAGATGAGAAATTTGTAGAAATTGTACCTATAGATGAAAGATTCAAAAGGCCTTCAAAAGCGGACACATTTATAGATGAATATAAAAACATTGTAATGCAGGAGGATTTGCTTGGGCAACATCAGAAGGTTGAGTTAGGCCAGGGAGAACAGTACAAAGGGAATACTGCATGTGGATTATGCCATCCTGATATATTTGAGCATTGGAAAACTACAAAACACTTTAGAGCATATGAGACACTCGAAAAGGGGGGCGATCAATTTGATCCTGAGTGTGTTAAATGTCACGTTGTGGGCCTTGATTATACCACTGGTTTCCAGGATGTGCGTAAGACACCGGAACTCAAAGATGTGGGTTGTGAAAGCTGCCACGGTTTTGGTAGTGTTCATCTTGCAGATACATCAATGCCATATAAAAAAATGTACAAAATGGAGTGTCTGAAGTGTCATGACCCTGAAAATAGCCCCCATTTTGATTTCCCATCATATTGGGAGAAGATAAAACATCCGGTGGAGTAGAGGATAGAATTTGATGTTGGTAAATGCGTATCGACTACCCATGATCCACCATACATCTATTTTATTTCAAGCATTATCTTTCCTACATTTTTCCTTGCAAGCATCTTTTCCTGCGCCTTTTTTGCGTCCTTCAGCTCAAAGATTGAATCTATTGTAACACGTAACTGACCTGTTAACACAAATTTCATGATCTCAAACAGCTCTTTTCTTGTACCCATTATGGAGCCGAAAACAGAAAGCTGTTTCATAAACAAAGTTCTTAGCTCAAGGTTTACTGCCGGACCGGACGTTGCACCGCATGTTACGAGCTTTCCTCCTTTTGAAAGGCAGCTGATACTCTTGTCCCAAGTCTCAGGACCAACGTTTTCAAAAACGGCATCCACCCCTTTACCACCCGTCATCTCAATTACCCTTTTTGCAAAGTCTTCTTCATTATAATTAATAACATCATCCACACCCATCATTTTGATTAACTCTACCTTATCTTCGGACCCCACAGTTGCAATTATTCGAGCTCCCAGCAATCTTGCAATACGAACAGCCGCAGTGCCTATACCGCTGGCAGCTGCAATAATCAAAATATCTTGCCCGGTTCTAAGGTCTATTCGTGATACAAGCATATGGTAAGCAGTCAGGAAAGTAAGCGGAAACGCGGCGGCTTCAACAAATGTCAAACTTGAGGGCATAGGAATAATACTGTTTGCGTTAACCTTTGTATACTCCGCATATCCTCCATGTGTCCCCGCTCCGAATATCTTAAAGAAATCACACAGGTTATCATTTCCGGAAATGCATTGATCACATTTAAAACAGCTTAAACCAGGAGCAATAATAACATTATCTCCGATATTAACATCAGTTACACTCTTTCCTATATCTACTACTTCACCTGAAACATCACATCCTGAAATATGAGGCAAGCCCAGATTATATGCCGGTATACCTTCTCTTATCCATATATCAAGATGGTTAACTGAACACGCTTTAACCTTTACGATTACTTCATTGTCATCTGCTATTGGATCGGGAAAATCTACATAAACCAACTCATCCGTTCCACCATGTTTATGAAACACTACTGCCTTCACAACACAACCTCCCGGCAACACCTAATCTATATGAGAAAGCATTGCACTTTTTTTTGTTTTAATCAATATTGTACAAATCTGATATAACTTAAGAATAAAACTGACAAAATGTCTTTGTAACGATCTCTTTCCATTCCAGTCATAGTCGCTGATATATATACCAGAACACCGTAAGGCTTTCAAGCAAATTCTGATTACATAACGCAGCTAGGCTGCACTATAGTATTACACTGTAAAAACTTCTTTTTTTTAGAATGATTTTAATATCACCGCAAAGACGCAAAGGACGCAAAGAAGAGTTTATCCTCTGCGCCCTTTGCGTCTTTGCGGTGATACCGTTTTATGTACTAGGTTTGTCTAAGAAACACTATAGTTTCGCCAATATTTAATGATGCAACAAGACACTATTAAATAGTATCTTGCTGCATCACCTATAGAAGCCAAAGGAGATAGATATTTGCATGAGAGAATTGCTGCGTAGGTTTGAGGTGTGTACTCTATTAATATATAGTAAGTGTTGTTGTAAAATTTTCTTCTTCATGGTGCACTGTTCCAGAAAGATCTATAACGAACGTGAACGGATTCTCTTTTGAAAGACCAATATTGAATTCTACGTTAAAGTATTCTCCTGGTAAAAGCAGACCATCAAAAGAATTGTTTGGTGGCTCCTCCAGTGAAACTCTTAATGTAGACCCTTTGTCTCCTGTACCACCATTGGAGTTACAGAGTACATTATCGCCAGTTAGTGTGACAATCTCAAAGAATAGATCCTTCATGGTGTCTGAAGAGATATTCTGAAAAGTGGCAAGGATTGTTAAGGTACCTTCGGTAGTGTCATCGCACGGAATGGGATTAAATCCCGTGATTACATTATCAGGTCCAAGTGATGTGAATTTATCATTAACCAATTCAGGCTTAATAGTGTCAAAGGTAACAGAACTAACGCCATAAGGTATTGAAGTGTTATTTGTGAATGAACTGCTTATAAATCTGTTTTTTAGGGAAAAAGAAGAGGCTTCTATGGGAATAGTCCCTAGGTCTATTATAAAATATCCAAATGGGTCTGAATTTGGAACACCGGTGTCCTGTGTAACTGTAAGGGATATCTCGTCTATGGTGTTTAACGAATCATCATAGACTGCCAATGTATACTCTGCTTTTCCTTAGCTGGTGCAACGTGTGCGAAAAGCCTAGAAACTGGAGTCTCAAAAGTAGCGGCAATTGGTCCATTGAGTGTTTCGTCCCCCTGGGTAAATCCAACAAAACTACCGGTTGTAAAAACAATTCCTGAATCTTGAAAAAATCAGGTTGAAATTGTCTTTGTCCATGTGCTGAAAAATTAATTGTTTTTGGAAAAGCATGCAGATTTTCAGCGGTGGCCAAATAACAGGAAATAAATAGCGCAATAAATATAAACGCTTTGATCTTTTTCATTATGCTATCTCCCATAGCTACTTTCCTCCTAGACAAATTTGCTATCAGGTTTCATATTGCTCAACTGGTATTATAATGGACAAAACTAAATCCTGATAATACAATTATCGATTATATATAAAAATGTCGTGAGATATTTTTATATATCTATCACAAGACGGAATTAAGGTGTCTTTGTTTAACAAACTATTGTTTGTTAAAATATAAAGGATAGTTTTAACCTTAAGACAAAAATTAAAGTGGAATTGAACAAATGTGATATAAATCTATAGCAATGAATGCAAAGTCCTTTTTTCACAGACCATTAGAATTTATATTTTCCTTGAATGTTTTGATTAATAGGGTTGATTATAAATATATGCAAACTATAATTATGATAAAGTTTTTTAATAGGAAGTAATTTACATCTATTTGAAGATGTATTCAATTAAAGAATAAGAATAAATTTTACCAATAAAATGCAGTTTTTGTACAGATAAGTTTGAAAGGAGCAAAGAAAAAAAATGACGGCGAAATTAATAAAAGGGACAGAGATCAGAGAAGAGATACTTGAAGAGATAACAAAAGAAGTTAAAAATATTAAAGATAAACATGGTGTTGTTCCTGGGTTGGTAACCATACTTGTAGGTGCTAATCCAGCATCGCTTTCTTATGTTACGCTCAAAATAAAGACGGCTCACAGAGTTGGTTTTAATGAAGTTCAGGATTCACAACCAGTGGACATATCAGAGGCTGATCTGCTGGCCCTAATTGATAAATATAATAATGATGATGCTATTAACGGTATCCTTGTGCAACTGCCGTTGCCTGGTCATATAGATGATAAAAAGATTTTAAATGCAATTGATCCTGATAAGGATGTTGACGGCTTTCATCCCATAAATGTTGGGCGTTTAATGATTGGTGGTGACGAACTGAAGTTTCCACCATGTACTCCCGCTGGTATTCAGGAACTTATTGTCCGTTCAGGTATGGAGACAAACGGCGCAGAGGTGGTTGTTGTGGGTCGTTCAAACATTGTTGGAAAACCCATTGCCAATATGATGCTTCAAAAGGGCGCAGGAGCTAACTCAACAGTAACAGTGATTCATACAGGTACTAAAGATATGGCTTCCCATTGTAAACGGGCAGATATTCTCATAGTTGCAGCTGGTGTTCCTGACCTTGTTAAGCCCGAATGGATTAAGCCGGGGGCTTGTGTGATTGATGTAGGTGTTAACAGAGTGGGTGAGAAGCCAAGCAAAAAGGACCCGAATAAGATGGTTGCTATCCTTAAAGGTGATGTGGATTTTGATAAGGCCAAAGAGATTGCTGGGAGTATTACCCCTGTACCAGGTGGGGTGGGGCCAATGACAATTACCATGCTTATGAAGAATACACTTAAGTCCCTGAAGTTCAAACTGGGAATCTGACCAGTTAGTTAGTTGAAAACGGGGAACATTAAAATCGTTAGGCTATGGATGTGAACCTACTGTCATTTATCATCAGCATATTTGGCTTTAATATCAAATCTAACTTACCCTAAAGGGGTAATATTCACTAGCCCAGGGTAGAGCGATCCACCACCCTGGGTTAAAATAGCAAACAAAATATAAACCCTGAAGGGGTTTTACAATATAAAGCAAGAATTTCTCTTTTTTTTATCGTTCTGTTCAAATGACAAAGTGTTCTCATGTCGGCTTTTATACAAATCATTTCCCTGAAATCAGTTCAAACTTAGTGACATTAAAGTAACAGTGGCAGGTAGACCAAGCATGACATCCCGCCATGAACATAAAAAAATATTATAAAACAAGCAGGATTAGAAAAATGAAGTATGCAATAGTAATTGAAAAAGGGGATTCCTCTTATGGTGCTTATGTGCCTGATCTTCCAGGTTGTGTAGCCGCTGACGAAACCAGAAAAGAAGTTATTAAATTAATCAAAGAGGCGATAGCATTTCATCTTGAAGGTATGAAGGAAGACGTCTTGTGTATTCCTAGACCCCATTCAGAGACGGAATATGTTGAAATTTCAGTTGCATAAACATAGCGTTGTTCTTCAGTAACAAACCGTATGACTAAAATCTAATACCTATGCAAATTGCACCAAATCATTTTTCTCCAAGTACGACAAAAAACATATAGAAGCAGTTCACGATACAGCTTCAGCACAAAGTTTCTTCTCCTTTGCTATAACAATTTCATCCATGTGTTTATGGTTTCTAACCTGTTTTACTCTTATCTGTAATATGTCAGATGCCCTTAAGTTAGTATTTATACCAATGGTATAGTGTGGCAAATCCATAGGCTTACTTGCAAGCAGGGTTTAAACCGATTAATTAAAAAACATTAATTAGATGGCTATAACTCTCAAATAGGATCATCACACTTTTACCTTTTAAATGGCCTACTATACTTTTGCAACCTTGATTCTTTGGATCTCTTTTGTGTATGATTTACTATTATTTGTAAAGGTTTTGTAATATAAACCATATTTGCCGGAGAGTAAAAGAACATGAGAAATTAGCTGTTGAATTTTTATCTATGCAAAATCAAAAAAATAATCAGAAAACAAAGAGATCCAAAGAATCAAGGTTACAAAATACTTGTGGAAGTGAGATCTTAAGGACGATTGCCGAAGGGACGGCTTCTGTAACTGGTGATGACTTTTTTCGCTCTGTTGTTTATAACATTGCTTCTGCACTTCGTGTTAGATATGCTTTTGTTGCAAAATTTGTAAATGAGACAGATCGTGTTAGAACATTAGCATTTTGGAATGTGAGCGGATTCATTAATAACTTTGAATTAGATTTGCCTGGTAGCCCATGCGAGAAAGTATTACGTGGCGAGATAAAGCATTATCCTAAGCATGTACAAATTCTTTTTCCAAAAGATGAGATTCTAGTCAAGTTTAATGCTGAGAGTTATTTGGCCGTACCACTAATTAATACTTCTGGTAGAGTATTGGGTCACTTGGCAGTATTTGATACAAAACCAATGCCTGCCAAGCAGAGAGATTTCTCGATTTTTAAAATCTTTGCTGCTCGTGTTACAGCAGAGTTGGAACGCCAGTACGCATTGCAAGAGGTGTATGCGTATAAAGAACGCCTTGGGCGCATACTGGCTACAGCTTCTGACGCAATTATTACAATAGATACCAACCAGAATATCCTTCTTTTTAACCAAGCAGCTGAAAGGATTTTGCGTTTTACTGCCCAAGAGGCGCTAAATCAGAAATTCGACAAATTTCTTACTGAAGGGTTTCGCAAAATACTAGCCGAATATTTCCTGTCTAACGATCAATGTTGTGAACCTGTGTGTAACATATGGGCATCGCAAGGGATTACGGCTTTGCGGGCAGACAAAAAGGAGTTTCCTGTCGAGGCAGCTCTTTCGAAATTTGATGATCATGGACAAACCCTCTGTACGATTATGTTGAGGGATATTAATGATAGAAAGCGTTTAGAAGAAGAAAAACAAGAACTAGAACGTGTGAATGTTTGTTTGCAGGAAGAAGTTAAATCTGAATACGATTTTGATGAAATTATTGGACAAAGTGTGGTATTTAAAAATGTACTGAAAGATGTTGAGAGTGTTGCGAATACAGATTCTTCAGTTTTAATCATAGGTGAAACCGGCACTGGCAAAGAGCTTATCGCGCGCGCTATTCATAATCTTAGCGCACGGTCTACCAAACCGCTTATAAAAGTGAACTGCGCTGCACTTCCATTAGGATTGGTTGAAAGTGAATTTTTTGGTCATGAAAAAGGTGCCTTTACCGGAGCTATACAGAAAAAAATGGGACGTTTTGAACTTGCCCATGGCGGTAGCATCTTTCTTGATGAGATTGGCGACGTACCGCTTGATGTACAAGTTAAACTTCTACGTGTTCTGCAAGAACAAGAATTTGAACGCGTAGGCGGAACAAAGACAAAAAAGGTTGATGTGCGATTGATTGCAGCAACAAACATGGACTTGTCCCATGCTGTTAAAGAAAAACATTTCAGAGCAGACCTTTTCTACCGCTTGAATGTGTTTCCGATTAACATACCTCCTCTTCGCAATCGTAAGAAAGACATACCATTACTTGTTCATTTTCTCGTCAATAAGCTTACAAAAAAACTACGCAAGAAAATTAAGTCGATCGATATGGAAATGATAAAAGTGCTAACAGATTACGACTGGCCCGGAAATATCCGTGAGCTGTCCAATATAATTGAAAGGGCTATAATTTTATCTAATAAACCAATTCTAACGATCGGAAAAGAGGGATTATTTAGATCTGTTCCAGAACCAGTTGAAAAACAAAAAATAGTTTCTCTAACTGATGTTGAACACAACCACATTTTAAAAATCCTCGGTCAAACTAGTTGGGTTATTGAGGGCCATGCTGGCGCAGCTCAACTTCTTGGTCTACGTCCAAGCACCTTACGTAATCGCATGCAAAAACTTGGAATAAGCCGAAAAACTCACCATATTAGGTGCCGTCCACCGTATTAGGTGACTTTTTGTGCAATTCTCCCCGGTTGTAAATTCATCTAAACCTATGAAGTCGTGTGACTTCATTACGTAATACATTTTTGGCATTCCATTTGCGAATTTATCTACAATTAAAGGGGATATGTCTTCTTATACCTTTATTTATATCAAACCATCTTAACGAATCACAAAGGAGGATAATATGAGTTTTCGCATTATTGGAAAAGCGTAATGCCAATATGTACACGTATGTTTGCGATTATAAAAAACGCTACTCTTAAAACTAGGTACATATTTACGTTAAATAATTACAAAAATATTACTATTTATTATATTTATAAAAAGTAATTTTCTGTTATCAAAAACCATAAACCCGAAAGGGATGGAGAAAGGGAGGGAGATTTAATGTTTACTGCAGTTGTTCGGGCCACACTCAGAGATGACGTTGACCTTAAAGATCTAGAGAATGTTGAGGAAAAGATGATTGAGCTTGGTAGTTCAATGCCAGGTTTCCAGGAGGTAAAGGAATTTAAAGCCAATGATGGCGAATTGGTGATGCTAGTGACTTTTGATACTAGAGAAAATATGATTAGTTGGCGTGACCATCCAGCCCACAAAAAAACACAGCAGCGTGGGCGGGAGTGTTACTTTTCCAAATACAACGCGAAGATTTGTGAAGTCGTGCAGCATTATTCATTTTCAGATGGCAAACGGACGGAACACAAGCTGTAGAGCTTCCGGCAAACCAAAAGACTTATGAAAAACTAATGTTAGCAGATAATTCCAGAGCCATTCTCACCGGCATAGCCGGTGAGAATGGCAAAAGCTATACTGTAGTATTTAATAAAAAAGTCTCCTCGTTTATACTGCGATTTAGATTGAAACAGTCTTACCCATTTTGCTTCAAGTGATATGCAAATTGAATAGATTGTGGAAGAGCCTAAGAAAGATAATGACATTGATTAACTTTTGACTGTTAGTTAATCTATACGTAATGTGCATAACATTTTGCCAATATATGCGTTAAGCATATTTTCCAAAACAGTATTTTGATTGTGTCGGTAGTATTTTTGCTTTGTTAGGTAAATTGGGAGGTGTTATAATGTCTAATTGTATATAAGTTATTTATATGCCTATTGTTAGACCGTGATTACTAGTTGTTTTATTTTAATAGAAATTCAATATACTTATGAAAGAGGCTTAATCAATCATTCCCTATTTTCATAGGCTCAACTTTTATAGTAATATAACATTTAGGTGACGTGTGCACGATTTTTTACGCCACGGATTTCTCTTACAATTCAATTGTGATCTGTATCTAGCTACTTTCTGTGTAAACTGTGTGTGGGACTCCTGTTATTCCACACACTAATCAGCTGCTAATATTCTCAGATTGGAAAAGTATGGATGAACGCTAAAAATGAGGCAATGAATTCAATCTAGGTAAGACTCGCCCTGAAATTGAACATCTTGAAACATTTTTGGTGGCGTATTTGTTGTGGGGTAAGCATTTAGTATAGATGAAGATACATCAGGTTGTTCGGCATTAAGTTTTAAGTATACGATTTATAGACCAGGTATTATAATAAGGACATTAAAGCGTTTTCGGGACATAAGATATATCCACCTTGAGCATAAATGAAAACCCTTTAACCCAATCGCTAAATCTATTTAATCTCTGAAAAAGAAGGTTTTTTATGACAGACAGTAGCAATTTTATTGGACCTGATGAAATAATACGTAAGAAGAACGAGTACCTTATTCCATGCCTCTACCATTTCTTTAAAAAACCGATGCAGTTGGTAAAAGGTGAGATGCAGTATCTGTATGATCATACGGGGAAGCAGTATATTGATTGCTATGCCGGAGTTTCTGTTGTGGGATTGGGGCACTGTAATCCTGAGATAACCGAGGAGACGTGTAAGCAAGTTAAGGAATTGCAGCATACGACGACCATATATCTAACTCAACCCATTGTTGATCTGGCTGAAAGGCTTGCTGCTGTCACACCGGGAAATCTTCAAAAGTCTTTCTTTTGTGTCAGTGGTTCCGAGGCCAATGAAGGGGCTGCTCTGCTTGCCCAACTTTATACAAAAAAGCACGAATTTATTGCAATGAATAACGGATTATCCGGGCGGACAAAGTTGGGTATGAGCCTTACCGGACTATCCTTTTGGAGGACCGATCCTACCCCGGTTGGCGGTATCAGTTTTGCACCTAATGCAAATTGTTATAGATGTGCGTTTAATCTTAAATACCCTCAGTGCGATCTACAGTGTGCAGAGAATATTAAGACTGTAATAGAGACTAGTACTTCCAGAGAGGTCGCAGCTTTAATAATTGAAACTATTCAGGGAAACGGTGGGGTGATTGTGCCGCCTCCAGGTTATTTCAAGAGGTTAAAGGAGATTCTGGAACAATACGGGATACTGCTTATTTCAGATGAGGTGCAGTGCGGATTTGGCAGAAGCGGGAAGATGTTTGCCATTGAACATGCAGGTGTTGTTCCGGACATTATGACCGTGGCCAAAACCCTTGGCAATGGGATTCCCATAGGAGCATTTATAACAAATAATGACATTGCTGAATCGTACACCAGGCCCGGAGCCTCCACGTTTGGAGGAAACCTTGTTGCCGCAAAGACTGCGCTTGCAACTCTTGATGTTATAGAGAAATATGATTTGCCTGCAAATGCAGCTAAACTAGGCCGTGTGTTGAATGAGAAACTCTTGGAATTGAAAGAAAAACACCGATTTATTGGTGATGTTCGTGGTATGGGTCTTTTTCAGGGGGCCGAATTGGTAAAGAATGGTAAAGAACCAGCAATAGAAGAGACTGATATTGTGTTGGAGTATATGAAAGATCATGGCGTCCTTGTTGGTAAAACAGGACCAGGACGAAATGTAATTACGTTTCAGCCACCACTTGTGATCAGGATGTCAGATATAGAAATTGCTGTTGATGTTTTTGACAAAGCATTGTGTTCACTTGAGTCTTAATTTGTAATTGACAGGCATTATTTAATCGATTGTTTGTAATTGCTATTTAGGTGGGTAGGCTGAAGGCTGAGGGATATTAAAGAAAAATTACGGGTAATCCTACAAAACTTAATAAACTAGGTTTTGCAAAATTGGCTTAGGTTATTGGATAATCAGGATGTATCCCTGATTAAGGTAAAGACCTCGAAACGGAGAAGTCTTAAATAGCTTGAATAGAGCATTATGAATTGTAGGCTTACTTCAGTTTTCAGCCTATTCACCTGAAGAGTTACAATTATTTGTTATCTATTTATGGATTTAACGCAACTTATAACGGGATCTATTCTAAGTACACTTGCTGGATGGATTGCATATAAAAGGGACGCCATCTCTGTTACAGGATTTATCGCTCTAGTGTCTATTACTGTTTTATTCCTTTGTC
Organism: Candidatus Anammoxibacter sp.; assembly: GCA_021777055.1. Lineage (GTDB taxonomy): Bacteria > Planctomycetota > Brocadiia > Brocadiales > Anammoxibacteraceae > Anammoxibacter_A. The sequence continues at coordinate 75,620 of JAIQZO010000036.1, read as the reverse complement.
TGTCAGGGTGGAACTGGTTTCTTTTATTATTTTTTATGTTCGGCTCCTCATCCGCCCTTACCAGATACAGGCATGGCGATAAGGCGGATATGGATTCGGTTATTGCTAAAACAGGTCCGAGGGATGCGCAACAGGCATTTGCGAACTTTGGGGCATCAATTGTTTGTTTTCTGACTTATCAATTCTATCCTTCTGAGATAGTTGCTGCTGCTTATATTGGTTCGGTTGCTGGTGTCAATGCGGATTCATGGGCTTCGGAGATTGGAGGGTTGAGTAAGAAACCTCCCAGGATGATAACAAACTTTAGTATTGTACCTAAAGGGATTTCTGGCGGAGTTACGTTTCTGGGAACAGTTGGTGGTATTCTGGGTAGCGCATTTATTAGCATTACAGGGCTGTATCTGATTTCTCTTTCCATAAACTTAAATCATCCAGGAAAGATTTTTATCGCCGCATTCTCTGGCGGTGTTTTAGGGTTGATTACTGATTCGTTAATAGGCGACAAATTCCAGATATTATTTGAAAATGTTAAAGGATATACTGAACAGGCAATGGACGGGGCTCACCAAAATAAGATAATTAAAGGGTGTAAATATATAAATAATGATCTGGTAAATCTAATTGCTGCGTTCTTTGCGTGTTTTTGTACGTCAATAATTTACATTTTACTTGATTAAAAACGTTGTCACTTTTATACGTTGGGACAAAATATACATTTGTTAAAAGAGTGGTCATTAATGGTTAAGAATACTTTTTAGCTCTTCTAACGTGAAGGAAATCAATTGTGAGATATGTTCTGTCATTCCTGATTAAAATTTTCTCCTATTATCTTTCAGCATTGTCCGGTTAGCCTTTTGCAGTGCAATAATGTTCCATATTTATGGATATTTTTCAACATCATTGTGTAGAGAATTGCCTAAAATGCCTAAATTACGTAAAGTGCTTAAAATTTATAGAGTTGTTTCTTATTAATAATAAATAAAATTCTACAATTTTAGCTCATTTTAGGCAATTTAGGCATTTTGGCACTGGATGTTAGCGCCTATATCTACCAAGTAAATACCTAACCGAACAACGCTGATTATCTTTGATTAAATTCTAAATATTTCTTAATTTTATTCGAGCTTTATACCTGAAACTATTTTTTAAGGGAAAAAATTATGAAAGATTTTTATTCGGAGTGGCTTGACCAGGATATACTTGCTCATCAAATGGTTCCTGTAATTGGCGAGTTGTGGAACCGGCAAGGTATCGAAATTAAAGTTTTTGGGAAATCCCTGGTGGATGAAACCCCTTTGGCGATTATAGAGATTGTAAGAAGGGCTAATCTTATTTGTGAAAAGGAGCTCCCTTTCACAGTACTTAAAGAGTTGCTCGATACAATCAGTTCCATGGGGCTAGGATTGTGTAAAATAGATATAGGAAAAATGCTTGTCCGTTATCAGGATAATGGTGATCGTTTTCAATCTCCTCGCCAATTTGTCAGGAACGAGTTGTCTGAAGAGTTTTTCAATACGGAATGGGGACCTGAAAAACCAAAAGATGTAGTTCTTTTTGGTTTTGGAAGGATTGGCAGGGTTCTAATGCGTCTATTGATCCAATCTACAGGTCCAGGACGCTTTTTTCGTCTTCGAGCGGTTGTTATCCGTGGCGAAGGCGGTGAAGATGATATTGAGAAACGAGCAGAACTTATGCGACACGACTCTATTCATGGCGAATTTTCGGGCATTATTGAAGAGGACATTGAGAACTCTCAATTAATTATTAACGGAAATTGTGTTAAATTAATTTTTTGTGATAACCCGGCTGATGTTGATTATAATGCACACGGCTTACAAGATGTTGTTGTTGTAGATAATACGGGAAAATGGAAGGACAAGGATGGATTATCACAGCATCTCAGGGAAGGGGTCTCCCATGTAGTTCTTACTGCTCCTGGTAAAGGGGAGGTACCTAATATTGTTTTCGGCATTAATGACGAAAAGATTGAAGATGGCCCAATACTTTCATGCGCATCTTGTACGACAAACGCGGTTGCGCCGGTATTAAAAGTCCTCTCAGATCAATTTGGAATCGTGCACGGCCATCTTGAAACCATCCACTCATACACCAACGATCAAAATTTGCTAGACAACTACCACAAAACCTCCCGGAGAGGAAGAGCGGCTCCATTGAATATGGTTATTACTACTACCGGCGCCGCATCCGCGGTTGCTAAAGTCATACCTGAATTAAAAGGTAAATTAACAGGGAAATCAATACGGGTGCCGACTCCCAATGTTTCTCTTGCCATCTTGAATCTCTCTTTTTCCAGAGAGGTATCCCTTGAAGAACTAAACGACTTCTTAAGACAAACAGCACTCTATTCGAAACACCATAAGCAGGTGGGTTACACAAAGTATCCTGTTGTGAGTTCTGATTTTGAACATTCTATTTATAGCGGTGTCGTCGACAGTCAGGCAACCATTGTTCATGAAAAGCATGCGATAATTTATGTCTGGTATGATAATGAATTTGGTTATAGTCATCAGGTTAAACGGTTAGTCAGAAAATTATGTGGCGATGATGTTCCTGAATATACTGGATAAACAGACAAGGCCTCTTTTAAAATTTGTTAACAATTTGCATTTCTTTTATAATACGCTTGTTCTATATATAGTTAACATTTGAAGTAGCTTCTTATTCTTAATACTATAAATAGCGATGCAGTCTTTAAATTTTACAAACTTTAGAAAATGAAAAATACTGAAGATTTTATTGGGATTACAGTAAATGGCCCTGACGCACCTGGTATTGTTTCATCGATAACATCAATACTTGCTGAGAATGCTGTAAAAATAATTGATATTGAACAGATTGTTATCCGGAAATTAATACTATTGTCTATGGTGTTGGACTTAAGGGAGAGTAAAGGCGGACAGATATCGTTGTTAAAAGATTTATTGCTTGAGGCAAAACGACTTGATGTCGATCTTGACTTTAAAATAGCATCTGGTGATGAACATTTACAATACGATAAGGATTTTATGTACGCTGTTACATGTCTAGGGAAGAGAATAACGGCAAATGTAGTTGCGCAAATTTCTAATGCCATATATTCAGAAAACGTTAATATTGAGAGAATCACACAGCTTAGTCAGGGGGAGTTGAACTGTATTGAGATGATTGTGAAAACTGATAAATCCATAAATGTTCGTGACATGACCAGGAAGTTGCTTTCCATAAGCGCTGATTTCGGAGTTGACATAGCTGTTCAAAAAGAGAATATATTTAGAAGATCAAAACGGCTTGTTGTTATGGATATGGACAGTACTCTTATACAGGTTGAAGTAATAGATGAACTGGCAAAGTCTGCGGGCATTGGTAAAGAAGTGAGTGGTATCACAAGTAAAGCAATGAACGGAGAGTTGAGCTTTGATGAGTCTCTCAACAAACGTGTGGGGCTTCTTACCGGACTGGATGAAAATTTTCTTGATAAAATTTACCATAACATTCCATTTACGCCTGGTGCAAAAAAACTCGTAAAAATATTAAAAAAACTTGGTTATAAGACTGCTGTAATAAGCGGCGGGTTTACCTTTTTTACCGATAGATTAAAAAATGAGCTTGGTCTAGATTATGCTTTTGCCAATGAACTTGAAATAGAAAACGGAAAGTTAACTGGTAAGGTACTTGGCGAAATAATAAACGGAGAATCTAAAGCAAAAATTCTTGAGGATATAGCAAGGAAGGAAGATATTGCCCTGGATCAGGTCGTTGCTATTGGTGACGGAGCGAATGATTTATTAATGCTTGACAAGGCCGGTTTAGGAATCGCTTTTAACGCTCACAAGGCTGTGAGGGAACAAGCTGATTATAATATATCACAAGAAAATCTGGATTCCATAATTTACCTTCTGGGTATTAGTGAAAAAGAGAAAAATACAATATAAGATAAAATGATATAGTGAAGAGATCTCTATAATCGGAGGTGCAATGGGGGGCAGGTTTCTCAGTTATAATAGGATATTAACTACACCGTTTGTTGGATTTTTTTACAACAGATTTTATTATGAATAAAATCTTCTCCACATTTGTCCAATGATCTGTGTGGGTTCTCATAAATAAACTCAATCATTTGATTTCCTACTCTCTGTAATACATGCAAATCTTTACATTTAGACTTTATCATCTTCTCTCATATTAACAACTGAACCTTGAGCAATATTTAGATAACGAACTTTGTCTGCTTTAGCTTTTTTCTTAAAACCTTCAGCTATATTTGCAGGAATTGAAATTGACGATCTTCGTAGTTGAGATGTCAAATTATAAATTTCCTCTTTAGGAAATAACTTTGTAAGCTTGTAAACTAAAAGCACAAACTCGTGAGCTTTTTGCCATACTATTAAATCTTGAAATGTACGTGCCGGTTTTCTCATTCTGACTCCTGAATTCTTATTCATTATTACGCTGAATAGTTACCAATGTTTTTTTAATCTCGTCATGTTTAAAAGTTCATAGAAATGAAAATATCTGCAGACAATCGTGATCAATTTAAAAAGGATTTTAGCTTTAATCCTGAAATGATAGACGATCCTTATGTTATTGCAGCATATATTTCAGATAAAAACACTTTAGATATTCATACGGAAAATTCTTCATTAGCGGATTGTATTGAACTAATACATCCTGTTGCTCTTGTTGCCGCCAGAACATTAAAGTATTTTAGTACAAATAATGAAGGGTTTAATCTTTTTCGTGCCAGAAGAATGTCAGTTTGGTTGCTTAGGCATATTTACAACAGTTTTAACTGGTGGAGTTCATATGTAGTAAGTGCTGAAGGTGAAAGAAAAAACTGGCCAATGTTATACATTGGTGAAAACTTTGGTTCCGCAAAGGGTAGTAAGGTAAGAGAGGCCGATATAGTTATTAGTGCTTTTGAGAATGATAGCTGTATTATAAATGCGACATCAAAGTGGGGAGCAATTTTTGCGGCAGGATACAGCAATAGAGATGGACTGTTTAATTCGCCGGACATGTACTGTACAAAACTCATTTCCGCAAAAAAGTACAAAGGTTCCGGGATCTCTTTAACTAATGGTATTACAAAAAATCTGCTACTGATGTCAGAACATTTACAGAAGAGTGAAAACAAAGAACCCTCCAGTTATAGGTCTTATGCATTAATAAAACAAATGAGGGTTATCATACTTGACCGGCCCCACCATAAGCAACTAATTAAAACTATAGATTCTTTGGGGGCTAAAGTAATACTTGCAAAAGATGATGATTTATCTCCTACGTTATCAGTTGTGAGAGAAGATATTGATCTTATGATTGGTGTCGGTGGAGTTCCTGAAGCAGTTTTAAGCGCACTAATAGTTGAAAATCTTGGTGGTGAGATGAGCATTAGACTATTACCTGCTTCGGTTGCTAAAGACGAAAAATTATTAAGGAATTTTAAGAATTGGGACTCTTTTAGAAAAGAGGAGATAGACGTATTAAAGAATTTCAAGATAACCAGGCCTGGAACTGAAAAGAGAGACGAAATCCCATGGGACAAAATTTGGAACTCATCTGATCTTGCCAGGGGTAACGATATGGTCTTTACCGCAAGTATCATAAAAAAAACACCATGGATAAAATATCCAGATGGAAGACGTGTCCCGGGTGTAACAATAGACCCTGATACAGGAGATGTAACGGTTCATGTAGTGCATATAAGAAAAGATAAGTTGGAGATAATTCCTCTCATTTATAAAACAGTTATTAAGAAGTACAAAGAGGAATACGAAAGAGAAAAAGACGAAATTAAATGTTTAATCACTCTTGTTCAGCTTGCGTATGTATATACAGAATTTGGGCTCTTTCGCAATGCAAAGGAGTGTATACAGACAATAAGAAAACAGCAGTACATTAATAATGGATTCTTACTGAAATCTGACGCCATTTATGAGTATATTACAGGTGTTGAACTTCTTACAATAAAGACTGGGCTCACAAAAGAGTCTATAATAAATCATTTTGAAGAAGCAGACCGTTTAAGTGGATTAACCAAGGGTGGGCCCAAGCCAGCGAAGATGATAAAGAGATACTATGAATACTTGGGAGATACACATATTTTAGATCAGAAGCATGACAAAGCAATGGAGTATTATAAAAAAGCATTAAAATATAGTCCCCATGAGCTTAAGATATACCGTAAATTGAATTCATTAGAAATGATGGACATGTTTGCTTCATATTTTAGCAAAATTAACGATCTATACAGAGATTTTAATTATAGAGATCCGGATGATTGGATTTCCTGTAAACTTAAGGTTGCATTAGAAGTATTCTATAATAGTTCGGCAAACAATTATTTTTCTTGCAAGAATCCATGGTTAATCTTTTTTAGGAAAACAGTCTTGCTGAGTGATCCCCCATCTTATCAGATGGCAATATTGGTGGCATTACTAAAGCTGCATAATAAATTAAATAATGCAAACGATGAAGAATTAATCCAATTTCTAGACAAAGAGTTTCGAATAAGCAAGACAGATGTGGATATTATCTTGAACGCAAGAGTAAAGAAACGCAAATTTGACTGTGTAAGTGAAGTCTATTTTATTAAAGGATTAACGATAGATTGTATTACACAGTTACTTTATCCCAATGTAAAGGTGGCAAGCCATAATGAATTGGAAGATTCCCATATACCCTTGAGTATTACTACTGTTGATGCAATGGAAAGACGGGCAAGTAACATACTGGAAGAACTGCGAGAAGGATATAAAGAAGACGCGCAGGAACATCAATACTCACTTGCAGAATCCTACCACTATTTAGGTCTTGTATTTTATGATATGGGTAACATTGACGGAACAAAGATTTATTATTCTAAAGCATTAGGCCACTTTAAAGCGTTAGTAAATAGATTTAAAGGCCTTACTCCGGTAAATGCACAACATCGGATGGCTGATCTCTTTTATGAACTTGGCCTTTTATTTCCGGAAGAGAGGATAATTTATTATAAGAAATCAATAGATAGCTATATGAACATTATCGATGATAGCAAATTTATAGACACGTTTGGGGATATAAGAGTTTTAGCACTTACCATAAGGCATGAAGCCCTTAAAATGGTAGAAAATATAGAGAACGAACTGCAAACTCATTCTTTCTAAGATATTGGATATGTTATTTGCATAATGAGGAATTCACAAATAACCCATAAGAATCATTCTTCATTTAAAACATTCTCAGCCTTTTCACTACTTTTGTTCTCCTTTTTAAGTAACCGATCTAATTCTGCATCTCTTAACTCTTGCGGCATAGAGTCAAATTGTTTTGAATGAATAAGTTGATTAAGGGTATCCGGGGAGGACTTAATATTATCAGTAACCGGAATTCCGCCTTTAACATCATATACTCTGTCTTCACTATCAATATAGAAGGTTCTCCATTCTACCGTGTGTCTGGTCCTTGGTTTCCCGTGAGTTGGATTAGATGGGGGCGCAGGAACTTCATTAATTAATCTGTTTGTTGAATAGGTACGTCCACTTAGGGTACGTTCGGACTCAAATCTATAGGTGTATCTTTTCTTTTCATATGCTCCGTTATCATTATCCTCATACGTTATATAATCACTCCTTCCATAGGTAAGAATCAAATCTTCCAGATCTTTTCCCATCCAATCCCTTTTTTCAACCCAAACACAACCGGGTAAGATAGAAAATAGTAGAGTAAGTATTAATATACCATTTCTTATGTTACGCAAAACTTATCCTCCTTATCATATTTACGCAGTTAGTCTGATAAGACAACTTTCATGTTACGGTTAAGCCGCAACCAAAAAGATGAAGCCGGTGACGTTACTCTAGATACAGGATACTGGTAATGGCTCGATTCATAACCATTTATCGATATGCCCATAAGAAGACAGATCCCTCCGTATTTAGCATTGCCAACAGTGCCATTTCTAATCGTTGTACAAATCAAACATCTTTCTAGAAAAACAAGTTTGTACGCTGTAATAGTATAGTATAATATGCGAACGAAATTTAATAAACTATAAATATTCAGCGTTGTCCGGTTAGCCTTTTTCACTGCAAAAAAGGCCAACCGGACAACGCTAAGTATAAGTTAGGAGAGGCACTTTTCTTGTCTTTCATACGAATGATAGTGAAGTAACACTCAATCTCTGCCTTGGAATGAAATTCGAAGGGTGCCGTTTATGTCAACAGACAGAGTCTTTCCCACAAGAGGATGTTGAAATTAGACATAGGGTTGGACGTGATATTTTAAATAGGGTGCAACACTGACACGGTGCTTACGATATTACAAGTGGAGAACGTTATAATCTGATCTTATAGTGAAAGACAGATATTATAAAGAACATAATGATTCAGGTAAATGCCCAGACTGGTGTGGTCGGCAAACGTATCTTTCTAATGAATAGTCATGAAATAAATTATACATGGAAGCTTCATCTTCTCATTATCAAGGAAGAGTGGTATTGCCATGTTAATTGTTCTTCTATGATGGTTTTAGAATATAAAAATTAAACACATTGTTTCTCCAATAAAAGTCCTTCGCTCATTAAAATGATCTTTTTCTCAAAGAAATTATTCATTCTTTTTATTTATATTGGGACGGTTTTTCTTGTAGCGCACAAAGAAATATTTTCAGCTGCTGTTGTATTGGACAGTATTGGAGCTGTTTCATCTGGGCGTGGTGGAACAAACATAGCCCATTGGGATAATGGTCAGTTAATACATGATAATCCTGCTTCATTAGTCAACATGCCACCTGGAAAAAGGTTAGATATTGGATCTCATTTTATATATCCAGAAATAAAGTATGAAGATCGTCAAGATTCAGATTACCTAAAACATTCTGTATTTACAATTCCATCTCTCTCGTTTAGTTATAAAAGCCATGAAGATAGTAAATTTGCATTTGGCTTTGGTGTCTATGCTCCAGCTGGTTTTGGCACGGAATATCATCTTAAACACTCAATAAAGAGACGCTTTTCTCCTACTGAAATTAGTTTTGGTAATCAACTTTATGAATCCGACGCGTCATTAGTAAAAATGTTATTTGCTACCTCATACAGAATCAATCAAAAACTCACCATAGGTCTTTCAGTTGGGCCCTCTTTTCAAAGAGCAGGATTTGAGAGTCCAAGCACATTCCAGACAGGACGTTTAGCTGGACTAGGCGTTATAGCTGATTTATCTGCCAAAGATAATTTTGGACTTTCTTATACTGGTGGTATTCAATTTAAGGTTTCAGCGAGAACAATGATTGGTATGTCATTTATTAGTGAATCCAAAGCAACTTTAAAAGGTGAAACAGATGTTGTTCTTCCCAAGAATTCACCTTTTAGAAGGCAACTCTTCAATCGAGAAGCAGAATATGACGTTAAGTCAAATTTTGAGTGGCCCAGATACGTTGGATTTGGGATTCTTCATTTTGTAAGAAGCTCTCATCGCTTTTCAGTTGATATTGTTTGGTTTAATTGGGCTTCTGCGTTTGATCGATTTGATCTTGAACTAACGGATGGCAACAATCCATTATTTAACAGAACTATTGGAGAAACCATTAACGACGAAATTCCTCTTGATTGGGAAGATGCCTTTGTATACAGGTTTGGTTATGAGTATTTTTATCAGGGGAATGATACAGATGTGTTTCGTTTTGGTTATATCTTCAATGAGAATCCGATTCCTGCCGATACGCTTATACCTTTAATCCCAGCCACATTAAAGCATAACTTTACTATTGGATATAGCCATAAATGGGAAAGGCTGAAAGCGAGCGTTTCATCTCAATTTTCTATAGGTGATACGGAGTTTGTTGATAATAGTGATATTATTGGTGGTGATTATGACAATAGTGCAATTCGTACCAAAGTTTACGGTTTTCTGTTGGGGGTAGAGTACGAATTTTAAAGTATACTTAACTACAAGGCTCTATATTGTTATTCTTTTATAATACTTAATTTAAAGAATATGATTGCGCTACTTAACAAATTAATTAGCATTTGTTTGCAATTAATTTTGATAGGAGCTTATTCATCTCATGTAATGTAAATGGCTTAGTTAAAGCACCGTTAAATCCATACCGTTTGTAATCTGACATTATTGGATTACTAGAATAACCACTAAAGACAATAACAATTACATTAGGATCTATGTCGCGAAGTTTACTTATGACTTCACTGCCACCCATACCTCCAGGTATTGTTAAATCCAATATTATAACATCAAATGGTTCTTTCGCATCATTGTAAAGACCTAAGGCTTCTCTACCATCTTTAGCGCAAACAACTTCATAACCCATATTAGTAAGCATGTTAGATACCAGATTCCTGATACTCTCTTCATCATCCATAACCATTACCTTGAAATTTCTGGAAGGAGATCTTATTTCTTCTCTATTTTCATCCTTTTGCTTGCGATATTTCTTTATAGATGCTGGAAGGATCACGAAAAACGAAGTCCCTTTGCCCACTGTAGATTCAAAAGTAATTACACCTCTGTGATTTTTTATTATTGAATATGAAGATGCCAATCCTAACCCAGTTCCTTTTGCTTTATTGGAAAAATATGGATCAAATATTTTATGCGCAATCTCATCTGGTATTCCGAACCCATTATCTATTACAGCTATCTTTACATAGTTGTCTCGTCTTAACAGAGCATTATCTACTGCTTCATCTTTGGTGACATTTTCTGCAGATATTGTAATATTTCCTCCTGTAGGCATTGCTTGTTTAGCGTTAATTATAAGATTATGAATTACCTGGCTTATCTGACCTTTATCTGCTTCAACTGGCCATATGTTATTAGTCATAGCGAGTGTGCATTTAATGTTAGAGCCTCTCAAAGCGAAATCCGTTGTTTCTTTTATTAATTCCGGTAGAAGTACAACACTCTTAACCGGCTCCCCTCCTTTTGAAAATGTAATGAACTGACGTGTCAAGTCCATTGCTCGCATTGATGCTTTCTCAATATTTTGCAGGAAATCATAAATTCTCTTGTCTCTTTCTGAGTGCATCATTGCTAAATTAGTATTACCAAGAATAGCGGTTAGGATATTATTGAAATCATGGGCGATGCCACCGGCAAGGACACCAATGGATTCGAGCTTCTGTGCCTTTAAAAGCTCTTTCTCCCACAGTTTACGCTCTGTAATATCTGTTAATGTGCCAACATGACCAATAATTTGGCCTTGATAGTTTATTTCTGGTGTAGATTGGCCTAACACCCATTTAATTCTTCCGTCAGAAAGTAAGAATCTATATTCGAATTTAAAAAGTATATGTTCTTTTAAGCAACGTTCCCAATTTTCATAATAACTTTTCTTATCGTCTTGATGCAAATGTTTTGACCACCCATCTCCTAATGCATCCTGTTTGGTTAATCCTATAATTGAGCTACATTGTTCATTTATGTATATCCACTTTCCATTTTTATCTGAACGCCAGATACCAACAGGTGAAACTCTAGCTAAAGTCTCAAAATGTTTTTTTGCTTGCAGCAATTCATTCTCTGACTTCTTACGTTCAAGGATTTCCTTTTGGAGTTGTTTATTCGATTCTATGAGTTTTGCATTACCTTCCTCAATTAATTCTTCTAGATGGCTTTTGTGTCTCTCTAATTCCTCTTCCATATGCTTGCGAATGGTAATATCACGTGCAATACCTAAAACTAAAGCCTTATCACTTATTTTTACAGGATACGTCCTTATATCCAAAACAATTTTCTTTTTATCCTTACGTGTAAAAATAAATTCATCTGGTCCTGTTGGCAAACCCCGTGCATTTCTCAGCAAAAGTTTTATTGCTTTTGGAATTTGGCCTGGAGATAGAAGCTTTAATCGGAAAAAGTTCTTATTTATTAACTCTTTTCTATTGTAACCTGTTATCTCTTCAGCTGCTTTATTACCATCTATAAATGTACCTTTTAAATCAGATAAATAATAAGCATCAGGGGCATATTCAAATAGCATTCTTAGGCGTTCTTCAGTGTTTCCTTTTTCTTCTACCCATTGATGTTGTTCATCCATTTTTGTATTTAGTTTATATGTTTTTATGCGGCCTGCATATTTATATTAGTTCTTTAAGAGGCATGATGAATTACATCACAAACCTAATCTGATCAAAACTGTACAGAAGGTGGACCGAGATGATAAAAAATTGTTATCTAGAAGGAATACAAGGATAGATTAATATTTAATAAAATTCAAGACTTTTTTGGGATAATATAATTACTATAATACTTTGATAATATTGATGTTCAACTCTAAAAATTGCGATGGAAATTATTCTTATTATATTGGTTTTACAACATAAAAATTATAGATATTTTCCCATAAAAAATGTGTTGCTTCGCAAGGAAGTTTGTTATTAAAGTTTTTTCCTGGAATTTTGATTGATAATTAGATGGGGAATATAAACCAGCGTTGCAATAATCTGTATGTGCCAGAACCCAAATTCTACAGATAAAATAGCACCTTCATTTGTTAGAAATTCTCAATTAGTAAATCTTTAATTATTAAGTCATACATGTGGGTTTACCCACAAGACGATTAATTACAATCTTTGTGATTTGTTTTTGTGGCCTGACCATTTAGGTAAATCATCATCAATATCGATAATACACATACTGTAGAAAATATGGCAAGTCGGTTTGAATTTCTTTGGAACATTTAATGTCCCGCCAAAACCAAAGAGGGATGGAAACGCTAGCCACATATTGCGCCCTTCATCCGCAATAGGGGTGTGACACAAACCACAACTAACTTTACAAGGAAGAATCCTCTCAAGTTTGTGGAACTCATTGTTATAAAAATGCAGCTGTTCTATTCCTTTGGTTATTCTAACGTCGTGTTTGTGAAATATAGCGGCCCACTGCATTGGTGCGCCGTGTAATTTTTGGCATCCTAAGCAGTGGCAGATTTTTGCGTCAACTGGATCAGCCCTTACTTCGTATTCCACTGCATTGCAGAAACAACTTGCACGGTATTTTGCCGTAAAGTTAACATCCTCTATAGAACCGTATTTTTCTCCGAATTCTTTCTTCATAGTCTGAATTAAATAAAAGAAAACCAAGTATGGTATATCGGTTTCATAAAATATGTAATATTGTCCCATAGCAAAAGACTAACCGGACAATGTTGATAAAAACTACAAAATCTTAAAATATGTTATGACTTTGATGGCTCTCTAATCATTAGCCAATATTCTGCCTTCGTTGTTGGCTCATGAAAAGATTTAACTTCTTTATAACCTAAGCGTTTATAGAAAGTCATATTTCGTGAAGTAAAAGTTTCCAGATATGTGGACACTTGCAGTGTATCAGCTCGTTTTAATACATCTCTTATGAGCCCTGCTCCAAGCCCTTGTCCTTGAAATTCTGGGCGAACCCCAACAATTGAAAGGTACCAAAAGTCGTTACCTATAAACGGTTCTGCATTGACTGACATAATATCAACTATTGCATTATATATTTTCAAGCTTTTGTCTCCCATTTTATAGAGAAGAAACTTTTCTTTTTCATGATGCTTCTTAGCTTCTAGTTCACTATTCATGGGCATTGTCCAGATAGACACTCCGTATTCATGATCTTCAGGAATATATAGCTCGCCACTTTTTTCTCCTTCGATCATTGAATATTCCATGTATCTGAGCATTGCTTCCTTAGATGATTCTCCATCTTCTATTGATTCTTCCAGGGTAATATAGAAAGCATCTTCACGAAGAGCACTATAAAGTGCTTCTGCATATTTCCTGTATTTGAATTTGAAATCCATGATTTAATGTATGTTGATACATAATCCCGCATTCAACGGCATGTTTTATGCTACTTATAGTTATGCACTTGCGGACACTATTTTTATTATCAGATCACAAAATTCCTTAGGTTTTTCTAGCATTATCATATGCCCAGTACCTTCTATAATATGGAAATCTTTTGCTGATTTACGGGCATTTATAGGGACATCCCAATCCTTTGCAGAACGTTCTCCGGCAACTAAATGGACTGGAATATCACCCTCAATTACTTTGTTCACGGCATCTCTATATTCTGGAGAATTAGTGTCCTTTACAACAGCACAAGAGACTGTCAGCGCTGCTTGTTCTGTTTGGTAAGAAAATATATCTTTTGCCCACATCAAACGTTCTGGAGTTATCTCTATACCTACATTCCTTAACCAATCTTTAGGATTGCTTGATATCTTTTTATACTCACTGGTCCATTCATCAATATCCATTCGCTCTATCTTATTACACCAAAATGCATCATTCAACGTAAAATTACCTTCTACATTAATAATTCCTTTAACTAGTTCAGGATTCTGAGATGCAAATATATTTAAAATTGCCCCACCCACACTATGCCCTAAAATCCAACATGGATCTTTAATATTATCCAATATTAATCTCTTTATAAAATTGACCTGATCTTGCAGTGTTAGGTTTTTCAAGTAATCTGCGTTACCATAACAATACATATGAGGTGTATATACATTAATCCCTGATAAATATTTTTTGGGATCAAAGTATGTTAATGAGCCGAACAGCCCGTGTATAAGTATTAAATTTTCTCTTTGAGTGGTCATTTGCGCGCTATTTTTACCCGAATAACTAAAGAATCAGCCACCGTGCTTTTGCTGTAGACTGATTGAATTGTTAGATACTTGAATTTTACAATATTATATATTTATAACATTTATTCAACTAACTCACGAATGACTTCCGACTCTATTTACAGAAAACAATAATAATCAGATAACAAATACAAAATGCTAAATTAAGAAAAAAGATTTCTCAATTTTCTTTTCCACCGTCTTGGGTTCGTTGATTTGGATAGGGACGAAACAAGCGGAGAGGTATCGACAATAGACCATCTATGAAATTCAAACACAACATATCGTGCTGTTTGTTGGCCGCTATTTCGTATTCCATGCGGTTTACCTGCAAGATTAAAAATGACGCTGTGCGGGCCTGCAAGTTTATCTAATGTTTCGACTTCGCCCTGAAGCATTATGATCACCACGTCATGTCGGTCAATATGCGGATCATAACTAATACCAGGCTCCAGGCTTGAAGTATGACAGTGCAATTTTTTAAGACATGCGGTAGGACCTTCAAATACATGCCGGATATTAATGCTTTTCTCTTTTTCGGAATTGTAGTGACTATCAAGAAAGTTAAACTGCCCATAACTTAGCGTTGAGTCAGATTTGACTGGATCATTGTACCACTTAAACATCATATAGGTCGCCGGTTCCTGGCTTACTGTGTGGATCGTGTGGAAGGTATTGGCCGGATAATAGAGAAGTTGGCCGGCACTTAGTCGTCTTTTTAACTCTTTTTTGTTACGATCCATCTGTGGCAGTATCACATCAAGTTCTCCGGCCATGAGCAAAAGAATTTCCTCTTCTTTATGTTTGTGCGGTGGATGTGGATAACTGTTATGTGTTAGAACTGAAACGTGGCAAGATAATTTTAATGCATTAGGGATACGTCCGGTGAAAATAGGGTATCCTTTCCATCCGGCTTCTTCATCAGGGGCAAGAGGCAATTCCAACGGGTAAATCCCGCTACATAATTTTACCACTCTTTTGTTTTTCTGGGAGGAGGCACACCCATTAGTAGATGACTTATTAAATTCATCCGATCTCTTAATCTCGCGAAAAGCACGTACCCAATTCTTTACCGTGTTTATTCTTCTTACCATCCAATCCGTTAACTGATCGCCAAGTAATTTATTTTCAAGGAATATGTGCCTTCTACTTTTGGCATGATGGCCCATAATATCCGAAGCAGAAACCCAGTCATTGAGTTTCCTTAACCTATGATACACTTTACATTGCGTGCATGGTATACCCGGCTGAGCTTTTATTTTTCCCATAATCATTTCTTTGGCAATCGTCAGTTTTTCATTGTTCAAACATTTTGCCAACCCGTCCTTAAAAACATTACCATAATCCCCCCAATAGTTTACTGAACATCCTAATAACCGGCCATTAAAATTGATCTGGGGGCTTTTCCACAAATCTAAACAACACTTTTTCATAAATTCCTTACCGTATCTCTCTCTGTATTCTGTCCTATTCGCGACGCCTGTTTCCATCTCAAATCTTACAAGCTCCTTATCATTTACCGGTGAGAATGACGCTGAATAGAAATCATCCCAGGAAAGCTTAAGTCTAAGGTTCATGTTTAATTCCACTGCTGTTTTTCTTGCTTTTGGTATTTCATGCTCATTATAACCAAAAACGACGTACTGCCAATACAGAACCGGATAAGGACTGCCATATAGGGCTTTATATTTGTTGATGGTTTTTATATTATCCATCACCCTCGTAAAGTCACCTTTAATACGGTAGGTAGAATATGTTTCCTGGCTTGCCCCATCTACAGAACAGGTAAGAGCACGAAAACGGTATTTCACCAAATTTTCCAGGACCTCCACAGTAACATGATTTAGATTAGTTCCATTTTGTGCGTACAACGCTACGTTTCTTTTATACGCGTACTTTATGATTTTGGACAAATCTTTGTTAAGAAATATCTCTCCCCAGTTCGATAATTCGATACTTGATACGGATGGATTTGTGTCAACTAAACGCTTAAAATCATCAAATTTAAGAAATCCAACGCCTAGATTTTTACCTGTTTCACCAGAAGCCGTAGGACAGGAACGACATTCTAATTGACAGGCAGTTGACGCTTCCAATAGTATGCGACTTAGCTTACGCGTTTTGTTTATTTTCAAGGTCATAATTATTTTTAGTGGTTGATATAAATTCTGTATCATCTTTTATAAATCCCTGATTTTCCCTAAGCCGGTATTCAATATTATTCCATATGATAGCAAATAAGCCTTTTCTAACAATTGACTTAACTGCCTTTAACTGGTCAATTTTATGATTGATACCGATGACCCAATTGGCATGGTGCATGACAGGATTTACGGAGACAAAAATTCTTTGCTCAGGCAACCATGCCTTGCCGTTAAATGTCCCGCCGCCGAAAAAGCATGTGGGCAAACAATTGTAGCGGATATTAGCAGAACTATGCAGGATTCTGTTAAAAATAAGTTGATCTCTTTGCTCTTCGTATAGATGAGTGCGTACTTGCTTCCAAAGCCATAATGTTTTATCATTACAACGAACTGCAAAGAAACCAGTACACAAGGCACCCGTCGGAGTATCCTTCTGACAGACAATGTCTTGGTTTTTAATGGAAGACAAAATCAGTTTTTTTGTGGGGGAAAAAAACTGCACATCCATATCTGAGTAAACAATTACATCTCCCCAATTTTCTCTGATAGCTTCGATTATGATATCTGATTTGAGGATAACACCCTTCACCCAGTCATCTTCCATGTATCGGCCTTGTCCTGAAAGCTTACTGGCATGTAGCTGAACATGGTAATCATCTTTTAACGTGGGTAGAAACCATTCATCTTTTAGTACTTGATGGCTTTTTGTATATATCCCAATCAGTTTCATGGTTACCTTCCAATCTATGCATCTACCATTAAGGATCTTATCTGTACTTGAATACAAAGATTAAGACTATACTGTTACAATAAACACTTTCTTAATGTAATCTGTTTACTTCTTTTTGTTCGCTCAATAACTGATAAAACTTTTTTAACTAAGCCGCTCTATCTATGGGTATTCAATAACCTAGCTTCTTTCAGTTTTGATATTATTGTTGTATTTGAGTTTAATTCTATATATTTTCTTACGTTTTTTCTATATTCAATTTTGTAAAGTTCATTATCTGATTACTTGGCCATATGGTCGAGCAAACATTAAATACCATTTTAGCTTAAGGATTTGAACGCCGTCTTCTTTGACTATTCTTTTTCAAAGATTCACTCTATTCCAGTATTTAGAATGAATTCTTTTTCTTGATTTGCTATGAGCTATAAATCATGGTAAATCAGCGACATCATCAACAAATATTTTGTTTGTTTTGTTACAACATATAATTGATTTATATATGCTAAACTTATTGTCATCTTTAGAATATTAAATATTCTGTATTTAGTTTCAGTTGGCTGATTGTGCATTATGGTATCTAATTCTGTATTCACTAATGCATACCTGTTTGTAACTGTACCTCACCTCTAACTTGCACAATTGAAGGAACACCTCTTAAGTGGTATTATATAAACTTAATGACGATATAAAGTAGTATAAACCGCTTAGTTCTAAATGTAATATTTTCTATAAAGGGCTTAACTTCCTTTGAAAAAGGAAGGTACTATAGACTCAGAGATATAGACTTTTTGGAAATTGCACTTAAAGTATTTAAAGAAGGAACTTGATGACCTAATGTGGGTGTTATGGATAAGGTTAGAACGGTATCCGAAAAGTTGAGATTAGTTAAGAAGTTTTACAAGAATCTTTGCGGCAGCATGGAGACGGAATTTAATGAAGGCGATACCATTATTCTTAATCCATGTTTAAAATTAGAACACAATTAGGAAGTAACTAATGATTGAGTTTGAGTTCAACTATAAGGAGGTTTTAGAATGGCCTCCTCTTGCGTGGCTTTCTATCTGCGATCAAGGGTCGTTTATGATCCGCGTCTATCACGGAAGAAGTTTAGAAGTTCAGCCTGGTTGGTTCTGTGAGGCGGTATGGGATTCTGAATTTCAAGCTGGAAATTTTGACATGACAGATTGTGTCTTTGGCACTGGAGCCCGACTGCGTTCTAATGTCCACTTTGTATCGTCCGGATCTACCGTGGACCGACTTCACGTCATTTCCAAAAAGGGACGGTCTTACGTTTCGAACTCACTGCCCTGCATCCTCCAAGCAACGGATGCTGTTCTTGATCCTGCATATCGAGGCTACGTTGATTTCTTTACATCAATTCGATCCGGCTTTAAGAGACATCTGCCTAAGTTACCACTCGTGGATGAATTCGTTCGACTGGTTTACTTCAAAAATCTCATTTGGGATGGCACGAAACTGACCGAATCTTTAAAACCATTCACTAGATACGATCTCCGTGGTTTTGATGATTATGTTTGCTTGATGCGCAATGTTCTCAGAAGGATCAGAGAGAATCTGACTGACCATTGTCGTTCAACACCATATACTTGGCTGGGAACACTATCGAGGGGTTATGATTCTGCTGCCTGTGTAGCCCTGGCTAAACGGGCAGGTCTGCAACACGTTTTGACGTTCAATGAGTCACGTCCCGGCATTGCCGATGATGGGAACGACATAGCTCGAATCCTTGGTGTCGACTGCATTGTCATCGATCGGCTCGGCTGGCAAGGAAAAGACCTGGTAGAACCGGCTTTCCTGGTTGCGGATGGTCAGGGAAAGGAGGTCTCCGTGGCAGCTGCAGCAAGTTTACTTGATAAGACAGTACTTCTGACAGGTCATGGTGGCGATTACATATGGAAAAGAGAACCAGATCCATTAAGCGATGACCTGCAACGAGGAGGGTATTCAGGATTATCCATGTCGGAGTACCGGCTACACAGCGGATTTATTCACTTTCCGCTACCCTTTATAAATATGCGACAGGTAGGTGACATAGCAAGAATAAGCCAGTCGAAGGAAATGATGCCCTGGGATACGAAGGGAAATTATAGCCGGCCCATTTGCCGAAGACTTGTGGAAGAAGAAGGTGTCCCCAGAGACCAGTTCGGGGTAAACAAGACCGGTAATTCAGTTCGTTTCCTAATCGGCCATGATGCATGGTCAAAAACCGGAAAACGCACCTTCCTTAAATGGCTTTGGATCAACCGGAAACAAGCAGGTTTGTCCGGTCTTAGGTGGGGCAAGGCTTGCAGTGCTCAGTTAGTTCTTGGTCTCTTCTTGAGGAAGAGTCTGCCTTGGCCTCTGAATAGGATACAGCATCGAACTTGGAGATTGTCTGCCGTGGTACGGCGATACAGGCTTGAGGATATGGCATTCATCTGGGCAACTGAGTGCATACGAAAACATTATAAAAGGTAATCATTGCATGAAGGCTTTGAAAGTAATCCGAATGTTATGATCAACTTTCAAGGTCTGATAATCATATAGGAGGCTTCTTCAAGTGTTAACAAGATATAGTAAATCTACATTTACTATTATACCAAAAATATCAGGATCATAACTTTTAATTATATTTGCGATCTCGGTCTGTTTATCAGACTTGAAATGCTCAACGTTCCACGAGAGAATTTTAATTTTAGACATAGTTTTATCCTTTTAATTATTTTTTATTTACTCCGCTTTTTGATAGTTTATTAGATCGGATCTACTTTCATGTTCAGAAATTCAGCGAAAGTGTATTCTTCATTTAAATCTCCGGATATCTCTGTCAAACCACTCCACATCGACATGATCTGCTTGGCGTTTTCATGGTCCATTTGTTCATACACCAGATCGTACCCTATTGATGAAACGGATTGAGATAGAAAAACAAAACGTCCAAAAAATGGACTCCATTTTGATCCAATGTGGTGCATCTTTTTCACCTCTATGTTATCGTATTTGGAAGAAAATGGATTTCGTCCCATAGATGAGAAATTTGCGTCTGCTTTCCAGTAAGGTTCGCCAATCTTTTCTTGGTGTTCTAAAACCATTTGATAGTTATGGGACATGGAGATTTTTTTATGCACTTGTTTACTAATTTTAAAGGCTGATTGCCAAAAGGAATCTCGGTCATCAACATTAAGTTTCAGTGGAATCATACTGATAAAGAGTTGAATATGTTCATTTCCAAGAGCGGGAACGACTCTCATTCTTTCATTGATGTCCATATTTATATCAACGCAAAATTTCTCTTTAGCCTCTTTTAGCCTATGAAGTCTATCCAGTTTTGCCATTGCCCATGCTGCTGAGGTTAACAAAACCAAACCGACCGTTGTTTGATACTTTCTGGCGGCAGTAACCATTTGTTTTAATTTATAACTATCCCCATCAACACAAAGAAAGCCATTTGTCTCATCATTAGGGGGACTTTGTGTTGAGTGACCTGACAATATGCTAGATTTCCAGGATTTGTTGTGTTCTGTTACCTCCTGAATGAGAAGATCAACATCCTCTTGCCGAATCACACGGTTTGGGTTTAATCTTTGATATTCAAGTACACTCTGATGTGCAGGAAGGCTATTTACTACTAAATGCTTACCTTTGGTCAAAAGGGTATAGTAGTTTAATAACGTATTGACCAATATTACTTTACTCATACCGTCAGCGATTCCATGCTCATACATAAAAAGCAGGACGTGTGATTGAGGATTTTTCGTTAATTTAACAAGCGTTGCACGCCAAAGATGAGTTTGTGTCCCTAACTTAAAATGATTTCTTAATTCCTCTTCTGCTACCAACTTCCAACTATCACTTTCTACAACACGGAAAGTGGGTGGTTTATTAATTTCAACCCAATGAAATGGAGCATTATGACTGCTGGTATTTTTCCTAAAAGAGGGATATCGTTTCATCAATAGAGTCACTGACTTAGACATGGTTTCTGCCTCGATTTTCCCTGACACCTCAATTACTGCAATATTAATATTTGGTTGTGAAGCAATAAAGCTAGTTTCTAACGCACTGAGTTCTCTTTCTATTTTCATACTATTATTTTCCAAATTTTAAAGTTAGTTTAGATTTACTATTACGACCAATTTATTATAAAGCGTATTTCTGATTGGTTATAGCAAAAGAAACTATAGTCATTTTTGACCAATCTGCGAGATGTCTGGCGATTATCACCGCCTGTCGTTATTTTAGTGAATTCTGCTACTTGGCTCTTTTAGTCTCAAGTTACGCTTTTATGTGACATTTACCATCAGAAGGAAACTAAGTTTCTATGAAAAAGTTGCTTTGCCTTTATAAATAATAATCGAAATAATTAATATTGATATACAGTATATATGTATTTTAATTAAAGTAAATTCGTATGACGGTAAGAATTCTATCCGTGCTTGTGTAGAAACTATTAGTACTATATATACTATCACAATAAACAATTTTAAAGCAAATTTGCGGTTCAGTTTACAGGGTACAAAATTGCATGAAGGGTTGCAGGATATCTGATATTTAGTTAATAATATTAGTAATATTGTAAAACAAGCACAAACCTATGCTTTATTCTGAATTCTGTCTCCTGACTCCTGTATTCTGTGTTTTGATTGCGGCTTTGACGCATTATGGATTCTTATCTTTGATGTCTTATAAAGCAGTGGACACACATTGATTTGTAATAAAGCAAACCCTTGAAATCATAAATCAACTGGTTTTGCGAGAATATAAAATCGGGAAATTTCGGTGTTACTATAAACTATACTTATAACTTAAATAACTGGGAAATTGTCTGAAATACTTATTCATGGATGACCGGCCAATGGGTGATCACATCATTGGCTTATATCACATTGAGATCAATTGGTTTAAATTCCGAGTGCAGTTTACTGTTTCCCCGCAATCCGTTTAAGCCACTCTTTTTCCATAACAATGTTTTTTGTCGAGTCTAGTTGGTCAAGAAATACGACACCTTCAAGGTGATCGAACTCATGCTGGAAGACTCTTGAGATAAAACCGGAGTATTCATGTTCAACATGGTCTCCGTGTTGAGTTGTATACGCAATCCGTATAGATTTATGTCGCGGTACCAACCCACGAACTCCAGGGATGCTGAGACATCCTTCCCAATCGTTGTTGATTTCATCAGACTTCCAAGTAATTTCTGGATTGATTATTAGTGTTGGATCCATCTTGGGGGCGTTTGGATAACGGTAACTTGGATTAGAGGCAACAATAAAAATCCGCTTGCTGACATATACCTGAGGGGCGGCAATTCCTGCCCCGTTAGCATCCGCTACTGTCAGTAACATATCCTCAACAAGACATTGAATTTCGGGACAAAGCCAATCAGCTACCTCTGATGCACGTTGCCGAAGGATTGGATGACCAAGTTGTGCAATTTGCAAAAGTTTAGACATTTGATTCTGCTCTCGCTTCTATTAAGATTGAAGTTGTATAACGATTGGACTGTGGGGCGCGGCTTTTTGCTCCCGTACCAGTGGATATGGTAAGCGTTATATCACTACACCGCTCTCATGATATAAAAAGAATATCCGTAATGTTTCTCATACTCTTCAAAGAGCTTCATTTCTTCTCCTGTTTCCTTAATAACGGATTGCATGATTCTGTCTCCCGAGTGCTTGAAAGAGTTCATGTTTTCTCTAAGTGGTCCATAGTAATTATCCCACTAAGCCTTTGATGGCAAACGGTGAATTCCTAAAACCTCAAAACCTGATGAATTTGCATGATTTGAGTTCTCTGATTCACTACTGATGGTAGGGTAGGCATTTTGCCAATAAACTTGTACTGATTCCGGCACTTCACTTGTGAAATAGTTCATTTCCGAAATAACAGCAATTCCATTAGCGGCCATCAATGGTCGCCATGCTTTCAATGCACCTGCAAATGTCAAGTTATAAGCGGCGCCCTCGGACCAAAGCAGATCAATGGTTTCTGGTTTCCAATCAAGACTCCCCATGTTGCTTTCGATCTCTTCTACTAAATGTTCAAGTCCTCTCTGTTTTGCTCGATTTATCAGCTCATTTAGAAATTCTCGCGAGAAGTCTACTGCCCGTACCTTTGATTTAAATCTGTCCGACAGTAATATTGTTCCCGCGCCAGCACCGCAACCCATATCAGCTATGCGTGGATTTGCTGGTAACTCTTTAATCAGCGAAAGTATATAGTTTGAATAGTTTGTATCACCTGGGCCTTGTCTTTCCATACCGAGATGTAATTTGATAAGTGCTTGAATATGTTTTTCATGTTCTTCCATTTAAATAATTCTTTTTTTTTTGATTAACACATTAATCTACTGGTTAATGTAACCACAAGGTATTTTAATACGCTAATGGTTGAACTCTGCCGCCCGCGTTAGCGGTCGGCTGGGGTGATTTGTTCGGTGATATTACGTTAATGGTTGTTTGTTCTTCTTTATTAGTTGATTCGTTTAAATCGTGATTAAGTGAAATTACCATAATGGTTAGAATAATTGTAATTGTTACATAAATAATATGGGACCATTGGTCAAAAGCAGGAAACTTTCGCGTTGGTGGCTAAAAACTTAAATTTACCATTTCGCGCATCTAATTCTCTGCCTCATGCATTTTTAAAGGATCAGAATCGTTTGACTTCATCAAACTCCCTTGCTATAAAAAGTGCAAAATGATTAATACAACACCAAGTAAAAATACATGACAGTCTTGTAATGCCTTTGCTGGTTCTAATAGATTTAGATAAATTAAAGCTGCTAATTGTGTCCATATTGTTATACACATTTTCCATTTATATGTGATGCATTGGGCGTATTCATTCCAAGCTGAGTCGCGGAGAGCCTCTAAGCTTTCGAATAATCTACGCTCTTCATCTTTCATGCTCTATATGCCCATTTATTAATCATCTAATGCCAAGCTAAGCGGCGCGCATTAGCTCGCCCAGTACGCGAAGCGTGCGAAGTTGACTGGTTTGTTATGTGTTCTTAAAATAGTTTTTTGTATTGTTATGAACATTGGTATTTTTGAGCAGGTCATATTTTGACCACCATTTAATTTCTGAGTGTTGGTCGTCGATTTTAAGCAAAGCATCATCTGAAATACTCACTTTGTAACCTAGTGCTACGTAATGAGTATTTATACAGTTTCTTGAATGAAAATTATCTTCATATATATGATCATACGCACCAAGCAATACTGCTTTAGAATAATCGAGTTCAATGCCGAGCTCGATAGATGATATTCTTATAAATGCATCACTTAACGTTTCATTTTTTCTTATTCTTCCTCCTGGAACAAACCAGTATCCCTTTGCAGGCCTATTAATGCGTTTTCCCAATAAATAATTTTCATTCTTCCCTTCGACGATTAAGTCTATTGAGACTAACGGAGTTGAATCTATAATTTCTAAAAACTTTTCGTTTTTCATTTATTTAATTCAGGAGAGAGCTCTTAACTATACATAACTCCAATGATGAGCAGGGCCGAACAAGGGACGTAATAGTCGAAATAAAAGAAAAATTCAAATCAATGACAACAGATTAAAAAATGCCCTGGCCTTAGGTATCAGCTCAATCATTTTGTTATCATCAATTTCTCACTATTTATTCATTCATTGGCTAAAGTTTTTTTATCTTAAAACGGCGCAGTCCATATTTGTATTAAACTGTCCCCAATTATATCCTATTTTATGAGGAAGTTTTGGATATCATTTTGCTAAGCCTTTTTCGTGATGATATCCTAACCATGTAAGGGCATCTTCATTTCCTTGGCCTGCAGATTTTTTAAACCACCTAAATGCTTTGCCTTTGTTTTCTGGTACCCATTCTCCTTTATGATACCTAACTCACAGCTTAAATTGTGCAAAAGCAGTATCTTTCAAAGCTGCTTCTTTGTAGTAAGCAACCGACTTATCAGCACCTATATCATTATTCTCTTTTTGCTTAGTTTCAATATCAGGCGTATTCATTGATAGAGAAGATGGCGTAGCTTTTTCTTCTTGTGTTTTATTGGGATGAAAGCCTTTATTTTCCTTTTAACATGTTGCAAGTTGAATGTTAATAAGAAATCTACATAACCTATTCATTTATTATCCTTAAAAGATTTTCTTAAAAGATTCCATAGAGATTAGGGTTTCGTTTGATATGTTACTTAGTCCTGTTTCTTGCGTGCATAAACAGATATTGTTGTGCATACCCTGCATACCTTCCAAAATATTCGTCGGCAAATGTGCGGATCTCTTTTTTAGGTACGGGATTGTTCTCAAAATATAGTTCCTGCATTATCCTGTTAATCCATGTGTCAACCGGAAAAGCCTCCATGAAATCAAGTGAAAAGAGTAGTACACAATCTGCAACCTTGTCTGCGACTCCCTTTATCTCTTTAAGGACATTTTTTGCCTCTTCATATGGCATTGATCTCAAAGATTCCAGGTGGTTTTCATTTATACTTGCGCTTGCTTCATAAACGTATTTTCCTCTGAAACCGGGCCTTGCTTTTTCTAGTTTTTGGGTGTCATTAATCTCGCCGCAACCGGGGAACGTATAGCTTTCGAAATCTCCAACCGTGATTTTCTTCCCAAAATATTTTGACACTCCGTCCACGCATGACTTGATTCTGGGTATGTTTGATGCTGCCGAAAATATAAAAGAGACCAGGCATTCCCATGGATGCTGGCGAATTAGGCGTAGCCCTTCATACTCTTTTGTCGCCAGTTTCATGTTATCGTCTCTGTTTATCTCTTTAATGATCTTTTTTAACGGGACGTCTAAGGAGAAAAAATTTGTTATAAATGGTTTATTTGCGCCGAAATATTCTATTGTATCGCCATTCTGTCTAATCTTTATGAGTTTGTCCATGGCGTTGACATAATACCATCCATCCTGCTTGTTGACCCTGAAGATCTGACCACACTCAAGTGTGTATTCTAGGTTAAAGCAATCTGTTTTTAATTTTGCCATCTTTTTTTATACTTTAATAAGTGGAGTTTTATTTAAAATAGTGTTGAAATCTTTTTAGAAAGCAATTCAAGATCTTTCTCTTCCATGATACGTTCAATCTGGTATTCATTCACCTTTAAATCAATGAGCATCTTGTTTATCCTTTTCCATCCATTTTCTATCTTTTTATCACTGGTTTCTAGATATAAATTGGTTACAAGCTCACTAAGTTTCTGTAGCTTAATGGTTTCGTTATTGTCATAATAACCTTTTATTACTTTTTTCTGGTAGTTTGAGTATTGCTTATCCATTTTTCCTGTTAATTTATAAAAATTTGTCTGTTTAGAGAGATCTTTGTATCGAAGTAATAGTTACGGACAAACAACTTTGTCCATATAATCTTAATCGCTATGGGTGGATTAAAATTGCGATAATGAATTTAGTACTAACTCGGATAAATTATACAAGCTTTACCACTTTTTACAAAACAATAAAACATCAAAATATTGATGAAATTGGTTTATAAGTATAGTAGAATTTAAATCTTAATTGTAGTTTACCTTCCTTTCGGAATGAGCTCTCAGCATGAAATTAACTGCCCAGGAAATAAAAAGAATAATAAGGGATTTAACAGACATATCGTTAAAGATTATAACGGATCTTGTGGCTTACCAGATACGTAAAGGGCCGTACAACATAAGTCCAGGTAGAAATTATGTTGCCGCTGAGGAGTCTGTGGCGCAATCCATCTCTGAAAACTATAATAGTTTGGAAGAGCTTCGGTTATCTTTGGTGGAAGAGGGTGATGGTATGAAGGGGATAGAGTCCATTGCCCATAAAATATATGATCACTATTATAAAACTTCTCCTGATTTCAGTTCTGTTAAGGAACAGATTAGTGCGACAAAGGATATTTCTTTAAAGGCCATAACAGATATGGTCGCATACAAAATATCTCAGGACATTTATGATAAAGGGCCTGAGATTAATTATTTAACAGCGGAGACGTTCGTTGCTCAATATATTGCGAAAAATTTCGATAATATAGATGCATTTAAAAGCAACCTAAAAGAATATGGCGATAGTATTAAAGGTATAGAGAGGATTGCTAACCTGATTTATAGAAAATTTTGCAATCCAGAGATACTTTCTGAAAAAGATGATGATAAATGATGCGGGTGCAATCAGAAATAACGTAGAGTAACGAGACTGTAACTAAGAAATGGCGTAAGGGATTATTATCTTCTTATCATTACCCACAGTTCAATAACTCTTGTCCTAATAATCATTTTAGAAAATATCTAGAAAAAAAAGTCTTTATAAAATAACAGAATAAAAGAGCGAATAGTGAAATTAGTTTTTGTTCATATTAAAGGATCTAAGAAGGGGCATACGGATGTTTTTGACAAATATAAAATAGTTGTTGGTACGCACTATTCATCTGATATTCGGTTTAGTGATCTAGATGATCGGGGGGTCTGTTGTCTCCATTCGGAGGTTGTTTGCATCGATAACGTAGCAATTATAAAAGATATAAGTATTAATGCCGTTACGTTTGTAAATAAGGAGTTAATTAAAGAGAGAGAACTGCACGATGGCGACGTTGTTAGATTTGGCAATGATGGCCCGGAGATTTGTATCAGGCTTGTGAAAGAAGTAAATGGTGTTGAATCCTCTGATTTAGAAAAATATAAACAAAACGGTGTAGATCTTGGCAGCATATCGTTTGATAATGGACGGGATCAAATTGCCGGGAAAACAGGTGATGAGTTAGATTTAAAGACAAATGTCCTTTCTGATTCTTTTAAGAGATTTATCCGTACTAGAGTTGACCACTTGCCTGAGCTAACAAGAAACTATATATTTGTTGCTATGGTAGTTGCCATTACAGGTTCTCTTTCTCTATTCTGCTTCTATTTCTTCAAGCTGTATGAAACTACAAAAAGGGTGCAGGTGTTGGAATCGCAGCAATCATTCATTGAAGATATTATTGAAAAATATAGAAGGGGGGTCTGTTTTATTCAGGGTAGTTATTATTTACTGGACGCAAATAGTGGCAAACCTTTAAGAATGATGGCTGATGGGACTCCTATTATGAATAACTTTTCCGGGACCGGATTCTTAATTAGTGAAAAAGGTATAATACTGACAAATCGTCACATTGCAGATCCTTTATGGAGTAAAAACAGGTGGCCTGGTGGGCGTGGCAACACCTCTCGACTGCCGCATGATGTCGTTGTTAAGTTTTCTGCATTAAGGGCTTTTTTTCCCGAAGTAAAACACTATTTTTCCCTTAAGGTTGAAAAAGTTTCAGATGAATCAGACGTTGCACTTCTCAGCTTTACTCCTAATGAAGAGATACTTCCGGTGTTAACCCTTGATACCTCAGGGAAGGCTACGAAAATAGGGGAACCAGTTATATTGCTGGGGTATCCGGCCGGTATTAATGCAATTTTTGGAAAGACTAGTCAGGATGTAGTAGATGAATTAATCATCCTGCCTGTAATGGAGATTGGAGAAGAGTTGGCAAAGCGCGATCTCATTCGACCGTTGGTTACACAGGGGCATGTAACTGATATAACGCAGGACAAGATTATTTATGATGCTCAGACCACTTTAGGTGGAAGTGGTGGGCCGCTGATAGACCTTCGTGGGCAGGTGATAGGGGTGAACTATGGTATCTTGAGGTCTTTTAAAGGGTCAAATTTTGCTGTCCCCATTAAATATGCTAGAGATTTAATAAAGAATAAGTAAGGAGAGTGCATGTAATAGATTGTGTTGTAACGCTTAGATTTACGTTAGATTTGTTCAAAATTTATTACATGCACTCTTCTAATCCGGTAACAAGGCCTAAAGCCTTGTTACCGGAATGTAAACAATGGTATTATTGTAGTAACGGTTTACTCTTCAGTGCCTTCATGACCTTCTTCACCTTCATTGCCGTCAGTGTCTTCGTGACCTTCATTACCTTCGTGACCTTCTTCACCTGTAGCTTCTATTTCACGTCCGTTTAGTGGCTGTGTTGGCCTGTTATTTTGTTCACAGCATGAGAGGCGCAGCGCTATCTGGAATTTTCTGATCTGGCTTCTTGAAAGTGATACAGGTTCCTTAAGTACCATCCATTCTACACCTTCAGAGCAAGGGGGGGTTGTTAACGATCCTTTGTAAGCAAAATAACCCCTCTCTTCAGGGAGCATCTCATCAACATTAATCACCATATTAACTTCTCTCTCCTGGCCTGCTACCGGAGGGAGGAAGTCCCATACATTCTTGAAGTTTTTGTTCTGCCTTCTTCCCTCTTTTATAAAGACACCAATAACTGCTAATTCCCCTTCTTCGCTTCTGTGCACCAAATGCATCTCGATGGGGAAATTGGCACCTTTTAGGGTATGCTCACTCGGCCCGTGAAAATGGAACTGTAAAAGTTCGAATTCCTCCTCTTCAATTATAATCTTGCTTCCCTCTTCGTACTCTACTTCAATAGTATGACCGTTATTCAGGATTAAAAGTGGGGTGTGCTCGTACTCAAATTCTATTTCAGGGAGTTCATGACTTCCTTCCTCTTCACAAATATTAATATCCACAGGAGACTGGTTAAAACCGCCGCAATCTTCAAATCCCAGATCAACCCAGTGATCCGGACCTGTTCTGCCGTCATAGCTCCATTCGGTTGACTGTGCTAAAAGTTTTATAGGTGCCAGAATGGAACATGCTGCCAGGACAAGGGATGAACAAAAAAGTAACTTTCTTTTATACCCTTTCTTTTTGCTTGCAGTATCATGTATATAATAAACTTGCTCTTTCATTCTGCTATTCATATTACAAATATCTCCCTTTTTCTCTTGTAAAAATAAACAAAATCTTTTAATTTGTCACTGTATTTAAAGGTTTCTTATACAGTTGTATGATTTTCAATTATGCAAATATGTAGTAAAGTGCAATTCTATAAGCAATTGGAATGTTGTATACCATATATTTAACTCTTTTTGCAAATGATTTAAAAGAAAAATAACTTTCTTTACTCATACCCGTTCTCATAGTGGGCAGAAATGAAAACATTTTTGCCCACTATGAGTATAACCTTAACTTAATGCGATTCTAATGTGCGTTGGATTGGTATTTATGAATCGACATTTTTTTATCAAGTGGCCAAGGTATGTACGCTATCCTGGTATTTGCGATGACTTATTAAAGCCCATTTTATTTTTACCATCTATTCAAAGTGATCTGAAATTTGAAGTTTAACTATCTATATTTTTGGTATCATTGACTATTAAATAAATATTGTGCTTTCCTGGATGTGGACAAGACAATTATACCTCCTGAAACCAGCCAATCGTGACATATAAATCTAACCAAAATCTTAACCATGAAATGTGGAATTTCTTATCACGTTGCTTATTAATAGATATTATTATTTAAATTTCTGTCTATAAGATATATACTATTGCCTTACAATAGGTTATATCTTAAATTCTGTATGAGGGAATATATTAAGATTTCGGCCAAGGATTATTAACTCTGTGTTAATAAAGGCCAGAGGGTTAAGTACTAACTGTGTATTATTCAACGTTTCAATAAAGGTTTTTAGCGGAATTCCGTCCAAATAATGATGGAACTGCTGTCGGTGTAAACTTGATAAGTAAAATAAAGATAGATAATTTTAAAAGTAAATGGTGTTTTCGTTTTCGCGCAATAGATAAAAGGCTTGTTATATTAGTCGTATTTACATCTCTGCTGTTTTTTTTCAATCTTGGAGTGCGTGACTTCTGGTCTCCGGACGAACCACGTTATTCTGAAGTAGCGAAAGAGATGTGGGATAGTGGTGATTATATACTTCCACATCTTAATTCTGAGAAATATCCGGATAAACCACCGATCTTTTTCTGGTTAATAATTCTCTTCTCTATGCCATTTGGTGAAATAGTAGAGCTTTCTGCCCGAATGCCGTCAGCCTTTGCAGGGATCGCTGGTGCCGTTATTACTTACTATTTTGGTAAACTGTTATTAACTCCTAGAATTGGTTTAATAGCAGCAATGCTGCTATCTACATGCATAGAATATATATATCATGTAAGAAGGGTTTCTATTGACGGAGTCATGACCATGCTTGTGACACTGTCGCTCTTCTGTTTTTATAAAGGTTACGTGAGCAATGATAAGGGAACAAGATTTTTTCTGATTTCATACTTTTTAATGGGTATTGCAACTATTACAAAGGGGCCGGTGGGGTTTGCACTTCCAGTTTTAGTGATATCCACTTTTCTCATCATTGTTAAGGTCAGGAATTATCCAAGGGTGTTTCGTATACAGGATATGCGTATTGGGTTTGGGTCTTTAATTCTTTTTGGCATTCCTTTGTTATGGGTTTTTGGTATATATCATCAGGGTGGGTGGGAACATGTAATGGAGGTGCTCTTTACACAGAATATAGGGCGAACAGTAAACTCATTTAGCCACAACCATCCGTTTTACTTTTATTTTATCTATTTTTCTCTCTATTTTATGCCTTGGAGTATTTTTATACCCGGAACTGTAATATATTGTTTAAAGATTTTTAATTTTTGGCCATACCGGATTAAGCGAGATAGTGTAGTTGATGACAACAACACTACCAAGGTTAAACATGGACTACTTTTTCCGGCATTATGGTTTACTGTTATCTTTATATTCTTTTCCGTTGTGTCGGGTAAAAGGGAAGGATATATTCTACCTCTTTACCCTGCAGCATCTCTCTTAGTTGCTTGGTTTTTAGACTCTTATATTTCTGCACCGCTGGACAAAAGGTTTAGAAAATCATGTTACCTGCCGTTAATGATATGTTATGGAGTGCTGATCGTTATGGGAATAGTATTCCCGTTTTGGGTATATTATTATCACAAATCCGAATTTGCATCTGTATTACCGATGACGGTGATATTTATAGCTGGCCAGGTTATATCTATGAGGTTTTTGTCCTCTGCCAAGCCTGCAAAGGCGTTAATAACATCATTTGCCATATTCTTAATAATGGTAATGTTATGCACCCGGACCATTATCCCGTTAATTAACGAAAAGAAATCGGCCAAGACATTTTGCGAAAACGTCAATAAAATAGTTAAACCGGATGATAAGCTTGCGTTTGCCATCTTTTATCGTTCAGCATATCTATTTTATACAGGAAGAAACTATATAGAGATTATTGATGAAGCCGAAAGAATGCTGGAATATGTAGGAACTAATGAGAAGGTATATCTGATTTTAAAGGAGAAAGATCTTGAAACTATAATGAAGGATTCTGATATTTTACTTTATCCATTGGTTAAAGGTGCGGTAGGGCACAGGAAACTGATTCTGGTTACAAACAAACCTGATGATAATCAACCGAATTGGGATCTTGAGAATGATCACCCGTATAGAGATTTTCCAGATTGAGACTAAGTAGCGATGATGACAACTGTGAAAGTGCTCAATTCTCCACTTGATGAGTTTTGGGTATTTCCTGCTTTTTCTTGTAGAATATAATCGTACATGTTGTGGAAGGTTGATTGCTGTATTGTTAATGACCGTAGATACATAAAGCTATTAGTCTTCCCTTGATACCCATTGGATGGCGTATTGCAACAACTCTTCAGAACTTTCAAATTTAAGTTTTGACTTGATGCGTGCTCTATATGTTTCAATAGTTTTAACACCAACTTTCATCTTTTTAGATATCTGTTGTGTGCTAAGACCGTTTCCAGTTAATTTAAAGGTCTCAAGTTCTCTATCACTTAGTAAATCTATAGAGCAACTATGTTTAATGTTTCCATCACTGACCAATCTGTGCATTATTTTAGAAGTAACTGACGGATTTACAAAAAGTTTTCCAGACATAACATCTCTAATTGCAGTTATCACCTTTTTTGTCGCCTCCTGTTTCATAATATACCCTCTTGCCCCGGCCCTAAGAGCACGTTCCGCATATACCATTTCATCCAGCATCGAAAGTACCAAGGTTGGCATCTCAGGAAATTTCCTGCTAACATCCTTAATAAGGTGCAACCCACTTCTTCCTTGAAGAGATAGATCAACTATGGCAACATCAGGCATTAGAGTCTCGATGGATTTTAAGGCATCGTCTGCATTATCGGATTCACCGCAAATCATGAGGTCGGGTTCACGACTGATTAACATGGTAAGCCCTTCCCGTAAAAACGGATGATCATCGACGATAAAGACTCTTACACTTTTTTTACTCTCGTTATTAACATTGATCTTAGTGTCCATCATTTATCTCCTCTAAGAAAGCAAATCATATCTGTTCCCCCATTCGGGTTTTGTTCAATATCAAAAGATGCTCCAATCATGTTTGCGCGGTAGCGCATGGTGCGCAATCCTATCCCCTTGTTTCTTTTTTGTAAATCAGCAATACCAATACCGTCATCTTTTACTTTTAAAACAGTTTTACCGTTTTGAGAAATGAGATCGATGCTTATACTCTCTGCATTTGCATGCTTAATAGAATTATTAACTGCTTCCTGGGCAATTCTATAAAGGTGATTAACTACTGAATGGTCCCGTATCGTAATATTTTGTTCATAATTAAATAAACAAGGTATTCCATAAATTCTTTCGACGTTTAATGCTAACTCTTTAAGTACAGTTATAATACTTTCATCATCATTTGCCATAATTAATGCCCCTTTGGCCAACGTACGAGTTTCATTGATTGCGTCATTAATAAGCGTTTCTATTTCTGCTGCCTGCCGTGATTCATCCAGGCATTTATCCTGCAAATTATGATACAGCATTCTAGATTTAAAGGATATGCCTGTAAGATGCTGACCGAGACTATCATGCAGATCTCTTCCAATGCGTTGGCGTTCATCCTCTGCAATATCAAGAATCTCTTTCTCCATTTTCTTTCGTTCTAGACAAACGCCAATATTGTTTAACACTAGCAATATTGATTGGATTGCATAATCTGTGAGCTCTTTACGGGCAAATATACCTATAACTCCAACCAGCTCGTCTTCAACCAATAGGGGATAACCTGCAAATGCAATAATTCCTTCTCTCTTGGCCCATTCCTGATCATGAATACCAGGATCACCAACAACCGTATTTGTTAAAAGTGGTTTCTTCTCCTGGGCAATACGGCCTACCTTAAATTGACCAACGGGTATGCGGCTATGTTGGCCATCTATGTGTGTATACATGCCGGCGCTAGCCTGTAATTCAAGTATATCTTCGTCCTCATTAAGAGCCCATATGCGTACAAATGCCGCATCAAGATGTTCAACCAAAATCTCTGAACAACAATGAAGTATCTCTTTCATGCTTTTCGCTTTTATAACTGCAATACCAATATCCGACATCAATGTTGTAATTCCAATGCGCTCAATCAGTGATTTCTCAACCTCTTTTCGTTTTGTGATTTCATCTGAAAGTTTGGTATTTAACTTTTTCAACTCATCGTATTTATTATATGCAATCGCATTCTTTACTCTAACAGGAAGAACTTCAAGGTAATGGAGTCCTGAGTCTTTAACCAGGTAATCATAAGCGCCATTTTTTATCGCTTTTACCGCAATTGCTTCATTACCATGACCGGTGATTACAATAATCGGTATACCTTTTACCATATCAAAGATATCGAATGCCGTACCATCCGAAAGTAAGTAGTCTGTAATTATGATGTCAAAGATCTCTTTGTCAATGGCACTTTTTGCTTCTAATATTGAGCTTATTATAGTGTAGTCATATGAAATTTTCCTATCTTTAACAAATCGCTTAAAGCTAATCTGGTCAACCTTATCGTCTTCAATAAATAAAAGCTTTATCATTCTACTACCTACTTTTTATTCATAGCCCAAAAAATATTAATCATTTTAATCAATTCTACAAACTCATTGTAATCTATTGATTTAACCATGTAACCTGACGCGTTCAGATTGAAACACTCTTCCTTTTCCTGGTCGAAATCGGATGTAGACATAACAATAATTGGAATTTTATGTAATGCTATATCATTATTTGCTACCTTCAGAAATTCTATTCCATTCATCTTTGGCATATTCAGATCTAGAAAAACAATACCAGGATTTGGTTTTCCCTTATTCTTTATGTATTTCATCGCTTCTTCACCATTAGAAACGATATCTAACCTACAGGTAATATCGGCATCTTTAAACGCCCGTTTAATAGACATGGCATCCACTTTATCATCTTCAACAATCAGGATAGGACTTTTTACCATTTCTGATGAGATTTCGCTCCTAATGTACAGAGCATCATTAACTTTCTTTATCTTTTGGATCATTGCTGTAAGCCTTTATACGTAAATCTTTTGGAACACTAAAAGTAAATGTGCTTCCTTCTCCAATTTTTGACTTAACCTCAATACTTCCGCCGTATATTTCTACAATTTTTTTTGAGACCGTAAGACCAATACCGGTGCTTTCAAAATGATCACGAGGTGATAGAGTTTGGAAAATCGTGAAAATCTTTTCAAAATGTTTTTCATCAATCCCCGAACCATTATCTGTAACGCTGAATTTCCAGAAATAATCATCTTTATCATCGCAGCCAATTATAATTTTACCCTTTGGTTTGTCAATAAATTTTATGGCGTTACTCAACAGATTCTGAAATATCTGTCCCATGTGTACCTTCCCATAAGAAATTATAGGTAATTTATCTTTTATCTTTATCTCAATATGATCTGGAGGGGCGAGGATATCTATTATTTCTTTTATTAGTATATTCGTGTCTACTTTACTGATTTCTTCTCTCGCTTGTCCTGTTCGCGAATATTGCAAGATACCATCAATTAAATTATACATTCGCTTAACTCTACCAATCAACAGTTGAATTTGTTCTTTACCATCTTCATCAAACTTATCTCCATAATCTTTGTAGATCCAGGTGGCGAGTGAATTAATTCCTCTCAACGGCGCCTTTAAATCATGGGAAACTACGTATGCAAAACTTTCCAATTCTTTATTAGCATTTGCAAGTTTCTTAAGAAGGCCAACCCGCATGCGAAGAGCAAGTTCCAATTCCATCGTCCTCTTCTTTACCTTCATCTCAAGTTTGTTTTTAAAATCGGTTAGTTCATCTATTGTAATTTTTAGAGTTGTCGTCATCTTGTTAAAGTTTTCTGCCATTTCTCCGATCTCATCTGAGGAGAAAACCTCCACACTCATTGCCAGATTACCGTTGGAGATTTCATTAGCTGCTAGTGCTACTTTTCTTATAGGGACTGTTATAGCCTTTATAAAATAGGATGAAATGGTTAATGAAACGATGACAACAATAAAAATGATCAAAACACTTACTGCCAATGTATCTTGCACCCTTTTATTCAGATTAACAAGGGAAACGCCAACATATACCATACCCCTGATTAATTGCAAAGGTTCTGTTGGTTTGTCAGTAAAGATGAGTGCATTTTCCAGAATCTTTTCTTGGTTAGGTATCTCTGATCTTTCTGTTACTATTGGGGCCGCGAAAATGTAAATATCATGCCCTTCTTTTGATATTATTGTCGGTTCGAGAATGGCTTCCCCTATATCGACTAGCAAGTCTTTCTTCGTTAATTCATCACAATGAAAGCATTTTTCTTTTATGCTTTTAGTTAGTACTGCTCCATCATTATTTTCAATAACTATGAACATAATATCTGGTTTGACCATTCTTCCGGCAACAAAGTGATCGAGGATAACTGTATCTTCCGTAATTACACCATATTTAGCATCGAAAGCAAGGCTTTTCGCTTCTATTTTACCCCTCTTTTCTATTTCACCATACAGTTCATTTTTTGTCCAGGTGACAAAAAAGAAGACAATAGTAGAGGAGATAAATACTACTATTGAGATTAAAATAAGGAAAAGTTTAAACTGTATGCTAAATTTAAAACGTTTTTCAGCCATTTCTTTAGTTATTCCAACGCTAAACGTTGGAACAAGCTCGCGATTATAATCAAAACAATGGGATATACCCACATACGAGAAGCTAGTCAAAAACCTTATCAGCGGATTCTATTACTTCCCTTGGTATCTTGATACCAATAGTCTTAGAGGTTTTAGTATTTATAATAAAATATGAATTTTCTGGTTCTATTATTCTGCCTAATAGATTAGTCTTTTTGTTACCTACATCCTTTACAATTTTTGCGGCTTGCTTTCCTATTTCTAAATAATTTTCTGATAATGACATAAGCGCTCCAGCCTGTACAAACGCTTCACAATATGCCATAAGCGGAATGTTGTTTTCCAGGGTATACAAAATAATAAAACTGAAAGAATCTCTTGTTATAACAGTCGCATCAGCAATTAACCAGAGAGCATCTATCTCGCCATTTAATTTCCTTAAAGCTTTTGGTACCGTTTTCTGTGATCTAACTTTTTCTGTTACAAAATCTATCCCTAATATTTTTCCAATCTGTAAGGCCTCTTTTACTATATATTTTGTGTTTTTAGGATTGTAAATTATTCCTACCTTTTTTAATTCAGGTATAATCGATTTTAACTTAAGCATTTGATCTTTAGTTGAGATCTTTAGTGTAATTCCTGTAATATTCTTGCTATTTGTAATTCCATATTTTTCCGGATCCATTACCATGCAATAAACTATTGGAATGCTGCTGATCTTCTCTTTTGCAAATAATAGAGCATCAATTCCAATTGCAAGTATAGATTCTGGTGATTCAGCTTCTATGTTATCCAGAATATCTTTTTTGTCTCCAGGGCTCTTGGGAACAATGAATTCCGTTATACGTCCACTGTATTCGCTCTTGAATCCATTAAGTGCTTGTTCATATGGTTCAATTTCCCCTGACTTTATCACTATAACACTTTGCCCATAAGCGCAAATGCAGTGAATAGACAAGATGGCAAATAATAGCTTTGTTAATATTAACTTTCGCATAAGGTATCCAAAGGGGCTACGGCCCTTATTAGATCTTTGAAATCGATCACAGAGTAACCTGTTTACGTCTAACTTGAGTGATTTTATTTAACCCATTTTAATTAGAGGGATGGGTCGTTAGTGATGTAAAGAGATCTTGCTTTAGAATTTAAGCTAAAGTTTTTCACCAAATAGATGATGTCTTTTAGATCTGCTTTTCTACGTGCTTAGATTATATTTATAAAAGAAAAGTTCCGTAAAAAAAGTCTTACTAGAATAGATGATAAATATGAGACTATTAATGTTTGCAATTTATTACTTGAGCAACCTTGCCGATTACGCAAACCATTAATGTGTGTACATGTTTCCAAGTTCCTGATTTTAGAGTTAGACAATTCTTTTTGTGGTAAAGTACAGACATTAACTATAGTTGGAACTATCTAATAAACATCGGTACATTCTGTTTTTATTATAATTGCGGCTTGTAAAGGAAATATTGATTAGTATATTTCGGTTTTGTCCGGTTAAGTATTTGTAATGCTAGGATTTTTTAGTTATTCGTATACATAATTAGCAAAATATCAAATTATAGATAAGAATTATCTAGTTTCACCGCAGAAACATATGACATATATCACAATCATTAATCCTTGTCAACATAAACAAAAGTACTATCTGTATAACTTGTAAGGGTGTGGATTACAAACAATGTAGGGGATTTCATTACAAAACAGTATCTTCATGTTAATCTGCACAATGTACGCTCACATTATAACATACAGTTCTAAACACTCTTACACTTACAACACTATTTGTGGTTAGTTCAATTGTATTAGGATTCATTTCTGTAAAAAAATTTTTAAGATTTTTTTGTTTTTTCATCAACTCAGTTACGAGAGAATTCTTTTCTTTATGTTGATAAATAACTTCTAATTCTGCAAAATATCTTGATACCTTTTTGAAGAACGGAAACATACAGATATCATTTGATAAACTTTGATAATTACCTACTATTTTCAGTCATAGTTACAACTTGATTACGTTTTGTAACATATTTGGACATCGTTAGTCAGAGCATGGGGGATTATTGTAAAATTTTCAGTTTAGTTCGAAACATGAAAATGATATAAATATACTTCATATTTTTAATCCGTCATTTTGTAACATTTGGTTTTAAAGGTCTTATAAAATATGTGTTGTCATAGTTATAACGGAAGATTCTAGGTAACTATTTAAACTTTTGTTATCCTGATATCACGTTCTACTAAATCATTCCTTAAAGGAACTAAGTTCTTTTTAAGAGAAGCTTAGAAAAAAGACGACCATTACGAGCTGTAAGTGCTAAAAATAACAACTTACATGTCGTTGCGAAGAGTGGCAACATGCTGGCAGTTTTGTATCCCTTGGCGTCTATTGTTACTTTTATAAATTTCAAGAAATCTTCTTGGTGAAGTCCAACTTTAACAAGGGAAAGGTTTAAGCCGGAAGCTTTAGTTGCAGACCTTGATGAACAGAAGGAAGGTTTTAGTCAAGCTTTAATAACAGAATGAAAAACATTTCAAAGATTCTATATCCAGATTTCAATATCTAACCATAAACCTCTTTAAGAAATTCTTAACCGTACAACACTGAGTATAATTAAAAAGAAACTGACTTCATATCATATTTGTTTTTGGAAAGCGTTTGACTATGTTAATATATTAATAGCAGGGTAATTTCTGTCGACAATAGCAGGGTATTTTCTGCCGACTCAATTTTTGTTAACATAATTTGTATATCGATTATTTACAATAATAGACGTTTTATGAAAGATCCACGAATCTTTTTTTTTACTTTCTACGTTATATCGTATCTTGCATACCAAGCAATAAATGGTGTTTCTGCCACTGGCCAAACTCAGCTTGACCAACATACGACAAAAAAGCTTGAAAATGAGATTAGCTTACTTGAGGCGGAACAATTGGTGACGATTGCGTCAAAAAGATCAGAGCTGCCTACAAAGGCCCCATCTATTGTTACTGTTATTACAGAGAAAGAGATCAATCGTATGGGCGCCAGGACATTAACGGAGATACTTGTGATCGTTCCGGGAATGGACGTAATAAAAGAGCCTGCGTTTGGTACCGTGGAATATGGAAGCAGAGGCATACGGCGTACAGTAGAAAAAATAAAGATACTTATAGATGGCCATTCACTTAACTCGCCTTTTGATGGGAGTGCTGCACTCTTTTTTGACGACTTTCCCCTAAAAAATGTAAAGAGAATTGAGATAATCAGGGGGCCTGGTTCTGCCCTTTATGGTGAAAACGCATTTCATGGAGTTATAAACATCATAACAAAAAGTGCTGCGGATATTGATGGACTTGAACTTTCCAGCGGATTCGGGAGTTATGATACGCAAGAATATAGTATTTTATATGGTAAAAAGATATACGGAATTGATATTACAGGTTTTGCAGATTTTTATAATACAAATGGGCTCAGTGATACTATAAAAGAGGATGCTTTATCAGTATCACCACTTCCTAATCGTTTCGCTATTACGCCTGGTGATACTGATGATAGCAGAGATAAATTAGACCTGCATCTTAAATTGTCTTATAAAGACTTCCAATTAAATGCGAAGTATATGAACAAAGATACAGAACCATTTGTTGGCCCACAGTTTATATTAACTAATGATAATGAACAAGAATTCAATTATGTCATGGGCGACTTAAGATATGAATTGAAGTTATGGGACAGATTAACTATAAAACCAAGGGTTTATTATGATCAATACGATTTTGAATTTTCGTCAGAATTTCTTCCTGACGGTTTTCGTATCCCATTCGATCTTGATAGAGATGGCGATGTTGAAAGATTTCCGGATGGTATGTTTGGTAGTGTAAAAGGAACAAATAGGAGAATTGGAAGTGAGATACAATTTGACTATGAGATAGCAGAGAATAACAATCTTACCCTGGGGTTTGATTATAAATGGGAAAGGCAGGATAATATTCAATTTAATGCTAATTTTGATCCTTTAACAGGAGCATCAATTGGTCATTTACAGAATTCATCTGATCTACCATTTAAAAGGGTATATAGACAAATATGGGCCATATATTTGCAGAACAAATGGGACATAACTGATGATCTTAGCATTACTATGGGAATTAGACATGATCATTATAGCGATTTTGAGGGTACTACAAACCCCAGGATAGGCATTGTGTGGAATTTCCTGGATAACGCTACCATAAAATTTCTTTATGGTCAAGCATTTCGTGCCCCTAATTTTGTAGAACTTTATACAGCAAATAACCCCGCCTTATTAGGAGACTCTAATTTAGATGAGGAGACAATTAGGACTTACGAAGTTGGACTAAATTACAAATTTACAGAAAAGTTAAGTACAAACGTTAATTATTTCTTTAATGTTGTTAGGGACGAGATTGTGGAAACGCCAAAGCGGCGTCCATTGCAACCACAAGTTTTTGCGAACCTGGCAGGATCAAACATTCAGGGAATCGAATTTGAAGTAAAGGCTGATCTTGCTGATTTTTGGGAAGGTGCGTATGCCTATGCTAATTATACATACCTCGATTCAGAATCGAAAGGAGATCCACAACCTGACATCCCTAAACACAAAGGAAATGTAGGTTTTGGCCTTAATTTGTGGAAATATTTAGATGTAAACATCCACGCTTTTATAAGCGGAGATAGAGTTCGGGAGCAGGAGGATACCAGAGACGATTCCCCGGGTTATGCACTTGTTAATTGCACACTTATTGCAAAAGAATTTTTTAAAGGAATGAAGATTAATGCGTCATTGTTCAATCTTTTGGACAAGAATTATAATGATCCGTCTATAATAAACACTATCCCCACAGACCTTCCAAGACCCGGACGGACATTCTTTATCGGGGTGGATTATAAGTTTTAGTTAATTTTCTGACAGTATAAGCAATGTAAACTATAGTATATCAATATTTGTTAACCGCGGTATCCTTCTTGCCATTTACACCAATAAAAGGGTAATTGCCCATAACATTTTGGGATGAATAATATCCGTTTTCAACAAGGCTCCAAAGAAAAGGCCAGAACCATAATTTATGTATACCTTTAAAGACCCTTGTAATTGTTTTGGGTACAGAATGTAACTCTTGCCAGATATCAAGATATGAGGAATGGAGTTCTTCAACGCTTATGTTTTTTGGATGAAAAACCGCATTAAATGCATTGTAACGTGACCAGTCCTTTGTAAATATACGATTTTCCCGACTATATATCTCATACAAACCAGTTCCATAATTAGGGGTGAGAATACTAACAAATGGCATGTCTATCCCTACTTCCTGAACGATATCAGGAATTTTACTGATAGACTCCACTGTGTCTTCATCAAAGCCAATAATGATTCCAGCCATAACATAAATCCCGAAATCATGAAAAGCCTTAATAGCTTTTTTATAGTCAGCAATCTTGTTTTGATATTTTCTTATATTTTTCAGGTTTTCCTGGGTGAAAGATTCAATCCCGAGAAAGACTGAAGCACAACCGCTTTCTGCTGCTAATCTCATTAATTCTTTATCTCTTACCATATCTATCGAAAGTTGGCTAAACCATCTTTTTTTTAATGGGATCATTCTCCTGAAAAGTTCTTTTGCATATTGTTTGTTGCCAGTGAGATTGTTATCCCAGAACAGAACCATCTTATTCTGCAGATAATTACGACCTTCATAACAGGTAATATCACGAATTACTTCGTCTATGGGGCGAACCCTAAAACCACTGTTGAATGATATGATAGAGCAGAATTCACATTTATATGGACAACCCCTGGTGGCCTGAATAGAATGTGTGAGAACAAAATCATCTTCAAGCAGATCGTATCTAGGAACAGGAAGATTTTCAAGGTTATGAATATTTTCTGATTTATAGACACTTTTAAGTGCTCCTCGCTTCAAATCATTAATTATTATTGGAAAAAGATTCTCTGCCTCTCCAATTACTACGGAATCAGCATGCTTAAGTACTTCTTCAGGGAGAAGAGAGGCATGGAAG
The DNA here is from genome assembly GCA_021777055.1 of Candidatus Anammoxibacter sp. Classification (GTDB taxonomy): domain Bacteria; phylum Planctomycetota; class Brocadiia; order Brocadiales; family Anammoxibacteraceae; genus Anammoxibacter_A. The sequence continues at coordinate 32,245 of JAIQZO010000036.1, read as the reverse complement.
CCGCCCATTATAACCTTTACTCCTCTGTTACGAAATCGGTCTGCTATTTCGTAAGCATGATAAGCGTTTGCAATTAGAAAAGTTATAGCTATAAGATCGACGTCAATATCGTAATCTATTGGTCTAATTTGCTCATGATGTATTGTTACATTAACATCTGAAGGGAATAATGCAGCAAGATAGGGTGCTGTAAGCGGCGCAAAACTCTTACTTTGCTCCATCCCATCATATTGACTTTCCCAGGCATTAATAATTTTTACATTCATCTATTTACTTATTTTCATTTTTTAAGGTTTGTAAAGTATAAAATTATTCATTTCTCAAACTAGAAAATGATACTATAAAGCTGCATGCAATTAATAATATGCTAAAATAAACACGTAAAAGACAAACACCTCATTTATGAGCGGTTCTGTCCATTTACACCTACAAGTGGAAATTTACCTATGTGTTTTAAGAGACAGTAATATCCATTATCAAAAAAGCTCCAGAGAAAAGAACGCAACCTTGCTTTAGGTAAGTTTCTAAATACCCTATTGAAAGTTTTTGAAAAAGAGTGCAGTTCTTCCCAAATCTCTAAATAAGAGTTATGTAGTTCATCTGTGCTCATGTTTTTTGGTTGATAAACAGCATTAAAGCCATTGTACAATGACCAATCATTCGTAAGAATCCTCTTCTCTCTGTTATAGCGATCATATAGTGCAGTCCCGTAATTAGGTGTTAGAATATGAATAAAAGGTATATCTATGCCTAACTCTTGAACAAAACCAGGAATCCTTTTGATTGACTCTTCTGTATCTTCATCAAAACCAATAATAATACCTGCCATAACATAAATCCCATACTCATGAAAGGCCTCAACAGCCATTTTATAATCAGCAATCTTATTGTGATTTTTTTTTATCTGTTTTAAACTCTCCTGCGAGAATGACTCTATCCCAATGAATACACCGGCACAGCCGCTTTCCGCTGCCAATCGCATTAGCTCTTTATCTTTAGCCATATCTATAGAGGTTTGGCTGAACCACCATTTTTTTAGAGGAATCATTTCCCTAAAAAGCTCTTTTGCGTATCTCTTACTACCAATAAGATTCGTATCCCAGAACCAGACCATTTTATTCTGTAAATAATTGCGTCCCTCATAAGATGTAATATCAGTAATAACGTCTTCAATAGGCCGAGTTCTAAAACCATAATTAAATGACTTTACGGAACAAAAGTCACAATAGTATGGACAGCCCCTCGTTGCTTGTATGGAACGATTTAGAAAAAATTCTTTCTCTACAAGATCATACCTGGGCAATGGAAGGGCCTTAAGATTATGAGGTTTTTCTGATTTATATATGTTTTTAAGGGTTCCATGTCTAAAATCTTTAATTAATTGGGATAAAATATTCTCTGCTTCGCCAACAACTACGGCATCAGAATGCTTAAGTGCTTCTTCAGGTAAAAGTGAGACATGAGGTCCACCCATAATGACCGGTACCCCTATTTCACGAAATCGATCTGCTATTTCGTAAGCATGAATAGCGTTTCCAATCAAAAATGTGATAGCAATAAGGTCTACATCTATTTCATAATTAACCGGCTGAATCATCTCATGACGTATGGAAACATCAATATCCGAAGGAAATAAGGCGGCTATATATGCAGCGGTTAAAGGTGCTACAGATCTGGCTTCGTTTATTCCGTCATCTTGGCTTTCCCAAACGCTAATAATTTCAACTTTCATGAAAAGTTCCTTTCTGAACAAACCAAAACCATATATTTTCAAAATCTTCTTTAAAACTCATGTTAAGACTAAATATTGAACATACCATATCTTTAGAAAATTTTAGTATTCAGCTTTAATTATTATTCTCCTGTAACAAACCATATAAAGATTGCTATTCCAGCTCCAAGATTAATAGCCCAAGGAACTATACGGCCAGAAATATGAGCTGTTTGTTTAGGAAACAAGATTATTCGAAATAGAATCAAACAAATTGCAACAATACAAAATGATAAGATTAGTGTGAGAGAAAAGACACCAGATCTACACTCATTTGCTAAAAGACATCCCATTAAGAAGAAGATGGTCCCTACAACCCAACAGGATTTCCTTTTGCCTAAAGTAACTACGGTTGTTTTAATATGGGCGGCAATGTCATTCTGATAGTCGAACAGTTGGTGGACTATTAGTGACGCTCCGGTTCCTAAAAAGAATATCAAACAAATTAGCCACAAATGATATTCAAATATGATATCTGATGACCAGGCTGATGAAAGAAACATTAAGCCGCCAATTACTGAGTTACTGAATACATCCCAAAACGGCATAGTCTTCAATCTAACTCGCTTCCAGGAGTATAAAAATCCAATTATATTAATTGACAAAATAATGACAAAGACTGTAACACTCGTAATAACAGATAAATAAATGCTTAAAGCACTAGCCAAAGCTGCCGCCAAGTAACCTGTCCCTTTTGAAACTTTTCCTAATGCAATGGTATTCTTTGGAGAAAGTGCATGTAGATCATCAGATACATCTACGATATTATTAAATATGAATGTGGCGACTAAAGCAAATGTGTTGGCCAGCCCTATAGTTAAAAGAAATTTCAATCTTTCGGGCGTGTTTGTAACGTCTAGCCCTACAGCTGTACTAAAGAAACACATTGGCATATAAGCATGCACACGGGCAAGGGAAAGGATAGCGGGAATATTTAAACATTTCAATGAGGTTAGATACTTCGCATTAGCCACTGAAAAATCCTTTATCCATTTGTGATAATTCCTTACATGGGCTGTTTTTTTTAGCATTAACTTCCCCAATTTTGCAACTTCAAAGCTGTTACAACATTTTAATAATAGAATTTATTTAACATATGTAATAACGGTTACTTATTCTAATTCATTAGCATGGGTTGTCAATTTAAACTTTGTAGGGTTTTTCCTGTTTTTTTTGTAGGGGATTTCCTTACAAATAGCTATAAAAGTGGGGAGCACTTTGCAATGAAATTTTATCCAATGGAAAGATAATAAGGTATTACCCTTTGTACCTTGATAGTATAGTAATTTTCATTTTATTAATAATGTAGAGCGGGCATAGCCACAAAAATTACTATAATCTTAGTTTTAATTGTAGTGTGTGGATTAAGATTAGGATTAAGATTAAGATTTAAAAGCAAAGTGTCCGATGTTGGCGCTAATTTGACAAGAAAACTAGAAATTGATCTATCTGCCAGTATCTAGAATCTAGTATCTAGTATCCAGCATCTAGTATTTTGGTTGTAGTTTCTCAGTGCTAATGGATATGGAGACGGTCTAAGTAGAATTTTTTAAACGTTCTTCTCTCGTCAGTTTAATCAATGATATCTCAGATTGTACACTCAACCGTTGTGGTGGCCCCCAATATCCGGTTCCACGGTTCACATAAACCTGAGTGTTTCTATATTTATACAAGCCTGCAACAAAATGGGGTGGTTGCAACATTTCCACAAACTGACCTGGAAAAGACTGTCCTCCGTGTGTATGTCCTGAAAGTTGAAGGTCAAATCCGGATTGTGCAACACCAAATATACTGCATGGCTGGTGTGCCAGGAGTATCTTTAAATCACATTTCGGTGAGTCTGCAATTGCTGCCAATGGGTTTGAAGCGTGGCTAGGAAGAAAACGCTCTGCCGAATAGTCTGTTACTCCGGCCAAAAGGATACGGGCTCTACAGTGATGCAAAACACGATGTTCGTTAAGCAGAGGTGTAAATCCTAATCGATTCATCTCTTCCACCCATGCTTCTACTCCTGAATAGTAATCGTGGTTTCCTGTGACAAAGTAACATCCATAACGAGCAGATAGTTCTGATAGTGGCGATACGCTTTCACGGAGATACTCCGCTGAACCATCTGCGACGTCTCCGGTAAGAGCAATAATATCCGGTTCCAGACTATTTACTCGATCTGCAACCTTTTGTACAAATTCACGTTTAATAGTATCACCGATATGGATATCAGATATCTGAACAATACGTAAACTTTCAAGTTCACGAGGTAAATCATTAAACGGAATAGAAGTTTCAACAACTGTTGGGCAACGCTTAGCCTGGTATATCCCATAACCTACTAAGGTACCTGCCGTACAAATAATAGCGTAATTTATAGATGATGTTAAGAATTGACGACGGTCCGGATCACTATTCTCTTTTGTTTTCTTATCAAAACCAAAAAGCTTTTGAGCTAACAACAAGAGTATCTTTGCTGTGTGTGTCAAAAGATAGCCTATGTCTTTTAAGAGTAGAAGCATAAAAACAATACAAAAGAATCCCATGCTTAAATATCCAATCCATGCCAATATATCCACCCATAATGCTTCAACGCTAAAATAGTGTAAGATAAATGGAAGGGAAGGTATAATCATAAGCAATATTAGAATGAACCACAAAATCTTTTTGCAAGAGTAGTTTAACCTTGTAGGTGTAATGAGATGCCATCCAATATAGATGTATATAATGACTCCCATAACCACCTCGATAACGAAGAAAAGCATAAATCTTCCTTTTGTAAGAACCTTAAAAGAGACAAATGGTTTATTAAAAATGCCTTGTTCTTGAAGTTTCTCAATCAAGTACAAATATTACTGTTTAAAACGTGTAACCCAATCCAAGATAAAACGTTCTGCCTGGTCTTGGTATATCAGTTGGGATTGTGTTAATTGGTGATGGATTGTTATAATCCTTATCAAGTAGATAAAATAGTGACGCCCTGATGTTAAGATTATTGAAAAGTTCTTTTGCTGTAGGGGTTAAGTTAAGAAGAACAGATCCCGGAGAATCCTCCCTTGAGTCAGCTTCATCCCGAACCATGTCACCCCTAATAAACACATGTAGATTTGCATTGATATATTTTGTAATACTGGCATTTATACCGATATTACCTTTATGTTTTGACACGTTAGGTAACGGATCTCCCTTTGATTCTGCATCCTGGTACGTATAGTTGGCAAAAATATAAGCTCCATCTCAAAAGTGTGAAAGATCTGCCTTTATATCAAAGCTGAGGCCCTGAATATTCGACCCACCAATATTATTAAAAACTTGTGCTTCGCTAGGGGGATCTCTTTTTGGCAACACCAATTTCATCCCTAATAACATTATAAAAATAATGACTATTTAGGATTTTAAGTGGGGAAGCTAGATCTTGCTTAATTTAATAAACATTACTTACTTGATATCCTAAAGTGCCTGTCTTAATTTCTAACATGGTGCAATTAATATGCCAATATTTACCATGTTGGAGTGCACTTAATGGTATAACGTTTGCTTTATCAATATGTTACGCAATGTTGGGTGTGGGGCCTGTTTCTGTTATCTGGCTATTAAATGTTATGATCCTGACGTATAAAAGGATATTATGTTAAATTTCTAACGTAAAGAATTTGCTTTTTATTATGAATAGGAAAAAAAGCAGAAGTTTAAGATTTGCGTTTTTCATGAAATTCCATACCACTTCAATCCGTGCATTGGTTGTACCTTCGGAATCGCTATAATGATCGTGCCTTATCCCAATGGTTAAACCTATACGAAAGAACAAAAGACTGGCGCCAAAATTTCCGGTTTATATGTTGGTGGCAAAGAAATTATTTTGCGACTTCAAAAACAGAAAGCGGCAAAGTATCATTTTTAATCTTAGTACCCCTTGGCTTCTTACTAGATTTAATCTTTGGAAACCTCTTTTTTATTTTTCCCAATGAGTATGCAAGAACTGGAATAGAGATTCCTGCTATTGGCGGCGGAATGCCCATAGAAGAATTCATTTTCTATATATCAGGCTTTATTTATGTGCTGCTTGCATATCTTTGGTCGTCTGAGTATTGGTTCAAGGCATACAGCGTGTTCGATCATCTCATAAAAGCAAAACAGGTGGACAGAATTATCAGGTTTGATCCAAGATCTGTTGTTTTGGGTGCGATCCTTATTATGGTTGTATTTATTAACCCGGCAATTAAATAGGAGAACTATTTGTCGCTTAGATGGTCTTAACTGGTGCATATGAGTTATCTTACGTTTTTATATGTTTCTCCTATTTAATTGCCGGGTTAATATTTATAAAAAATTCTTCTCTTCTTTGCCTGAGGGTTTCCGGGATACTTCGCATACCTTGTAGCGCTCTTCTTTCCTCTACCAAGTCCTTTATAAACTGGCGTGCTTTTAGTTTTACATTTTTCGTGATAACCCTGATCAGCCTGCTATGGGAAGTAACACTAGCAATACCATATGGCTGGTGGAATTATAAAAGTAATCAGATGATGGGGCTTTTTATTAATGCCTGGTGGAAACTGCCTGTTGAAGCAGTGTGCGTATGGTTTATGGTTACATTTACCACATTAACAAATGAATATTCAAAACATTACGAACCATAAACTTGATAACATCTTATCCATGATCTACGTACAAGTTTACATACTAAGCAGCATTGACAATTATATGATGAAGTGAAATATATATGTAAAATAAAATTGTACATTATCTTTTGACTGGATAATTTACTTCCCTGCGAATGCTCTTTGAGTTAGTCGGGGAGGATGGGTTTTTACTTTATGAGTGAATTGAGCCTATGGTCATAATAAAATCATTAACTACATTTTGAACCCACTCTTAATATGATAAAATAGGGATGTGGTACTGTAATAGAGTTTCTTAAGAAAATCAGGGACGAGAGTTGGTTGCTCATGATCATCGATGATTCGTCTCTTTATCTCCCGTGCATGAGTGAAGTGGTAAAGCAGGATGCGTCAAGGGTTTGGCATTGTTTAAAGCTTGTCTGGATGAAACTGCAGAAATCTCAATGCTGCCGTTTGTTGAGTTGTTCGGAATGTTGCCTGGGAAAGAGAGTGGATTATGGAAGCTGCAAATGGTAAAAACTCTGATTATCGTCTTCATTTGGTATGAGAAATGAGTACAATTTTTTATTTAAGAGTATTGTGAAATCCAAGAAGAAGTATATGTCAACATGATGACCGCAAAACCTCTTGAATTCTATAAATAATTGATTTACTATTTGCGGATAAAGGAGTTAGAATTAGCTGCATGATATCCTCAACATATATTGGTTAATAGATTATTTAGTGACAATTTAGCCTTTTGGAAAATGACAGAATTCTAGATATTCATTGACCATAGAGTATAATAATAACTTACACATTGAAATAAGGGCGCAAATAAAAAAAGTAGGTAAACTACTAGGTGTTGGTAATATAGCATCAATAGAGATTTTTGTATATATGTGTCTACATTGTGGAAAACAACGATACTCTTTTTTGCTGGAAAATCAAATCCGAGCTTTATGTAAGAACTTTAGTTGGAATTAAATTTCTTTTTTTTGATAAGCTTTTTCAGATTGTAGTATATATCTCTCTTTTCTAATGGATAAAAAATGCAGAAAAATGATGTAAATAAAATTAATATTTCTCTACCGGAAATCGTTAGTAATCCAATCTCTATAGATGATAAAAACTGGAGTGTTGTTTTTTATAGAGAATTTGGCGTTGCATTTATAGACAATGATGGGGAGTGGAAACAGGGCTTTGCGGAGTTATTGAAAAGGTTTGTGTTACTTAATAGCCGGAACGATTTTAGGGAACTTATTACCTTTGAGTCAGTGCCTTTTCTTGCCGGGTTCTTTTATGGCGATAGGGAAATACGATTGTGTTCAATGGGGGCGGCACGTGAGCTGTTCTTGTTAGAATCTATTGAAGGCAGTGGAAATGGAAATGGTGATGTCGGCTTTGACGGCAATAGTGTTGACTATAATGAATTGAAGGCCCATATAGATAAAATTGCGTCATTAGATGATAAACTGTTTCCTTCTGACATTGAGAAGTTGACTATTATGAATGGGTTGCCGGACTTCATTAACTCAGATGAGTTTTCTGATGTGAATGAATCCAGTAAACAGATAACCGAAAGACTTTTAGACGGGATCAACAGGTACAAGCCATCCATATTTGAGAGGGTTACGGATTTTAGCCTGAACCTTAGCACAAAATATGCCCTGTTAAGGATACATCTATTGAAATTTCTTGCCATATTACCTGCGCTGGATTACGACTCTGCAGAGGGTGACGTGAAGAGGATATTCCTTGAATCAATGAGGAGATTGCTCCGAGATTCATGTGTTGCAAAGAGGGAGGGGAAGGGTGGAGAGAACGGACCGGTTCCTTTTTATCTGGAGCAGATGTTTAAGGCATCTTCATTTATTGTAAGGTATATGCCTGCATCGCTTTTTACGCTTTTGATCCGTCGCATTGTGAGGATATTTGCCAGCAGGTTTATTGCGGGTGAAACAATAGGTGCAGCAAAAGGATCCCTTGACGACTTACGATCAACCATGCGTGATGCCACTATTGATCAGCTGGGAGAGTTGGTTGTTTCTGAAAAGGAGGCGGACCGCTACTGTTCAAATGTTATTAATCTGATTAATGGTGTTGCTTCCCAGATTAAGAAGGGAGAGAAAAACGAGAGCGGAATCCTCAAGGCGAATGTCTCTATCAAGGTATCTGCTCTCTGCTCTGATTTCCGGGCGGAAGCGTTTGACTATGTGTATGATTTGCTTGCACCAAGGTTGAAGTGGATTTTTGTTACGGCAAGAGAGGAGGAGGTGTTTATAAACGTTGATGCTGAACATTATAAGAGCAGGGACCTTGTATTTGACGTCTTAAGAAAGGTGCTCCTTGAGACAGAAGAGTTAAAGGGTTTTTCATCTGTGGGGATTGCGGTTCAGACATATTTACGTGATGCGGCTGAACATCTAGAGGAAATAATTGAGCTGGCAAAGGCTCGTAATATTACTATGCCTATCAGATTGGTTAAAGGAGCATATTGGGATGCGGAGACTATTGGGGCGTCTGCATTTAATTACAATGCGCCGGAGTTTCTTAACAAGGTGGAGTCAGATCTCTTTTTCAGACAGCTGGCGGTTGTAATTATGGAGAACCACCCACACGTCCAGCTGTGCCTTGCTTCCCATAATCCGCAGGACCACTCTTTTGTTGAGGCTCTCAGAGAGGTAAAGTTTCCTCATACACCAAGGGTGGAACATCAATGTCTATATATGACGTGCGAATCATTATCAGTTACTATTGCAGGGCATATGGGCTGGGTGACCAGGAATTATGTGCCTATAGGTAGTCTATTGATGGGTATGGGGTATCTGGTAAGGAGGATAATAGAGAACTCCTCTATTGCTGGGGTACTTACTGTGATGCGGTCCCAGAAGAAACAGGAGCCAGTAAAAGAACCCCATGAGTTATTTGTTCAAGAAAAAGAGAGAGGTAACCTGAATCATGATATGTGGGCGGGCTCTTTTTCGTCTCGATTCTTTAACACTCCACCTGTCCGTCTTTATATGAAGGATCAAATGTCTGCTGTTACCGAAGACTTGCAATTGATAAAAGAGTCATTAGGTGGACTCTATAACTGCGATAGCGGATTAAACGGTGAGATCCATAATGTATATAGCCCTTCTGTGACGGGTTTTGTTGTGGGGCAAATTAAATATGCTACAGTTAATGATGCCTCATCTGCAATAGAGACTGTTTATAATGCCAGGAAGCGTGGTGTGTGGTCAATGAGCAGCCCTTTGACTAGGGCTTCGATTTTGTTGAAGGCTGCAAGTGAGCTGTTGCTAAGAAGAGTGGAGTTTGCTGCATTTATAGTTAATGAGGGTGGGAAGTGTATTGGTGAGGCCGCTGGGGATGTTGACGAGGCCATTGATTTTCTTAACTTTTATGCAAGGGGTGAGCTAAGGTTTTTAGAAAATCATGCAAATGCGGTACCTCGTGGGGTAATTGTGGTGATACCGCCATGGAATTTTCCCCTTGCCATACCTTGCGGTATGGTCGCGGCTGCTTTGGTTGCAGGGAATACTGTCTTGCTGAAATCTTCCAGGCAGACACCGTTAGTGGCACAGATGATGGTTGAACTCTTACACTGGTGTGGTGTTCCGGAAGATGTTTTGATCCATTTGCCTGGATCTGGTGATGATGTAGGTAGTGTGCTGGTAAACAGCCCAAAGGTTAATGGTGTTGTATTTACCGGTTCAAAGAGAGTTGGAACCTGGATCTACTCCCAGTCTATGAAAAGGATGACGTTATCAGAGAATGAGGCCGAGGAACGATTTCCAGTTAAGGTTGTAACGGAAATGGGTGGAAAAAATCCCATTATTGTAACAGCTAATGCGGAATTGGATGAGACGGTTTCTGCATCTCTCTATTCATGTTTTGGACATGCTGGGCAGAAGTGCTCCGCTGCTTCTCGGATAATTGTAGATGAAAGGGTAATAGGACGTTTTACTGCGCGGTTTGCGGAGGCTTGTAACAATATTTCCATAGGAGAATCTTATAAATTCTCTTCTGTGATTAATCCGGTTATCTGTGAACATGACAAACAGAGGCTGATTAACGACGGTAAAAGTGCTTGTGCCGAGGCGTTAAACAGCGGTGGGAAGGTCATTGTAAACCGTATTGGAGAAGATCTTCCAGGTTATTGTGTCGGTCCTCTGGTTTTGCAAATTCCATCAGAGCTTGCGTTGCAAAAAGATAGTTATGCCCATAAAGAGCTGTTTGGCCCTATTGTCCACATAATCCCATACAAAACCATTGAACAGGCTGTTTTGATATCTAACTCTATTGAATATGGACTTACTGCCGGAGTATTTAGCCAGTCACAGGATGACATTGATTTTATTATAAAGAGATTGGAAGCTGGGAACTTATATGTCAATAGGGGGTGTACCGGTGCAAGGGTTGGTATTGAGCCGTTTGGTGGATTTAAGCACTCTGGTACGGGACCAAAAGCGGGACACGATGATTACCTGCCGGCATTTCATCTTCTAATGGGAAATGGTAATAGTAATCAGGAGAACCGAAGATCAAAAGATAATTTGGATAAGAAATGCAGAGGCAGTGAAGGTAGGGGTGATAGCACGTTTGGAGTAGAAATAGATGGAAATATTATAGCTGTAAAGAGAGGGCTCTATAAGGTTTCTGAAATTAAGGAAGATATTTTTGAATATGCGCCTGTGGATAATGGAATAATATCTCTTGCTGCGTGGCTTGGTGAGAGTTTGACAGGGTTTTTATCTTCACGTTCGTATAACAACTATGTACCTGGACAGTTAAGCTATAATGACTACTCAATGATTAAGGGAAAAGGGGTGCTTGTTGCCTTGGGTAAATATATCCATATAAACTCAATATACAATATGGCATCGGCTATTGCTGTGGGTAGTAGTATAAAAGTATTAGCAAAGTCTGCCCATGCGTTTGATTTATGGGAACGGGTTTTAGATTGTTTTTTGAGATCAGGGGTGCCAAATGGACGGTTAAGCTTGATAGCATCTTGCGCGGATTGTTTTAATAGTGTGGTGGATGAACCGGATAGCAGTTTTGTTATTGTTGATGGAAATGAAGGGGATGTGGAGAGTGTCCTTATCTCTATTTCAGATATCAGTAGTCATAAATCTAGATATATGAGGTCTCTTCATACGCCTATGGATGGACCAAATCCCCATGATTGGGAGGCGTTTGCGAAGCAGTTTGTTTTTGCAAGATCAATAGCCATAAATACAATGCGGCATGGAGCTCCATTGGATGTTAATGGGTAGTCTGATGAAGGGTTTTAGTATGTGTTCTTTTGCATTGCTATACTACAAATTTCTTGACAAAACGTGATTATCTGGTAGAATTTCGACCATCGTAAGGCATGCAGAGGTGGCTGTTGTTTAAAACCTTAATATTTGAAACATTGGTTGCCACTGTTAAAACTGTGAATTAAAAGCGGTATAACTTTTAATTGATTTAAAGGGAGATAACAATGTCAATCAAAGTAGGTATAAATGGTTTTGGACGTATCGGGCGTAACGTTTTTAGAGTAATGGATCAGAGGAACGATATTGATGTGGTTGCAATAAATGATTTGACTAGTTCTAATGCATTGGCTCATTTGTTGAAATACGATACTGTTCATGGTAGGTTTAATGGTAGTGTAGAAGCTAAAGACGATGCCCTGGTTGTAAATGGGAAACAGATAAAACTGATTGCAGAGAGAGATCCTTCAAAGCTCCCGTGGGGTGATTTGGGTGTGGATGTGGTTATTGAATCAACAGGTATCTTTACAACACGGGAAGCATGTGCGAAACATTTGGCAGCTGGTGCAAAAAAGGTACTTCTTTCTGCTCCGGCGAAAGATAAAGTTGATGCTACTATAGTACTTGGAGTTAACAATAATAGTTTAAAGCCAGAAGACAAAATAATATCAAATGCCTCTTGTACAACAAACTGTCTGGCGCCAATGGCAAAGGTCTTGCATGATAATTTTCAGATCGAAAAAGGCTTTATGACAACGGTTCATGCATATACCAATGATCAGAGTGTTTCTGATTTTATACATTCGGATTTAAGAAGGGCGCGTGCTGCCGCAGCAAACATTATTCCAACTTCAACTGGCGCGGCAAAGGCAATAGGAGAGGTTATTCCGGAATTAAATGGTAAGCTAGATGGTATGGCTATGAGAGTTCCAGTTGTAAATGGTTCTATTACCGATCTTGTTGTAACTGTACAGAAAAGCACAACAAAAGAAGAGGTTAATGCGGCGCTAAAGAAAGCGGCAGAAAACGAAATGAAGGGTATCTTTGAATATTGCGAAGATCCCATTGTATCATCGGATATAATAGATAATCCTCATTCCAGTATACTTGATTCGTTGTCAACTAAGGTTATACAGGGGAATATGGTGAAGGTAGTGTCGTGGTATGATAATGAGTGGGGATATTCCAACAGAGTTGTAGATTTGGCACTCTTTGCAGCTGGTATGTAGTATTTTATTTGCGTGTTAATCGTAACTATACTAAGCGAGTATGTATGGATAAGCTATTTATAAAAGATATAGATGCCAGGGGTAAAAAGGTATTGGTCAGGGTTGATTTTAATGTCCCCTTTGACGATCAAGGTAATATTTCAGATGATGCAAGAATCAGAGCGGCAATGTCAACGATCAACTATCTGCTAGATGAGAATGCCAGTATAATACTTGCTTCACATCTGGGTCGTCCTAAAGGCAAGGTTGTACCGGAGATGAGTCTTGGTCCGGTAGCAAAGAGATTGTCAAGGCTTTTGGACAAGGATGTTATCTTTATAGCTGATTGTATCGGTGAAAACGCCAAAAAAATTATTTCTGAGATGAAGGCGGGCGAAGTAGCTCTTCTTGAAAATTTGCGGTTTCATGCTGGGGAAGAGAGTAATGATCCTGAGTTTGCAAGAGAATTCTTTGATCTTGGTGATCTTTTTGTTCAGGAAGCTTTTGGTAATTGCCATAGAAGTCATGCTTCCATGGTTGGTTTTAAGAGTGATATCCATAAAGCAGCTGCAGGGTTTTTGATAAAAAAGGAGATGGATTACTTTGAAAAGGCTATAAAGAAACCAATGAGGCCAGTTGTTGCAATTCTTGGTGGCGCAAAGGTCTCTGATAAGGTCTTAGTGATTGAAAATCTTGCTAAAAGTGTGGATAAACTTCTCATTGGCGGTGCGATGGCATTTACATTCTTGAAAGCATTGGGGTATGATGTCGGGGCATCTCTGGTTGAAGACAGTATGCTCGATACCGCGCTGAAAATTGTAGGAAAACTGAAAGAAGACAATGTAAAGCTTTATCTACCTGTGGATTTTGTCGCTGCTGAGCGTTTTGATCCGGAAGCTGAATCAAAAATAGTACCTTTTCAGGAGATTCCTGCGAAATGGATGGCTCTAGATATAGGGCCTGCAAGTACAAAGTTGTTTAGGGAAACGCTAGAGGATGCAAAGACAATACTTTGGAACGGTCCAATGGGTGCTTTTGAGATGGATGCATTTAGTCGGGGTACATATGCAATGGTAGATGCTTTGGTGAATTCTCATTCTCTTACTATTGTGGGTGGTGGTGATACGGATTTGGCTTTTCATAATGCTGGTGAGTCTTATAAAGTATCGTTTATCTCCACTGGTGGTGGTGCGTTTTTAAAGCTGTTAGAGGGTGAAGGGTTGCCTGGTATAGAAGCATTGACAGATGCGTAAATGTGTTAAGAGCAAAAATGAAGTATATAATTTGAAGTATATAATTTATAGTACGCAAATGGAGGTTTAAGTTTTTTGAGCATAAAAGTTTCCGCTTCAATTTTATCGGCTGATCCTATGTATATGGGGCAAGCGGTGAAAAATGTGGAAAGCGCGGGTGTCGATTTTATACATGTTGATGTTATGGATGGACATTTTGTGCCAAACCTCACAATGGGACCGTTTATCGCAAAAGGTGTTAAAGATATAACAAATGTTCCGTTAGATATACATTTGATGATAGACAATCCGGAAATATTTATAAAACCATTTGCGGAAGTTGCAAGCAAGGGTGATATAATTACTTTTCATATTGAGGCTTCAAAAGAGCCAGAGCGAGTGATTACGACTATTAAGGATTATGGGTTACTTGCCGGGGTCGCATTAAACCCGTCAACACCTGTAGATGCTATCAAAGGTGTCGTGGAGTCGGTAGACTTAATCCTTGTTATGACGGTAAATCCTGGATTTTCCGGTCAGAAATTTATAAAAGATGCAATGCCTAAGCTTAATAGTTTAAGCAAAATTATTGGTGACCATCAGCTACTTTCTGTGGATGGTGGGGTGACGGTTGAAACTGCGCCTATGGCGATAGAAAATGGTGCAAATATGATTGCGGCAGCTTCAGCTATATTTAAACCAGAGGATACAAATCTGGCCATTAAGGATTTACGTGATGCTGCTAATAACAAGCTTATTTGCAGCTAGTTAAATTAATAAAAAGCTTGATATTGAGACGGAAATAGTGGATTATATACAAACTATTTTATAGCAAACATTTTGACGTGTGAAATGTCTTTGACTTAAACCAAAAAGAATAAATGTCCTTATTTAGAAAAAAAAAGGTCATGCCGAATGGCTTGTGGATAAGTTGTAAAGGCTGTAAGGGCGTTATATATAAAAAAATACTAGAAAAGAAGTCCAACGTCTGCCCCGAATGTGATTATCATTTCAGGATTAATGGTAAAGAACGGTTAAATCTCATGCTGGATGATAATACTTTTCAGGAGTATTGGGCCTCAATGAGTTCAGCCGATCCACTAAATTTTACAGATCGGATACCATATAAAGAAAGAATCAGTTCCGAACAGAAGAAGTGTGGTATGCTGTCTGCATGTATTGCCGGTAAAGGTGGTATTAACGGTAAGGAAGTTATAATTTGTGTAACAGACCCTGTGTTTGTAATGGGCAGTATGGGTTCTGTTGTTGGTGAAAAGGTTACAAGGTCTGTGGAGACAGCAATGAAGATGGATCTGCCTTTGGTAATTGTGACTGGTTCCGGTGGCGGTGCCCGCATGCAGGAGGGGTCAATATCCTTAATGCAGATGGCAAAAACAAGTGCTGCGATTGCGAGGTTTCAAGAAGCCGGAGGGCTGTACATAGTAATATTGACAGATCCTACTTTGGGTGGTGTTATGGCTAGCTTTGCTTCTCAGGCAGATATAATTATTGCTGAGCCTGGAGCGCTTATAGGTTTTGCTGGCCCTCGTGTGATTGAACAGACAATAAAGAAATCGCTTCCTCCGGGTTTTCAGACCGCTGAATTCCTTCTGGAACATGGTTTTGTTGACATGATTGTTGATAGAAATGATTTAAAAAGTACAGTACACAAATTGATGACTATGCTCTGTGATGATAGAAAAGAAGCCGATAAATTAGAACATAAGGATAATAAAGGTGTGGAAACGGTTTACCCTTCGAGTTCGATGAAAAAAGAATTAGTCGCAAGCTTTGATCAAAACTAATCCCTGGTAGCTCAATGGTAGAGTATCCGGCTGTTAACCGGAGTGTTGTAGGTTCGAATCCTACCCAGGGAGCCATGTTAATTAAAAGGCAGAACAACCTATGGTATATGGTAGTTCTGCCTTTTTTTATTTTCAGGGGTTTGTGTTGCTTAAAAATAAGTCTTTTATATAGTATTAATTGATAGCTTTTGTATAACGTATTAAAGTGTCGTATTTGTCATCATTAAATATGAATATGGATTTGTGTGTGATCATTTTGTGCCGATTGCTTGCGGCCCTGCTGATTGGTTCTATTATTGGGCTTGAGAGGGCGTATCGTGGTAGGTTGGCTGGTTTACGGACACATACTTTGGTTAGTGCCTCATCATGCCTTTTAATGTTAGTTACTGTTTATCTGTGGGATTTCATAGAAAATGCACCGTTGAATAGCATACGTGTTGATCCTACTCGCATGGCACAGGGAATAATGACCGGTATAGGTTTTCTTGGTGCTGGTGTAATCATGAAAGAGAGGTTCTCTGTTAGGGGATTAACGACAGCAGCTTCCATCTGGATAACCGCATCAATTGGTATAGCCGTTGGTTTGGGTTTCTATGTAGCGGCAATCGCGTCGGCCTTTTTAACTTTGATTGTTTTAAGTGCGTTTGCCTGGTTTGAGCGTGTATTGCCTACACAGAAATATAGTAACTTGATGATTAGAATGAAAAGAGATGATACGATTAAAGAGTGTGAAATATACGAAATAATTGGGAACCATGATATGAAAGGTTCTAATCCTAGTTACCATTTGATGGATGAGGGAAGGTTTATGCAGTATGAATTTACTATCTGCACTAACGATGCTAACAATTTTAAAAAGCTTAATGAAACTCTCTGCAGTGTTAAACAGATAAATGAATTCAGGATTATACCAATGGGTAACTAGTTAGGCTTTTTTTGAGTTAATTTGCAAGTTATGAGATGGTATGTGAATTAGGGTTAATCTTGATTACAGATAGGAAAATTTGCCGTTCCCCTTTAATAGACATAGTCAAATTGTCATTAAAAGGCGGGGTAAATACTGTGCAATTAAGGGAAAAGGATCTTTCTGCAAAGGATCTGTTTGAATTGGCAACGGAGATTAAATGCCTTACAGATGAGGCCGGTGCTAATTTGATAATTAATGATAGACCTGATATTATGGTTGCCGCTGGTGCTAGCGGGGTACATATTGGGATTCGATCAATGCCTGTTAAGGCAGTGAGACAGGTTATTGGTAATAAAAAGTTAATCGGTTATTCGGCTCACAGTGTTGAAGACGCCAAACTTGCCCAGAAAGATGGGGCGGACTATGTAACTATTAGCCCTATATTTGAAACAAATGTAAAACCTGGGGGTGTTCTCCAAAAGCCTTTAGGGCCAGGGATAATTAAGGTAGTTAAGGATGTTGTAAGGATCCCTGTGGTAGCTTTAGGTGGTATAAATGAAAATAATGTGAATGAAGTTGTTCGTAATGATGCAGACGGGGTTGCCTTGATTTCAGGTGTTTTGTTGGCGCCTAATCCTTTTAAGGCTGCAGAAAAAATCTGTAAAGTGATGAAACGTGTGGTATAGCCGCCACCAAAATTAAGTATCCTGAATAAAAAAAATGGAGGTATTTATAAGTGGAATTAATTTCAAATGTGAAGTTTGACAAGAATGGTCTTATTCCTGCAATTATAGTTGATGTTAACGATGGGCAGGTTCTGACTCTTTGCTATATGAATGATGAAGCACTGAAAACTACAGTGGAGACTGGAAAGGTTCATGTCTTTAGAAGATCTAAAGGTCGGTTAATGCTTAAGGGTGAAACGTCAGGCCATACGCAAACCGTTAAAGAGGTCTATTTTGACTGTGATGGTAACTCCTTGCTGTTTAAAGTAGAACAGAACGTTGCGGCCTGCCATGCAGGGTACAAGTCATGCTATTATCAGATGTGTGGGACTGATGGTAATGGTATAAAAATAGTTGAAGAAAAGGTGTTTGACGATACTAAGGTTTACAAATAAAATTCTTGAATCGATCTATGTCAAATGATATATTATCTGCTGTTATCTTAACGTTAGAAGAAATTAAATTTTACTAATGAGGATTTTGAATAATGTTTAAGCTTACTAATATATGTAAACTGTTTTTATTTATGCTATTTGTTGGTTCTATTACAGGTTGTGCTGAGCTAAAGGAGTTAAGGGGTTTAAATAAAAGGCAGTCTATTACTATTCGTGATCAAGCCTCGGAAATTGCCGGTTTAAAGGGAGAAAATAGTAAGCTATCTAATAAACTTCTCAATGAGGATCTGGAGAAAAGGAAATTGCGGGCAGAGCTTGAGAAGCTTGCAAGTGCTATTGGGGACGGTGCTATTGTAAGAGATACGACCGAAGGCCCGGTAATACAGCTTCAAGAGACAATACTTTTTGATTCAGGTATGGCGGAGATAAAGCTGACAGGTGAAAGTGCTTTGTTAAAGATTGCAGAATATCTTGCAAGTAGACCTGATGCAGATCTTAGGATAGACGGACATACTGATTCAGATCCAATAGTGAGGACAAAACACCTTTGGGATTCTAATCATCATTTGGCGGCAGCCAGGGCATTGGCGGTATTTCATTTCTTGACAAAAAGAGAGAATATTTCTCCTGACAAGATCCATATCTCCGGTTTTGGTGCAAACAGGCCTGTTTCATCTAATGATTCCAAGACAGGGAAGAAAGAGAATAGAAGGGTTGAGTTTCTTATTATTAAAGGGAGTTTCTTTAAGTAATATGATTAAATGTTCTTTTTTATACGTCTTGCCTGAAATTTATTTTTCAGGCAAGGCTCAATATAGTATTGCGTAGTAGTAACTTTTTTTTAGATACTTTTCATTCGTACTGAGCTTCTAAATATCTTATAACGGCATAATTATTAAGTACTTGATTGTCATAGGTTGCTATTGATAATTTTTTCAATAGATGACCGATGGATTCTTATTCAACGTGAGGGAGGTAATCAACCGGATACTATTTATATATTTATAATTTGCGAGAATTACAGGCGTTAAATTATGAGAAGTTGTTCAGGGTAAAATGATACAGCATAAAGATGTCCTTTTATCCTGCATAACGTTATCTTCTGTTTTGGACAAACTGAGTTTTGCTTTTTGGTATCCTCATTTTATTGCTTACCTTTATTCTTTCCAGAGGCAGTATCAATTCTAGTTTTTTTTGCATCCAGCAGTTCTTTCTTAATCATTAAGTTTTGCTAAGAGTGGATACGGTACGGAAAACATTAAATTTCGATAGAGTGACGGATTACATCTTAATTGTATCTGTTTGTTTGGGGAAATATCCTTTTGGTTTTATTCTGCTAATATTTGTAGGCACGAATACAAGTTTGTTCCGTTTGTAAATAAATAATTGATTCTTAGAATATTTTTGTTGAATAAATTGTTACGAGTAATTTTCAGGTGAAAAATAAAAATAAAGTAATAAGTAAAGACGCTAAGCCAAAGGCGAAAAAAAACCAAGGGTTTTGGCTATGGCAATTTCTGAGTTCTGTTAAGCTGGCAGTTGTAGTTCTGTTCCTAGTTGCAGTATCGTGTGTATTGGGTACGTTTATTTTACAGGGAAGAACGCCTCAGGAGTACGTAGCTAGATACGGTGATGGATGGGGGAATTTCCTTCAAACGGTTCAGTTTACGAAGGTGTTTAGTGCGATATGGTTTTATATATTGTTGAGTATGTTGTGTCTGAACTTGCTGGTATGTGCGTTAAAGAGATGGCGAAATACAATTCTGCAGTTTGGTTTTCTTGCGACACATCTTAGCCTTATACTTATAATGATAGGGAGTATGGTTGATGGTATTTATGGTCGAAAGGGTGCCATAAATCTGCTTGAAGGCCAAAAAGTACAGCATTTTTATACTTACGATGGGATGAAGAAAATTCCTATGGAATTTGAACTTCTCCTTGACGATTTTGAACTTGTTAAACACGAGCCGAAATTTGAGTTAATAGCATATGTAAAGAAAAAAGATAAAGAACGTAAAATATCAACCAAGGTTGGAGTGGTGCAGAAGGTTGTTTCCAGTCCGTATAAGGTTACAGTAAAGAAGTATATACCTGATGCAGAGCTAAAAAGGGAACCAATAAATACAGCTAAAGAACTTAAAAATCCTGCTGTGTTTGTGCAATTTCTTAATTTAGGGCGGATGGATTCAGAGGGATGGCTTCTTGCTCAACATCGTAACTGGTATGAACCGTTGGGTAAAGGCCTACGTATTGAATATGTTTGGACAAAAACAGATGAAGAGCGGCAAAAAGTGGTCTCTTCTGAGATAAAAGATGATAGTTCTGAAAATAAGAAAGAGGGGCTGCTTGTTGTAAACTTGAAGGATAGGGATAGGAGCCTTGAGTATCCGTTCAGAATTGGTGAACATTATAATGTTGGGAATTCTGAGTATCATATACAGATACTTGAGTATGTGGGTGATTTTTCAAACAGGCAATTACCTATTGATCAGCAGACAAATGATAACCCGGCTGCTAAGATTGAGATCCATGGACCTGATGGAAACGAAGAGAGGTGGTTGTTTGCAAACTATCCGGAGTGGGATGAGATGCATGAAACGAAGTACAAAAATATTAATCTTCTGTTTAAAGCTCCCGGTAGCGTGCCCGGCATGAAGCACTTGATCCGGATTGTACAGGATTCTAACGGGGAAAATGTTTTACTCTACTATCTAGATAAAAAGAAAGTTGAGGAAAAAAAATGGGAACTTGATAAAATCTATAATGTAGGTGATTCCGGTTACCAGATTAAACTTACTAAGTATTTCCAGTCGTTTGGATTTAGAGAAGAAGTTGTTCAGAGGTCTGATACCCCAAACAATCCTGCTATTTTTGTAGAGACATCCGGCCCTTCCGGAATGGTATCTGAGTGGCTTTTTGCCAAAGAAAAGAGGGCGTGGTGGTATGATGATGAGAATCTCGCTTTACTCTATCAGGAAGAAAGGGAGATGATTAAAGATTTTAAAAGTAAACTTTCGGTTCTTGTTGATGGAGAGGTTGTAAAGACCAAAGTTATTGAAGTTAATGATCCTCTAAGTTATGGAGGGCTTGATTTTTATCAGGCAAACTACGATCCTAATAACCCTAAATTTAGCGGTATACAGATATCAAGTCATCCTGGTATCCCAATTGTTTACTCAGGATTTATTATTCTGTGTATTGGTATAGTTTTTATTTTCTATATTAAACCATTTATAAAGAAATCAAGACAAAAAAAGAGAAAGGAGATGGCCCATGCATAACATTTTAGTTATAACACTTTATGCATTTATCGTTTCGTTTGTAATGTATGTTATAAGTGCTGTGGTGAAGCAGAAGTTCTTGCAGATGATAGGATTAGTGTTCTTTTTTATTGCGTTAGTTTTAAACAGTATTGTTGTATACAATAGATGGGCAGAGTCAGGGCATGCACCGTTTTCTAATCTTTATGAATCGTTGGTGTTTTTTGCATGGTCTATAGCGATAGTGTTTTTCCTGATGGAGGTTGTAACACTTGCAGTAAGGTATAATACTGGTAATCGGCTACGTGTGATCGGTGCCATTCAGTCCCTTTTAGCCCTTGCAATGATTTGTTATGCGGCATTTGGAGCAGATGATGCAATTAGACCGCTTATGCCGGCTTTACAGAGTAATTGGATGTCAATCCATGTAACTGTATACTTTCTTGGTTATGCGGCACTTAGTGTGTCATTTGCGGCGGGCATTGTTTATCTTGTAACCAGGGCAATTACTGGTGAGGGTAAAGCGAATGCAACGGCCACTAATGGTGGCGTGGCAAAGGCTATCACCTATGATAAACTGGGTTATGTTGCTGTTAGTATTGGATTTCCATTTTTAACATTTGGTATTATCAGCGGTGCTGTATGGGCTAAAAGTGCATGGGGTACATACTGGTCATGGGATCCGAAAGAGACATGGTCGTTGATTACATGGCTTTTCTATCTTGTTTATTTACATTTACCGTTTGCTATTCCTCGTTTGAATATTAAGAGGACAACATGGCCGATCTTGTTTTCATTAGTTCTTGTTATTTCATTTCCAACGGTTCTATTTACTTATGTTGGTCTGAAATATCTACCTTCTGCCCAAGATAGTGATCATATTTATGGTGTTGAATAATATTTAAAGAAGCAATATCCTTTTGGTTTTGTCCATATCTATTTCGAGAAAACTGTATGGGAAACGTTACTGCACACGTTATTGTCAAAGGTCGGGTCCAGGGTGTGTTTTACAGGGCGTCTACACGCAATGAGGCAAGGATCTTAAATGTTGACGGATGGGTGCGAAACCGTTCCGATGGATCAGTTGAGGCCTGTTTTGAGGGGCAAAAGAAGGATGTGGACAAAATGATTATGTGGTGTCGCAAAGGCCCCTGTGGAGCGTACGTGAGCGAAGTGAATGTGGAGTGGGGTGGTTCGGAAAAAAAATATCAAAACTTTTCTGTAAGATATTAATTGAAAATGTGGTTTAGGGGACAAATTGGAAAGAAAAAGAGAGATAATCAAACAAAACCTTGATAATTTGTATAAACGTATGGATGCTGCCTGCTTAAGAGCAGGTAGGGACCCGAAATCGGTAAAGCTAGTTGTTTCTACTAAATATGTTGATACTTGTGTTACCGGAATATTATTGGAAAATGGACTGACTGAGTTTGGTGAGAACAGGGTCCAGGATGCAGAAGAGAAGATAGAAACACTTGACAGTGATTCTATCACATGGCATATGTTTGGTCACTTGCAGAGAAATAAGGTAAAAAAGGCGTTAAAGATTTTTGATCTTATCCATTCCGTGGAGACTTTACGTTTAGCTAAAGAGATAAATAAAGAAGCTATAAAACTGGAAAAGCGTGCGAAGATCTTAGTTGAAGTAAATGTTAGTGGTGAAGAGGCGAAGTATGGTCTTACTCCAAATGATGCTATTCCTTTTATAAAAGAGCTGAGTAAAATGGAAGGCCTTCAAGTGGAGGGTCTTATGACTATGGCTCCAATGGTGGAGGATCAGGAGGTATGCAGGCCAATATTTAAGGGACTTAAAGGTGTGGGTGATGAAATTGAGAGTCAGGGATTTGATAATGTTAACATGAACACCTTGTCCATGGGAATGACCCTGGATTTTGAAGCTGCAATAGAAGAGGGGTCAACTTTGATACGTGTTGGAACTGCAATATACAAAGGTATTGAGATGGATTTTCGTTATAATCTAACTGATCCGCAAAAGCGCAGCGAATACAGTGTGCATTAATCCTGATTAACAGGGGATTATGGTAGAGATAATAAAGACTGATACCGGTTTTTCTATTCTGCTGAAAGTAAAACCGAATGCGAAGAAAAATTCTATTATTGGCGGTCATGGAAACAGATTAAAGGTATCAGTTACAGCTCCGCCGGTGGATGGCAAGGCGAATGGCGCTGTTATAAAATTGTTTGCAAATGAATTAAATATTAAACCCGCTCAATTAGAGATAGTCGCAGGACGTGCATCAAGGGATAAGAAACTTCATATTAGTGGAGTGACACTGCAAAATCTGGAAATGCTGGATATTGGAGTTTAAATAACTCATGCGGGCATAAATTTAATGTTTAAGTATTTCAGTTTTGGTTTAGATTTAGATGTTTTAATATTAGGTTTCGTTGGCATTGCCTCCTGTCTCTAGAGAGATCTCTACAAAAAAAACATGTAAAGATAACGAGAAGATGAATGATTAAATATTTAATTTATGTCTGTGTGGTGTCTAACTGGGGGAAATGTAAAGATCAAAATGGAATACAAAAATACGCTAAACTTACCTAAGACAAAGTTTCCAATGAAGGCAAATTTGTTGGAAAAAGAGCCTGGCCTTTTAAAAAAATGGACAACAGAGGATCTATATGGGCAGATAAGAACTGCCAGATCAGGTTCCAAAAAAATGATACTACATGATGGGCCTCCGTATCCCACTGGTGATTTGCATATAGGTACCGGTCTTAATAAGATACTAAAGGATATAATTGTACGTTTTTATACTATGCGCGGTTATGATGCCCCATATGTTCCCGGTTGGGATTGCCATGGATTACCCATTGAACATAGGGTTATGCAGGAACTTGGAGAAGAAGCAGCAAAACTTGGAAAAGTAAAGATTAGACAGAAATGCAAAAAGTATGCAGAAAAATTTGTAAAATTACAAAAAGAACAGTTTAAAAAACTGGGTGTAATGGGAGATTGGGATAACCCCTATTTAACCTTAAATTATGAGTATGAAGCCGGAATTATTGAGGTGTTTGGGAAACTGGTTGAAAAAGGTTATGTATACCGCAGTAAAAAACCTATACATTGGTGCATGAAGTGTAAAACCGCACTTGCAGAAGCGGAATTGGAGTATAAAAATAAAACAAGTCCATCCATATATGTTAATTTTCAATTAAATGGGGATGATGATACTTTCTGGCCGTTAATAAATGGATTACCAGGCGACTTTAAGCCTAACGCTGATGAACATATTAATATGTTAATATGGACAACTACCCCCTGGACTTTACCTGCTAATCTTGCGGTAGCCGTACATCCAAAGTTAGAATATAGTGTTGTCAGGTACCAGCATAGAGAAAAAGGAGATAAACTTATATCTGTAATGGCAAGCAGTCTTGTTGAGCAAACAATGCAGATCCTAAATATAGGTTCCTTCGAGATATTGGGAAGCTCAGTTGGTCGTTCGTTTGAAGGTCTTGGCTATAAACATGTTTTAAACGGTAGGGAGTGCAATGTAATTCTCGCGGACTATGTTTCAGATACTGATGGTACAGGTTGTGTTCATACCGCACCTGGTCACGGACATGATGATTACATCGCCGGGTTAAAGTATAAGCTGCCCATCATAAGCCCAGTGGATGAAAAAGGTGAGTTTACTGAGGAGGCAGGTGATGTTAAGGGACTTTATGTTTATGATGCAAATAGCGTGATTGTTAAGAAGCTTATGGAGACAGGGCATCTTATGTCTGTATCTGATTTGACGCATTCGTATCCTCACTGCTGGAGATGTATTAATCCTGTTATTTTCAGAGCAACGGAACAGTGGTTCATTAGTATAGATAAGAACAACTTAAGGAAGAACGCACTGGATAGTATAAAGGATATTAAGTGGGTTCCCAGCTGGGGTGAAAAGCGCATAGCCGGTATGATAGAAAATAGGCCTGATTGGTGTGTCTCAAGACAACGTTCATGGGGGGTCCCAATTCCAGCATTTTACTGTAAAGATTGTAAAGCTCCGCTTGTAAATACTGAGACTATTCAATCTGTTAAAAAGGCGTTTGAAAAACATGGGGCAGATAGCTGGTTTTATAAAGAGGCTTCTGATTTTCTTGCCAGTGGTACTAAATGCAAAGAGTGTGGAAGTTCAAATTTTGAAAAAGAGAATGATATATTTGATGTATGGTTTGAATCTGGTTCAAGCCATAACTCAGTATTAAAGAAGAGAAAAGAGCTTGCGTTTCCTGCAGATATATATCTGGAAGGGAGTGATCAACATCGTGGATGGTTCCAGTTGTCAATCTTACCTTCTATTGCCGCGTGGGGTGTTGCTCCATGTAAGACCATAATTACCCACGGATTTGTTGTTGATGAGAAGGGTGAAAAAATGTCCAAATCAAAGGGCAACTTTATCTCTGTAAATGATGCCATTGCAAGTTCAGGTGGTGATGTAATAAGGCTCTGTACCGTTTCAATGGATTATAGGAACGAGATGAATACATCTGTTGATTTTTTTAAGAAGACGGCGGAATCTTATCGAAGAATAAGAAATACTTTTAGGTATTTGATGGGAAATCTTTCAGATTTTGATCCTGGAGAGCATACGGTAAGCTATGAGAATTTGTTAGAGATAGATAAGCTGGCATTGCATAGGATGCAGAATTTGATTAGGTCTGTAACATCTACAATAGAGTCTTTTGAATTTCACAAAATCTTTTATATGATCCATAATTTTTGCTCTGTTGATATGAGTTCATTTTACCTGGATATCTTAAAGGATAGACTCTATACATTTGGAAAGGATTCTGTGGAACGCAGGGCGGCGCAAACGGTTCTTCAGGGTATCTTGCAATCTTTGGTTAAACTAATCGCGCCGGTACTGGTGTTTACTGCAGACGAAATTTGGGAGGCGATTGTACATAAAGATGAAGATGTTAGTAGTATACATCTTGCATCCTGGCCAACGCCAAATGAGGCGTGGATAGATAGTGAATTAAGTCGAAAATGGGATAAGATAATTGAAATGCGGGAAGATGTATCCAGGGAGCTGGAAAAACTTCGGTCTGCAAAATTGATAGGAAACTCTTTAGAGGCGAGAGTGGATCTATATATTCAGAATGATGAGTTGCGAAATTTAGTTAAAGAGTTTGAAGATGATCTAGCAATGATTTTTATTGTTTCTGAGGTTCATTTAGTTCAGGAAAAACCTTTGCACTCTGAACCGGGGCAATTGTTTAGCGACCTCTGGATAAAAGTAGTTGTTTCTAAAAATAAAAAATGCGGACGGTGTTGGAATTTTAGAGATAGTGTTGGAAGTGTAGATGAATTCCCGGATCTTTGTAACAGATGTTCTGATGTTGTAAAGAATTAAATATTAATTTAGAGACTTTCAATGAGTGCAACCCGTACAAAGTGGAACAATCATCAAAGAGTAGGGATATTTGTTGATGTGCAGAATATGTTTTATTCTGCTAAAGCACTTCATCATTCCAAAATCGATTATAGTAAGTTACTGTTAGAGATAGTTGCTGATCGCCATTTGATTAGAGCCATTGCTTATGTTGTTCAAAAAGCAGATGTTGACCAATCTGCGTTTATAGAAGCGTTAACAAGACTGGGATATGAGATAAAAACTAAAGAGCTTCGCATGAGGCCAGATGGTACTGCGAAGGGTGATTGGGATATGGGGATTGCAATAGATTCAATAGCCATCTCGTCAAAATTGGATACTGTTGTTCTGGTGAGTGGAGATGGTGATTTTGCTCCCTTAGTACATATGCTAAAGGCTCGTGGATGTCGAGTAGAAGTTGTATCTTTTCGTAAGAGTACGGCTCTTGAGCTTGTTGATGCGGCAACAAGCTATACATCAATAGAGGAATCATTATTGTTTAAAGAAAGAAAAAGTGTTAAGGATGAAAACCAATACGACTAATCAGACGGAATCGGAAAAATTAGTTAATTGCCAGAAAGATCTGAACTATTTCTTCAAGAATGTGGATATGTTAACAATTGCGTTAACACATACGTCGCGTAAAAGCGATTTTGATTTCAGTAATGAGAGGTTAGAGTTTCTTGGTGATGCTGTTTTAGGTATGGTGATTTCAGAACTTTTGTTTAAATTATTTCCTGATTACTATGAAGGTGAGTTAACAAAGATTAAGTCCGTAGTTGTAAGCCAACCAACATTGTCAAAGGTTGGTCATGCTTTAAATCTAGAGGAGTATTTAATTGTCGGTAAGGGGTTGGTTAATAGGTTGAATTTCCCAAAATCTTTACTTGCAAACGCATTTGAAGCAATTGTCGGAGCTATCTATCTTGATGGTGGCCTTTTGGTTGTAAATAGATTTATTACTGATAATCTGTGTAATGAAATTGATATTGTTTGTAAAAATGAACACAAGAAAAATTATAAATCACTGTTACAACAATGCTGCCAAAAAGAGTTAGGATTCACGCCTCTGTATAAAGTCCTGCAACAGCATGGTCCAGATCACGTAAAGGTTTTTCAAATTGCTGTTGTAATAAACAATACAGAATACGGGATCGGTTGGGGGAAGAGCAAAAAAGAGGCTGCGCAAATTGCAGCCTTTCACACATTAAAATCAATAAAGCCTAATGATGACTTTTGATTCTGTTTTTATATTATTACGTTTTTAATAAACTTTAAACCGGAGATTAAAATACGATGGAAAAAAAAGTAAACAAGAAAAAGATAATGAGCATTTGCCCTAGTAATATGGTAAGGTCTAAATGCCCTAGCATTAGAGTGACAAGGCAGTTAAGGAGAGCACTACTGATGAAACAGAGAGAAAAAGAAGTTTCACAGGATGTGCTTGATGAACTAAGAAATAAGCTAAAAGAGAAAAAGAATAAAGGTATAGCGGTTGATTGTAAAAAGTGCAAGTTCAATGTATAAATTGGTATTAGTTCTTGTAAATATTTTTGTTTGAAATAATGGCTTATGAAGTACTGTATGATTATAGCTGACGGTATGGCCGATCACGCTTTGGATGAATTGGAAGGAAAGACTTGCATTGAAGCGGCTGATATTCCAAATATAGATTATCTTTCATTAAATGGTAAGATAGGGACTGTGCGAACAGTCCCTGATGGCTTTACGCCTGGTAGTGATGTTGCGTCTATGTCTTTGTTTGGTTATGATCCGAAGGTTTATTATACAGGTAGAGCGCCTATAGAGGCCGAAAATATAGGTGTTGATCTTGATGGTGACGTTGTTGCTTTCAGGTGTAATTTTGTAAACGTTACAGATAATGTACTTACTGATTATAGCGCAGGTCATATTACAAATAAAGAGGCTGAGATATTGATAAAGGCGATTGATGATGAGTTGGGAAGTGATAATGTAAAGTTCTATTTTGGCAATACTTATCGCCACATAATGTCATATCGTTGTCCTGATGAACTGGAGTTGGTATGTATGCCTCCTCATGATATTATGGGACAGGGGGTTGAACCAAATCTTCCAAAAGGAGCAAAAGAAGATCTTTTCATAGACTTAATAAAACGATCGTCTGAAATATTAAATAATCACCAGATAAATAAGGATCGAATTGATGCAGGGAAAGTACCTGCAAATATGATTTGGCTTTGGGGGCATGGTAAGAAGCTTTCGGTTCCCAAGTTTAAAGAGAAGTTTGGTATTGACACTGCAGTTATTTCAGCTGTAGATCTTGTTAACGGTCTTGCTTTGGCAATGGGTATCAATGTTATATCAGTCCCTGGTGCAACAGGTAATATTGATACTGATTACGAGGCAAAGGGCCGATACGCAATTAACGCTCTTAAAGATAATGATTTTGTTGTTGTTCATATAGAGGCTCCAGATGAAATGGGACATTGTGGTAATACCAAAGAAAAGGTTAAAGCCATAGAGAATATCGACAAGAATGTAGTCGGTCCTATTTTAGAATCATTAAAGGATTGTAGCAAATATAGGGTAATGGTTCTTCCTGATCACTATACACCTATTGTGAAAAGGACACATACTGAAGAACCTGTACCATTTGTAATGTTTGGTAGCGGTCTAGATAGTATTTCTGCAAAAAAGTATTCGGAATCAAATGCAAATAAGTCTGAGTTACATTTTGAGTTTGGGTATGAACTTATCGATTATTTTCTTAATAAAGGTGTAGAAGATAAACTGATTTGCGATTAGATTTGCTTGCTTTTAGTGTAAAGTATTAAGGATGTTTTAGTGCTTGTTGAATTTTGCTACTTTTTATTCGATATTGCCCAAATCATTATTCGTTAGTTCTTTAATCTTTTCTGTTGCCTGCTCTATCCTAACCGCATTTAATTTGTACGCATTCCCAAATAATTTTATAGCTTTCTCTTCATCAACTATCTTTTTATATTCGTAAATGGCTCTGATGGTATAATACTTCTTCCGTTTAACAAACAATAATGCCATCTCTTCAAACAAATTACCTATTCGATATTGGGCATTTACAGGTGTGATTCCAACAAACTTTTCTATTATTTCTCTAAATTTCCTTATGGCTTTTCCATAATAAATACGAGATCCTGGAAAGTCTCCAACATCATAAAGGGCCATGCCCACATAGTGGTATGATTCTCCCACTGCGTATGAATGCTCCTGTGCATCTTCTTTGCAGCTTTCGCTTATTTCCCGTAAAATATTCTCCGATCTTATCTCAACTGCCTCACATCTACTGATTGTCAGGGGGATATCTGCACTCTCTAATTCATTGTATGCATAAACTTTTACCTCAGGTAGTAGAAGCTTTAAAAGATTATCGCTTTTCAATTCTTTGATCAGGTAGAGTTCGCTTACCGACCTGAATATGTGGTTCTCTTTTCTATAATTTAATATGGCGGTTATACAGATATCATTAAGCGCGTATTCTTTGTGTAAAAATTCTCTTAATTTGTAATCATCAAAGTAGTTTATGTTGTTGAATAATATCTTCAGCTTTATCAATACTGCAACTTTAAATGATAAACTGAGGTTGTGCATTACTGTACGTCTGAAAAATATCAGCCATGGCTGACCACCAATAAACGTGGGAAATACAGAATCATTATGGAATATTTTTAGTGCTATATTGAGCTTGATTTTGTCCCACTCTTTTGTGGTGTGCTTATGCTGCTTTTCGTACTCGATATTTACTAGTTCGAAATATTTCTCCAATATGGGTTTCATATCGGAGGTGTTTATCTTTCTGTATAGTTTTAGCTCGTGTGGCGCGCATTGGATGGCTTTCTTGTATTTTCCAATTGCTACTTTATAATCCTTCTTTCTGTAGCATTCATCTCCTATGAATTCATAAATTCGTTTTATCATTCGTCTAGGTCTTAGCCCGTCGCTGTTGTCTTCTGCAAGCAGGCTTGCATTGTAAAAGTGTTCTGCTGCAACCTGTAAAGTATAGCTTTTACTTTTTGTTAAAAACTCTAATCCCTTGATATATTCGGCCATTCTTGTGTATTTGATTTGCTGTTCTTTTTCAATCCCATGGTCCTTTAATGCCCTTGATAATGATTTGCTTGCCATGTCAAACAGACCGAATTCTGCATATACATTCGCTAAATGTAGATGCAAGTTCGTATGCTCTATGATTGTTAAATTCCTCTGGAGTTCTTTCTTGTACTTATTTATGGCAGTTATGTAGATTATCGGTACGATCTCTAAATCGTTCTCAGCTATTCGGATAGTATGAACGGTTAATTCTCCTGAGTCGGGGTCGATTTTAACACCCGGTACAATCTCTCCGTTCTTGTCTTTAATCCAGCGGGTTTCCTTTATAATGCTGGCAGTAAAGACCATATCATCTCCTTTTGCCAGATCTTTTGAAGTAAAAACGTTATTAAGTGGTATATCTTCAGCCTTTTCACTTTGGTGTGGAACAAGGTGGAACTTCTTTAAGATTTCGATCTCATCCATCTTAAACTTGTTCCAGTTTTTTTTTGCTAACAGGTCGTTACTATTTGCCACTGCATCCGGAAGGATCCTGAATGTCATCTCCCCTCCCAGTTTTTCAACAATCATGGCACTTAAGACACCTTCTGGAATACCTCCCACACCAGTAATAAAGTCAACCTCACCCCTGCTAATGCCAAAAATTGGGTTTAAATCATCCTCTTTGACAAGAATAAGCTGGGCCCCCATGCTCTTTACGGACTCAATTAAACTTTTGTGCCTATTCCTGTCCAGAACCACGACTTTTATGTTTTTTATCTCTTCTCTAATGCTTTTGCTATCTACTTTTTTGTTATTGCTCTCTAATATGAAACTGGCCATTTTCTGAAGGTTTTTCTCGACGGGAAATGTTACACTTACTCCAGCTCCAATGTACTTTTTACCAACTATTGTCTTTATTGCATATTTATCTGGAGAATTGAATAATTTTCCACGTTCACTATATCCCACGGCAAATGCAGTACCGCCTTTATCATCTGGATCAATTATTCCATTGTGATTTTCAAATGAACTTAAAGCTATATCCGCTTCTTTACCATCGTAAGAAGTCGCGACACCAAATGTTTCACCCACGTATAACATGGGCATGTCTTTTCGTTCGCCCTCTGCATTTACACTGTATGCTCTCCACCATTTAAAACTGTTATATACATGACGAAGCCACCATATAGCTTCACTGCGGGCCCTGAAGACATTAAAACCCTCTTTGTTCTTGCTGAAATACCTTAACGTGTGTGCTGCAACCCCACCGACAGCATGTCGTAGTTCATTGCGGTTACGCAAATTTATGCCGCTCTTACCATTGTCTTTTAAATGATGTTTTTCTGGAATATATGCCTCCAGAATGTACGGCTCACCTATCTCTTCAGAAACATAACTATCATCTTTTATATATTTATAACCAAATCTATGCATCTTTAGTCAAATAAATGAACATAAAAACTATTTGTCAATTAATTAAGAATCTATAAAACAATGTTCTGCTATTATTCAGCATTGTCCGGTTAGCCTTTTGCAGTGCAATAATGTTCCATATTTATGAACATTTTGCAACATCATGATGCGAAAAAGTACCTAAAGTTAATAGCTTTGTTTTTTATTAATAATAAATTTCTATAATTTTAGGCATT
>JAIQZO010000035.1 GCA_021777055.1 Candidatus Anammoxibacter sp. | reverse complement strand
AATCAAATCCTATTGATATACAATCGGTTTTCATGCGCCCTCCTTTTTTCTACATTGGATATTTATTACTAGTCACATATATACTATCCAATGGGAGGGCCTTTATCTACTCAAGTCTCCTTTTTTCTACTCTATCAAAATCTTAATCTTAATCCACATACAATGATTACCATTAAGATTATGAGCATAGCTCTTTTTGGCCCTGAAAGGGGCGGATATACCAGCCCAGAGCAACGAGCTGGGACAAGAACACAAAAAGATTTAGCCCTGTAAGGGCGTAACATACATTGGCGATGAATCCGGAAAATATGTTGCACCCATTCAGGGTGCGATTTAATAGTTATCGTTAACCCATGGCGGTGCCCTGGGCTGGTATGTATAAGCCCCCGTATGGGTTATAAGGTACTCAACACGAATTTGAAATTGTTACAAATGAGCAGACCCTCAATATATTCGTCAATAAAAATGAGGCATTTATTGATATAGGTTTTAGTTCTATTTGGATATCGTGATTGAGTGGTATCACAGGTGTGTTTATTGTGACATGGGGAAAAGCATGATTGAAAAACATTCAAAGATTGCAGAAAGATAGACCGTTAAATGTACCATCTATGCTCCGTTAAGTATATGAACACAGGCAGAAATAACTTACTCTTTTGGTGCAAAGTTTGGTTAGATCTGATCAGGTGCCCCACCATTAATGTTCCAGATATGATAAATAGTTAGGCAATGGCGTATTATCATAAATAATACCTGTTAAGACTTTTTCACAATATTCACTCATATTCTTGAGCTTTATTGCCATGCAAAGATCATCATTCTTCCCCCTCTGCTCACGCACACAAACACCGTCTGTTTCAAGAGTTATACCGACATGTGGCAAGTTAAGGCGCAAGTTGTATAGATCTTTACCTTTGATATGTGTATTCTTCCTTATTAAACCGTTCTGAGCATGAACCTGTGATACATACATTCCATTTTTACTAATATTTTCTGTTGTCGCATGACAACAAACCTGGCTCTCATGAGATATATCACATTTAAACTCCACAGGCAAAGATATCTCAACCCGCGGAAAAGGTCTCTTTTTTGTACAATCAGCAAAAGGTAAATCATTTCCATTCAATAATTTCTTAATCTCTTCTTCAAACATAAGAACGGCTTCATCCTGAGAACTTACGTCTAATATCTTCGCACTGAGACATTTATTCCTGTTTGAACCTATTGTACGTTTTATAGCGGGAGAAACATTGAACAAACGTAGTTTCATACCTCGGTCTAACAAATTATGCAAAATATCAACCGCATGCCTATCAATTCGTGAAACATTTGCAAAATCTATCAGCTGTAAACATCTATCCTCATACAAACGTGAAAACAGCTCATGCTTAAGTGGCCAATCGTTGCTACCTGTCATATCTCCCCTAAGAGAAATAACTTCTATGTTAAAACAAGACCTCTTGCCCGGTAGATTGTTAATCTCAAAGTTGGTAGCAACCATTCTATTTTCCTCCTTTAAATTTATAATGGGCCCGTAATTTTAAAATCGTTACTAACCACCCGCACCTATCCCAGATTAATAAGTCTCGGCAAAATTCTTAAATTAATAAGTTTTCAAAATTATTACTATTCAAAGGGTCATATCCAAAAATATTTTAATATGTTATGTATCAGACAGTTAAAACTGCATATCATGTATAGTAACCATTAATCAGTAAAGTCTAAATATTGATGTAACAATTCTAAGTTAGAAATTATTTAGCCCACCACAGAAACATATGACATATATCACAATCATTAATCCTTGTCAATATAAACAAAAGTACTATCTGCATAACTTGTAAGGAGGAGGATTACAAACAATGTGAGGGATTTCCTTACAAAACAATATTTTTATATTAATCTGCACAATGGGAGATCACATCATAACATACACTTCTACCATTTCTTACATTTACAACACTATTTGCGATTAGTTCAATTATTCTAAGATTCATTTTTTGCAAAAATATTTAAGAATTTTTTTTGTTTCTTTTCATTAACAGCAAATTCTTAACCTAACAACATTGAAGAAAATTTCTTTTTTAAACGATTTTGTATTTCTTAAGCAATGGAGAATTCAAAAGAAAGGAGCCTAGAGACCGTAGAAGAAAAGGCAGGATGAAGGATGTATATACTAATCTTGAGATTAATAACATGGTAAAATGGTTACTAATCGATGCTTTATACTGTATTAAGTCTTCCCATTTAGTTGCAGCTTCGCCACATTTATAGTATTACCCTGTGAAAACTTGTTTTTTAGAAAGAATTTTTAGTTACAACTTGTTTAGTTCCATTATTATTGATAGATACTGGACACTTGATGCTAGATATTATTTTGATTTACGAACAAAGATTAACGATTTATGATTCTTGCAGTGCCAGTTTAGGCATTAATATCGTAAATCATTATTCGTTAATCTTTTTTCGTAAGTCTCTTTTCAAGAAGCAGGTAGGGTGCATATCATGCACCAAGCCGATCACGAAAATGAGATTGAAGCAAGTAGAGACGTGAATATTAACCATATTCATGTTGAAGGTTCTATTTCGCGATGGAGTGGAATAATCTGTCCTCAAATGGCATGATAAATAGACTCAGTTAATTCACAATGAGTAGCATATAAATTCAATGTATGTAGCGTACGGAATAAGCCCGTAAACACCATTTCTTCAACCATTATCATAATTCTATTTATAGTTTAATAAATGGTTATAAAGTTGTGTATGACACCGTACTATCTTTCTCTAATACCACGCAACATTCCTCATAGCAACCAGCTACCAGATTTATATGCCACTTTGCGTGTATAGTAAAAAAGCCCAAATCCCACTTTGTTATTCAAGCAGGATTTGGGCTTAAGTTGATTCTTTTGCCGGAGCAATCCGCAGGATTGCTCCGACTAGAGTTAATAGAAATTAACAGTATTTTACATCTATAGAAAACGGCCTTAATGAGAATTAATCACTGCCAAATTCATTAGCAAAACTTCCAGCCCTTGCCGGACCGATCTCTGTCAGGATGTCGTCCCTTGTGTAGGTAACAATCATTGGAACCTCGAATCTTGGTAGCAATTCTCTACCTTCTTTCATATCATCATTTCTTACATTTAATTTGTTACTATCCATCAATTAGCTCCTTATAAAATAGTTATAAAACTTTTACTAACAGTTTAAGATAATTATTCAAAATTAACAGTTCGTCACAATAACTACTTCCTGAACCTGAATCTGCGTTCATTGTTTTCCACAGTTACAGATAGAGGGCCGTTTAGTGAACTATCACCATCATACTCAACATCTTCCAGCAGATAATGGTATACATGGTCAGCAGATACATTCGTGTCTGTAAAAGAGTATTCCGCACCCCATGTTTCACCACCTTGAGCAGGAATCGGGTTTTCGTTAATCTTTGTGAAGGTACCAGTGTCATCGTCGCTGCGCCATATGTTGAAAGCAGCATTATCTATTTCAGTAGCAGTTTGCCATTCCAGAACAACATTCTTCTCACTGTCAACTTCAGCCTCAAATGTAATCAAAGATATTACTGTTGGCTCATCACACTCACAAAACTGTATGTTTGAAATCTCAGGTGGCTTACCGCTTTGGCCTGCATCAGGCAAACCCTGATTATCGAAAGAACCCGATGACGTTGAACCTAAATCTTGACTATCAGCGTCTGATCCCCCTTTTACAATTATTGTGCAAATATCAACAGTAGAGGACCAATCTCCTCCATCACAATCTGCATTAGTAATTGTTACCACTCTATCGTTTCCTTGTGGTTTTTCAAAATTATATTCACAAGGGTCCTTGCTTTGATCTACATTAAACTTAGCCACCAGCGTTGTACCCACAGGACAATCTTCGTTAGGATTACCCACAGCAAAGGCCATATTAGTATATACAACATTACCAATAAAGACCGATATCAGTAAAAAACCACTAAGCATCATCAACATTTTAAATCTAGAACAACACTTTGCCATATTTCCACCTCCCCTCTTTTAAAATAAAACGAGTAAAACAATTCACAATTTTCTTCTTTATATAAAATATGCCATTAATACCACAACATCGTTATAAAAAGACGTTATGCCTTGTCGATTGCCGTGTCATAATGCTTTTTTAGGGCTCAGCCAAAAATACCACTCTACTTTTGGCCAAGCCCTTACTAAACAGTATCAAACCTAACTCGTTATATAAAATCAGGTTTTGTTTTGTCAGTTTATAAACATAACTTCCAATAAATTAACAATTTATTCCCTACTTCCTTAACCTGAATTTACGTTTATTATTCTCCACAGTTATAGATAAAGGACCGTGCAGTGTCCTATCGCCATCAAACTCAACGTCTTCCAGCAGATAATGGTATACATGTCCAGCAGAAGCACCAGTGTCTGTGTAGGTGTATTCTGCACCCCAAGTTTCACCACCCTGAGCAGGAATAGGCTCTTCATTAATCTTTATATAGCTTCCTAAGCTATCTTCACTGCTCCAAATGTTGAACGAAGCATTATTTATCTCCGTTGCGGTTTCCCATTTCAGAACAACGTCTTTCGCACGGTTAACATCAGCCTCAAATGATATCAACGATATTATTGTTGGCGGTGGCGTCGGCGTCGGTGTTATAGGAGGCGTCGGCGTCGGTGTTATAGGAGGCGTAGGCGTCGGTGTTATTGGCGGCGTCGGCGTCGGTGTTATTGGCGGCGTAGGCGTCGGTGTTAT
>JAIQZO010000034.1 GCA_021777055.1 Candidatus Anammoxibacter sp. | reverse complement strand
TAATAGTATTGTTTTTAATTAATAATAAATAAATTTCTATAATTTTAGCTTATTTTAGGCAATTTAGGCAATTTAGGCATTTTAGGCACTGGATGTTAGCGCCTATATCTGCCATGCAAATACATAACCGGACAACGCTGAGTTTTCATCCGGTTAATATACCAACAACTGCTCCGGTCATACAAGTGGAAATGGTGCCAGCAATAATGGATTTAAACCCCAGAGAAAGAATCTCTTGCTTTCGTTCAGGAACCATACTTCCAAGCCCACCGACCATGATACCCAAACTTCCAAAATTTGCAAACCCGCACAAGGCATAGACAAGGATCAACCTGCTTTT
This sequence comes from Candidatus Anammoxibacter sp., assembly GCA_021777055.1. Lineage (GTDB taxonomy): Bacteria > Planctomycetota > Brocadiia > Brocadiales > Anammoxibacteraceae > Anammoxibacter_A. The sequence continues at coordinate 153,380 of JAIQZO010000034.1, read as the reverse complement.
CTGACTTAAAACCGATTCAGGCAGATTCGCAAGCTCAATATAGGCAATAAACTCGTTAAGTACAGTTTTAGTTCCCATTACCGAACCAGCAGCCAACGCCTCTGCCCACGGTATACCCATTAACCATACAACTGGAGCCATAATGTACCCAAGTATCCTCTGCAATGTTACCGGACTGCCGCCAAAATCAGGCAATATACCTAATATTCCGTTCACTATATAAACTAACGCAATCAACACTATAAGCATTGCTATTATGTTTATAATCAACTTAACGCCATCAATGGTCCCCCTGGAGATGGCATCCATGGAACTTTGGGCTGCTTGGTCAGGTATTAGGCTGCCTTTAGTTAGTCTATTGCCGCCAGGCACCATAAGTTTTGACACTGTAACCGCCGCTGGCGCACTAATAATAGACGCAGTAAGAATATGGCCCGTAATATCGGGAACCACTCGGCTTAATACCGATGCATACAAAGCCATGACGGTACCTGCAATGGTAGCCATCCCGCAAGTCATCACAGTAAATAGCTCACTCCTTTCCATATCTTTCAGATACGGCCTGATAAAGATTGGAGCCTCAATCATTCCCGTAAAGATATTGGCCGCAACACCTACACCTTCCGCCCCACCGATACCCATTGTTTTTTGAAGCATCCACGAAAACATCCTAACAATATATGGCAACACCCTCCAGTAAAACAAAAGAGACGAAATGGCACTTATTACAAGAACAAGTGGAAGTGCCCTGAATGCCAAAATATAACCTGCCCCCGGAACTTTTTCATCAAATGGAAGGTCACCTCCGCCCAAATATCCAAAGACAAACTCAGTACCCGCCCCTGCAGCCTCTTCAAGAAAGATAATCCCCTTATTCATGAGCAAGAAGAGGTCCTTAAACACCGGCACTTTTAAGAAAAACGCAGCTATTCCAAGCTGTAGAGACAAACCTGCAATAACCGGCCTAAATCTAGCCTTACGCCGATCTTCACTTATAATCCATGAAAAAACAACAAAAACAAATAACCCTATAACACTTTGACCGATCATTATCTGTCTCTACAATTTCTCTTTAAACAGGAAAACTACAGTAATAAGAAAAGAAATATTTATATATTAAGTCAACCTTGTCCGGTTAACTTTTTGCAGTGAAAAAACGTTCTATATTTATGAACATTGTCCAATATCATAGCACTAGAAAATGCCTAAAATGCCTAAAGTGCCTAAAGTGCCTAAAGTTAATAGTGTTGTTTTTAATTAATAATAAAATTCTATAATTTTAGCTCATTTTAGGCAATTTAGGCATTTTAGGCACTCAATGTTAGTACGCATATGTGTGAAGCAAATTGCTAACCGGGCAACACTGATATTAAGTATCAGAATTAAAATGTTTTAGGATGGAAGAGGTTCACAAATCGCAGAAAATTTTGCACTTTGTGAAAAGTAATAAATATACTTAACGGTGGGCATAAAATGGGATATCACAAAAATGGAGAGTGAGTAAAAATAGTAACGTCTTATGATAAAACAAGCCCGTGGCGGGAATCGAACCCACAACCCCGGCATTACGAATGCCGTGCTCTACCGTTGAGCCACACGGGCGAAGCAATTGTTATTCGCTAACTTCTGGAGGTTCTACCAAATGCAAATCTTCTGCAAAAATGTCTAGAGCTGTTCAAACTGTAAGATTAACGGTCTCGCGAAAACACCCTAAACACATTATCTGCCGTACTCTTTCTTTTATCACATGGGAGAGAAGCAAGATAGTTTTTTTTACTTCCCTGAACAGGTTCCCAGAATAATTATACCCGAAAAGATACTAAAATAATGATTTAAATTCAAGTTAAATCAGAAGACAAAACCTAAGCACATATGAGTAATCTTGGGGTAATTGGGAGCAGAAACAGTTAAAATACTTTACGAATTTTATCAAATGATACTTACATTTATATTTTGAATATGATAAACTGTTTTTCTTTATAAACAAATTCTTTTTCCTTCAATTTAAAAGGCATAAAAAAAAGTTAACAAGAGCCCCAATGCAGAATGGCAATTTCAAAAAGAGAGAGACTCCATTGTTTCTGGATATTTTAAAGGAATGTTATGCGGACTTTGAAGAATCACTTGGTAAAGGCAGCGGATATTTCAAACAGATAAAGAAGTATAAGGGGCGAAACAAAGATGTTTACGATGCACTGGATTCACTCTATAAAACAAATAATTTTCTGAAGGTAACTCCGCAAGAAGAGCCCAAGATCCCGAAAGTCATCCATCAAATCTGGATAGGCGACAGGGAGATGCCACAAACCTATAAAGATTACAGAAAGAGCTGGATCACGCACCATCCTGATTGGGAAATTAAACTGTGGACAAACAAGGAAGTAAAGGAGTACAAGTTCTCAGATAAATACCTGAATGAATTATGCAGCAAAGAACTAACTATCGGCGAGATGGTTGACATTCTCCGATACGACATATTATATACACTTGGCGGCCTTTATGTTGACTGTGACTGTTTCTGCCTTAAACCCCACGATGTCCTTCACCATTGTTATGATTTCTATGCCGGAATATTCCCGCCATTTTTCAGTTCTGCAAAGAGTGCAATTAATATTAGCAACGGCATGATCGGCAGCAAGAAGAATCATCCCATTTTTCCAATACTAACCAAGTTCCTTTATGATAATTGGGACAACGTCAAGGGATCGGAGGACGACGTTTATACTACCCTTAAACATACATTTACATGCCTGACTGAACCCGTTATTGAAGGAGCGGGAAGAGATAACAATGTAGACATAGTGCTTCCCACCGGTTACTTTTTCCCCCTCACTCCATATCCACTTTTTGACATAATAATAAGGGGGCCCTTCAGGTGTATCATAGACTTTATTACAAAACAGGCGGGGCCGTTTTCATCTATAAAACCATACAGTTTTTCTGTCCACCATTCAGGAAAAGAGTGGATGCACGACATATACTCAACTATAAATCTAAAGAATTTCCTTTGGTTAGTATTTACACCAAGAGACTGGAAGTTACTAATCAAATCAAAATTCTTTAAGAAGAAAGAGCAGCCAAAGAAAACAAGGATGAGCTTTAAAGAGATGCTAAATGATAAACACGAAGGAGGTTAGACCTCCTATTTCTGCCCCACCTATAGAATATATGCTTGCAATAAGAGTACAGATTTAAACCTCTCTTTTTCTCTCTATTTTAAAATATAGATAAGAATATAAATATTATTCATTTTTAACACCTAAAACAAGAGATTAACATGAATATCAACTATACTAACCTAGCAGAAAACAGCAGAAACAACATAGGCAACCATGAATTAGCTTTAGCAGTTCTAGAAGGCCTATCCGGAAAGCCAAAAAAGTTAAACTCATCTTTTTTCTATGACCAAAAAGGAAGCGACCTTTTTCAGCAAATAACCGAACTTGACGAATACTATCTAACCGGCTGCGAGTTCAATATTTTAACAAAAGAGAAAGAGAATATCGCAAAGAAATTAGCAAAAGATCCATTTAACCTTATCGAACTGGGTTCAGGTGATGGCAGGAAGACATTTGTTTTATTGGACGAATTTATTAATCAAACTCTGGACTTTAAATATATCCCTATTGATATCTCTAAAGATGCAATGGAAACCCTTTTTTCTAAATTAAAAAACAATTACGATGAAAACTTAATAGTTGAAGGTCTCGTGGGAGACTATTTTGACGGTATTCGTACGCTTGTGAAGCAAACAAAACGTAAAAACTTTGTTCTGTTTTTAGGTTCAAGCATTGGAAACTTTAACCATGCTGAAGCTGAAAAATTCCTGCGCCAGTTATGGTATGTACTTAACCCGGGCGACTACGTTTTAATCGGATTTGATCTAAAAAAAGATTTAAACATTTTACACTCTGCCTATAACGATACAAAAGGAGTTACAAGTGAATTTAATTTAAATCTTTTATCAAGGTTGAACGAGACATTAGACGCTGATTTTGACCGCTCATCGTTTATGCATCAAGGGGTTTACAATGTACAACTGGGAGCAATGGAAAGTTATATAATAAGCACAAAGAAACAGGCTGTAAAGATCGGTGACCTGGACAAGGAATTTACATTTAAACCGTGGGAGGGAATACACACAGAATACTCTTACAAATATACACAATCTGAAATAGAAATGCTTGCTAAAGATACAGGCTACACAGTAATCAACCATCTGTTTGACTCAAAACGTTACTTTATTGACTCTGTCTGGGAAGTGTGCAAAAACGACTAAGACCGGATCCCTTTGGGTATTAGAAACCTGTCTGCAACGTCAAACAGATATTGAAGTATTAGGGCCAGGATTGCGGCTGGAATCGCACCATGCAGGATAGTATTAATATCGTTAAGGGCAAGACCAGTTACAATAAAACTTCCTAACCCACCGCAGCCTATAAAAGCCGCCAAGGTCGCAGTTCCAACATTAATAACGGCCGCCGTCTTTATACCTGCAATAATACTTGGCATTGACAATGGTATCTCAATCCATAAAATGCTCTGCATCTTCTTCAATCCAAGGACCTGGCTTGTCTCTTTAAGTTTGTTATCAATAGATTCAAGCCCGATACATGCATTTCGAACAATAGGCAAAAGGCCGTAAAGAAAAAGGGCCGTCAGAGTAGGTGCTAATCCTATACCCAAAAACGGCACAAAAAAGCAGAGGAGTGCGAGCGATGGTATTGTCTGCACAATACCACTCACAGCAAAAATTGAGTGTCTGAGCCAACCAGAACAAGTGGCAAGATATCCCAACGGAACCCCAATAACTACTGCAAGTAATAGAGACACAAAGACCAAAAAAAGATGCTCTCTTGTTTTTGACCAGATTTGTCCAAAATTAATCTTTCGTTCTTTATCTGTGGCTGAAAATGGCGTAAAAAAAGATGTCGCAGAATCCTTGAAAGTATAGTTACCAAGTTCAACCAATGCATTTAACTTGACCATTTCAGGCCCGTTAATCTTTCCCTCAAGTGATTTTAGATGCAACCATAATCCTGGATACTCCTTAACAAAGTTAATATTTGCCAAAATCACAGCATCATATCTGGGAAAAAATTCCAGGTTATCCTCAAGTATATGGAGGTCAAATCTCTTTATCTTTGCATCTGTTGAATAAACATCAATCAAATCAACCGATCCAGATTCAATTGCCTCGTACGCAAGCCCATGCGCCATCCCCTTTACATTTGTATTCTTCAGTCCATATTTCTCTGCAAGGGCATAGTATCCATCATTACGTTTAAGGAATTCGTAACTAAAGCCGTATCTCAAATCAGGAAGTGTTGCAAGATCACTAATGTTATTTATTAAATATTTCGCCGCTGTCTCCTTTTTAACAGCAAATGCGTAGGTGTTACTAAACCCCAAAGATTTGCTGGCAATTAATCCTAAAGGTAGAAGTGCTTTATTTATCTCCGAAATCTCCTTCAATTCAGGCCTTTTTAAGATCGCCTCTGCTATAGTTCCTGTATACTCAGGGTAAAAATCTATATCCCCGTTGGTCAACGCTCCAAACAGTATACCAGTCCCCCCCATCCCCAGTTTTCGATTAATTTCATGTTCAGGAAAATCATCTTTAATCTTCTTAGAAAAGATTTCTGCAAGAATATAGCTTTCAGTAAAATTCTTTGATGATACGGTTATGGGATATGCCTGCGGAACAGATACAAGGAGTAATATACAAAAAGAGAGTAAAGTTGTTTTCATTTTAGCCACAATCCATTACTAAGGGTTCGGGAGGTCAAATTATTTCTTCGCGATCCTTACCGCACAAACGACACCACTTAAAATTGTTGTGATTGTGCTTCAAAAAAAGACTTTACAAACTCCGAACCGGGGTTTGATTTCAATTCTTGGATTTGTCCCTTCTGTATAATTCTTCCACTATTAATAAGTGTAATCTCGTCACCCAGGAAAGAGGCTTCATTCAAATCATGCGTCACAAATATAACCGTCTTTTCAAGCTCCGCAAATATCTTTTTTAACTCTACCTGAAGAGCAGACCTAATCATAGGGTCTAATGCAGAAAATGGTTCATCCATTAATAAATAGGGAGGATTCAGAATCAACGCCCTTACCAAACATGCCTTTTGCTTCTGCCCGCCACTCAATTGAGACGGATACTTAGCCTCCAGGGCATCATCCAACTCTACTAACTTTTTAAGAAAATCAAAATGTTCCATTACTGAATCTGTAGCAATCTTTCTTGCCCTTACAGGGAGAAGGATGTTATCTAAAACAGTTAGATGTGGCATAAGAGTCTTGTCCTGGATAACATATCCAAAATACGCAGAGATCTCTATTCTGCTTATCAAAGAGACGTCCTTGTTATCAACAAATATTTCTCCATTATCCGCACTCTCCAAACCAATAATTAATCTAAGGATAGTCGATTTACCACACCCGCTCTGGCCTAACAGGATATGAGTCTTTCCCGTCAAAAAGCTGGTAGAAATATTATCTAATACCGTGTTTCCACTGTACCGTTTTTCAACCTTCACTAATTCAATCATAGTTACAACATAAAAAAAAGACGGTTAGGAAAGATGCATTTAATAAATTGCGCATGTAACTCCCAGATTTACGTTAGAGTTATTCAAACTAATTGAACCAAACCGGAAACGCGACCGTAGCAGCATTGAGAATTTAGCAATAGAAGTCTGGACAAAGATAATATGAAGATGTGTGTTACATAGGTAATTTATTACCTGCTCATCCCTATACTTCATCTAATACATCACAAGACATCCAGCCTTTAAGTATACGTCAAATTTAGAGGGACAACAGAAAGATTTCTTATAATGTAACAAAGGAGGACGATTGTACGCTCATCCTCATTTAATAATTCCTACAATTTAAACCATAAATATACCTAAATTATTTTAGCATTATAACCTATAAGCTAACAGCTGTAAATTACGAAGAAAAATGAGATATACAAACTTGCATAACATTATTCTCAACGGTGTGACAATGAGGAATATAGTGATTTAGATTTTGATATTATGATTGTTTGGTTCCATAGGTGTCGCCTTTGCGACATCTAGAAAACCAGAAGCGAATAACATTCGAAGATTACCGAAAGATGGAGCAATAAATATTTCATTTATACCACAGTTGTGTATAAATGCATATTTCTTTATTGATATTAACACGGATATGGATTCTAATAGAGTATAGGTAGTTTCAGCATGTAATTACTACATAAAACTTATAAGAAAGTAACATTAAACCATAAAATTTATAAAGAGAGAGAAAAGATTGGGGGTGATTACCTTTAAAATCAAATAGCAATCCTTAAAACATTACTTTTAAAATATTTTTTTATTGGAGACGTTGAAGCATGAAACACTACAAGCTACTATTTTTACCTTTATTTATATTCTCAGTATTTTTTCTAAACCTTGACGGTTCATTAAAAAATATTGCTACAATAAAAACAGCTGATGCAGATGAAAATGGAAAAGCCATTGACCCTGTCTGCAAAATGGCAGTCAACAAAGATAGTGCCCAGGCTGTTGAAATTAGTGGCAAGAAGTTCTATTTCTGCGCAGACAAATGTAAAGAGACATTTCTGAGCGATCCGGGAACGATTGTCTGCATGTGTTTTGTTGGTGTAGAACCTGGCGACGAGATGTGTGACTGCAAACACTGCTCAGGAGGTGGTGGTAAATGTAAATGTGGTGAAGGACATGGGCACGGGCACGGCCACGATCATGGACATGGGCACGAACATGATGGGCAATGCGACCATAGTAATGAACACGGACACGCAGAAGGATAAAGATTCACCCGGACTGCTCGTCAAAATTTTTGCTTACTATTTGCTTACTATTAGGGAATAGAGATTTGAGCATACTAATAAAGACGCATAACTAACTGAAAATCTTTACCTCACAATGAAGCAAACTATAGTGGTCACGGCTATCATAACAGGACGGAGCAGACCCTACTGCAAGCATAAAGCGGCAGAAGGGTCTGTTCTATTTTATAATATGGATGCTGTTACAAAACCCTCTCCACTAAAAACCCATAACACTCCCAGGTGTTCTGCATCTTTCTTGATATTTTTTTAACTTTTTGTTAATTTTAAATCACACCTATAACAGAAGAACTTAATAACATAAAAGCATTAGAGCCTGTTGGCTTTGACCATTAACAAGCGGAAGCATTAGGTAGCGTTATTGAAAATGCTCAAGCCAACAACAAGGAAGGCTTAAAATAGATTTGTGTTTGTTTTACAATAGAATCATTAATTGTAAATTTGTCTTCACTTCTTAAATAATGTTTTCTATTATTCTGACTTCTGACTTCTGTATTCAATAAAAACTACAAAATCTTTTTAGAAAAGAGTTTTTTATAATGTAATACTATAAAGTACTAAATATTCCATTTATACTCACGTCGAGTATATCTTTTTCGCCGTAACCGTAATTGCACCATATTGATCTTCAACCTTTCCTTCTACAATGTAAGGCCCATAACTTTTAAGGAGATAACTATATTTTCTGTATACGGAAGGAAACAGAGTGACCTCAAACATTCCTTTTTCATCTTCCATTGTAACGAACATCATCCTTTCGTTTTTTTTTGTGTCTGTCTTTCTTATTGCATCCAGGATACCAGCGATCTTTATCTCTTTTCCTGCAAAATATTTAAGTTTAGAGCTGTCTATTATGTTATCCAAAGGTAGACTTTTCTTAAATAGTTTCATTGGGTGTTGGTCAACAAATATCTCCAGAACCTTATACTCGTCCCAGTATTTTTTCTCCTCACTGTAATCTTCCAGCACAGGTTCCTCAGTACTAATAAAATCATTAAACTGGCCGTCACCAAAAAAGGTTTGCCTGGATGTTCTCCTAGATTCGAAGTTATTAACAGTGCAAGTGTTTAGGATTGCGGTTTTGTGTAGTTGAGTTTTAAGTTCCCACATAAGCAGAGGCCTTGTTTTACCTGTAAAGTCAAATGAACCGCAGAGGATTAAGGATTCGGTCTCTTTATGGCTAGCATTTACCTTTTGCAGGAAGCTATTTAAAGAGCTAAATTCTCTTTGACTGATTATTTGTCTTATTGTCTTAAGCGAAAGTCCTTTTACTTGCATGAAGCCAATCCTGATACAGAGATTGTCAACACTGTACCCATAGTCAGATCTGTTTATGCAAGGGTACAGTATATTTATACCTAATCTGCGGGCATCTTCAATGTGAACTCTCCTTTCGTACATCCCCTGATGGTTGTTTAGCAGGCTTACGATAAATTCTGCAGGATAATGAGCCTTAAGATATGCGCCCTGGTACGCGATAAATCCATATCCTGCGGCATGTGCCTTACAAAATGTATAGCTTGCAAAATTTGCAATGTACCTGCAGACAGAGTAAGCCGCCTTTTCTTTCACTCCGTTTCGAGTTGCATTTTTTATGAATTCAGACTCTACTTTAACATAGTCTTCGCTTCTCTTTGTTTTTGCTATGGCCCTTCTAAATTCATCTCCCCTGGCGAGAGATTCGCCTGTAATTGCGCTTGCAGAACGTATAGCGTCCTCTTCATATAACATTATCCCATATGAATCTTTTAAAACCTCTTCTAATCTCGGGTCTATATGCGTTGTTTTTTCTATCCCTCTTGCACGCTTGACATATAACTCCTTTAATCCACCGGTAGCTGGCCCTGGCCTGATTAGCGATAGCGAAGCGATTGTCTCATCGATAGAGGAAACCCTTAACATCTTTAAAAGGTTTCTCATCCCAGGAGATTCGATCTGGAAACAACCTAACGTTTGACCGGATTTTAAGAGATCCACTGTTTTTGGCTCTCTATCTGGAATCTTTTCGGGTACGATAATTTTTTGATGGTTCTTCTTTACCAACTTAACCGCTTCAGTTATTGTTGAAAGTGCCCGGTTTCCAAGCAGATCAATCTTTATAAGTCCTATATCTTCGATGGAGTGCATTTCGTATTGAGTGATAACTATTCCCTTTGAAGCTATCTCTAATGGAACGTAACTCTCTATGGGATCGTTTGCAATTACAATGCCTCCAGAATGTATACCAAGATGGCGTGGAAAACCATTCAGCCTGTCTGCAGCTTTAATTATATGGTTAAACGATTTGTTATTTCTCCATAGCTCTTTAAGTACAGGAATAGTACCTGCTATTTCAGAAAGAGTACACCCTGGTAAGCGAGGGATAAATTTACTGTATATATTAACCTGATTGTTTGGTATTCCGTATGCTTTCGCTGCCTCTCTAAAAGCAGAGCGTAACTGAAACCTATTGTGAGTACATATCATTGCAACATACTGATACTTGCGATAAACGTAATCAATTACCTCATCTCTCTTCTTCCAGCATAAATCTATATCCAAATCAGGATAATCTTTACGTAAAGGATGCATAAACCTTTCAAAACAGAGGTTATACTTGAGTGGGTCTACGTTTGTTATGCCCAACGTATAAGCAACTATTGAGCCCGCCCCCGACCCCCTTCCCACCACAGGTATGGATCGATCTCTTGCGAAACGAATTATATCGCCCACAACCAGAAAATATTCCGGAAAGCCCAGTTTATTAATAATTTCCAACTCATACTTGAGGCGGTTTATTACAACATCAGAAACCACACCATATCGCCACGTTGCACCTTTTAAACAGAGGTTGTACAGGTGTTCATAAGGTGATATCTTCGCACTATCTTTCATATTGTATTTTGGAAAGATATATCTGTCCATTGGGATCTCAAGATTACAGTTGTCTGCGACGCTTATTGAGTTATATAACAGTTCAGGACAATTTTCAAAACGTTTTGCTATCTCCTGCGGCGATTGAAAATAGTTATATGGGGTAGCACGTAACCATCGCGGCGTGCTTACAACTGTGGAACGTCCTGGCAAAGGTGATGGCGCAAACCATAAATTATCGTCTTCTTGTTGGTAATGGGTTAGATGAGAAGCATCCGACATCAAACCGCCTTCTTTAATCACGGTTAGAAGTTTATGGAATTGATAATCGTGTTTTTCCATAAAAAATATATCACAATTACCAACAATACCGATCCCCATTTTCTTTGCCGTTATATAGTGCTGCCGTTGGGTACTAATATTCTGATCAGGCCTTATAATCAGGAGCTTTATAAACTCCCTGTCAACTGTGACGGTTAACTGCTTTGCTATATATAGCGAATCGGTAAGGAAATATATTCCTTCGTGTAATTCAGCAATAGACGTTAGAATGTCGCTGCCTATGGCTCTCTGTTTTGCGTATTTAAATTCAGGAACCAGATTAAAACGTGTTATAATTCTACATATATTTTTATAACCATCCAAATCTCTTGCCAGCAGAAAGACCCTTTGTCTTATTCCGGAAACATTGTTTTGCTGCGATAAGAGCTCCGTCCCAATTATTGGTTTTATACCTAAGGCCCTTGCTTTCTTATAAAAAGATAGAGCACCGTAAAGGTTATTTGTATCGGTTAATGCAATTGATCTGATCCCAAACTTAACTGCCTTTTGCAGGATATCATCAATGAATGCCGTTCCGGCAAGAAGAGAGTAATTACTTCGTAAGAGAAGGGGTGCGTAAGATGTAGCCGTTGCTGTCATGTTTAAGTCGTTTGGAATTATTAATAGATTGCCCCATAACAATTGAAGAAAATCCGTATCTGTTTCTTATGGCGTCAATAGAGCTGTATAACTTCTGTTTCTTTATCTTTCTATTATTAAGATCAAACAGCTGAAGCTGACGATATCCACAATCTATTCTGAGATTCGCCAGTGTTATCCCCACAAGCCTTAACCCTACTCGTCGTTTGTATATTATCTTTAAAGACAAAAACAGCTGTTCTATTATTTCTGTATCAATATCGGTGTACCCCAAAAGAGTTTTAGACATAGAATCTTCAATAAAATCTGCGTATTTAATCTTGAGTTTTACTGTTTTTGTTACCAGTTTAAGTGCTCTGAGGGTATTCATTGCGCGTTCGGTTAAATAGTGAATCATACCGTATATCTCTTCCAGATTTATGGTTTCATTATGAAACGTTGTCTCCCGTGAAATGCTCCTTGGGATTTCTCGTTCATTAATTACATGGCTGTCGTTTCCTCTACATCTTTCATATATAGCGGCTCCGTTCTTGCCGAATAGCAGCTGAAGGTGTTCAAGGGATATCTTTCTTACCTCTTTTATGGAGTTAATATTAAATTTTCTCAGAACGTTCGCAACCTTACGGCCAACTCCAGGCAGCGACTCTACGGGCATATTACAAATGAAACTATCCTCCTCTCCGTTTTCTATTACACGAAACCCATTGGGCTTCGCCGACTTACTTGCCATTTTTGCAATCATCCGGTTTTTCCCTAACCCAACAGTTGCGTTAAGCCCGAATTCATTTTTAATCCTGAGTTTCAGATCAATAGCAGGTTTCGCCAGGTCGTGCTTGTAAACGAGCTCTGTTCCGGTAAAAGAACAGTATGCCTCGTCCAGATAGGTTTCTATACTTGGGGAGATTTCGTGGCACATCTCAAATATTCTATCGGTAATACATCTGTAGATTTGAGCGTTTCCTTCCACAACAAAAGCCTTTGGGCAAAGCCGTTTTGCATTTGTAATTGACATCCCAGCGTGAAGCCCATACTTTCTGGCTTCATACGAACAGGAAGCTATAACACCGGCACCTACAATAACAGGTTTTCCATGAAGGAACGGGTTTCTACGTTGTTCTACCGAAGCGAAGAATGCGTCCAAGTCAAAGTGTAGTATCGTACTTGTCATCTCAATTTCTCCAGGCCGAATATTTCATGGCAAAATTACAGTCTCTACATACCACAAAGGATCTCCTTCTTTGTAGCAGAGTTGAAAGGTCTCCCCGCTTTTAACGGTTACAGAGAATCCGTACCGAATAGGCCTTACCTTTCGATCTACCCACCACATGTTATTACTGATAACCGTATAATTCCGGTTAGACCATTGAAACGAGACAGGCCTTATTATGCCTTTTTCAAAAAGCACCAGTATCTTGCGGAGCGGTTCCTCAAGCCTTTTTTCTTCCATGTCGTTTACAAGAGATAGTAAGGATGCAAGCAAAAACAACTTCCTAATTGCTACCAGAAATTATTTGCCAAATAAAATAAAAACAATCGAAAAGAGGATAGAAATTATGAAACAAGCAATGATTCCAATTGCAGCATCATTAGAATCCGGGTGTATGATTGGGACATGGGCCTCTTCATTTCTATTCGTAAACCTTGCATCGTTATCCTTGTGATGGTTGCCAATCATTATTTGGTCTACCGGAAGAGACCTGTGAAACAGATTTATTTGCGTTTTCATTTTACATTACCGTCCTTTCTATATTGAATACAAAGGTTTATTCTGCCCATGCGAAATATATGTTTGAAAGTGGTTAGGAAAAGAGAATATAAGAACGCCCCCCCTCCATCATCTGTATTTCCTTACAATACCGACAAGTTTACCAAAAACGTTTATTTGATTTCCTTTTCTGTCTATAGCCTCACGTGAAAGAAAGATAGGTTTAAAATGATCATTTTCGGGCTCCAGTTTTATCCAGTTCTTGTCTGAAACAAACCGCTTCAGGGTACCTTCATCGTCAATAGTTACTGCAGCTATTTCGCCATTCTCCACAATAGTCTGCTTACGTATAATGGCATAATCGCCATTACATATGTGGGCATCAACCATACTGTTCCCTTCCACTTTTAATGCCACAATTTCCCCACTGGCGGCAAAAGCTCTGTGGGGAAGCTCCAGCTCCCCCATATCTTTCTCTTCTACTTCAATGGGACGGCCAGCTGCGATAGTTCCCACAATATTGATCCACAATCCCTTCTTTACTTTAATACCTCGGGATTTTCCCGTTGTAGAAATTATCCCCTCCATTTCCATATCCCTTAGATGTTTATGTACTGTAGCTGGTGAACTTAATTTTACCGCCTCACATATTTCCCTGATTGAGGGTGTATTGCCACTGCTGGCTTGGGAGATTAGATAATCGAGTATCTCTTGCTTTTTGTTCTTCATTTTTCCTTATAACTCGAGCAAAAACAACTTTGTGTTCTTTGCTTGAGCCCCTTTACTATACAGAACATGGTTATAAACAAAACAGCCCAAATACGAACATTTGTTCTTATATACTAGCAAACATTTGTTCGTATGTCAAGGCTGGCCAGCTCATATGAGACAAAAATTTTGCCTGTTTCTTTTCTGCACCCTTTGCCAAACTTTATTGAGGATTCATGTTAGGATATCTCTATCTTGAAGAAAAAAATAATTATTTTACGGTTTAAAATTAACGGAGCGTACCTTATAATCTTGAATTTCAAACAGAATCGGAAGGAAGAACTGCAAAATGGACGAAGTGTCAAATCTGAAAACAAAGATTCGCCAGGAAGTTTTAGACAAAAGGAGATCTCTTACAACTGGTGACATGAAAAGCCGCAGTAACGTTATCTGCCAGCACCTCATAGACTTAGAACAATTCCAACAGAGCAAAACCGTACTTATTTATGTTGCAATGCCAGGAGAGGTGCAGACCGGGAATCTGTTTCAAACCGGACTTGAACAGGGAAAATTAATGGCTGTACCGATAGTGCAGAAAGATGGTAATCCGCTTTTACTCTCTGTGCTTTCGAATAGGCATGTAACTGAGCTCTTTTTTAACAAAACTAATGGTAATCATAAAAAAAGCTGGCGAAAAACTGGATTTGGTATTTGGGAACCTAGCAACGAGACAATTGAACCCATTGATGTCTCTAAAATCGACCTGATTGTTGTTCCAGGACTTGGGTTCGATAGAACAGGTATGAGATTGGGGTTTGGTGCCGGCCACTATGACCGTTTATTATCAAAACGTAGAAAAACCACCACTGCAATATCTGTAGCCTTTGATTTTCAGATATTTAGCGAGATACCATATTGTGATCATGATCAGAGGGTGGATATGATTATTACGGAAAGCGAGGTTATTAAACCATAAGGTGTAATCTTGTAAACATTCGATTAATAGCCCATAACCGTTCACTGTACACACAAGACAATAAACTGGTATAAGCGCAATTGTACTACTTATTATTGATTATTATTGACTGCTGTGCGCTGTAAACGGTTATCATTTGTAAACGGTTATCATTATAGATCAGATGTCTATTCTTCTTCTGATTCTTCTTCTGATTCTTCAACTGCCCCCTCTTCAACCGATTCAACAGCAGCGACGTTTTCTGTACCACTTTTGCTCTTTAAAAGACCTACACTTCCAATAAGAAACATAATTCCAAACATAAGACCAAGTGCAAGCACAAGAAGAGTACCAGCCCCACGTATAATATTAGATGTCATTATTTTTTCTAAAAAGCTTTTCACTTCCAAATCCAGCATATGCACGTCCAAAGAACTTACTTCGATACCATCAACTGATTCGTTTTCATTTTTTGTATTATCTTCCATAGTATATAACACCTCTACGTTTTATTAAAAAATTAACAAAATATGCTTATAAAATATATCTTATCACACTATTTCTGTCAAACAAATAAAGTTATGTTCGTAGGTTTTTGTTGTTATCTTTCATATTTTCGCAGTGTTAGAGCAATTATTTCTCTAGTGTATAGTGATTATAATGGGAAATCTTTCCCGAAATGATTCGTTTTGATAATTTCTGGCAATATTTAACTGTCGTACAGACGTTATTTGCTTGACAAAATGCGGCTGCTATTGTATAAGACGACAATATTTAGAACAAATATAAATAAAAATAATTTGTAAAAATTTTCAGATATATTATGATATGGTTTTACTTTGAAAGGAGGGTAAACTTTTAAGTAAATTTCAGAGCTTTTTTATACCTACTAATTTATTTTCTTTCTAACTTTACACAGAAAAATAGGAGAACAAGTTTAATGGAGGATTTCAGAAAATACATTTCAGAGTTTTTGGGGACGTTTGCCTTGATATTCATTGGTGCTGGTTCAGTATGCGCTAATTATTATTTAACACAGGCCGGATCACCTGGTTTTGGACTTCTAGGTATCGCAATTGCCTTTGGCTTTGTAGTTGTTGCGGTTGCATATTCCTTGGGATATGTATCGGGAGCGCACATAAACCCTGCGGTAACAATATCTTTGTTAATGACTAAAAGGATGGAAGCTAAAACAGGATTTATGTATATTGTTGCACAATTAGGCGGTGCTAGTTGTGGAGCTTTTATGCTAAAAACATTGTTCCCAGCTGCAGCAGCGGTAGGATTCGGATCTTGCTCCCTTGGTAGCGGCGTAACAATGATGCAGGCTGTGGTAATGGAAGCAGTAATAACATTTTTGCTTGTATTTGTGGTGTATGCTACAGTGATTGACAAAAGGGCAACACCTTCACTTGCTGGCCTTGCCATAGGTTTGGTTGTTCTTTTCGGCGTTATGATCGGAGGACCTATCACAGGCGGAGCAATGAACCCTGCACGTGTATTCGGACCAGCTTTTATTGCCGGTAATTTTGATAACCATATGGTATGGTGGCTTGGCCCTATCTTAGGCGGAATATTGGCCGGATTTGTATATGACATATTCTTTGCACAGAAAGACGAAGAAGCAAAAGCAGTTCAAAAAGCAAAGAAATAAATATCAATAATCTGATAAAATAACTATTTTTTTAGAGACTGATATTAGATAGTAAGTAATATTTATTACAAATTACTATCTAATATCTATCTAAAAAAAAACTTATTATTCACATGTTTTTTACCTGCGGAAAACAGCGGTCTACCTCCGATGTTAATGCGGAACCTACAGGAGTTTACATTGGGTGCCACTATCCATTTCAATGATCTGATTAAATTAATGAGCAGGCTTCGTGATGAAGGAGGGTGCCCATGGGATATAGAGCAGACACACAGCAGCCTTAAACCTTACCTGGTGGAAGAGACCTACGAAGTAATAGACGCAATAGATTCCGGAGATAGTGAAAAACTCAAGGATGAACTGGGCGACCTTTTTTATCAAATTATATTTCATGCCCAAATAGCGGCTGAAAATGGCGAGTTTGATATACATGACGTGCTAAAGCTCGGGCTTGATAAAATGACACGGAGACACCCACATGTCTTTGGTGATTCACAAGCAACAACATCAAAAGAGGTTCTAGAGCAGTGGGATGAGATAAAAAAGGGTGAAAAGGGAAATAAAGACCGGAAATATATAGTTGATGGTCTTCCTAAACATTTACCCGCACTTCAAAAGGCGCAAAAACTTCAGAAAAAGGTATCAAAGGTTGGTTTTGATTGGGAAGATATTAATGACGTGATTGCAAAGGTAGAGGAAGAGTTTTCGGAGTTTAAGCATGAGATTAAACACATAAAAGATGACATGCCTGCAGATATACAATCCTCTTCAAACATAGAAGCAATAGAAGAAGAACTCGGTGATTTTCTTTTTGCCATTGTAAACCTTGCAAGATTCCTGAAACTGGACACCGAAAATGTTCTTCACAAGGCAATATATAAGTTTGTCAATAGATTCAGACTGGTGGAAGATGAGTTAAAGAGCAAAGGGAAAAGCATAGAAGAGGCTTCCTTGGACGAGATGGATTTAACATGGAATATGATAAAAAACAAGCCGATCAACAACAATACATCTAAATAAGCGATCCGCAGAAACAGTTCTATTTCTTCTTTAAGGATCAAAACAACAACCACATTTTACTTTCAATGCCAAGCCCACTCTTATCCCAAAAGCCGCACATGAAACCCTTTATATAGCTAAAGCGATGCTTCCGGTCTAGCTATATTAGTTTGACCAAATCCAACCTAAACTTATACATAAAATAGAGAAGCTATTTTCACACACTCTCTAAGTCCCCAGTTCCCATTCCAGTATCTTTTTTATAAATATAGGCTTTAATGCACCTTCCCATTTACGTCCATTAAAGAAATATGCCGGCGTACGTCTAACGGTTAGCTTCATTGCCTCATTAAAGTCCCTTCGTATTACCCACTCCCCCTTACCCTGATCAAGACATAACTCGAATTTATCCATGTCAACACCACCGATCTCAGATGCAACTTTAGCAATATCCATGTCAGGTTTTATCACATCCTGGTGAGAAAAGAAGTACTCCTGGAATCTGGCAAACTCTCCCTGAATGGATGCACATGCAGCCGCAACTGCGGATTTACAGGCACCAGGATGTATGGTTTTCTGCAGGGCACTGTTACACTCCTTGTCATAAGGAAGATGTTTAAATACAATCTTGATCCTGTTCTTATACTCCTTAAATATTGGAAACGCGGTTACATGGGCACGTTTGCAGAAATGGCAGAGAAAATCTTCGAAAACGACGATTGTCAGATCCGGGTTGTCAGTCCCCCAGTATGGAGAATCCGACAAATCTATCTCCTGAGGTTTTATAGCCATATATTTTTCCTTGAAACTAGCAATATCACTATCTGAAAAACCCAGATATTTAGCATCAAGGTATAACACAGAAAGAAACCCCTGGATAACAACCATAATTATGGCAAAGATCCCCAAAGCATTTCCCATTGCAAGACCTTCTCCTGACCTACCTGCCATAAACATTGATGTGACAGATCTTACAGGGTTGAAGCTCCCTTTGTCCAACTTACGTATGGCCGCTGTACCACCAAGGAAGAAAAAGAGATTTATCAGATATGTTCCGACACAGAGGATACATATTGCGTGAAGAATAAAGGTAGAAACAATTGCAAAATATATGGATCCGCAAAACGACGCAAAGCCCAGGATAGTTATTGCTGAAATGTACCGTTTTAGTGTGGTACCTCTCGCAAAAATACTCAGGATAATCAAACAGACAACACACGCATAAATACCTGCACCGAAAAGTGCAACAGGCAACCCTCGGAATTCGGAGTAACTGCTGGTATTTACCATATCACAATCAATGTACTCACTTATGGAGCAGAAACTTTGATAGTCCGGCAGTCCACTCATTATTTGATAGTGATGTATTGTAAGGTAGATAGACATTGCCAACCCCAGAGCAGCGGACAGCGCAATACTTATTGTCCACCCCGCACCCACACCTCCCTCTTTACAGGTTTTCTCCTTGCAAACTTCCACAGCTTCAGCATTCTCCTTATCTCTATGGGCAAGTTTTATTTCATTGTTCACAGCCATTCCATTCGCATCTATATCCTGCGCAGATTCTTTAACTACCTCTTCTGTAAAAGCTTTATTCTTTTTTGGCTTTTCTACTTTCCCTCTGGAATTATTGCTCTTTTTTCCTCTATTTTTTTCGTTTCCCATTTTCTTTATTTTATCTGTTTATATCTACTATAACTAATTTCGTAATTAGTCAGGTGGATAGGCAGAAGTCTGAAGGTAAAATCCTTTTGGCCTTTTATCTTTAAGATTTGCAACGTCAGACTTTGACCTTGCCTCCAATATTCTACTTATTACCTGCCAATGGTAGATGCAGCGACATTAACATCAAAACACGCCGTCAACTCAGGACTACCAATATAAAACCCCACTTCATGACGCCCCGGCTCATTAAATTTAACAACACGTGAATATACCCCAGGCTGCGTCTCTTTAAGACCGGTCCAGAAAATAGCAACTTTGGTCGTGCCGCCTGTTCCTGTATGATACTTGAAAGCAGTCCCATCATCTCCGTGAATCATTGTATAGACAATTCCGTCTGTCGGATTCGGAACAATTACCATATACGAATCGGCCATATCGATATGCCCCATCTTCAGATCTGTATTATTAGGCGGCACATCGCCAACAGGAATCTGGCCTTTACTTGTCAAATCTTTTAACTTTATAACCGTTACATCAGGACTGCCGACATTCCTGATATACACATATTTCTCTGAAACAACAATACTCTCTGGCCTGATGCCAGTATCTATGGTTTTTATTATCCTGTCTCTACTGATATCAAATATCGACACACTGTTTTCTTTTTTATTTATGGCAAAACAGAGACGTCCGTTGTCACTGAATGCAATAGTTCGTACACCTTTTCCAGACAAAAGAGTATTTACTACCTCCTGTTTGACCGTATCCAGCACAGAGATAGTACCGTCTCCTTCATTTGCGACATAAACATACTGACTCAGGCTAGAGTATGCCAAGCCATGGGGGTTCTTTCCCGTAATTAATGTCTTTACGGCAACAAGGCTATTTATATCAATTACCGTAACACTATCATCGTCCCGGTTTGTAACGAACGCATAAAACGAATCATCGCTAAATGCTATCTCATGATGCCCCTTACCCACCGGGATATTTTTTACTAGCAACCTTTTTTCTGCATCTATAACGCTCACAGTCCCATCTCCATCGTTGCCAACCCACACAAACCGTCCGTCAGGCTGAAAGATAATATGGTAAGGACTTACACCAACGTCTATGCTTTTAATAACTTCAAGCAGATTGCAGTCTATAATAATAACCTTCCCGTCCTCACTGGTAACGTAAAGATCACTTCCGTATTCATCAATTTCCATATCGGCACACTTTTCAGGAAGAGAGATTTTTTTTCTTATAAATTTTGGTTTCATCAATGGGTCTATTACTGAAATAGTATTGTCTGAACTATTCAAACACATCACATAGGTATTTTCCAATTCAGGCGGGTGACCATTGTGCATACGCCCCCTTTTCAATGCCCTAAAGCGGCATTTCTCCATAGAGGCCTTAATCTCTTCAGGGGTAATTGCTCTTGGTTTATACTGTAGAAATGAATCAGGCAAAAGCCCTTTTACCGGAGCCCCGGTAAAAGCGTCTTTTACTATAAAATTGATCATTACTTCCTGACCAATATGTATACTATCCGCCGAACTATTTGCCAATGAATTGACGCTAAGAGGCTCAACCTTGAAATCAATGGATACTCCATTTTCAACAAAACCGGCCAACACAGCCGAATTTACCACTATCAATACAGCAACTAGAGGGATAATACTCTTAAATACTCCCTCCATATGGAAAAATATATATTTAAATAGCCGAATCATTATTATTAATAATATTTTAAACATTAAAATTCATTTAAGATTTATCAAATTTACACCTCAGCCACTTATAGCTGGCAGTTTTGCAATCTCTTTTGATAAAACATGGGGAGGAGTGATTCCAACAAACCGCTGCCACCTTTTGTCTATGTCATCCCAGATTACGACACCGGGTGCGTGCGTAGATTTATCAATATTTGAAAACCCTAATGCCCTGGAAAATTTTTCGATTGAGTTAATTCCACTCACCAAAAGGGTCCATCTTTCCAAATCAATCCTCTGTTTTACGGCATACTGCCGAAGCCTTTCAGGTGTATCGGTATCAGGGTCAATAGAAATAGACACAAGCTGCACTTCTCGATCCGTATCTATGCCGTCCAGGGCCTTTTCAAGCTGACGGAAGTTGGCAGTGAGTATCTGACACACACTGGTGCATGAAGTATAAATAAAGTTTATAACGGTTATCTTGTCTTTCAGGACTTCGGAAATACGAACGGTTTCTCCGGCCTGAGTAAGCATAACAATGTTTGGAAGTTGTGGTAATTCCTGCTGCACCTCTTCAACTTTAACATTCAGTGCCGCTTTCTTTGCCGCTTCATCACAACATGCCCCTTTCTCTTCAGCTTTTTGTTTGTCCTGTGGCACTGCACTTTCAGTTTCTGCGTAGGCAAAACAGGCTGAAAGAAAAAGTACAGCAAAAGAAACGCAAATTACAGTACCAAACCTGTATATAGTGTTTTTCATCTTATGTCCTCCTAATCAATAATCATCGAAAACTAATAAATTCCGTTTATAGGTTAAAGGGCTAAGAAGTTTGACATTTAGTGCTTCAGGTTTTGGTTAGATTTGGATGCTATAATTGAAGATCTTACAGATGTAACCTTCGCTATATCAAAAAAATCACGATTGAATAACATTCAAAGATAACCGAAAGATGGATCGCTAAATGCCGCCCTTCTAATCACTTTGCGTATATATCAAAGCAGGCTGTCAGTTCAGGATTGTCTATATAAAAGCCCAATTCATATCGTCCAGGTTTCTGAAACCGTACAACTCTTAGATATACACCACTGGATATCTCCTTTAACCCCCTGTAGTAAACCGCTATTGCAGAAGCACCTTTAGACTGTGTATTGTAAATGTCCGTAGGCACAGTTCCGCCTGCCATCGCTTCCCCGGGTGCATATCTGTAAACTGTTCCTTCTTCAGGACTTGGTATTAAGACTGAATGTCCGTCCCCCAGAGGTTCCATATAAACATGCCCCATTGGTAGATCAACACCTGTCACTTTTTTATAACCTATTGGTATATCCTGCTGCAATTCCATTGTATTCAGGCTAACCACCGTTAGGTCCGCGCTCGCAGTGTTCCTGATAAATATCCAATCCGGGGAGAATGTCACATCTTCCGGCCCCAAACCCGTTTTGAGATTATTAACAACAATGTCCTTGGTAACGTCTATCATAGAACAGGTATTATCCTCTTTGTTCGGTGCAAAACCATACCTTGGAAACGGCCCGAAACGCACCTTTCTAACACCTTTACCCGCTTTAATAGTATTCATTCGTTCCATCGACCACGGATTTATAACAGAAACAGTGCCATCACCTTCATTTGCCACATACATAAACTGGCTAAGGCTGGAAAAGCCCAAACCGTGAGGCCGTTTACCCACAGAAACATCTCCACGGACAGTTAACGTGAATACGTCCACAAGGGTTACGCTATCACTTCCTTGATTCGTAATGCAGGCATACCGACTATCATCGGTAAATGCAATTTCATGATGGCCAGCACCAACAGAAACAGTTTTTACAACAGACTGGTTTTCCGTATCAATAACCGTAACGGTACCATCTCCATCATTGCACACCCAAGCAAGCCTACCATCAGGCTGAACAAACACATGGTGCGGCTTACTTCCCACAGGAATTTTGCGAATAACACAGAGCCTCGTGCAATCAATAACCGCAACTTCATCGCTATCCAGTGTAACATATGCATAACGCCCTAGCCACTCTATATCAATGTCAATGCCAATGCACGGCTTACCGTCAGATAAATAGATCTTTTCTATGGGTTTACCTGAATTAAGACTGGATATATCCATTATGCTGACAGTACCCTCGATACTATTTAGGACATAAAGGTAAACATATTCATTAATTGGGAAGTGACCTCCGTATAACTTGGCCCTTTTTAAGATTCCACTCTTGGTATAATCCAGATTGCCAGGTCCCGAAGCAAACCTAATGGGTGAGTCTGGGACAAATCCCTGGCCCTGTATAGGCCAGTCCATAGTAGCGTCCGTAACCTTAAATATTATGGCAACATCCTCGTTAACACGCACACGGTTTTGACTGTCTTTCTTCTCTGCGGTAAAATTTTGTTTAAATTTTGCCAACTCATCCTCAAAACCATTTTCATCTGCAGGCAGAGGTCTAAAGAAAAACTCAACCGCCACATTATTCTCCACTTGCCTAGACGGGAACCCGGTATTTTGAGTCGCTAATAGTGATTCGGCAGCACATATACAATATTTACCCGTTACTTCTGAAATAGAGAATAACAGGAAACATAAAAGAAAATAAAAGGATACCGGGCGAGATCTCTTTATGTTTGATTTCGTTTGTCTTTTTATATCAAATCTGTTCTTTGTGTCCATAAATGAATATTCTAAATGATTAAGAGCCCCTTGTCTCTTTTCTTAATCTTTGTACGAAAAATAGTATCGCTCACCATCTTTATAGTATTACTTTATATAAACTTCTTAAAAAAAAACATGGTAAAATGATTACGAACCTATGATTTATTCTGAATTCTGACTCCAGGATTCTGTATTCCCAATTTTGGTTGCGGCATCGCCGCACGATGTCTTTTAACCATTAAAACATAATCCCGCTCTCAGTAGGCCTCATCCATTTTGTCACAGGGACAAAGTTACCGCTCGCTTCATCCGGGCGAACCAGAAATATACCTGTATCTCCAGAGTGATTCCCCGGTTTATACGAAATAACACCAAAAATACCGCTATTAAACTGAATCTCTTCAAGGCCGGAGATTAAAGACTTTCTCGTTAAATCCCTTCCGGCAAGGCGTAGCCCCTCTTCCAACAATTTTACTCCGGTAAATGCGCCCATCTGTATCATTACGTTCTTAGCGCTAAGCTGTAACCCCTTGATTATTTCAAGAAATTCCGCACATACGGGGTTCGCACTACCTGCAAAACTATAGTTCTGGGCCAAAAGGAACCTATCGCTCGCCTTTGGTATATTTAGAATATTTCTGATTAAAAGCATATTGTTACAGAAATATTTAAGTGAAAGACCTAATTGGTCGGCCTCTGATACAACACCGAAAATCCTTGCATCTGGTGTAAGGATCAGTACACTCTCCGCTCCGCTTTCCGCAAGTGATGCCGCTATCTTTTTAACATCAAGATTACGGTAATCATATTCAATGTTTACCACCGATCTGTTTCCGTAAAGTTTAAGCTGCTTTTTCGCTGCCTCCAAACCAGACTTCCCAAATTTGTCATTTGATGAAATTACAGCTACCTTGGGTTTTGATTTTCTATCCTTACGTGTCCGAATAATGTAATCCACCATGACACTAGTCTGATAGGCAACTGTGGGGAATAGAAAGAATGCATTCTGCTCCATTACCGTATCGGGCTGATATGTGGGAGCCAACGGAGCAACTATGGGAATCCCCTTCTCTTCCAGAAACGGTATCACACTATTTGTTGCAGCTTCGCCCAGATTCCCCATCATACAAAAAATGTTTTCATTCTCCACAAGGGTTTTTGCCGCTTCAAGTGATTTAACAGGGTCGTTTCCCCCATCACCCACTACTAGTTTCAAAGAACGCCCATATATCTTTCCGCTGTTGTTTATATTCTTAAATGCCCCCTCTATCATCTTCATTGCATCTTTTCCTGTACTGGCAAGAGGGCCTGACACATCCAGTACGCATCCAATCCTGATATAATCGTCTGTCACTCCCGGCTTTCCCATCTCGCTTAACCTGTGAATATAAGCACACAAATCATTTAGATCGGCATCGCTCATCTCCCAACGAACCATGGTGGGATCCAGTTTGTTATTTCCCGGATCAATTCCATCGGTAATAGCTTTCTTTAACAACATGTCTGTATACGGAGGATGTTTTCTACCGGAAATGTGTGTAACGCCATACGGTTTGGTCAGATAAACATATCTTATATCAGAGGTAAGAACCCCTCCCTCCTGGCCACCTCTTCCATCTTCACCATGGCATCCAACGCAGGTTATTCCTGTTTCAGTAGCATCTATTTTAGAACCGTCATCCTGTTTTATATATATTTTACCACCAGACAGACTTTTGGATGTCCGATATATCAATTGCCCGTTTTTCTCAGCCGGAGTCAATTTTACCAACCCTTTATCCGTGTCACTCTCACTTCCAGCAACCACAACCGGGCTTTTCAAAGATGCAGCATCTTTAACATCTACAAAAAATTTGGTAGTAACAATCTTCCCCTTATTTTCAAATTGGGCAAAGAGAACGTATCTTCCCGCGGCAGGAAACACATGTTCAATGGGAACACTTGGTCCGGGATAAACCGGCAAATTCCCCGCCCACTGATAAACGCCTTTCTGCCCGCTTGTCGGCATAGTCGCAAGTGGTTCTATACGTGTAATTACAATACCTTCCGTCTCATTATTATCAACCCAGAACTCGACCCAATCACCAACCTCAACCTTTATACTCGCTTCTTTATCTTTAACCTTAAACGGAAACTTTCCCACCGGCAGTAAACCTTCAACCTTTCCATGTTCGATAAGCATCTTGCCGTCCTTCTTTATCTCCCGTAAAATCCCTGTACCGTATTTTATTTCTGTCTTTATGGGAGGAACTACTAAAACCGTACCAGGTTTCCCTTCTGGCGGTTTAGTCCTTTGGTATCCGAAAAAGTTAAAATCATTACGCCATGTAATAAAATGAAGCTCTGTACCCATAAAGACATCAAGGTCGTCAACATCGTTCCCGTTTTCATCTTGTATGTTATAAACAAGCTTAGATTTCCTTCTCGATGCAACAGGTGCAGGCCCAATATTTAAAGAAACCTTATACCCGTCAAAAGTGCCGGATTGAGAATTTAGCCCAGTACCTGCAGTTTTCAACACTTTATCTTCTTTTTTTACATCACTAGCGTTACCTGACCCAGCAACGCTGATATTAAAATGCTTATAAATGTCCTGCCCTTTGTGCGCGAAGCATATCACTACCCTGTACCAACCGGGAGATGGAAAGTTATTCCTTATCTTAAAGACACCTGACCGTTTAATCTCTGTAGTGATTTCGCCAAAGTCTTCAGGTCTTGTATGGACAAAATGCTCAAAATCATCAGAGACAATAAAGACTTCAACTATCCTTCCGTAAACTGTTTGCAAATTTTTTACAGCATCTCCCGGCATTTTTCCTCGTCCGTATGCTCCGCCGTATTGTACAAGAATTTCAAGTTCCGTATCTTGCCCGGAAATCAACTTCTCACCGATGCCCCTTAAAAAGACATCATATTCCGGGTGCCGATCCAACCCATTAACAGAGGAAAAAAGGATGGATTGGCCTTTGTCCGGTTGTAAACCGGCAAAACAATAGATTGGGAAAGCTCCAAAACTTAAGAAAATGACAATTGTCAACAAACTCGACCATATGGATTTTATGGTTGAGTTATACATGCTCTCTTTCTGTTTTAATCTTAATTTCATAACTAAAGTAATACCCTAAAAAAGTAAATATGCTTTTATTCTTTTTAAAATTCAGTTTTCCGACTTTACCATTTTCATATAGTCATATCGCAAAGATATACCCGGAACAAGAAACTATCACCAGCAGTTTAATTATGAAGGTCTAAGAAATTTGTTACGATTCTAAATCTTTGTTTCTTCACTGCGGCTACTGCAAAATTATAATGGGAATACTGTTAACAGTAAAGCACCAATTAATTCACAACGTTGACCAAAACGAAATAGCGATAGAAAAGGCCATAGAATTTACAAAATTATACAAAAAAAGGGTTAATCATGGCAAACAATGAAAGATTATCTTACAAACAGATGAAGAATCATGAATTTACAAAAGCATATTTAAAAGCTTAAATGCAAACGGAATTTAGATCATTTAAAAACTGATACAGAGGAAAAACCCTGAGATGGAAATTGCATGGCAGGAAACAGCAAACTCTTTAAGTAAAAACCAGGGGATGACAACTTGACAATAGGGAGTTGTAAACAAGTGAGGAGAAAGTGCTTATCTTACAAAAACATCACAACTGCATTTGATATATCTATTCCTGCCAAACTGGAAGAGCTAAAATGGCGTCTGCTGTTTTTAGAGAATAGATTTTATTATTCCAACGAACTCTTTTCTGGCTAAAAAAATTAGACTCTATTACATAGTGCGACGAAGCCGCAACCAAAAGACTAGATACGGGATTCTAGATACAGGTAAATAGTTACATTTCTAGTTTCCCAGTTAAGATGCAACATGAAAAAAAAACGATTTAGATTTAAAATATAACATTTTAAGCCGGTTGAATAAATTATCAAGCATCTAGCATCAAGTAACCCGTAACTATATTGTTACAAATAACTTAACAATGCACAGTAAAAATTTCTTTCTAAAAAACAAGTTTTTACAGGGTAATACTATAAAATACAACATAGATTTAACAACAAGATGGTATTCTTCAGTTCTCAACCATATAGAGCAAACACCACATTTCGTTTAAAGGTTTCTTATTTAATATTTTTCTTATAAAGTATAGTACTGTTCGTCCTGACTGACTTAAACTTGTCGGTTAATCCATACACACTTTCAGTTGCACCTAAAAAGAGATAACCATCATCTGAAATCATACTGAAAAACTGATCCAATATTTTTCGTTTCGCATCATCGTCAAAATAGATTAACACGTTTCGGCAGAAAATAACGTCAAATCCACCAAGCATAGTAAAGCGTTCCATAAGATTTAACCGCTTAAATTCTACTAAATCTCTTATCTTTTGGTCTATTTCCCATAACCCATTGCTACATTTTGTAAAATATTTATTCTTATATACTGCAGGCAAACCGCGAAGTACCTCATACTCGTTAAATTCACCGGCAATCGCCTGGGCAAGGACCTTTGAAGAAATGTCTGTTGCCAATATCTCAAAATCATCTACAGCAATACCTTTACGCTTCGCTGTTTGTAGATATTCATAAATAATCATGGCAATACAATACGGTTCCTGCCCTGTAGAAGAGGCAGCACACCAGAGGCGTACCTTTGCCCCCTTTCGTTGAGGTACCCGGCTTTTACGTTCCAGTATAACCTTTTCTACCTGGGGCAGAACATCCTTCTTAAAAGTTTCAAAAGGATGATTATCTCTAAAAAAGCTCGTCTCATTAGTTGTAATCGCAACAATAACCTGATCATGAAGGTTATTGTTATGGCCTTTTGAAAGCTTGAGATAAAACTCGCCAAAACTGTCACACCCCTCTGCTTTAACAATTGGAGCTAGACGCTGCTGTATCAGATATGTCTTTTCATTTTTGACGACAATTCCACATTTTTTATACACATATTGACTTAAATTAGCAAAATCCTGGGCAGTTAACTCCATTATACTTTTCTACTCCGTAACAATTTTGATACATGGAACATCATCGTTTCCATGTCTAAATTAACTCACTCACAACATCAGGTATACTTTCAATGGAATCATCCTTCTCCACCAAACCAGTATTTACAGCACTTCCCGGCATGCCCCATACAACCCAACTCTCTTTATTGGGAACCAAACCGTTTGCACCATCTTTCCCCATCCCGGTATGGACAATAGCTATACTATCTTTTCCATAAACCTCAGACGCATATCTAAACAACACATCAACAGAAAAACGGCTCCACTTTCCGGAAGGTTTTTCATTAAAACATTAACAACTTCTCTAATTTACGAGTTTGCTCTCATTGTTATTTATCGTTACGCAAGATGTACTTTCCAAGCCATGCTTTCCGCTATTCCGACTACTGTATCTTGAATTCAATCTTTCATAAAAGCTACAGTTTGCAGCTAAAAGCCGCACCTCAAAAGCAAATCAACTGGATATTCGCGTAATGTATAGTCAAGCCAAGACTATAAAGGCGATAATATTATTCTTATATCGGACAATGCTTTGTTGTTTATTAGCAAAAAATAAAATATAATGTTGTCGATTTTATTTGCCAAAATAGATATACAGAGCTAGCAACACCACCTTTTTCACAAAGGGAAAATAAATGCAAAAAAACACAAAGAAAATAGTTATAGTAATCGCTATCCTTCTAGCAGCATGGTTTCTTCTAAATAACCCCAGAAAACAATTTTTTAAGCGGAGCGTTAAACTCAGGCCGGTAACACCTTTACCTGCCGAACTGGGAAGTGATGAACGCGCAACCATAGAAGTCTTTAAACTTTCGTCTCCTTCTGTTGTTTATATTACCAATAAGCAGTTTAAACGTAACTTATTCTCTTTAGATGTATTTAAGATCCCACAAGGTACTGGATCTGGTTTTATATGGGATGAAAAAGGCCACGTAGTTACCAATTTCCACGTAGTCTACAAGGCAAATGAAATTGACGTTACTCTGCATGATGGTACCGTTCAGGAAGCAAGGCTTGTTGGCGCAGATCCAGACCATGATATAGCAGTGTTAAAGATCAAATCGTACACAACAAAGGCACACCCTGTTATTGTTGGCAGTTCAAGCAATCTCGAAGTGGGACAAAAGGTTCTTGCCATAGGGAATCCGTTTGGTCTCGATTTAACCCTCACAACAGGTGTTATCAGCGCCCTTGGGCGCTCAATTGAAGCTATGACCGGAAGGACAATTTTCGATGTGATCCAAACCGATGCGGCAATTAATCCGGGAAACTCAGGAGGGCCGTTAATGGATTCCTTTGGCCGTCTTATTGGTATGAACACTTCTATTGTCAGCACAAGCGGATCAAGCGCCGGTATAGGATTCGCGGTACCTGTGGATACTGTCAACCGTATAGTCTCTGAATTAATTACCCGTGGTAAGGTCGAAAGACCATCTTTGGGAATCACGCTTATTCCCGATAATATAGCCAAGAGGTTAAATCTAAAGGGTGTCGGCATTTTAGATGTTATTCCAGGTAGCGCAGCATACAGGGCTGGTATTCAGGGCACAAAAAGAGACCAGAACGGGCGGTTTATAATGGGCGACATCATTGTTGAGATCGAAACTGTAGCGATTTCCGATTCTAAAGACCTGACAAAAGAGCTTTCACGTTATAAAGTTGGAGATGAGGTTCTTGTCAAAATCTTACGAAACGAAAGCATAATAGAGACCACTGTTATACTGCGGCCGGTAAACTGAAAGCGGCAAACGAAAAACAGTACAGCCAACGAGTTTAAAGTTGTTTAGGGGTGGTGAAATTAAGTAACATTGTGAAGCTGATTTTACACACAAAAAAATTTTATTAATAAGAGCCAATGCCCCATTTTATAGCGGCCTAAAACAAATAAATAGAAAAAACAGTATCTAAATGTCCAAAGCTTTTCCATCATCAAGACCGTTAATAAAAAGTAGGGCCTTCAGCATAGATCTAGATATAGTATTACTGGCAACATTAACCATAATACTCTTTTTTTACAATATTTGGTCCGGAAGTCTAAGAGATTGGGACGAAGCTATATACGCACAGGTTGCAAAGGAGTATTTCCGGAACAACAGCTGGCTACAACCCACTTTTAACGGAGATCTATGGTTTCATAAACCCCCGTTAATTATGTGGCTTATGAGAATAGGATACTCAATCTGGGGCATCGGAGAATTACCGGTACGTATAGCCCCCGCCATATGTGGCGCAGTCACAATACTTATCACTTACAGATTCACAAAAGAGAGGTTCGGCAAATGTACAGCAATCCTTGCCTCATTAATCTTGCTGGGTATCCCCCATTATGTTGCCCATGCAAAGATGGGTATGTTGGACGTTCCGTTGACACTGATGGTCCAACTGAGTCTGTTTTCTTATCTTAAAGGCAAAAATAACCCTCGCTGGTTTCTCGCCGCTGGCGCAGCCTTTGGCATGGGTTTTATGATTAAAGGGATTGCAGTTTGTGTCGTCCCTGTTGCAATAATTGCCCATATTGCACTTTTCCGTGAATATAAACATTTGCGCTCAAAATATTTTTGGGCTGGCATTGCGCTCTCTCTCCTTATTTTTGCACCATGGCACATGGTTCAAACATGGCAATATGGCATGCAATTTTGGAATGACTACTTTATATATCATGTAGTTGCGAGGGGAACTTCTGCGATTGAAGGACACTCAAACAACATCTTCTACTATTTCGGTACTATGTTTAGGGAAGCAAAACCGTGGTTTTTGCCTGGATTTATTGCCATCCCATACTGCATTCTTATTGCAAAAAGAGAAAAAAATAGGGCGCTTGCAATCATAGCTTGCTGGATATGCAGCATCTTTGTAATAACAGCAGCGTTCTCAACAAAGCTGGATTGGTATATTATGCCTCTCTATCCCGCCATGGCAATCTGTATAGCAATAATGCTGACACGTTTAATAACTGAAAGACATTTAAGAAAGGTAACAGCCCTGGCATGCGCCATTATTATCCTTAACGGCATCTTTTGCCACAAAATATTCGACCTCGATTATTCATCTGAAATAAAATCGTTGTCCAATATTGTTTCCACAGAAGTAAAACCGGAAGAGACACTATATATATACAACATAAACGGACCAGCAGCTAAATTTTATATTGAGAGAAACATAATCGGCATCAAAGCAGAACATGCAGAGGCAGAAA
Organism: Candidatus Anammoxibacter sp.; assembly: GCA_021777055.1. GTDB lineage: Bacteria > Planctomycetota > Brocadiia > Brocadiales > Anammoxibacteraceae > Anammoxibacter_A. The sequence continues at coordinate 121,466 of JAIQZO010000034.1, read as the reverse complement.
ATAGAGATATATGGCAAAAAGGTTCCATCTGCCTTTTGACCCGAGAACGGTACATAGATGAAGTTAAGACATTAATATCCGCAGGTACAGCAGAAACAATAGCATCAAATGGTAGTTACTTCCTTGTCAGACTTACCGGAAACTGGTAAGACTGAGCAGACAGTGCTAATTATAGTATTACCCCCATAAAAATTTGTTTTTAGAAAGAATTTCCCGTTAGGACTTATTAAGTTCTATTATAATTGATAGAGACAGGATACTTGAGGCTGGATATTATTTTGATTAACGAATAGCGATTTACGATCTTAATGTCTAAACTGGCACGGCAGAAATCAGAAATCGTTAATCTTTGTTCGTAAATCGATTTTCAAGAATCACCTAGGGTGCATATCATGCACCAAGGCTATCACGAAAATGATATAAATTGTCTATAAAAGCCAAATCATGTTTTATTATTGTTTACGAATGATGTATTGTATAACAATCACAAATCTATGCTTTATTCTGCATTCTATCTCCTGACTCCAGTATCCCCCTTTTTGGTTGCGCACCATTGGTAACACTATGAACCTTATTATTTTGTTTAAAGATGATTTCACTACAGAACCAAAGATGGTCCGGTTAGACGGGCAACGTTTCAAACATATAACTGAAGTTAATAGAGCACATATCGGCAGTACATTACGAGTTGGTTTGTTAGAGGGAGATATGGGAAATGGCATAATTAAAGACATCAATAGCCATATGCTTGAGATGGAAGTAAACCTTGATACACGGCCACCATCACCAGTGCCAGTAACACTATTGCTGGCAGTACCTCGTCCCCGCGTATTGAAACGCACGTTAGCACAAGTAACCGCAATGGGAGTCAAAAAGATAATCCTGATAAATTCCTACCGTGTAGAAAAGTCATTCTGGAAGAGCGATTTATTAGACAACAAAAATCTAAAGAAATATCTTATCAAAGGTCTGGAGCAGGGAAGAGATACTATCTTGCCCAAAGTGATAACACAACCGCTCTTTAAACCATTTGTGGAAGACCATCTTCCAGACATCATAAAAGGAACAACACCGTTTGTCGCCCACCCAACTGCAACCGAAACATGCCCTTGCAGTATAGGTAGCCCTGTAACCCTTGCCATAGGTCCGGAAGGTGGGTTTATTCCTTATGAAATTGAAAAGCTTGTCAACTGCGGATTTACTCCTATCCGGATGGGAGAAAGAATACTACCGGTAGAAACCGCTGTTTCTAGCCTGATTTCAAGGCTGATATAAAAACGAAGGCGGAAGGTAAAACCCACGGCCTTTAAGCTTTTACCTACAGTCTTCAGCCTTCAGCCTATTCACCTAAGCCGCCCCCTTTTCTATAGGCTCAAACCGTGCCTGAAAAAAACGCATATATTTAGGTTCGTAAACCATTTTCAAGCCCAACGTCTCATCCCGGTGACGATATACCTCCTTTATCGCTTCAGCAGTTACATCCATATGGGATTGAGTATAAACCCTTCTGGGAATAGCCAGGCGCATTAGTTCAAGTGCCGGATATCTATGCTTGCCTGTTTCAGGATCACGCCCCGAGCTAACAACCCCCCTCTCCATCCCACGAACTCCGGAATCCAGATAAAGCTGGGCAGCAAGGGTTTGTGCGGGAAATTGATCCTGCGGTATATGGGGATAGAACTCCCCAGCATCGAGAAACACCCCATGTCCTCCAACCGGTTTTACTATGGGAATATCCCAATCCATCAACAGGTCTGCCAGATACTGCACCTGCTTTATTCTGGCCCGAACATTTTCGTCCGCCACAGCCTCTTTGATTCCGATGGACACCGCCTCCATATCTCGTCCGGCCATCCCGCCATATGTATGCAGACCTTCATAAACCACAACCATATTACGGAGCCGATCGAACAGGTCTTGATCATTAACCGCAAGCCATCCACCAATATTAACCAAATGATCTTTTTTTGAACTCATCCATGCCCCGTCAGTATAACTGCAAAACTCTTTTAGGATATTTGCAACAGAGCTGTTTTCATACCCTTTTTCACGTTCCTTAATAAAAAAAGCATTCTCAACCATCCTGGTAGCATCAAGGAATACCTTTATGCCATAACCGTTACAAAGAGTTCGTAACTCTTTAACGTTCGCCATGCTTACAGGTTGACCACCAGCCATATTAACTGTTCCTGCAAGGCTTACATATGCAATATTTGCTTGGCCCACTTTTTTTATCAACGACTTTAGCTTCTCAATATCAACATTTCCCTTAAACGGATGCAAATCCGCCGGATCGTGAGCATTATCTACGATTACATCAACAAATATACCTCCTGCTAATTCCTGGTGCAGTCTGGTGGTGGTAAAATACATGTTTGCAGGCACATACTGGCCAGCCTTGATAACCGTTTGGCTTATTAAATGCTCTGCTCCTCTTCCCTGATGTGTAGGTACAATATAAGGATAACCGTAATACTCTTGTATTACCCTTTCCAGATTATAAAAATTCCGACTGCCAGCATACGCCTCATCACCCATCATCAAACCCGCCCACTGGCGATCACTCATAGCGTTCGTACCGCTGTCTGTCAGCAGATCAATATATACATCCTCTGACCTTAAAAGAAAGGTATTATACCCTGCTGCAGACATAGCCCTTTGTCTCTCCTCTTTATTCGGAAGACGAATAGGTTCTACCATCTTAATCTTCCATGGCTCAGCCCAAGACCTCCGGCCCACCTCCTGTCCAAACGTACTAAGTTTTTTATCAGCCATCGTAGTCTTTATCCCTCCACAGACAATGCCTCATTATAAAAGTCCTTTATATATTCTTCCGGATAAACAAAAATAGGATGATCTCTTTTATTAACAACTTTATTTTGCATTAATTGATTTTTAACTGAACTTATCTCTAGCTCTTTTTCCTCAAGCAGATGTTTGATTTTATTATTTAGCAAGAGGTTTATCTCCTTTATCCTTAAAAACATACTTCTTGGATCACTCTTATCACCAGCAGCCGCACTCTTAATCAAATCCATCTTTTCTGCTATTAACTCTTTTGTCTCTCCATCGTCCAACATCTCATTTGGTATATATTTATCGGGATTATTACGGATCTTCTTTATCTCATTTTGCAACCGGACAAGATCTTCATCTTTAACATCGTGTCTTTTAAAAGGAGGATATAATGTGGCAGACGCCGCAATATATTCAGGAGGAATGATACCAAAGAAATCTTCAATAATACCATTAGTAATGATATCGTACTTCGCCCCCCCCACTCCATGAACAAAGAGATCGGAAAAGAACAACCTTGAAAACATTGTGTTTGTAACCGCCTTTGGCCTTATTTTAAATCCATTCTGCAATAAATCCTTTAACACCTCAAAATTTTCAGTGTTGTCGCGTAAAGAGAGTTTACACAATGTAATTAAACCACCATCGTTATGGTTACCGACTTTAGAGACCGGCATAAGATCAACTGGGTCGGTTAACAGATCCACATAGCCGTCATCACGCTTAGCAGCATAAACCCTTTGCCGGCAACCGTTTGACATCCAACCCCAGAAAGGCAACTCCGCAAGACTATCCTCAATTCGCAGATTCGGAAGTGGATTAGCAGCAGACCGTATCTTATTCTCCCTTCTATATCTCTCCAATCGTAAATTATATATGTGACAAAACCGTTGAGACTCTCTTGCAATAGTAAGAAAGAAGATATAAAATCCATCTGTTTCACAAACCTTAGAAATAGGAACCTCAAGATTGTTAAGATTAAAACCTTTCTCAAAGATTCTTCTCGCATAGGTCAACCGTTCTCCAGGATTATCTCTAAACACGGAACAATCCGTTATCAGTTCCATAAATGTGTTTAGCGGAACATGTTTGGAGGCATCATCCAGAAAGACTTCACACCTCTCAGTCACATCACTATAAACCTTCTTTGAAAACTCGCTATCTAAACTGTCATTTATCTCACCGCTTAAAGTCAACGGAACGGACAGCTCTTCATACGGTAATTTCCCTGGCACACCCTTAACATTCGATTTTTCTAATTTAAAATTCCCGGATCTTATGTTTGGTGGCAGAAAGAAATGGTCCTTTGGTATATCATTATCCATCACGATATTAACGCCTATCCCATTGTGTGCACGGGCAAGCCTATCCACAATATGGTTCTTTATCCAAACCCCTGGGGAATACAAGACTGGAGCATGCCCTGTCTGAAAGAGCGCAACCGAACGCAAATCCAGATCCTTATTATCCAAGCAATGTGCCACATTTGCGGAACCATTTAAACCCTTTAGCAAGTTACTTGTATATAACCTTGCTTTATCTAAGATTTCAGATCTAACCTTATCTCGTACTATATTATATTCCATTCCACACAGAGTAAAATTGTACCCTGCAATCCTTTTCCTGTTTGTCTCCACAAGATCTGTACTCAAACAAAGAGCAGGCTCAATCAGGACCCCCTTATCATGCTCTGGTATGGAAAAAATACTCTTCTTTGTAGTTTTTAGCGTCAATGGAAATATTTGCAAAAAAAAGTTAATCAAAAATAGTATCAGAAAGTAATTCTATACTCACTTTTTCATCAGTTCAAACTGATTTTATAACTAATTATGAACTGTTCGTATTCTAATCGTACCCCACTAATATAATATAATTTATAAAGTGTCTGGGATATCACCAAAACAATTCTGTTGATTTAGAATCTCGTTCCTAGGCATCAGCCTTGGAATGAGTATAAAAAAGTTTTAAATAGCAATATCGAATATTGAACAAAGAATGTCGAATTATGAAGTTTTTCTCATTTTAAAATTCAATATTCCTTGTTATGCGGTTCGTTATTCACTTCATCTCATTACTTTTTATATGTAACGATTAGTGAGACGCCCTGTAACGAACAGGTTCTGGTTATACTTGTTATTTGAAGATACTTAATGTTTTCTGAAATTGGCTTAAACTTACATTTTTCCTTTATAACCTATACGAAGGAAAACTATAATGCATAGCTTAAATATTTTACCATATTTCTCTTCTCTTTCTCTAAATTCAGTTTGAGCTTTCACATATGTTGCAATTGCGTATACCATTTTAATCACAAAATATAAGATATAATTAACATAGAGACCGTAAGAATTTCATCAAGCAATGAATGAGCATATAATAAATAAAACTTTGTACTGCAAATATTGCGCAAACAAACGAAAGCACACATTTCGTTGCTTCATTATGAGTAATAGTTTATAATTTTATAGTGTGTAAAATTCAAGGAAGTTAAGTATTAACATATTCTTTATTAGCCAGGAGCGGTAAGATGCAGAGCCAAAAATCACATAAATATCTCTTTCATATGGTGATTGAATATGGAAAAGCTATATTTATGTCAAAACATCTCCACCCTGCAAGAATAAATATATCCTCATTTAATCTTTTTGCATTCGCTGCCATCATATTTCTTATCCCATTATATGGCTGTAGGGATGAAAAAGAGAAATCAGTAAACAACTTTACATCCGCAAGAGAACAAATCAGTAGCGATGAGGATGAAAAAGACGAATCAGAAAATAACTTTACCGCCGCAAAAGAACAAATCAGCGGCGATGATACAGAAGAAGGAGCAATCGATGCATCCATAAGGTTTGTATCACAAAGATTAAAATTTCCACAAAACGCTTTATTCCCTAGGCGACATGGCACAGATGTTTCAATTAACGAAGAGGGTTTATACATTGTTAAATCTTATGTTGAAACAAGAAAAGATTGCGGCCCAAAGGAAAGACGTTATTATACATCTATTTTAAGATTTGAAAAAGGTAAATGGAAATTAGAAAACCTGGCATTTTAATATGAAACCAGACTAACAGCATAAGGCTGAATGTAAAAAAAGAGGGTACAAAAACATTTTTGGATAATGACACAAACTAAATATCTATAATTTTGCAAATGCAACAATATAAACATACAAATAAATATATTTAAAACTCTGCATTATCCGGTTAGCCTTTTGCTGTGTGAGAATATTGACTATTTGAGAACATCATGCAACATAATGATGTAAAAAAGCCCCTAAAGTTAATATAGCAATTTTTTTATGAATAATAAATTTCTATCAATTTAGGCATTTTAGCGCATTTTAGGCATTCAATGTTAGCACACGCAAATAGCTAACCGGACAATGCTGTTTAAAACTATCTAAATTCCATGAAACAAAAAACTAACTGTTTTAAAGAATTAATAATGGAAGTAAAAGCACTAAAAGAATACCACAACCCACTTCCACTCATTGAGGACCTCCACGTTAACTCTATAGATGGAGATTATCAGTTTACCACATCTATACTGACACTACAATTTGTAAGCCGTACAATAGAAAACACTCTAAAGATACATAAAAAAAAGAGCACACTGTACGTTGGATTTCAGACCCTTAGTCATTTCAAAGAGTATGCAGATCGTTATAAAAAGTTGGCACATTATGCAAAGGAGATATTCATTGTAGGCATGGGTGACACAAAAATAGAACATATAGCAGACAATGTTCATATCATAACTAAGCACGCTTATAGGGTCAAAGATAACTGGTTTGCCATAATTAAAGGAGGAGGACTGCACATATCTCTCATTGCAGAAGAGCTACCAGTGACAGGAGATCACAAATATGACGGTTTTTATTCAAACAGCAATGATATAACTGAGAAAGCGGTGGAAATAATTAATAATAACAAGATTTTAGCTAAGGAGTTAGAGTACGGAGAGCAGGAAACACTGTTTTAATGCAACTTTTAGGTAGTTAGGCTGAAGACTGAAGGTAAAATCTTAAAGGCTTTGACTTTTACCGTCAGCCTTCGGCCAAACCACCTGAGTCGTTACGTTTTAGATCTATATAATTTAATATTAAAGGTAAGAATTCATGATAAAACGGACAAAAATCGTCGCAACTCTGGGCCCGGCATCATCATCCCCCGAAATGATAGAAAAATTAATATTAACAGGGGTAAATGTTTTCCGGATTAACACTTCGCACGGAGATTCCTCCCTTATTAAAAGTCTTACAGATACAATACGTAAGGCGGAAAAAAAACTTAATCTCTTTGTGGGAATACTCCTGGATTTGCAGGGGCCTAAAATCAGAATAGGTACATTTGAAAATGGGTTCATAAAGATACATAGAGGAGATGAACTTACATTTACCACTGAAAGCGTCATAGGTAAAGACAAAATTGTTCCGGTTCAATATAAGAAATTTCACCTTGATGTAGAAAAGGGTAACAAAATACTTTTAGACGATGGAAATCTTAGTGTTAGAGTAAAAGAAGTAACAGGCAAAAAGGTAATAGTTGAAGTACTTAACGGCGGCACCCTATCTAATCACAAGGGTTTAAACCTTCCGGAAAGTTCAGTCTCACAATCCCCCATAACAAAAAAGGATAAACAAGCACTAAAATGTGGGCTCGAATGCGGGGTGGACCTTGTGGCCCTATCTTTTGTAAAAGACGAAAAAGATATCCGTGCATTGAGAAAACTTATAAAGCAGGAAAAATCCAGCGCCCAAATCATAGCAAAGATTGAAAGACACGAAGCTATTAAAAATCTAGAAGGGATTATAAATGAAACCGACGGTGTTATGGTTGCCCGTGGAGACATGGGTGTAGAAATTCCCTTTGAAGATGTACCGATAGTGCAGAAGAAAATACTGCGCATATGCAGCAAAGCGGGAAAACCTGTAATAATAGCAACACAGATGCTGGAATCCATGATACTAAACTATAGGCCCACAAGGGCAGAAGTATCGGATGTCTCAAATGCAGTTGGTGGGTACGCTGATGCAGTAATGCTTTCAGCTGAATCGGCTGTGGGTGCTTATCCCGTCCAAGCAGTAGAAGCAATGACCAGGACCGCCCTAGCGATGGAAAAATATCAGTTTGAAAACCATGAGATTCTTCCATGGTGGACACCGGAAGAGGAAAACAGCATTGTTACCCATGGTATAACATACACAGCAAACCAGTTAGCCGAAGTGTTAAAAGCAGATGCAATTATCGTATTTACAGAGACAGGGGAAACGGCAAGGCAGGTCTCCAGGCCGAGACCATGCATTCCCATATTTGCATTTACAGCAAACGAACATGCAGCAAGACAGATGACCATAAGCCGGGCAGTTATCCCATTTTTTCTAGCAAAGACCAATGTCAAGAAACGCCCCCTTAATCATATTTTTTCCTTACTAAAGAAGAAGAAACTTATTAAAAAAGGTGAACGGGTCATACTTACCGCCGGTGTTCCAATGCAGGGCGCTGGTAATACCAACATGATAAGGGTTGAAACTGTTTACTAATTGGGGTTAAAGGTTCTGGGTTCAACGTTCAACGTTTTTTTCAGGACATTTAACCTTTGAACAGTGAACCTTGAACCATGAACTCACAGAAAACATTATTTTCAGTTGATTATAAATTTGCAAGATAAATTATCACCATTACGGTGTAAGAATCTAATCTACAAACTAAAAAAAAATGAATATCAGATTAAATACTACAATTTTTTTACTATCCCTATGCTGTCTATTTTCATCATGTAAAGAGGTACCAAAACAGGGTGAAGCACCAAGGAAACAGAATATCAAAGACATGGTTCTTATCCCTGAAGGGGAATTTATTATGGGGAAAGAGGATGAAATGGCGATGGCAGGCCATAACCATGGAGGACATGACGATCATCATGCACACCACAATCATAAAGATGTTGATTTCGGCAAACCGGCACATAAGGTCTTTTTAAATGCATACTATATAGATAAATATGAAGTAACAAATAGCAAGTTCTATAAATTCATAAAAGATGGTGGTTACGAAAAGAAAAATCTCTGGACAGACGACGGCTGGAACTGGAAAGAGAAAAACAGCATTACCGCTCCAAATTGGTGGAACAAAGACGAATCCTCAAACTTCAGAGGCAGCATCCATTACCCTGAAAATCCAATCACCGGTATAAGTTGGTATGAAGCAGATGCTTATGCCAGGTGGGCAGGTAAATCACTGCCAACTGAAGCTCAATGGGAAAAAGCAGCAAGAGGGGAAAAACCCGGCTATATTTATCCTTGGGGGAGTAACGAGCCCAATTGTACATATGCCAATTTTTGCATAGAAAAACATAAATTTTGCTTTGGCAGTACTGCACCTGTGGGAAGTTACAAGGACGGAGTTTCTCCGTACGGTCTATACGACATGTCCGGAAACGTATGGGAGTGGTGCAAAGATTGGTACAACCCGGATTTCTATTCTAATTCTCCTTATGAAAACCCTGAATGCACAAAACCCGAAACTAGGAAAATAATGCGTGGAGGAGCATGGCTAAATGAAAAGTCATTTATAAATTCCACATTCAGGCAAAAATCCAAACCGGAGCTGAGAAACTATTTTACCGGATTCAGATGTGTTATAAACATAAAATAGAATTATCATTTCGGGCTTAGATTCTTACACCCTAATTGCACAAATTTAGCTCTTAAATTTTTAATAAACTGAAGATAGAGTTTTTTTTAGTTTATGATTCAATGTTCATGGTTCAAAACTTAAATATACCGGAACAAGAAAACATTGAGCTTTTAAACCACAAAAATTTCAAATATTTTTAGCCAGATTTAGGTCAAATTTAGGCAACCTTATTGGGCAGAACGGAAACCACGGCCTTTTCAGCATTGGGGAGCCGTGTGACTGGAGATAGACCAAAGCTGGACAGAATCTAAACCCGAATGTACCAATCTATTTACTCACTCTCCATTAATCTGCTATTTTATTTTGCACTCTAACCTGCAGGTAAACCTTCCGCTAAAAAGCAAATTACTCATCTATTAAAAAATGTTCGACACAGAAGGATATTTTAATATAATGTTATCACTTAAATCCTATTTGTATATCCATTTATAGAGTAAAATGTTAATCCATGTTATGCCATAAAAACGGAGGTTAGCTGACATGAAATCCATTGAGGATCATGTTCTCGCAATTCTTGAATTTGTAAAAGATAACGCCCCGACAATGCCGGATCTTCATATACAAAGGATTGGTCTAATTGTAGGATTTGACCCGGATGAGTTTCCTGAAGATCAAGAGGAATATTCCACAATCTTCCAGCATAGAGTCAGAGAAGCGGCGAAGAAAGTACTTAGTTTGGAAAAGATTGACTGCAGTGATATAAAGCCCTATCTAAACCAATCAGACTAACAGATATTACTTTATAACTAAAGGAGTTGATAACAATGGAGACATTTCAGCCGGAAATTAAGGTTGACAAAAAAAACTATCTAAAGTTCTCTTATGGTGAACCACTTGTTATACACTGCAACCATTATAACATCTTCTTACAACGGACCATTGAGGATCCTGAATACATCAACACGACACCAGTACTAATCAACTCTGCCGTTTCAGTTACATACTCTCATTTAAAAGAGCTTATATTAATTAACCCTACCCTAAATTCACCTGAAACAAGATTAAATGCCGCAGCATCCATATTTAAAACATTCGGGTACGGTCTTTTGGATTTTTCATTCAACAATGTCTCTAGTGCAGGGGGAGATGTTTATTCCCCTATACAACACTATGGATTTGCATGGAAAATAAAGTGGGGGCTACGGAAAACTCCTGTTGATTTTTTTACTACTGGTTTTATAGCTGCGTCATTTGCGGTAGCTTACGATAAACCGCAAGAATACTATTTTGTGGAAGAGTTGGAGTGTATTGCAAAAGGAGATCAACAGTGCAGATTTTATGTTACTGTTGCGGAAGATCCGATATTAATAAAAACATCTCCGAAATCAGGAAACTTACTATCTGAAATCCCTCAAAGAGAAAATCCAACAAATAATATAAATGAGAATGTTGTAAATAACGCCATATTAAAAATGAGTTTATTAGGCAACGAAGAGGGACTTATTCCGGCCTTTGGAGCTTATCTCACCCATATGTTCGCCAACTATTATAATATGGTCTCATATGAATTCGAAAACATGATGGTGTTGAAAAAGGGAGAAAGGATGCGGAATGTTAGCCGGGCGATGCTTGTAGAAGCCGGACATGTATGCGCATTCAATACCTTTGGAGGAATTATGGAGTCTGCTGAGTGGCACGCCTTAATAACACCGATGATCAAGAACCGCGAAGATTGGGTCCACGGGATAGTCGCAATTGTAAACTCATTCGGATGGGGAAAAGTAACCATTAAAGAACTTATACCAAATGAAAGATTGACAATAATAGTGGACGGGAGTTACGAATCAAACGGATACCTTGCAATGTACGGAATATCTGATAAACCGAAGTGTTATCTGCAAACAGGTGGAACTGCCGGAATTATGAATTTACTATATTTTGGAGATATAACTACCAAACCAACATTAAATGAGACTTTTTACAATGAACTTTTTGGGAATGAGAACAACTTTAAAGCCATAGAAACAAAGTGTCGATGTATGGGAGATCCTCATTGTGAATTTGTTGCAACTAGAAACAATGCCCCAACAAGATAATCCAAACACGAAAAAATTAAGAGAACAATTGGATATAGTTCCTAACGAAGTTAAAGAGTGCAATATAACAGTACTACGTGATTGCCTTGACCAAACAGAATTATCCATAGAACTCCCTTTTAACATCGAAAAAGAGGATGTTCGACTATTTTCAGAAAATTTAGATGTTTCATGGATTACGGATTCAATATTTATTATTGACAAGCCATATTATTACCGGCTTTTAGGAACAGTCGGCAATTATCATATTAATGTGATGTTCAGGATCATTAAGATCAAACCGATAGCATGGCAACACCTAAAAGACTTGCTATTAAATTTAATAGAAAACAGAAAACGAAACCACGCTTAGGCTACTTCCATAAATTATCAAATTTATCTTTTTTATTTTAGAAAAAAGAGAAGAATAGAAGATAGCATTATGTCTGAAACTACTACCATTTCCCCGGACGATTATTCTTATTTACAAGATTTTCTGAAAAGTGTGGCATCGGGTGACTTTAATAAAACGGCTAATGTTGACAATCCTGACCTCTCAGAGTTTCTTAAAGATTTTATATTTAAACTCAGGCATTCCCTTGACAATTTCCTCTCGTCACAGATAGAAGAGGTTATGACCCTTTACAATATAAGCAAATTGTTTGCAACTATTAACAACCGTGAGGGATTGTTTAAAGAAGCATTCGAAAGATTGGACGATAAGCTGAATATTTTTGAAGGTGTATCTTTTAAGATAAATGGAACTTGTTGTGATCTGGAATATCAATACAACCATGAAAGCGGCAATAAGGATACTATTTTTTTACATTTTTCCAAAGAATTGTTAGAAAATCTAGAGAAAACCCATAAGGTTTTCATTTCAAATAACCATCTGGATAATAAAGTAAAAATAAAAAATAGTTTCACAAATAATACTTATTATTACATGATTGTTCCGGAAATAACCGAAGGGAAGTTATTACGGATATTAGCCCTTGCACGTTACGACAAAAAATTTAACAAAAGTGAAAGCAATTTCGCCATAACGGTATTAGAGATGTTTAAGGCAAATCTCAGAAAAATACAATTATTAGTGAATCTTAAATTGCGTGTAAAAGAATTAAAGGAACAAAACATTGAACGAGAACGGGCGGAAAAAGGGTTAAAAGATAGCGAAGAAAGATATAGGTCTTTAACTGAGACCGCATCAGACGCAATTATTTCAGCAGATAGTGATGGCAACATTATATCATGGAACAAAGGAGCCTCTACCATTTTTGGTTATGTTGAGAATGAAATAGTTGGAAAATCGTTAACGGTGTTGATGCCGGATAGATTTTATGATGCGCACAGGAAAGGGTTTAGCAGGGTAGTCAAAACAGGCAAATCTGACCTTTTAGGAAAAACTGTAGAACTAATAGGAGTTCGAAAAGACCGGACTGAATTTCCCCTGGAATTATCAATTGGTACTTGGGAAACTGGCTCAAATATCTTGTTCAGTGGTATAATTCGTGATATTTCTGAACGTAAACTCTCAGAAAAGATTTCTAAGATGCAGCAGCAAAAATTGATACAGGCGGATAAGATGTCATCCCTCGGGACAATGGTTTCAGGTGTGGCCCATGAAATTAACAATCCAAATAACTTTATCCTCCTCAATGGCAAAATAATTGAAAGGGCATGGAATGATATCCAATCCATATTAAACCAATATTTTGACAAAAACGGTGATTTTATTTTGGCAGGTATGCCATATTCAAAAGCTAACGAAAAGATGGGACAATTAATCTCTGGAATTGGAGAAGGTTCTAAGCGTATACAAAAGATAGTAGAGAGCTTAAAGAATTTTGCACGAAATGATATGGGGGAATTAAATCAATCAATTGATATAAATAAAGTTGTGGAGTCTTCTATTTTTATCATCAACAATCTCATAAAAAAATCAACAAATTATTTTTCTATAAATTACGGCAAAAATATACCAGAGGTAATGGGTAATTTCCAACAGCTAGAGCAGGTTATTATTAATTTGATTACAAATGCTTGCCAATCACTTGAGAACAGAGAGAAGAGTATTAATATAAAGACATCATTTAGCAAGGATTCAGATAATATTATATTAACTATAATCGATGAAGGGGTTGGCATTCCTTCTGAAATTCATAACTATATTATGGATCCGTTTTTTACAACTAAACGGGATTGTGGTGGGACAGGTTTAGGGTTGTCTATATCATATAAAATTGTTGAAGACCACTGCGGCGATCTGAAATTTGATTCAAAGGACGGCAAAGGGACAACGGCAAGATTGGTTTTGCCGGTGATTAAATAGTCTAAAACTAAAAAATGAAACATAGAGCAGTATCACTGCAAAGACACAAAGAAAAGCTTATCCTTTGCGTCCTTGCAGTGATATTAAAATCTTTCTAAAATAACAAGTTTTTACAGGTTAAAATATGGAACAAAACAAATACCCCGCACTACCAGTTTTATTAGTGGATGACGAGGAACAATTCTTATTGAGTGTTAGCGTTACACTATACTCATCAGGGATAAATAATATTATAGAGTGCAATGATAGTAGCAAAGTAATGGAACTACTATCAAACCAAAAAGTCGAAGCGATACTGCTAGACATTTCCATGCCAAAAGTTTCTGGCACTGAACTTCTTGCAAAGATCAATCAGGAGTATCCAGAGATTCCAGCAGTAATGGTTACAGCCATAAGCGAGATTGAAACTGCCGTAGAGTGTATGAAGAGTGGAGCATTTGACTATTTGTTAAAACCAGTAGATGACAACCGGCTTGTTACTTCAGTTAAGCGTGCGATAGAGATGCGAGAAGTCCGTAATGAAAATTCACGACTTAAACAATACCTTCTTTCTGATAGTCTGCAATATCCTGAGGCTTTTTCTTCAATCGTAACAAAAAACAGCACAATGAGATCTATTTTTCAATATATTGAAGCCGTTGCAGCAACACCACTTCCTATCCTTGCCACCGGAGAGACAGGAGCAGGCAAGGAGCTTATTGCAAAATCGGTGCATAATGCCAGCAATCGAAAAGGAGAGTTCGTTACGGTTAATATTGCCGGAGTTGACGACAACCTCTTCTCTGATACGCTTTTTGGTCATGTCAAAGGTGCATTTACAGGTGCAGATAAAGAGCGTAAAGGCCTTATAGAAGAAGCAACTGGAGGGACTCTTTTCTTAGACGAAATAGGTGACCTAAAGAAAGAATCACAGGTAAAATTGTTAAGACTAATCCAGGAAGGAAATTACTACCCGGTGGGTTCTGACACACTAAAATCAACAGATGCCAGGATTGTTGTTGCGACCAACTGCGATATTAACGCTATGCAGAAGTGCGGTGAGTTTCGTAAAGATCTATACTATAGACTTCAGTCACACCATATTCAGATTCCACCACTTCGTGAGCGTATAGATGACGTCCCATTACTTACAGAGTATTTTTTGCAAAGCGCGTCAGAAAAGCTGTCCAAAAAGAAACCTACACCACCGAAAGAGTTATATACCCTTTTAGCCACATATAATTTTCCGGGAAATGTTCGTGAATTGGAAGGAATGATTTTTGATTCTGTCAGCAGACATAAATCCGGTGTACTCTCTATGAAAACATTTAAAGATAAGATCCTGGATGATAGTAATGCAGATAAAACGTCAGTACTGGAAGAAATTGACCAAGAAGAAGATAGCGACAATAATATAATATTTAGAGATAAACTGCCCACCCTGAAAGAGACAGAAAAATTGTTGATTGATGAAGCGTTAAAACGCGCAAATGGAAACCAGACTATTGCCGCACAAATACTTGGAATGACAAGAACAGCACTAAATAATCGTTTGATCAGGTCAAGAAAATAGTTCCTCACACTCTGTTAAGCCTAATGACTTTTGCAATCAATTTGCACCAACATTTTTGGAAGAAGAAGTTTTCGCAAAGCAATAGTATTGTCAAAATAAACGGAGTGCAAGATTTATCTTGCTAAAAATCAGATAGTAATACAATGTACATTGTTGGTTCAAGTCTCCGACTTGAACCAATCTGACCTTAACAATACTCTCTATTGTGTGAATTTAATAATTCCATTTAATACTACTTATTACTGACCAACAGAGTAGCCCTAATATCAGAATGGCTAAAACCTCCGACTTGAAGAACGAATGCCTTTCCGGATATAAAAACTACAAAACCCATCTGTTGTTACGGTTTAGCCGCATTATAGTATTACCTTCTGAAAACTTGTTTTTCTAGAAAGAATTTTTAGTTACAACTTGTTAAGTCCCATTATATTAGGCAGATACAGCACTCTTGATACTGAATATTATTTTGATTTACGAACAAGAATTAACGAATAGCGATTTACGATCTTAACGTCTAAACTGACACTTAAAAACTAAGAACCGTTAATCCTTGTATGTCATGCCGCACTATGTATATCATATAATATGGACACCCAACAGTTAATCCAATCTTATATCTTCCCCTTGTATAATTAAATCCATAGCAAAATAAATTTTGCACTCCGATTAGCTTAAAAAGGGTGCAACATTTCATTTATTGCCACAATTCCTTTACTTGTGTCTTGCCAAATGATTGATTTTATGTCTTTTCCTAAATCTACACATCTTGGACTCTTCCTCCATCCTATTTACGCCATCTTCAGCACAAAGAATATTTGCAACATTTCTTTATCCATACACCCCCAATTATTACACTTTCAAAAAACTAGAAATCAAATTCTTTACCTACCTCCTGTATAGATGATCCCCTATCTGACATCAACTATTTTAATTGTAGCCTCACCACGAAATGTTATAATTTTATATCATTATTTAAAAGATAAACGTTTATCAGGGAACGGATTTATAATAATTTATTTGAAATATTATAAATCCGCTACACAGGAGTAGATTTAGAATGTAGGTGGGTTTCGCTATTGCGAAACCCATCAATAATTCTATAGTCTTAATCCTAATCGCTGTGCGTGGATATAGATTAAGATTATAAATTTATAGTTAACTTAAAATAGAAAGATTTAAAGATATGCAAAATACCCCAAAGGGGTTATACATAGCAGCCCAGGGCAGCGCCCTGGGTTAACAATAACCATTAAATTGCACCCTGAATGGGTGCAACATGTTTTCCAGATTCATCGCTAATGTATGTTACGCCCTTACAGGGCTATATCTTTTTGTATTTCTGTCCCGGGGCGTTGCCCTGGGATGCTATATTCGCCCCTTTCAGGGTCAAATAAGAATGATACTCTTCATCTTAATCCACACTCCACGATTAAGATTAAGAGTATCATCAGGATTAAGATTTTAAAAGCAAAAGTCCGCCGTCGGCAGTAATTAAAAAAAGGAGAAATAATTATGGAGAAGAGGTATAACATATTTTTAATTGTAGCCATATCAACATTGATGATTTTGGTTGATGTCGTAACATTTACAAACCACACTATTGCTGCGATTAATTCGGCCACGGGTGATAGTCTGGAAACGCCTCATTCGTTAACGCAAGGCAGTATTATATCTCCAGAGAAGGCCGTCGGGCTGGCTATAAACAATTTGCAAAAGACAGAAGATGGTTACAAGTTAAGCCATCCCCGCCACATAATGACATTTTCAATGGACGGAGTAAGTTTCAAGCCCTTGCGTGGCGGTCCTGATTGGCAGTGGAGACTTGAGCATATCGGAGCAGAATCAACTTCTTTATCATATATTAATAAAAAAACTGTAATGCCACAAAGCATTGAACCTGGAGTGGTAAGTTACAAACGTGGAGGAATAGTAGAACAATATCTGGCAAAAGCAGATACGGTCGAACAGCAATTTGTTATAACAGAACAATTGCCATTAAAGGGTCGTGATCTTGTAATAGAGGGAACCGTTAAGAGTTCCGGGGCATTGGAGACCGTTGACAATGGCTGGTTATGGAATGATAAAAATGGCATGGTAAGTTTGGGAGATGTCCGTGTATTTGACGCAGATTACAATGAACTTCCCGCAACAATGAATGTCACCTCTTCCGGCACACGTATTGTTGTTGATGGGGCAGCACTTGCAAAAGCAGTATATCCTGTTATTATCGATCCGGAAATAGGAACAAATGACTTTCGTATTAGCGATATGGGAGCTTTTAATGGGGATACCAATTTCCGCGCTTTATCCCCTTCAGTAACATACAACCCTATAAACAACGAGTATTTTGTTGTCTGGGAAGCTGATGACGACACTCTCCCATTGGTGGATGATGAAACGGAAATATACGGCCAACGAATCGACGCTACTACCGGATTAGAGCTAGGTACAAATGACATTCGTATCAGCGACATGGGCCCTGATGGTAATAGCGATTTCGACGCAGGCAGCCCGGCAGTGGCATACAATTCTACAAACAACGAGTACCTTGTGGTGTGGCATGGTGATGATGATACAGATCCATTAGTGGGTGATGAAATTGAGATATTCGGCCAGCGTATCAATGCGGCCGATGGTACTGAGATAGGAACAAATGACTTCCGTATTAGCGATATGGGGGTTGCTCAAGATAACAATTTCTTTGGTTTAGTTCCAGATGTAACATATAACTCAACAAATAACGAATATCTTGTGGTATGGAACGGTACAGAAATAACAGACACATTGGGTAGTGAAAATGAGATTTATGGTCAACGCATTAACGCTGCTACCGGCGCAGAGATAGGAACAAATGACTTTCGTATCAGCGATATGGGGCCTGATGATGATTTTCGTTTCAACACCTTTAACCCTAAAGTAACATTCAACTCTACAAACAACGAGTATCTTGTTGTCTGGGAAGGTGATGACGATACAGCTCCATTAGTGGATGATGAATCTGAGATATTCGGTCAACGCATCAACGCTGCCGATGGCACTGAGATAGGCGCAAATGACTTCCGTATCAGCGATATGGGACCCGATGGAAACACCAATTTCCAGGCTTTCTCTCCTTCTGTGACATATAACTCTATAAACAACGAGTATCTTGTGGTGTGGCGTGGTGATGACGATACGGCTCCATTGGTGGATGATGAAAATGAGATATTCGGCCAGCGCATCAACGCTGCCGATGCAACTGAGATAGGCGCAAATGACTTCCGGATCAGTGATATGGGAACTGATGGAGATACCAGTATCTTGGCATTCAGTCCTAGTGTAACATTCAACCCCTTAAACAACGAGTATTTTGTGGTGTGGGGAAGTTATATTTCAGGAACAATAGGGTTTAGCGAAGATGAGATTTTTGGCCAGCGCATCAAAGTTATTGATGGTAAAGAGACAGAGATAGATACTAATGACATGCGCCTCAGTGATATGGGGCCAGATGGAGATCTTAGTTTCGATGCCCAGAGTGCTGCAGTTACCTTCAACTCTGCAAGCAATGAGTATTTTGTGGTATGGCACGGTGGAGACATTGCACCATTAGACGTGGAGATATACGGCCAGCTATTCTCTGTTAATCCTGGTCCATCCATTGACACAATAACAGCAGATGATCCTGATGATGGTGATATAATATATACCGATGGCGATACAATAACCGTAGTCTTTTCAGAAGCAACAAACCAACCTCCAGTTTCGACAAATGTGGAAATAAATGCCCTATTTACATTCTCAGACTCCCTGGGGATGGATTACACTGGTGTTTGGAGTGATGCCTCAACTATGGTTATAACCATAGTCGATTCAACAGGTGCAACACCTCCTGCCGTTGATGTGTTTACATTAACAGTCAAAGAGAGCGGTAACCTTAAGAATGCAGCAGGGACATCATTCTCTTCAACAGCAACATCATCTGCACTGGTTGGAGATTTCGGGGCACTGGAGGCCCCCTCCATATTATCTGTAACAGCTGACGACCCTGATGATGGAGATGGGATCTATTCAGACGGAGATACCATAACTGTGTTGTTTGCAGGTGCAACAAACCAACCACCAGTCTCAACAAAGGTTGAGATTGACAACATTTTCCAATTCTCTCAGGTTCTAGGGGTTGATTACATAGGCACATGGACTGATGCATCAACTCTTGTCATCATTATAGTAGATTCAAAGGGTGCAACACCTCCTGCCATTGGAGGACTAACACTTACATTAAAAGAGAGCGGCAACCTTATGAATGCAGATGAAACGTCACTTGTTTCAACCGCTACATCACCGGCATTAACGGGAGACTTCGGGTTGACTGTTGTGGTACCAACCCCGACGGCAACTCCAACATCTACTCCTTCCGGGACTCCAACGCCGACAACAACTACAGGACCAACAACACCTACTCCGACGCCAATAACAACGGTAGCGCCAACAGCCACTCCGGCACCGACAACAACGGCAGAACCAACACCTACTCCGATACCAACAACAACGGTAGTAATAACACCTACACCAACCCCGGTAGATAAATCGGCATTGACTGCTAACCCTGAATCCTTTAGAAGCACTCTTATACCACAAGAGGTTATAGTCACAGCCCTTGATCAGGATGGAAATCCCAGGTCCGGTGTTAGAGTTGAGACAACTACGAACGGGCGTACAGTAACCGTAAGACCTTCATCGGCAAATACACGTGCAGACGGAACAGCACGATTCAAGGTCAGATTCGGATTTCTTGCAACAAATGGCGAGGCAGTATTTAACACGGAAGATAAGAGTGTTTCTGTTACACAAGAGTAGATTTAGAATGTAGGTGGGTTTCGCTATCGCGAAACCCATCAATAATTCTATAGTCTTAATTCTAATCGCTGTGTGTGGATATAGATAAAGATTATAATTTTACAGTTAACTTAGAATAGAAAGATTTAAAGATATGCAAAATACCCCCAAAGGGGTTATACATAGCAGCCCAGGACAACGCCCTGGATTAACGATAACCATTAAATCGCACCCTGAATGGGTGCAACATGTTTTCCAGATTCATCGCCAATGTATGTTACGCCCTTACAGGGCTATATCTTTTTGTATTTTTGTCCTAGGGCGTTGCCCTGGGCTGGTATATCCGCCCCTTTCAGGGGCAAATCCTAATGATACTCTAAATCTTAATCCACTCTCTACGATTAAGATTTAGAGTATCATTAGGATTAAGATTTTAAAAGCATAAGTCCACCGTTGGCGTTAATTTAATAGTATAGAAATGTTCATTTTTATTAGTTGTTCGACAGAAAGCTCATTTCGGTGCATAAAATGCACTCTACCTAAAATATTCAGTCTAATTCTGAGATTAAAGTCAGCAGAAAGCCCTAATTAAATAAAGGAGAAATGATTATGGAGAAGAGGTATAACATATTTTTTATTGTCGCTATATCAACATTGATGATTTTAGTTGATGTAGGGACATTCACAAATCACACTATTGCAGCTCTTAATTCAGTTACAGATAACGTTAGAAATAAGGCACAGGCAACACAAGACAATATTATATCGCCGGAGAAGGCTATGGGAGTAGCCATAAATAATTTGCAAAGAACAGAAGATGGTTATGAGTTGAGTCACCCACGCCACATTATGACCTTTTTAAGTGACGGTGTAAGTTTCAAACCTTTACATGGCGGGCCTGATTGGCAGTGGAGACTTGAATATATCGGAACAGAATCTACACCTCTGACATATATTAATAGAAAAACTGTAATGCCGCAAAGCAGCGAACCCGGAGTGATAAGCTACAAGCGTGGTGGTATAGTGGAACAATACCTGGCAAAGGCAAATACGGTGGAACAGCAATTTGTTATTACAGAACAATTACCATTAAAAGGTAGCGATCTTGTAATTGAGGGGGCCGTTGAAAGTGCCGGGACCTTGGAGTCTGGTAAAGACGGCTGGCAATGGAATGATAAAAACGGAGTTGTAAGTTTGGGTGATGTTTTTGTATATGACGCAGAGGGCAATGAACTGCCTGCAACAATGAATGTAACCGTTTCAGGCACACGTATTGTTGTTGATGGAACTGCGCTTGCAAAGGCTACCTATCCGGTTACTATCGATCCGGAGATAGGCACAAATGACTTCCGCATCAGCAATATGGGATCCGATGGGGATCCCAATCTTGACGCCGTCAACCCTTCAGTTGCCTTTAACCCCACGAACAACGAGTATCTTGTGGTATGGAGCGGCAAGCATGATATAGGCACATTGCGGGATAGCGGATTTGAGATTTTTGGCCAACGCATTGACGCAACCACTGGCGCAGAGATTGGCACTAACGACTTCCGCATCAGTGATATGGGAACTGATGCGGATACCAGTTTCGATGCTTTTCTCCCTAAAGTGGCCTTCAACCCCACAAACAACGAGTATCTTGTTGTGTGGATTGGAGATGAAAATATTGGTACACTTGGAGATGACGAGTTTGAGATCTTCGGACAACGCATTAACGCTGCTACCGGCGATGAAATTGGCACTAACGACTTCCGCATCAGTGATATGGGAACTGACGGGGATACCGGTTTCTTTGCCTTAAACCCTGCAGTGACCTTCAATCCCACAAGCAACGAGTATCTTGTTGTCTGGCACGGTAGTGACAATACGGGCGCATTGGTGAGTTTCGAGGCTGAGGTCTTCGGACAACGCATTAACGCTGCTACCGGCGAAGAGGTTGGAGCTAACGACTTCCGCATCAGTGATATGGGAACTGATGGTGATACCAGTTTCGCTGCACAATTCCCTGCAGTAAGCTTCAACTCTACAAACAATCAGTATCTTGTGGTGTGGAAAGGTGAGGACGATACGGAGACATTGGTGAATGGCGAATTTGAGATATTTGGCCAACGTATTGATGCCATAACTGGTACAGAGATTGGAGCTAACGACTTCCGCATTAGCGATATGGGAACTAATGGAGATGGCAATTTTGAAGCTAGATTTCCCGCCGTTGCCTACTCCCCCACAAACAACGAGTATCTTGTTGTCTGGAATGGCGATGACAATATTGGCACACTTGTAGATGACGAGTTTGAGATCTTCGGACAACGCATCAACGCTGCTACTGGCGAAGAGGTTGGAGCTAACGACTTCCGCATCAGCGATATGGGAACTGATAGTGATATCAGTTTCGGTGGACAGTTCCCTACACTAAGCTACAACCTTACAAACAACGAGTATCTTGTGGTATGGAACGGTGATGACGATACGAACCCATTGGTGGATGATGAATTGGAGATTTTCGGGCAACGCATTGACGCCGCTACTGGAGCAGAGCTTGGGGCCAACGACTTTCGCATTAGCGATATGGGAACTGACGGGGATACCAGTTTCTTTGCCAGCCAACCTGCAGTTGACTTCAACCCCACAAACAATCAGTATCTTGTGGTGTGGAATGGCGATGACGATACTGGCGCATTGGTGGATGATGAATTTGAGATTTTCGGGCAATTGCTCTCTGTTAAGCCAGGGCCGTCCATCCTCTCTATAACTGCAGATGACCCTGATGATGGAGATACAGTATATTCCGATAGTGATATTATTACTGTAATCTTTTCAGAAGAGACAAACGAGCCTTCTGTCGCATCAAAGGTGGAGATAGATTCCATATTTACATTCTCCGACTCCCTGGGGATAGATTATACTGGTACATGGAGCAATGCATCAACCCTGGTTATATTCATTACTAATTCAATTGGCGCAACTCCCCCTGAAATAGGCGTGTTCACATTGACAGTTAAAGAGAGCAGCAACCTTAAGAATGTGGAAGAGACCTCACTTCCTTCAACAGCCACATCACCTGCACTGGTTGGCGATTTCGGGACCTTGGAAGGCCCTTCTATCTTATCTGTAACTGCGGATGACCCTGACGATGGAGATGCTGTATATTCAGACGGAGATACCATAACAGTGCTATTTTCAGGAGCAACCAACGAGGTTCCCATCACAACAAAGGCAGAGCTTGACAACCTGTTTATATTCTCCCAGATTCTCGGAATTGATTACATTGGCTCATGGACTGATACCTCAACCCTTGTTATCATTATAGTAGACTCTAACGGAGCAACACCTCCAGCCGTTGGCGAACTGACACTAACAATAAAAGAGAGCGGCAATCTTACAAATGCAGCAGGAACTTCATTTGTCTCAACCGGGACATCACCTGCGTTAGCAGGCGACTTCGGACTACCCGTTGTGTTACCAACCCCCACGGCAACACCAGAGCCAACATTTACACCTATAACTACGCCAACACCGACACCAACGGCAGAGCCAACTCCTACCCCTGCTCCAACGTTAGAGCCAACGCCTACTCCTACACCAACTCCTATAGATGAATCAAAATTGACAGCTAACCCGGATTCATTTGGAAGCTCTCTTATACCAAAGGATGTTGTAATCACGGTTCTTGACAAGGAGGGGAATCCTCAGGCAGGTGTAAGGGTAGATGCAACAGCAAAAGGGCGTACAGTATCAGTAAGACCATTATCTGCTGACACTCGCACAGACGGCACTGCACGATTCAAGGTCAGATTCGGATTTCTTGAAACAAACGGCGAGGTAGTATTTAGCACGGAAGATAAGAGTGTTTCTGTTACACAGGAGTAGATTTAGAATGTAGATGGGTTTCGCTATCGCGAAACCCATCAATAATTCTATAGTCTTAATCCTAATCGCTGTGCGTGGATATAGATTAAGATTATAAATTTACAGTTAACTTAAAATAGAAAGATTTAAAGATATGCAGAATACCCCAAAGGGGTTATACATACCAGCCCGGGGCAGCGCCCCGGGTTAACGATAACCATTAAATCGCACCCTGAATGGGTGCAACATGTTTTCCAGATTCATCGCCAATGTATGTTACGCCCTTGCAGGGCTATATCTTTTTGTATTTTTGTACCAGGGCGTTGCCCTGGGCTAGTATATCCGTCCCTTTCAGGGTCAAATAAGAATGATACTCTTACTCTTAATCCACACTCTGCGATTAAGATTAAGAGTATCATTAGGATTAAGATTTTAAAAGCATAAGTCCGCCGTAGGCGCTAATTTAATAGTACAGGATTTTTTATTTTTATTAGTTGTACGATAAAAGGTTGCAAAATGTAGGGCGCGTATTATGTACCGACATACAAAATCATAGTAGATTAATAGAGTATCTGTCGTTACATTTCGGTGCATAAAATGCACCCTACCTAAAAAATTCTGTCTATTTCCGATATTAAAGTCCGCCGAAGGCGCTAATTAAAAAAAGGAGGAATAATTATGGCGAAGAGGTATAACAAATTTTTTATTGTCGCTATATCAATATTGATGATTTTAGTTAATGTATGTACATTCACAAATCACACTATTGCAGCGCTTAATTCAGTTAGAGATCACAGCATAGAAACGCGGCTCCAAATAATGCAGGACAATATTATATCGCCGGAAAAGGCTATGGGAGTGGCTATAAATAGTTTGCAAATGACAAAAGATGGTTATGAGTTAAGACACCCCCGCCACATAATGGCCTTTTTAAAAAACGGTGTAAGGTTCAGACCTTTACATGGTGGGCCGGATTGGCAGTGGAGTCTTGAGTATATTGGGACAAAATCTACTCCTCTGTCAAATATTAATAAAAAAGCTGTAATGCCCCAAATCAGCGAACCCGGCATGGTTAGCTACAAACGTGGTAGAATAGTAGAACAATACATGGCAAAGGCGAACACGGTTGAACAACAATTTGTTATTACAGAAAAAGTACCATTAAAGGGTGATGATCTTATAATTGAAGGAAGAGTTGAAAGCGCCGGGACCTTGGTGTCTGGTAAAGACGGCTGGCAATGGAATGATAAAGACGGAGTGGTAAGCTTAGGTGATGTCCGTGTGTATGACGCAAACAACAATGAATTACCAGCGACTATGAATGTAACGGTTACCGGCACACGTATTGTTGTTGATGGAACTGCGCTTGCAAAGGCATCCTATCCAGTAACTGTTGATCCTGAAATAGGCACAAATGACTTCCGCATCAGCAATATGGGATCCGATGGGGATCCTGATCTTGGAGCCTTAAACCCTTCAGTTGCCTTCAATCCCACGAACAACGAGTATCTTGTTGTATGGAGCGGTGAGCACGATATAGGGACATTGCTGGATAGCGGAGTTGAGATTTTCGGACAACGCATTGACGCAACCACAGGTAAAGATATTGGAACTAACGACTTTCGTATCAGCGATATGGGGTCGGATGGGGATAGCCGGTTCGACACCGCCGACCCTGTAGTGGCCTTCAACTCTACAAACAATGAATATCTTGTGGTCTGGGCCGGCGATGACAATACGGGTACATTGGTAGATGAGGAATTTGAGATTTTCGGACAACGCATTGACGCTGCAACTGGCATAGAATTGGGAGCAAACGACTTTCGTATCAGCGATATGGGAACTGACGGGGATACCAGTTTCATTGCCTTCAACCCTGCAGTGACCTTCAACCCCACAAGCAATGAGTATCTTGTGGTATGGCAAGGTAGTGACAATACGGGCGCATTGGTGAGTTTCGAGTTTGAGATCTTCGCACAACGCATCAACGCGGCTACCGGCGAAGAGGTTGGCGCTAACGACTTCCGCATCAGTGATATGGGAACTGATGGAGACAACAATTTTGCAGCTTTCTCCCCCGCAGTGGCCTTCAACCCCACAAGCGACGAGTATCTTGTTGTATGGAACGGCGATGACGACACAAGCCCATTGGTGGATAACGAAAGAGAGATATTTGGACAACGTCTTGATGCCATGACTGGTGCAGAGATTGGTGCTAACGACTTCCGCATCAGCGATATGGGAACTGATGGTGACAGCAATTTTGGAGCCTTCTCACCCGCAGTGGCCTTCAACCCCACAAGCGAAGAATATCTTGTTGTATGGTTCGGTGATGACGATACAAGCCCATTGGCGGATGACGAGGTTGAGATCTTCGGACAACGCATCAACGCGGCTACCGGCGAAGAGGTTGGTGCTAACGACTTTCGAATCAGCAATACCGGGCCCGATGGATTTTTAGGTTTCTTTGTCGCTTCCACTGCAGTTGTATTCAACATTACAAACAACGAGTATCTTGTGGTGTGGACCGGCGATGACGATACGGGGGCATTGGTGAATGAAGAATTTGAGATATTTGGGCAACGTATAGATGCCACGACCGGTACAGAGATTGGTGCTAACGACTTCCGCATCAGCGATATGGGAACAGATGGAGACGACAATTTTGGAGCCTTCTCACCCGCAGTGGCCTTCAACCCCACAAGCAACCAGTATCTTGTGATATGGTCCGGTGATGACGATACTGAAGCATTGGTGAATGATGAATTTGAGATTTTCGGACAATTGCTCTCTGTTAAACCGGGACCATCTATCATCTCTATAACAGCGGATGACCCTGACGACGGAGATGCCGTATATTCAGACGGAGATACCATAACAGTGAAATTTTCAGACGCGACAAACGAGGTTCCTATCTCAACAAAGGCAGAGCTTGACGACCTGTTTATATTCTCCCAGATTCTCGGGATTGATTACATTGGCTCACGGATTGATACCTCAACCATTGTTATCATAATAGTAGACTCTAACGGAGCAACACCTCCCGCTGTTGGCGAACTGACACTAACAATAAGAGAGAGCGCCAATCTTACAAATGCAGCAGGAACTTCATTTGTCTCAACCGGAACATCACCTGCGTTAACAGGCGACTTCGGACTACCCGTTGTGTTACCAACACCCACAGTAACGCCTGAACCAACATTTATACCAACTCCGACACCAACGTTAGAACCAACGCCTACTCCTGCTCCAACGTTAGAGCCAACTCCAACTCCTGCTCCAACATTAGAGCCAACGCCAACTCCTACACCAACTCCTATAGATGAATCAAAATTGACAGCAAACCCGGATTCATTTGGAAGCTCTCTTATACCAAGGGAAGTTGTAATCACTGTTATTGACAAGGAGGGAAATCCTCAGGCAGATGCAAGGGTAGATGCAACAGCAAAAGGGCGTACAGTATCAGTAAGGCCATTATCTGCTGACACACGCACAGACGGCACTGCACGATTTAAGGTCAGATTCGGATTTCTAGAAACAAATGGCGAGGTAGTATTTCGCACGGAAGATAAGAGTGTTTCTGTTACACAGGAGTAAATATAGTAGGATGGGTTTGGCGACACGAACATATCAAGAATTCGTAAATTCAAGCTGTTTTCAGGAAAAGTGGGGAAGTATTAAAAAGCTTAAAGAATGTTGAAATTTTTACAATTTTCCTTATTTTAACATTAGATCTAAAATACCCCAATGGGGTAATACGCAATCGCCCAGGGTAGAGCAAAGCACCACCCTGGGTTTAAGAGAAAAAGAGATATAAACCCTGAAAGGGTTTTACAAAACTTCTTTCTGTCTATTTAAATGAGCTCATGCTTTGGTATTAACTTTTCCACAAGATCATTGTAATTCATTTTCTACCCTCACAATTTCAGCTTTTAATCCTACTCATAACATTTTTGAAGAAAATGAATTCTTTTGCAAATTTGCACTTTTTGTAAAACCCCTTTAGGGTTTATGTTTTATTCTATATATACCCAGGGTGTGCTCCGCTTACCCTGGGCTTATGAATATTACCCTTTCAGGGTAAAGTGTTGATTTACTTCAGCCTTCAGTCTTCAGCCTATTCACCTGATAAACATGCACTCCCTTCATCCGGTCTTCTTTTATTCTAGCGTCTGACTCCTGGATTCTGTATTCCATAAAAACTACAAACTTTAAAAAAAAGAAGTTTTTATATAGGAAAACCATAAAGGGTGCCACATTTAGCTAAACTGCCACAAATCGTTATCCCCTCTAATTTAAAGCAGTTATTGGTTATTTATCCGATATCACAACTTTTGTTATCTATTTTTGTGGCACCCCTTACAAAGGACTTCCTCCCTTACATACAAAATGTAATTACTGGCCAATACACCTCTTATGACTTGTTTAAGACTTTGGCATAGTTGTTGCTAAGTAATAAGATTAAAAGGGAACGTTTTCAGAAATATATTTTAAATTTACAAATATTATTTAAAAGTAATTAATTTTAGGAGGATTATTATGAGAATTAGATCTGGATGGTCTACAATAAAGGCATTATGGGTAGGTGGTTTTTTTATTAGCGCATTATTTGTGGCAACGGCAACTTTACAGGCCTCAGCTTGGGTTAAGTTTCCTGATATTAAGGGCGAATATAATGACAATGGTGATTGGGCAGAGATTGACTCCAGTAGTATCGTCGGTAGCGAAAATAAAGATATCAATCCTGAAAGTTCTGGTAACTTTATTATCAGTAAAAGAGTTGACAGTTTCTCTCCTTACATATCTGAAGCCGTACTTAAAGGCACAATATTCCCTGAGGTTATAGTTGAATTCTACCATATAGAAAAGGAAGAAATAGAAGAGAACGATAAAGCTACCTACGGTGGCCCCAGAAGTACTTATTTAAAGTATGAATTGAAAAACGTCAAGGTAACCAGTTATAAAGTCAGCGGTAGTGGTCATTCAGAAGATGTACCGGTAGAAGATTTTTCCCTAAACTTTGAAGGGGTTTCCATAACATATATTAATAGTGACAACATTGATGAAACATTAAAAAAAAGAGGCAGTACTATTACTGAAGACATTTCGTTAACGATAGAATACGAGAAGGCCTCTCCCAAACTTCAAGAAAAATGATGGAGAGGTAAGACTTATGTTCAAACTGATTTCAGCAACTCTAGCCCCGAAAGTGGCAAACGAAGTTAGCCCACTGCTTTAGCTGTGGGTATAGAATGACATCCTTATCCAAATAAGCCCCGCTTGGGGGGGCTGAAATGTCTCGTTATCAAGTTAGTCATATTATTTAACGTTTATCTTTCTATTGCCCTTTTCGGGGCTAGATTTGCTTACAATAAGTCCCCATACAGGACTTTTTTTGGAGAAACCATTTTCATAAAAATCAGTTTGGACTAACCTGGTAAAAATATACGACAAAAGTTAGATTAATCAGATTATATTTAAAACACAGAGATTCGGTATTCCATTCATGGTTGCTGAATCTTTATTATTTATCATTACTAGTCCATAAATTGTAATGTTGTACCAAGGAAGACACTGCAACAATATACTAACACTGCAAATTTGTAAAAAAGAAAACTAGAGACAGTGCATCTGGAAATAAGTGTGTTCCCAGGCAAAACCCGGGAATAAGACGTTTTTGTTTTTAAACAAACTAAAATGTATGAGTGTTAATGGAATATAAAAGGGTGCCACATTTCTTAAATATAGCCACATTTTACATCAAGGCATATTTTATCATAACGTACAGCATAGCAATATGTTGTAGTTGCAATTCCTGATTTGAGCGAAATCAACGCCAATTTTGTGGCACCCCTTTATCTGCTATGAAATTTTATCATCCACCACATAACATCATTTACTGACACACGTTACAAGATGTCTCTCATTGTTGGCACATTTGTTGCTTTATAAAAAGGTATACAATATTATCTCTATTCTCGTTAAGAAGAATTTGGAATGGTTAAAAAGAAAATAATCTCTATTGTTTGTACCGGCGTCTTTGTCATATTGGTTACTAATTTTACCAATGCGGGTTCAAATGATAATGATTTACCAAAAATGAATGTAATTAAAAGAATAGAGATGAAAGAGACCGGGTATCTTGATTCCGAACAAGGGAGGGAGTTGCTAAAGTATCTCGTAAGCTGCGCATTACCAGAAGATGTTGAGTTATATGCCAATATAGGTGGAACAGAATACAATTTTCAGGGAAGTATGAATCTCGCTCCCGGCTGGATCAAGAATGAACTTACAGAATCTGAAGAGAGATGGGTTTCTGCATGTATATTAGGCCGTACAAATTACTACGGAAGAAAAGTGCAAATTTCTATGCAAGCCAAGCAATCACCACATAAATATTTACAGACAACAAGTAAAGAGGAGAAGGAATTTTCTATATATGAAGGTGATTTTTTTGGAAATATCTTTTTAGATAAAGCTGAGTACTACACTTGCATAGGTGATCGAACCGCAGAAGATAATAGTAACGGTATATTTGATCTTCGTGTATGTACTGAAATAGATAATACTTTGAGTCATGACAATACTATCACAAAGTGTGGGTTTGTTTTTACCGGGTTTTGCGGTGACAAAGATAGCCATATAGTTAATGATCATACTTATAATGAGGTTATCTCTGTATATTTAAAACCAGAGTGAGGTTAAAGGAGGTGGTATTTGGCTGAAGCAGTTTTGTAGGCTAAGACTAAATGTTCTTACCACCGAAAACTTATAAAAGATACAAGAAACACGCTGGTTCAATCTGCAAGATTGAACCAGCGTGTTTCTTGTTTACAAGGAATTAAATATTTATAAAGGAGAAAAAAATGGAAAATCTAAATGGAAAATTAGTAAGAAAAGTAGTTGCTTTTGGCTGTATTAGCGTGTTTGCTTTACTATTTACAAACCAAGTCCATGCGGGAAAGGGATTTAATGGCCTTCCGGATAATGGCCTTCCGTTTAATGGTATTTTACTCAATGGCCTTCCGGATAACGGCTTACCATATAACGGGCGATCTTATAACAACGATAAAGGAAATATAAAATCTGATAGTACCATAGACAATAAAGGGTTTTCATTAAAGTCATTAAGCCACAGCGGGTTGGCAAAAAAAGATGTCATTCCGAATGACATAGTCAAACTAGAAAATACAAAATCGAATGTTAATAATTCTAAAATAAGATAATCGCCATACTGTTTTCTGTCTCTGTGCATCGGGAGTCCCTCTCGATGCATTTTTTTATTGCCGGAAGTTTTACATAAGGCAGCAAAGGCGTAACCAGATTTGGAACACAGAAGTCAGGAAACAGATGTCAGAATAAAGCATAGATTTGTAGTTACTTCATTATGTTACCTAATGGAAATGGATAAAGAATATCTGTTTTCAATTCTTGTTCTTTATTGTCTTGAAAAGCGATTTGAAAACAAAGACTAACGATTTCTGATTTTTGAAATGACGGTTTAAATACTAAGATTGTAAATCACTATTCGTTAATCCTTGTTCGTAAATCAAAGTTATATACAACATCAAGTGCCTAGAGTTTTTGATGGGTTTCGCGAGCGCTCTACCCATCCTACATTTTAACTCATCACGAATGGAACCAGATTTCCTGTGCATGGGGAGGCCATCCTCATGCATTTTTTATTTTAAGAATATTTAAATAATAAATACACTTCTTTAATGACATTCTAAATAATAATATAAGAAAAACTGATGCCAGAAACCGTAACACTTTCTTCAAACGACTACTCATATCTAAAGGAATTTATAATAAGTGCCGCTTCCGGCGCATTCAGCAAGACAGTAGACACAAAT
Source organism: Candidatus Anammoxibacter sp. (assembly GCA_021777055.1). Lineage (GTDB taxonomy): Bacteria > Planctomycetota > Brocadiia > Brocadiales > Anammoxibacteraceae > Anammoxibacter_A. Next base: position 89,547 of record JAIQZO010000034.1, on the reverse strand, counting down.
AACCCTAACCTTGCAGAATTCCTTAATGATTTTACCTATAAACTCCGGCTTTCACTGGACAACCTTCTCGCAAGCCAGACCGAGGAGATAATGTCTATTTATGAAATAAGCAAATCGTTCGCGGCAATTAACAGCAGGGAAGAATTATTAAACGAAACATTCAAAAGATTAGAGAACAGATTCAAAATCTTTGAATGTACTTCTTTTAAAATAGAGGGAAATGGTTATAAATTAGAATACAAATATATTAAAGAAAAGAATAATAGCAAAGATCTCATTTTAGGGTTCTCCCATGAGCTTATCCATGATTTAGAATTCCGCAAATCCAGCATATTTATAAAATCTTCAGATAAAAGATTAAAAATTAGAAGCAATTCCCCAAACAATGCCAACCTTTTTTATATGCTAATTCCGGAAATAACTAAAAGTAGACTAACAAGAATCATTACGCTCTCACGTAAGGATAAAAAGTTTACTAAAAGTGATAGTAATTTTGCCGCGACAGTTCTTGCAATACTAAAATCAAATCTGGTAAAGATAGATCATCTGGAACACCTGGAATTGAGAATTGAGGAATTGAAAAGCAAAATTGCAGTGCTTAAGCAACAGTCATAAATTAAGTAACCCTTCCATCCCAATATTTATGTATGGCAGACACGGCCTGCCGATACCATTGCCTTCCAAAACAGTTATCTACATTTGCAATGCCATAAAAACCAGTTGATTGATTTCACTACGGTCTAAGTAGATTTTGGAAACATTAGATTCGGAATGAAAACGACTTCCGTGCACATCTAGATTATCTGCATTTTAACCCGGTAAAACATAGATTCGTGAAATGTGTAAAGGATTGGCCGTATTCAATATTTCATAGGTATATAAAAGCAGGATTTACACACATGATTGGGGTGGAAGTAAACAGACAATAATGGCAAGGATTTTGGAGAAAAGACAATTCTGGGCAGGCACTTCCTGCCGCCCCATTGGCTAATCTTTGTAATTATGATACTTGTTTACCATACATTATAATTTTCATTACCGTTTCTATTCTCAAATCTCCTATTAACCTTTCAGTAGATACACTAAAAGATAAAAGGGTTGCCACATTTCGTTTCATTGCCACAAATCTATAAACGTATGCATTCACAGTACTTTACTACAGTTTCATCTTTTTCTCCCATCCTTTATATACTATTTTAGTGGCTGCCCTTCTTCAATTAATCAACGTTTCCATCCAAACCATAACAGTTGCACAATCACCGGTTACAACATTTGTTCAGAATTGGCATAGCAGTTGCTGCATATGAATAATAACGAAAACGTTTTCAAACAGCAAAACAATCTATTTTATATTAGTTGATCCTTTTGAAAAGGATCAATCAGGGATTCAGGAGGTTATTATGAAATTAAGCAAGAAAATTATTCAAAGACCAATAAAGATAATAAATACAGATAGGGATGTATTGAATCATGTCCCGTCCAAAGAGTTGAAAAGTGACATAAACAGATCCATTGCACCTATCAATGTTTCTCAAAAACAAGTAGATGACCGGAGCTATAAAATAGCGGAATTAAACCATTTAATAACTTTACATCTTAAATTATCACATTGGACTCGAAGAGGTTCTTTTACTAGATCGTTTAACGGTTTCCAGATCAGCTAAAGAAAAACGACAAATAATAAATCAAATAAAAGTGTAGATACGCATTTTCGACTCGTATCTACCATTGCTTAAAATAATTATCATACCTTGGAGGAAAATCATGAAAAGCCTTTATCCCTATTTTATTATATCTGTTTCTACTCTTGCTATTGGTATAATGACAGGCATTGCCTGTCACTTTATTTTAACTCAATTCAATTCATAGCAGATAAAATGAAGTAAAATCGTTTGAGTTAATTTATCCGGCGGGCAATACATACCAATCCATTTCACCATGAATAATTATTTACATATGCAAATCCACGAAAACTCTTTGATGGATTTCACCATGGCCCAGTTTATTCGATAGGCAATGCATGCCCTACGCCTTATACACCATAATGCGGCAAAGCCGCAACCAAAAGATAGAACACTGGTGTTAGGAGACAGAATTCAGAAGAAAAATTCAAATTGCCAGAATATGCGGAGTGCAAGATTTATCTTGCTAAAATCTGATCGTCAGAAACAGCTGATTGGAATCTTGCAACTTCCCCCTGTATAATTTAATACATTGCAAAATAAATTTTGCACTCCGATTAATATGGCCCCCTAGCCTTCTTTCCTTTAAACCTCACAAAAGGGTGCTACATCTCTTGTGCACAGGGAGTCACTCTTAATGTGTGAAACATGATACTTGGTAAACTCGTGAACAGTTTTAAAAACATTTTAATTCAATCTGCAAGATTGAACCGCCGTGAGAATCCATAGCAAAACAAATTATGCACGCAGATCGATTTTCCATTCCCTATCCTTTTCCTAATGCCTCACAAAAGGGTGCCACATTTCATTCAGCTGCCACATTTTTTTAGCCCCATAACATCTTGCCTTTTTAACAGTTATAAATATCACATCCATTTTTAACAATTTAGATTCAATTTTTGTGGCACCCCTCTTTTAATAGTTCTGAAACGTATCGGTTTTGCCAACCACTGAGCACACAACGTGTTACCACAATCGATCAAGCATTGGCATTATAGTTGCGTTAATACACATAATATATAGTCTGTAAATTAATTAAATGGAAGTCTAATCTATTTTATAACCAATGTAATTATTATTTGAGTGAAAGGAGTGAATGAAATATGAATAAGAAGAGAAAAAGAACAAAATGGTTAAGATTATTAGTGCCTTTTATAGCCGTAATAGGATTTAACGGATTAGTTTTTGCCGGGTCTCTTGACCCTGATGGCTCGCCGGCCCCAACCATGAGGACACTTGATGAGATTACACCTGTGTGGAACAAGAAGCTCCCGGCATCGGAACGATTTGTTGATGCGCTGGATGGTAATGCAGTGCTTGACAGAGAGACTGGTCTTGTATGGGAGAAATCACCAGATACAAATAAAAAAAAATGGACTGACGCTATTGCAAGCTGCTACACAAAAAAAGTAGACGGTCAAAAAGGATGGCGTCTTCCCTCAATTGACCAGCTAACAAGTCTTGTTGATGATATACAATCCGATCCTGCACTTCCGGCCGGACATCCATTTGAGAATCTACAGGATTTCTTTTACTGGTCAGATACTCAATTTGATATAGATAACTTTGTGTGGGTTGTGGAATTTGGTTCTGGAAGCGTAAGCGCCCTTATTAATAGTTTTAACAGTCACGCATTGTGTGTTCGAAGTGGATCATGATTACTTGGCAATTCTTGGCTGCTGCAGTCGTGAAGACAGCCCTCTTGAATGTTTATGCCATTGAAAGCATGTAAATTGATAAAGAAGAATGTGGTTCAATATGCAATTTTAAACCAACGTAACGTAATAATCATTATTTTATTGAAAAGGAGTTTAATAAATGAATAAGAAGATAAAGAGAAAAAAATGGTTAAGATTATTAATGCCTTTTATCGCTATTATGGGATTTAATGGATTAGTTTTTGCCGGCCCTCTTAATCCCAGCGGACCACCAGCACCAACAATGAGAACGCTGGAAGAGATTACACCTGCATGGAACAAGAAACTCCCGGATTCGGAACGGTTCGTAGATGCTTTGGATGGCAACGCAGTCCTTGATGAGGTGACCGGTCTTGTATGGGACAAATTGCCAAGCTCAACTCTCTTTAGTTGGATAGACGCTATTGAGCATTGTTACTCAAGAGCAGTAGACTACAGGAAAGGATGGCGTCTTCCCACGGTTGAGCAGCTTTCCACCCTTCTGGATGATTCGCAAAGTCCACCGACACTCCCAACAGAGCATCCATTTAAGGACGTGCAGTCGTCCTTCTATTGGTCTACTACTACCGATGCTATCGGTATCGATATTGCATGGGGCGTAAGTTTTTTGAATGGGCAACCGTTCAGCAATACTAAAACGCGTACCGGATACGTATGGTGTGTGCGAAGCGGACTATGAATTTTTGTGATTTCTTACTTGAGCATGCTTGCAGACGAAACCTAAATGCTTATAAAGTCGTATGCTTGAAAGTGTTTCAAAACGTTTCGGCTCAATCCTCAAGAGTAAACGGGCGAAAGTAAAACAGAGAAACTAGAAACAATGTAATTATTATTTGTTTAAAAGGAGTTTAATAAATGAAAAGGAAAATAAAGAAAACCAGTTGGATTAGATTATTTATGCCCTTTATCGCAGTTGTGGGGCTTAATGGATTAGTTTTTGCCGGACCCTTTGATCCCGACGGACCGCCTGCGCCAACAATGATAACTCTGGAACATGTTAAACCGGCATGGAACAAGAAATTGCCAGATTCAGAACGATTTGTAGATGTGCTGGATGGCAATGCAATCCTTGACAGTGAGACCGGTCTTGTATGGGAAAAATTGTCGTCTACATCGATCATGCCCTGGGCTGACGCCCTTGCAAGTTGTTACACTAAGAAAGTAGACGGACGAAAAGGATGGCGTCTTCCCAAGGTTGAGGAGCTTTCCAGTCTTGTGGATCTTTCACATCTTCAACAAGGCTCTCTAACGCTCCCAATAGACCATCCTTTTCGAAATGTTACAAAAACCAGTTATTGGTCAACTACCACCAGTCCTTTTGGTAATGAATTTGCGTTTAGTGTGCACTTTACCAATGGCTTTGTGTCCAGAGTTAGCAAGTCTACCAACAATCATGCATGGTGTGTACGAGGCGGATCATGATAGAAAGTGAAAAGCTAGAAGCTAGTTATTGTATGCCTGCAAAGTGTTCCATAAATGTTTTGGTTTAATCTGTAATATTGAACTAGCGTACAACAGAAAGATTAAATAAAACTATAGATACTCATTAGAATGTGTATCTGTCAATTACTTAAAACTAATTTCCATCCATAGAGGATAAAATCATGAATAAAATTTATCTGTTTTTTATTATTTCTATACTTACAATTGCGGTAAGCATAAGTACAACAGTTTCATACGGGATGGAGAATATAGACCCTGACAACGACAATTCTCAATTTGCTTACAGCGAGAACACGGGCTGGATCAATTTTGAACCCAACGGCGATGGCGGTGATGGCGCTGAAGTTACAGACTCGGCAGTAACCGGATTTATCTGGAGTGAAAACGTGGGCTGGATAAACCTGTCATGCGAAAACACATCAAGTTGCGGCACGGTTGACTATGGTGTTGTCAATGACGGTAATGGAAATCTCTCAGGTTTTGCCTATGGTGAAAACATTGGCTGGTGTAATTTTAATCCTACTGAAGGAGGTGTGTTCATAGATTCAAACGGGGACTTTAACGGCCAGGCGTGGTGTGAAAACGTCGGATGGGTACATTTCAACAACCAGGCGGTCCCATATAAGGTGCGTACTACATTTCAGGGAGCGGAAACTTCTACAACAAGTGTAATTGTAAGTAAACGGGCAGTCGCAAGAGAGGGTAATGTAGCGGAAGAGGATATTACATCCAATACTTCAGGGCCGGTAGAGACACTTGGGTCTGCAGGAAGCGACATTGAACTTACCAATGATACCCAAGAAGGTAAGCAGCAGATGGTGGGTATTCGGTTTCCAAATATCCTTGTACCTCAAGGTGCCATAATAAAGAGTGCCCATATCCAGTTTGAATCAGATGAAAACAGGAACGGGCCGGTAACCATAACATTTCATGGAGAGGCGAGTAACAATGCCATACTGTTTAAAGAGGTAGACGGTGATGTCTCTAATCGATCAAGGACAACCACATCAGTAGAGTGGAATCCAGGTGATTGGAATACCGGGGATGAAGGAGATGAACAGAGAACATCCAACCTTGCGGCAATAGTGGAAGAAATAGTTCTTCGACCGGGATGGGAACAAGGTAATGCAATAGCGTTCATAGTATCAAGTAACGATTTCCCAAATCATCGTACCGCGGAAAACGGTGAAAGTAATGGTCCTGTCCTGACCATTGAGTTTGAGAGTGAAATATCAGCGTTTATAAGCAAACAGGCTGCAGCCAAAGAGGGCAACGTGGCTGAAGAGGACATAACAACCGCGGCATCCGGTCCGGTAGAAACCCTTGGGTCGGCTGGCAGCGATCTAGAACTTACAATGGATTCGCAAGAAGATAAACAGCAGATAGTGGGTATTCGGTTTCCCAACATAAATATCCCCAATGGATCTGATATTGTTGAGGCATTTATTCAGTTTGAATCAGATGAGAACCGGAACGGGCCTGTAACCATTACATTTCATGGAGAGGTCAGTGACAGTGCTGAACTGTTTCAGGAGACAGATGGTGATGTCTCTGGTCGTTTAAAGACAAGCGCGTCTGTAGATTGGAATCCTGATGACTGGAATGTAGGAGATATAGATAATGCGCAACGAACACCAGACCTGGCAGCAATAGTGCAAGAGCTTGTTAATAGAGCGGGATGGAGTTCTGGAAATGCAATGGCGTTTATAGTGTCAAGTGATGATTTTACTAATCACCGTACTGCAGAGAACGGCCGAAGCAATGGCCCTGTGTTGATTATAAATTATCGATAACTTGGCCGAGATTCAATGTTATTAATTCTTAATTAAATTGCAAGCAGGGGGTGTTTTTTTACAGAAGTAAAGCAATAATTTGTGCATCGGGAGTCCCTCCCGATACATTAACACTGTTTTGCTTCACTGTAATGGATTCTGTTACGGGAAAGACTCCCGAACACAGAACAGAGAGTTTTTATAATTAATGAAATTAATTTATCATTTTATATACCCATATTACCATACTTATAAAAGGAGGAACTTATAATGAAAATACTAAAACGATTCAGATGTGCAGTTTATATATCGACGCTATTAATTTGTATGTTTATGTATACTGGTATAACAGGTGCGCAAACTATACCTATGACTATTAGAATAACAGAACTTGTAGATATTAATTTGGATCTTGATGGTGGACTATTTCCTAGCCCTGGTGATCTATATGCAGAACTAAACATTGACGGCGTATCAATAAACAACTTTGACGATCGCTTTAGTGTTACTCCTGATGATGGCCCAGGATTCCTTACTCCATGGCATTACAATCCTACACCGCCAGCATGGGAATTTACACAGGAGGTTTCCATCTCTAACGGACCCATCCCGATTACTATAGAGATATGGGACGATGACGGAATAACATCAAACGACCAGGCTGATATTAATCCTGGAGATTCAAAATCAATAAGCATATTAGTTGATCCGGTTACAGGGTTATGGAGCGGCGATGTTAGCTCACCTACAAATTGTTCTCAAGGAGCCGATGGTCAAGAAGTAAAGGTGTGCTGGGAGATAGAAGTAGATGATCCTGATAAAGATGGGCTACCGAGTCTATGGGAAATTTCTGGTATTGATTTCGATAACGATGGGACAATAGATTTAGACTTACCTGCTCTTGGTGCAGATCCCCAAAAAAAGGATATCTTTGTGGAAGTTGATTATATGGAGTTTCATAAACCTAGAAGTCAAGCAATAGCAGACGCTATACAAGCCTTTGCAAACGCACCGGTTAATAATCCTGATGGTAGTCAGGGTATAACACTTCATGTGGAAGTTGATGAACAGGTGCCGCATCAGGACAATATTACCGTGTGGTCTGGCTTTGACGCTATTAAGGCGACAAATTTCGGCACGCTTGCTCAACGCGGGGAAGATCCCAATCAGCCTAACCCGAACGCGGATAATGTGATTGCGGCTAAGAAATTAGCCTACAGATACGCCATCTTTATGCACAGGGTTAACAACAGTAGTGTCTCCGGGATGGCGGAACTAGACCCGACAGGAGAAGGAGGAAACGACTTTATTGTATCATTAGGAGGGCCAGAATGGGGGCTTAATGATGACGGCACGCACAATGTCGGCACCCTTAAACAGCAGGCAGGGACTTTTGTGCATGAACTTGGCCATACATTAGGATTGTTTCATGGAGGGCAGGATCCTGACATCAACTGCAAGCCAAACTATTTAAGCGTAATGAACTATCTCTTTCAAGTAGGTTACATTCCTGACGGTGAAGGTGAAGGAAGACTGGACCTCTCTTCCCGGGAGTTACCTGAGTTAAATGAGACATTACTTGATGAAGCACTAGGTATCCAGGGTGGTAGTGACTATACTTTCTGGAATACAGGTTTTTTTACTGAAACAGGAGCAGGGAATGGTCCCCTTGACTGGAACGGAAATGATAATATTGATGGAAATCTGGTAAATGTTGATATTAACAATTTCACCGGTTCTATAGGTGGTTGTGACGGATTTGGGGATGTTTATACCGGTCATGATGACTGGAGCAATTTAAAATATAATTTTAGAAATTCCACGGGCTTTGAGACAGGTTCACACCCACCATTAATACAGGAGTTAACAGGTGAAGATGCGAAAGCAATAGAAGATATGTTTGACAATTTCTTCACCGCTGATCTTTCATTAACTATAACGGATGATCCTGATCCAGTCATTGCCGGAAATAATTTGAGTTATGAGATTACCATTGAAAATACAGGAGCCCTTGATGCGAAGAGTGTCACATTAGAAAATACACATCCTTCAGGTGTAGAACTTTTAGATGCAATCGCATCACAGGGTTCTTGTGCAGAATCCGGAGGAATAATAGATTGTGATCTTGGATTGATTGCTTCTAGCGCATCTGCCAATGTAACTATAACAATAGCTGTTGACCCGGCTACGATAGGCACATTAAACAATACAGCTACGGCTTCAACTGTTACTCCGGATAAAGATATGACAAACAATGAGGATACCGAGGTGACGGAATCAATTACTCCTGCAGGAGCGATTAGAGACTTAATTGATCTTGTTGGAGCTATGGGCCTTCCTAAGGGGGTAAGAAACAGCTTAATAGCACCTCTTAAACAAGCTCCAAAACTATTGGAAGATGCTAATCCTAACAATGATATAGCAGTTTGTGAAAAACTTAACGCATTTCTAATTCATGTAGATGAAAAAGAGACAAATGGCAATATTACAACTGAACAGGCAAATTCTCTTAGAGACGCAGTAGCTCTTATTGAAAATGCTTTGGGATGTTAAAAAGTCTTTAATCTAACTATTAAAAGCAAACGCAAGAATCCCCCTGGATAAAATCCTTTATCCCAGGGGGAACTCTTGCTTTTGTCGTTTACTCTTGGGACGCAGATTTGCACGGATAAACGCAGATTATTATTTTATGCTACCATTGAAGCTTTTTATCTGCCTTACTTGCGTTTATCTACAGCCTTATATTACTCTTTATTTCTACATCTTTCTTTAATATTATGTAAATTTTACAGATTTTTGTCTTGTTCTATTAGTTTTCATTAGATATCCTACAACAATTTCAATGCATGGAATGCACTCTACTTATTTAGTAATAATTTTTTTGAGACAGTGGGTTTGTAAATAGGAAATTATATCATGAGTGAGCAAAAATCAAAGTGGCCATGCCCTACAGTAGAAGATGTTGAAACCATTATTGCAATGGATGATCCCATATTGCGAAATTTAAAAATAACTCAAACATACCATGAATTAACAGTTGCTACAGTAGATATAGTTGGGAAAAGGAATATTAACTGGTGTGGTTTTGCAACATGGGCGTCTAAAACAGCAGGCGGATTTATTCGTAAAGATGTGATAGGCGTTTTAATCCAAAGTTTTTTAGGTGAAGCGGATTTTATCGATGAAACCTTGAAATCAATAGATAAGGTGCTAAGACGTTTCGGGCAGAAGAGAATAATGGGGCCATCTTTAATCCGAAAGACCTTGGATAGCGTTACTGACGAAGTGGCAAAATACATTGTGGAAGGAAATTTTATTGTTTTTGAAGAGTTAGCTCCAATTTTTGCACGAATGAATACAATGTTTTCTAACTTGACGTCATACAATCAACAGGAATTGGATGCATTTCTTTCATACTTAAAGCCTGGACAAGTAAGTGAAGGTGGACAGGATTGGCTCATTAAGGCATTTACCAGTTATTATAGATCAATCTTTGAGAACAAACCTAAAGTAAAGGCAGAGCATATATGTCTAGCAAATGCCTTAGTGGGATATCATGAACAGACAAGGTTGCAAGATCCTATTATTAACTCAATGAATGCCCCTATCCAGAAAATAGTGGAAATAGAGATTTTTAAGAATGTAGAGAGTATCCTGAAGGAAAATGTTATATTCTATCTTCGCCCTTTAATAAAGTACGCGTTGAAAGATAAGTTAGCATATCTTTCGGTGAAAATAACTGAAAAGTGGCGAGAGATAACAACACGTTGGATGATGACTATGGAGTTGCCCAATGAGATACTTGATTTGAGCGATGATGTACCCATTCTTCGTTCCGGTCAAATGTTTCCTGCCGAACTTGCGGACCTTGATGATCCGGAACTAGTATCAGTAATGAATGAAATTGATCGTACAGAAAATACAACTAAAGGTACCGGTGCAAGGGATTGGGGTACCCTGGGGGATCGTATGCATTTTATCGTGGATCTTTTTAGATCAAGACAACAGGACCGGGAACTTTATACTCAACCATTCAGCGATGAACAGGTTGATGACATACATTTTGGCAGTTTTCCAGATGGAAAACTATAGTGATTTCTTATAACCGAAGTTTTAATTAGTACCTTAGTGCTGAGATGCCTGATGCTTGATGCTGGCAAATAGTTTGATTTCTAGTTTTTTGTCAAGCATCATCCTTGCGTAATCAACAACTATTTGCAATGTTCTCTTCTATTTGAGATAGATTTAAAGTCGCCTGTCTGCAACTTGGTGGCGGTAAAACATGTAAGACTTTTACAGGGGCAGTCTTGCAGACTGTTCCTGAATGTTTCTTGTGCATCTGAAGTCCCTTTCCGGTGCGTTAACACTGCTTTGCTCTAAAGTGATGGATTATGTTTCAGGAGAGACTCCCGAAACAGTTGATTCGAATCTTGTAACTTCCTCCCTTTATAATTTAATCCATAGCAAAATAAATTTTGCATTTTGATTAATTTTCCATCTTACATCTTTTTTTAAAGCCTCATAAAGGGGTGCCACATTTCATCTTGTTGCCACAATTCATTAACTTCTTCTTTTTTAAGATGTTATAAACATTACACAGATTTTTAACAATTCAATACTAATTTTTGTGGCACCCCTTTTTTTAATGATGCTACAGTTTGTTGAATAACGCAATGCCTCGCCTTGGCATTAGTTATGAGAATTTGCCGTTTTTGGCATAATAGTTGCGATGTATATTTTACAGTTTGCAAACTAATTAAATTGAAATGTAATCTGTTTTAAACAATGTAATCATTATTTAATCAAAAGGAGTGTAATAAAATGAATAAGAAAATAATTTCCACTATCTCTTTGTATTTTAATTGGAGAAACAAAATGAAAAAATTAATCGTTGTACTCTGTATCGCGGCCAGTTCTTTAACTGCAACGTTCAGTTATGCATCAGATAACCATATGAGTAGGGAAGAGTTTAAAAGTAATTGTGAATTGTCTGGCGGAACTTATAGTGAAGATGAATATGGCGGCCAAAGTTGTGACTGGCCAAATGGTGCATATATTTATTGTGATGGTACAGGCTGTTTTACTGGTAATGAATCAAGAGAAGTTGATGATACTGGGTTTGATTCGGATTTTGATCAACCTCAGTCTAAACCTGCAACTAATCAACCTACAACCACCTATGAAGGTCCCGATTTATCTGTAGATTCAACAATAAATAAAGCAGAAATTCAACCACTTGATGAACCTTCTGACATGGTACGAGCCATGATACGTTTAGAGAAAATGGAACGCATAATTAGAGAAAAGATGATCGAAGATATACTGGAAGATAACTGACGACAGATAATCAAGGTGGAAGGAGGTGTATAGAAATGACTTGTATACACCTCCTAAGCATTTAAATAGCCAAATTATTTGAATTATTAGTATTAGTTCCGCGTGTATTTACACACCTCGTCTGCTTACGCATCTACCCCTCTTTTTAGATAGGATTACAGCATCTGTCTTTAAACTATAATTCAATCAAGAAAGATAAATGTTTCTCAACAGTGATGGAAGTATTCGGTGAATGGGTGTGAATTTTAACCCTACTTTTGAAGATGCAACGATACAAGCTCATACCCGAGAGAATATGATATGGTTTGTGCGAGTGGACATGGCCATTCTGGAGCAACGTGGTAATATCTTTTGATATGGCAGACAGTGCCTGCCAATTCTTTCAAGAAAAACGTAATGATTCCATGTGCAAGATTGAACCTGCGCAGGAATTATTATTAAATATAAAAAAAGGAGTTTAAGATGAAAGTATGTTTAAGAAGATTTAGTGTTGTTGCATTGTTTTTACTATTAGTTAGTAGTTTCTTTTCAGCACATCAGATTGCAAGGGCAACATGCTTTCCCGACTTACCATCACCGGACCTGGTTTGTTCTGGATCCGAAATTGATAACCGAAATAATACCCACTATCTTCTGGAAGTCCCAAACAGTATAATTTTCCCGGATGAATTGTTCGAGGATGCCCCTCATCTACCTCCATGTGGAGCAACCAGCAATTCGGCCCGAACATGGGTTACTGTCTTCGATAACAACGATAATCGTTTAAATGGATTTTGTGTTTTTGATGAATCGGATGATCTGAACACTATCAGGTTTGTTGTACCACAGGGAACAATAGCACCCCAATTCGTATATATTACTATACATGATCGTGAGTGTGACATTGTGTACACCTCCAATCTTGCAAGGATTTGTACGGACCAGGAGATTACATGTCATCCGGACTTACCTTCACCTGAGCTTATTTGCGCGGGAAAAGAGATTGATAACCAAAACAATACCGACTATCTTCTGAAAGTTACAAACAGCATAGTTTTTCCAGATGAATTGTTTGAGGATGCGCCCCATCTGCCACCATGTGAAATAAATACCAATTCATCTCGAACATGGATTGAAGTTTTTGATAATAGGGATAATCGTTTAAATGGATTTTGTGCTTTTGACGAATCAGATGATCTGAACACCATAAGGTTTGTTGTAACACAGGGCGCAACACCACCGCAATCAGTCTATATCGTTATACATGATCGTGAGTGTGACATTGAGTACACTTCTAATCATGCAACAGTTTGTCAAATACCTGAGCAATTTGCAAGTGAACCTTCAGTTGCGCGAGAAGGTAATGTTGCAGAAGAGGATATTACAGTTACTATTCCAGGTCCGGTAGAAACCCTTGGTTCGGCCGGAAGTGATATTGAACTTACAAGTGATCCGGGTGAAGGAAAACAGCAGATGGTAGGAATTCGCTTTCCGAATATTTTTGTTCCTCAAGGTGCAACAATTAGAAATGCATATATACAGTTTGAATCAGATGAAAACAGTAACGGACCCGCGGCTATCATATTTCAAGGGGAAGCAACGGATAATGCTAGCCCGTTTCAGGAATTAGACGGTGATGTCTCAAACCGTCTGAGGACAACCGCATCAATAGGTTGGAATCCGGGGAATTGGAATACAGGTGATAAAGGAGGTAAGCAGAAAACATCCAATCTTGCATCAATAGTGGATGAAATAGTTAGTCGTCCTGGATGGGCACAAGGTAACGCAATAGTATTCATTGTCTCAAGTAACGATTTCCCGAACCATCGTACTGCTGAAAATGGTGAAAATAATGGTCCTGTCCTAACAATTGAGTTTGAAAACAGTATATCAACATTTTCAAGTGAACCTGCGGTTGCGCGAGAAGGTAATGTAGCAGAAGAGGATATTACAGTTACTATTCCAGGTCCGGTAGAAACCTTAGAATCGGCCGGAAGTGATATTGAACTCACAAGTGATGCTCAAGAAGGTAAACAGCAGATGATAGGGATTCGCTTCCCGAATATTTTAGTTCCTCAAGACGCAACAATTAGAAATGCATATATACAGTTTGAATCAGATGAAAACAGTAACGGACCCGCAACCATTATATTTCATGGAGAAGCAACGGATAATGCGAACCTGTTTCAGGAACTAGATGGTGATGTATCAAACCGCCTGAGGACAACCGTATCAATAGATTGGGATCCGGGGAATTGGAATACAGGTGATAAAGGGGGTGAGCAGAAAACATCCAATCTTGCATCAATAGTGGATGAAATAGTTAGTCGTCCTGGATGGGCACAAGGTAACGCAATAGCGTTTATAGTATCAAGTAACGATTTCCCAAACCATCGTACTGCGGAAAATGGTGGAAGTAATGGCCCCGTTCTGACAATCGAGTATGAAAGTAATATATCAATATTTTCAAGTGAACCTGCGGTTGCGCGAGAAGGTAATGTAGCAGAAGAGAATATTACAGTTACTATTCCGGGTCCGGTAGAAACCTTAGGATCGGCCGGAAGTGATATTGAACTTACAAGTGATACTCAAGAAGGTAAACAGCAGATGGTGGGTATTCGGTTTCCAAATATGGATATTCCAAATGGTGCGACTATCGTTGATGCCTTTATACAGTTTGAGTCAGATGAAAACCAAAACGGGCCGGTAAATATTACAATTTACGGAGAAGCAAGTGATAATGCTAACCTGTTTCAGGAAATAGATGGAGATGTGTCAAACCGTTTAAAGACGAGCATGTTTGTGGATTGGCGTCCTGATGATTGGAGCGTTGGTGACGCTGGCAACAAGCAGCGCACCCCTGACCTGACAGCAATAGCGCAGGAGGTTGTTAATAGACAAGGATGGGGCACTGGAAACGCAATGGCATTTATATTTTCAAGCAGTAATTTCCCAAATCATCGTACTGCTGAAAATGGTAAAAGCAATGGCCCTGCCTTGATTATCAATTATAGATAATATACCACATAGTCAATATACAGTGCCGAGTTAGTTGCATAGACTGCTTCGGCATTGTAATGTACAGTCTACCTCCCTTTATCAAAACAGGAAAGGGTGAAGTATGTCGGATGCGTTCTAGATACAGATTTTTTGTGCATCGGGAGGCTCTCCCGATGCATTAATTCTGCTTTGTTCCACAGCGATAGATTATGTTACGGGTGTGACTCCTGAAATACAAGAAACGGGACATTATTTTGCTTACAAATAAACATTGACATGAATATTTATGCTGCTATTATAGATTCATGAAAACAACAATAGATATTCCGGAAGATGAGCTAAAAGAAGCTATCAAGTACACCGGCGCAAAAACAAAAAGAGAAGCTGTTGTTAGCGCCATCAAAGATTTCAACAAAAGAAACAGGTTGACAAAAATAGCAAAGATGCTTGGAACCTTCAAGGATTTTATGACAACAGAAGAGTTAAAGAAAATGCGCGAGGATACCCGATGGGACAAAACGAAATAGTATTGATTGACACATCAAGTTGGGTTGAAGCGTTAAGGACTTCCGGCCAAAATGACATAAGAGAACGAGTTGAAAGACTGATAATTAATGGTTGTGCCGCCTGGTGTGATATGGTTGCTGTTGAACTTTGGAATGGTGTTAGAGGCAATTATGAAAAGAGAAATCTTGCCCGTCTCGAAGCAGAAATATTATCGTTGCCTATAAATGACGAGGTCTGGAGTTTTGCAAAACTTTTAACTATAGAGTGCCGAAAAACCGGAAAAACGATACCGCCTGCCGATTTGATTATAACATCTTGCGCATTATATCATAAAACAGGATTAGAACATTGTGATGCACATATGGAATCTATATTAACTATTTATAAGAAAAATGAAAGTAAATTTTATGATAAAACGTGACAACATTTCGAATTCCTGATTACTTTGACTAAACACTGAATGGCTTTTTCTGTTTTTCTGCAATAAATAATTGTTATATTCTATCAAATTAACTCATCCGATGCGCACTAACCATCAATATACTTATGAAAATTATCGTAATTTGTTTAATACTCTTCATCACAACACATCTATTTGGAGAACCTTTACACACACTTAATGGAAATGTTAAAGAGATGGCCAACAAGAAAATAGAACTATTAGATTTCTACGGAGAGAAAAATAGGGTCATTAATTCAATAATTGCAGACAGCAACGGTTTCTTTCAGTTTCCGTTTACTAAAGAATCATACGTGGGAATGTACAGGGTAAGGTTTGGTAAAGGTAAATTTGTGGACATGATTTATAACCAGGAAGACATTGAGTTCACTCTAAACCCACCTGATTCCCAAGCAGCAGGTTTCTATTCAGTTACGGATAATATAATCATATCAGTTTCTAAAGAGAATAAGCTCTATTATGATTTCCTGCAAGTCATTGAGCATAATCAAAAGAGATTAGCACTATTAAACCAGTTAAAGCCACTGTACCAACCAGAAGAGAAAGCCGTTACACATAATGGGCAGATCAACGATAGTATTAAATCTAGAAACAATGTAAAAGTGGCAGAGAATGTAAACACTTTTAATGACCAGATAGATAATGAATTAAAAAATCTAAAGAAGAGACAGAAAGGTTACATAAAAAAGTTAACTAATAATAATTCGGACACATATGTTGCAAAAATTGTGAAAACCATGCAGAATCCGCAACCTAAAATAGAATTGTCAAAAGATGAAGAAGGGAAATTTGTTAAGGATCATTTCTTTGATAATGTCGATTTTGATGATATCACTTTATTAAACAGCAACGTAATACCTTCAAAAATCTGGACCTATTTTGGATTTTATAGAGATAAGGAGTTGAGTAAAGAGCAGCAGGAAGAGGCATTTATCAAAGCCTTAGACGTAATAATGGTTGAGGCAGAAGTAAACGAGACAGTATTTGCGTTTGTGCTAGATATTATTACCAGAAAGTTTGAGAAATCAGGATATGAATTAGCATTTACATATATAACCGAAAATTACGTGTTTGGTGATTTATGTAAAAATGATGATTTTGGGTTGGATAACTCCGTATTTTCAGATCGGGCAAGCGAACTGAAAGATAAGGTAGAAAAGATAAAGGGGCTGGCCATTGGAAAAATAGCACCTGAAATAATATTGAGTGCATTAACAGGTAATCACCAAAAACTAACAGATATTGATGCGGAATATACGCTAATACTGTTCTGGGCAAGCTGGTGCCAACATTGCACAGTTACCATGCCTGCATTAAAAGATTTGTATGATGGCTACAAAGATAAAGGCTTTGAGGTATTGGCCATATCAATAGATGAAGATCGCGCGGCGTGGATGAATGCCATTACGCAAGGGAAATACAACTGGACAAACTATACGGAATTGAAAGGCTGGGATAGCAAACCAGCTATAGATTATAACGTATGGACCACACCCAAGATGTATCTATTAAATAAAGAAAAAAGGATCGTGGGAAAACCCTCAACAATCGAAGAAGTGGAAGTGTTTATTACTCCCCTTCTGTAGCATATACCCCGGAAATGACCAAATCACCACTTTATCGTATTACCCTGTAAAAGCTTGTTTTTAGAAAAGAAATTTAATTTCTACAACACGCAGTCTTCTGGTTGCTGCCCCCGTGTACAACTCTATAGTATTGCATTACACTATTAAAAAACTTCATAAGTACAAACCAATCTCAGAAGATATTAATCATATACGAATAATAATCAGAGCCAAGACACTCTGGTTACAAAGCTCTGCCAGTGAATGGGTAGAAAAAGTTTTTCCAGTTTTTATGGGGAAAAATTAGGCGGATGTAAATAATAATCCTTTGAAACATTTAACTCTATTACACCGTCCAAGCGCACCATAAAGAAGTAGCATCAGGTAATATCTTAATTTGCGAGCATTTTCTGGTTTAGAGGTTTACCCCTAAACCAGATTTTTGATATTATGGGGAGATGACCAGACCAGATCATTTCCAGAAATATTTGGCAATTAAAATGGTTTACTAAAAAACTTTCTTATTTTTTGAATTTATTAAAAAACCATAAAAAAAACTCAAAAAGGAAATACGAGATGAAAAGAAATATTTTGAGGGTTTTAACTATAGTGTTGTTTCTGGTTCTTGGAGGAAGTGTTGTGCTTGCCCATGTTCCATATTTTGAACACAAAGATTTTACGGAAGAAAACCCATTTATGGTAAGAAAATCAATAGAACAGTCAATAGCTGTTTATTCATTTTTAGCATTTGATTCGGGGGATGTTGATGTATATCAATTTACCATTGAAAATCGGGCGCGAATATTTGTAGAAACTATTGTGCCGGTCTGTGAGTTCTATGAAGATTTTTTGCCTTCATTTGCTATTGTAGGGCCTGGCCTACCGTTACCTGACGGCTTCTATATACTTCCTTTTGATATCCCGGATGAATATGGCGCAATAGTTATTTCTAATTTTGAGGATGAAGGAGAACGGCCAACATTTTATGAATTTTTTGGCAACAAGAACTATTATCAAGGCCCGACTTTTGATGAATTTGTTGAAATGCCTGGAACTTACTATATCTATGTATGGGATCCTGAAAATATTGGAGGGGACTATGTCCTAATTATCGGAGATGAAGAAATATGGGAATTAAATGACATTGTTCGCGGATTCATATACACACCGCAAATCAGAGAAGGAAAAGAACTTCACACTGATGAGTGTGGGAATTAAAACAAAGTTCAGGGTTAGTTTTTAAATATGGTTATTCACCCAATTAGTTTTTTCTAATTAATTAGTGGTATTTTACGATAAGTTGAGTTTATATAAAAACGTAGTCATTTATTCTAGGGCTTTTACATATAGGAAGATGTCTGACACTTTTTTCATAATAGATCTTGAAAAAAACTAGAAATCTAACTGATTGCCAGTACCCCGTATCTAAGATCCTGTATCCGGCATCTTGTATTTTGGTTGCGGCCTCGCAGCATTATGAATTAGTCTGGACTTGTATTCACAAAAGTGATCCCAGTTTATCCTTTATTAATTATTCTTAATTGTATGTTGCACAGCTTTATCAAATGTCATTGGTTTTATATGAGGGAAATAGTTTTTAGAATTATCATTAAGTATTACGGTCTCTGATTTAAGCCCTTCAATCAATGCGGTTGCCATATGAAGAGGTGCGGATGAAAACAGAATCAACCAATATGATGACAATTTAGGGGTTAGTACGGGAACAGGGATAAGAACCCTACGTAATCCCATAACCCTTGCAGTTTCTTCCACCATACTTTTAAAACTCATCTGATCGGCTCCTATATCAACGATAAGATTGCTATTAATATCAAGTTCAATTGCATCTACAAGGTAAGAAATAACGTCATCAGCTGCTATAGGTTGAGTTTTAGTGCTAACCCACTTGGGAGTGATCATAACCGGAAGTTTTTTGATCAGGCTACAGATAATTTCAAAACTGGCGCTGCCTTTTCCTATAATAACGCCTGCCCTAAACCAGATAACCTCTAATTTTTCTTTCGCGGAACTAAGAATTTCACCTGTTTCTATTCGACTAAGCAGATGTTTACTGGCCGTCTCTTTGACCCCAAGGCCGCCGAGATAGATCACCCTTTTAACCTTTGACTCTATACAGGCGTCACGAAAATTTTTAGCGCTAGTTCGATCACGTTCCTCAAAATCATTGCCAGCACCCATTGAATGAATAAGATAATAAGCAACATCAATATTTTTTAGCGCCTGTATAAGCAATTCCTTGTTAAAAGTATCACCTTCAATGACCTCCGCCCTGCTAGAGACTGCATTTGCAATCTTGTTTTTACTTCTTGTCAGAAGCCTTAAAGATAATCCTGGCTTTTCAAATAGCCTTTCAGTTAGTCTTTTACCTATATATCCGGTTGCACCTGTTACCAATATTCTTTTCGTCATATCTCCTCACTCTCCAAGACACCAATTATCGCATCAAAAAAGCAGAAAACAGGTAAATAATTTTAGTAAAATAGTTTGAAGTTTGATAAGATGCCTGCATATGCAAGCATTAGATTTATCATAGCTTATAAGCCACCCATCTTATGCAAGCAGCGCTATACGCCACTCTATATTGGATTTAGCCTGCACTTTCAGGCAACGTTCCAAGAAGGATACTGCGTATGGCATGTGCTCTGAATCGAAATATACGCTGGAGCTGTATACCAATTAGAGGATAAGCAACCTCGCCAACAGGCCACAAAGGTAATTGGTATTGAACCTCATCTTCAATGGTACTAGTGCCATTTTTCTCTGAAAAGCGATGGGTGTGAATCCATAATTTATATGGTCCACGGATCTGTTCGTCTACAAACTGGCGAGGAGGATCCCAGTGGGTGATTTTAGTCTGCCAAATGAAAGGCCATCCAAACAGGAGAAGCCGATAATCAATATTTACCCCTTCAGCGATGGCTATCGGCGGTGGGGTGATGATCTGGAACCCTAGTTCTGATGGGGTAATCCTCTCAAGGTTCGAGGCGTTAGAAAAGAAATGAAAAACCTCTGCAATCCCAAGAGGCAAATCCATAGACGATCTAAGAATGTGAGGCACGCTGACTTATTCCTTTGCTTTGTTTAAAAATTGTTAGGTATTATATATCACCAACATTTTTTAATTTGTCTTGGTTGAATTAGCTGATGCCATTAGCAAATCCATCATTAAATCGGAAGCGCCAAGGTGAGGTGCAATTCTAATATCAACATCAGGGTGATATTTTATGGTATCGTTAACAATATTTGGAATATCGTCCACTACATGCCTACCTGAATTTAGAAAATATGGCAACACAATAACAGATGATGCACCTTCATCGATACATTTCTTTATACCATCAGGAATCAAAACTTCTGCTAGTTCTAGAAATGCGGCATGAACAATATTGTATTGGGCAAAACATTTCTTTCTAAGTTTCTCGGCGAGTAAAACAACTTCATCATTAGACTGTTGACGACGGCTGCCATGAGCAACAAGTAATAACGCTTTCATAAATAATTCCTAAAAAAAAATAAGAGCTTTATGATCATGCAGCAAAAATCAATGCCTCGTCTGTTTATCCGGTATGCTTTCTATCAATGTATCATTATTTAAAGCCTCTCTGGATGCAACAAAAACTGCCCGGGTTAGACCCTTTTTAGGGGCAGGCAGCGTCCAATCAATGGGAAACTGCTCATTGTTAGGCTGTGTCTTTGGCAGGTAAACATGCTCAAAATGATCTTTAAGTCTATTATATAACCATCTCCTTGTGGGCCTGCATCCATGGCCAGATATTGCTTGTGTAGGATTCGAGGTATCTTCATAACATGGGTATAGTTCGTCCCCATCGCCAAAAGAGACACAGGTCTCCAGTAGCAACATAGATTTACAGCAGGTGGCCATAAATTTTATAGCATTTTCCGGCTCCTTTAGATGATAAAGGAGCCCGTAACAATATACAATATCAAATGTTTCATTAAATGTAGAAGGAGGATTATCCAGATCCAATACAAATGTCCTTAGATTCGGAAAACGGGAACGCAGAATCTTTATATTTTCCTCCCTCGCTTCCGTACTTACAACATCACAGCCGCGGTCAACAAAAAAGCTTGTGTGATCACCAATACCGGCACCTACCTCCATTACAGTTTTTTGAGCAATGTCTAAACCAAGGCATGCAAGATGTTCTTGCCTCCTCTGGTTATGATGCTGGTATTCATTAGTGAGAAAAGCCTGGCACGGTGGTGTACTTTGCGAAAACAGATTTCTTAACAACCTCTTAACTAAGTTTAGCATTGATATTTTTATAAAAAGAGAGCATTCTTAACAAAATATTCTAAGAAAAAGTATAACTCATTTCAACATAGAGGATAAACGTTTCTGCAATTTACTATTCGCAAGAATGCTGAAAAGAGAGTTTTTAGCAAAAGGAGAAGAAAACCGGTACAAGAGATAGACAAGAAGCTGCCTTGCAAGGTGAAGCGCAGTTTTAGTTCCAGGATTTTTTCTGCTGAATTCATTATGTTTATATTTCAGTTCCTGCCATTTCAGAAAGTTATTGATCTTTTTATTCATCTCCATACAATCTCTTTTTGCCTGCTCTGTCTTTGGAATAACCGGAGTTGTATTATAATTAGTGGCAGTATCATTAAACTTATCCTCCTGCAAGAGACCCTCTTTTTTACACGTATTATACAACTCCGTTCCCGGAAACGGGCAAAAGAAGGTGCACAAACCAAAATCTGCCTTGATCTTCATATTGAGTTCCAAGGTCTCTTTCATGTTCTGCTTTGTCTCAAAAGGGAGCCCAACCATATTAAAGGTAGAAAGATTTATTCCGGCATTCTTTACCATCAGCGCCCTTTCAATAAGCATTTCATTTGAATGATGCCGGTTAAGCAATTTTTTCCGAAGCTGTTCATTTCCACTTTCCAACCCTAAGAATCCTATGGAGCAACCACTATCTTTCAGCGCATTGACAATATCAGGATTTATACATTCAGTACGCACATTTGCCCTGTAAGGTATTCCCACCCTCTTACTGTACTGTTGTGCAAAGTCTAAGAACCAGGCCTTTTTCGCTATTAACAGATCGTCCTCAAAACTGATAAACCTGGTTTCAGGATACTGCTTAACCAACCCCTCCACAAGTTTTATACAATACTCAACGGTCGGTATCCTGAAGTAAGTTTCGCTTGAGGGGTATACACTCCTCAATGCCTTATTTGAACAGTAAGTACAACTGTATGGACATCCCCTGCTTAACATTATGTTCAGGTTCATAGTACTGCCGGTAATAACCAGGTCCCTCTCAAACAGGCTATAATCTGGAAATGGCTGAAGCTCCAATTCCTTTACAAGAACCGGATCACCTTTTTTCTCTATCTTTCCATCTCTTTCCCAGTAAAACCCTTCTGCATCATATATATTACCGTTATTATTTATTAATTTCAGGAAAGAATCTAAGGGTGCCTCTCCCTCTCCAACAACCAAACCGTTAAGCTTGGTCTTCGGAAGTACCCCTTCCGGATCTAATGTGGCACCAACCCCTCCTGCAATTTGAATACAATTTTCTATACCCTCAATTGCGTGTGAGTATTTTGCAAGATATTTAGTCTGTAAAGAGGTAAATGAAAAACCGACAACAGAAGGCTCCAAAGCCTCTATCATTTTCCGAAATTCACCGGCACTAATGTCATCTAATTGATTAATAATAACCGTATCAAATGAGTTCCTCTTTATAATAGGAACGAGGTATGCAATTCCATGATTAACACCGTAAAATCCGCTATTTACAGAAAGATTTATAAATACAAATCTTTTTTGTTTATTAGATTTTTCCATAATTGACCCTGCGCAGTAGTATTTAAATATCCCTGTGTTTTATAAATGAATAAACCTGAGTTGTAATCCAACTTAGGATATTTGTACCACCTTTACATCTCTTACAATGGCTGCTGTAAAGTTTGCCTTTTTTAAATCCATCCTTTAACATATTATAATAGTTTGAATTTATAATTTCCATTAAGGACTTTTCGGTCACGTTCCCCAGTACAATGTTACCATCAAAATCAACACAGCACGGGACAACATCACCATTCCATAAAATACCTAATTGAGAGTGAAGAGCATTACATTTTGCCCTTATTGCCGGGATGTAATTATCTTTCCCTCCAATAGAGTTGCCCCAGGTAGTTACGGATCTGGTATTAAATATAATACCGGGCAAGAACTCATGTCTTAATTTCCGATAGTGCAGTGCGTCAGGTTTGTTATAATGCAGTCCGCGTTCTTTGCTAAGTAATGTAAAGAATTCATCCCAATATTTAGTAAAGAAATGGCTTAAGGTGCTATCACTATCCAAAAAATCCACATTTGCATTAAAATCTTTGACTTTATTTCTAGAGTTCTCAATTAAAGTAATAGTGATCTGGCTTGTGGAGCCATAATCGTATTTTTTTTCTATTATCTTTTTTGTCAGATCAATATACTCATCAAAAGTATACTTCTGGGACTTCTTAAACTCAAACGAATCTTGATCAAAACTTTGTAGGCTTATTTCCAGGTAATCTACATATTTTAGTACAGCAGCGGTATTATTTTCATTAAAGAGACTGATATTTGTTATCAGGTTTGTGTTTAAGCCTTTATCTTTTGCATACTTAATGAAGTCTGGCGCATTTTTATGCAGAAGGGGTTCACCCATTAAATGAAAACTAACATATTTTGCAATCTTGTTCTCTGAAACTTCATCAATGAGTTTATAAAATAGATTTTCATCCATAAAACCCCTTTTCCTTTTCATTATGGAATTGGGGCAAAAAGTACAATTAAAGTTACAATGATTTGTAATCTCAATAAAGATATTGTTAATCATACTTCTGTAGAAAATATGGGTGTAAACGAAAAGGAACTTAACTATTCAACTATTGATGGTAGATATTATATATCAAAGAGTTTAAAAAGAATAGTTGTAATTGAAGATATTTCTTTTGAATTGCACAAATTCTTAAAGGGGTGTAATACTGAAAGTACAAGAGGAGGTACAACACTCAATGTTCAAGAAGATCCTAAATGCGAGATTTAAGACGCAGTTGCTTATAATAATTCTTGCTTTAAATTTGTTCTTAAAAAAGAAACACCCAGTAGCATCTATTTTAAATAAATAGAGCCTCTGGGTGTTCTGTCATTCTATTAATCTTAAATCATTAAGCTACTTTTTTAGCTTTATCATCCGAAGGCACAGGGTCTAATAAAAGAATTGCTTCTTGAGCACATATTCTTTCACATTCACCACAAGCCACACATTTTGCTTTGTTTTTAAGGTATGATATACCTTTAATGGTCTCTACCGCCTCGTCCTCTTCAATTGCAAGGCAATTAAACGGACAAATATTAACACAGCTTTGACAACCAGAGCATAGATCTTTATCTACAGTAGGCACCTTTTTTTCTTTTACCTTAACCCTTTTTACGGGTTCATCATGCTCATCTACAATTGCATTTGCCGGACAGCTCCTACCACAAGTACCACATAAGATACATTGATGGGAGTTAATAGTAAAGCGCTGTTTCATAACTCCATATATTGCACCTGTAGGGCACTGCCTTGCACAAGTACTGCATCCGATACACTTCTCAGTAATTTTATAAGATGGCAAGTAAGTGGTAGTTTCTTCACCACACAACAGTTCACCAAAAAATTCTGATGCACGTTCTGTACCGATATAACAAGGATCCATACTTATAAAGGGGATACCAAAAAGCTCAAGGTTAAAACCAGAAGTACCAGCCCTGAATTCAGGAAAACTCACCTCCATGGTACTTTCAAAAGAGGTTCCCACCTGAATTGGTTTAGTTTCAACACTAAGGCTAGCATTAGCTTTAGTATCACTCTCAACATCCTGGTTAACACCCAGATCCCCATCTACATTAACATCCACACCAAGTTTCTTTTCAGTCGGCATAAAGACCTCCTTTATTTTTTCTTTTTCATAGTTGGGAGTTTTATCTCTGCTGTTCCGCCTGCTTCTACAGTAATCTCGGCAGTTACAGGTTTAAATCTTTCGTGCCAAGTTGTCAATGTATACTTTCCCGCAGGAACATTGTCTATTGTAAAAGCACCTTTTCTATCAGTAATAGCATAGTAAGGGTTTGGAACTGCAACTATATAACCAGACATTTCAGCGTGTACATTACAAAGAAGAGGTAATTCACCATCTGACGCTAAACTGACCGTCTTAATTGTTCCTATATCATACGTACCTAAATTGATTTTTTCATCTGTTCCTGGAATTGGATCAGGCCCGAATACATTATGCCTTACAGTATCACTGTTTGGAAAGTCAACAACTGACTTTGTTAGAACCGGTAATACATGAGGAGCAAACGCGATGTTTACCTGGTCCATCATTGGATACTCTGAAGCAGAGCCGGCAGCTTTTGTCTTAACATTCTCAGCTCCAGCTGGAACAAGTTTCTTTGCTACAGGTGTAAAGTCATTACCATTAATCTCTTGTATGTATATAATCGCACCTTCAGAAGTCCTGGCCATAACCCTTACAGACCCTTTAATAGTGCCAGGAGAGTCAGTTTTAACCTTTACTTCATCAGTAACTGCTTTGTTTCCTGAAATAAGAGATTCAAGCCTCTTTGCAATCTCCTCTTTAGTTAAAGTCATTCTCCTTGTTGTAGTAGCAACTACTTGTTTCGCCTTCCCTTTTCCATCATCGGTTACAACAACAGAATCCGCTTTATCAGCACCCTCTTTATCCGCAGATAAAACAGAACCGATATCTGCTTTAGTAGATGCTCCATCAACATCTATAATTGTAACCTTTGTTTTATCGTCACTAGAGAAAGTTACCTCTTTTCCATCATCAGTAGTAACGACAAACTCTTTAGTTTCAGTATTAACGCTTTTTACCTTACCTGATGTTTCTCCACCGCCAGCATACAGATTCACACAAACAAAAACTGATAACAGGCTAAATATTGAAAAAACTGCTAAAAATCTATTTAATCTACCCATCCATACCTCCTATAAAAATAAAAACTTTATAATTACTAAATGAAACTGAACACTTATACTATATATAACGATAAATAATTTAGCAAGAAAGAAAATTTTGGTCTATCTATGTAAAAACCAGAACAATGGCTAATAAAAAAAAAACTCACAAAACAAACTCTGTAACCAGCAGTTTATATTGGACTTACACCACTATATTACAAGCACAAACCTAAGAGTTTTATTTTTTATACAGAGATTCTGATCATAATATTCCATTTTTCAATAGAAAAATCAACTTTTCAATGTTTTGATGATCCTAAAAATGGCTAAAAGAGCCAAAAAACAAACTTATTATTTACCGAATATAAGATCCTACTAGTATTTTATACTAGTGACGCACTTTTTAAAGTTGTTTAGTCCTCATTTTATTAGACAATGAAAATCTCTAAAAAGTTCCAACAATCGTATTATTATAAAAAAGTAAACAAGCAGAATGCCAAAGAGGAAAATCATTAGAATCTGGATTTATCGTTTATTGCTAATTTTGGCATGGAAACAGAGAGCCAGGACAATGGTAATGTATGTTGATACTTATGATGTAGAAGCAAGAGTTTTATGACTGATTTACCACATAACCCTTTCTGAGATTTTCACAAAAGAAGTGTTTTGAGTAAAAGAAAGAGAGAATATAACTAAGTAGATTATATTTGATTACGCAGATGCAAATCTGTGTAATAATCGGTTTTAATTAGTGTAATCATATTTTGTCTATTACTTATGACAGTTTAAATTATGGCGTTTCACCATCAGAAGGTTTTAAATACTCCTCAAATAAAGATATTATTTTCGTCTTTTTTATATCCCTTTTATCAAGAAAACCTTTAATTTCATCAATTACTATCTTTTTCTTGTCATTCTTTATATTATCTTTCGCTGCCGCAAATACCTCCATTTTTAGATCATCAAAACCAAACTTCTTGATTCGTCCTGCGGCTAAAAACATAGATTCGTTTCTGATTTTTGAAAGGAATTCCGTAGTAATGACTTTTTGTCCCTCTTCATTGGCTCGTTTTTGCATCAATTTATAAATGCCAGGACGAACAAAGGGAGGTGCGTTTTCTGACCTTTTTTTTGCAACTTCGGTCCAAGGGACTTTATCTCCATCATTAATATAATATAGCTTCTCTTCTTCACCTTTTGGTTCAAATGAAGTATCGTTACTATTTATACTATTGTCATCTAATTGCTTGGAAATTTTATCCATGGGAAACATGGATTTATTATCCTTTCCCATATTGTCCCTGGCTGCCTTCATTACATCTGGAGTCACTTCATTAAGACCATGTTCCCTGGCATACCGTTCTGCGCCCCTAATTGCCATCCCTTTAACAAAAGAAGGCACATTTTCTAATCTTGTTTTCGCCTCTTCTGTCCAAGGCAACCCAAATTCAGCATTCATTCCAAAAACATTTCCTTTGTTTAACTTTATATCAATTTTCTTTTTTTCAGGTTTATATAAGCACCACGGGTCAGCAGAAAGTTGGTCATCATTTGTTGCATAAGCACGAGCACGACAACCTTTACAAATAGATTTAAATTCACAAATACCACACTTACCTTTTAGTTCTTCTCCCCTTAGTGCTATAAAAGATGAAGATTTTTCCCATATTTCTGAAAATCTCTCTGATTTGAGATTACCAACAACTTTATCCATATAAGGGCATGCAGTGACATCACCTTCAGATGTTATACGGCAATAATTTGTAGCGGCAGGACAACCTCCATCATACGCCTTTAATAAAGGAGACGTTTTGTCAAGATTATATACAACTCTTTTATAATGAGGTGCACATTTGGCATTAACAAGAATAGAACCTTTAAATTTTTTTTGTATATTATATATTTTTGTTAGCGTATCTTCATATTGTAATGCAGAAATATCTGATAAACCCTGACCACGACCAGTACAAACCAAAAAAAAGAGCTGAAAGGCACTCGCCCCTGCTTCTTTTGCGAAATTAACTAACTCTTCTATTTCACTAATATTATATTTTGTAACAGTAGTTTGTACCTGGAATGGGATATTATTGATCTTACATAAATTAATTGCATTATTTGCCTGTTCTAACGCACCTTTAATACCTCTAAACTCATCGTGCACTTCTGTTTTTAAGGAGTCAATACTTATCCCTACACCATCAACACCACTCTCTTTTAGATTATTTACAATCTCTTTATTAAAAAGACAACCATTTGTACCTAAGAAGATTGTAAACCCTTGTTTTTTAGCATATTTAATCAGAAGAAAGATATCATCACGTAAAAGAGGTTCACCTCCAGTTAATATTAAAATAGCCCTATTATTAACAGAAGAGATCTGATCAATTATATCTTTACACTCTGCAGTTGTAAGTTCTGTATCTTCAAGTGAAAATTTATTGCCGTTAAGATCAACTGCATCTAAATAACAATGTTTACATTTTAAATTACACTTTTTTGTAATATTCCATGAAATAGCATGTGGAATAAATTGTTTATTTTTCTCAATCATTTAATGTGGCAGATCCATTTGCCCACTCCAATTATCTTTAACTTCATCCACAATACTACATGTTACTTTAGATTCACCCTTCTCTCTTGTAAATCTCTCGATCTGTTTTATTATCATACCTCTTATAAAATATGGAATTTTACCTACACGATCTTTTGCATCATCGTCCCATGTTAAATCAGAAGAATTAAACTCTTTATCTACCTTCTGCGATATAAAGCTAGGTTTACCACTTTTCCCTTTATGTACAGAATTTCTATTTAACAATCGAGCATCATCATCTTGGGAATCTCTATTTGTAGTAATAATAATATTGCAAGGTGCAAGACGTAGAAGATTTTCCGTTGCACTGCCCAAATCCAAGTCTCCAGTATCATGAATACCAGTTCTTCCAACGATTAATAAAGAAGGTTCATCTTTTTCAATTTGTTTTAATATACTATAATAAGGCTTACCTTCCAGTAATGTAATCGACGCAGTCACACCAGTATCCTTTATCATCTCAAGCGCTTCTTCTAGATGATTCTGATATAGTTTTGCCATACCATTATCAATGATATCTTCATGTAACTGTTCTTGTTCGTTAAACTTAAAAATCTTACCAGCTTCCGCTGAAAGGACATCAGCTATTCCTTTAAACGCAACTCTATGGTATTCAGGGTCAAACGCCGACACTATTTCTAAATTCGTATTAAACTCTTTAGCTAGACCTGCGGCAACTTTAACCGCATTAAATGAGGTACCACTTCCATCTATTGCAACAACAATTTTTCCTTCAATAGGTTTGGCATTCTTTAAAACCATTATATTACGATTCACCCTTCTAACAACTCTTTCGCATACACTACCAATTAAATTGCCATTAACAGCACCCAATCCTGTAACGCCAATAATAACTAGTTCATAATCTGACGAATTAATATCTTTAACTATCTCAGAAAAATTTTTTCCCTCTAATAACTTTGATTCAAAAGGTACTCTAGCATTCTCACATTTTTCTTTAAAGACATCAAGGTAAGAGCTTGATATAAGCTCTAAACCTTTTCCTATTAAAACATCATGTAAATCCCTTTGTCTTTGAAGTTCTTTTTCCTCTTTATATTTTTCAGGTAAACCATCTTCCAGGTCTGTAAATCTTTTATAATGTAGATTTGCAGCATATACATGACTGCCAAAAAGCGTTGAATTAAATCTTTTGGCAAGATCTACCCCCATATCAATACAGCTATTTGATATTGATGAATTATCCACAGGAATGGCAATTTTTTTAAACAAGTTCTTAATTCTCCAACATGAAAACAAAAAGCATTTATAAAATTTAAATTAACTTATTATATTATCTATATGTTAATAATACAAATTAACAAAAGTTTATAATAATTAACAACTTATAGAGACATGCAATGATTAATATTACCTTAAAATAGTCGAAAAACCGACCTGTTAAGATCTTAAGGATTTTATATTATAGCAAGAAACTAATTGAAATGTAAGCTATTATTGCGTGAATTGAAAAAGAAGAGAACGTAAAGGATTAATAATTAAAATTAACAATCCTTTACGTTTTATAGAAGAACATTAACTTTTTATTTCTTTTTAACTAACCAAGTCCATTCTAATATTGCTATTCCTACAAAGAAACATGTAATAAAACCTATAATAATCCAACTACCGATACCACCGCTTTCCTCAGCATTTTCATCTACGGCTTTTACTAGTTTAGGAACATCTTTTGATTCTGTGTCACTTAATGTAGCCACATAACCAGCAACACCATCTATCCATGCTTTATCAAAAGTATTTCCCCATGGGGGACATAAATTTGATTTTCCTACCCCAGCAGAGCCTCCTTTTATAACATTACTTATATCTCCAACAGCATAAGTACCTGTATTTAAAACTGCAGGTGCAGGAGTCATTCCGGCCGCAGCAAATTGCCCCTCACCATTGCCATTATTACCATGACACGGGCCACAAAAATGTTCATACTTAAATTTAAATGTAGTCTCGCCCCTTTTCTTCCGCAGGTTTTCTTCAGTTAATGACAACACTAAATCTGTAACAACACCAGCCTCATACTCATGCCCTTCATATTCAATAAACGACCTACCAGCATAATACTCTTTGTACAGATTAAAATCTAGGGCTTTAACAGGTCCGTAGGGTGTATCTATCATTTTTTCAGCAAATACATTTACATTACTACTAAAAATTAAGATAGAGATTATTAATAATAAAATATATTTTAAGTTATTTCTTATAATTTTACTCATATTATATTTACCATGTTAAAATAAATTCAATTGTTAAACTAGTCCTGCAGAGTTAAAAGAAAATGTGTTAAATTATCAATCTCATCATCACTTAATCCATAATTCGGTTCTACTGATCCAGGATTTGCCCTTTGTGGATCTTGTATATGAAATTTTATATATCCAGGCTCTAACCGTGTACCAGCCTGATTTAAATTTGGTCCAACTACACCACCATCAGTTCCAATTGTATGACAAGTCTGACATCCTTTTTGATAAAAGACCTCTTTTCCTTTTTCACTTTTGGCTTCATCAATTTCTAAGCCGGTTAAATCTTCAACTTCATCATCAACTAAAACAGTTTCTATAAATTCTACAGCCA
Organism: Candidatus Anammoxibacter sp.; assembly: GCA_021777055.1. Taxonomy (GTDB): domain Bacteria; phylum Planctomycetota; class Brocadiia; order Brocadiales; family Anammoxibacteraceae; genus Anammoxibacter_A. Next base: position 57,906 of record JAIQZO010000034.1, on the reverse strand, counting down.
ATGCTGCTTCCTCTTTGGTTAAATTGAATTTAGGCATCTGTTTTAATAACGGCCTTACAGGATTAGGTCTTTGCAAGAAATCCAATTCCCATTCCTCATTTAGCTTACTTCCTGCTCTACTTAGATCAGGTGCAAAATGCCCTCCTATTCCTTTTATTCTATGACAGGAAAGACATCTAACCTCATTTAAAAGTTTACTAAATTTAGCAAATTTCCCTGTATATTCTGCTGGTTTGGCAGGCTGTGGTAATAAGTTATCAAAACCTTTTATTTCATGACAAACAAAACAGCGTCTAAATTCTATAATTTCTTTCCCTTTTTTGATTAACTCTTGATTACCTTTTAAGGATTGATAGGTCTCTTTACTTTTATTAAAAAGTTCTTTTTCCCCTGGTAATTCATAAAGTTCTTTTGCATCTAACTCGTCTAAAGTCAAGCCATAGTATGCCTCTAAGGTTGGTTTAAATTGTTCATCCCTCATTAAAAACTCAACCAAACCTCTTAGCTGTTCATCACTAAGTCTAAACTTTGGCATTTGAGTATGACTAAAATAACTTTGAGGCTCTTTAATCCATTGATATAACCAATTCCTATTGACCTTAGTGTATATTTTTCCTAAATCAGGACCTACTCCTACAGCACCAAACGCCTCATTTACTCTATGGCATATAACACATCTGGATGCACTAAATGCTGCGCTACCCTCTGTAAACAAGCTGTCCATCTTATCATATTGATCATCCTCTAACTCGCTTTCAGGAAGCATTAAATATGGATCGAATTCAATCTGCGGAAATTCCGGATCTGCTATACTAGTTAAATACGCAATTACCGCTTCAATTTCTTCTTTCTCCAGGCCGAGGTTGGGCATTCTGGCCTTAATATCATGATTTTTAGGATTTGCTATCCACTTCCTTATCCAATCTATATTAACTTTATGAGTTACATTGTTAAGTGTAGGCCCATTCTTTGGTCTATCATGGGGATCCCACATTTTAAATGGTAAATTTTCAGGATCAGGGTACTCAGCAAAAGAATTTAAAGGACTTAATCCTAAAACCATTAATCCAATAACAGCTGTAAAAAAAATAGCTTTTAATCTAATCATTTTATTTTCTTTTATAAGTGAGATAAACTTAATAACCTTTATCTTCAAAATTTAAAAATCCTTTCTCTGGTCTTAAGCGTCTTGTTATTCTTGCAACAAACCAAAGTTCAGCACCAATAGCAATAATCACAGCTAAACCTATAAATATAAATTTAGTATTAGATTCAGGTGTTATTAATAGTAAATAATACCAAGGTGCAACATTATGTCTGCCCCCCAGGTCATTGTTAGCACCATCCCAAGAAGCAAAAGCAATTGGAATGTTTTTATTCTTTTCAAATTGAATATCTTTAGCGTCATCAGTTAATAAGTCTCTTACCATTATAACCTGCCATCTACCGTTTTTCCATGCAGCATATCCTGTTAACATTTGGCTTTCATCAGGCTGAGCAGTTGGTCTCTTTTTAAAACCTTTTGCATTCATCTCAACAAAGTTATCTCCACCTCCTACTTCTGTCACATTCTGAAATCCAACTTTTTTAGCCTCCTCATCAACTATGGACTTCCAATGCCATATATTAACAGAACCACCTTTTCCCCCCATGGCAAAGTGAGGTTTTTTCATCCCATCCTTTAATTTACTTGGAAATTGTAATGCAACTGCGTCTTTAAAAACATCATCTTGTACACCTGTTCTATCATTCCATTCAAGTAAAAAAGCAATTTGATTTTTATTAAAAAGTGATCTTACAGTTATTGAAGTTAGAGATGGAACCCATTGCCTTGGTTGTACCATTAACTGTGGACCAGTGGCTATCTCAGTAGAAACTGCTAAGTTTTGCCAATTATCATCGTTAGGATCTAAAGGTATATCACCTTCTATTAAAGCACTTTGAACCATAATACTACCACCAACAATTGTCACTGGGGCCTGGCTTCGATTCAATGATTTTACAAAATGAGCTAAGTGCCATCTTTCCTCATCAGATAAAAGATCAGCAAAGGACCCCATAGGTGTTCCATTTAATCCTGTGGTAATAGTTATAAAAATATCCTTAACTGTATTTCCTCTTTTAAATAACCACCCCTTAGTAAAATCTCTTGCCCTAAACTGAAAACCCCATTCATTTTTTAATGTATTAGTAATAGGTCCATTACCACGACCTTCTAACCCATGACAAACAAAACATTTTGCTTTATCAAACACCTCTTTACCATGATTAATAGTATCAGGTGTCATTGCAGGTTCCTGCCCTATACTTATTGGTTTACCAGGGCCCTCAGACTGCCATCTACTATTAAAAGTTTGTATATGAGCAATAACATCTCTTATTTCACTCTCACTAAGCAGTGAACTAAAAAATGGCATTGCAGTACCTGGTACTCCTTTAGTTATTGTTCTAACAAGATCATCAGTTGTTGGCAAACTATTAAAAGGAGTTGTTCTAAATTTAAAATGTGCATCTTGGAAATTCCTAGGTTTAGGGTCAAGCCTTGGTACAACAGGCCCGTCACCACCACCAGTTAATCCATGACAATAATAACATCTCTTCTCAAAGATAACCTTACCATTACTCGCATCCTGAGCTTCCAGATTAGAGACTAATATAAAAGAAATAGCAAATAAAATAATACCTAACAATATATTTTGCATTTTATTCATGTAACACCTCAGGCTCTCTAGGTGAAACATCAGCAGTAACATACTCACCCATTATAATTTTCCAAATTTGATCTTCAGTGAAATCTGGCTCCCAAGGAGGCATTGTTGAATCCCATGGTGTAGCTTCGTCAGGTAATCCTGGACCACCTTTCTGAATTCTCCATACAGGGTAATTTTCTACAATTGTACCTATAGTTCCCGGATCCCTAAAATTCGCAGGTTTAAGTCTAAAGGTATTTGACCAAGGACCTTCCCCATCAGCTTTTGATCCATGGCACGGTCTGCAATTTTGTTGAAATAGAATTTTACCCTCTTCTATTGCTATTAATTGTTTTTCCTCAGACTCATGACGAAATGGATTTACAAGACTCTCAAATTTTTGTGGTAATGTTGGATGCTGTATTCTTAGTTCTGTTGGTGATGCCACAGAGGAAGATGTACTGGAAAACGTCATCCAACCTATCCATAATGGAAATATTACTAAAATAACAATCCTTATAATCGATTGTAAAACACTATTTGATTTATTATTTACTAATAAAGACACAAAACATTTTATTTTTAGATCGCTGGTAGTAATATAAACCGTAATACAAACAACTACCATAATCATATACCACGCCATAAGCGTACTAGGCGTCGGTAAAAGAGTATCCCTTCCCATTATTTTCATCCAAATAACTGGGAATCCAAACTTAAATACGCCGTAAAATATAATAATGGTCAGGAAATACCATGCCATTAAATATTTATTTTTGGTTTTAGTGCTCTCTTCTTTCATATTTTAAATATAGAATAGAATTATATAAATAAAAAAAATATCAACTTTTCTGACTAACTAAAAAGGAAACAATATCATAAAGCTGTTTTGCACTTAACATTTCTGAAAAATTACCTGGCATCATAGAAACATCCTGTTTTGCCATTTCCTCAATTTCATCTTTACCAAATGTATATATAGTAATCTCTGAACCACCCTCATCAACAGCCAAATCCAATTCTGTTTCCGTATCCCGTTTAATAATACCAGAGTAAGGAACACCATCAATATCTACTAAATATACTGTTTCAAATCCATTTACAATTACAGCACTAGGCTGAAGTATAGATTCAACAAAATACTCAGGTAACTGAACTGCACCTATACCTGTTAAGTCAGGACAAACTTTTGCCCCTTTATTCATTATAGTATGACACTTAACACAACCTGCAGGCCCATTAATATCAAAAAAAAGTTTTTCTCCTGCAACAGGATCTGCAGGTAAAGGAGGAGCCCAAGGTTTTATCTCTTCACCACCTTCACCACCACCTGCTTCAGGTATCATATCTTTAAACTGCATAATGGCATCTATATCTTCATCACCACCTAACGATTGTAAATATGCTAACACCGCTAGTATTTTCTCCTGGCTCAACATAATAGGTGGGTTGAAGACTTTTGGCATAATCTTACCAAAACCTTTAACTATATAAGCCTGCGGATCAACGATAGATTTAACAAGGTACTCCATTGGAGATTTATCCCCTGTCTCTTTTATACGCTCAAATGCAGTGGCAAAAACACCTTCATGATCTGGACATCTTGTAGCACTACCTTCACCACCAACTTTATGACAAGTACTACACTGTCCATCACCAAAATATATCTCTTTTCCTACTTCAGCGCTGATACCACCAGTATCACCACCGCCACCATGACCACCACCACCACTTAAATTAGTAACATAATAGCATATACCTATAAATAGTCCTAAGACTAAGGCACCAAATGCAATTATTAATAAAAAAGATTTACTCATTTAATATATTATCTCCATCTAAAATACTAAATATTATTGCCACCATCAGTAGCTGTTGCAGTGGAAACATGAATAGGACCTTCAGCTGCATGTACTTTTGCCTTTTTCTTTTTATCACCTAATCCGGCAAGAAAGAATACAAAGGCGACTAATCCTAAATATATAGCTATAATACTTGCAGTGGTTAATCCTAATGTAAAAATACTAGGAGTGAAACTATCAGCAGATTTATCTTGCATAATGCCATAAATATGCCAATCCATCCTTAACCCTGATCTAATAAATCCCATTACGCCCATGATAGTTACAATAGCGATACATACAAATATTAACGCGTATTGAGCTCTAGGAGCAATTTTTCCCATCGCAATAGGTCCAATAATTTTACACTTTCTAAATTGTATTATATCGATTGCTGCATTCATAAACATACAGCTCAATACCATCAACACCTGTGATACTGTAATATATCTCATAACCAGGTTGGCTTTCGACATAACTATAAAACCATATGATCCTAAAAACAATATAACCGTAAAAACTGTGACGCCAAAATTAAGCCATACAGCAATTTTACCTTTGTTTAAAAGAGTAAGTATAATTGACCCTATAATACCAGCAGCAAACACCATTAAATCATAAAATATAGGGGCAAAATATTGCCTAACACCTTCTAAATCTTCAGCTCCATAACTGGAAATGGCATAAAGAAATACTAAAGCTACAATAGCAGCTCCTACTCCAATAACAACAATCTTTCCAATAGCACCTTGTTCTCTAAAATGTATTGTTTCACCTTTATTTGCCCTTCTAAACATTAAAAATGTAAAAAAGGTGCATAAAATAATCAGGTTTAACATGGCTAATTTACCTGTCATAACTCCAAAGAATTTTGAAAAAGGATGATAGGCTTCACCTATTATAGCTCTCTCTTCTCCAGTTAAAGGCAAATTATGCGGAGTTAATAATATCATTACTCCAATAAATATTAAAGCAAAAATAATCTTAGCATATTTATGATACCTTTCTCCACCTGGAATTCTTTGAATACTTAGCCATAAATAGTAGTTCGCACCAGTAAAGATAACAGAGATCATTGTAACCTGCACAATAAATGGCCATGAAAAAGCACCACCCATCATCTGATTACCCATAATAGGACTAGTTGCATAAACCTCCCGTCCTAAATAATAACCAGCAAATGGAAGTGGAATTAAAGCTATCATTGCCACAAAATTCCCAATATAGCCCATCCAATCATAATGCTCTTTTTCTTCTTGCGTTTTTGACCCTAAAAACTTAACAGCAGCATATGCTCCCACAATAATACCACCAAATGCAAGGTTACCAAGTAGTCGGTGAATATTAACAGGATTCCATAAAGGATTTGCTACTGCAGCCCATACACTCTCAATCTCACCGGTTTCCTCATTAATGCCAGAAGGACTCATCATAAATGTAGCCCAGGAATTTGCAGCATACATTATAGCAGTACCAAAAAGATTAAGAAAAACACCCAGTGTTATATGGTATATTTTTAAATAGCCATCTTTTAATATGTCCCAAGAATAGTACCATGCATATAGACAAAAAGTTTCACCAAAGAAAAACAGTGCATATATCCACATCGCTTTACCAAAAACACCTACTAAGGTATGAGAAAAGGTCGGGTAAAAACTCAGTAGAGTAAAGGCCATCAAGCCACCAAGTGCAGCAGTTGTTGCAAATGCAGCAGATAATAATTTGGCCATTTCATGGGCTAAATTGTCTAATTTCTCATCTCTAGTTTTGGCATAAATCGCCTCCATTACAACAGCAAACATAGGTACGCCAAGTACAAAGGCACCAAACATCAAATGAAGCTCAGCAATCACCCATACTGTAATTCTAGGATTTAACCCGAAGAAAGTTCTGTAGTCCTCTACAGATTTTCCACCGATTTCCGTTGCGTCTACGTCTAAAACAACGCCTAGAAAAACTAATATTACACAAGCACTAAAAAAGGCTAGTGTAGTATTAAAAGTTTTATTATTTAAAAAATTTAACTTTTTCTTTTTCTTCATTTTTTTTTAATATATTAGATGTAGTAAAGTAAAATTTTAGCTTTTCTTTCTTCTTTTCCTTGGTGTCATAGCAAAATCTACTTTAGATTCTTCTCCATCTTTAACTTCAATATCAATTTTCTTTCTTCCTAAAGACTCTTGCCATAGTTGAAGTTTATAAGTTCCAGCCGGAACATTTTCAATCTTAAAATTACCATCTGCATCTGTAATAGCATAATATGGATCATCATGTACTATTAAATAAGCAATCATCCATTTATGAACATCACAAGTTATTTTAACTGTTTCTGGTTTTGTAAAAGGCATAGATATCTTTTCACCAAATGGTACGCCTTTATTAAATGGTCTATTCTTCATAGAATAAGAATGAAGATTATGCATAACTTTATCCACCATGTTAGGGAAGTCTACTGTTGAACCTGTAGGAACAACCATAACATGTTCATTAAAGTTACACTTTTCTTGACCAAAAACAGGATTTTCCGCTGGTACTGCTAATTTTTCCCCAGCAACACCTACAATACTAACAAAAACATTCTTAATACCATTATCAGCAGACAGTATTAATTTCTCTGTAGGTCTAGTACCCGTACCACAAACTTCCGGATCTTTATTTATATTTGCATCAGGATAACCTGGATTTTCACCTTCAAACTTTATTGTACCAACAACTGTTCCATTTCCAGCAAACAAATGACTAGATAAACCAATCATTAAAAAAAATATTACAAATCCCGCTAAAAATTTCATTATTAACCTCCAAATACCATTTTATTAACTTATTTTATAGTAAGTTATAAATTAAACTTAAGATATTATTCTTTACTCTTTTTTGACCTACATGTAAATAACCACTCTAATAAAGCTGCAGCTATTACAAAAATTGCCGTATAGATATAAACAGATATAGGCATAGTACCTTCAAGAATTAAATAATTCCAAGTAGACAATGACATTCTTGAACCGATTTCGCTGTTAGATCCATCCCATGCCTGAAAGGATACAGGAATAAAAGTTCCCGTTGAAAATTGTGTGTCTGATTTTTCTTCAGTTACTAATTTTCTTTTAATAACAACACTCCATTGTCCATCAGTAAATATACCTTTACCAACTGCTTGGGATGCAGTTTCCTGCTCTTTTGGTGGTTTTTTGTGCCCCTTTGCATTCATTTCAAAAACTGGGTTATTTCCTTGTTCCTGAGCATCAGAATTCCATTTTAACAAATATACCGGATCATTACCATAACCCCACATAAAGTGAGGTTTCTCAGTTCCTTCAACAGGATTCTGAGGAAACTGTATAGCGACTGAGTCCCTTAAAATATATTCATTTAAAGTAAAATGTGGATCAAATTCTGGATCTTCAGATTGTAATATTGGGTAAGCAGTGTCAGATATAGGCAAAAGAGAACCTTCATCATGCTCTACATCTTTAAATCTATCATCATATGTTAATTTAAATGCTATTTCATCATCATTAAACAAACATTGAACAACCATCGTGTCTACTGAAGGAATTAACCACCTAGGTTTCCAAATAATTTGGCCGGCCATCGGCACTTCTAAAGCTTCAGCGAGTTCCCACAGCGGACTCTCTGCGTCAACTGGTAACTCTTCTTCAACCTTTAGGCCTTTTAACATATTACCGGTTAAATCTCTTTCTTTTATTAAAGATTTCACATAAGCTGCTAAATTCCATCTTTCATCATCCGTCAAATTATCAATAAAAGAAGGCATGGGCGTTCCATCCATCCCTGTTGTAAACCTTGTGTAAATATCCGTAAGAGAAGTACCGCCTCTATATTTCCAACCTTTTGTTAAATTTCTAGGTAAAAGACGATAACCTTCCTGATCAGTTAGCTCGCTAGCAGAATCTCCATTACCCTTACCCTGATCACCATGACATTTAAAACATTCAGCCTTTTCATATGCAGTTCTACCTTTTTGTATTACATCTTGAGTAACAACTGGAGGCGATCCTATTGTAATCTTACTATTATAAGGATCTAAAGACTTATCAGCAAAATAATCTGATAAAGTTTTAATATAATAAATAACCTGCCATCTTTCATCTTCATTTAATAAAGTACCAAAGGCAGGCATAGCAGAACCTGGCATTCCATTAGTAATTGTTTTAAATAGATCTTCATCTATAGGCAGGTTTCCTGTGGTAGTAGTTCGTAGTTTAAATAAAGCAGAGACAAAATTTCTTGGTCTGGGTTCTAATATTTCTGCTGCTGGTCCATCACCTGCTCCGTCAACGCCATGGCAAGGCCAACAGTGACGTGTATATACTTTTTTTCCTGCAGTAATAGCTTCTTGATTCTCAGGTAACTTTGCACTTGCTATATTTCCATAGCATATAACAGCGCCAATAATAAAAACTGTAAGAAATTTCATAATTTTAATTTTCTCTTTCATACTATATTCTTTTATTATAATAAGTTTTTTATTAATGAACCTCTTCAGGCATCCTAGGCATTGCATGCGCAATATCATAAGCAGCCATAGCTATTTTCCATATCTGCTCATCAGAATAATCATATTTCCAGGCCGGCATTGCTGAATCCCACGGAGTAGACTCAGGAGGCAAAGAAGGATTTCCCTCTTTAACTCTCCAAAACACATATGTCTCTACAACAGTAGCAATAGCTCCAGGATCCGTAAAGTTTACGGGTCTTAAACGAAACCCATCAGCTTGTGGACCATTTCCATCAGCGGCACAACCGTGACAAGGATGACAATTAGCCTGATATAACGCTCTACCTTCATTAGTATACTTTTCTATCATAGCAAGCTTAACTTCTTCTTCACCCATACTACCAAGATTTTCTTCACCTCGGAATTTTTCAATATCTTCCGGGCTAGGATGTCTTAATGGATTCTCCACTGTTCCTAAACTACCAGGCAAACCTGGATGTTGAATTCTGATACCTGTTGGTGAAACTGACTTAGGTTTAGTCCAAGAAAAAACACCAAAACCTATTACTAAAGGAGTTATTATCATTACAATCCAGTAAGCAGCCCTGTTTCCATCTCTTAGAAACCTAACTATTGGCCCATAAAATTCTTCAAACTTCTTTGCAGAAAAGGATATATAGGTAAATATAGCCAATATCAAAAGCATCGTATACATTAATAATCCAGTACCTGGTAATGGTATAAGATTATCACCACCTTTAATTCCCTTAAAGATAAAAGGGGTACCAAACTTAAAAAATAGGTATACAATAACAAATGATATTATAGTTACCCAAAAGAAATTTATTCTTTTCTTTTGCATATTATTTTCCTTAATTTTATTTAATTAATTATTTAAGAGTTAATAAGTAAGCTAAAAGATTATGAAAATCCTCCATTTTTATTACATTACCAAAAGGAGGCATTACTGACATCTTTAATTGTTTTAGTTTTTTAACATCACCTTTCGGAATCTCTGTAACCTCACCTGCACTGTTCATAACTAGAACATGCTCATCATTATCTTCTTTAAGAATTCCAGTAATAATCTTGCCTTTCTTTGTCTTAACTTTTACCGGTTCAAAGCCACTTGCAATAACTACGCTTGGTTCTAATATCGACTCTATTATATATTCAGCTGATCTTGTTGCAGCTACAGTACTTAAGTCTGGCCCAACTTTGGCACCCACACCATTTACTGTATGACATTTTGCACATGCAATATCACCTTTCAGATCAAAAAAGAGTGATTCACCAACTGCCGCATCGCCTTCAACATAAGGTTTCCACTCTGCTACAGCACCTTCATCACCACCTTTTCCTGTATCAGCTATTTCCGGAGGTAGAACAATCTGCGCAATATCAAACTCAGAACCTTGAGTTTGTAAATAAGCTATTACTGCTTTTACTTCATCTGCAGATAATGCAATAGGGGCTTTATAAACATAAGGCATTTCTGCTTTAAAACCTTTAACTACATAATTATTAGGCTGAGCTATAGATTCTATTAAATAACCCGTTGCTGTCATCCCACTTGCCCCGGCGGCATTTCTCTCTTCTGCTCTGCTTACAGCCCTTGCAGCAACATCTCCAAGATTAGGACCTCTTATACCACTACCCGTACTTCCAATACTGTGACAGGTATGGCACTGACCCTTACCCCAGAAAATCGATTCACCACCTTCAGGAGTTACTCCTGTTGCAACTTCCGTAGTTTTACCTTTTTCTCCAGATAACTTAGTGATAATACTACCTAGATATATAAAGCCACAAAGCAGTATTCCTATAAATAATGCCATATACCAAAATGATTTTTGCATATTTACTTAACCCTTTTATAGAAACTAAGAGTACTTATCCTTAAAAAATTATCAAAACTCTTAATTAAGTAATATTATTATAACGATCAATGTGCTTCTGCTTCATCCTTCTTACCGGTTAAACTGCTTAACCAGAAGACCATTGAAGTTAAAGCAAAGAAAATTACCATCACAAGCCCAACAACCCATGTCATATTAAATAACGTTGGAGTAAATGACCATGGTGATGTATCTTTTAAAACAGCATATATATGCCAATTCTCTCTTAAGCCTGATCTAACGTAACCCATTAACCCCATTGTCATAACCATTAAGACACACAATAGAATAAGAGCAAACTGAGATCTATAATGCATCTTTCCCCATTCAATTTCTGAAGTCTCAGCTTTTGAATAGTAGACTGCATCAATAACTGCATTCATTATCAAGCAAGTAATAACCATCGCAACCTGAGTAACTGATAAGAACCTCAGCGCCATATTAGCGTTCTTCATGAGAACAAATCCATAAATACCCATGATTAAAACCGCCATTATAGCAGTTGAAGCAAAAAGTAACCATTGCCCAATCAGACCTTTATTAGAAATTGTTAGAACCACCGCACCAATAAGTGCAACAGCCTGAATAAAGAGACAGATACTAATAAAACTCAAATAAGGTTTAACCTCAACATCAACATGAGCTCCTAGTATAGAAAATCCATATCCAACGGTCATAAACAATGTAAACGCTAATGCTACAAATAGCGCAATGAATTTACCAGATCCCTGCTGTTGAGTAAATGGAACTGTTTTAAATTTATTTGAACGTCTGTATAACAAGAATGAAAAGAAGGTAGTAAGTATCATTAAGTTAACAACCGCATTTTTTGCAGCCATAACACCAAAATATTTCGATATAATATGATACTGTTCACCAATAAGTGATCTCTCTTCACCAGTAAGTGGTAAGTTATGTGGTGTTAACCATACAGCAAAACAAAATACAATAATACCATTGAGATATTTAATATATTTTGTATATCTTTCAGAGCCTTTAATCCTCTCCATTCCAGCCCATAAGTAATAATTTGCGCCGAGAAACAAAATACCAATCAAGATGGCCTGAACAATAAATGTCCAAGAAAATCTACCACCCATCATAATATTCCCCATCACAGGACTAGCACTATAAACTTCTCTACCGAGAAAATATCCTGCGAACGGAAGGGGAATCATTGCCCCAATACCTACAAAGTTTCCAATATACCCCATCCAGTCATAATGCGCTTTTTCTTCTTTAGTTTTGCAACCCATAAATTTAACAGCAGCATAGGCACCTACAATAAATCCACCAAACACAATATTAGCTATAAATCTATGAATATTTAAGGGTTGCCAGAGGAAATTAGTAGTTGCCTCCCAAACTGTTCCGACAAACTCACCCGTTTCTTGATCAATACCAGAAGGAGACATCATAAACGAGGTCCAAGAATTACCAATCATCATAAGCGTTACACCAAATAGGTTCAACAACCCACCTATACCTATATGCAGCGCTTTATTATTTTGAGTCCTGTCCCAAGAGTAATAATAAAAATACAAACAAAACCCTTCCCCGATGAAACACAAAGCATATATGAACATACCTTCGTTAAACACATTGGTCATATACCTCATAAACTCCGGATATAAGCAAAACAAGGAAAATCCTAGTATACCTCCGGTAGCCGCTGTCATTGAAAACGCAGAGGATAATAACTTTGTTAGTTCATGAGCTAGATCATCCATTCTTTTGTCGCCGGATTTTACCCCTATTGCTTCAACAGACAAAGCAAATACCGGCACAGCTAAAACAAACGCTGCAAACAAAAGATGTATTTGGGCTATAATCCAGACTACTATCCTGGAATCTAAACCAAAAAAGGTGTTATAAGCTTCCATTTAATAAAAACTCCCTTTATTATTTTTCAAACTCAAAATTTTCAGTTGTAGTTTCGCCTGCTTTTACAGCAACAGTTTTTACTAATTCACCTAATTCTTCTTGCCATGCTTTAACTTCATATGCGCCAGCTGGTATGTTATCTATAGTAAAAGTACCATCATCACCAGTTACAGCAAAGTAAGGATGTTCAAAAATACCTACCCAAGAGCTCATCCAACCATGATAATCACAAGCAACCTTCATGGGATCCTCTTCACCAAATTCAGTCTCAATACTAATTCTTTTCAATGAAGAAGGTTGAGCCTTATTAACTGCAGTATTTTCTTCAGGATAAGTATGAACATTATGAGTAACAGCATCGCTATTAAGAATATCAATTGTAGTACCTGCAGTTATAGCTATAACATGGGGTATAAAAACACAACCATTTTGATCTAATTCAGGGTTTGCAGCTGGAGCTTCTATCTTTTTTCCTTTTTCAATATCAACTATCGAAACGATTACATTCTTTATTGCATTATCCGCAGATACTATTAACAGGTCAGAAAGATGCTCAGTCGCAGCACATACCTCTTTATCTTTTGTTACATCAATTGCAGCCCTTGCAGGAGCAGCACCTTTAAAAATTGCTTTTCCAGAAACAGTACCACCATTTGACACATCTCCTCCTTCATAAGCAAATAATTGACTGCTCATAAAAAGAGTTATAATTAGAACAAAAAAACCTTTATACTTCATATTTATCCCCTTTACACAAAATTATATATTAATTTTACTTTAATTATTAAAGTTCATTAAAAAAGTTTTTACTGCTTGAATCTGGAATTCAGGATCTCCAGGCATTATATCCTGATACATTCCTTTAGAAAAGAAAGTAGGCATTTTAGTTCCCGGTTGTATAGTTTGAGGATCAGTTAACCAATTAGTAATCCACTCTGGTTTTAACCTATCCTTAGAGATTGCTAAATCAGGAGCCCAATCTGACGGCTTACCTTCCGGCATTACATCCCCTCTTATATGACAAGAGATACAATTAACTGTTGGTGAATTAAACAATTCACCTGCCTTAGCCATATAGTCACTATGCTTTCTTTCTTGATCGTTAATATAACCTCTATTTTTTTCTTTTATATATTCAAAAGGATATTCCGCTCCATCTCTTATGGCGAAATACTTTACAATCTTTTCTGCCTCTTCATCAGACATATTGAATGTAGGCATCACAGTCTTATACCATGGTCTTAAAATAATAGGACTCTTTAAAAAACCATATAACCAAGCAGGTTGAGTCTTTTGTCCTTGCCCATACAATCTTGGAGGCAAATAATTAACTACTTCCTTTTCACTAATACCATGATCTTTTATCAGATTAGCAGTTAGAACACCCGCAACCTTAGCCCCTATACCCTTTTCATGTATAGAGATATCATCTTTTTTAAATCTAACTGTTTGCCCCGGCCCTTTCTTAAACTCTTTTGATTCTTTCCAGAGCTGAAAATAGACCTTACCTTTTTTCTCTTTCTTAATCACACCCTCTACAACGGATCCGTTGTTTAAAGTAATTGTATCCAATGTAAATTGGTGACAACCTAAACAATTAAATTTCTCAACAACCTTAAACCCATCGTTATAATCTTTCTTTTTCTCAGTAGGTTTATATACAAAATTAGAAGGGATCTCTTGCTCAACCAAACCACCCAAGAATACCGATAACGCCTCTATTTCATCGTCTGTAAATTCAAAATTAGGCATCCTTAATTTATCTTTTGGCAGCTTGTACCTTCCTTCATCAAAAATCCTAGGTTCTTTTAATTTATTCTTTATCCAGGTTCTCCTTGTCAACCCAACATTTTCATGTCCATATTTTATCCCTACCTCATGGAGCAACTCATGCTCAAGCACACCGAAATCTAAAAAGTTAATTGCCTTGGAGCCAATTTTTGTTAATTCAACTCCAATTCTACCAACTTTTTCCATTCCTTTAATTTTATGACAACTAAAACAACCATATCTCTGTATCAGTTTTTCCCCTGCATCAGCCAAGCTCATATCAAAGGTATGCTGCTGTTTGTCTTCCTTATTTGTTTTCAAAGTCATTAAATAAGCAGCCATAAGCCTTGCTTCATTTTCACTAAGCCTAAAGTTAGGCATTACTGATTTTGGTTGATATTTTTTTGGATCCAATAACCAATTTACAGCATAATCATAATTTAGTTTTTCCCCAATATTAAATAAATTAGGAGCGAAATCTAAACCTTCATTACCATCTGAATGACAGACATAACAACCTTTTGTAGAAAACAGCTTTCTCCCTTCATCAATTTCACTGGCACTAAACTGAGGAGAATTAAAATTTTCTGTAGTTTGCTCAGAAACTTTCCATAGATAAGTAGCTATCGCCTCAGCCTCATCTCTTGAAAAGTCAAAATTCGGCATTGAGGTATCAGGTCTCAAATGTTTGGGGTGCTGAATCCAAGCAACAAGCCAATTAGGTTTTGTACTATAAGCAACATTAGTTAGATCAGGCCCAGTCAACTCGCTTTCTTCAAGTGCTTGAAACCCTTTAGTTTCATGACATCTATAGCAGCCTTTTTCAGTAAAGAGTTTTTTGCCTTTTGCTAATGTCTTAGCACCTTCAAAGTCCATATCCATCCCATGACACTTTATACAGGAAGACTCTGCATTCTTGCCACGAAGCAAAGGAGTTAACCAATACTCTACTTCACCATGGGCTTCTTCTACCGAAGTTAACGCCCTTCCCTGGCCATCATGACAAACAACACAACCAAACTTTTCCACTGGATGGTTACCTATATAATAATCTCTATCAGGATGCGCTTTATATGGGTTTTCATCACTAATACCTGGCTCCTTTTTTATTCCAGAATGGCATGACATACACCTATCTGCTTCATCTAACTCAGGTATAAAGGTTTGATACACTTGCAACGTTGGCCTTTTTCTTTTAACCGCCTCATACTTTGCATCAATCGAGTCAATCACACCTGTATATTGCTTAAGCTCCGCTGTATATTTTTGCACATCAGCTGAAACCAAAGATATATTTTGAGTAATCGCATCTTTTTTCTTAACTAAAGAAGATTGTTGCGATTCATACTTTGCAATATCAGCTTCTATATCTTTTATCTTTTTCAGATAATAGTCTTTCTTTTTAGGATGATGGCCAAAGTCATATTCAATCTCAAGCTTTTTATTCCTTGCCGAAATCAGCTTAGAAGTTACCGGCTTCAACTCCTTTTTCTTCAACCTATTTAACTCTGCAATTAATTCTTTTTCCCGCTTCTTTACATCTTTAGAATTATATCTCTCGGTAGCCTGGTCAAGTTTAGCTTTAATATCTAAGTAATTCTTATAGTCATCCGTTTTTTCAAACGCAGCCCTTTCATCCAATACTTTATTAAAGAGAAATTCCTTTTCCAGCTTGTAAAATCTCTTTTGATAACCCTTCCAAGGCCTTATAATAACCGCTTCATCTACAATCACCCAGATTAGTACCGCCATTAATATACCACTTAATGCTAGAAACAGAGGCGCATACGATTTATCTTCTTCTAATTTATTTTTAAAAATCATATATATACCAATTAAATATTAAAGAAAATTATACCTTTCCAACCACAAACCCAGATATATTTTAAATGTATAGTAAATTTCAAAAAGATCTTAATAGGCAAGCCCATCATACCGACAAACAAGAAAGCCACAATGGAATACCTGATAATGCCAAGCTTTACTACGGTTGGATGTTTTCTAAGAAGTATATATGGAACTGTAACACCTACCACAAAGTAGCCAATAAATACCAAACCGCCTATAATATTACCTAAAAGAGACTTGGAGTCAATTCCAATATATTGTGTCAAGTCAATATTAGTTTCAGCGACAACTCTATGAGGATCCCACTCTTGCCATGGCATAAAAATAATCCATCCAGGGCCTCTCAAGAACACACCAACAGTTATCAAAGATACCCAGAGTATTATAAACCCGAACATGAACGTACCAATCGCAAACGGCCGTTCTTTAAGCGTATAGTAACCTGAACCCTTTGGATTTATATCCAAATAAGGTATCGCCATCAATCCGACAACCATAACTTTAGGAATAACAACACCCGCTATCCAAGGATCAAAGTACACCAGCATCTCCTGCAAACCCAGGAAATACCAAGGCGCCTTTGACGGATTTGGCGTTAAGTTAGGATTTGCAAACTCTTCTAACGGAGCATCCGTTATCAAACCCCACACCAAAAGACCAGTTATAAACATTATAACTGCCAAAAACTCTTTTCGGACCAAGTAAGGCCACGAAAAGATTTTATAATCACCATCGGGACCATCAGGATAAGAGAGCTCTATTATCTTCTCCCCCCTGGCCATTCTTTTATCATTAGTTATAGCCTGAATAAAAGAGGCCGCCAAGGCCGCCACTACGAAAAAACCAAAGATAACAATTACTTCATTATCTTTTGACAATAAATTGTGTAAAAAATTTTCCATTAATTAACCCCAAAAAGATCAATCGTTATTATTCTTTATTTTAGAGAAGCAAACCATTTTAAATTATAAAGGCCCGGAAAATCCATCTTTCCGTACACGCCAGAAATGGACAGCAGCCATAAACGCAACAACGAGCGGAATACCCACGCAGTGCCAAATATAGGCCCTAATCAAAGCATTAGGCCCCACCATAGAACCACCAAGCAAGGCAAACCTAATGTCATTATAAGCTGTCATACCTAGCTGTTCACCAAAAGGCCCTTCGTGACCTATAAAAGGAGTAGCTCGAGCCATATTTGTTCCAACTGTTATAGCCCACATACCCAACTGATCCCAAGTCAAAAGATAGCCTGTAAAACTTAACAGGAAGGTTAACAACAAAAGAAGCACACCCAACACCCAGTTAAATTCTCTTGGAGCTTTGTAAGACCCCGTCATAAAAACCCTAACCATATGGATCATTACAGTTATAACCATAAGGTGCGCACCCCATCTGTGACTATTCCTCAATATCTTACCAAAAGCAACATTATACTTTAAATCTTTCACATCCCAGAAAGCATCCCTTACATTGGGATGGTAATAAAACATTAATAACAATCCGGTAAGCGTCAAGAATAGAAACATAAAAAATGTAAAACCACCCATACACCACGTATACCGCACCGCTATCGCATGCCTTTTTATCTTAATAGGATGAAAGTGCATAAAGAAGTTGCCTACAACCGCAAGCACATTACTTCTTTTTGACCCATCATGCTTTCTTCTAAAAAACGAACGCCATATCTGGGAAAGCGTTAGAACTTCTATAATTTTTCTTAATAATTCATTCATTATGCTACCAAAACTAACTAATTAATTTTTAATAATAAAAAAAAGGGATAGCAAACTATTAGAAATCGTATTGAATACCCATTGCAAATATATCATCAAATATACGAGATTCTCTTACAGGAGTAGCAGTAGTAAATTGAACACCAGCTTGAAATTTTATATTTGCCCTGATAAGCGCTGTCACAGAAGTTGTATGCTTTGCAAATGTTTGCATAAAGTCAGACTTAACAAGCTCATACTTATAGACAGGAACCAACCAAGGATAAGCAACATAAACCAGCTCCGCAGTAAATATATTCATGGTGGTATCCATACCACCATCCTGTTGTTCGTTAAGCCTAACTAGATTTCCATCTGCATCACGCGCAAACCTTCCGATTGAAGTAGCATCACCATCACCGAACTTATCCCTAAACAACGTCCAACCACCAAAAAGGTTAAAATTATTCCAAAAAATATCTATATCCGCCTGCGCCCTGTAAAAGTGAACATCAGAATCAGCACCTGTTAAGGGGTCTTCTCTTTCATTTGAAGAGAAATCATTACTACCTGAATAAAAATAGCCACCTATTTTTACTGACGGATATTTACCATTATTATCCTGCCAATTGTCAGTTGCCGCTAGCTCCTCGTCATCGCCACCTCCACCAAGAACTCCCATTCCACCAAATTTATATCTAGCAGTTATATACCAATCTTTTTCATCATTAAAATCAAACCTTGAGTCACCAAAAAATTGCGGATCAGAACCATTTGCATTATTAATATCTGCAATATGGGCTTCTTCACCATTTACTATACCAAGGGCATATTCAAAGCCTCCACCGTTTTTACCATCAAAACCACCATACACCTCTACACCTTTTTGGGTCGGAAAGAGACCATGGAGATTTGAAAATTGTCCTATTTCACCAGCCTGCACCGGCATAGTTGTATTTAAATAGCCCATAAACCAACTCATAATCTGTATCGCTCTATGATTAGAAAAAGGACCTACAACCCTTGGTTCAAATTCACCCACTCTTATATTAAAATGACCTTTCCCACCAAACCAATCAGGATTGTACTGAATAAACATCCTATCTATCCATCCACGTGTAGGACTACTAAACTTAAATAAATTTACATCTCCAAAAAATGACCAACTTTCACCTAACGTACCACCCATTAAAATTGCAAATTCATCAATACCAGTAAATTCAGTGTTAGCCCTGTCATTGAAGGCCGCAGTCATACCTGTTACAACTTCAATTCCGATAGGCGGTAAACCCGGTATATCTGAAGGCCATATTGTTTTAGGAAACATTTTTTTCCACGGATTTGCACCTAAAACCAACGGTTCATCTTTTGTAAAAACTTCATCAGCACCACCAGGTATTCTATAACCATTTGCCCTGAACGCCCTTCCAAATGGATTTAACCTTGGAATTACTACATGGCATGTGGGACAAGCAGTTTGATATTTTCGCGCAAATGGTGGAATAGCCTCCGCCTTATTTGCCGAAAAGAAATCAACCGAAAGAAAGAAAGAAAGAAAAATCAGCAAAACTAATAATTTTTTCATTTAAGCCTCCTGACCAGGGGATAAAAAGATCAACGTGTAATTACGAAAACTCTTGAATCCTTAAATATCGGCGTCAAATTAACATTAAGTAAGACTAATGTCAACGAGAAAAATAGTTTGCTAACTATACGAAACAATACCTAAAGAATATAGAGTTTTTGCTTACGTTTGAATATAAATTAAATTATTGGTAGCGGGGGCGGGATTTGAACCCACGGCCTCCGGGTTATGAGCCCGACGAGCTACCAGACTGCTCTACCCCGCGCCAACCATAAAAAAGTCTGTGAGAACTTTAATCCAATTTAGTAGAGATGTCAAGAAAATTTTAAAAGGAAATGCTTATAAAACCTACATAAAACGATTAGTTCGCTTTTAACCTCCTGTATGTAAATCAACATCTTGTATATTTGTTGACTTAAAAAGTGTTATATAATATAACATTAGAATATTTAGCATATAATTATTGAAATTTAACATCTTAAACTCAGATCTACTCTTTTTTATATATAGTAGTTACTTTCGGCAAAAAAATATTTTAAATTTCCTAAAAAAAATATTAATCAAAACTATGGATGTATTAATTATTGGAAACGGTGGCAGAGAACACGCCATCACTTGGAAGGTGGCACAATCACCAGAGGTTAACACTGTTTTTTGCGCGCCTGGCAATCCAGGAATTTGCGAAATCGCTCAGAGTGTAGACATTTTACCTGAAGACATAAATGGTCTTTGCCAGTTTGCTAAAGACAAAAACATTGGCCTCACCATTGTGGGGCCAGAAACACCGTTAGTTGATGGTATCGTGGATTTGTTTCAAGAAAACAATCTGACAATATTCGGACCTAGAAAGATGGCCGCCGAATTAGAGGGAAGCAAAGTTTTTTCAAAGAATTTTATGAGAAAACATGGTATACCTACAGCGAAATTCAGAGTATTTGACGACTTTCAATCTGCGGCTCGGTATGTAGAATTTATAGCGGTACCGGTGGTAATAAAAGCTAACGGTTTAGCAAAAGGAAAAGGGGCCATCATTTGCAAGACTAACGAAGAAGCAATATCAACCCTAAAATCCTTAATGCAGGATAAAATCTTTGGTTCCGCCGGAGAAAAGGTAATCGTAGAAGAGTTTCTTGAAGGGCAGGAAGTTAGCGTTCTTTCGATAACCGATGGAAAGTCTATCCTTGTCTTGGAAACCGCACAAGATTACAAAGCCGCCTATGACCAAAACAAAGGCCCAAACACTGGCGGGATGGGAGCATATTCACCGACAACTATACTAACTGACAAGCTTTACCGTGAAATAGAGAAACAGGTCCTTGTGCCAACTATACACGCCATGAAAAGAGAAGGGCGCCCATTTAAGGGGTTACTATATACAGGCTTGATGGTTAATCTACATGAGCCTAAAGTAAACGTGCTGGAATATAACGTTAGATTTGGGGACCCAGAAACTCAGCCACTAATGATGCGACTGAAAAGTGACATTGTTCCATTGATGCTGGCATCCATAAATGGAACAATTGGAAACTGCAACATAGAGTGGGACCCCAGGCCATCAGTATGTGTTGTTGCCGCATCAAACGGCTATCCAGAAAAATACGAAACAGACAAAGAGATTTCGGGGATAGATAAAGTAAAAGAGATGGATGATGTAATTCTTTTTCAAGCAGGCACAAAAAAGAACAACGGCAAAATAGCCACAAACGGAGGAAGGGTTTTAAACATCACGTCAATTGGAGACGACATAGAATCTGCCAGAAGCAAGGCTTACAAGGCCATAGAGCAAGTATCATTCGACGGAATCTTTTGGCGAAACGATATAGCCGCTGATTTATAAGATAAAATTTCTATTTCTTATTGTCATTTTTAACATTTGTATGTTAAGATAACGTGTTACATCAACAATATTTCCATATATAATAACAACACGCGCGAAACTGCCATTTATCGAACCTTTAGAATAAAGTAAAGATAAACGTTTTTAACCATTAATATTTAGGAAGCATTTTCAATATGAACGTTAAAAAAAAGAATTTCCTCAGAGGCCAGATATATTTAAAGAAGTGTGTAAGTATATGTTTGATTGCAGCCATATTACTATCTTTACAATCTTGCTCCGGCTCCAGATCTCCGCTTGAAAAGTTAACTTCTAGATTAAAAAACAGCCCTGACTACAGCATAATTTTAGAAGATATGAATGTAAGCGGAAGCCTTTTTCCGCAATATTACCACAAATACAAGATAATCGAAGGTGAAAAAACATATTATACTGGATGGCAGAAGGTCGCAAAACCATTTTACAGACAAAACGAAAACTACCTGGGCATGTCTTTAATATCCAAAACTGAAGATGGATATGTAAAAACACCATCCCCACCAGGGTACCAATACGTGGGAAATCCTAGATATGGAGAGTGGAAATCTGATAGTTCAGGCAACTCAATGTGGGTCTTCTTCGGTCAATACATGTTTATGAGCAGCATGTTCAACCTTTTTAGCAGGCCGGTTTATAGATCAGACTACAACACATATTCCCAATATCGAAATAACGGCAGACCCTATTTTGGAAGTTCTAACCAATACGGGACAAACGGAACAGCGACCAAGCAGACAAATAAAAGCTTTTTCCAGAGAAAAATGGCAAAACAGAAAGCAAAGCAAAGCAGTTTTAAAAACAAGGTAAATCAAAGAATTAAGCGGAGCCAAAATACATTTCACAGCCGAGGTGGAGGATTTGGTAAATAGTTTTACAATTTTTCAGTGTTCCGGTTTCTAAAACATACGCGGTTCTGTATTCTATAATGCTATCTTATTTTTGCGAAACAAAAACAAGGTAGCAAGACCAAACTCATAATTGAATTTTTAAAGAGGTTTTTTTATGGATATTAACGACCTTTTATCCGCTTTAATCTACTTATTATGTTGTTATTTCCTTTTCTGGGTAGGAAAGCTGGCTTATTCTTGCACCCATAGAGATATCAACGTTAAAGAAGAACTTGTAAAGAAAGACAATTGCGCATTCGCACTATCGTTGATAGGATATTACGCAGGCCTCGTGTTTGCCATCGGCGGAGCTGTTACAGGGGAATCAAACGGGTTATTAATGGACCTTATTGACATCTTTATATACGGCCCCGTCGCTATAATCCTCCTGAATGTTTCAACATTTATAAATGATAAATTTATTCTGTATAAATTTAACAACAAAAAAGAGATATTAGTTGACCACAATTGCGGTACTGGGGTTGTTGAACTTGCGATATATTTAGGAACTGGAATGATAATCTTTGGTTCAGTATCAGGTGAAGGCGGAGGAATTGGAACACTTCTCGTTTTCTGGGGAATCGGACAGTTATCTTTCATTGTAATAGGTTTAGCTTACAACTCTTTTATCCCATACTGCATTCATGATGAGATTGAAAAAGACAATGTCGCTGCGGGCGTAGGCTTTGCCGGTGCAATTATTGGCATTGCAAATATTATTCGGTTTGCATTGGGAGATGATTTCACTAGTTGGGGCACAAGCTTAGCGGTTTTTGCCGGTTATCTTATCTTAAGCATTATTCTTTTACCTATTATTCGTCTTTTCACTGACAAAATCCTGCTTCCAGGCGAAAAATTAACAGATGAAATTGTAAACCAAGAAAAACCTAATCTTGGCGCCGCATTTATTGAAGCGTTTGCGTATATCGGATCATCGTTATTAATAACCTGGTGTGTGTAGATTAAATTTATTGACAATTGCGTAACGCCGCAGAAATTCTTTGTCTACGATATGTAAGCACTATTAGCATATTAGTTTATCGGAAGATTATCAAGTGCTTACAACATTATGTTTCCTATTGTTCTAACACGCAATTTCTGTACTCTGTTTTACACAAGAGGCTCAAAAGCTATCAAAAACAGTTACATTTGCCGCGCTAACACATGGTCAACCCCTTATCCCTGGCACACAACAGAATACTTAAGATCAGCATCTTTGCTACTGGATGCGCTGGAATAGTCGCAGAGTTTGTCCTTTCCACACTTGCTAGCTACCTTATTGGAAACCCCATCCTGCAATGGACGATCGTAATGTCACTAATGCTTTTTGCCATGGGACTTGGCAGTAGAGCAAGCAGATACATAACCCGCAACTTGCTAGACAAGTTCATCATTATCGAATTCACACTCTCTATTATTTGCGCCTTATCTGTATCACTTTGCTACTGGCTTGCAACATTCAGCCAAAACACCAGCCTTGCCATCTACTCTTTAAGTTTAGTAGTAGGCCTTCTAATCGGAGTAGAAATCCCCATTGTTACAAGGATAAACGAATCGTATGAAGACCTTAAGACAAACATCTCATCGGTCCTGGAAAATGATTATTATGGTGCCCTTGCCGGTGGTCTCCTGTTCGCATTTTTTGCATTACCATATTTAGGATTAACATACACGCCAATTGCTCTGGGGATTATCAATTTCGCTGTCGCTTCTGTACTATACCATCGTTATAAGCACCTAATCTATCATAAACGCATATTAAAGACCTCATTCTGGGGAGCAACACTCTTCTTTGCTGTTTTCATAATAGCCGTAAAACCGATTATCCTTTACAGCGAACAAAAGAAATACAAAGACAAGATAATATTCCAAACACAAAGCAGATATCAGAAAATTGTCATGACCCAGTGGAAAGATGATTATTGGCTCTTCATAAACGGAAAGGAGCAGTTTTCTACATTCGACGAAGTCAAATACCACGAACCACTTGTACACCTGCCAATGTTGCTGACAAGACAAAAACGAGATGTGTTAATTCTTGGTGGTGGAGAAGGGTTAGCAGCCAGGGAAGTTTTAAAATATGATGAAGTCCAAAGAGTAACGGTTGTAGATCTTGACCCCGCAATGACAACACTATCCAGAAACCACCCTGTAATAACAGCAATTAATGAAAATTCCATGAACGATCTACGTGTAAAGATTATTAATAAGGATGGTTTTATTTTCCTTGAAAACAATAAAGAACGTTACGATATAATAATAGTTGACCTGCCGGACCCTTCATCGGTAAGTCTTTCAAGGCTATACTCAAGAGAATTCTACAGCCTTTGCAAACATCATCTTAATAAACACGGTGCAATTATCACACAAGCAACTAGTCCTGTATATGCAGGTAAAGCATTTAGATGCATAATAAAGACAATGGAAGCAAGCGGTTTCACGGTTTTACCATATCAAAATCATATTCCTACCCTTGGCGAATGGGGATGGTGCCTTGGAGTAAGAGAAGAGGTCTCAACAAAAGAGCAGTTAAAAGAGAATATAATGAAACTCAGTTTTACCAATATTAATACAAAATTCCTTAACAACAATGCCGTTATATCCATGACACATTTTGGCAAGGGTATATTAGAAACAGAGAAAGATGTAAAGATAAATACAATTCTAAACCCTGTGCTTACAACATATTATAAAAATGGAGAATGGGACGTTTATTAAAACAGAGAACCAAAGTTTTGGATATAAGGGATAAGTTGAAGAATTTTTTTAAGATAAGGTTTGGGGAACTGGAGTTTACCGATTACAATAATTAAAAAAATATTTATACGATTTTGCAATCGCTAATATAATTATTTAATAGTAAGAAAACATGAACGAACAATATATTAATCCAATATACGATGTAATTATCGTCGGAGCCGGCCCTTCAGGTTCCGCAGCTTCAAAAGCTATTTCAGACAAAGGACACTCTGTGCTCTTAATTGAAAAGAAAAAACTGCCCAGATACAAAATCTGCTCAGGAATAATCTTTATAAAATCACTGGAAATAACTGAAAAGTATTTTGGAACCATTCCAGACGCAGCATTTGTTTCGCCCCCATATCTTAAAGGAGTACGGCTGTGGGATAGCGATGGCAAATCCACAGACTGGCCCTTTAAAACAGATGGGAAGGGAGCGCCAAATGTTTGGCGATCTGAGTACGACAACTGGTTAGCACAAAACTCAGGTGCCCAAATTGTTGATCAATGCCGAGCAGTAGGATTCAAGCAATCCGGGGATAATCTAGAAGTCCGCTGTATCAGAAACAACATACCTGTAAATGTAAAGTGTCGATTCTTGATAAGCGCAGAAGGTAGCAGTTCAACCATAAGAGCAAAGCTTGACCCTGAATTCGAAAACAACTTGGATAAATTCTTTGCGTACCAAAACTATTACGAAGGCCATTGTAATCTTGATCCATTATACTACCATGGTTTTTTAGATGAAAACTTTGGAGATATTTATGCATGGTTTAATGTAAAAGACAATTTATTAGTCTTTGGCACGGGGATAAAAGTTGGCAACAAGATCACGCAGTATCTTGAGAAATTCCAACTTTTTCTAGAAGAGAAACACGATATGAAGCTTAACAAGATGGTAAGAAAAGCGAGCTGTATAGGATATAACATGTGCTCCACAAATCGATTTTACCTTGGCAAAGATAACATTCTCCTTGTTGGCGAGTCCGCGGGCTTCCTTAACATGTTTGGCGAAGGTATATCTTCAGCATTGTCAACCGGATTACTTGCAGGCAATGCAGTATGCGAGTCTTTTCGCACAGGCAAAAATGCAGCATCCTCATATAATGATGCAGCACAAAAAGAGATGAAATACACTTCAACATCCTGGAAACTTGCAGAAAGAATGGCAGGTAGAAAAGTAATTTGAGTTGTACAAAATGAATGAAAAAACAAATAGCGTACCGCAAAACAACAAAAACGGATCTGCAGAAAATGCACAAGATAGCTACTATAAGCATTCAAGAAAGCTTGCAAACAGCTTTATTTTCATATTGCCTTTACTGGTTATTTATGAAATAGGAATTGCATTACATGGCTCACACATAAAAAACAGCGCAGATGTTATGGTCAAGACACCGTTTGTCTTTTTTGGCCGCAATGGTTCATTAATCTTTAATTTAATGGTCACGATCGCATTCTTTGTTGCCATTATCAGGCTGGAAAGAAAGGGCGATCTGAATTTCAGGATTTACATCCTGATGTTTTTAGAAAGCCTGGTCTATGCCGTTTTTCTTGGGCCTGTGGTTGTACGGCTTGTAGGCTATCTGCTTCCATACTTCCTGGCAGCTCCGCTGGGCTCAGAACAAGGCATCCAGCTCATACTTTCCATTGGCGCAGGTGTTTATGAAGAGATAGTTTTCCGGCTATTCTTACTCGCGGCATTGGGATTCTTACTAGGCAGTATACTCCGGCTTAACAAAGCAGTCGTAGTTATTTTGAGTATTGTAATAGGTTCTGCACTATTTTCCGGCATCCATTACGTAGGTTCCCTCAGTGACACGTTTACAAGTGCAAGCTTTGTGTTTCGTTTTCTGGCAGGAGCCATACTTTCAGCAATTTACCTGTTCAGGGGATTGGGAATTGCTGTATATACACATGCATTATATGATGTAATGCTGGTCTTGTGGCAGAAAGATTAAAGTAGATACCTGATATTTACAGAACAACACTACGACAACGGTTTCATGAATTTCGCACAAGCATCAAAGACTACCTGCGGATCAATACCTTTCATGCATTTGTGATCAACAGGACACACCTTCTTATGGCACGGGCCGCAGTCCACATCTTCACGGATAACCGACCCAATCTCATTATCCGTTTCAGTATACCTGGGATCTGTTGGCCCCATCAATACCACCGTAGGAGTTTTAAATGCAACAGCATAATGCCTAGGACCAGAATCAACGGTTAGCAGCAATGAGCTCATCTTTACCAAAGGTTTTAGGATATCAAGGTTAACATTCTCATGGGAGAGGTTAAAGACTTTAGTTTTCGCAATTAACGCTATATCATCTGCAAGCTGCATCTCTGACGGACCACTTACAAGAAGAATGTTACATCTAAACGCATGATTCAGCATATCAATAGTATCGGCAAATCCGTCTGCAGTCCAGCACTTTGACGAACCGTACGCGGCACCTGGATTAACAAGGACCAAAGGCGTCGATCTAGATATATTAAGCTTAGTTAATATCCCTTCAAGTACGGCCTCAGACTCTTCAGAAACAAATAGTTCAAGCCCATTCCGTTCATCCACACAGCCTGCGCTATAACATAGTTTGAGGTAGTAGTCCGCCATGTATGTGGGCCTGAATCTGCCATTTTCCATTGGCCTATTAACACCATCTGTCAACAGCAGGCCACGTCCATCCCTTATGTAACCAATCCTTTTCTTTATTCCCGCCATTTTAAACATTAAAGCAGAGCTGAAAGAATTTGGAAGAAGAAACCCTAAATCAAAGCCTTCAGCTTTTAATCTTCTAGTTAATTTACAATATCCCATACCTCCTTTAACCGAAAGCCCCACATTGCTACCATACTCAATAAATTCATCAAACCATGGTGCATCTTTCAAAATAAGCTTCACATAGGGTTTTAATAAAACCGATATTCTGGCCGACCTAAAATTCTTCCTTATACACCGAAATGCAGGTGTGGCCATAACCACGTCCCCAACCCAGTTTGGCGCACGCACCAATATCCTGTGAACGTCACTCATTTCCAATTATCTCCGCCAATCTGTTTTTACACCTATTTTGTAAATAAGAAATCTTATATTCCCATACCTTTGGTTTTAATCTACTTTACGATCCTTTTTAAAATCCTCTCCGAAATTGACAGTCTACAAGAACCCCTTCGTCCCAGCTACAGCCATTGGCTTTTGTAAACCAGCCCTCCGAGTTTAAAAATGGAAAACAACGATAATTAACCTTCTGACTAATTATACATAGACAAAGATACATGTCCAAAAGAAATTGGCTATTAGTATTTCTGACAGGCAATTACAGCATTTACAGCGCAGCATGCACAAACTATATTTATCTCTGCCTTTAGCATATTACAACAAATCAAAGATAATCCATACTTCCTGAAAAATAGTATTGATTCATTGTAATGGTTAAGCTACACTGGTTTACGTCAATTAATATTTATATATCTGCCAGACAGAACTTAAGATTATAGTCTCTTTAGGATTGTGCGTAGGTAAATTGAAACAGCGGTATAGGACGTAATCTTCTTTTAGTAAAAAACTCTACAAATTACCAAGTAAATTTAAAGAATAATGTCCTATAATAGAATGATGCAAGTTAATAATAGAAATCTATCACTATTTATAAATCTATCCTATGGAATACTAATCAGTATCTTATTCTGCAATCTGGCATTCAGCAATGAAGGTGAATATCACGATATTGGTAACGGAATAAGAATAAATGAGAAATTAAGGTCTGAAACTCTGATACCAAAAAGCTTAACTGAAAAGATTGAGGACAACAGCTTTTTGATTGACAATTATACGAAAACAATGACCAAGGAGTATCTGGAAATGAAAGGGAACCAGATGCCTTTTTTAGGTTTCTATTTACGGTTTGACAGTGAAAAAGACCTGGAATTCTATGACTACGAATACGATTTAAAGTTACAGTGGAGTCTTTTCAGGGATGGCTTATATGAGTCGAAAAAAACCCTTAAAAAAGAGAAACTACAGAATGAACTGCAGATATTACAGCTAAATAACAATATTAAAGATTTCAGACTCAATGGCAGTTTGGATGACATTAGCAATATATCCGAATATATCTCATCACTGAATTTCTTTGAATTAGCAGATACCCTTGAAGAAATCATTAAACGAAGATCTGCTCAGCTTAAAGACGGCTATATAACTAAAGACGATCTGGAGCAAACCAAATTCCAATACAACCAGGCCCTTCTTAATAAGGGTTTATATAATCTTGAATCTCCAGCTATTATAGATTTGCTTGAACCTCCAGCTATTATAGATCTACAAAGTTTTAATATTCTCAATCGTATAGAATTCTGCAAGCTGATTAATCTTGATAGTTTATTAAAACAAACTAGAGAGACTTCAATAGATCTGAAAATACAGGAAAATTTGATTAAAAGGGCGGAACTCGCAAAATCCTGGGCGGATGATTTAACTGCGGATCTATATATACAGCATAGAAGAGACCAAGCTGACGATACAGAGAACAACATCGGCATTCAGCTTGAAATACCAATACATTATTACAAAGGCCGAGGTAAAATCATCAGAAAAGAACAGGAACTTTACCGTCATCAAATGTCTATAGTCGAGGTTAGAAGTAAAAAGCAGCTAAAGAAACTATCGAAGATGTTCTATTTCCAACAAAGAAAGATATTGGTTAAACTTCTTGAATACGAGAAAATCAGCAACAATATAATAACTGCGACGGAAAGGGCTAAAGACATGAGCGATGTCCTGGATTACACCCCCGAACGGGCAATTGATCTAATGTTAACTGAAAAGATCAATGTAAAGTATGAAATAATGGGATTAAGGATAAAGATCTATGAGATAATTGCAAAGATTGTATCTGCTGCTGGATTAGAAAATTTCAAGGATGCTGTAATTCTCCATTAAAATAGTTGTTCGGTCCGGATGGCGGTGCCCATCTGGCCCTATTCCCAGTGATATATACTGGTTTAAAAGGGTGGTACTCTGGAATAAGCAGCTCAGTATTTTCTACTATGTTATTATGCTCTCCGCCACCATGGTAATTTATATCAACCATACTCCTTACATTACTTAACACGTTATATGAGGAACTCCATTGGATCGTTATGTGCCTTATATCTTTTACATCCAGATTTACCATCCTGCAGTAATGAGATCTTGACAATTTCAGATAACCACTGCCACCAACCCCTTTATTCCAGCTACCACTTATATTTAGGGAATGAGCAAAGCACCGCAGACTATTTTCAAAAACCAGTGGATGCCTTCCTGAATTAAAGATGCCTATGTTCTTCAGGCCACACTTATATGCCCATTTAAAAACAATGGAGTCCACTGCAAATTCAGGAAAAAGATTCTCATACTTGCCTTTTGCTTCATTTATGTCATGACCGTCAATAAGGAACTCTATACTGAAGTCTTCCAACCAGACATTTTTAACTGCATTGACATAATGCAATGATGTATCTTCAGGGTTAAAGTCAATTCCCAGACTCCTTGCCAGGTACAGTTTATTATCTTCTGATTTTCTGTTTACCATAATCATTGTCTGCCGAATCTCAGGATACTTCCTTCGCCAGACTACACTGTTAATATCATCAAAAAAGGAGTTATTATTTGCTTCCTTAATTAAGATAATATTGTTTTCAGACAAAGGCTCTTTTAAATCCACTGGCAACACTGACTGGCTGGATGTAACTTTCGCAGACAGTTTTCCGATTCTCTTACCCCTACCACCTACAATCTGCAAACCGGCGTCATCATCTTTTTTTAGGTGCAGACGCAAGATCGTCTTTGCCTTTCCTCTTCCTTTAAATACAATATTATTCCTGTTAAAAATTACAGGGGAGAATAGATCAATGACTCCTGGCGGCAACGTAATAGTTAGAAGGTCTTTACCGTCATGGTCATTTATAATAGCATTTATTAAACCAGAGTCATCCTTTCCATCATCTGGGATTATTCCGTTTTCCTTATAATCGAAACCCTTTGCATGGGAAGCCTGGACCTTTCTGAGAAGAAAATAAATATCTGGGACCTGCAGTATATTTTGAGACACTAAAAGCAGAGTAAAAAATATTACATAAAAAAAGGTCATACAATACATGGGCATCCATCTTACAAACGGATGCTCTATCATTGCGCAGTTATTGTCTTTCCCCTGTGTATTCTCTCCCTTTGACCATTTCTGACTTGAAAGATGAAAAAACGAGTGAATCTTAATAAAAGCTCCAATCCATTGATTATATAACATTAACGGAATAGTACGCACGTTTACAGGGTGCCCGTAAATGGAAATAATAGTCAACTGCATAACACGCACCATGATTACCCATGAAATATATAGTGGAAGGAATATGAACGATTTTCCAATGGCCAGCATGATGGCTCCTGTTATCCCTACAAGGGCAGTCCACATGGAAAGCCTTTGATCCAGGATGCAGATCCAAATGAACAATCCTGTCTTTCTCCATCCTATAGCCAGGGCCCTGTCATTGTTCCTCAATGTATTGCCGTACCACCTGTATGGAAGGGAAAGACTCAATTCAAAGAAAGGGGCATCTCTGCTCTCAAGACTATAACACAAGACGTCAGGAACGTACAGCATCTCCCACTCATGCTTCAACAAATAATACCATGTGCTTTTATCATCACCCATCAGAAACCGAAACTTACCATGCCTCCAATGACTCATAATGTCCCACTCAATCTGGCGGATAAAGTCTTCTTCCATAACAATTGACGCCCTTAAGACAGAAAATCGACCGGTAAGGGTAAGCACTTTTTTGGATAAAGAATGGGACTGAAAAAGTATGTGTCTTTGCCCGAACTTTAAATTAAACCAAGTTTTATACCAGTTGGAGCTCGTGGCTATGTATGCTATCTCATTTGTGGTAAGGGCTCCCAGTTTTGGCATAGATGCAAAAAAAGGGAGAATTTTCCTAAGGGACCCGGGTTCAAGATAAGAATCTCCATCCATTAAAACAACCACGTCGTCTTGAACGTTTATAAGTTTATTATAGTACCTTGACGCACACCGGAGGGCGTGCCCCATTGCCATCCTTTTTCCCTGAGATTGCCGTTGGAAAACAAGTGTTACTTTATCTTTTACCGGGTGAGCTTTATATATAGTAGAGATTATTCTTTCGTCAGCATCAGAACCTGTCGCAACAATTATTATAGCGTTTGAAGGAACACTACTAACCTCCGAGAATAGTGCATGAAACGCTTCTCTGCTCACCCACGCTTCTTCATTATATGATGGAATGACAAAAAATATATTTTCTGGATACTTTTTGTATTCTGGAACGTTTGTTGCTTTCTTCTTGAGTGCAGGAAAATAGTAAAATCGAAAGATCATAGACCTGCAATAATGAGTAAGCTGCCAGCCGTATCTCCATAGAGCAAATGCACCTAAGACAACAATTGTTTCATTCTTAACATAATAAAAGTACGGCCAAAACAAGTAACCAAGAACAAAAGCAAAAGTTGAATAGAAAACAAAAGGAAGAAATAGTGATACTAAAGCTGATGATCCGCTAAATCTTTTAATAATCATTTATGGCCTTAAAAAAAAGTCACGGTCTACCCTGATCTCCACCCTCGTATTTATTGGAAAATCCACCTTGTCATCATCAAATTCAATCTTGACAATACTTTCATTAAGGCTGCTCTCCTGGGAAACAGGAACTTCCGGATTAACTGAGGAATAACCAATTTGAGCTATCTTGCCAGTGTATATGTTACTACTATATTTCTTGAAAATTTTTACCGTATCGTTAATACTTATCTTAAAAATGTCCCTTATGTGAAGCTTCATCATTACATAAGGTTTCGCATCCGTCTGCAGGATCATAACTGTATCACCAGGATTTACAAACTCACTCTCTTTATGTCCTATCATGTAAACCTTTCCGCTTACCGGTGCCATCCTTCTTTTTATCTCTTCTACTTCAATTTTTCTTGTTAAATATCTACGACTCTTTAAATCATTTATCTTTTGGTTCAACTGTAGGATCCTTGCTTGCAGATTTTCACTCTCCATACCTGACCGCATCCGGTTTCTTTCAAGTTCGAGCTTTGAGGTTATCATATTATTATTAACAATATTCATATCTTTCTTGGTAATAAGCTTTTTATTGTAAAGCACCATTGCATTCTCATATTGCTCTTTCCTTGATTTATATCGCTCCTCTAATACTTTTATTAAAGGTGTTTCATAATTAGAAGCCATGTTTTTACTGTATGCATCCAGATCTTTCTTTACTACATCGATTTTTGAATCTAACTGTTGCGCAATCTGTACCTCTTTTTCAACTGTGGTAAGGATATCAAAGAGTACATAGCCTTTTTCCAGCTCGTCATTAGTCTTTACATATATCTTTTCCAGGATGCCAGCGTTATTTGCCGTAACTTTCAAAGAGTTTCCAACCACCACTCCAGTAGTAAATATTTTGTACTGAAAATTATAGACAACCACATAATAAATAATCCATGCGATGATAATGCCTGCGCCAAGATATGCCAGGCTTTTTTTTAGAAAACGGCTCTTTATTTGTGCGGCTTCCTGCTCACCAAGAGAAATCGCATCATGGATTGGCGAATCAAACACAGGTTCACTATAAGTAGCTATAATGTCCTCTGCGCTATCCAACTTGCCCTCTATTGCCAGCTCTATAAACCTTTTTAGAATCCTTTTGTTCTTTTCAGAAAGATCCTTAAATGCACAGCCTGACGCATTACCTCGCAAATTCTTAAATACAAGAGTAACTGGAATCACAAAGTTCGCGCCTTGAAGGGGCAAAATAAGCGTGCTCTCAATCTCGGCATCTTTTTCATAAGTCCCTTCAAGTTGACTAATACTAACTCCAATAACAGACCAATCTTTAGTTTTATAAACCCTTTCATTTATTTGCACTAGAATGGGAAGATCCACCCTTTGTGCCTTTCTGCTATAATTTTGATCTTTTAAAAACATAACATTCCACAGATGAAATAACGCCAGAAAATATGTGTGTTTAATATAGGTTATATAAAGAATTTATCACCTATTTCCACACACTGTCTCGCCCAAATCCCTCATTAATAATTATCGGCAATTTCTTTAGGCAGAAAATCATTTTTTTCTAGTTTCTTTTGAGCAAAAATATCACAATTCATAATTATTATCAATTTTGCAAAATATCAATACCATTGATAACCTTAAAAGGAGAAAAATACCTTTAGAAGTTTTTCCCGGAATTACTTATAATCTAATTGTTAGTTATGCAGTTCAAGCTGATGGTGAGGGAAGGTGGCGGCAAATACATAGCGCGGCAAAGCCGCAACCAGAATACTAGATACTGGATACTGGGAAATAGTTAGATTTCTTGTTTCTTTGTCAAGATGCCACATGAAAAAGAGGCGAACTCGATTTAAGATATAACACTCTAAAGCGGCGGAATAAATTATCAAGCATCTAGCATCAAGTATCAAGTAACTATACCATTACAAATAACTTAATAATGCACGGTAAAAATTTCTTTCTAGAAAAACAAGTTTTTACATGGTAATACTATACTGTTAGTTCAAGAGATCTATTACGGGAATACAATATTCTTTTCTGTAGAGAAAATTAAGAAACCATTTAAACAATCTAAAGTCGTTTTAATACTTACGTGGTACTTAGGAGCGCACGAAATGTCTACAGTTACTATGTGATATCGCAAACTACTTTAAACGGCCTGAAAGGTTATAAGAGATGAGAAAAAAGATAAACGCTATTGAGGGAAAACGAAATTTATTAGCTCATTTTCTTGATGATATCAAATTACTCGTTGCAATCACAAAGGATTACTTTACCGGAAGATACAAAAAAATTCCTTATTGGATAATTTGCACCATTTTATTTACATTGTTATATGTTTTTAATCCATTAGATGTAATTCCTGATTTTATTCCTGGCGTGGGGCAATTTGATGACGCTGCGGTTGTAATGATATGCCTACGCCTAAGTGAAGAAGAATTAAGAAAACATAATATGCGAAAGAGAACTCGTTCACAAAAAACAGATGTTAATTAATCCGCTCTTTCACACCCATAAATTCAAATTTTGCGATATAATATATAATAGAGCCTGATTAACAATAAGGGCCAAAACAACACTAAATCTTTACAGATTATTGTTAAAATACAAGTTTGTTTTGAACAGAAAGGAGGCTTAAAATGAAGACTCCAAAATGCAAATTTTGCAACAGAAAGTTGGTAATTTCAAAGATTGACATGGAAAAGAAGAAAGCATGTCTATCTTGCCCCGACTATATGGCAGGAAATGATCAACACACAAGTTTTTTTATGGACATGACCGCAGAATTCGAAGAGACAATGGAAGATAGCAAAAAACCTGTTTTATATTGGTAATGACACACATCTGCATGAACAGGAATGGTTATGGAGGACATAACTCCTTGTGTTTACCTGACTCATTAGAACTTATTATTTAGGCGAGGCATTTATCATTGACTTCATTAGGGGCCTATCTGTGGGACGAGGCTTTGCCGCCTCTTTTATGGGTGTTCCAGTGGGCAGAGGAGTTGCCGCCTTTTTTATGGGTGTTCCGGCGGTTAGAGGCTTTACCGCCTTTTTAACGGTTTTTCCAGTTGGAAGAGGCCGGGAAGCTTTTTTAATGGGTTTTCCTAAAAAAGGATCGGTTACCTTTTTAATGGGTTTAGGTGCGGCTATAGGCTTCCCAGTGGGAAGCGGTTTTGGTTTTGGACGCTTTTCTTCATGCTCCTTATACATTTGCCATTCGGTCCTTCCATCCCAGGTTACCTGTCGAGTATTTATGTTAAAAAACACCCTTTTTGCGAGTGTCCTTGATCCACCTTTTCTCAACTCTGCCACTGGGTCTCCAGTTAGTATGGCTATATTGTCTACAATATCCCAGGTTAGCATTGTACCCAACCCTTCCATATTCTGCAGTGCAGCGCTAGAGATATACACATTTTCCATTGCAGCGATTTTTTTTACGTTTTCATTTTTATCAAAAAACACATTAAACACGTCACACCTTATATTCAACCCATCTTTAAACGCCTCAATATTATCAAAAAAAGAGGCCTTTGATTGAAACCGATTAAACTCCATATTACCCTGCCATTCAAGCCTGATATCTTTCAGACTATTTTTGCTGATTTCATTTTGCCCGTCTGCGCCTTCTTTTACACCAATAATTAGATGCCCTTTCTCTTCGGCAGAGATCCTGTTTCCCTCCTCAAATATAAGTATCTTTGAAGAAGCCAGTTGTTTCCCTCCGAGTTTTATCTTTGCATAAGGGTTACCAATCAATTCAATGGGTTTATTATTGCCAACCCATGTCATCTTGTCTGCTTCAATTTCCGTAGTATACTCTTTCTTTTTTTCATTAATATAAACATCTTCTTTTGCCACAATGGTTTTCATATCATTTTTGTCTGTAAATGTTATCTCCAAACTGGCAGCTTTCATTTGCAAGTTTTGCCTGAGAACCTCCACATCTTCTTCGAACTTGGCAATGTGCTCGTCATTCTTAAACAACATACGATCTTTCCAACTAATATGTAAATTATCCTGATCACTCTTTTCATCAAGAAAACTACGACGAATCGCTTCATACTTCTGATAGATGGCATCCTTCCCAGCTCTCTCATCCACCTGGTCAAGGGCCGGCCCAATACGGACCTTTCGTTTTCCTGTTATTAGTTCGGCCTCTTCGTCACCACTGAATAAACGCAATTTTGATTTTGTTATCAATTTTCCCAGTGTTGGGACCTCAACCCACCCCTTTCTCTGAGACAACCTGATTAGCATTGAGGTAACAAACAACCTGTCGTTTAGGAATTCAGCCGCAGATTCATTTTTGTCTTCTATGTTTATCACACCGGTTTCTGCATCCCAGACAAGGTTATCACCTTTTGCAACATTCATATCGCTCATTACCAGCACGTTACCGTTTGCAACTATCTTTTTTACGCTATCTTTACTTTTCCCAAGTATAACCCTTAATTTGTCAGTAAAAACTGTCATACCACCAACAAACGCCTCAACGTCATCAAAAAAGGTTACTGCGTTTATTTTTAGATCAAAGACCAAACGTCCATTTCCCCTTACGTACGATTTACGGGGAGAATCCGGGTCATCACCTTCGCCATTATCAACATAATAAGGGCCTTTCTTTTTAACCGATTTTTTATCTCTTTTACCACCATCTTTTTTATCTATATCAAAAACATTACCACTAGATATTTCGTCCAACTCCATTTCGACATCGTCTTCAATTACTCCACTGGAATTACTAAGGTTGACGCGAAGCCTTCGACCTCTTATTACCATCTTTTTGCTGAAGATACTCACTTCACCATCGGTAAAAACAGTGCTATCATCCGGGAGATAAGAGAGATTATTTGTTTCGATTCTGGTATCGTCATCAAGTTTAATTACAACATGGCTGGTTAACGTTCCGACACCGGTATCTACTTTCATTATCCCTTCGTCTGCAGTTACAATTACGCTGTTAAATCCGGATCCGTCTTTTTCCTTTGCAATGTTCTTAAATTCAATTATCGGTTCTTTTATATTGTATATTTGATTTTCAAACAGAGCGGCATACTTACTTTTAACAACAGAGGTCTCTCGGCCCGTTTCGTCATAAATGGGAAGCCGTAGTCCGTAAATCATCTGATTTGCGTCTTTAAATGAAGCAAATTGTTTTCTTCCCTCATTTAACGCACTAAACGATTCTTCCAGCTCCAATTCATCTTCATTCATGCTTGAAGTCTTATCTTTATAAGCAGTTATCTGCCATAATCCGCTTACTGACAGCATCAATATAACCAAGGTTACAGCAACAATAACTATTAATAAATACCTTAATTTTGTCATTTTTTATAAACTCAGTATAATTGAAAATTACTCTTTAAAGTATCCGGAAAGAATTTCATCCCATTTCCCTTGCCCCATGATAACTTTCTCAACAACCTCACGCACCGCCCCCTTGCCCCCGGGGGCCTTCGTTATATAATCAGCAATCTCACACACCTCTTTTGCGGCATCTGAAACGCCCACTGAATAACCTACCCTTTTCATTACAGGCATATCAACAAGGTCATCTCCAATATAGCACGCATCTTCATCATTTAAATTATAGTCCGAAAGGATTTTACCATACGCCTCTATTTTTTTCTTTTCACCCTGGTAAACATCTTTTATATTTAGCTCCTTCGCACGTTTATCAACGGCAGCAGAGCTTCTTCCGGTAATAATGGCAAACTTAAGCCCAACCCGCTGTCCAAACTTAATCCCGGAACCATCTTTAGCATTAAAAGTCTTTAACTCATTTCCCATTGAGTCAATAGTTATACTTCCATCGGTTAAAACACCATCCACATCCAGTATAATTATTTTAATTTTTTCAAGTCCAGCCATAATTAACCTTACAAGAAATTAATTGATAAACCAGGCATCAAAAGAGATAAAAGTGCAAAAATCTATTTAGAAAGGTACATATAATAAATAACGCATGTAACACGAATCTTCACATTGTCTTTGCCCAAATTTCAATCTACAATTCCTCAACGCGGCTTAAGCAGCGCTTCAGGTTTAGTTCAATCAATTTGAACAAATCAGACCTAAATCTAAGCGTTAAATGCACAAATTATTACATTCCCATTCCTCAAGGAGCTGAGTTTATAGAAGTGAATGTTATACTTAACTGAAACATAAACGATACATTTACACCTCAATTGCGTATAGTATGCTTAATATCCTAAATCCAGCATGTCCTGTACGTCTATAATACCAACAGGCAAAAGCTTTTCATCCACAACCGGCAATTGATCTATCTTATTCTCCCGTAGAATCTTATACGCTTCTAAAGCCAGATGATCTTTGTTAATCATTTTAGGAGATTTTGTCATTACTTTGCTAATAGGTTCATCTAAAAAAGCAGACTCCTTCAGCAAATGGCGTCTTAAATCTCCATCTGTAAAAAAACCTGTTAATATTTTATTCTTGTCCACTATATTAACCGCACCAGGACAACCTTTTGTTTCAGTCATCACCCTTAGCACATCTTTTACCAGTAAATCTTCTGCCACAACAGGGTTTGCCTCCTCAGCACGCATTACCATATTTACTGTAATTAATTTTTTACCCAAGTCACCACCAGGATGATAAAATGCATAGTCCTTACTACTCAAATTTTTCTTTTTAAGGACCGTAAGAGCTAAAGCATCACCCAATGCAAGCATCGCCGTTGTACTCGCAGAAGGGGCAAGACGTAAGGGACACGCCTCTTCTATTCTACCAATATCCAACACTACATCACTGTGTTTTGCAAGAGTTGATTTTTTATCACCTGTAATGGCAAT
Organism: Candidatus Anammoxibacter sp.; assembly: GCA_021777055.1. Lineage (GTDB taxonomy): Bacteria > Planctomycetota > Brocadiia > Brocadiales > Anammoxibacteraceae > Anammoxibacter_A. The sequence continues at coordinate 18,281 of JAIQZO010000034.1, read as the reverse complement.
TACCATTGCACCTATCTTTTTTATAATAGGTAACAGAAGTTTCACCTCTGTTTCACCACTATTTGAGAGGGCTAATACAACATCATCGCTAACAATCCTGCCTAAGTCACCGTGCCTGGCTTCTGATGAATGTATCCAATATGAGGGTGTTCCAGTACTGGCAAGTGTAGCAGAAATTTTTTGACCAATAATTCCCGCTTTCCCTACTCCTGTAACTACAATTCTACCTTCGCATCCAATGGTTAGATCAACGGCATTTTGAAAAGAGGAGTCAATACTAGGAATCATACCCCTAATAGCATCCGCCTCCAAGCTAAGAATATTTCTGCCATACTCAATATCTGATAAAAGTTTTTCTTCGTTCATAAAAAAGTCTAACCATGAAGTTGCATCATCCAAAGCTCTCAGTGCTATGTTAGTTTATACAATTGCTTTGGATTGAATCGTTAAGTGCAAACTAAATCACGAATGCATAAATATGTATTATAGAATAACATTATATTTCCATTATTGCATAATAAAATCTATCATTTATTACAACATTATATCATTGGATTGCTCTACCATATACGACAATAGCATATTAAACCACCTAAGATATTGTATAGTAATGAATTATATTTTATGAAATTAAGTTATTCAAGGGAAAAAGGACTAAGCTTTCTACCCTTGACAACATATCTCAATAATGCTAAAATTATCAGAATGAAGGTTTTCTTGATGTAAGAAATTACGTCAAAGATATCGTTTACAAGTACTGTTTCTGCGACTCATTCACACAATTGCCATATCGCATATCGTACCTAATCTAAAGACGAAAAAGGCTACCGAAAAACACCATTCTTCTGTTTTTTCGTTTTTAGCACTATTTACAAAAACGTTTACATTTAAATATTGAAATTGTGAATTTACAAGAAATTTTAACCTTTGTACCTGCCATTTTATCCGCGCTGACTATTCATGAATTTTTTCATGCTTGGACAGCAAACAAGCTTGGTGATCCAACCGCAAGGCTGCAAGGACGACTAACACTAAATCCAATTGCACACCTTGATATAATGGGAACAATCTGTTTTATATTTGCCCATTTCGGATGGGGAAAACCCGTTCCGGTCAATGCCGCAAATTTTAATAACCCACGGCGCGACAACATGTTTGTCTCTTTTGCCGGACCGGCATCAAATTTTGTTTTGGCTTTTCTTTTCGGGGCAACATTTCATTTAATGTACGCAAATGTAGAACCAAACTCTCAATTTATGTCACCAATCTTTATGTTTTTGTTAAGAAGCATAGAAATTAACCTGGTTCTTGCTTTTTTTAATATGATTCCGTTGTTTCCCCTTGATGGATCGCATATATTAAAGGGATTACTACCTTATCATTTATTGCCAAAGTTTGATATAATATGTAAATATAGTCCTTTTATACTGTTAGGTCTAATACTTATTGGCCAACAAACCGGTGTGTCTATATTATGGACAATCCTTGGCCCACCTGTGTTATTTTTCTCAAAGATGTTTACCGGGTTATATCTATAGACACAAATACCATAACACAACATAGGCAAGTATGAATCTAAACAATAACTACAAAGTGGAGCTAACAAATATCTATTCCGGGCCATTAGACCTTTTGCTCTACCTTGTAAAGAAAGAAGAAATAGCCATTCACGAAATAGCCATTTCGAGAATAACGGAACAATACCTGCGTTATATTGAAGTTTTACAAATGTTAGATGTTAACATAGCTTCTGACTTTTTGTTGATGGCTGCAACATTAATGCAGATAAAATCGCACGCTCTTTTACCTGTAAACGAAGATATGGAATACGACGAGGAAGATGACCCGAAATTCGAATTAATCAGGCAACTTCTTGAATATAAAAGATACAAAGACCTCGCCTCTCAATTAGACGAAAAGAGGAAAGAAACAGCAAAAAAGGCACCAAGACCTAAAGTCGCCATATTTGTAGATGAAAAAGAGGATGACATAATCCTAGAGTTAAATGATGTAACGGTTTGGGACCTGGTTAATAAATTTTCAGACATGATAAAACAGACGCTGCTGAACGAACCTACTTTGATAAAAGATGATAATAAACCAATTTCTGCGTACATGGATGATTTAATGGTCAAGATTGACAATCTTCCTTTTGTATATTTTCACAATCTATTTGAAGGTATGGATAACAGAATAGCGGCAATAAGTTTCTTTCTTGCTTTATTAGAACTAATAAGGTTAAACAGGCTTAAAGTTCAACAGGAATCAACCTTTGATAAAATAAGGATATCAAAATATTTAAAAGATGCAAATTGATGTTTTTTCTGCCGTTATAGTATTAAATTATAAAAACGTCTTTTTTTTAAATATTTTATAGTTTTTATGGAATAGAGAATTCAGGAGCCAGGAGTCAGAACAACAGAAAGTAAGAGTCGGAAAACAGGCACAATTCTACGATAAATAACATAGTAAATAACTACAAATCTATGCTTTATTCTGAATGCTGCCTTCTGTATTCCCAGTTTGGTTGCGGCTTCGCCGCATTATGAATTTGTCGTATGTGATCAACAAATTCCATATTATCCATTTTTTTGGATATGCATATGCATTAGAAAAGGAGATCGGAAATGATAGACAAAGAACTTTTGGAAATTCTAGCGTGTCCGCTATGTAAAACAGAAGTTAATTTGGATAATGATAAGATAGTGTGTGTTGAGTGCGGTAGAAAGTATCCTATAAAAGATGGAATACCGGTAATGTTAATAGATGAAGCGGAAATGGCGGAAGAGAGTAGCGAAATAAAGAGCTAAAACCAAGCTTGCGGTATGGGCAAATTTGTTTATCTGTGCTGTGTGGTCTGTTAGAAAAAAATTAATCTTAAATTAACGTACATTTTATTGTGCATAGCACAAAAAATAAAATAAACAAAAAGCGGACATTAACCCGTTTTACGAAAAAAGTAAAAAATGGATAAAAAAGGAATTATTGCTTTAGTTATATGCGCGATTATTTTAATGGTATATTTCCCTTATATTATGCCTATGATTTCACCTCCAGCTCCGGAACAGAAAAGTTCTGAGGTTGAAAAAAATGAACCGGGCAATATAAGTACACCAATAACAAACAACGCCCCGCTTTCAAATACCAATATTACAGCGGCAGAGAGTGGAAACGAGAACAAGAGTGAGGATCTTGGCCAGATACCATTGCAGGACCATATTGTGCTCCAGAATGAGAATATCATCAGTGTGTGGACAAACGAAGGAGCTTCTCTAAAATCAGTAACATTAAAAAACTACAAAGACAGTACTAAAACCAAAGAGATGGAGCTGTTCCATTCCGTACTTAGAGACTACTACCCTCTCTCAATTACAAAATTGAAACTGGGGCAAAACGGTATCAGCGAAGAGGTATCTTTAGCAAATAGAAATTTCAGGGTCATTGGAAATTCAAAGAATAAGGTTAGTTTTAAAACAGAGTTCCAGAACGGATTCCAGATAACAAAGAATATCGCCATTAATCCGGAAGATAATCACGTTAGCATGGAGGTAATATTTGCGAATAAGTCTAACCAGGAAATCACTTGTGAATACCAGATAAACGCTGCGTCGGGCATTGTTTATGAAGGTGAAGCAAAGATGGACATGCAGGCGGTTGTAGGAATTGACAAGGCAAATGGCAATTACAAATTAATTAAAACATTAACAAAAGATTTACCTGAGAGGAATGAATCCGTGGGGATTTCCTGGGCAGGCGCGGTTAATAAATATTTTGCCGCGGTCTTAAAACCAATATCAAATGATATAATCTATTCGGTAGATTCCAATGCAATTAATTCAGGTTCGAACAATGAGGAAGCAAAAGAAGAAGTTGACTTTGTCGTTAATGTAAAAACCAAACCTGTCTCCATTTTACCTAACAGTGAACAAAAACATAGTTATGTCTTTTATCTTGGCCCTAAAATTGAGAAATTGCTGGGAGAACATAACCTGGAGAGCCTACTGGGCTTTGGCATGTTTAAGGCTATAAGCAAGATACTTCTTAAAATACTAAACGGTTTTTACACCCTGATACCAAACTACGGGGTTTCCATACTCTTATTGACACTCCTGGTTAAGTTGATGCTTTCACCTCTTACCAGAAAAAGCCAGATGTCTATGTTTAGAATGCAGGGCCTCCAGCCTGAAGTAGAGAAGCTGAAGATTAAATACAAGAACGACAAACAGAGATTGGCTAAAGAGCAAATGGAGTTATTTAAGAAGAACGGTGCAAATCCTTTGGGTGGATGCCTTCCAATGATACTACAGCTTCCAATATTTTTTGCACTATTCCGTACCCTACAACTCTCATTTGAAATGCGCCAAGCTCCTTTTATGCTATGGATTGGCGACTTGTCCATGCCTGATACGCTCTTCGTATTACCATTTTCTATTCCATTTCTAGGTAGTAACTTAAACATACTGCCACTGATAATGACAGTTGCATCGTTTTTCCAGATGAAACTAAACCCAAAGACACCGTCTGCGGATCCACAGGCTAGAATGCAGCAGAAAATGATGTCATTTATGCCGTTAATGTTTGCCTTTATCCTTTATAAAATGCCATCTGGACTAACATTGTACTGGACAGTAAGTACTCTTTTCAGTATAGGTGAGAATCTCGTTATACGAAAAAGTATACAAAAATTAAAAAAACCAATGCCTTCCCACTAAAAAGGCAGAAATTGGTCATTGCAATTAATGGAAGGGGAAATAAATAAACGACCTCCCCTTCCATTATCAAACATGTATACCTCTTCCCGTTGAGAATACATTGCAAAATTTACTTATCACACCTTATGAGCGAATGTATTGAAGACACAATTATTGCATTGTCAACGCCATGCGGTTCATCCTTAAGGGCCATATTACGTATTAGCGGCCCCAAATCGTTTCAGTGCCTTGATAATATTTTCACACAAAGGCCACCTTCTTATCATAAAGTTAGCACAAACGCTAGCAACAATCTTAGCACGGAAGCGACAAACTATTTAAGCAAGGCGGAAACATTTACATCCACCAACGGATACATATTCTCAAAAAAAGAACATATTCATATTCCTGTAACTATTTACATAATGAAATCTCCACGTTCATACACAATGGACGACATATTGGAGATCCATACAATAGGTTCAACACCGATTATAGATATGATACTTGCTGAAATTCTAGCATGCCCAAATCCTGAAACAGAAAGAAAGGGAATCATAAGGTTGGCAGAACCCGGAGAGTTTACAAAAAGGGCTTTTCTTAATGGCCGTATTGATCTCACACAGGCTGAGGCGGTAATGAAACTGATTCGTTCAAAATCCGATAATGAAGTTATGGCAGGCATATCGCTATTAAAAGGAGAAATAAGTACCATTGTCAATAGTATAAAAGAACAACTCCTTGCACTTTGCTCATTAATAGAAGCGTCAATAGATTTCTCTGACCAGGATATTGAATTGGTTTCCCATGACGAGATAGAAAAGCGCTTAGTCCTAGTGTTAAACAAAATCTCCCATATAATCGCAGAAAAAACAAAAGGAGAAGAGCTGAACAATCAGGGCATAAATGTTCTGTTTTTTGGGCAGCCAAACGTTGGCAAATCAAGCCTTTTAAATTGTATGGGCCCGGACATAAAAACCATTGTCTCAGATATCCCGCATACAACAAGAGATTCGGTCAAGAGGCGAATAAAGATAGATAACAGATGGTTCCATTTCTTTGATACCCCCGGAATAGAAAGCATAATTAATCACACCGATGAAACAGAAAACAATATTACATACAAATCATATGCAAAATCAGAAGAATGCATAGAAATGGCGGATATAGTAATATTTGTGATTGACGGAAGTGAAGAGTTTAACCATATAGGTGTAGATTTACTGCAGATGCTAAAAGATAAAAGAAAAATTATGATCATAAACAAAACTGACCTCCCGCCTAAAGTCACTAAAGATGATTTGTCAAATGATTACGGGGATTTTACAATCATCAACACATCTACGATAAACCATACAGGAATAGATATCCTGAAAAAGGAGCTATTAAACATCGCCTTATGTAATCCTATCGATAACACGGGGTCTACCACTATAGTTAATACGAGACAAAGAATCGCCCTAGGCAATGCAATTGATTTCTTAAACTATGCGATTGAATCTGCGAAATTAAATGAAAGTATAGAATTTATTGCACTGGATATCCGAAACGCCCTTGAAACTCTAGGTGAAATTGTTGGTAATGTAGTAACAGACGATATACTCGATAAAGTTTTTTCAGACTTTTGTATTGGAAAATAATGGAAGGGACCAAAAAGAGATGGATAGACCGTCATGGGATGAATATTTCCAAAAAATAACACATGAAGTTGCACAAAGATCAACATGTTTACGACGCAAGGTAGGTGCCATATTGGTAGTAGACAAGCATATACTTGCAACTGGCTACAATGGAGTTCCTCGCGGATTAGAACACTGCGCTGCAGTTGGTTGCCTGCGAACTGCAAGAAAAGTGCCATCAGGAGAGAGACATGAACTTTGCCGCGGACTGCATGCCGAAATGAACGCTCTTATTCAGGCGGCCAAATATGGCATAAAAATTACAGATTCAACCCTATATTCCACCACACACCCATGCGGCCTCTGCGCAAAGATGTTAATAAACGCCGGAGTAAAACGAATAGTAACATACGGTAACTATCCGGACGATTTGGCAAAGGAGATGCTGGATGAGGCAAAAATTAGCGTGGAAATCATGGAAGATGAAATAGAATCTAAAAGATAATTAGCCTAAAATTGAAAACAGACCACTAATTATTGCTTTTAAGATTCATTAAAACTCAGCGTTGTCCGGTTAGGTATTTGCTTAGCATATATAGGTGCTAACATCCTGTGCCTAAAATGAGCTAAAATTATAGTTAATAATTAAGTAATCACCGTAACTTTTCCGAGAACAATGGAATCTGCCCCATTTGATTTAAGACCTATATCTATTTTATAGGAAACTGTCACCCAAATATCTGCATCACAATAAAATCAGTTCATTCCTGGAAAGAACGAGATGTCAATTTAAAATATTTTTAGAAAATAATTTGACAAAATAGATTTGTTGCAGTAATATTATACCGACTGGTAGGTTTATAAACATGAAAACAATAAATAAAACCTCAAAAACAAAAACAGGGATACTAGAGGCGGCTCAAGACTTGATGCTTAAAAAAGGCTTTGTAGCTACGTCTATTGATGAAATCTGCAAAAAGGCCTCTACAACTAAAGGTAGCTTTTTCCATTATTTTAAGAATAAAGAGGAACTCGGAATAGAACTGGTTGAACAATTTGCCCAAGGGTCTATAGATTTACTTAAAACTGCTTGTTTGGAAGCAGGCGATGATCCGTTAGACAGAATCTACGGCCTAATTGATTCTTTTATAAGATTTGCAGAGACTGAAGATTTTAAGGGGTGTTTAATAGGTACATTTGCACAGGAGCTTTCAAGAACCCACCCCGGTATTATTTCCGTTTGCAGCTCTGCTATTGATTTAACAACCAAGTTGCTTAAGGAAAACTTGGAAAATGCAAAAGAAAAATATGCGCCAAATTCACCTATAGACATTGATGGCCTGGCAAATTGTCTTTACTCTATTATACAAGGCTCAATAATCATAACAAAAGCAAAGGACGATTCTGCAGTTATGAGGAAAAATTTATCGCAGTATAAACAATATATAGGAATTCTTTTTCAAAAGTAGTTTAAAAGTTTTTTTTGCCTTATGTCTGCACCAACCGGTCGGTTTATAGGGTGACTATTTAAATAGATTTTACCAATTATTCTATTTAAAGATTCAATTTGTCTATTTTTAGAAAATTTATTGAAATTAATCATGGATATATTAGAAACAGGAAAAAGGAAAACCATAAAAGCACTTCTCGTCTTAGTAATTTTATTGGGTATAACTTCTAATTGCTACGCCAATACGTCAAAAGATGATTGGGAAATTATTTCAAATGATGAGGGTATGCAACTTTTTGAAAAACAAAACAATAAAGGATCTCTTGTACCATTGAAAGCAGAAATGCTTCTACCATTTCCCATAGAGGAAGTAGCTTGTGTACTTGCAGATACCTCAAGAAAAAAACAGTGGGCTCCATCATTGGTTAAAAATAGAATCCTTAAAGAGCTATCAATCTATGAACGCATTGAATACCTCCTTGTGGACTTTCCATGGCCATTACTAGACCGCGAATTTCTTTTTCATGTGGGAGTTAGTGTTTCAGATGATGCAAAGGAGATAACTATAACGGCTAATTCAATAATTGATGACATATTAGCCCCTGAAACTCAATTTGTGCGTGGTTTCATTCATGAAAGCAGTTTGATTCTAAAAGACGAAAATGGGCAAACAAGATTGTCCGCAATCACTTACACTGACCCTAAAGGAAAGCTCCCTAAGTGGGCGGTTAATCTCTTTACCAGAATTCTTGCACCAGACACTTTACAGAAGTTTCGCCAGCAAGTTGAGCAAAATCTGTATGATGAAAAGGACATAAAACGTATTAAAGATTTTATTCAAGGTTATCGTGATTATAAAAATATTCGAATAAACCATAAAAACTTACACGCTCATAAATAAAAGCAATATCAGTTTTAAATTTATACCAGTTTCAATTCACTATTAAATGAAAGGAGATAGTTTTTTTACATAACTTAAGGAGAAAAAGTGGTTTTCCAAATTTTAAAATAGAACATTTAACAATAAGACAACAAAGAAAGGTAGTTATAAATGGCAATACTAAAAACAGCAATAAATATTTGTTCTGACCCAAAAGCCGGTGAAGAGGCCTTAGGCAGGGCATTTAATGGACTTGGAGTTGCATACGAGCTAAAAGAAAAAGGAGATGATGTCACAATTCTCTTTCAAGGTACAGGAGCAAGATGGCCAGAAGAATTGAGTAATGCAGATCATCCGGCCCACGGGCTTTTCAAAGCAGTTCAGGACAAGGTCGCAGGTGCTTCTTGTGGGTGTGCTGATGTATTTGGAGCAAGAGAAGGCGCAGAGACTAGTGGGGTTAATCTGCTTAAAGATAACCCTCTACCCGGCACATCTGGAGTGGCAAGTCTTCGGTCGTTATTGAAAGAAGGGTACACCATCCTAACATTTTGATTGTTGGATTAAGGATTTAGCGAGAGGTGTGGAGGTCGGACACCTCTTGCTTTACCGAAAGTGAGGGCAGAATGGCAATTAACTTTACAAAACTTACTTTTACTGACCATGTGAGAAAACAGCAGATCAAATATGGCAGTAGGAACGCTTATTCTATGCTGGAGCAGAAAGGTGAATTTTGTTCCAGATTGTCTTGGCAGGAACGATTGTATATTGAAAACAGAGATAGTTTTTATATGGCCTCTGTAAGTGAAGAAGGCTGGCCTTATGTTCAATTCAGGGGTGGCCCCAAAGGGTTCATCAAGGTTTTGAGTGATACAACTTTAGGCTATGTGGATTTTAAGGGAAATGGTCAGTATATCAGTACCGGCAACTTTGAAACAAATAATAGAACAATGCTTTTTTTTATGGATTATCCAAACAAAAAGAGACTAAAAGTATGGGCAGAGTCCACGGTATTACATATAAAAGATCACCACGACCTGCCAATACTTGAAAAAGTAAAAACCCCTGACTATAAAGCCGTTATTGAACGTGTAATTACATTTAAGGTCTTAGCCTACGATTGGAATTGTTCCCAGCATATCCAACAAAGATATACTTTAGATGAATTACAACCACAGATAAATGAATACCAAAACCGCATTAATCAATTGAGAGATGAAAATAATCGTTTGCAACACATCTTTTCTAAGGGAAAAGCGAATGACGATAAAACCAACGCGATATTGGGAGTAGGTAATTCATAATGATAGGTTTTAAATTAAAGCCTGATTTATTATGGCAAAACGTGGATTTTAAAACTTATAGAAGTATAGGAAATCACATAACTAAAAATCCATCATAATTGTTAGATTTCTTAAAATCATAATGTAGAAAACTTAAATTAAATTTGTAGTGAACTAATGGAGGAGAAATTCATGAGTAAAATAGTTAAAGAAGTGTTGTCTGCAAATGCAAAATATGTTGCCGAATTCGGTGATAAAGGCAATCTTCCCCTGCCCCCGGGAAGAAATTTTGCAATCCTAACATGTATGGACGCACGCCTTGACCCTGCAAAGTTCGCTGGCCTTGCGGAAGGTGATGCCCATGTCTTTAGAAATGCGGGAGGAAGAGTAAGTGATGATGCTATTCGTTCATTAGTAATATCTTACAAGTTGCTTGGAACAAAAGAATGGTTCGTTATACATCACACCGATTGTGGAATGGAAAAATTCGACAATGAAACCATGGGCAATCTGCTGGAAAGCAGTTTAAAGACATCGAGTGTCGATGCCTCCGGGTGGCACGACTGCGGTGATGGGCCAGGAACAACGGATGGTAAATTCATCCAATGGTTAACTATAAGAGATCAGTCACAAAGTGTTACTGAGGATGTAATGCGAATCCGAAATTGTTCAATGGTCCCCTCTGCAATTCCAATCTATGGATACATATACGATTGTAAAACAGGAAAATTGATAGAGGTTCCAGAGGCAACCGAAGCAGGGAAACCAGATTAATAACCTAATCTGGCAAAGGGGAGTTTCTAACTCCCCCCTCCCACCAATGAACTTAAAAATATAGAGTGTGCAATTAGGACAATAAATTCTGCATGGTCAAGAGAGTACCAATGGACAACTCTACCTTTTTAGGTATAAGTAAAAACAGCTGGAGGCAAGTAGTTATACCGTCCTACCAGTTATTTGAATATACATTTCGAGAACATAACATAAAGCGGCGAAGCCGCAATCAAAATATGAGATACTGGATACTAGATACTGGCAAATAGTACAATTTCTAGTTTTCCTGTCAAGATGCAACATGAAAAAGAGACGAATTTAATTTAAGATATAATCTTTTAGGGCAGGTAAATAAATTATCAAGCAGCTAGTATCACGCATCCAGTAACTATACCGTTACAAATAACTTAAGAATGCATGGTAAAAATTTCTTTCTAGAAAAACAAGTTTTTACAGGGTAATACTATATAAGCCAAAAAAAACACACAAGCCTAAATAACGCTATTCTAGCCAGCCAACTGTGCGTCTTTGAGCCAACTAAGCCAACCTAAAACCAGCACATTTGATATTTTCGCAACTTTTCAAACAAACAAACTTAAAAGATCATATCTTGGTTCCTTCATTTGTTCTTCTAAAATCAAGATAATGTTTTGTCCCTGCCCATAATAATAAAGATACAGAAACAAAAAGGCATACTATAGCAAACAGGTCACCATTCTTTGTATAGAAAGAAAGGGTTCTTCTTTTATTAATCCTTACGTTATTTGTTAACGATCCATCTACCTCTTTAGCTTCGCCATTTTCATTTACAAGCCTATCGTATATCCTGCCGTTAATATCTATAAAAGCAGAAATCCCTGTGTTTGCAGCCCGCACCAATGCTATTCGATTTTCTACCGCACGAAAGGCCATAATTGCAAGATGCTGATCAAGCTCAGAACTTTTGCCAAACCATCCATCATTGGTAATATTCACCATAAAATCGGCACCCATTTTTACAAACTCACGTACCAAAGTTGGGACCGTATCCTCATAACAGATCACCACTCCAAATTTATAACCTTTTATATTTCCATCTTTAACGGGAAGATCAAATATTGTCCGTTTGCTTCCGGGCGAAAGACTAACATCGTAAGGAACCAACCTTGCAAGAAATGGAAAATATTCTTTTAACGGAGTATATTCACCAAACGGCACAAGGTGCACCTTATCATAACGGTCAATTATCCTTCCAAAATTATCATAATAGAATGCAGAATTAAAGAATGCCTGTTCATCTCCATCTATTTCTATGGATGTTCCACCTATAAGAAGTCTAGTATTTAATAAATAAGCGAGGTTTATTATCTGACTCTGGGAAATTTTATCAATGCTTCTTCCGGAAAAGTCAGGATTTATGTTTAAGATCCCTGGCGCCATTGTTTCAGGCCAAATAACCAGGTCTGCCCTTTTACTACTGTCTACTGATAATAAAGAGAGATTTACATATTTATGCATGTTTCGCGCCTGTTGCATATCATCCGGACTGTTCTTAACAGACTGCAATATATTGCCCTGGACAACCGTTATCATTGGACCTTTTTCTGTATTATTCTGCTTTAAGGACACATAACCATAAACCAGAACGACAACAAACAGCAAGAGAGGCAAGGCAGCATTTACAAGCAGATGATATGACCACCGCCTATTATAACCGGAGCTATGACAACACCCACTGATTAACTCTACAACAGCAGCATTAACCAGGATGATAAGAAACGATAACCCATATACACCGGTAATATCCGTTACCTGAATCAAAGGCAGATAAATGTACTGGCTATGACCAATATAAAACCAAGGGAACCCAGTTATCAGAAATGACCTAAGGTATTCCAGACTTACCCACAAAAAGGGAACAATCAATGTCAATGGAATCCTACATCTACTAACGATATAGTTTGTACAAAATCCAAAAACGAAAAAGTATGCGGTTAAGTAAAAACTTAACAGAATCCAGGCAAAATAGGTCACATGCCTCATCCATATGAGGCTAAGTAAAAAGAATAGAGCACCAACAAAGAGAGAGGAAACAACAACTCGGTTTCTACTCTTAATCAGCATCAGCCATGGAATTAATGCCATCCAAATCAGATAACACTGATCTATTGCAGGAAACGACAGAAAAAGAAGTACTACAGTTGCAATAGAAAGTATAAAAGGAGTTTTATAAAGGGTTTTATCAGTTAGAAACTTATTGATATTTTTACTCAAGGCGTTATAATTGAAGAAGTTATTAATAGAACTTTTGTGGTATTATACATTTCCGGATCACAAACGCAACCATCCGGTTTTCTGTAAACAAAAAGCTTTCTAGATATTTACTTTAAAAACAAGAATAGAATAGGAGATTTAAAATGACAGCAAAAAGAGTCATCCCGTTAATTATCATATTCGCCATGTTTATTGTTCCACGCCTTTCTTACTCTATAGTTCTAAACCCCACAGACGAAAAGATAGAAGATGCAGTTAATCTAGGAATGGGTAGTACAATGAATATCTTTGGAACAGAGAGTATTAAGCCTGCACGTTTTGGAGATTGGCCAGCAGGTGATGGAGGAATAGTTGAAAGTAAATTAATATATCTTTCTATTATTTCTTCCATGAGATTGCGAGCTGGTATGCCAGACGCTTCAAAAGATGAAATTGAAGCCATTATTAATTCTCCGGTAATGCCTATTAGGGTATCATCTACCAAAAAGATTTTCAACGTTATCTTAAAACAGCAGGGAAAGTCAATACAACCGGCACGGGTAGAACAAGCGATGCAAATGCCACCTTCAGGTCCGGGAAGCAACGTGAAGTCATTAAAGGCATACTTTAATTATGCGGATTTGGATCCCATGGCCAAAACAGAAGTAATTCTAATAGAAGATTTTGGTGAAATAAAATTTGACGTAGATTTTTCCAAATTTGATTAAAATTGGCTTCTACAATAATATTTAACGATAAGGAAAGCGGCAATTGGAAAGTTGCCACTTTCCTTAATCGTGTGTATCTTCAAAATGGATAGGCCGCGTTTTTTACTTAAACTCTACTATTCGCCAATCCTCTTTCAATGCATGCTCTTTAAGCAACGGATCCGGATTTACCGCAACAGGATTTCCCACTAGCTCCATAAAGTCAACATCTATGGATTCATTTGCAAAAGCATATGAATTTGCCAAATCTATTCGACCATTTTCTGACAATTTTCTGACAATATCTGCCTTTCCAAGGTGATAAGCATATATACCATCAATCCTTCCTGTAATATTTCCATCTGCCATTTCAAGCGTTGTACCAATGCCATCATCTGCACTGCAATAAGACTTAAAACATTCCATAATCGGATCAAGCGTACCGGTTAAAAGGATTATTCTATAACCCTCTTGTTTTAACCGGTCAATTTCATCCGTTCCGGATTTAGAGATATGCGGTGAGAGCTCTTCTTCAAAGCATTTTCGCGCCTCTGCAACTAATAGTTCGTACCTCTTTCCTCTTATATATGATTTGTTTCTTCTTAGATAAACACCTTTAAACAAGAACAACTTTTTTAAAAACAGCCCAGCATATCTCAACAAGTCTTTAAATGTCACTATCCTGTTTCTTAAAAGATATCGAAAGAAGACGCGCTCAGACGAAATATCTTTAATCAAGGTTCCATCAATATCAAAAATTGCCACTTTTTCCATACTACCACACTGCAAGTTCCCCAACAATCTCCTCCACTAAATCTTTAATAGTAACTATACCACGCGTACGATTACTTTTATCAACGACAATCCCCATCCTCTGCCTAGACTTTTGAAGGGCGAAAAGTGCCTCATCCACAGACAAGTTTTCATCCAAGTATGTGGCATCACTGACAAATTGTTCCACCTTGTCACCTTTCTTATAAGTACTGAGGAATTCAAGCAAGTTAATCGTACCAATAATCTTTGTTTTATCCTCACCATAAACCGGGAGCCTTGAATAAGGTTTATTTCTTATTAATTTAGAAAGTTTATTTATTTCAACATTATAGGGCACGGATACAACATCTTTTGCTTGAATCATCACTCCGTTCAAAGGTACGCGCCCTAAACGTAAAATATTTCTTGTCATCAAGTTCTGGTACCGGCTAAGGGCACCATCTTGCCTCCATTCCGAAAAGAAATACATAAGCCTTTTCGGATTAAGAAACGTATAATCCTCTTTTCTCGATCGTTTTGAGAAAATAAACGGAATCTTACTGGCATACTTTAACAAAACAACGACCGGATAGAATAGTTTATGCGATATATCCAGAGTGGGAGCTAAGTTATAGAGAAGCCTGTCAGATCTTTGACGAAATAGGTTCTTAGGTGTAACTTCTGCAAAAACCAGTAAAATCGGAGAAAGAATAATAGTTGTAAACAGCTCCGTCTGTATCAACGAAGTCCTGTTTTCCAACAATCTTGTAAATACTGCAGACGCAACAAAGTTTACAACGTTGTTGCCAACTAATATTGTACATAAAAGTACCTGCGGTTTCCTTAAGTGACGCACAAGAATCCTTGCAGTTCGCCAGCCCCTGTCTACCCGGTGTTGAAGCCTTACCCTGTTTAAACAATATATACCCATCTCAAGGCCAGAATAGTACCCAGAAAGCAGGATAAATATTACTAATAAAATATAATCCATTATTAAATTATCACACTAAAAGAATAGGACGCATTCAATGCACCCTTACATAGAGTATTCAGAATTCAGAGAATAGAAGGCAAAACAAAGTACAGATTTATGATAATTTAACCCTGTTCTTAATCGTTAGATTAGTCTGCACTTTCAACCTCCTGTTTCACTTCAACTGCTTTACTCTTGCTTTCTCTTCTTCTGTCTTCTCGCTCCTGAATGCTGTATTCCAGAAAAACTCTAAAACCTTAAAAGAAAGAAGTTTTTAAAAATAACTAACACTATGGATTTACCTCCATAACAATATATGCTATTCGACGTTTTTTTATCTTGTCAACGGTAAACCGCATATTCCTAAAGTCTACAGTATCACCCTTTTTTGGCATATCATCCAAAAGAGAAATAACCAGCCCACCTACGGTATCAAAATCAGTAGGTTCAAGTTCAACTTCAAAGTAATCACTCCAATCCCTTATACTTATATTACCTGGTAGATAGTATCTATTTTCACCTGTCTTTTTTATAAGCTCTTCATGCTTATCATGCTCATCTTTAATCTCACCAACTATCTCTTCCAGGATATCCTCCAGTGCCACCAATCCCGCAGTTCCACCATACTCATCTAATACAATAGCCAACTGTTTATGCTCTCTGCGAAATTTCCTTAGCAAACTTTCAATAGTCTTTGTTGCAGGAATAAAAAGCACGGGTTTTACAAACTTCCTTAATTCTACGTCGGGTTCAAAAAATACATCTTTAGAGTGAATTACCCCAATGATAGTGTCAGGACTTGTGTTATAGACTGGAATTTTTGTATATTTGGTCTGGCGTACAATGTCAAGAAACCCATCAACAGGGTCAGCAACGTCATAAACTGCCATATCCACCCTGGGGACCATTACATCTTTAACCGATTTTTCCTGAAAATCCAATACAGCATTAATCATAGTGTGTTCTGCTTCATCAACTAAACCATGTTTTTTCCCCATGCCAACAATCATTTTCTGCTCATCAACAGTAATGTTTTTTTCCTCTCCATTATTCCCCTTTGAAAACAGATAAGATATCTTATCTGTAATAAAATCCAAAGGAATACTGATGGGAAGAAAGACCTTTTCAAATATCAGAATAGGTAATACAAAGGTTTTTGAAACCCTCACAGGAACAGTGACCGCTATGTTTTTTGGTATCACTTCTCCAAAAATAATAATAATCAAGAGTGAAGAGACACCTATTATCCCGGAAATAAGAGATGCGTTTTCGTGTCCAGCTATTAATACGCTTTTCGCCATTTTGTAGGCAACACTAAAATATGCAACATTAACCAACATATTTCCTAAAAGCAGGGTGATCAATAACGATCTGGGCCGGTTGAGTAGATAGAGGATGATTTTATTCAAGAACGTACCGTTCCTGGATAACTCTTTTCTTGTTTCACGCGTGAGCGAAAACAGAGCCGTCTCTGAAGACGAAAAAAACCCTGACAAGAATATCAGAATTGCAGTTAAGTATATCTCTGGTAGGAATTTAACGATAGATAATGTACTGCCTGGTTCCAAACAATGATCCTTATAGATCGAATAACGTTAACCTAAAAGAGGCCATTTTGGATCCTATTATTGTTGTGGGATAATAGTTTCTGATCTAAAACAGATAAAGACCTTTTAGATTTATTGGACTGACGAAAAATACACTAATGTATATTCCGCTTAATCCTGAGACACAACACGAATAATTAAAAATTTCTAAGACAAAGTCATTCCGCTTTTATAAAAATAAACCACAAATCCGTTTCTGATGAGAAATGGATAGGTTTACATTTAAAAATAAAACGTTATTCTTAACAAAATTATAAACATGGGATTATTAATTGTCAACCTTTTCCTTTTCCCAATTTATTTGTTAATTAAGGTGTCATACGCTCGCTGAATTTCCACCATCTTTTTATGAGCAATCTCCTGAAACTCCTCACCGAGAAATGCAACCTTGTCTGGATGATATTTTTTCAGCAACTCTTTATAGGCATTTTTTATATCATCTTTTGTTGCATTTCTACGAACATTCAAGATTACGTATGGATCACTACTGCCCCATCTCTCTTCTTCCGCAGTTTTCTTTCTTTCATTGCCTTGTTTATAATTATATTGCTGGTCCTTCCCACCGTTTTGCCCCTGCCATGCCCCGCCGCTTCCTTTTGCGCTATTTTGCCCGAACGGATTCTTAAAGCCTTGTCGGTTCCCCAGTAACCGTTTCCTGATAAACCAGATAGCTAACCCTATCAAAGATAGATCATCAACCCTTCCCGGCAAGCCAAGAAAGTCCGGAAATATGTCAAACGGAAAGATAAAATATATAATTACGAACAGTATAATTATAACAATATATAAATTACGCATTTTTTTATTTCACAATGTTCTTCAGGACCAATATCAATACTAAGCTGCAAACATTTTGCCTTTGTATTCGCCATAAATATACCTTCGTCCATTTATAAACACACCTTTACCACAAATACTTAGACGTGTCAACACATAATTAAAACCAGCGAAATAGATCAATCTGCATTTTTGATTGCCCTACACATTTCCAATATATATACCAGTGTTATCAGGCTCGCTATTTGCTTCACACATATGCTTACTAACATTGAGTGCCTAAAATGCCTAAAATTATCAGCATTGTCCGGTTAGATATTTGCGGAACACATATGTGTGCTAACATTAAGTGCCTAAAATGCCTAAAGTACACTAAAATGCCTAAAATTATAGAAATTTATTGATAGAGTAGAAAAAAGGAGACTTGAGTAGATAAAGGCCCTCCCATTGGATAGTATATATGTGACTAGTAATAAATATCCAATGTAGAAAAAAGGAGGGCGCATGAAAACCGATTGTATATCAATAGGATTTGATT
>JAIQZO010000033.1 GCA_021777055.1 Candidatus Anammoxibacter sp. | reverse complement strand
GACGTATCAAAATCAAATAGCAAGAAGGTCACGAGTCCTGTCCCAGAGGTACAGGCCAGACTCAATAAACTAGGTTATGATGCTGGTCTTGCAGATGGTGTGTTCAGGGACAAAACTCGACAGGCGATAAGAAAATTTGAGCGTGATAATAATATGCCGGTTGATGGCCAGATTACAGAAAGATTGATTATAGCCTTACGGAAGGCTCGTAATAGTAATAGCCGCGTATCATCATCAAACAGCAAGGTACAAAAAACCGCGACAAACGAAGAAACGCAAATAAAGGAAGACGCCCAAATATTCGCAAAACAGTTACGGGATTTAAAGGCTATGCCAGCCAATCGAGAAAGCCTTAATGCTGTATACAAAGCCATACGGGAATTAGATAAACAAATCGGAAGACGTAGTTTAACTACAATAGAGATGGAGATAATGAGAAGGGAAAGGGAAATACGCGGAGAGGACTTTCGTAAAAAAGGTTCTATTGAGGAGCACAAACATAATCTGTCAGTACTTCGATCAGAAATAGTGAAACAGATTTATAAAGAAGATCAGAATATCGCAATGTCACATCTCTCGAAGTTTGAACAAACAATTGATGGGCTTATAGCATTAGAAAACTTTTGGCGAGAAAAGAATAGCAATCTTTTCAAACAAGGTAATCAAGAAAACTTAAAAAAATTTGAAGAAGCCTTTAAACAAGAAGCCGAAAGAAGGGCTGATAAGCTATTAACTGAAGCAATACAGAAAAATAAGAGCATTTTATTGAATTTTGACTCTCCAACTTACGATCAATTAGACACGGCCAAGGTTATTCATGATAGTATCGCTGAAATCATACGCATAAATGATATGTATAAATTGCAAAGAGCGCCTACAGTAGAAACAACGTATATGGTTTATAAGGAAACCTATGCTAAAGCATATAAAAATATGATAGACAAGTCTTCCAATACTATTGTTCAGTGGATAGAGACTCAGCCAACGAACCGAGACACATTAAAAGAACTCAATACATTTTCAAAAGATATATTCGGGGCAGAATGGACCCAGATACCAGATCAATATGCCAGTATACGTGACGCAATTATATTGGTGGTTGTGCAGTGGATAGAATCTCTGCCAGAGAACCGGGCAACATTAGAAGAGCTTAATACATTTTCGAAAGATGTATTCGGGGTCGAACGGTCCCAGATAACAGATAGGTATACCAGTGTGCGCGATGCAATTAAACAGATGAATGATACTACAATTGCAGCAATATTAGCCGTGCAGTGTGAACGTCTATTCGACCCGGAAGTACACGAACAGCTTACTGATATTAGCCCGGTCGAGGGTAGATTGTTTGTACGTGAACCTAAGGATAAAAGATTAACCACCATAGAGGGTGCATTGCTCGGCCCTGAATATAAGGATAAACGGTTAACCCGCGCAGAGGTTTCCGTCATAGCTCTAAAGCGACTGGAGAATGCTGCAAAAAAAGCAGGGATTGAAACAAAAGATATAACGCAAGCTATGTTTGACGGGCGATTTAATCCTTACTATGAAGATCTTAAGCTTGCATGGGAAGGATTTGTCTCTAGCAAGATGAAGGTTTCAAAAGAAATGGAAAGTGCCTTAAGGAGTATTGATGCCCAAAATCTTGGTAAAGAAGCATATATGAATGCATTAAGAAATCTTATGGCTGACATTAAGAAGGGAGAGTTCAAGGTAGAGTGTAAGTTTTGTTTTTCATCACGTGAAATCGTTTACCGGCGACAACTTGGTCATATCAAGCGTAACGAATATATACTAGATCCGAATAATGCTTTTCATGAATATAACCACAAACGACATGAGCTTTGGAAAGAGCGTTTTGGTTCTCGAGGGGTACTGAAAGATAATAACGCACTTTTCAACCGTGCGGATTATCAGATTTTACACAACAAATACTACATGCAGGACCCGGCTAAAGAAGCGGCAAAGCAGTGTGATCGTCTAGCTTCCCACCCCAATGACAACCATAATCTTCCTGGAGTTAAAGGAGTGAAAGATGAAAACATAGATCCAGAGGCAGCCATTGATGCCTGTATGGCCGCGATTGAATACATACCGAATGAACCTCGGTTTCAGTTTCAGCTTGCTCGTGCATTAATAGCAGGTGGTCTTCATGATGAAGCCACACCAAGCCTCAACGATGCGGTAGAATCCGGCTATGCGCCAGCAAAGTACTATTTGGCCTATCTTTATGAGTTTGGCCTTGGGGTGCCGGAGGATCAAGCGATGGCCGATAAGTTATATGCTGCGGCAGAAAACGGTGGATTTGAAGCAATAGTTCTTGATCTCGACAAGTATGAATTTCCTGCAATAATAAATGGTATATTTACTGGTAATTATGACGACCTACCAGAACTTTATACAACAGCATATATTTTAGGAATGGTGGATGCATTTAGTAATATGTGTAGCGATTCTTTTACTGCTCAGGACCTAGAGGCGATGCGTATAAAGTTCGTTGAGCATTACGGTGTGTCAGCATCGACTGGAGTAGCTGCAGTTGCGGGTGGTATAATAGGGTTGGCTCAAATGTTACAAAATGGAGTTAGTACAGAAGTCGCTAAAGACAGGCGGACATATGCCATACTTATGGATGAATTTAAGAGATGGGAAGTGACAAACAAAGATGCCATGACGTTTTGGGAGAGATTCTACTGTGATACTCCGCAATTTAAGCGCTTTGCTAGAAATATACGGGAATATATGTCTGGTATGAGCCTTCCGCTCAATATGACAGCAAAGATTTTTATGGATGAATGTCTGCAAGGAACAAACAGTAAGGATATTGATACAGGGTTATTTTGTATATGCTTCCTTAATAGAGCAGATCAAGCAGGACTTTCACGCAAAGAGAAAAGAGCACTGTTGGATAATTTTTGGCCAACAGTAAATAGAATGGCGAGAAAGAATCCGGATCGTTATTCTGGCTGTAATTAATAAAATAGCGGTGACTTTGAAGACGCTAGTTTTGTACTATTCTTCTGAGCATTATCAACATTAACATTTTCATTGAAATCACAAAGCCCTATTGTCAATATGCAAAGCTATTTCTTTTAACATATGCAACGATAAGGCTTTATAAAACCTTGAAACATATTTGACTGAACTATGCAAGAAGGACACCTCTGATGTATAAATATTGGAAATTCCCCTTATACCTGATCTTTGCTACTTATATGATGACGTTAAACAGCGTATATAGCGGCTTTCTTGATGATCTTAAACAAAAAGCTTCAAATGCCTATAAAACAGTTGAAGATAAGATCA